>NZ_JBGDZO010000004.1:0-511524 GCF_046548235.1 Salmonella sp. SAL4457
CAGAAGTGAAACGCCGTAGCGCCGATGGTAGTGTGGGGTCTCCCCATGCGAGAGTAGGGAACTGCCAGGCATCAAATAAAACGAAGGGCCCTGTCGGAAGACAGGGCCTTTTGTTTTATCTGTGGTCTGTCGGTGAGCACTCGTTGCGCAGCAACGGCCCGTAGGGTGGCGGGCAGGACGCCCGCCATAAACTGCCAGGCATCAGACAAGTGAAGAAGCCCGTCCGTCTGGACGGGCTTCTTTGCGTGTGTGGTAACTGTAAAAATGTAGGCCTGATAAGCGCAGCGCCATCAGGCAACCGGCACCGCCGGATGGCAGTTTCGCCTTATCCGGCCTGTATGCACTTATCAGGCAGCACCACTACTCACGGATAAATTAAATTCAACAATGGATACGGTTTCCCAAGATCGTCAACCTCCGAACGTCCTGTCACCTTAAATCCCATTTTCTTATAAAATCCAACAGCTTGTGTATTTTGCTCGTTAACATTGGTTGTCAACCCCGGCGCCAGTGTTAACGCATGTTCAACTAATCTTTTACCGATACCCTGACCACGCACGTCCGGATCGACAAACAGCGCATCCATATGTTCACCGGTAAGCAGCATAAATCCTACCGGCTCATCCTGATCGGTCACGGCAACCCATAGTGGCGCTTCTGGCAGAAAATCGCTCACCAGCTCTTCCAGTTCGGCCCGATAAGCGTTTGACAGAAAATCGTGCGTGGCATCGACTGAGCGACGCCAGATCGCAATCAGTTTTTCCCCTTCCTCATGCCTTGAACGGCGAATGTTAATCATCATCTTCACTCCTTTTTTGCTTACTTCTATTCTAATGCAAATGCTGTCGTGAAACTTTCTCACCTTGAACTTGCAGACTCGACATTCGCCTGATTTCTGAGTATCTTCAGCTATCTGGATGTCTAAACGTTTAAACGTATGTCGTGAGGTTATCAGGTTATGCCGATTCGCGTGCTGGACGAGCTACCCGCCGTCAATTTTTTACGTGAGGAGAATGTCTTCGTCATGACGACTTCTCGCGCATCAGGTCAGGAAATTCGCCCGCTAAAGGTACTTATCCTTAACCTGATGCCGAAGAAGATTGAAACGGAAAATCAGTTTCTGCGTTTGCTATCGAACTCGCCATTGCAGGTCGATATTCAACTACTGCGGATAGATGCCCGCGAGTCGAGGAACACGCCAGCCGAGCATCTGAACAACTTTTACTGTAACTTCGACGATATCTGCGATCAGAACTTTGATGGGCTTATCGTGACCGGAGCGCCGCTGGGTCTGGTGGAGTTTAATGACGTGGCTTACTGGCCGCAGATTAGGCAGGTGCTGGAATGGGCGAAAGATCACGTTACTTCGACGCTATTTGTCTGTTGGGCCGTTCAGGCCGCACTCAATATTCTGTATGGTATCCCTAAGCAGACCCGTACAGATAAACTTTCCGGCGTCTATGAACATCACATCCTTCATCCACATGCTCTGTTAACGCGTGGTTTTGATGATTCGTTTCTGGCGCCACACTCACGCTATGCCGATTTCCCGGCGGCGCTAATACGGGATTATACGGATCTTGAAATTCTGGCCGAAACAGAAGAAGGGGATGCGTACCTGTTTGCCAGCAAAGATAAACGTATTGCGTTTGTCACCGGTCATCCTGAATATGACGCTCATACGTTAGCGGGTGAATATTTTCGTGACGTTGAGGCCGGGTTAAATCCGGAGGTTCCGTACAACTATTTCCCAAAAAACGATCCGCAAAACATACCGCGCGCAACCTGGCGCAGCCACGGTAATTTACTGTTTACTAACTGGCTCAACTATTATGTCTACCAGATTACGCCATATGATCTGCGTCACATGAATCCAACCCTGGATTAATCTTCTGCTTCTGACGATCCTAAAGCGTTTCAGCATGTTGAATCAGGCACCTTCGGGTGCCTTTTTTATTTCCGAAACGCACCTCATCATGTAATTAAATTTAATTTATATTGTTATCAATAGGTTAATGCATAATTAAATTAAAAATGGAAATTGTTTTTGATTTTGAAATTTAATTGAGTAGTCTTAGTTGTGTTGAACGAAAAGCGCACAGTGATCCTTCGTTCGCATTGGGGATGTATCTGGATCAACAACGAGGAGCTGCATGATGAATCCACAGGCAACCACAACTGATGAATTAACCTTTACCAGGCCGCAAGGCGAGCTGGAAAAGCAAGTCCTGACCGCTGAGGCAGTCGAGTTTTTGACGGAGTTAGTCACCCGTTTTACGCCAAAACGCAATAAACTCCTGGCTGCACGTATCCAGCAACAGCAGGATATTGATAACGGTAAGTTGCCTGATTTTATTTCGGAAACCACTTCCATTAGAGAAAGTAATTGGCAGATTCGTGGTATTCCGGCGGATTTACAGGATCGCCGAGTAGAAATTACCGGGCCGGTTGAACGTAAAATGGTGATTAATGCCCTGAACGCAAATGTGAAAGTGTTTATGGCGGATTTTGAAGACTCGCTGGCGCCGGACTGGAATAAAGTTATTGATGGTCAAATCAACCTGCGTGATGCGGTGAACGGCACCATTAGCTATACCAACGAAGCCGGAAAAATCTATCAGCTCAAGCCCGATCCGGCCGTATTGATTTGTCGTGTACGTGGTCTACATCTGCCAGAAAAACATGTTACCTGGCGGGGGGAAGCCATTCCCGGCAGCCTGTTTGATTTTGCTCTGTACTTTTTCCACAACTATAGAGCGCTGCTCGCTAAAGGTAGCGGCCCGTATTTTTACCTGCCGAAAACGCAAGCCTGGCAGGAGGCAGCCTGGTGGAGTGAAGTTTTCAGCTACGCCGAAGACCGCTTTAATCTGCCGCGCGGTACGATCAAAGCGACCCTGTTGATTGAAACGCTGCCGGCTGTTTTCCAGATGGATGAGATTCTTCATGCGCTGCGTGATCATATCGTCGGTCTCAACTGTGGTCGCTGGGATTATATTTTCAGCTATATCAAAACGTTGAAAAATCACCCGGATCGCGTCTTGCCGGACAGACAGGTGGTAACGATGGACAAACCGTTTCTGAGCGCCTACTCGCGCCTGCTGATCAAAACCTGTCACAAGCGCGGCGCGTTCGCGATGGGCGGTATGGCGGCGTTTATCCCGAGCAAAGACGTTGAACGCAACAATCAGGTCCTTGCCAAAGTGAAAGCGGATAAAGCGCTGGAAGCGAACAACGGCCACGACGGCACGTGGATTGCGCATCCCGGGTTGGCGGATACCGCAATGGCCGTCTTTAACGAGGTACTGGGCGAGCACAAAAATCAGCTGTTCATTACCCGTGATGAAGATGCGCCGATTACCGCTGAACAGTTACTGGAGCCATGTGAAGGCGAACGCACAGAAGCGGGAATGCGCGCCAATATTCGCGTGGCAGTGCAGTACATTGAAGCGTGGATCTCCGGCAATGGCTGTGTACCGATTTACGGTCTGATGGAGGATGCCGCGACGGCGGAAATCTCACGAACCTCTATCTGGCAGTGGATTCACCATGAGAAAACACTGAGCAATGGAAAACCCGTAACGAAAGCGCTTTTCCGCGAAATGTTGGCGGAAGAGATGCGGGTAATCCAGGACGAACTGGGCGAGCACCGCTACAGCAGCGGGCGCTTCGACGATGCCGCACGTCTGATGGAGCAAATCACCACCTCAGATGACTTAATCGACTTCCTCACCCTGCCGGGCTATCGCTTACTGGCTTAATTCACCACATAACAATATGGAGCATCTGCACATGAAAACCCGTACTCAACAAATCGAAGAATTACAGAAAGAGTGGACACAACCGCGCTGGGAAGGCATCACCCGCCCGTACAGCGCGGAGGAGGTGGTGAAATTACGCGGCTCGGTTAACCCGGAATGCACGCTGGCGCAGCTCGGCGCCGCGAAAATGTGGCGGCTGTTGCACGGTGAAGCGAAAAAAGGCTATATCAACAGCCTTGGCGCGCTGACCGGCGGTCAGGCGTTGCAGCAGGCGAAAGCTGGTATTGAGGCGATTTATCTTTCAGGCTGGCAGGTGGCGGCGGACGCGAACCTGGCATCAAGTATGTATCCGGATCAATCGTTGTACCCGGCAAACTCTGTTCCGGCGGTAGTGGATCGGATCAACAACACTTTCCGTCGTGCAGATCAGATCCAGTGGGCATCCGGTATTGAACCCAACGATCCGCGCTATGTGGATTACTTCCTGCCGATCGTTGCTGATGCGGAAGCCGGTTTTGGCGGCGTTCTGAATGCCTTCGAACTGATGAAATCGATGATTGAAGCCGGTGCAGCGGCCGTTCACTTCGAAGATCAGCTGGCGTCGGTGAAGAAATGCGGCCATATGGGCGGCAAGGTGCTGGTCCCCACGCAGGAGGCGATTCAGAAACTGGTTGCTGCGCGTCTGGCCGCTGATGTGATGGGCGTCCCGACGCTGGTGATTGCGCGTACCGATGCGGATGCGGCAGATCTGATCACCTCCGACTGCGATCCCTATGACAGCGGTTTTATTACCGGCGAACGCACCAGCGAAGGTTTTTACCGCACCCATGCGGGCATTGAGCAGGCGATCAGCCGCGGTCTGGCGTATGCCCCGTATGCCGATCTGGTATGGTGCGAAACCTCTACGCCGGATCTCGAACTGGCGCGTCGTTTTGCCGATGCTATCCACGCGAAGTATCCGGGCAAACTGCTGGCCTATAACTGTTCGCCATCCTTCAACTGGCAGAAGAATCTGGACGACAAGACCATTGCCAGCTTCCAGCAGCAGTTGTCGGACATGGGTTACAAATACCAGTTTATTACCCTGGCGGGTATTCACAGCATGTGGTTCAACATGTTTGACCTGGCGCATGCATACGCTCAGGGCGAGGGCATGAAACACTATGTTGAGAAGGTTCAACAACCCGAGTTCGCCGCGGCGAAAGACGGCTACACCTTTGTTTCCCACCAGCAGGAAGTGGGCACTGGTTACTTCGACAAAGTCACCACCATTATTCAGGGTGGCGCGTCATCCGTTACCGCGTTAACGGGTTCCACCGAAGAATCGCAGTTTTGATTGATGCCCGGTGGCGCTGCGCTTACCGGGCCTACAGATAGCGTAGGCCGGATAAGCGAACGCGCCATCCGGCAGGACGTGGTGCCGGATGAGGGGAAAAAATGCCGCGTGGCCTGGAATTACTGATTGCTCAAACCATCCTGCAAGGCTTTGACGCGCAGTATGGTCGATTTCTGGAAGTGACTTCCGGCGCGCAGCAGCGTTTTGAACAGGCCGACTGGCACGCCGTCCAGCAGGCGATGAAAAGCCGTATCCACCTCTATGATCATCATGTGGGTCTGGTGGTGGAGCAACTGCGCTGTATTACCGATGGCAAAAGTACCGACGCGGATTTCCTTTTACGCGTTAAAGAGCATTACACCCGGCTGTTGCCGGATTACCCGCGCTTCGAGATTGCGGAGAGCTTTTTCAACTCCGTTTATTGCCGGTTATTTGACCACCGCTCGTTAACACCCGAGCGGTTGTTTATTTTCAGTTCGCAACCGGAGCGTCGCTTCCGTACTATCCCGCGCCCGCTGGCCAAAGACTTCTTTCCCGATCACGGTTGGGAGCCGCTGTTGATGCGCATACTCAGTGACTTACCGCTGCGTCTGCCCTGGCAGAATAAAAGCCGGGATATCCGCTATATTATCGCGCACCTGACTGAAACACTGGGCGAGGACGCGCTACCTCGCTGCCATGTCCAGGTGGCGAATGAGTTGTTTTACCGTAATAAAGCGGCCTGGCTGGTAGGTAAATTAACCACACCTGACGGTACGCTGCCGTTTTTATTGCCGATTCATCGTACTGATGAGGGGGAACTGTTTGTCGATACCTGCCTGACCACCACGGCAGAAGCGAGCATTGTGTTTGGTTTTGCCCGCTCTTATTTTATGGTGTATGCGCCGCTGCCTGCCGCGCTGGTTGAGTGGTTGCGTGAAATCCTGCCGGGTAAAACCACTGCCGAACTGTATATGGCGATTGGCTGCCAGAAACATGCGAAAACCGAAAGCTACCGCGAATATTTATGTTATCTGGCTGAAAGCGATGAGAAATTCATTGAGGCGCCTGGTATCCGCGGCATGGTGATGCTGGTGTTTACCCTGCCAGGTTTCGACCGGGTATTTAAAATCATTAAAGACAAATTCGCCCCGCAGAAAGAGATGTCTGCCGCCCATGTGCGTGCCTGTTATCAACTGGTAAAAGAGCATGATCGCGTCGGTCGTATGGCGGATACCCAGGAGTTTGAGAATTTCGTACTGGATAAACGGCAAATCGATCCGGCGCTGATGGCGCTGTTACGACAAGAAGCGCCAGAGAAGATTACCGATCTTGGGGAACATATCGTCATTCGCCATCTCTATATTGAACGTCGCATGGTGCCACTCAATATCTGGCTGGAACAGGTAGAAGGCCAGCAGTTGCGCGATGCGATAGAAGAATATGGTAATGCGATTCGCCAGCTTGCCGCCGCTAATATTTTCCCCGGCGATATGTTGTTTAAAAACTTTGGCGTTACCCGTCATGGTCGCGTGGTGTTCTATGACTACGATGAAATTTGCTACATGACGGAAGTGAATTTCCGCGATATTCCGCCAGCGCGTTATCCGGAAGACGAACTGGCCAGCGAACCCTGGTATAGCGTCTCGCCGGGTGATGTTTTCCCGGAGGAGTTTCGCCACTGGCTGTGTGCCGATCCGCGTATCGGGCCATTGTTTGAAGAGATGCATGCCGACCTGTTTCGCGCCGATTACTGGCGCGCGCTACAGACGCGTATTAAAGAAGGGCATGTAGAAGATGTGTATGCCTATCGACGTCGCCAGCGCTTTAGCGTGCGTTACGGCGCGATCTCAAGTACGGCGAACTCTTCGTAAACCAGTTCCATCTCCGGCGACCAATTACCCTCGCGCTCAAAAAAGGCCCGGTGTGCCGCTTGCCAGTACGCCAGGCTAAGATCGCCTTCGCCTTCCAGTGCGGCGAGATCGGCGCTCATCTCGTTAAAACGGATCAGCCTGAGCGCCAGCGTGCGTATGACGCACACGGCGTCGCCTGTGCCGTTGAGCACAATGTGATATGACCCGGGCGTGACAGGGGGCTGCTCTTTCTGATAGCTAACCAGCGAGCTACAGGTGCCACGCTTTTTACCGGCGACCACTAGCGCCGCCAGCTCGTCGGCCAGCGCCGGCGAATCACCGAAAGACCAACAGAAGGCCTGTGGGTACTTCTCCTGCCAGTATAATTTCAGGCTGCTCATTTCAGCGAGTTCCACCATAGGCCAGCGTCACCTCTTTCGCCGCTTTAATCACCATGGCGCCAAGTTCGGTGACGCGATCGTCGGTAATGCGTGAGCAGGGGCCGGAAATAGAGAGGGCCGCAAACGGTTCGCGGTGTTCGTCATAAATACACGAGGCCACGCAGCGCAGACCGAGCGCATGTTCTTCGTCGTCAAAGGAATAGCCGCGCTTGCGTGTTTGGGCGAGGTCATCTTTCAGATGCAGCGGCGACACCAGCGTCGCATGGGTATAAGCGTGCAACCCCTTGCGGTGCAGCAGACTGGTAACCTGTTCCTCACTGAGCTGTGATAAAAACGCCTTGCCCGCGCCAGAGGCGTGCATGGGCAGCTTGCCGCCGATCGGCGCGGACATACGCATCAGCTGCGTACACTGCACCTGATCGATAATAATGGCCTGATGGTCGCTCTGGTCGAGTACGGCAAGGTTTACCGTTTCGCCGGAGTCCTCCATCAGCTTGCGCAAAATCGGATGGACAATCGCCAGCAGATTACGGCTCTGTAAGAAGCTGCTACCGACGATAAACGCGTGTGCGCCTACGGCCCAGTGGCCCAGCTCACCAACCTGGCGGACAAAACCCTGTTGCTGCATGGTGGTGAGTAGACGGTGAGTCGTGGAATTAGGCAAACCCGCCTGTTGCGCCAGTTCGGTCAGCGCGACGCTGCCGTTGGACTCGGCAATCCACTCCAGTAGCTTCAGACCGCGAGTTAAAGACTGAACCTGCCCGGTTACGGGTGCAGTGGTAGCGGCAGGTTTTCTCCCGCGTTTCGCGGGAACAGGGGCAACCATGGCAGACTCCTTTTTCTGTATCGTGGAAATCATTTTCGTTTTATTCAATTATAATGCAAGAGTTCCTGAACTGATCGGATGAGTGACATCACAGGATGCCCGATGGCGCTTCGCTTATCAGGCTTACGCTTTGGGAGCTGCCAAAGTAATTTGTAGGCTGGATAAGGCGCTTGCGCCGCCATCCGGCAAAGCGACAGAAGTGGGTGGCAAGCTGAACATGTCTCATGTTGCCCGTTGTTCTCTTTTCCGCCAGCACGCTTTGTGCCAGTATGGCTCGTTACGTGGAGCGTTGTCGGGAGCGAGTGTGAGCAGCAAAGTTGAACAACTGCGTGCGCAGTTAAATGAACGTATTCTGGTGCTGGACGGCGGTATGGGCACCATGATCCAGAGCTATCGTCTACATGAAGAAGATTTCCGCGGGGAGCGCTTTGCCGACTGGCCCTGCGACCTGAAAGGCAACAATGACCTGCTGGTACTCAGCAAGCCGGAGGTGATCGCCGCTATCCACAACGCCTACTTTGAGGCTGGCGCGGATATCATCGAAACCAACACCTTTAACTCGACAACCATTGCGATGGCGGATTACCGGATGGAATCCCTGTCGGCGGAAATCAACTATGCGGCGGCCAAACTGGCGCGCGCCTGCGCCGATGAATGGACGGCGCGAACACCAGAAAAACCACGTTTTGTTGCGGGCGTGCTTGGTCCAACTAACCGCACGGCCTCCATTTCGCCGGACGTCAACGACCCGGCATTTCGTAATATCACCTTCGATCAGCTGGTGGCGGCCTACCGTGAATCCACCAAAGCGCTGGTGGAAGGCGGGGCGGACCTGATCCTGATTGAAACCGTCTTTGACACCCTGAATGCGAAAGCGGCGGTGTTTGCGGTGAAAGAAGAGTTTGAAGCGCTGGGCGTTGATCTGCCGATCATGATTTCCGGCACCATCACCGACGCCTCTGGCCGTACGCTTTCCGGCCAGACGACCGAAGCCTTTTATAACTCGCTGCGCCACGCCGAGGCGCTCACTTTTGGCCTTAACTGCGCGCTGGGGCCAGATGAACTGCGCCAGTACGTTCAGGAACTGTCGCGGATTGCCGAATGCTACGTCACCGCGCACCCGAACGCCGGCCTGCCGAACGCTTTCGGCGAGTATGACCTCGACGCCGACACCATGGCGAAACAGATTCGCGAATGGGCGGAAGCGGGCTTCCTGAATATCGTTGGCGGCTGCTGTGGCACTACGCCGGAGCATATCGCCGCCATGAGCCGCGCCGTTGCCGGTTTGTCGCCGCGCCAGCTGCCGGATATCCCGGTGGCCTGCCGCCTTTCCGGCCTGGAGCCGCTGAACATTGGTGACGATAGCCTGTTTGTGAACGTCGGCGAACGTACTAACGTCACCGGCTCGGCCAAATTTAAACGGCTGATCAAAGAAGAGAAATACAGCGAAGCGCTGGATGTCGCCCGTCAGCAGGTAGAAAGCGGCGCGCAGATTATTGATATCAATATGGATGAGGGGATGCTCGACGCCGAAGCGGCGATGGTGCGTTTCCTCAGCCTGATTGCCGGTGAGCCGGACATTGCCCGTGTACCAATCATGATTGACTCCTCCAAATGGGAGGTTATCGAAAAAGGGCTGAAGTGCATTCAGGGTAAAGGCATCGTCAACTCTATTTCGATGAAAGAGGGCGTGGAAGCCTTTATCCATCATGCGAAGTTGCTACGTCGCTATGGCGCCGCAGTGGTGGTGATGGCTTTTGATGAGCAGGGGCAGGCCGATACCCGCGAGCGTAAAATCGAAATTTGCCGCCGAGCCTACAAAATTCTCACCGAAGAGGTGGGCTTCCCGCCGGAAGACATCATTTTCGACCCGAATATCTTTGCCGTCGCCACCGGTATTGAAGAGCACAACAACTACGCGCAGGACTTTATCGGCGCCTGTGAGGACATCAAACGCGAGCTGCCGCATGCGCTGATCTCCGGCGGCGTGTCTAACGTGTCCTTCTCGTTCCGCGGCAACGACCCGGTACGTGAGGCTATCCACGCGGTATTCCTCTACTACGCCATCCGCAATGGCATGGACATGGGCATCGTCAACGCCGGGCAACTGGCGATTTATGACGACCTGCCTGCCGAACTGCGCGATGCGGTTGAAGATGTCATTCTTAACCGTCGCGATGACGGCACCGAGCGTTTGCTGGAACTGGCCGAGAAATACCGCGGCAGCAAAACCGACGAAGCTGCCAACGCCCAGCAGGCGGAATGGCGTAGCTGGGACGTGAAAAAGCGTCTCGAATACTCGCTGGTGAAAGGCATTACCGAATTTATCGAACAGGATACCGAAGAAGCCCGCCAGCAGGCCTCCCGCCCGATTGAGGTGATTGAAGGCCCGCTGATGGACGGCATGAACGTGGTCGGCGACCTGTTCGGCGAAGGGAAAATGTTCCTGCCGCAGGTGGTGAAATCCGCTCGCGTGATGAAACAAGCGGTGGCTTACCTGGAGCCGTTTATTGAAGCCAGCAAAGAAAAAGGCTCCAGCAACGGCAAGATGGTCATCGCCACCGTGAAGGGCGATGTGCACGACATTGGCAAGAACATTGTCGGCGTGGTGCTGCAATGCAACAACTACGAAATCGTCGATCTCGGCGTGATGGTGCCAGCGGAGAAAATCCTCAGAACGGCGCGTGAAGTGAATGCCGATCTGATTGGTCTTTCCGGGCTTATCACCCCGTCGCTGGACGAAATGGTCAACGTGGCGAAAGAGATGGAGCGTCAGGGCTTTACTATCCCGCTACTGATCGGCGGCGCAACCACTTCGAAAGCGCATACGGCGGTGAAAATCGAGCAGAACTACAGCGGTCCGACGGTCTACGTGCAGAATGCTTCGCGTACCGTGGGCGTGGTGGCGGCGCTACTCTCCGACACCCAGCGTGATGACTTTGTCGCCCGTACCCGCAAAGAGTACGAAACCGTGCGTATTCAGCACGCCCGCAAAAAACCGCGCACGCCGCCGGTCACGCTGGAAGCGGCGCGCGATAACGATCTGGCATTCGATTGGGAACGCTACACCCCGCCGGTAGCCCACCGTCTGGGCGTGCAGGAGGTGGAAGCCAGCATCGAAACTCTGCGCAACTACATCGACTGGACGCCGTTCTTTATGACCTGGTCGCTGGCCGGGAAGTATCCGCGTATCCTTGAAGATGAAGTGGTGGGTGAAGAGGCGCAGCGTTTGTTTAAAGACGCCAATGATATGCTGGATAAACTGAGCGCCGAGAAACTGTTGAATCCGCGTGGCGTGGTGGGCCTGTTCCCGGCGAACCGCATCGGCGATGGCATCGAAATCTATCGCGACGAAACCCGTACTCATGTTCTGACGGTCAGCCACCACCTGCGCCAGCAGACCGAGAAAGTCGGTTTTGCCAACTACTGTCTGGCGGATTTTGTCGCGCCGAAACTGAGCGGCAAAGCGGATTACATCGGTGCGTTTGCAGTCACCGGCGGTCTGGAGGAGGATGCGCTGGCGGACGCCTTCGAAGCGCAACACGACGACTATAACAAGATCATGGTGAAAGCGATTGCCGACCGTCTGGCGGAAGCGTTCGCGGAATATCTGCATGAGCGTGTACGTAAGGTTTACTGGGGATATGCGCCGAACGAGAGCCTGAGTAACGACGAATTAATCCGCGAAAACTACCAGGGGATTCGCCCGGCGCCGGGTTATCCTGCCTGCCCGGAACATACCGAAAAAGGCACTATCTGGCAGCTACTGGATGTCGAAAAACACACCGGGATGAAGCTCACCGAATCTTTCGCCATGTGGCCTGGCGCGTCGGTCTCCGGCTGGTACTTCAGCCATCCTGAGAGCAAATACTTCGCGGTAGCGCAGATCCAACGCGATCAGGTGACAGATTATGCTTTCCGTAAAGGAATGAGCATTGAGGATGTTGAGCGGTGGCTGGCGCCGAACCTGGGTTACGATGCGGACTGATTCATAAAATCGTCACTTTTCCTTACAACATACAAGGCACTCATTGGGTGCCTTGTCTCTTTCTTACAATTAAACCCTTATACTGAAGGAAGGCTCTACGCTGAATTTGCCGGATGGCGGCGTAAACGCCTTATCCAGCATACCGTATTACGTATGGTAAGCCCGGTGGCGTGCAACGCCAGCAGGCCTTAACGCTGTGCGCCATCAGGCAATTTATCGCAAGTGAGCTTCAGGAAAACGTATAACGATAAGGAGAACCTGACGCCGTGTTAACTTTGCTCCATCTACTTTCTGCCGTTGCGCTGTTGGTATGGGGAACACATATCGTTCGTACTGGCGTAATGCGCGTGTTTGGCGCGCGTCTACGCACTGTCCTCAGCCGCAGCGTGGAAAAGAAACCGCTCGCCTTTTGTGCGGGTATCGGTGTTACCGCGCTGGTACAAAGCAGTAACGCCACCACTTTATTGGTAACGTCGTTTGTCGCCCAGGATCTTGTCGCTCTGACGCCCGCGCTGGTGATCGTGCTGGGCGCCGATGTGGGTACTGCGCTAATGGCGCGTATTCTCACCTTTGACTTGTCGTGGCTGTCGCCGCTGCTGATTTTTATTGGCGTGATTTTCTTTTTGGGACGTAAGCAGTCCCGCGCCGGGCAGCTGGGTCGCGTCGGTATCGGGCTTGGCCTGATTCTACTGGCGCTGGAGCTGATTGTGCAGGCAGTGACGCCGATCACTCAGGCTAATGGCGTGCAGGTCATTTTCGCGTCGCTGACGGGCGACATTATGCTGGATGCGCTGATTGGCGCGATGTTCGCTATTATCAGTTATTCCAGCCTGGCGGCGGTGTTGCTGACGGCGACCCTGACGGCGGCGGGGATTATATCGTTCCCGGTGGCGTTGTGCCTGGTCATCGGCGCCAATCTGGGATCGGGCCTGTTGGCGATGCTCAACAACAGCGCCGCCAATGCTGCCGCGCGTCGCGTAGCGCTCGGCAGCCTATTGTTCAAATTGATCGGCAGCCTGGTCATCCTGCCGTTTGTCCATCCGCTGGCGAATCTGATGGATGAGCTATCGCTACCGAAATCAGAGCTGGTGATCTATTTCCACGTTTTCTATAACCTGGTGCGCTGCCTGGCGATGGTGCCATTTGCCGAGCTGATGGCGCGTTTTTGTAAACGGATTATTCGTGATGAGCCTGAACTGGATACCCATCTGAAGCCGAAACATCTGGATGTCAGCGCGCTGGATACGCCAACGCTGGCGCTGGCTAATGCTGCCCGTGAGGTGCTGCGCATTGGCGATGCGATGGAACAGATGATGGAAGGGCTAAAAAAGGTCATGCACGGCGAGCCGCGTGAAGAGAAAGCGCTGCGCAAGCTGGCGGATGACGTTAACGTGCTCTACACCGCGATTAAGCTTTATCTGGCGCGAATGCCAAAAGACGAGCTGGCGGCGGAGGAGTCCCGCCGGTGGGCGGAGATTATTGAGATGGCCCTGAACCTCGAACAGGCGTCGGATATTATCGAGCGAATGGGCAGTGAGATTGCCGACAAGTCGCTGGCGGCGCGTCGGGCATTTTCAGAAGAAGGATTGAAAGAGCTGGATGCGCTTTACGATCAACTGCTCAGTAATCTGCAACTGGCGATGTCGGTCTTTTTCTCCGGCGATGTCACCAGCGCCCGTCGGTTGCGCCGCAGTAAACATCGCTTCCGTATACTTAATCGCCGATACTCACATGCGCATGTCGACCGCCTGCACCAGCAGAACGTGCAAAGCATTGAAACCAGCTCGCTTCATTTAGGGCTGCTGGGCGATATGAAGCGTCTTAACTCACTGTTCTGTTCGGTCGCCTATAGCGTACTGGAACAACCGGATCAGGACGAGGAACGGGGCGAGTATTAAGTGAAATGCCGGGTGGCGGCGTAAACGTCTTCCGGCCTACGGAGAACATGCGCGTAGGCCCGCCATTCGGCATTCAATGTGGCCTGGGATTAAAAGCGATGACCCGCTTCCAGCGCCACGGCCTCTTCGCCCGCTTTAAACACCCAGGTGGTATTCGGGCCGCCGAGAACCGCCTGGCCGTTGCTCACCTGAATCCAGTTACCTTCCGGCAAACCAATCACTGTCAGTTCCGGCGCGACCACCAGCAGTTCGCGAATACGCTGCTCGCGGGTCTCGCCCTTATGACCTTCCGGCAAGGCGTTAGTGAAGTGAGGATTAATTTGCAGCGGGAACAGATCCAGCGCGTCGAAACCGTTTGGATCGACGATCGGCATATCGTTGGTCGTGCGGATAGTCGGGCAGGCAAGGTTGGCGCCCGCGCTCCAGCCGATATACAGCGCGCCGCGTTTTACCCTGTCCGCCATCGGCGCCAGCAGCCCGCGTTCACGCGATTCTTTCAGTAGCTGGAAGGTATTTCCGCCGCCGACAATAATGATTTCCGCTTTCTCAATCGCCGCAAGCGGATCGGCGACACGATGAATCCCTGTGACGTTTATCCCTAATGGCGCAAGTACCTCTGCGGTTTTATCCGTGTACTCGTCCCATGTTTGCGTGACGCCGGCAAACGGAATAAACACGGCTGAACGTCGACCGTTCAATTGATTCGCTATCAGCGGCAGAGCGTGTTCCAGCCAGGCTTTACCCGGCAGCGTCGAGTTACTTAATAAAAGCAGTTCCATTACTTCTCCACCTCATCAGGAAATGTCAAAACGTAATAATGCTACCATTATCCATTTAATGTCTTACTGATATGGCTCATGATGTTACGCGTGTTACAGGCAACGCGCGGTCGCTAAAAGTGACGCCAGGCCAGATCTGCTATCTGGTATCGCCTGAAAAATTACAGGTATAATCCGCAAAATTATTTAACACGTTTAGAGACGAAAATGGCAAAACTGACCTTACAAGAGCAACTGCTACAAGCGGGATTAGTGACCAGCAAAAAAATGGCCAAAGTCCAGCGCACGGCTAAAAAATCACGCGTTCAGGCTCGTGAGGCCAGAGAGGCGGTGGAAGAAAATAAAAAGGCGCAACTTGAGCGTGATAAACAACTCAGTGAACAGCAAAAACAAGCGGTTTTAGCGAAAGAGTTTAAAGCTCAGGTTAAGCAACTTATTGAAATGAATAGAATCAATGTATCTAAAGGCGATATTGGTTTTAACTTCACCGATAATAACGTCATCAAAAAAATAGACGTGGATAAGCTCACTCAGACGCAACTGATTAATGGGCGTCTCGCGATTGCGCGTCTGGTTATCAATAACAGCGGTGAATGTGAATATGCGATTATTCCCGCGAGCGTCGCCGATAAAATCGCACAACGAGATGCGGACAGTATTGTCGTAAACAGTGCGCTGAGTCAGGAAGAGCAGGACGAAGATGATCCGTATGCCGATTTTAAAGTTCCTGACGATTTGATGTGGTAAGTCACATTCCCAACGTTTATGTAGAAAAATTTCTCAGAGAGTAAATATGCTGACCGACACATCTACCCGGCTTAATAAATATATCAGTGAAAGCGGCATCTGTTCGCGTCGCGAGGCGGACCGTTTTATCGAACAGGGCAATGTCTTTATCAACGGCAAACGCGCCGCCATTGGCGATCAGGTGGTCGCCGGGGATGTTGTTAAAGTAAATGGTCGGTTGATTGAGCCGCGAGAAGCGGATGATTTAGTGCTGATTGCGCTGAATAAACCGGTTGGCATTGTCAGTACCACTGAAGACGGCGAACGCGACAATATTGTCGATTTTGTGAACCACAGCAAACGTATCTTCCCGATTGGTCGTCTGGATAAAGACTCGCAGGGGCTGATATTTCTGACTAACCACGGCGATCTGGTCAATAAGATTCTGCGTGCCGGTAACGATCACGAAAAAGAGTATCTGGTGACGGTGGATAAACCGATTACCGACGAGTTTATACGCGGTATGGGCGCTGGCGTGCCGATTCTGGGTACCGTCACCAAAAAATGTAAGGTGAAAAAAGAGGCGCCGTTTGTCTTTCGCATTACCCTGGTGCAGGGATTAAACCGTCAGATCCGTCGTATGTGTGAATACTTTGGTTATGAAGTGACGAAACTGGAGCGTACGCGCATTATGAACGTCAGTCTGAGCGGGATTCCGCTGGGCGAGTGGCGCGATCTGACGGACGATGAGCTGATCGATCTGTTTAAGTTGATTGAGCGTTCCTCTTCCGAAGCCAAACCAAAGGCCAAAGCGAAGCCGAAGACCACGGGTATTAAGCGACCGGTCGTTGCGATCGAAAAAAGCAATGAGAAAGCGCGCCCGGCATCAAGCGGTAAGCGCTTTACCTCGCCGGGACGAAAGAAGAAAGGACGTTAACGTCTGCCGCGCGTCGGCGTATTCGCCGACCAGGAGAATGACGCTTCCGTATCGGGTTTATACGCCTGCTTCTTCTTCAACTGGCGGGCTTTTTTCGCTTCAGCCTCACGCAGCGCCATCAGCTTATCGATGTACTCCTTTTTTACGCTGTTGGTCTCAGAATTGGTCAGCGGACGACCGTGTGCAATACGGGCGCGGTCCAGCAACGTTTTCAGTTCGCGCTGTTCGCGCTCGGTCATCTCTTTTTGGGTAATGCGGGGGAGTGCCATACGGGTGCCCTCAGTTAGCCGATGCATTTAGTCTACGGCAATACGCAACGGGCGGATAGCGCTCAGTCAGCAATCCGCAGCTTTCCGGCGAAATCCTGTGGCGTATAACCCGTTGACGTAAATCCTTTATCCGTGATGATGTTATCGATTTC
Organism: Salmonella sp. SAL4457; assembly: GCF_046548235.1. NCBI lineage: Bacteria > Pseudomonadati > Pseudomonadota > Gammaproteobacteria > Enterobacterales > Enterobacteriaceae > Salmonella > Salmonella sp. SAL4457. Next base: position 16,903 of record NZ_JBGDZO010000004.1, read on the forward strand.
TTTTACGCTTGCGATGCACATCACACCGTCCTGACCAAATTTGGTATGGTCGGCGAGAATCACTGATTTTTTGCTCATCGCAATCATGGCTTTGGCAACGTAGGCTTCTTCAAAGCTCTTCACCAACACGCCATGCTGGGGAGAAATGCCGCCAGCGCCAATAAAACAGATATCCGCGTGAATTGCGTTAATCTGCTGACACACCGAGACGCCGAGGTTGGCGCGAAAATGGTAATCATATTCGCCGCCTAATACATACACGCGGGCCTGCAGGTTATGCTCTTTAATTTTATCGGCAATCAGGGCTGAATTGGTAATCACGGAAAAAGCGAGAGGCGGTAATTGCTCGGCCAGAATAAGGTTAGTTGTACAGGAGTCAATAAACAATGTATCCCGTTCACTGACCATTTCGGCGGCAAGTTTGCCAATCGCTATTTTCTCTTCGCGATGCGCCTCTATTCTTGCGCTAAACGCATCCTCCTGGACAACTTGCTTTTTGACTGCGCCCCCATGAATCTTAGTGATTTTGCCTTCTGATTCCAGTAAGGAGAGATCGCGACGAATGGTTTCCGAGGTGACGTTGAGCATTTCCGATAATTTAATAACGGTGACTTCACCGAATTTGTTTAATTCATCAAGAATATGTTTTCGTCTTTTAATTGGATTCATTATCTTTCGCCGCCGTCAACCTTTGGCGCATGGTAACTGGATGCGTAAGGCAACGCAACCACTCCAACGCATGGACGATACCCTCCTCATCATTCGTGGCAGTCACATAGTCGGCCTGCCGCTTTACTGCATCCGGCGCGTTGCCCATTGCGATGCTGATTCCGGCGGCGGCAAACATGCTGACATCATTCTGCTGATCGCCAATCGCGACCACCTTGTCAGAAGATATATTTAAATAATGAATTAATTGTTCTATTATGCACCCTTTATTTACATCGGTTCTTTGAATATCAATATAATTTTCTCCCGTGACGACCGCATAATATCCATAAGGCAGGTGATTATTCACTTCTGTACACAGTGTATCTATCTCCGAAGATGCGGCAACAAGGGTAATTTTATATATATCGCGACGATTAAAGATATTTTCTGTAGTTGCAGTTATAAGCGGTAACTCAAATAAGCGGGATTCATATGTTGTCCAGGGCGCAATCAGTCTATCGTCACGATGGTGAATTGCTTCAGCGCTAAAAAAATGGTGGTGATAGCGGGAAAGAGAAATATGCTGGTCAATATTCCACAGATCTGTGGCGGACAACGGAGCAGCATGAATAATGCGCTGCCCCGCCATCTCCAGAAGGTGTCCGCAGTTAAAACCGGCGCACCAGCTAAACAACCTATCAACCTGTTGTTGGCGTAGCAGGCGTACCATTGAGGAGACCGGTCTGGCGGAACATGCCGCCAGTAGACCACCGTCCTGGCGGAACGCAATCAGCGCCTGACGCGTGCGCGGGCTGATTGTTTTCTGCGAGGTGAGTAATGTTCCATCCAGATCGGTGATTAACAACATCTCTCGTTCCCTGATATCAATGAACAATAAACGGCGTAACGGCTTCTTTGGCGGCGTTGCACACCATGTTGTCGATAGCCGTACCGACCACCAAAATATTGACTCCGGTATCTTTAAACGCTTTCGCGTTGGCGAGGTTAATCCCGCCTTCCGCCAGCGTCGGAACATCCACCGCGCCGACCAACGCCCGCAGGCGATCTTTAATCATCTGCGGGATATCGCCTGCCGCTACGCCTTCATAGCTCATGCCGGTCATCAGACCAATCATATCCACGCCGATATCCTGCATCCGCTTCGCCACGCTGGCGACCTCTTCCGGCGTGCGTGCAGGAATACCGAAAGTATGCAGATCGTCAGGATGGCCAATATAGGCATCGACGGTCAGACCATATTGATGGGCGAGATTAACGATGTCCTGCAGATCGTCCCAGTCGGATTTATGCGTATGTAAACCGTCGGCTCCAGCGCGGGCAATCTCCAGAATTTCCGTTTCGCTGAGCGGCACCGGTAAGGTTTCGGTAAAACCGCCGGCGATACCAACGGTGATAAAAATATCGTCCGGGACCACATTACGCACACCGTGTACGGCCTCAGCCATCTGGCTATTGGTGATTTCGTGACGAATCTGCTCCGCCGCGTGCATGTTGCTCACGCCTTTGTGTCCACGCGCCAGCGCCAACGCGGGGTGGTTCGGCTCCAGAAGCTTAACGCCAGCCTCACACACGGCTTTCGCCAGGCGCGCATCGTCGCCGGTTATTCCTGTGCTGAGGATGGTTTGCCCACCGTGAAGCGTGATGGCTTCTTTCACTTTCTGTAACGCTTTGGCGCGTTTTTTATTCATATCGCCTTTAAACATGGTGTACCTCTGGTGTTGGTGCATTAATTAACGGCTGTCGTTGTTGATTCGCTCTGTACGACAGGTTTGAAACGGTTAGCAATAATGGTGGTAAGGCAGGTCATAGCCATTGTGGCAATCATTACGATGGCCATCTGGAGCGCATTGCTGGATAAGAACGGTGAGGCGAAAGCCGGAACATAGGCCACGCCTTTGACGTTAAAAAAGCCCAGCATCATGCCGCCCATTCCGGCCCAAAAAATGGCGGAGCCAAAAACAATTTTGTTGGCGAACATGAAGGGATAGGCGGATTCAACAAAGGTGCCAAAACCCAGGTTAATGAGCAGGCCCGGCGTAGCAACGGCAGCTTCGCTTTTTTCACGCGGGGCGATCACATTGGCAAGGTTAATACCTGCGGCCACCATCACCAGACCGACCATATCGACCGCGCCGAGGAAGCTGACGCCGGATTTTTCCATCTCCAGCAGCACCAACGGCAGGATCACCGCGTGATAGACGCCGCCGAGAATGGCAGGCCAGATAACCAGACCAGCCAGCAGCCCGGCAAGAATTGGGCTGAATGCCAGCGTGCTTTCGATAGCTAGTTTGATGTAATTACCCGCAGATAGCGCCAGCGGACTCAGCAGATAGTGCATGATTAACCCAGCGGCAAGGCCCGATATCCCACCGGCGACGATGTTGACGGTAGTCATTGGGAAGCGCCAGTTCAGGCACAGCTCGAACAGCCAACGGACGAAAATCCCCGCCATTACACCGCCGATAATGCCGCCGATCAGTCCGCCCTCTACGGAAAGCACGCCAGCGACGACCCCGGCCACAATTGAAACTTCATCCAGTTCGGAAATCTGTTTTGCCGCCAGTACCGCGACTAACACTGGCAGACCTTTTAATAAGATTTCAAAGATATCGTTAAGTTTTTCCAGTCCTGGTATGTGGCTCAGGGCGAGTACAATCGCCATGGCGATAAAGCCTGGTAGCGCAGGGATCATGATGCTACGAATGTTAAAACGTTTGAGCAGGCTTTTTCCGGAACCGCTCTGCGAGGGCGAAGCGCTACCCAACTGTGGTTTGTACTTGATACCCCAATGTTTACACAGCGACGCCACGAAGGAGACGGCGCGGGTACGGCTGGTGGTGCCAGTTGTTCCGGAGGTCGCGACCACATTCGCCCCCTTTGCCGCCACCAGCGCCATGGAGGTTCCCCCGGTGCCGACAATCGGTGTTTTCATCTCAACGGCGGCGGCAAAAACGGCCTGGTTCGCCTTTACCGGATCAGCGCTCATTACCACGATCCCATCGATCTCACCGCGGCGGATCATCTCAGCGATTTGGCGATCGCTTTCTACTACCGAGGTGTTTACCTCCGAAAGTTTGCCCTGAAATATGCGCTGTGGTTTTTGTTGGTTTTCTGTGGTTAATGCATAAACCGATGCCGGGGTATCCGGTTTGGCGACGTCCATCGAGGCTTCTGCCGCGATAAACTGTACGGCGGCCACATTCACGCCCGCAGCCTCACACTGCTGATAAATTTCCTGGAGTAACTTCTCTGGCTCGGCGCCACCCAGGTTGTAGAGGTTGCCTCCACTGCTTCCAATAATCGCAATTTTTTTCATAGCGGCCTCAAATAGGGTAAGGGGGTTATCTGTGTTGTAGTGCAATCATAATTCCAACTAAAACAAAATAAAGCAACAATGAAAAGGTGGTTTTATACCAAATGATCTCAATTTTCAAATGTAACTCACTAAAATATAATGATTAATTTGTGTTTTTGCTTTATGTTGTTTCGTGTGGTTTTGTGACGAGGTTCAAAATGAGGAGTGCATAAATAGGGGAAAGCTGCCCATGTTGATGGGACGAGTAGGGTGTTGCGGATTCCTGAGCAGTATTCCGCCGGCAGCGCCTGGCGCGGGAACCGCCGGGTGACGCGCCTGCGTCGCCATCCGGCAACGCATCGCCCGATGGCGCTTACGCTACCGTATTAGAAACATATAGAGGTTCTGGTGGCGCAAAGAAAAGCGCCGGCATTGAAGAGAAGGAAGCTTTAACGCAGTGATAACTTATATTGTTTCACTTTGCTTTGGATTGTGTTTTTTAAACTAAAATAAGGCACCCAAGGCAATGCTGTGTTCCAGGGGCGAGGGGAACCATGAAAACAGACTATGCTTACTCCGTCAGGTAATTTTCCATTACCTGTCCCATCGTATAGTTCAGGGTTAAAACCAATCATTTTTGGTGTTGCTATATTAGCTTTGTAACTAATAATTTTTCCGGGTAAGATGTTTTGCCATCTTTCAGCATCTTGACATATTCTGCCGATAAATCCTTGATCGCCATGATAGGGCGGGGTTCTTATGGCATTGATTTCCTTTTCAGGATTTTTCATAAATTCATCCCACACATTTTTTTTTGCGGGTGCAGGAATAAACATAATACCTGTTGCTGGCGCAACTGAAGCACCATGCTGAGAAAAGTCATTAAGTAATGTTATTTTTTTCATAGTTGTCAGAGGAGTAATATCTCCCACAACAACGCTATCTATATCAATATAGAGAATATCCTCATTACCAAGAACAGGATGCAGTGGATTGAAAAGTTCTAGTTTTGCCCACCATCCTGGCCAATCATACAAAAGAGGCGCTGTATTTACCCCTTTTATCTTTAGCGCATCTGTTAAACAAACAGAATCATAACCTTTGAGCTGCTTATGTAACCATTGAGCATGTTTTGTGGTGAAGTCTTTGCTTTGTCTGAGCACAGAAACAATAATCATTATATTCCCCGGTGAATATTAGGTGTTTTTAGCCATGTTCCACTATATTTAATGTGCTTTATATTGCAACAAAATTAGTGTTCATATGGTTATTGAAGTTTAATTACATTCAAGATGTGAATGTAATTAATTTGTTTATAATGTTATTAATATATGTAATGTAAGTTGATAAATGTTTTAATGATTGTTTTGTCTTTTATATTTCCATGGGGAGATATAAAATAAGAGTTGGGATGGGAGTGATCTTATTTCCCCTTTTTGTTTCTGGTGGTTTTTATGTTGCTGAATTGGATTAAACACTTCAGTGTTTAAAGCGCGAGGTCCGCAGTATTTTTATCCATCTTCTCAGGCAACCGGGAGGCAGGTATCCCGGAGTTGGACAGACTGCAGTGATGTTACGAGAACGATGCCCGATAGCGTTTACGCTACCGGGCCTTACTAAACGCTCTATCAGAATAGTGATGTAGACATCAGGTCAGAGAATGAACTTAACAATCATTCACAAAAGAAATGTTTTATTTTTAGTCTATTAACCTGACGAGAAAAGTCTATAAAATATTGCAATCTTAAGATTTAGATTAATCCCATTTTTTGTGATTTATTACTGGGATTACTTCTGATGTTTTTTTTGTAATATATATGCTATTTGCTGGAATGCTCTTATTTACAAATGACATTGCTCCAATAGTAACATTATCACCGATAGTAATAGAGCCTATAATGCAGGTGTTGGCTCCTATATCTACATTATTGCCAATAATAATGAAATCATCTTCTTTTAAACCTTGCTTGTTCCCTACTGTTGTATTTTGCTTAAGCGATAAATTACAACCGATACGAGCCTTTTTCGTGATGACGATCCCCATGTGATGCGGAATATCCAAACCATAGCCGATTACTGCTCCCAGCTCTATATCAATTCCAAATTTGGAATTTAGTTTGCGATTAATCCATAATCCAGTTTTTTTCTGTTTTTTTGAACCATAGATATACATCTCATTTGCCAGACGCCACCAAAATAAAAAATTACGTCGGCGATTGTTATTGGCCTGCATAAGTAATCGACATAATGAAAATTCATTCCTGCGAATAATCTCATGCCGCCAGTATTCCCGTAATCCACTTCCTTTTTTAGATATGGAAAATAATAAGCAATGTAAGAGTTTGATTTTTTCTTCCTCCAATGAAGAAAGCTAACTTGTTAAATAAATGTTATTATCGTAGGAGGTTCACGTATCAATTGGTAAAAATACTATAAGATGGTTTTTTATAATACTTCATTTGCTATGCAAACTGAACATTCTTTTAATTTATAATTAAATGCCGTTGATAGTAAATATTTATATATATTTTGAATGTATTGATAAGTAGTTATTGCACCGTTTTTTACGCTTCCCTTTTTGGTGCCGTCACGGGGAGCATGGTGCTGGATATGGAGATAAAATATGATTCAGAAATCAAAAGAAATGGTTCGGCTTCCGGAGATTATTAACGATCTGGCGTTTCATGCGTCGCAGGTGCTTATTGAAAGCATGAATATTGATAGCGCGTCAGCCGAAAATGCCGGTCAGGCAATTGCTGACAGAATGATGCGCAACTGGGGCGGGCAAAGCATTTATTTCCCCAAAGGTATCTCTGGCCGGGCCTCGGAACGGGATTATCAGATTTACAGCGAGTGCGATGGGCGTAATTATGCGGAGCTGGCCAAAAAGTACAATTTAACACTGCAGTGGATCTATAAAATCGTTAAGCGGGTCCACACGGAAAAACAGCACCAGCGGCGTATGCTGTAAGCGATATCGGGTATGGCGTATAGCGACAAGCGCTATACGCCGGGAGCTGCGACAGGCCGGATAAGGCGCTTGCGTCGCCATCCGGCAGCGTATTGCCTGATAGCGCTCACCCGCTGTCGTGTCAGGGCGATTATTCAAATAAGTTCTGATGTAGCTTTTGCACCACTTTCTCGGCATCGTCTCCCGGCACGAGGAAGCACAGATTGTGGCTGGAGGCGCCGTAACAAATCATGCGAATGTTGAACGGTTCCAGGACGCCAAACACTTCTTTACCAACACCGCAGGCTTTTGACAGGTTGTTGCCAATCAGCGCGACCAGCGCCAGTCCTTCTTCGACTTCTACCCGACACAGCGCGGAAAGCTCCATCAATAAGGATTGGGTCAGTAACGTATCGCCCGTGGAGGTGGAGCCGGTAGTATCCAGCGTCAGCGCGACGCTCACCTCCGAAGTGGTAATCAGATCTACCGAAATATTATGCCGTGCCAGAATGCCGAACACCTCTGCCAGGAAACCTCGTGAGTGCAGCATATTCAGGCTGTGCAGCGTCAATAGCGTTTGATTGCGGCGCAGCGCCAGCGCGCGGAACAGCGGCGGGTTTTGGGTTTTATTGCACACCAGCGTACCGCCCGCTTGCGGATCTTTACTGGAGCCAACGAAGACCGGGATATCGCTGCGTACGGCCGGGAGCAAGGTGGCTGGATGCAGTACTTTTGCGCCGAAGGTTGCCATCTCCGCCGCTTCTTCAAAGTCGATCTCATCAATTCGCTGCGCGACGGGCACTACGCGCGGGTCGGTGGTGTAAATACCGGGCACATCTGTCCAGATATCAACTCGCGCGGCATGGAGCGCTTCAGCCAGCAACGCTGCCGTATAGTCGCTGCCGCCGCGGCCTAACGTCGTGGTGCGGCCTTTGCTTTCACTGCCGATAAAGCCCTGAGTAATGACCAACGTTTCGCTCAGGCGCGGGAGCAACTGCTGCGCGGCCAGTTCCGCAAGCGCTGCGACGTCCGGTTCCGCACGACCAAAGCGATCGCTGGTACGCATCACTTTGCGCACGTCGAACCAGTGGGCCTGTACGTCGCGTTCACGCAGGATCTCAACAAATAGCAGGGTAGACATCAGCTCGCCGTGGCTGACCAGTTCATCGGTCAGGGCTGCCGATGTCGCCAGCGATGCCGCCTCCGCCAGAATAGTGATGTTTTCCAGCAGGCGTTCAATCTCTTCGCGAATGGCATTCGGATGACGCAGACGATCAAGGATATCGAACTGGATTTTACGGATGGCGTCGAGCGTAGCGAAACGTTCGCCGGGCTCCATCCCTTCGGCCAGCGCCACCAGCAGATTAGTGATGCCGGCAGACGCGGAAAGCACGACTAAACGAACATTGGCGTCGGAAAGTACGATATCCGCGCTACGGTTCATGGCGTCAAAATCAGCGACGCTGGTACCGCCAAATTTGGAAACAACGATCTCTGTCATATCAACCTCGTGTCAGGAAATGAAAAACGCGACCATGGCACAAGGGCAGAACAGAAACCGGTGCAGGCGCAAATGCAAGTAACGTATTTATAAATAAAAGTTGTGGCCTGGACTGTCAACGTTGGGATTATGCGGATTTTTTATGCTGAGTTTAGGCTCAGTAACAGCGCTTATAACCCCGATACCCATTTGCCGCCTTTCTGCACCTCGAATTATTTAGGGTATATACTTTTTATCCTCATTCGACAGTGCCTGGGGCAACGGCACTAAAACAATCACACTTTTCTGTGACTGGCGTTACAATCGATCCCAGTCACAATTCTCAAATCAGAAGAGTATTGCTAATGAAAAACATCAATCCAACGCAGACTTCTGCCTGGCAGGCGCTCCAGAAACACTACGATGAAATGAAAGACGTTACGATCGCTGAGCTTTTCGCGAACGATAGCGACCGTTTCGCTAAATTTTCCGCGACGTTTGACGATCTGATGCTGGTGGATTTCTCCAAAAACCGCATCACCGAAGAGACGCTGGCAAAATTACAGGATCTGGCGAAAGAGACCGATCTGGCCGGCGCGATTAAATCCATGTTCTCCGGCGAGAAGATCAACCGCACCGAAGACCGCGCCGTGCTGCACGTGGCGCTGCGTAACCGTAGCAATACGCCGATCATTGTGGACGGCAAAGATGTGATGCCGGAAGTGAACGCCGTACTTGAGAAGATGAAAACTTTCTCGCAAGCAATTATCTCCGGTCAGTGGAAAGGCTACACCGGTAAGGCCATCACCGACGTGGTGAACATCGGTATCGGCGGTTCCGACCTCGGCCCGTTCATGGTGACCGAAGCGCTGCGTCCGTATAAAAATCATCTGACTATGCACTTCGTCTCTAACGTCGATGGTACCCACATCGCTGAAGTGCTGAAGAAAGTGAACCCTGAAACCACGCTGTTCCTGGTCGCGTCGAAAACTTTCACCACCCAGGAAACCATGACCAACGCCCACAGCGCGCGCGACTGGTTCCTGAAAACTGCAGGCGATGAAAAACACGTGGCGAAACACTTTGCTGCGCTCTCCACCAACGCCAAAGCGGTCGGCGAATTTGGTATCGACACGGCCAATATGTTCGAGTTCTGGGACTGGGTCGGTGGTCGTTACTCGCTGTGGTCTGCCATCGGGCTGTCCATTATTCTGTCCGTCGGTTTCGACAACTTTGTCGAGCTGCTTTCCGGCGCGCACGCGATGGACAAGCATTTCTCCACCACTCCGGCGGAGAAAAACCTACCCATTCTGCTGGCGTTGATTGGCATCTGGTACAACAATTTCTTCGGCGCGGAAACCGAAGCCATTCTGCCGTATGACCAGTATATGCACCGTTTCGCCGCCTACTTCCAGCAGGGTAACATGGAATCCAACGGTAAATACGTTGACCGTAACGGCAACGCCGTGGATTACCAGACAGGCCCAATTATCTGGGGCGAACCAGGCACCAACGGTCAGCACGCGTTTTATCAATTGATTCACCAGGGTACTAAAATGGTGCCGTGTGATTTTATCGCCCCGGCTATCACCCATAACCCGCTATCCGATCATCATCAGAAGCTGCTGTCTAACTTCTTCGCGCAGACCGAAGCGCTGGCGTTTGGTAAATCCCGCGAGGTGGTTGAGCAGGAATATCGCGATCAGGGTAAAGATCCGGCGCAGCTTGAACACGTTGTGCCATTCAAAGTGTTTGAAGGCAACCGCCCGACCAACTCTATCCTGCTGCGCGAAATTACGCCGTTCAGCCTGGGCGCACTGATTGCGTTGTATGAGCATAAAATCTTTACGCAGGGCGTCATCCTGAACATCTTTACTTTCGACCAGTGGGGCGTTGAGTTGGGTAAACAGTTGGCTAACCGTATTCTGCCGGAGTTGGGCGATGATAAAGCTATTTCGTCCCATGATAGCTCTACTAACGGTCTGATTAACCGTTATAAAGCCTGGCGCGCCTGATGGCACTGCGCTTATCCGGTCTACGTAATGCATAGCGTCTGTAGGCCGGGTAAGGCGTTTCGCCGCCATCCGGCAAAAAGAGAATAAGATAATAAAAAGGCCGATATTCACATCGGCTTTTTTTATAAGATAATTCCGCTTGTCCGTCTTTATCCCCACAGTTTTATATTGAGCTTAATCCTAAAATAAGCAATAACCAGAAAATCACTCTGCGTTATTTTCAGATTATACGGATGCTGATGTCTTTTAGTTTAATTTTAACTTATTGATTTTATTTGTTTGTTAATTAAATAATGTAGGCGTTACTTCTTTAAAGTTTAATTATCCTAAAACTTCGATGTTATTTCTCCCGGACATAATCCGCCTGCTTTGGTTGTGTATACTCGGTAGCGCCCGAAATTCTTTTGGGTAAATCTCCATTCATTCAATGAAGGGAAATTATGATGAAAAAAGTACTGTATGGCATTTTTGCCATAACCGCGCTTGCGGCGACATCTGTCTCGGCAGCCCCCGTTCAGGTGGGTGAAGCGGCAGGGTCGGCAGCGACGTCGGTATCGGCGGGAAGCTCCTCCGCCACCAGCGTTAGCACCGTAAGTTCGGCGGTGGGCGTCGCGTTAGCGGCAACCGGCGGCGGCGATGGTTCCAATACCGGGACCACGACCACCACGACCACCAGTACCCAGTAGTATCGGTACGTTTAACCATAACCACACTCCGGTGTGGTTATTTTGCCCCTCTGGAGAAGCGTCGTGAAGCGACTCGCACTTATCCTGATTTGCCTGCTATTACAGGCGTGTTCGGCCACCACTAAAGGCCTGGGCGATTCACTGTGGGACAGTTTGTTCGGTACGCCAGGCGTACAGCTAACGGATAACGATATTCAAAACATGCCGTATGCCAGCCAGTACATGCAGCTTAACGGCGGTCCTCAACTGTTTGTGGTGCTCGCTTTCTCGGAAAACGGGCAGCAGAAATGGGTGACGCAGGATGGCGCGACGATCGTGACGCAGCATGGCCGTCTGGTCAAAACTCTGCTCGGCGGCGACAACCTGATCGATGTGAATAATCTGGCGACCGACCCGCTGGCGAAACCAGGACAGATTATCGATGGCGCGACCTGGACTCGCACCCTGGGCTGGACCGAACATCGCCAGGTGCGTTACGCCACCGCCCGTTCCGTTTTTACATGGCGAGGGACCGATAGCGTTAGCGTCGGCAGTGAAGAGACCGCCGTGCGGGTGCTGGATGAAGAAGTGACGACCGATCAAACGCGCTGGCGTAATCGCTACTGGGTTGATAGCGAAGGCCAAATTCGCCAGACGGAACAGTATCTGGGCGCGAATTACTTTCCGGTGAAAACCACGCTGATTAAGGCGGCAAAATCATGATGAAAAGGACGATAAGCGCGCTGGCGCTGGCCTTTGTCGCGTCATCCGCCTTTGCCAGCGGCACTGTTACCGTTTTTACCCAGGGTAATAGCGAGCCTAAAACGCTGACAGACGCTGAGCGTCTGCTCGATTTAGTCGGACAGCCGCGCCTGGCAACGAGCTGGTGGCCTGCGGCGGTGATAGGCGAAGAACAGGCGACCGTGACGGCGCGTCAGCAGCAGCAGGAACTTCTCGGGCGACTGGCGGCGCTCGGCGCTGAGGAAGACGGCGATGCGGCGGCGGCGATAAACACACTGCGCCGACAGATTCAGGCGGTGAAGGTGACGGGCAGACAATTCGTGAATCTTGATCCTGACGTGGTGCGGGTGAGCGAACGTGGTAACCCGCCGCTGCAAGGTCACTACACGCTCTGGGTCGGGCCGCAACCCACGCAGGTGACGCTCTTTGGCTTGATTAGCCAGCCGGGCAGCCAGCCGTTCGTCCCTGGGCGGGACGTCGCCAGTTATCTTGAGGATCAGCGCTTACTCAGCGGCGCGGATCGTAGCTATGCCTGGGTGGTTTACCCTGATGGACGCAGCCAAAAAGCGCCGGTGGCTTACTGGAATAAGCGTCATATCGAGCCGATGCCCGGCAGCATTATTTTTGTCGGTTTTGCCGATTCCCTTTGGCGCGGCACGCCGGAGGCGATAAATGCCGACATTCTTCATACCCTGACGCAGCGGATACCGGAATAATGAAAAAAACACATCTGCTCAGCGTGCTGGCGCTGGGTATTAGCGCGGCCTGCCATGCCGAAACATATCCAGCCCCTGTTGGACCTTCACAATCTGACTTTGGCGGCGTGGGCCTGCTGCAAACGCCGACAGCGCGTATGGCGCGTGAAGGGGAGATGAGTCTGAACTATCGCGATAACGATCAGTACCGCTACTACTCGGCTTCGGTTCAGCTTTTCCCGTGGCTGGAAACCACGTTGCGCTATACCGATGTCCGTACGAAAAAGTACAGCAGCGTGGAATCATTCTCCGGTGACCAGACTTACAAAGATAAAGCGTTTGATGTGAAACTGCGGTTGTGGGAAGAGAGTTACTGGATGCCGCAGGTGGCGGTTGGCGCGCGCGATATCGGCGGGACGGGGCTGTTTGATGCGGAATATATTGTAGCGAGTAAGGCCTGGGGGCCATTTGATTTTTCATTAGGTCTCGGCTGGGGCTATCTTGGCACCAGCGGCAATGTGTCTAATCCTTTCTGTTCGTATAGTGATAAATTCTGTTCGCGTGATAACAGTTATAAAGAGGCAGGTTCCGTCGACGGTAGCGATATGTTTCACGGCCCGGCTTCGCTGTTTGGCGGCGTGGAATACCAGACCCCGTGGCAACCGCTACGCCTGAAGCTGGAGTATGAAGGCAATAACTATCAGCAGGATTTTGCGGGTAAACTGGAACAGAAGAGCAAGTTTAACGTCGGCGCCATTTACCGCGTCACCGATTGGGCCGACGTTAACCTCAGCTACGAGCGCGGCAACACCTTTATGTTTGGCGTTACGCTGCGCACCAATTTCAACGATTTACGTCCCGCGTATCATGACAATTCACGCCCGCAATACCGACCACAGCCGCAGGATGCCATCCTGCAACATTCGGTAGTGGCTAATCAATTAACGTTATTGAAATATAATGCCGGTCTGGCGGACCCGAAAATCCAGGTCAAAGGCGATACGCTGTACGTTACCGGCGAACAGGTGAAGTACCGCGACTCCCGTGAAGGGATCGTGCGCGCTAACCGGATCGTCATGAACGATCTGCCGGAGGGGATCCGCACGATCCGCGTGACGGAAAACCGCCTTAATCTGCCGCAGGTCACCACTGAAACCGATGTCGCCAGCCTGAAACGCCATCTGGAAGGCGAACCGCTGGGACATGAAACTCCGCTGGCGCAAAAACGCGTGGAGCCGATCGTGCCAGAGAGTACTGAACAGGGTTGGTATATCGACAAGTCGCGCGTTGATTTTCATCTTGATCCCGTGCTGAATCAGTCGGTAGGCGGCCCGGAAAACTTCTATATGTATCAGCTGGGCGTAATGGGAACTGCGGATCTGTGGGTCACGGATCATCTGCTCACCACGGGCAGCGTGTTTGCCAATATCGCCAACAACTACGACAAATTTAACTACACCAATCCGCCGAAGGACTCGCATCTGCCGCGGGTGCGTACGCATGTCCGTGAGTATGTGCAGAACGATGTTTATGTGAATAACCTACAGGCCAACTACTTCCAGTATTTTGGCAATGGTTTCTATGGGCAGGTCTATGGCGGTTATCTGGAGACCATGTTTGGCGGTGCCGGGGCGGAAGTCCTGTATCGCCCGGTAGACAGCAATTGGGCGTTTGGCCTGGATGCCAACTACGTGAAACAGCGTGACTGGCGTAGCGCGCAGGATATGATGAAGTTTACCGATTACAGCGTGAAGACCGGACATTTGACCGCATACTGGACGCCGTCGTTCGCCCAGGATGTGCTGGTGAAAGCCAGCGTTGGTCAGTATCTGGCGGGCGATAAAGGCGGTACGCTGGAGATCGCCAAACGCTTCGATAGCGGCGTCGTTGTCGGCGGTTACGCGACGATTACCGATGCGTCGCCGGATGAATATGGGGAAGGGGATTTTACCAAAGGCGTATATGTTTCCGTGCCGCTGGATATCTTCTCGTCCGGCCCAACCCGAAGTCGTGCGGCAATTGGCTGGACGCCGCTGACGCGTGACGGTGGTCAACAGCTTGGCCGTAAGTTTGGCCTGTATGATATGACCAGTGACAGGAGCGTAAATTTCCGTTAATACTCAGGCCGGATAAGGCGTTCACGGCGCTATCCGGCAAATTATCTTATTGAACAAAATATAAACATAAATAAAAAATATAGATGCCCGTCACATTTGTGCGTTATACAGAAACCTCGCCGCAGAGAAAGAGGGGGCTGTTATGATGCCATTATCGCGCTCACGTCTTGAGTTTATCGCCACGATTTTACAAAACGTACTAAATTTGGGGCTGCTTACCCTCGGCCTGATCCTGGTCGTTTTTCTCGGTAAAGAGACGGTTCATCTGGCGGATGCATTATTCGTGCCTGAGCAAGCCAGCAAATATGAACTGGTGGAAGGGCTGGTGATCTACTTTCTTTATTTCGAATTTATTGCGCTGATTGTGAAGTACTTTAAGTCTGGCTTTCACTTTCCGCTGCGCTATTTCGTGTACATTGGGATCACGGCGATTGTGCGCCTGATCATTGTCGATCATAAAACGCCAATGGATGTATTACTCTATTCGGCGGCGATCCTCCTGTTGGTTATCACGTTGTGGTTATGTAATTCGAACCGACTACGGCGAGAATAGGCGTCGCCACACCGTAACGGACGTATGGCGTGGCAATAAATCAGCTGCTGTCTATAACGCATAAAAAAAGCGCTCCGAAGAGCGCCAAAATACGACCATAAGTGGGGATAACATAACTTGAGGGCAGTGGCATTGCCCGTTGCCGGGCAGGTACTTCGATAAAACTTAACCTTTCACACCCCCAGCCGTCAGGCCGTTGACCAGCCAACGTTGCGCCAACAGGAACACCAGGGTGATAGGAATAGCTGAAAGGACGGCGGCGGCGGCAAAGTCGCCCCACAAATAGTTTTGCGGGTTGAGATATTGCTGCATACCCACGGCCAGCGTATAGCTGTCCACATCGCGCAGTAACAACGAGGCGACCGGAACTTCGGTAATCGCTGCGATGAACGACAGAATAAACACCACCGCCAGAATCGGTACGGAAAGCGGCAGCAGCACCAGGCGAAACGCCTGCCACGGGGTTGCGCCATCCAGCGCGGCGGCCTCTTCCAGCGAACTGTCGATAGTTTCGAAGTAGCCTTTAATCGTCCAGACATGCAGCGCGATGCCGCCAAGATAGGCGAAGATCACGCCGCCATGCGTATTCAGACCGATAAATGGAATGTATTGTCCCAGGCGATCAAATAACGCATACAGCGCTACCAGAGACAAAACCGCCGGAAACATCTGGAAAATCAGCATCCCTTTGAGCAGTGTTGCTTTACCTGGAAAACGCATTCGTGCGAAAGCGTAGGCGCAGGTGGTGGAGAGCGCCACGATGCCGATGGCGGTAATACCGGCGATTTTCACCGAGTTCCACAGCCACAGCAGGACCGGGAAGGGAGGCGGCGTTACCCGACCATCCGCATGTTCCACGCTGAAACCCAGCGCCAGCCGCCAGTGTTCCCAGGAGATTTTGTCCGGGATCAGGCTTCCGGTGGCGAAGTTCCCTTCACGTAGCGAGATAGCGATGACCATCAGCAGCGGGAACATAATCGCCGCGATGAAAATCAGCAGCCCCAGGTGCGTGATGAAGAGACGCAGTTTCTGAGATTTGGGTTGGACCATAGCCATTGTTATTATCTCCCTTAATCAAACTTCATACGCGTGGCTTTCAGGTTCACTATTGCCAGCGCGCCTACCAGCAGGAAGATCAGCGTGGCAATGGCCGCCGCCAGACCGAAGTCCTGACCGCCGCCGCCTTCAAAGGCGATACGGTAGGTGTAGCTGACGAGTAGATCGGTATAACCGGCAGGCGTGGTGGTGCCGAGACGGTCTGGCCCGCCGTTGGTCAATAACTGAATCAGGACAAAGTTATTAAAGTTAAAGGCGAAGCTGGCGATCATCAGCGGCGTTAGCGGCTTAATCAGCAGCGGTAAGGTGATCTTAAAGAAATTCTGAAATGGACCGGCGCCGTCCATTGCGGAGGCTTCGTACAGGTCATCCGGAATCGCTTTCAGCAGTCCCATGCACAGGATCATCATGTAGGGATAGCCCAGCCAGGTATTCACGATAATCACCATTGCCCGCGCGGTGTTGGGGTCGCTGAACCAGGCAGGTTTAATGCCGAACAGCGCGCTCAGCATCATATTGATTTCACCAAAGCTTTGGTTGAATAACCCTTTGAAAATCAAAATTGAAATAAACGACGGTACGGCGTAGGGCAGAATCAGCAGGACGCGGTAGATAGCTTTACCTTTCAGCGCTTCCCACTGTACGAGGCAGGCCAATACCATCCCAACCGCCACGGTTAACACCACAGTGAGGACCGAAAAGACCACGGTCCAGACGAAGATAGCGAAAAAGGGCTTCTGGATCCCTTCGTCGGTAAAGACGCGCGTAAAGTTTTTCGCGCCGATAGTAACGGTATAACCAGGACTGAGTTTTTCATCACCCCAGCTTCCGTCGGCGTTGATCGACTGATAATAACCGCTATCGTTGTTTGGCCGGTATTTTACGCCGCTCTGGTTATTGGTCAGCAGGCCGTCATCAGCCAGTGTGTACAGCGGACGGGTACCGGAAAACTGACGCAGCGAGCTCATAATCACTTTGCTTTCATCCGGCAGGACGGCGGTTATCTGGTTCAGCGCCAGACGGTTCTGGGTGATTATTCGCAGATTGGCGCGTTCGCCGCCCGGCAGGGCATCGGTCTCTTTCAGCTGTAATTTTTGTTCGCCGCCGAAGGAAAATGCGTCAGACAGGTAATGTTTGCCCGTTTCTCCGTCGGTGAGGGCCAGTTGCCACTCGTCGCCGCTCGGGTAAAGACCGAAGTTATAGGTTTTTCCTGCCTGATAAGAACGGTCCATCAGCACTTGCTGGGCGCGTTCAAAGGTGAGCTGGTTGGTGCTGCTGTAGTTAGTAAAGGCGATAGCGATGGTGCACACCAGCGGGAATAGCACAAATAGCCCCATGCCGGCGAGGCCAGGGTAAACGTAGCGCCAGGCATAGGTTTTACGATTTGCGAAAATATACAGGCCAGCAGAGCTTAAAATCAGCGTCATGATGGCGAACAGATACTCCCCTTGTACGTACATTAAAACTACAAGGTAACCCACCAGCAGGCCCAGCAGACCAATTACTGACCATTTAAGCTGGTCACTTTGCCACCAGTGTTTCTTTTTAATGACATCCATGGGGATTTTCCTCTACAGCGTTGAAACTTCCTGGCCGGAGATGTGCCTGATGGCGTTGCGCTTATCAGGCCTACGGTGTGTTGTAGGCCGGATAAGGCATTTATGCCGCCATCCGGCACAGGCTCGCGGCATTACTTAGTGATACGGCTTTGTGCATCTTTCAGCGCGGCATCCACGGTTTGACGGCCGCTGGCGGCGTTAATCACAGCCGTACGTACCGCATACCAGAAGGCGGACATCTGCGGAATATTCGGCATGATCTCGCCTTTCTGGGCGTTATCCATGGTGGCGGCGATACGGGGGTCTTTCGCTAACTGCTCCTGGAAAGATTTCAGCGCCACGGCGCCCAGCGGTTTATCTTTGTTCACCGCTTCCAGACCCTGATCGGTCAGCAGGTAGTTTTCGAGGAACTCTTTCGCCAGCTCTTTATTCGGGCTGGCAGCGTTAATTCCCGCGCTCAGCACGCCGACGAACGGTTTCGAGAGTTTACCTTTGAAGGTCGGCAGCAGGGTGACACCGTAGTTGACTTTGCTCTTGTCGATGTTCGACCATGCCCACGGACCGTTGATGGTCATTGCCGTTTCGCCTTTATTGAAGGCTGCTTCGGCGATGGAGTAATCGGTATCGGCGCTCATATTTTTGTTCTTGATCATATCGATCAGGAAAGTCAGGCCCGCTTTCGCGCCGGCGTTGTCGACGCCAACGTCTTTCACGTCATACTTGCCGTTTTCAAATTTGAACGCGTAACCGCCGTCAGCGGCGATCAAAGGCCAGGTGAAATACGGCTCTTGCAGGTTGAACATTATCGCCGACTTCCCTTTCGCTTTTAGCTCTTTATCCAGCGCCGGGATCTCTTCCCAGGTTTTCGGCGGGTTCGGGACGAGGTCTTTGTTATAAATCAGGGAGAGGGCTTCAACGGCGATGGGGTAGGCGATCAGCTTGCCGTTATAACGTACCGCATCCCAGGTGAACGGATAGAGTTTGTCCTGAAACGCTTTATCCGGAGTGACCTCCGCCAGCAGACCAGACTGCGCGTAGCCGCCAAAACGGTCGTGCGCCCAGAAGATAATGTCAGGACCGTCGCCGGTGGCTGCCACCTGCGGGAATTTCTCTTCCAGCTTATCCGGGTGCTCAACGGTCACTTTAATGCCGGTGTCTTGCTCAAATTTTTTACCGACCTCGGCCAGACCGTTATAACCCTTGTCGCCGTTGATCCAGATAACCAGTTTACCTTCTTCAATTTTGGCGAGAGCCGGGGCGGAAATCATCATCGTCGTAAGTGCGGATAATGCGAGGATGCCTACGCCAGTTTTAATCTTCATATCTCCCATCCTTTTTGGTGATGTACACAGAGGTGGTTTAACGGTCTCTAGTTTCTTTATACGACAACCTCTTTCCATCCTCCCTACCCCTACGCCCCACCCCGACTTTATGTGATCTGTGTTGCATAAATGTGAGTAATGCGTGCTGGCGCACACAAAAACACGCCGATTTTTGCGGGTGGCATCACGAAATTCCTTTTCTGTTCGCGCCCGTGGTCTCAGGCGCTGTGTCCTCATCCTCCCGCCTCCTCCCCCATAAAAAAGCCGGGGGTGGAGGATTTACCCCAGTCAGGGATCGCGCATAGTCAGGCCATCATGAATGTTGCTGTCAATGACAGGTTGTAACGAAGGGAGAAGGGCATGGCGAGCGTACAGCTACGAAATGTAACGAAAGCCTGGGGTGACGTGGTGGTATCGAAAGATATTAACCTCGATATCCATGACGGGGAGTTCGTGGTGTTTGTCGGACCGTCAGGCTGTGGTAAATCGACCTTGCTGCGTATGATCGCCGGGCTTGAAACCATCACCAGTGGCGACCTGTTTATCGGGGAAACCCGTATGAATGATATTCCGCCTGCCGAGCGCGGCGTGGGCATGGTATTCCAGTCTTATGCGCTCTATCCCCATCTCTCCGTTGCAGAAAACATGTCTTTCGGCCTCAAGCTGGCGGGCGCCAAAAAAGAGGTAATGAATCAACGCGTCAACCAGGTGGCGGAAGTGCTGCAACTGGCGCATCTGCTGGAACGTAAGCCAAAAGCGCTTTCCGGCGGGCAGCGTCAGCGCGTAGCGATTGGCCGCACGCTGGTGGCGGAGCCGCGTGTGTTTTTGCTGGATGAACCGCTCTCTAACCTGGACGCCGCGCTGCGCGTGCAGATGCGTATTGAAATTTCTCGCCTGCATAAACGTCTGGGCCGCACGATGATTTACGTCACCCACGATCAGGTCGAGGCGATGACGCTGGCCGACAAAATCGTGGTGCTGGACGCCGGTCGCGTCGCTCAGGTCGGTAAGCCGCTGGAGCTGTACCACTATCCGGCGGACCGCTTTGTCGCGGGCTTCATCGGCTCGCCGAAGATGAACTTCCTGCCGGTGAAAGTGACCGCCACCGCGATTGAACAAGTCCAGGTCGAACTGCCGAATCGCCAGCAAATCTGGCTGCCGGTCGAAAGTCGCGGCGTGCAGGTCGGCGCCAATATGTCTTTAGGCATTCGGCCGGAACACCTGCTGCCGAGCGATATCGCCGATGTCACCCTGGAAGGCGAAGTCCAGGTGGTCGAGCAGTTAGGGCACGAAACACAAATTCATATCCAGATCCCCGCCATCCGTCAAAACCTGGTTTATCGCCAGAATGACGTGGTGTTGGTAGAAGAGGGCGCCACATTCGCTATCGGCCTGCCGCCAGAGCGCTGTCATCTGTTCCGCGAGGATGGCAGCGCATGTCGTCGTCTGCATCAAGAGCCGGGTGTTTAAGGCCTCCATAAAAAAACGAAACGCAAAACCATTCGCAGTTTTAGAAGGTGGCAGCGTTTAAAGAAAAGCAATGATCTCAGGAGATAGAATGATGATTACTCTGCGCAAACTCCCACTGGCGGTTGCTGTCGCAGCGGGCGTAATGTCCGCTCAGGCAATGGCTGTCGATTTCCACGGTTACGCCCGTTCCGGTATTGGCTGGACGGGAAGCGGCGGCGAACAACAGTGTTTCCAGGTGACCGGTGCACAAAGTAAATACCGTCTCGGTAACGAATGTGAAACCTATGCGGAACTGAAACTGGGCCAGGAAGTGTGGAAAGAGGGCGATAAGAGCTTCTATTTCGACACCAACGTCGCCTATTCGGTTAACCAGCAGAACGACTGGGAATCGACCGATCCCGCCTTCCGCGAAGCGAACGTGCAGGGTAAAAACCTGATTGAATGGCTGCCGGGCTCTACCATCTGGGCCGGTAAGCGCTTCTATCAGCGTCATGACGTACACATGATCGACTTCTACTACTGGGATATTTCAGGTCCTGGCGCAGGTATCGAAAATATCGATCTGGGCTTCGGTAAGCTTTCACTGGCGGCGACCCGGTCTACTGAAGCGGGCGGCTCTTACACCTTCAGCAGCCAGAATATTTATGATGAAGTGAAAGATACCGCTAACGACGTCTTTGACGTACGTCTGGCTGGTCTGCAAACGAACCCGGACGGCGTACTGGAGCTGGGCGTTGATTACGGCCGCGCCAATACGACCGATGGTTATAAGCTGGCTGATGGGGCATCGAAAGACGGCTGGATGTTCACCGCCGAACACACGCAAAGCATGTTGAAAGGCTATAACAAGTTTGTCGTGCAATATGCCACCGATGCCATGACCACGCAGGGTAAAGGCCAGGCGCGCGGTTCCGACGGTTCTTCATCTTTCACTGAAGAATTGCCTGATGGAACCAAAATTAATTATGCCAATAAGGTCATCAATAATAATGGCGATATGTGGCGTATTTTGGACCATGGCGCCATCTCGCTTGGTGATAAATGGGATTTGATGTACGTCGGTATGTACCAGAATATCGATTGGGATAATAACCTGGGTACTGAGTGGTGGACCGTGGGCGTACGTCCAATGTACAAGTGGACGCCAATCATGAGTACCCTGCTGGAAGTCGGCTACGACAACGTGAAATCTCAGCAGACCGGCGATCGTAACAATCAATATAAAATCACCCTGGCGCAACAGTGGCAGGCGGGCGACAGCATCTGGTCGCGTCCGGCTATCCGTATTTTCGCCACCTACGCGAAATGGGATGAGAAATGGGGCTATATCAAAGACGGCGATAACATTTCCCGTTATGCCGCAGCGACTAACTCCGGCATTTCCACCAACAGCCGTGGCGATAGCGATGAGTGGACCTTCGGCGCCCAGATGGAAATCTGGTGGTAATACGATGGTCATCTGACGTAACGAGGGGCGCAAGCCCCTCTGAAACATCAGGTCTGATGATGCTTGTAAGCCGAATAAGGCGCCAGCCGCCATTCGGCGATATGTTTGGGTTGGCGCGCTATTGCCTGGCTACCGCTGAACCCGCCTTATTGAGGTGAGAATAATGAAAATGAAGAAAAGTCTCGTCGCCCTCTGTTTAACCGCAGGGCTGTTCGCCAGCGTGCCGGGTATCAGCCTGGCGGAAGTGAACTATGTACCGCAAAATACCAGCGCCGCGCCCGCTATTCCTGCTGCTGCGCTACAGCAATTAACCTGGACGCCTGTAGATCAGTCAAAAACGCAGTCTACCCAACTGGCGACTGGCGGCCAGCGCCTTGACGTCGCCGGCATTACCGGCCCGGTCGCCGCTTATAGCGTTCCGGCGAATATCGGCGAGCTGACATTAACTCTGACCAGCGAGGTCAATAAGCAAGCCAGCGTTTTTGCGCCAAACGTGTTGATTCTTGACCAAAATATGACGCCTTCGGCGTTCTTCCCCAGCAGTTACTTTACTTATCAGCAGCCGGGCGTCATGAGCGCAGACCGGCTGGAAGGCGTGATGCGCCTGACGCCTGCGTTGGGGCAGCAGAAACTCTATGTTCTGGTGTTTACGACCGAAAAAGATCTTCAGCAAACCACTACGCTGCTCGATCCGGCAAAAGCCTATGCCAAAGGCGTCGGCAACTCTATCCCGGATATTCCCGATCCAGTTGCTCGCCATACCACTGACGGCGTGGTGAAACTGAAGGTGAAAACCAACAGTAGCTCCAGCGTATTGGTCGGGCCGTTGTTTGGCTCGTCCGGTACCGGGCCGGTAACGGTAGGCAATACCGCCGCGCCGGTCGCTGCGCCAGCGCCAGTCGCGCCGAAGAAAAGCGAACCGATGTTGAACGATACGGAAAGCTACTTTAATAAAGCGATTAAGGATGCCGTAGCGAAAGGCGACGTCGATAAAGCGCTGAAACTGCTTGATGAGGCCGAACGTCTGGGATCGACATCTGCCCGTTCCACCTTTATCAGCAGTGTAAAAGGCAAGGGGTAATTGTTTCCCCACAGTGCTGATTTTGCAGCAACTGGTGCGTCTCCTGGCGCACCTTTTTTTGTCATTTCATGCGAATTGTTATTTTTTTGTTGCGCAACAGATCACTTAATTGTGATTGCGCCCCCCGTAATGTCTTTTCTGAGATACAATGACTTTAGGTTATGAATCGGAGAGTAAGGCATGTCACACCCTGCGTTAACGCGACTGCGTGCGCTGCGCTATTTTGATGCGATTCCTGCGCTTGAACCCCATTTGCTGGACTGGCTGTTGCTGGAAGATTCTATGACTAAACGTTTTGAGCAGCAGGGAAAGCGGGTAAGCGTGACGCTGATTCGGGAAGCGTTTGTCGGCCAAAGTGAGGTCGAGGAAGCATCAGGTTTACTGCCATCAGAATCCCGCTACTGGTTACGTGAGATACTGCTTTGCGCTGACGGCGAGCCCTGGCTTGCCGGACGTACCGTGGTACCGGAATCCACGCTGTGCGGACCTGAACAGGTCTTACAACATCTGGGTAAAACCCCGCTTGGACGTTATCTATTTACATCATCGACACTGACCCGCGATTTTATTGAAATTGGACGCGATGCAACGCTGTGGGGGCGCCGCTCTCGACTGCGGTTGAGCGGAAAACCGCTGTTGCTTACCGAGCTTTTTTTACCTGCATCGCCGCTGTACTGAGAGGAAGATAAAGATGGAGTGGAGTCTGACGCAGAGTAAGCTGCTGGCGTTTCACCGTTTGATGCGTACAGATAAGCCTATTGGCGCGTTGCTGCTGCTCTGGCCGACGCTTTGGGCACTATGGGTGGCGACGCCGGGTATGCCTCAGCTGTGGATTTTGGCGGTTTTTGTCGCTGGCGTGTGGTTAATGCGCGCGGCGGGCTGCGTGGTAAATGATTATGCCGATCGTAAATTTGACGGACATGTAAAACGTACGGTCAACCGGCCTTTACCCAGCGGCGCCGTGACAGAGAAAGAGGCGCGCAACCTGTTTGTGGTGCTGGTGCTGCTGGCGTTTCTGTTGGTGCTGACGCTGAACGCCATGACGATTCTGCTTTCCGTGGCGGCGCTGGCGTTGGCCTGGGTTTATCCCTTTATGAAACGCTACACCCACCTGCCGCAGGTCGTGCTGGGGGCCGCTTTCGGCTGGTCAATCCCCATGGCGTTCGCCGCGGTGAGCGAATCCCTGCCGTTGAGCTGCTGGCTGATGTTCCTCGCCAATATTCTCTGGGCGGTGGCTTACGATACGCAATATGCGATGGTCGACAGAGATGATGATATCAAGATAGGCATTAAATCGACTGCGATCCTGTTTGGTCGTTATGACACATTGATTATCGGGATTCTGCAGCTTGGCGTCATGGCGTTAATGGCGCTGATCGGCTGGTTGAATGGTCTGGGATGGGGATATTACTGGGCTGTGCTGGTGGCGGGCGCGCTGTTTGTCTACCAGCAAAAACTGATTGCGAACCGTGAGCGTGAAGCCTGCTTTAAAGCCTTTATGAACAATAACTACGTTGGCCTGGTGCTATTTTTAGGGCTGGCGATGAGTTACTGGCACTTCTGATGTCATGCCGGGCGGACCCGGCCTACAAAGCCAAAATATTCAATACGTCATATCAGTTGCCCGATAAGCTTACGCCATCGGGCATTTCAGGCACTGGCTTACTCGCCCTGCGTCGCGCTTTCAATCGTCAGACGGACATCAGAGGTAATTAGATCGGCAAGCATCTGATATATCTTCATCGTTTCTGCCGGTTCGGCATCGCCCGTATCACTGATATAACCCTCATCCCGTAGCGTCAACACGAGTGAACTGAACACCGCTTTGTCGAAAAACTCCGGCGCGTTAATACCGTGCAGGACAGACAGACGTTGCGCCACGGTACGGCTTTCTTTCTCCAGCGTACTGCGGTTGATGGACGGATTGGCGCTCAACAGCCAGAACGTAATGGCATAACGCTGTAGCGTTTCACGCGCGCCTGCCGCCAGCAGTTGCAGCGTACGGGAATGCGTCGGGTTGATATGCAGTTCATCATCCTGCAGGGTAATTAGCCCCTGACGCTGCATTTCACTGGCCAGCGCGTCAATGACTGAGGCTAACTCCTCGCGCTCCCAGCGCAGGAACAGCTCCGCTTTTAACATCGGATAGAGCGCTTCAACATGCTGCTGCAACGCATCACGCGAAATGCGACGATGTTGGGTGATAATCGCCGCCATCAGCGAAGGCATAATCAACATATGCGCGATATTATTACGATAATAGGTCATCAACACCGCCTGCTCGCGCGGCAGAATGATGATATCGCCAATGGTGTCTTTCTCGACCTCAAACTTATTCATCTGCAGCGCGTGAGCGATGAGCTCGCCAGCGCTGGCGGCAGGAACGGTTGAGTCTGTGGAATAAGGGACATTGCGCATCAGATCGAGATAGCAATCAAGCTGCTCGGTGAGCTGCTCGCGGGTGAGCGAGCGCTGACGCGACGCTAACAGCGCGGTACAACACAGGTTCATCGCGTTTGCCGCGCCAGCGTTGTTAATACGCACCATCAGATCGGCGGCGATACTATTTACCGTCGGCGTCAGCCAGGCTGGGCGTATGGCCTCTATAGGGTCTATAGATTCGCGCCACTCCGGCACATGCTGGTTCAGGTACGTCATGAGCGGCATCGGTTCGCCAAAGTTAACGTAGCCCTGACCCAGATTGCGCAGCTTGCTCAAGCCTTTCAGCATCTGCGGCAGGCTCTCTTTCTCTTTTGTCGCGCCGCGCAGCTCTTTCGCATAGGTGCCCACTTCCATGACGTGCTCATAGCCGATGTAAATAGGCACTAACGTAATTGGACGGGTACCACCGCGCAGCATCGCCTGGATAGTCATCGACAGGGTGCCGGTTTTCGGGTCTAACAAACGTCCGGTACGCGAACGTCCTCCTTCGACAAAATACTCAACCGAGTAACCGCGGCTGAACAGTTCGCCCAGGTATTCGCGAAAGACGGTGGAATAGAGTTTATTCCCCTTAAAGGTGCGACGAATAAAGAACGCGCCCAGACGACGGAAAATCGGGCCAGCGGGCCAGAAATTAAGGTTAATACCGGCGGCAATATGCGGCGGAACCAGTCCCTGATGGTACAGCACATAAGAAAGGAGCAAGTAGTCCATATGGCTGCGGTGACAGGGTACATAGACGATTTCATGCCCGTCGTGCGCCAGTTGGCGTACGCGCTCGGCGTTATGCACGTTAATTCCCTGGTAAAGACGGTTCCAGGTAAACCCCAAAATCCTGTCGGTCAAACGAATCATCTCGTAAGAGAAGTTCGCCGCGATCTCTTCCATCAGCGCAATGGCGTTTTGCTGCGCTTTTTCATGAGAGATTTTCTTACTGCGCGCTTCGTCTTCTACCGCGCGGGCGATCGCTTTCGAGGCCAGCAGTTTGTTAAACAGATCCTGACGGGCGGGCAGGCGTGGGCCAACCGCCGCCAGGCGCTGGCGAGCAAAGTGCATACGCGCCACGCGAGCCAGCTTCTGCGCGATGATTTTATCGGTGCCGTGTTCATCAGCCATGCGACGCAATGAGACGGACGGCGAGAATCGGACAAAGCTATCGCGACCCAGCCAGGAGATGGCAAAGAATTTCTGTACGCCGTTCAGCATACGTAAAGGCGGGTTATCTTCTCCCTTTTCACGACCCGGCGCGCGGCCAAACATCACGGAAACGGGCACCATCTGCACGTCCAAAGCCTGATTACTCCGATGCAGATCGAGATAATCGTGAAAAAGTTTCACCGACTCTTCTTTTGGCGTGTAATAGGTAAAGACACGCGGTCCGCCGTGAATAAATACATAGCGTGGCAGCAGCGCGCCGTCGATCTCCAGCGGCTCCAGCGGATCCGGGAGATCGTGCGCCAGACATTGCGCCCGCAGCGTCAGTAAGTCCGCTTTTGAGTTGTATGGCAAGACATACATAATGGGGCGAGAAGTATCGAGCCCCAATTCCTGGGCGGGTTCCGCCGGAATAGACTTGCTTTTTACCAGTATGCTTAATGGTAAATTCAGTAATTTGTAGTAAATTCGTGGCCAGCCGGACATAAACGATGTAAAGCCTCTGGTTAATAATGCAAATGCGGTGCAAGGATATCAGAAAGTTTAGCGAATTTCTGTTGTATCCCGTCATACTTCGCGCTGCGTTACGGCAGTCCGAATCGTGCAGGGCAACCGTATAATGTCATTGACGTTAATAATGTAAAAAGGTTCTTTTGATGGCCAATAATACCACTGGATTCACCAGAATTATCAAAGCGGCAGGATATTCCTGGAAAGGATTTCGCGCCGCATGGACTCACGAAGCGGCGTTTCGCCAGGAAAGCCTCGCGGTACTGCTGGGCGTCATCATCGCCTGCTGGCTGGATGTGGATGCGATTACCCGTGTGTTATTGATAGGTTCTGTTTTACTTATCATGATTGTTGAAATCCTCAACAGCGCTATTGAAGCGGTCGTGGACCGCATCGGTTCTGAATACCATGAGCTTTCCGGCCGTGCGAAAGATATGGGATCGGCTGCGGTGCTACTGTCTATTTTCGTTGCCCTGATGACCTGGGGCATCCTGTTATGGTCACATTTTCGATAAAGGTTCCAAATTTTATAAATCTCTTGTTTTTTGCGCCGTTTGTGGTTCCAAAATCACCTTTAACTGTATATACTCACAGCATGATTGTATATACACCCAGGGGGCGGAATGAAAGCGTTAACGGCCAGGCAACAAGAGGTGTTTGATCTCATCCGGGATCACATCAGCCAGACAGGTATGCCACCGACGCGTGCGGAAATCGCGCAGCGTTTGGGGTTCCGTTCCCCAAACGCGGCGGAAGAACACCTTAAGGCGCTGGCGCGCAAAGGGGTGCTTGAAATCGTTTCCGGCGCATCGCGAGGTATCCGTCTGTTACAGGAAGAAGAGGACGGATTACCGCTTGTCGGGCGTGTCGCGGCGGGTGAACCGCTTCTGGCGCAGCAGCATATTGAAGGCCATTACCAGGTCGATCCTTCACTGTTCAAACCCAGCGCCGATTTCCTGCTGCGCGTGAGCGGTATGTCGATGAAAGACATCGGTATTATGGATGGGGATTTGCTGGCGGTACATAAAACGCAGGACGTCCGTAATGGCCAGGTGGTTGTCGCTCGCATTGACGATGAAGTGACAGTAAAACGCCTGAAAAAGCAGGGCAATAAAGTGGAGCTGCTGCCGGAAAACAGCGAGTTTACACCGATAGTGGTGGATCTGCGCGAACAAAGCTTTACGATTGAAGGGCTGGCGGTAGGCGTCATTCGCAACGGGGAATGGTTGTAATCTCGTTTTAATCTCCTTGTAAGCCGTCATCCGGCAATCGTGCAGCCTGATGGCGCTGCGCTTATCAGGCCTACGGGAATGCAGTTCCTGAGATGATTAATTTGTAGGCCGGATAAGGCGTTACGTCGCCATCCGGCAATGCGCTCGTTTCGTTTAACTCCTTGTCAGGCTTTTCTCCATGCCGCTTTTTACCTCCTCTGATAAAGCTCTCTGGCGTCTCGCGCTGCCGATGATTTTTTCTAACATCACCGTCCCCTTACTGGGGCTGGTCGATACGGCGGTGATTGGTCATCTGGACAGCCCGGTTTTCCTGGGCGGCGTGGCGGTGGGCGCGACTGCCACCAGCTTTCTTTTCATGCTGCTGCTATTTCTACGTATGAGCACCACCGGCCTAACGGCGCAGGCATTTGGCGCCAAAAATCCGCAGGCGTTAGCCCGGGCGCTCATTCAACCGTTATTGCTGGCGCTGGGCGCTGGCGTGATGATTGTGCTATTTCGCACGCCGCTTATCGAGCTGGCTTTACATATTGTCGGCGGGAACGACGCTGTCCTGGTGCAGGCGAGACGCTTCCTTGAAATTCGTTGGCTAAGCGCTCCCGCGTCACTGGCGAATCTGGTGCTGCTCGGGTGGCTGTTAGGCGTTCAGTATGCGCGGGCGCCGGTTATCTTGTTGGTCGTGGGCAATATCCTCAATATCGCGCTCGACCTGTGGCTGGTGATGGGGCTTCATATGAACGTGCAGGGTGCTGCCCTGGCGACGGTCATCGCAGAATATGTCACGTTACTGATCGGCCTCATGATGGTACGTAAAGTTCTCCATCTCCGCGGTGTGTCGCTGGATATGCTAAAACAGGCCTGGCGCGGCAACGTGCGCCGCCTTTTGGCGCTCAATCGCGATATCATGCTGCGCTCATTGCTCCTTCAGCTTTGTTTTGGCGCAATCACGGTGTCAGGCGCGCGGCTGGGCAGCGATATTATCGCGGTAAATGCAGTCCTGATGACCTTACTCACCTTTACGGCCTATGCGCTGGACGGTTTTGCTTATGCGGTGGAGGCGCACTCCGGTCAGGCTTACGGCGCGCGTGACGGTAGCAAGCTACTGGACGTCTGGCGAGCGGCGTGTCGTCAGTCAGGAATTGTGGCCTTGTTGTTTTCCACAGTCTATGCCCTGGCAGGCGAACATATTGTCGCGTTACTGACCTCATTGCCGCAAATACAGCTACTGGCGGATCGGTATCTTATCTGGCAGGTGGTATTACCGCTGGTGGGCGTATGGTGCTATCTGCTCGACGGTATGTTTATTGGCGCGACGCGCGCTGCCGAAATGCGCAATAGCATGGCAGTCGCCGCGGGAGGATTCGCGCTGACGCTCTTCGCCCTGCCGGTATTAGGAAATCATGGTTTATGGCTGGCATTAACCGTGTTCCTGGCGCTTCGCGGTCTGTCGTTGAGCCTTATCTGGCGTCGTCACTGGCGCGAGGGTACATGGTTTGCCAGATCGTGACGGTTAAAAATTCTGAATATAAAACCGAAGGCCGAATTCCTGCCTACAATTATTATCACGTCCAGCAGAAATTGCAGTGCATTTGGGCGAATAACACCTGCTATTCCTAACCGAATGATGAGGACAAGATGATGAATAAAGACGAAGCCGGCGGTAACTGGAAACAGTTTAAAGGTAAAATGAAAGAACAATGGGGCAAACTGACCGATGACGATATGACCGTTATAGAAGGTAAACGCGACCAACTGGTAGGTAAAATCCAGGAGCGTTACGGTTACCAGAAAGATCAGGCGGAAAAAGAGGTTGTTGACTGGGAAACCCGTAACAACTATCGCTGGTAATATGTTTTCCCCTACCAGGAGTACATGGATGTGCTTCCCCCTGTTTGCCTGTGAATGCGGGCGTGCCCCTCTCTACTGCCGCCCGTTTTTCCGTTCAGGCTAACGTGGTTTTTTCTTCACCAGCACCGAGTGATCGTGACCACAGTTTCCCGGATGGCGACACGCTTCTACTTCTACGCACGCAGGGCACAGACCGTGCGCCTCAATAACGTTATGTCGTAGCGCAAAGCCCATTTTAGCCGCCAGCGTATGCATGATGTCTTCCACGCCCTCGGCACACTCTTCCTTCACCACGCCGCAACGATCGCAGATAAACATGGCCGAGCTGTGCGTCGGCTGGTCGAACAGGTGGCAAACCACATAACTATTGGTGGATTCCACTTTATGGACAAAACCCTGTTCGAGCAAAAAATCCAGCGCGCGGTAAATGGTGGGCGGTTTGGCCTGTGGTTCCGTTTCGCGCAGCAAATCGAGCAAATCGTATGCGCTGATGGCACCCTGTTGCAGACTCATCAGGCGCAGCACTTCGAGGCGCTGAGGCGTCAGGCGCACGTTGCGCTGCGCGCAGAGTTTTTCAGCTTGCGCCAGTAACTCTTGCGTTGTGGTCTTTTCCATGTAGCACCTCGAATGGCATGAAAGTCTAATCCGCTACTTTACCACGAGCTGCTTAAAACTCTGAAATTACCCCGCGACAATATATCGCCTGCTAAGCTTTTCCGCGCCAGTATTCTCATCTATACATAATGAGGGTCGATATTATAACAACAGGATTTAACATCACTATTTCACAGCAATAGTTCGCCTCTGTCCGGTAAGGCGTGGCGGAGGGATTACTTCACCTGATAATAAGATGGGCTAACTGTGAACAAAAACGTCAAACTTTCACTGATTGCTATCGCGGTCTCGCTTTTTATGGCAAAGCAGGCGAGCGCCGCCAATACCTGGACGGAAGCGCGTAATGACGCAATGGGCGGGACGGGCGTCGCGTCCGCGAATTATGGCAGCGGAGTACTATTAAATCCGGCGTTACTGGCAAAAGCCAAACCGGAAGACAATATCACTGTTGTCCTTCCTGCGGTCGGCGTCCAGATTACGGATAAAGACAATCTCCAGGATGAAATTGACGATATCAGCGATAAAGTGGATTACTACGATGAGGTCGTCGATAACCTTACGCTGGGGCAAATTCTGCTCAATCCGCGAGGCGTGCTGAATCAATTTCAGGGCGCCGCGCGCGACCTGGCCGATGAGCTGGAATATCTCAACGGAAAAACCGCCCGCGCCAATGCCGGCGCCGGGTTGGCGGTAAGTATTCCAGGGCAAACGCTTTCCGTGGCGTTTATCGCCAAAGGTTATGCGCATGGGCGCGTGAGTTCGTCCATTGATCAGAACGATATTCAGTATTTGCGCGATATCCAGCATGATGAACGTGTCGCGCTTCGTGAAGCAGGACGCGCTGCTTTGCTGGGGTCTGACGAAATTACAAAGCATTTAAACTCTACCGCGTCGGGGCGGGTAGCGATTGTATCTGACTACGGTATTGCGCTGGCGAAGCAGTTTGTGGTGGGCGAGGTGCCTGTTTCCATTGGCGTTACGCCAAAACTGCAAAAAACCTGGCTCTATAACTACACCACCTCAATTTATAACTACGACAGTAGCGACTGGAATAGCAGCCGTTATCGCAATGACGATACGGGTTTTAACATTGATGCGGGGCTTGCTGCCGATATCGGTGAAAACTGGACGTTGGGGCTGAGCGGGCAAAATCTGGTATCTCGCGATATCGATACGAAAGATATTTACATCACTAATGGTATGACGGGAGAAACCACCAACTACAAAGATACATACCAAATCCGCCCTCTGGTTACCGCGGGCGTCGCATGGCATAACGATTTGCTGACCGTAAGCGCCGATGGTGATCTGACGGAAACGAAAGGCTTTAAGAGCGAAGACAATTCACAGTACGTTGGCGTCGGCGCTGAAGTTCGACCGTTGTCATGGCTGGCGGTGCGCGCAGGGTATCGTGCGGATGTGAAAAATAACGATAGCAATGTGGTTACCGGCGGTCTTGGCTTTGCGCCCTTTAACCGTGTGCATCTCGACTTAATGGGACTGTACGGCGAAGATGAAACCTGGGGGGCTGGCGCGCAGCTTACGATGACATTCTGAGGCGTTTTCACCGGAGGCGCTACGCCTCCGGTTTAGCGTTATGCTATAGTGACGCCCCTTTTTTAACCGGATGCTTATTTATTCGCCATGCAGCCTGAAACCCAGTCCTCCGCTTTTCCTGCTTATCGCTTCTCCATCGCGCCTATGCTCGATGGGATGTATCGTTTTTGAAAAACAATTGGTTATGTGTTTTGTGGGAGCCTATTGGGAACCTATCAAAAGATTTTTTGTCATAACAGTGTCAGATGCAAAACACTGTGATGGTCGCTTTGTTGACATCGCAACTTCTGCAGGTATAATTCGCCACCAATTTGTAACCTGTGTATATGTACAGTCATTTGCTGGTTATAAACACAGTGAATTGCTCTTGCAATCTTCCAAAACTTTTTTGTTCGTGTTAGGTTGAGATAACAGTGATGATACTGTTTGCACATTCAGTGTAATGAGGAGGGTGGTTATGTACAGTCCGGTACAAATAGCCAATAAATTCATAACGTTGGGAAACCAACATCATAATCCTCTGACCCACATGCAACTGCAGAAGCTTACTTATATTGCCCATGGTTACTATTTAGCATTAACAGGTAAGCCTTTGCTCAATGAATGTGTCTCCGCGTGGAAGTACGGTCCAGTTATTCCTGGAATGTACGATGCTTTCAAAGACTATGGGAATAAACCTGTTACGAATGTAGCAGTAGCTCCTTTTGGTGGCATCGTTACTATGGATCCGCAAGCAGAGAGCATTATCGGGGCTGTTTATAAGTTTTACGGCTCGAAAAATGGAATTGAGTTATCAACTCTAACTCATATGCCAGGTACGCCTTGGTCACAAGCTTATAATGGTATTGGCTCGTCAATCATCTCAAATGATGCGATCAAGGCTTATTATCATGATTTATTGAATAACCGACAGCAATGTCAGGGCCTCTGAAAAGTAATATTCAGGGATGACATGTCTCACAATTCAGATATCTATAAACTTATCGGAGCGGCCGCAGGTGTTGAAAATGGTCGCTCTGAAGCATCCTTAAACTCTACTGACAGTCAAGAACAGGTTTTTAAATCTGCATTTGAGCCGTCTAATCATGAGAGCGACGATGATTCTTCTTCAGAAAATAAAGCTATTCTGGAGGCAGAAGAGTTTGGTTCTAATACTGGTGCATTGCATGAGTTTATGCAGCAGAACAGAATGGACAGTCTTCAAGCTCAGCTTGATATGCTCAAATCACAAGTACGGGATAAGATAGCTGACGCAACTGGTAAAGAAATAGACAATGAGCTTCGGACAAAAATGGCCTCATTCACGGTTTGGTTTATGTCGTGTTGGTGCTTATTCGTTGTCGCAATGTTTACATCGTTTCTTATTGCACATGAAGGAAAGCCTCCAGTTGAAGCGATCGTTGCATTACTAGGTACAAGTACAATTAGTATTGTTGGTTTGGTTGGTTTCGTTGTTAGTGGATTGTTCAAATCAAGAAAAGATAGTGATAAAGAAAAATAACCCGTACATATACGGGTTATCCATAGTTTTAGTTTAGTTATATTTTTGTTTTTCCGTTCTGACTTTTTCCCACTCAGCTCGCCCTTCTTCCCGTCTTTTGTCAATATATTCCGCAAGATCCTGAATGTTGATGCAGCGTTTTGCTTTTTGTGATGTACCGATGCGATATGTAGGTACAGGCAACTTACAAGCGTTTGCTTTTGCTTCTGCTGTGGCTGGACTCATACCAAAGTATTTTTGACTAACTGCTGAGAGTTCAATGTTTAGGGTATTGAATTCAGCCATCAGTAAAAACAAGGTATTCATATCATTTCTCCATCATAACCGGCTGCACCCGGCGAGTTACTTATTCATTTCAATAATATTATTTTCTATCATTGATTTATTTAAAACCAAAGAAGGAGCAAGATGGTTGTCTATTTTAAATAATGCATAACTTTTAAACCGTTGGTGATATCCGTAACCAATAAGGATGCTAGAAAAATCTCTTAATTCATCTTCTTTAAGAACATGAAAATGAAATGGGTTGTCGCCATTTATGGACAATGAAGCATCTATTATGCAGTATTTCTCTCCGTTGTCATTTGCATAGAAAAAAATATAAGACATTCTGTTTGTTAAGACAATGCCATTAAATTTTATTATGTCTGGAATTATTTTGTTTTTCATATTTGGTGCCACATGTTTATTTTCAGAAATACATTTGATTTCATCTCCAGATGTCGTGATTATATAAAAATGAAACTTATCAGAAATATCTAACTTAACTACGCCATCATTATTATAAAGGCTGCTAAATTTTGGTAGTTCAACTTTTAAAGAATCATAGTTCTTTAGAAGAAGAGGGGAGTCAAATTTAATAACTCGTAGTATCCCTTTCCCTTCAATCTCCATATTGATTGAAGATATAGCAATTGCATTATCTCTTTTATTAGTCAGGATTATGGTTGATATATGCATGTCATATATTTTACTTACATTTGCTGAATACGACACTGTCACCTTTTTTGATATTTTTTGTACGCCAAAATATATAGTGAAGCCTGCGGCAAAAATAGATAAGAATTTAATGTCAAATAAGGACCATAACCACATTAGTTGCTCAATTGCTTCAGAGTTAATCATTTGCTTTACCATTATCGCTGTAATACAACACATGTGCGTATATATACGCAATGCAATTATTTTGCAAGTGCTTCATTTACTATCAATAGCTACATCACGTTATCGTTTAATGGTTCTTTATAGGGGCGGCAATAGTTAAAATTATCGCTTCCGTAAACGCCCCCGCAGGGGCATTTGCAGTAATGAAATCAGGCGGTGAAAGTACCAATAAAGGTTTCTACTTTGCTGTCTTTGAATTTTTCAACAAGCAGATCACGAAATTCGTTAGCCATTTCTTCCTGCACTGCTTCCAGCTGAATAATGCGCAGAACCAGTACAGGGCGATCACCAGTGATAATGCTGAGTCGTAATTTAAATGGTCGTTCTTTCAGGCCTTCAAACGGAACGCATTTAAATTCAAATGCCACTGGCATAATGTCTTTGGTCCTCGCTTCGACAGACTCCATCAGGGAGCGTTTGCCGCTGAAGTCATTGTCTTCAAAATCAGCAGTCTGGTTCGCTTCAATTGTGATTTTACGGACTGCCGCAGCCGCTTTTGTTGCCTGAATGGCGTCACCATTAGCATCAAAGCCCACAAGGTAGTCGGCCCAGTCTTCAATCCATTCTGCCAGTGACTTCTGGGAGTTACGCTCACCGTTAACAGACAACAGAGCAGAGAACGGTGCTGTCTTTTTCAGTTTGAGAGTGGCGGTGTTATCTGCGTGACCTGGTTCATCAATAGTACCCAGGTTAAGCACACTGACGGCACGCATATTATCAGCATCGATAAAGCAGCGGGTGCCTTCATCTGCAAGATCTTTAGAATAACGGGTAAAGTCATCGATGCTGGCAGTGGAAAGCGCACCACGGAAACGGAAGCGATTTAAATTAAATTTTTCCAGATCATGAATGCGGAAATTCTCAGGCAATGCCACAGCATCGGCACCAATCTTACTGATAATTTCATTAACACCCTGAGCAGAAATAAGGGCATGGATTTGATTAATTGCGGTTGCGTCTAAGTTCTGAGACATAATAAGTCCTCACTATATAAAGATATTCAGTGATGAGATAAATAATCGGTTAATTAAGAACGATATTAATGACCTGCTGCGCGGAGTTTTCCGTCAGGTTCACCGGCAAGAGTCAGTAATTGTCCCTGGTCTTCCTGCAGAATAGTCAGGCGACCACCGCGATTGACATACATCGGCGTTTCGGTGGTGTCTTCTTCGGAAATTTTCCCGCGGTTAGTCGGGCGAACATATGAGAGTTTGTGTTTGATTTTCACACGGTTCTCATCAAATGGTTCGATTTCCAGGTTGAGTGAGACCTTACCTTTGGTTTTCGTGTTCATCACACCTGAAGCGACTTCACTGAGAACTGCGCCGATTTTGGTTTCAAATACGCCGCCGTCCAGCTCCCCGATAAATGCCTGCACATCAGTACTGCGTTCGCTAGCCATTTTGCTGCTCCTCATCATATCGACCCTGCAAGGTCGGTTGGTTTCTCCACAAAACAGAGAAGAACACCTGCGGTGGCTGCCGCCCGGATGGATTGGGTTATGAGCCCGTCGTCCGGTGATGCTCTTCTCTGTTTTGTAAAAAGGACGGTACCAGCCGGAAGCAATGGTACAAGCTGGTACCGCCAGGACTACACACAGCATAAAGTTGTGGTGCCGGGTGCCTCCCGGTGCCTGGCGAAGGTTGCACACCAGGCGGGTGGGTATCCACAGAAGGTCGACTGTCAGCCTCAACCTTAACCCGCGTGCGCTGAGCCGCATTCACCACAACGCTAAGGATTCTCTCTGGTTGAAAATACTTAGCTGTTATGTGCCTGTCTTTTCACCACTTCAGGCTCGGTGGTATCCTTTTAAGTCCGTATACATAAAAGGAAAATCAAATGACTTTTGATGAAAAAGAACTTGATAATGCAATTAATAAAATCATCGTAACGTCGCTCTTTTCCTGTCTCAGCGACACTCAGCAGAAACAGTTCTACGAATCGGCTTTCAACATGATCGAGCGTTGTTGTTTCTGCGATGCCGACGAGCTACCTGAAAAAATCAGGAAACAGTTGGCTGATGCTCTTCGAGTGCGACTTTCTGACCAATTTTCTGAAATGTACTCTCCGAATTTGGACAAATAGAAAAAGGCCATTTCCATTCAGGGTCTGATGGAAATACTTCAGCCTGTTCCAAAGCACGGCGTAAAGAGAATACAACTCCAGCCATAATCTGATGTTTCCCATTGGTCCAGCTATCGCCGCTCTGATCTACAGGAGCGGCTATGTCGTATGACCAAACGACTTCACCACTATTGTTTAAAATCTGGACTTTCATTTTGTTCTTTAACCTCCAGATTTCCGCGCATCTAAAGGCGCATTCTCATTTGGTGTGAACTGAATAGTTGTGCTGATATTGATTAATGCCCCGACACACAAGACTACGCACTCAGAGCAGATAGCAACTTCATCTTTTCCGCCTTTGGCGATGATTTTTTTTGCCTGCAGCTCGTTTGCGCCACAAAACGAGCATGTGAAATAACGGTTCATTTGCGCTCTCTTACACATAGTATTTAACGAATCATCCGGTCATTCATACGCCACCGGCGGCTACTTCGTGGGCGTCCTGCCTGTTCGTTATCTTTGATATAAAATCTAACTTAACTTAGTTATTATGGCAAGAGAAAACACCAAACTTTTCTTAGTTCGGTGCCTTAGTTAGAGAAGAGAGGTCTTAGAGTTCGTATTGAACTCCTTTGACTACACCAATGATAAGGCAATTACCATTGATAGGGATGTTGGGATACCGAGGATTTAATGGCACTAAAAACTTTTGAGGGCCATCGATGACTAATTTTTTTACTGTAGCTTCGTTTGTTCCATCAAGTCGAGCGATGACTATTTTTCCATGACGAGGTTCTGCATCTGGATCTACAATCACTGTTGCGCCTTCTGGTATTGTTGGGAGGCCATTAGGGTTAGTCATGGAGTCACCTTTAACCTCTAATGCAAATGAGTTATCACCAATCTTTAATGATGTATCTACCCACTTGTCCACTTCACTAAACACTTCTGCTGCCCTGCACTCAGTAAACTGCCCAGCCTGAACCCACGATATTACAGGAACTCTGCGCATGTTTGTGACGAGTTTGCCTTCAAACTCAGCACCATAAAGAATGTAATCTATTGACGTATTGAAGAACTTCGCTAATTTCGAAAGTGCCTCCCCACCAGGGGTATTGATGTCTTTCTCCCAGTACCCCACAGCAACGTCGCTTACTCCACAAAATTTACCCAATTCTTTCTGGGACGTTCCGGTAACTCTTCTCAGAGCTTTTATACGCTGACCAACCGTTTCCATAGGAGCACCATTTCTTGAATTGCTAAGTAATCTTAGTTTTTATTGACCAAAGATAGATTTGTAATTAGCATCTAATAAAACTTAGTTTGGAGGGCGTATGACAACTGACGATATCGAAAGCTACTTCGGCAGTATTGAGAAAGTTGCTGCTTTTTTCGGCATAACAACTGAAGCCGTTTATCAGTGGCGAAACCGTCCGGGCCAGTTAATTCCAAAAGGACGTGCAGCAGAAGCTGCATATAGAACTTGCGGACGGTTGCCATTTAAACCTGAGCTTTATGAAAAATCTAATGGATAAATCGATTAACAGAAACCACAGAACGATGAGGCTAACCGTGGGTAAGCATCACTGGAAAGTAGAAAAACAGCCTGAGTGGTACGTGAAAGCTGTCAGAAAAACTATCGCAGCGTTGCCGGGTGGTTACGCTGAAGCAGCTGACTGGCTGGATGTAACAGAAAACGCATTATTTAACCGCCTTCGTGCCGATGGCGATCAGATTTTCCCGCTGGGATGGGCAATGATTTTGCAACGTGCTGGTGGAACTCACTTCATTGCTGACGCTGTGGCGCAGTCTGCAAATGGCGTCTTTGTGTCTCTTCCTGACGTCGAGGATGTGGACAACGCCGATATTAACCAGCGCCTGCTGGAAGTCATTGAACAGATTGGCAGTTATTCCAGACAGATTCGTTCGGCAATCGAAGACGGTGTGGTGGAACCGCATGAGAAGACAGCAATTAACGACGAGCTGTATCTCTCAATTTCGAAGCTGCAGGAGCATGCAGCACTGGTCTACAAAATCTTTTGCATTTCAGAAAGTAATGACGCCCGCGAGTGTGCAGCTCCGGGCGCCGTGGCGTGTCGTGACTGTGGAGAAACTAACGCATGAACAGTTTAACAACACACTACCGTCGCTCGCAACTGATTGCGCTTCCTGTACCGGGTGGAAAAGCGAAGGTGGAGTATTGCTATGCAGTTAATGTACCAGGTGACAGGGAAATTGTAACCCACAGCTTTGCTGAGTGGGCTGTGGGTGATTTCAACCGGCAGAAGGAGACAGTCCTTTGCGACAAGTTAACCGCTGGTTCAAAGATCACTACGGAGTGCCCGTCAGAGTCATTCGTTGGGAGCCGGAAACACAACGAGTTATCTACCTCCGCGAAGGCTATGAGCATGAGTGCTTCAGCCCGCTCGAACAGTTTCGTCGTAAATTCAGGGAAATAGAGGTCGGTCATGAGCACTAAATTAACCGGCTATGTATGGGATGGTTGCGCTGCATCAGGCATGAAATTATCCAGCGTGGCAATTATGGCCCGCCTGGCTGATTTCAGTAATGACGAAGGTGTGTGCTGGCCATCAATTGAAACCATTGCCCGCCAGATTGGCGCGGGAATGAGTACCGTCAGAACGGCTATCGCACGGCTGGAAGCAGAAGGCTGGTTAACGCGTAAGGCGCGTCGCCAGGGTAACCGCAATGCGTCGAATGTTTATCAGCTTAACGTTGCGAAGCTTCAGGCAGCGGCATTTTCTCAACTGTCAGATTCTGACCCGTCAAAATCTGACGCATCAAAATCTGACCCGTCAAAATTTGATGCGTCGAAATCTGGCAAAAAAGCGGGTTTTCACCCGTCAGAATCTGGCGGGGATCCGTCAGTAAAATCAAAACATGATCCGTCAGATAAAAAAACTTCTCGTCCGGACGCTTCGCAACCGGACACGCAGACGGCTGAACAGGAGTTTTTAACTCGCCATCCTGATGCGGTTGTATTCAGCCCTAAAAAGCGCCAGTGGGGAACGCAGGATGATTTGACCTGCGCACAGTGGCTCTGGAAAAAAATCATCGCCCTGTACGAGCAGGCCGCCGAATGTGACGGCGAGGTGGTTCGTCCCAAAGAACCGAACTGGACAGCCTGGGCAAACGAAATTCGCCTGATGTGTGTGCAGGATGGTCGTACTCACAAACAAATCTGCGAGATGTACAGCCGCGTCAGCCGCGATCCGTTCTGGTGCCGTAACGTGCTCAGCCCGTCGAAGCTGCGGGAAAAATGGGATGAGCTTTCCCTGCGCTTATCGCCGTCCGTCAGCACGTACACAGAAAAACGCGAAGACCCGTACTTCAAAGCCAGTTACGACAACGTGGACTACAGCCAGATCCCGGCAGGATTCAGGGGGTGATCATGAGTCTGTTAAATGACGTTCAGAAATTCATTGAAGCCCATCCGGGCTGTACTTCCGGAGACATTGCGGATGCTTTTTACGTGGGGGCTTAATGAGTAATAAATATTGCCAGGCGCTGGTAGAACTGCGGAACAAACCAGCCCATGAACTGAAGGAAGTGGGCGATCAGTGGCGCACGCCGGACAACATTTTCTGGGGAATTAACACCTTGTTTGGTCCGTTTGTTCTGGATCTGTTCACTGACGGTGATAACGCCAAATGTGCCGCGTATTACACGGCGGAAGACAACGCGCTGGCGCATGACTGGTCAGAACGTCTTGCGGAGCTTAAAGGTGCTGCCTTTGGTAATCCCCCATACAGCCGCGCCAGTCAGCATGAGGGGCAATACATCACCGGCATGCGTTACATCATGAAACATGCCAGTGCCATGCGTGATAAGGGCGGGCGCTATGTTTTCCTGATCAAAGCTGCCACCAGCGAAGTGTGGTGGCCGGAAGATGCGGACCATATTGCTTTTATTCGCGGGCGTATTGGTTTTGAACTGCCTGCCTGGTTTATCCCGAAGGATGAGAAGCAGGTGCCGACAGGAGCTTTCTTCGCTGGTGCTATTGCTGTTTTCGACAAGACCTGGAAGGGACCGGCAATCAGCTACATCGGGCGCGACGAACTTGAGGCATGTGGTGAGGCCTTTCTGGCGCAGGTTCGCCAGCAGGCAGAAAAACTGGTCAGGGAGATGGCGGCATGACGACGTTAACTCAATGCCAGCAGCAGGTGCTGGATATGCTGATTTCTTATCAGAAAGAACGTGGCTTCCCGCCAACCAATCAGGAGGTGGCAACCATGCTGGGATACCGTTCGGTGAATGCAGCGGTGGAGCATCTTCGCGCACTGGAGAAAAAAGGCGTCATCACGATAAAGCGTGGCGTGGCCCGGGGGATAACGCTTCATACCGCGGTGAAGGACGACGACAGCGAGGCGGCCGGGATTATCCGCGCACTGCTTGCCGGTGAGGAAAACGCCAGGTTGCGTGCAGCCCACTGGTTACATGAGAGGGGCCTGAAAGTATGAAGCTGATCCTGCCTTTTCCGCCCAGCGTGAACACGTACTGGCGACACCCCAACAAAGGAGCGTTTGCAGGTAAGAGCCTGATAAGCGCGGCGGGGCGCAAAT
This sequence comes from Salmonella sp. SAL4457, assembly GCF_046548235.1. Taxonomy (NCBI): domain Bacteria; kingdom Pseudomonadati; phylum Pseudomonadota; class Gammaproteobacteria; order Enterobacterales; family Enterobacteriaceae; genus Salmonella; species Salmonella sp. SAL4457. The sequence continues at coordinate 58,689 of NZ_JBGDZO010000004.1, forward strand.
TCCAGAGCACGGCGTGTGCAGCAATAGTTGAGCAGTTACGTCGTCTGCCAAAACCAACGTCGGCACCTGCTTCAGTGGAGATCGTGTTGTTTCCTCCGGATAACCGGATCCGCGATCTGGACAACTATAACAAGGCGCTGTTTGACGCCCTGACCCACGCGGGTGTGTGGGAAGACGACAGTCAGGTGAAAAGAATGCTGGTGGAGTGGGGACCGGTTATCCCGGAAGGGAAGGTCGAGATCACTATCAGTAAGTACGAGAAAACGGCGGGTGCAGCCGCCTGATTGAGAGGAGAAACGAAGTATGAATAATCTGATGGTCATTGATGGTATTGAAGTTCGTCGTGATGCTTTTGGGCGTTACAGCCTGAACGATCTGCACAGGGCTGCTGGTTCTCTGGATAAGCATAAGCCTGCATTCTGGCTCCGCAATGAGCAAACTGAACGTTTAATAAGCGAGTTGCAGATTTGCAACTCGGTCAATATAGAGCCAGTTAACGTTATTCGTGGCGGAAATAACCAGGGGACGTATGTCTGCAAAGAACTGGTGTATGCCTATGCAATGTGGATCAGCCCGTCATTTCATCTGAAGGTGATCCGTACTTTCGATATGGTAACCAGCGCACCGGAAAAATTATCCGGGCAGGCTGCTGACAAGATGCAGGCTGGCGTGATTCTGCTGGACTTTATGCGTCGGGAGTTAAATCTGTCTAACTCATCTGTGCTTGGTGCCTGTCAGAAACTCCAGGAGGCTGTTGGCTTACCGAATCTGGCACCGCGCTATGCCATTGATGCCCCTGCTGATGCACACGATGGCTCAAGTCGCCCGACACTATCACTGAGTGCACTGCTGAAACAGTATGGTATCCGCCTTACGGCTAATCAGGCATATCACCAGATGGTGAAACTGGGGATCGTCGAACAGCGCGAACGATACAGCCGTACCGCGATTAATAACATCAAAAAATTCTGGTCGCTGACGGCGAAAGGCTGCATGTTCGGCAAGAACATCACCAGTCCGGCAAATCCGCGTGAGACGCAGCCGCATTTCTTCGAATCCCGATTCCCTGAGCTGTTAAAGCTGCTCGATACCGTTCATTGAGGTGACCGTGAGAGCGCTACTGACCCCTGAGATTGCCCCGCGTATGGGGATCGTATTGTTCAGACCCGGTTCAGAGCTGATGCCCCTGTTTATGCAGGGGCGTGTCCTGCTGGAGCCTGAGCCGGAACGTTATTCATCTTTTGCCAGTGGTGCCGTTCCGGCGGCATCACAACCACTGGCGGATGATCCTGCCGTTCGGGCTGTGTTCCGCAATGAGGCGGTGATCCGTCGTGCTGGTGGCGTGGAATGTCTTGAAAGCTGGTTACTTCGTGAAAAAGGCTGCCAGTGGCCTCATTCCGACTGGCACAGCGAGAACATGACCACAATGCGACACGCTCCGGGCGCAATCCGTCTGTGCTGGCACTGCGATAACCAGCTGCGCGATCAGTTCACGGAACGGCTGGAATCAATGGCAACGGATAACTGTGCCCGCTGGGTGTTGTCTGTTGTGCGTCGGGATCTCGGTTTTGATGACAGTCACGTTGTGACAATGCCGGAACTGTGCTGGTGGCTGGTTCGTAATGATCTGGCGGATGCCTTACCGGAAAGCGCAGCCCGTAAGGCACTGAGATTACCGAAGCCTGTTGTGCAGGCGGCCACCCGGGAAAGTGACCTTGTACATTCGGTTCCTGCCACCAGCATCATCCAGGATAAAGCGAAAAAGGTGCTGGCGCTGAAAGTGGATCCGGAGTCGCCGGAGTCTTTTATGTTACGTCCAAAACGTCGCCGCTGGGTTAATGAAAAGTACACGCGCTGGGTTAAGACGCAGCCGTGTGCATGTTGTGGAAAGCCTGCTGATGATCCCCACCACCTGATAGGTCACGGTCAGGGTGGAATGGGTACAAAAGCGCATGACCTCTTTGTGTTGCCTTTGTGCAGAAAGCATCACGACGAGCTGCATGCGGATACCGTGGCATTTGAAGAGAAGTATGGCTCCCAGCTGGAGCTGATATTTCGTTTTATCGATCGTGCGCTGGCAATAGGCGTACTGGCGTAAGTGGAGAACGAGCATGAACCTTGAAGCCTTACCAAAATATTACTCCCCAAAATCTCCAAAATTGAGTGATGACGCACCGGCGACAGGCTCGGGTGGTTTAACAATTACAGATGTGATGGCTGCGCAGGGGATGGTGCAGTCGAAAGCACCACTGGGTTTTGCCTTATTCCTGGCAAAAGTTGGTGTTCAGGATCCTCAGTTTGCGATTGAAGGTCTGCTCAATTACGCGATGGCACTGGATAACCCGACATTGAATAAATTGAGTGAAGAAACCCGGTTACAGATCATCCCTTACCTTGTGAATTTTGCCTTTGCTGATTATTCCAGGTCTGCGGCAAGTAAGGCTCGCTGTGAGCATTGTGCTGGTACTGGATTTCATAATGTATTGCGCGAAGTGGTGAAACACTCCAGAAGCGGGGAATCTGTTGTCAAGGAAGAGTGGGTGAAGGAACTATGTCAGCATTGCCATGGTAAGGGAGAAGTCAGCACAGCGTGCAGAGGGTGTAAGGGTAAAGGTATTGTCCTGGATGAAAAAAGAACCCGGCTTCATGGCACGCCTGTTTATAAGATTTGTGGGCGTTGCAATGGAAACCGGTTTAGCCGTTTACCAACCACACTGGCGCGGCATCATGTCCAGAAGCTGGTACCAGACCTGACGGATTATGAGTGGTACAAAGGATATGCAGATGTCATTGATAAACTGGTGACAAAGTGCTGGCAGGAAGAAGCATATGCTGAGGCGCAATTAAGAAAAGTGACGAGATAAATGATTTTCGCCGAAGATAGCGACATGATTCTTGCATTTTTCAAAAAATCTGGTTAGGATTCTCCTAACGATGGGTTTTGTGTGTCTACCGTTGATAATCTTCAAGAAACCGCCACCGAGCGGTTTTTTATTGATGTCAATTGTGTTTTTAAGGCTCTCCTTCCTTAAAGTGTGTTGTACAAAAAACTGGCAGCCAGCTACGCTCATTTTGAAAAAGTGACACCCTTCAATGTTTCTTTTGAATGGAATTGCTACCCATAAATCTCTATCAAAAACAGGAGAGCATATATGGTGGAGCGTTGTTCTGTTTGTGAGCAGTCATTAAGTTATTCACGAGAAGTTGAACAAGATGGCGTTGAATATAAATCTTGCCCAAAATGTTCTGCTGATGCCGGAGTGCACGTTTTTTATAAAACAATAGACTTTGGTTATAGGGATATGGGAGACGGAAGGCATATCGTTCAGTCATGGTGTCCGGCTTGTCGTTCTGGTGAAAAACCTTCTATACCACCAGCATTTAAATGTTGTTAACTCAATGAATTATAAAAAGAGGCTGCCTGTAGGCGGCCTTTTTTGTGCACTACGCAACTTTTGCGACTCAGCGCTATAACCAGCTTCTTTCCCTTCACTCGTTGCACTTCCGATAACCGGAGGTGGGAATTATAAAAATGCATAACGATCCTCATTCCTGGTCTGACTTACTTGAATTGTTACAGAGCTGGTGGCGTGGAGACACACCGCTGGGCGCAGTAATTATGTCGATCGTTATGGCTGGTTTACGTATTGCCTATTTTGGTGGCGGTGGTGGCTGGAAGCGAAAAACGCTCGAGATTTTACTCTGTGGTGCTCTGACGCTGACCTTTGCATCCGCTCTTGAGTATGTCGGATGGCCTAAATCACTTTCTGTTGCCATTGGTGGTGGAGTGGGGCTGATCGGTGTCGATGCTATTCGTGGGGCTGCAATGAGAGTAATCGGTAACAAGTTTGGTAGCTCGAAGGAGTAATTTATGCAGGTACTAAATTCCCAGCGTAAAGCTTTCCTGGATATGGTTGCATGGTCAGAAGGAACGGATAACGGGCGACAACCGACACGTAACCACGGTTATGATGTTATTGTCGGTGGTGAACTGTTTACTGATTACTCCGATCACCCTCGCAAACTTGTCACGCTAAACCCCAAACTCAAATCAACAGCCGCCGGACGTTACCAGCTTCTTTCCCGTTGGTGGGATGCCTACCGTAATCAGCTTGGCCTGAAAGACTTCTCTCCCAAAAGTCAGGACGCTGTGGCATTGCAACAGATTAAAGAGCGTGGCGCTTTGCCGATGATTGATCGCGGTGATATCCGTCAGGCAATCGACCGTTGCAGCAATATCTGGGCTTCATTGCCGGGTGCTGGTTACGGTCAGTATGAACATAAAATCGGTGATCTGATTGCCCGGTTTAAAGAGGCTGGTGGGGTGGTAAATGAAGTTGAGCTATAAGTTGGTTATCGCTGCATTCTTCTTTACTGTCATCGGTTCTTTCATCTGGTCTGCCAACCACTACTACAGCAAATATCAGCACGAAAAGAAACGTGCTGATGAGGCTGTACAAAATGCCAAATCGGCAACTGTCATTACCAATAACGTCCTGCAATCACTGCAAATCGTCAATACAGTTCTGGAGGCTAACCAGCATGCAAAACAGCAGATCACACTGGAGTCACAGAGAACCCAGGAAGATATCAAAGTGGCTGTTGCGGATGATGATTGTGCTTCACGTCCTGTGCCTGCTGCCGCTGCTGACCGGTTGCGGAAATTCGCGAACGGTTTACGTGAGCGCTCCGGTGGCACCACTGCCAGCCAGCCTGACTTCTGATACTTCTGTACCGTTTATACCCAATCCGCTGACGTATGGTGCCAGTCTGGAGTTGAATGTGAGTCTGTTGTCAGCGTTGGGTCAATGCAATATTGACAAAGCGGGGATTAGAAAGATAGAGGCGAGCCGGTCAGGTAGAAATGAATCAGACTCAAAGTGAAGCGGAAAAGGTATGTGGCACAAACTGATGCTACCATAATTACAGACTGATGACTTGTGGAATGAAACATGTTGAACCTCCTTAATTGATGTTATTCGAGTGAGGAAGGCATTCTGTCCTTCTATAGTGTCAAGTAAATCAAACGGGAGGCTTGTCCAACGTGTTGGACAAACCTCTCCCATTAGTGAGTTGTATTGATCTCGACTCTTCAAAGAATTCATTACTGGGTAGATGAAAATAGTTTCACTATGAATGGAGGAGGCTATGTCGGTGGCTTCTTCATTGGAGTGCATATGCCCCCACGAATCCCAAAAGCCTGCCGTGTTCGCGGCTGCCGCTCTACAACCACAGACCCGTCAGGCTATTGCGAAAGCCACAAAAGCGAAGGCTGGAAGCAATACAAGCCGGGCCAGTCCCGTCATCAGCGCGGTTATGGTTCGAAGTGGGACGGTATCCGCGAGCGCGTCCTGAAGCGTGACAAAGGTTTATGTCAGTCATGTCTGCATGCTGGTGTGGTGCGTGAGGCGAAAACCGTTGACCACATCGTTCCTAAAGCGCATGGCGGCACTGATGCCGACAGTAATCTGCAGAGTCTGTGCTGGCCCTGCCATAAGGCGAAGACGGCCCGTGAACGGTTAAAGTGATAATAATTCTCAACTGTCTGAGGGGAGGGGCGGGTCAAATCCCTGTGACCTGACGTCTTCCGGACTGCCCGCCCCATCGTTTTTTTATACCCGCGAAAAATGAAATTTAACCAGGAGTGCCGCATATGGCTGGAACGGCGGGGCGTTCCGGGCGTCGCCCCAAGCCAACGGCGCGCAAGGCGCTGGCCGGAAACCCCGGCAAGCGAGCCCTGAATAAAGATGAACCTGTTTTTACGCCCATCAAAGGTGTTGAGCCACCGGAGTGGTTCGCTGAAGAAGATCTCCCTCTCGCCACGATCATGTGGCAACTGACAACCAAAGAACTCTGCGGTCAGGGCCTGCTGTGCGTGACTGACCTGGCGGTACTTGAGCGGTGGTGTGTGGCCTATGAATTCTGGCGACGTGCCGTGAAAAATATTGCCAGACAGGGCAACACCATCACCGGTGCAATGGGCGGCATGGTCAAAAATCCGGAGCTGACCGCCAAAAAAGAACAGGAGTCCGAGATGAGCAGCACGGGGGCAATGCTCGGACTCGACCCCAGCAGCCGCCAGCGTCTGATTGGCCTGGCGGGGAAGAAGAAAGCCACTAACCCGTTTCTGACAATCTGAAAATCATCGAATCATGAGCCGGAAATCTTACCCCAACGTAAATGCAGCCAATCAGTATGCCCGGGATGTCGTGCGCGGAAAGATTGTTGCCTGCCAGTTTGTGATTCAGGCCTGCCAGCGCCATCTTGATGACCTGATGGCGGAAAAAAGTAAGTCGTTTCGTTACCGCTTCGACAAGGACCTGGCTGAACGGGCCGCGAAATTTATTCAGCTGTTGCCGCACACCAAGGGGGAGTGGGCATTCAAACGGATGCCCATCACGCTGGAGCCGTGGCAGCTATTTGTGATCTGCTGTGCGTTTGGCTGGGTCAATAAAGGCACCCGGTTGCGCCGCTTCCGGGAGGTGTACACCGAAATCCCCCGTAAGAACGGCAAATCAGCAATCTCTGCCGGTGTTGCCCTGTATTGTTTTGCCTGTGATAACGAGTTTGGCGCGGAAGTGTATTCCGGTGCCACGACAGAGAAACAGGCGTGGGAAGTCTTTCGCCCGGCGCGACTGATGTGTAAACGCACACCCATGCTGACAGAAGCGTTCGGGATTGAGGTTAACGCCTCAAACATGAACCGTCCGGAGGATGGCGCGCGGTTTGAACCGCTGATCGGCAACCCAGGTGATGGTTCATCACCCCACTGTGCCGTGGTGGATGAATATCACGAGCATGCCACCGATGCGCTTTATACCACAATGCTTACCGGGATGGGGGCGCGACGTCAGCCACTGATGTGGGCCATCACCACCGCCGGGTACAACATTGAGGGGCCGTGCTACGACAAACGGCGGGAAGTCATCGAGATGCTCAACGGCTCGGTGCCTAACGATGAACTGTTCGGGATCATCTATACCGTTGATGAAGGTGACGACTGGACCGACCCGCAGGTGCTGGAAAAAGCCAATCCAAATATTGGCGTGTCGGTTTATCGCGAATTTTTGTTAAGTCAGCAGCAGCGTGCGAAAAATAATGCCCGTCTGGCAAACGTCTTTAAAACAAAACACCTCAATATCTGGGTGTCGGCGCGTTCGGCGTATTTCAACCTGGTGAGCTGGCAGAGCTGCGAGGATAAATCACTGACTCTTGAGCAGTTCGAGGGGCAGCCGTGCATTCTGGCCTTTGACCTGGCGCGTAAGCTGGATATGAACAGCATGGCGCGACTTTATACCCGCGAGATTGACGGTAAAACGCATTACTACAGTGTGGCCCCGCGTTTCTGGGTACCGTATGACACGGTGTACAGCGTCGAGAAAAATGAAGATCGCCGGACAGCCGAACGCTTTCAGAAATGGGTGGAAATGGGCGTTCTGACCGTTACCGATGGTGCAGAGGTGGATTATCGCTACATCCTCGAAGAGGCCAAAGCGGCGAACAAAATCAGCCCGGTCAGTGAGTCACCCATCGACCCTTTTGGAGCGACCGGGCTGTCACATGACCTTGCTGATGAAGACCTGAATCCCGTTACTATCGTCCAGAACTTCGCCAATATGTCCGACCCGATGAAAGAGCTGGAGGCAGCGATTGAATCGGGACGCTTTCATCATGACGGCAATCCCATCATGACCTGGTGTATCGGCAATGTGGTCGGCAAAAACATGCCAGGTAACGATGATTTAGTGAAGCCCGTCAAAGAGCAGGCGGAAAACAAAATCGATGGTGCAGTTGCGCTGATTATGGCGGTTGGCAGAGCCATGCTGTACGAGAAAGAAGACACGCTGTCTGACCACATTGAGTCCTATGGGATCCGCTCGCTTTAACTGAGGTAATTATGATCATGCTGATTCTCGCGCCTCTGGTGGGCGTGCTGGGTGCGCTTTTGCTGGCGTATGGTGCCTGGCTGATTTATCCCCCGGCGGGTTTTGTTGTTGCCGGGGCGCTGTGCCTGTTCTGGTCGTGGCTGGTGGCGCGATATCTCGACCGTACACAGTCGTCTGTCGGCGGAGGTAAATAGTGTTCTTTTCGGGATTATTTCAACGAAAAAGTGACGCACCGGTGACCACGCCAGCAGAGCTGGCGGATGCCATCGGGCTGTCGTATGACACCTATACCGGAAAGCAGATCAGCAGTCAGCGGGCCATGCGACTGACGGCGGTTTTTTCCTGCGTCAGAGTGCTGGCAGAGTCGGTCGGGATGTTGCCCTGCAATCTGTATCACCTGAACGGCAGCCTGAAGCAGAGAGCCACCGGCGAACGTCTGCATAAACTGATCTCCACGCATCCCAATGGCTATATGACGCCGCAGGAGTTCTGGGAGCTGGTGGTCACCTGTCTGTGCCTGAGGGGAAACTTTTACGCCTACAAAGTGAAAGCATTTGGCGAAGTGGCTGAACTGCTGCCCGTCGATCCCGGCAGTGTGGTACCGAAGCTTAACAGTAGCTGGGAACCGGTCTATCAGGTCACATTCCCGGATGGCTCCACGGATGTACTGAGCCAGGAGGATATCTGGCATGTGCGTACGCTGACGCTGGACGGACTGGTGGGGCTGAATCCCATCGCCTATGCCCGCGAGGCAATATCGCTGGCGGCAGCGACCGAAGAGCACGGGGCCAGACTGTTCAGCAATGGCGCGGTGACATCGGGTGTTTTGCGTACAGAGCAGACGCTGTCGGATCAGGCTTATGAGCGCCTGAAGAAAGATTTTGAGGAGCGTCACACCGGGCTTGGCAATGCTCACCGCCCGATGATCCTTGAGATGGGGCTGGACTGGAAGTCGATGGCGCTGAACGCCGAGGACAGCCAGTTCCTGGAAACCCGCAAGTTTCAGCTTGAAGAAATCTGTCGTCTGTTCCGGGTGCCGTTGCACATGGTGCAGAACACCGATCGCGCCACCTTCAATAATATCGAAGAGCTGGGGCTGGGATTTATCAACTATTCACTGGTGCCGTATCTGACCCGCATCGAACAGCGGATCAACACCGGACTGGTACGAAAAAGTAAGCAGGGCGTTTATTACGCCAAATTTAACGCCGGGGCGTTACTGCGCGGGGATATGAAGTCCCGTTTTGAAGCCTACGCCACCGGGATCAACTGGGGAATTTACTCTCCCAATGACTGCCGCGACCTGGAAGATATGAATCCGCGTCCCGGTGGTGATGTCTATCTCACACCGATGAACATGACCACGAAACCCTCCGATGGCAGTAAAGCCGGTAAGCAGAAGGATAACGCCAATGCAGACGAAACAACGTCTTGATGTACCGCTGAGTCTGAAATCTGTCAGTGACTCCGGTGAGTTTGAAGGGTATGGCTCCGTCTTTGGTGTAAAGGACAGCCACGATGATGTGGTGATGTCCGGGGCATTTGCTGCTTCCCTGCGGGCGTGGAGTGACAGAAAAGCGTTACCTGCGCTGCTCTGGCAGCACCGCATGGATGAACCCATCGGTGTTTACACCGAAATGAAGGAAGACGATGTCGGGCTTTACGTCAGGGGACGGTTGCTTATTGATGATGATCCCCTCGCAAAACGCGCACATGCACACATGAAGGCCGGTTCGTTAACCGGCCTTTCTATTGGGTACGTCCTGAAAGACTGGGAATACGACCGGAGCAAAGAAGCCTTTCTGCTGAAAGAAATCGACCTCTGGGAAGTCAGCCTGGTGACGTTCCCGTCTAACGACGAGGCGCGGATCAGCGACGTCAAGAACGCACTGGCCCGCGGGGAAATCCCCGAACAGAAAAAAATCGAAAGAGTCCTGCGTGATGTCGGACTCTCCCGTACCCAGGCCAAAGCATTCATGGCCGGGGGCTATGGCGCACTGTCCCTGCGCGACGCTGAGGATGTGGGCTCTGCACTGAATGCACTGAATGCACTGAAAAATCTGAACTTCTAATCAGGAGAAATACGATGGCGGTTGATATTAAAGATGTCGAACAGGTCGCGCAGGAGCTGCAGCAGAAGTTTGACGACTTCAAAGCAAAGAACGACAAGCGCGTGGATGCGATTGAGCAGGAAAAAGGCAAGCTTGCCGGGCAGGTGGAAACCCTGAACGGGAAACTCAGCGAGCTGGAAAATCTCAAAAGCGACCTTGAAAAAGAGCTGCTTGAGCTGAAACGTCCGGCAGGTGGAGCGCAAAATAAACTGGCCACCGAGCATAAAGAGGCGTTTGTGGGCTTTCTACGTAAAGGCCGTGAAGACGGTCTGCGCGATCTGGAGCGTAAGGCATTGCAGGTGGGTACCGATGAAGACGGTGGCTACGCCGTGCCGGAAGAACTGGATCGCAACATTCTTAACCTGCTGAAAGATGAAGTGGTGATGCGTCAGGAAGCCACGGTGATCACCGTTGGCGGTTCCGACTACAAAAAACTGGTGAATCTGGGCGGTACGGCTTCCGGATGGGTGGGGGAAACGGATACGCGATCCCAGACTGCCACCTCCAGACTGGAGCTGATTGAACCTCTCATGGGGGAAATCTACGGCAACCCGCAGGCTACCCAGAAAATGCTGGACGATGCCTTCTTCAACGTGGAGGCCTGGATCAACAGCGAGCTGGCAACCGAATTTGCCGAACAGGAAGAAATTGCCTTTACCTCAGGCGATGGCACCAAGAAGCCGAAAGGGTTCCTGGCGTATGAATCCACTGATGAAACCGACAAGGTCCGGGCGTTCGGCAAACTTCAGCATATTGTATCCGGCGAAGCGACCGCGGTGACCGCAGACGCCATTATCAAACTGATTTACACGCTGCGTAAGGCACACCGCACTGGCGCGAAGTTCATGATGAACAACAACAGCCTGTTTGCCATCCGTCTGCTGAAAGACACCGAGGGTAACTATCTGTGGCGTCCGGGGCTGGAACTGGGGCAGCCGTCCTCTCTGGCGGGTTACGGTATCGCTGAAAACGAACAGATGCCGGATATCGCCGCTGATGCGAAAGCCATTGCATTTGGTAACTTCAAACGGGGTTACACCATCGTTGACCGTATCGGCACCCGCATTCTGCGTGACCCGTACACCAATAAACCGTTTGTCGGTTTTTATACCACCAAGCGCACCGGCGGGATGCTGGTCGATTCGCAGGCCATCAAACTGCTGAAGATTGCAGCGGCGTAATCACTCAGGGGCGCGGAACCGCGCCCCCTGTTCTGACGGGTGAAGAATCATGATCCTGAAACAAGATCTGAAATGGTCACCGGACGGTATGCGTGTTGAGGTCATTCAGGCCGGTGAGTATGACGACGGGGCGCTTCCTGCCCGGGTGCAGGAGATTGCACTTCAGGCCGGGTTAGCAGAGCGCGGAATCAGTGCAAAAAGCAGTAAAGCGGCAAAAGAGAAAAAGCCACGACCAGTAAAGAGGGCTGAGTATGCTTCTGACAATGGAAGAGATTAAAGCCCAACTCCGGCTGGATGAGGATTTCGATACTGATGACCGCCATCTGCAACTGCTGGCATGTGCGGCACAAAAGCGGACGGAAACGTATCTGAACCGGAAGCTCTATGCACCGGATGAAACCATTCCGGACAGCGATCCGGACGGGCTGCACCTGCCGGATGATATTCGTCTGGGGATGCTGATGCTTATCAGCCATTTTTACGAAAACCGCTCGTCGGTTACGGAAGTGGAGAAACTCGACATGCCGCAGAGTTTTGGCTGGCTTGTCGGCCCGTACAGGTACTTTCCGCAATGAAAATTCGTCAGGCGCAGACCAGCGCAACCTACATTCTGCCGGACCCCGGTGAACTGAATAAACGCGTCCTGATCCGCCTGCGGGTGGATATGCCCGCGGATAACTTTGGCGTGGAGCCTCAATACCCGGTTACGTTCCGGACATGGGCGAAGGTTATCCAGACCAGTGCCACCACCTGGCAGGAAACCGCGCAGACCGGGGACGCCATCACCCATTACATCACCATTCGTTACCGCCGGGGGATCACCGCTGATTATGAGGTGGTCTGCGGTGACAGTGTGTACCGGGTGAAACGTCAGCGCGATCTGAACGGGGCGCGGCGCTTTCTGCTGCTGGAGTGTACGGAGCTGGGCGAATGTAGGCAGAGTCACGGAGGCAACAATGACGACTTCCTTTTTGCACGTTGATTTTCAGCAGCCCGCGGAGATGCGCTTTAACCGCGCCCGTGTCCGGCGGGCGTTTGTCACGATTGGTCAGCGTCATATGCGTGATGCCCGTCGGCTGGTGATGCGCCGTGCGCGGTCGGCACCGGGTGAAAACCCCGGTTATCAGACCGGACGCCTGGCTCGTTCGATTGGTTACATGGTACCCAGAGCCAGTAAACATCGCCCTGGTTTTATGGCACGTATAGCCCCTAACCAGCGTAATGGAGAGGGAAACCGCCGTATCACCGGTGATTTTTATCCGGCTTTTTTGTTCTATGGCGTGAGGCGAGGGGAAAAGCGTCGTCGCAGCCATCATCGTGGTGCATCCGGTGGCAGCGGCTGGCGACTTGCTCCACGTAATAACTTCATGGTGGAAACGCTTGAAAAGAACCGCAGCTGGACACGCTATTTTCTGGCGCGGGAATTGCGTAAATCACTGAAGCCGGAGCGACGACACAGATGAAACTGACGCCTGTTATTGCTGCACTGCGTGCCCGCTGTCCGTATTTTGAAAACCGGGTTGCAGGCGCGGCCCAGTTCAAAAATCTGCCGGAGGTCGGAAAGCTGAAGCTCCCGGCGGCATATGTGGTACCGGGTGATGATTCTCCGGGAGAAAACAAAAGCCAGACCGACTACTGGCAGGAGCTGAAAGAGGGTTTCTCCGTGGTTGTCATACTGAGTAACGGGCGTGATGAGCGCGGTCAGTTTGCCTCGTATGATGTGGTGGACGATGTCCGGCAGATGCTCTTTAAGGCTCTGCTGGGCTGGAACCCGGAGGCGTGCGGTAACCCGATTACCTATGACGGCGGCACGCTGCTGGATCTGAATCGTCATGAGCTGATTTATCAGTTCGATTTTTCGGTCATCAGCGAGCTGACTGAAGACGATACCCGCCAGCAGGATGATCTGAACAGTCTGGATGAACTGCAAACGCTGGCGATTGATGTTGATTATCTCGAGCCCGGTAACGGGCCTGACGGCGATATCGAACATCACACCGAAATAACTCTTCCTTCCTGAGGATCCTCATGTTTGTCAAACCTGTTAAAGGGCGGTCAGTTCCTGATCCTGCCCGCGGCGACCTTTTGCCCGCCGAAGGGCGAAATGTTGACGAGAACAACTACTGGCTGCGCCGTGAAGCAGCTGGTGATATCCGGCGCGTGAATAAAAAGGTGAATACCGATGACGATAAGCTTTAACACCATTCCGTCGAATACGCTGGTTCCGTTGTTTTATGCGGAAATGGATAACCAGGCGGCGAATACTGCACAGGACAGCGGAGCATCGCTGCTGATTGGTCATGCCAATAACGGTGCAGAGATTGTTGCCAACAGTCTGGTACTGATGCCGTCGGCAGACTATGCACGCCAGATTTGTGGTGCGGGAAGTCAGCTGGCGCGTATGGTCGAGGCTTATCGCCAGACTGACCCGTTTGGCGAGCTGTATGTGATTGCCGTTCCTGAATCCACAGGCGCGGCGGCAACGGTTACGCTGACGGTGACCGGGGCGGCAACCGAAACCGGCACGGTGAATGTGTATGTGGGACGTACCCGCGTGCAGGCACCGGTGACTAACGGCGATAACGTCACGATGATTGCCAGCAGTATCCAGGATGCCATCAATGCCGTTCCGACCCTGCCGTTTACGGCTTCATCTTCGGCAGGCGTGGTCACACTGACCGCGCGTCATAAGGGGCTTTGCGGGAATGAAATTCCTGTCAGCCTCAATTACTACGGCTTTGGTGGGGGCGAAGTGCTGCCAGCGGGCGTACAGATTGCCGTGGCGACGGGTACCGCCGGAACGGGTGCTCCGGTTCTCACCGGCGCGGTGGCTGCAATGGCGGATGAGCCGTTTGATTATATTGGCCTGCCGTTCAACGACACGGCCTCCGTTAACACGCTGGTGACCGAGATGAACGATACCAGCGGTCGCTGGAGCTATGCGCGTCAGCTGTATGGTCATGTGTATACGGCAAAGACCGGCACGCTGTCAGAACTGGTGACCGCAGGTGACCAGTTTAACCAGCAGCACATTACCCTGGCGGGGTACGAAAAAGACACCCAGACGCCTGCCGACGAGCTGGCGGCAAGCCGTACCGCCCGCGCAGCGGTGTTTATCCGCAACGATCCGGCACGTCCCACGCAGACCGGTGAGCTGGTGGGTATGCTGCCTGCGCCGAAGGGGAAACGGTTCACGATGACCGAGCAGCAGACCCTGCTGTCTCATGGCGTGGCAACGGCGTATGTCGAAAGCGGGGTGCTGCGCATTCAGCGTGATGTCACCACGTACAGGAAAAATGCTTACGGGGTTGCGGATAACAGCTACCTCGACAGCGAGACGCTGCATACCAGTGCGTATGTACTGCGCAAACTGAAATCCGTCATTACCAGTAAGTACGGGCGTCACAAGCTTGCCAGCGACGGTACCCGCTTTGGTCCCGGTCAGGCGATTGTCACCCCGGCGGTAATCAAAGGGGAACTGCTGGCAACCTACCGTCAGCTTGAGCGTGCGGGGATCGTGGAAAACTACGAACTGTTTAAGCAGTACCTGGTTGTGGAGCGTGATGCCAGCGATCCGAACCGCCTGAACACGCTGTTCCCGCCTGACTATGTTAACCAGTTGCGTGTTTTTGCCGTGGTTAACCAGTTCCGTCTTCAGTATTCAGAGGAGTCTGCATAATGGCCCGTATCGGGGGAACCTGTTATTTCAAAATTGACGGTCAGCAGCTATCGCTGACCGGCGGCATTGAGGTGCCCATGAACAGGACGGTCAATGATGACATCATCGGCCTGGACGGTTCAGTGGACCGCAAGGAAACTCACCGTGCGCCTTATGTCAAAGGGACCTTCAAGGTGCCGAAGAATTTTCCGGTGAGCAAAATCACCTCGTCTGATGAGATGACCATCACTGCCGAGCTGGCGAACGGTCAGGTCTATGTATTGTCGTCCGCCTGGCTGCACGGAGAAGCGAACCATAATGCCGAAGAAGGCACGGTTGATCTTGAGTTCCACGGTGAAGAAGGGGATTACCAGTAATGAAAGAGCTTGAGTTAAAGAAACCGATTATCGCTCATGGTGAGACACTCTCCGTACTGGAGTTTGATGAACCCACCGGGAAGGATGTCCGCGAGCTGGGGTATCCCTACCAGATGAATCAGGATGAGTCCGTCAGACTTCTGGCGCATGTGGTGTCGAAATACATTGTGCGGCTGGCGAAAGTGCCGCAAAGCTCTGTCGACCAGATGTCTCCGGCAGACCTGAATGCAGCGGCGTGGCTTGTGGCTGGTTTTTTCCTCCAGGCCTGACGGCTGAATACCTCACTGATCGCTTCTTTGACTGCGCCAGCTACTGGCGCATTAATCCCTTCGAATTGCTGAGTATGCCGATCAGTGAAATTCCCTTGCTGGTCAGTCAGGCAAACAGGATAGAGCAGGAGAAACGCACACATGGCTGAATTTGAGCTTAAGGCGTTGATCACCGGTGTCGACAGGCTTTCTCCCGCGCTGTCGAAAATGCAAAAGAAAATCCGGGGATTTAAACGCCAGGCGGAAGAAGCGTCACAGGGTGGGCTGGCGCTTGGGGGCGGATTGGCAGCGGGTCTGACGCTTTCCCTGAAATCTTATGCCGATCAGGAAAACGCCGCCACCGGGCTGAAAGTCGCCATGATGGATGCGAACGGCGAGGTTGGAAAGAGCTTTCAGGACATCAATAAACTGGCTATTGGCCTGGGTAACCAGCTACCTGGTACAACGGCTGATTTCCAGAACATGATGCAGATGCTGGTGCGTCAGGGGATCCCGGCAGAAAACATTCTGGGTGGTGTGGGTAAAGCGACAGCTTATCTTGCGGTACAACTGAAAAAAACACCGGAAGCGGCTGCTGAGTTTGCTGCAAAGATGCAGGATGCTACCGGAACGGCGTCAGAAGACATGATGGGGCTGTTCGACACTATCCAGAAGGCGTTTTATCTGGGCGTTGACGATACCAACATGTTGTCCTTCTTCACTAAAACCAGTTCTGTTCTGAAGATGGTGAACAAGGATGGTCTTCAGGCTGCACAGAGCCTTGCCCCCATCAGCGTCATGATGGATCAGATGGGGATGAACGGGGAGTCGGCAGGTAATGCCCTGCGAAAAGTTATCCAGTCCGGATTAAGCGTTAAGAAAATCAGGGACGTTAATAAAGTTATGGCCCGCCAGAAACTCGGGGTACAGCTCGATTTTACTGACGGCAAAGGAAGTTTTGGCGGTCTTGATAACATGTTCAGGCAACTGGCAAAGCTGCGAAAACTGACCGACGTTAAGCGAACAGATGTACTTAAGGCAATATTTGGTGATGATGCCGAAACCATTCAGGTGGTCAATGCACTAATCGATAAAGGAAAGGATGGCTACGATCAGATCCAGCAGAAGATGAATAAACAGGCCAGCCTGAATAAACGTGTTCAGGCACAGCTTGGTACGCTGTCCAACCTGTGGGAGGCAATGACAGGGACCGCAACTAACGGCCTTGCGGCTATTGGCGGCGCATTTTCTGGTGACGCTAAAAATATCACACAATGGCTGGGGGAGTTGGGGGAGAAATTCACGAAGTTTGCGGATGAAAATCCCCGGGTTATTCGCGGCGTCGTCGGGCTTGCTGCCGGTCTTGCGATTCTGAAACTGGGATTGATGGGCGTGGGCAGTGCCATCAGTATTGTCAGCAGGATTATGTCGATGACGCCGATTGGCATGATTGCGACGGCGATTGCTCTGGCTGCGGGATTAATTATCACTAACTGGGATGTTGTCGGACCTTATTTCAAGAAGCTCTGGGAAACCATTGGTCCTTATTTTGAGGCAGGTTGGGAACTTCTGAAGAAGGTTTTTGCCTGGTCGCCGCTGGGGATGGTGATCAATAACTGGGGACCGGTTGTTAAGTGGTTTCAGGATATGTGGGACAAGCTGAAGCCAATTATTGAGTGGTTTACCGACAGTTTCGGTGACACGGTCGATGCCATTAACTCTGCGCAGTGGGGCGCGGGTGCTTATGATGCTTATGGGACGGGAATACCGGCGCGGGGATACACACCTTATCCGGCGGTGGATCCGGCTCAGTCAAACAACGCCTCCGATGCCACAGGCTCGAATCCCTTCATGATTAACAAAGCTTCTGTGCCAAAAGTTGATGGTGAGATCAAGGTATCTTTTGTGAATTCGCCTCCGGGTATGCGGGTTATGGAAACGCGATCCAGCGGTTTTGATGTCAGCCATGATGTTGGCTATACGCGGTTCAGGTAGTGTACAAAATGATTAATGTGTTTTTGTCTGGCATAATTTGGGTTTTCAGCTTTAAGTAGTTAATATAATCATTCCTTACAAATGATTGAAGGGATGATTATGCGTATCTTTGTTTTTTTTATATCTGCACTTTTATCTTTTAACTTGGCTGCGGAAGAGTGTAAGTTCAGCTTTAATGAGTCAGAATTAATCTCTTCTATAGGTATTGCACCAGTTAAGCAAGAGATAATAAAGGACGAAGGAATAACTAAGCGGCAATATGAATTCAGAAGAGAATTATCTTCTGAAGAAATGCTTAGTGATGACGCTGATGAAAAATATGAGCCGCAGTTTTATATATCTGTTTATAATCCATCATGCCCACAAAAGGTTATTGTTTGGTTTTTCAAAGACAATAAAAACACAATGGATTTAAGTAATGAGGTCCTTGCTGGTAGAGCGTTCAAGTATTTAACTGGTGTTAATGAAAGTATTTTTGAAAATAAAATGAAAAAGTTTTTAAAGGTACAGTCATTTGAATCTTTTGATGAAAGGACAGATTCTAAATTTATAAAGAGTGGTGATATTTATTCCATTGATGTTCAACTCAGATAGTAATTAAAAATATTAGGTTCCCGCCACATCTTCTGCGATGTAAATAACTGACAAAGCAGATTTGGCGGGTTTTTTGTATCCGGAGTTTATATGACGTGGAAAGACAGGCTTCAGGATGCGTCATTTCGCGGCGTACCGTTTAAGGTTGAAGAAGAAAGTGCGGGAACCGGTCGCCGTGTGGAAACACACGAATATCCGAACCGCGACAAGCCCTATACCGAAGATCTGGGAAAAGTCACTTTCCGCCCGTCCATCACAGCTTATGTGGTGGGAGATGACTGCTTTGACCAGCGCGATCGCCTGATTGACGCGCTGAATAAACCCGGTCCCGGCACGCTTGTCCACCCGACATATGGTGAGCTGAAAGTCTGTGTTGACGGGGAAGTTCGGGTCAGCACATCGAAAAGTGAAGGGCGTATTGTCCGCTTTGACCTGAAGTTTGTCGAAGCAGGAGAACTCTCTTACCCCACATCAGGTGCGGCGACGGCGCAGACGCTGATGTCATCCTGTTCTGCACTGGATGACTGCATCAGTGACAGCTTCAGCGGTTTCAGTATCGATGGTGTGGCGGATTTCGTGCAGAACGACGTTATCGGTAATGCCAGCATAATGCTGGGGTATGTTTCTGATGCGATGAAAGTGGTGGATTCTGCCGTATCGGATGCCGCCAGGCTGTTGCAGGGGGATATCTCGGTACTTCTGCCGCCGCCATCGTCAGGCAAAAATTTCGTTGAGCAGGTGCAGAAAATGTGGCGTACCGGGAAACGCCTTTATGGTAACGCCAGCGACCTGGTCACCATGATCAAAACGCTTTCCGGTGTCAGCCTCGGCAGCGATCTGCAACCGCGCGGCGTCTGGAAAACGGACAGTAAAACCACCGCCACGGCGACGCAGCAGCGTAACGTGGTTGCCAGCACCCTTCGTACGACCGCAATCAGCGAAGCGGCGTATGCCGTCACCCGATTGCCTGCGCCAACAACTTCCGCGGTGATGCAGAATTCCGCAGTGGGGCAGGCAACAACACCCGCGCAGAGCACTGGCTGGCCTTCCGTCACGCATCCGGCACTGAACAATGCACCGGCGGTGAAAAACACGGTTGACCTGCCGACGTGGGAAGAACTGACTGACATTCGCGACACACTGAATACGGCAATTGATAAGGAGTTGTCCCGTACAACCAGCGATGCGCTGTTTCTGGCGCTGCGCCGGGTGAAAGCAGATCTGAATGCGGATATCAACACGCGCCTTGAACAGTCTGCACGGATCATTCAGCGCACACCGGATGAGGTTTTACCCGCGCTGGTGCTGGCGGCGACCTGGTTTGATAACGCGGCGCGTGACGCGGACATTATCCGGCGTAATGCCATTACGCATCCCGGCTTTGTGCCGGTGATCCCTCTGAAGGTGCCAGTGCAATGAACGACAATGTCACGCTACGGGTAAATGGCCGGGAGTGGAATGGCTGGACATCGGTGCGCATCGGTGCCGGTATTGAACGGCTGGCGCGGGATTTCAGTGTGGAGATCACCCGCCAGTGGCCGGGAGATGAGGGTATCACCACGCTTCAGCCGCGCATTAAAAACGGTTCAAAAGTGGAGGTGCTGATTGGTGATGAGCTGGTGATCACCGGCTGGGTGGAGGCGACGCCCGTTCGTTACGATGCCCGTTCGGTCAGCACCGGTATTGCCGGACGCAGTCTGACCGCTGACCTGATTGACTGTGCAGCCGAACCGACACAGTTTAATGGACGATCGCTGGTACAGATTGCGCAGGCGCTTGCTGCGCCTTTCGGCATTGAGGTGGTGAACAACGGTGCGCCGTCGGGTGTTATTCCTGATGTCCAGCCTGATCACGGTGAAACGGTGATTGAGGTAATCAACAAAATACTCGGTCAGCAGCAGGCACTGGCTTACGACGACCCGCACGGCAGGCTGGTGATTGGCGGTATTGGCTCAACGCGGGCACATACTGCGCTGGTACTCGGGGAAAACATCCTTTCCTGCGATACGGAGAAGAGTATCCGGGAGCGGTTTTCTGTTTACCAGGTGGCGGGGCAGCGTGCCGGAAACGACGATGATTTCGGTGAGGCCACCACCACCGCGCTGCGGGCCCGCACAGAGGACGCATTTATTGCCCGTTACCGTCCGATGTATATCAGGCAGACAGGGCAGGCTACGGGGGCAGGCTGTATTGCCCGTGCGGACTTTGAAGCCCGACAACGGGCGGCGCGGACGGATGAAACCACCTATGTGGTGCAGGGCTGGCGACAGGGTAACGGTACGCTGTGGCAGCCCAACCAGCGGGTGATTGTCTTTGATCCGGTCTGTGGTTTCGACAATACCGAACTGCTTGTTTCGGAAGTCACGTTTACTCAGGACCAGAACGGCACCCTGACGGAAATCCGTGTCGGCCCACCTGATGCTTATCTGCCTGAACCCGAAGCCCCCGGCGCGCGGAAAAAGAAAAAAGCCAGAGTACAGGAGGACCCGTTCTGATGAGGACGATTGAAGCCATGCAGCGACAACTCCTCGGCCTGATTGGGCGGGCCGTGGTGAAAAGCATCAGTGCCGCCACGAAATGTCAGACCGTGGATGTGTCCCTGATTGCCGGTGAACCCAAAGCCGGGGTTGAACATCTTGAACCCTACGGTTTTACCTCAAGGGCAAACAGCGGTGCGGAAGCGGTGGTGTTGTTTCCGGATGGCGACCGTTCTCATGCGGTGGTTGTTACGGTGTCGGACCGGCGCTACCGCCTGAAAGGGCTGCAGACGGGTGAGGTGGCTGTCTATGACGATCAGGGGCAGTCCGTGACGCTGACCCGGGAGGGGCTCGTGGTGGACGGTGCAGGTAAAACGATCACGTTTCGCAATTCACCTAAAGCGCGTTTTGAAATGGACCTGGAAGTGACCGGACAGGTGAAAGACCTGTGCGATTCCGGCGGCACCACCATGTCAGCGATGCGGCTTGCCTATAACGGCCATCGTCACAGAGAGAACGGTCAGGGCAGTAACACCGACAAACCGGATAAAGCGATGGAGGCATGATGGAACTGTGGCTGACGGTGAACGGTAAACGCACCTGCGCCAGCGCACCGCTGGATCCGCTGACCCGCGCCGTGGTGATTTCCCTGTTCACCTGGCGGCGGGCGGAGCCTGATGATAATGCCGACGTCCCGATGGGATGGTGGGGGGATACCTGGCCTGCGGTACAGAATGACCGTTACGGCTCCCGACTGTGGCTGCTTCAGCGCAGCAAACTGACCAATCAGCTGGTGCAGACGGTAAGGGGGTATATCCGCGAATGCCTGCAATGGATGATTGATGACGGCGTGGTGTCCCGTATTGATCTGGATATCCGCCGCACCGGGATTAATGAACTGGGTAACAGTATCACTCTCTGGCGTCGTGACGGACCGGTAATGATTTCTTTTGATGATCTGTGGAGTGCGATAACGCATGGCGGACAGTGAATTTCAGCGCCCGACGCTGGCAGAAAATATCAGTATGCTCCGTAACGATTTATTCGCCAGGCTGGACGTCAGCGACACGCTCCGGCGCATGGATGAAGACGTGCGGGCAAAGGTGTATGCGGCGGCGCTGCATACGGTTTACGGTTACATCGATTATCTGGCAATGAACATGCTGCCTGACCTGTGCGATGAGTCCTGGCTGGCGCGACATGCTGCGATGAAACGGTGTCCGCGCAAGGAGGCCACGGCTGCCAGCGGGTATATGCGCTGGGAAGGTGTCAGCGATGGCCTGAAGGTGACTGCCGGGAGTGTTATTCAGCGCGATGACCTGGTTCAGTACACGGCAACTGCCGATGCAACCAGCTCTGGTGGTGTCCTGCGCGTGCCGATCGCCTGCTCAAGTGCAGGTGCGGTCGGTAACGCTGACGACGGTACGGCATTAATCCTGGTCACGCCGGTGAATGGTCTGCCGTCTTCCGGTGTGGCTGACACCCTGACAGGCGGATTTGATACTGAAGAGCTGGAAACGTGGCGCGCCCGCGTCATTGAGCGGTATTACTGGACGCCTCAGGGCGGGGCTGACGGGGACTATGTCGTCTGGGCTAAAGAAGTGCCCGGCATTACCCGCGCATGGACATACCGTCACTGGATGGGAACGGGAACTGTCGGTGTGATGATTGCCAGCAGTGACCTGATTAATCCCATTCCGGAAGAATCAACGGAAACGGCGGCAAGACAACATATCGAGCCACTGGCCCCGGTGGCAGGCTCTGATTTGTATGTGTTCAGGCCGGTGGCACATACGGTGGATTTTCATATCCGTGTGACGCCGGACACACCGGAAATACGGGCTGTCATCACCGCGGAGTTGCGTTCGTTCCTGCTGCGTGATGGTTATCCGCAGGGAGAACTGAAGGTATCGCGTATCAGTGAGGCGATTTCCGGTGCGAACGGGGAATACAGCCATCAGTTGCTTGCACCGGCAGACAATATCTCCATTGCAAAAAATGAACTGGCGGTTCTGGGGACGATTTCATGGACGTGACAAACGATGATTACATCCGTCTGTTGTCGGCACTGCTGCCGCCCGGTCCGGCGTGGTCAGCCAGCGATCCGGCGATTGCAGGTGCGGCACCGTCATTAACCCGTGTTCATCAGCGTGCGGATGCCCTGATGCGGGAGTTGGATCCGCGCACCACCACTGAACTGATAAACCGCTGGGAGCGTCTGTGCGGTCTGCCGGATGAATGTATTCCCGCAGGGACACAGACCCTTCGCCAGCGTCAGCAACGGCTGGATGCGAAGGTTAATCTGGCGGGCGGCATCAATGAGGATTTTTACCTTGCACAGCTTGCTGCCCTGGGCAGACCAGACGCCACTATCACGCGATACGATAAAAGTACGTTCACCTGCTCATCGGCCTGTACTGACGCGGTGAATGCGCCGGAATGGCGGTATTACTGGCAGGTCAACATGCCAGCCGCCACCAACACCACCTGGATGACATGTGGCGATCCCTGTGATTCCGCACTGCGTATCTGGGGCGACACCGTTGTCGAGTGCGTGCTTAACAAACTCTGCCCTTCGCATACCTACGTAATTTTTAAATATCCGGAGTAATCCATGCATCGTATAGACACGAAAACCGCGCAGAAGGATAAGTTCGGCGCGGGTAAGAACGGTTTTACCCGTGGTAACCCCCAGACCGGAACGCCTGCCACCGATCTGGATGATGACTACTTTGACATGTTGCAGGAGGAGCTTTGCAGCGTGGTGGAGGCATCCGGTGCCAGCCTGGAGAAGGGGCGGCACGACCAGCTGCTTACCGCGCTTCGTGCGCTGCTGTTAAGCCGCAAGAATCCGTTTGGCGATATCAAATCGGACGGCACGGTGAAAACGGCTCTCGAAAACCTTGGTTTAGAAGAAACGATAAATCGTGCCGCCGATGCGTTACAAAAATCACAGAACGGTGCAGACATTCCTGACAAGCCGCGGTTTGTACAAAATATCGGTTTAAAAGAAACCCTCAATCCAACAAAACGCGTGAGTATCGGCAATATCGGAACCGGCGTTTTTGACGGCAGCACACCGTGTATAAATATCGGTGACAGTGACAGTGGATTTATCGGCAGCGCGGATGGCGTACTGGATATTTACTGTAACGCTGCCAAAGTGGGTTATATCGATGGCAACGGATTACACATGCTCACCGATATTCATTTCGATAATGCGCGCATGACCACTAATGGTGACATTTTTGGTTCAGTGTGGGGGAATAACTGGCTGAGTATCTGGATTACTAATCAGCTAAATACCCGTGGAACGATTGACTGGATCAATAGTGAACTGGCAGTTCGTGACAACAACATCAACACCCGCGCCACATGGGATTATGTTAACCAGACTTTCGCCCGTAAAAATACCGGCAGCATTCAGGACTGGGGCTGGATTCTGGACGACAGCACCGGATTTATAATGCAGTGGGGAACACTTGGTAACTCAAACGGAACCTACAATTTCCCGCGCGCTTTCCCTGTTGGTTGCTTTGCCGTTTTTGTAACCAATACCAACGCTCAGGGCACCCAGGTGGATAACGCATTCGGATACCCGGTGAGCAACAGTCAGTTTTTTGCCGCCACCAAGTCATCAGGAATGGCCAATCTGGTCAATAATTTTCCTGTAGCCTGGCTTGCACTTGGGAGATAAATATCAATGAGCGAATATTATTACAGCTTTAAAGAAAAAGGTTTTTTCTGGCAACCGGATACCGAATCCGATAATTCCCCTGACGATTTAATTCCCCTGACAGATGAGTATTATCGCGAGCTGATGCAGGGCCAGGTGGACGGAAAATATATTGAGCACAGGAAAGGAGGCCCGGTACTGGTTGAGCATCGCGAATATACACCTGAAGAGCTGGTTGCACAGGCTGAAGCCAGAAAAGCGGAACTTCTTGCTGAGGCTGAGTCAGTTATTGCGCCACTGGCGCGGGCGGTAAAACTGAAAATTGCCACAGATGAAGAGATTAAACGGCTGGAAGCATGGGAACTTTATAGCGTAATGGTAAACCGGGTGGATACAGCTAACCCAGACTGGCCGGAGAAACCAGCTCAGATATAAAAATATAGATATGTAGTAGAGACTGCTGCTATATGTTATATAGCAGCAATGGCTATTTTTTTGATGGTTGAGTGTATAATTTTAGCACTGGTAAATGACGGTTTAGCTCCGGAGTTAGTTCCTGGGGAAAATTATGGATACTATTGGTTCATATTAATCAGGAAGAGGCTCCGCATATTTTTTGGTTTTTCAGTGTTCAGGGAGTGTTTTGTATATATTTATTAGCAATGTTTTCTAGTATCAGTTGGAATTGCTGTGGAGTCGGCATAGCACACTCATTAAACAGTGGTGCAACTTCTGTCATAATGATCTTCTCCGCATAGATTTTAAAGGATGCCTGCTGATGTTGATTGATAAACATACGTGGATACTTACTGTTTGCTGATGAAATCAACGGAGTTATAAAAGGATTGGCCCCTGCGCCGCTTGGCGTAAAAACGTCATTTTTGGTTGTTCCGGGCAGACCTGCATTTTTCGCTGCTTCGCCAATTTCCTGAAGAAAAGGCGCTATGTTGATCCCTTTGCTGATGAGCAAATTACAACACTGATCTTTATTCTTGCTGTAAACTGCCGATAGTATAGCTTCACGGGTCTGGCTGGCGTATGCGGGGTCTTTACTCGCACTACCTCTAATATCTATATCATTGAGCGTTTGAAGCATAAAATCTTTAACGACTTTATTTGTCAACACTGCCCGGCCCTCAGATGCGCTTCCTCGGTGAAAGTGTGTTGCAGAAGACTCAGTGTTCTTATGCGAAATAAAACGTTCCGATAATTTTGACCTTAATTCGATGAAGTGATTTTTTACTGCGAGAATACTTTTTGCTAAAGAATTTTTCTCGGTTGATTTTTCTTTTAGTAGTGTGGTTTCCTGTTTTTGGATTCTAAAATTTTGGGGAGATAAAGTTATTTTTGTCACGGTAATGATCCTTTTATATGTACATAACTCATTTATATATAGATAGCAGGAATACTTTTATTTTTTATAGCAAATGCTATGTCCATCTGATTGATGAATTAGAAAAAATCGGCTGATTCAATTAATGCTACAAATAGTACTATTTTTATTTTCCAGAAACTTTCAAAAAAAGTCCTTTTCGCTCAGGAGGAGCCTTGCCGTTCTGGCATTGAAATGGAGTGTGAGCTGATCGTTGAGCGTACCAGAGCCGGGTTGGAAGTGGTGCGTTCAAAAGGTCGTATTGGTGGCAGGCGTCCAAAGCTCAATCACCGATAGCGATGGAACTACCGCCCAGTGTGTTATTAGTATTCACGCCGAAGGAAGATGTCTGTGGCAGGGTTAACTTCCCGTTCATCTCATCGCCAGTTTTCTGGACTGCGCCCGCAGCCAGATTTATCGTTTCGCCTAAACCAACCTTTCAAATATTTTTCTGAATCAGGTGATATTTCGCCTCTTCTCCTGTTTTTACAACAGGAGAAGCACTCATGATTTACGGGTATGTTCGTGTATCAACAAATCATCAGGATACAGAGTTGCAACGTCTTGCACTTGAGTCAGCTGGCTGTGAGCGAATTTATGAAGAATATGCCAGTGGCAGAACAGCTAATCGCCCTGTGTTAAAGGAATTAATTACGGTGATGAAAAGTGGAGATGAGTTGATTGTCTGGAAGTTAGATCGGATAGGGAGAAATGTGCTGCATGCGCTATTGATGTTTCAAAATCTGCACGAAAAAGGTGTTAATTTTCGGAGTATTACAGATGGCGTAGACCTGAAAACAGCAAGTGGTCGCTATAATTTCCGTAATATTCTTTCTGCTGCGCAGTATGAATCTGATTTGAATAGCGAGCGAACTTTAGCTGGTTTGGCTATTGCCAGATCCAAAGGCCGGATTGGTGGGCGTAGACCGAAGTTTAGCGACGAGCAGTGGCAACAGATGGGAGCGCTCATAGCGGCAGGGAAATCACGGCGTTATGTTGCACGTATCTATAACGTTGGGCTATCAACCCTATATAAACGATTTCCTGTTACTGGCATTCAAACGAAATAATTTAAAAGCAATTTAAAGAGTTATTTGTCTAATGTTGGAAGCCGCAGCCACGTCGTATGCAAGAACGTGCTGCGGCTGGCTGGCGAACTTTCGATAGTGCGAGTATTGAATGATTTCCAGCCGTTACCGATTTTACGTGTTAATTAGTGAACAAACCACTCGTCAGCAGATTCCCAGGTATCTTTCAGAGTCTCCTGAACAAAAGTTTTTGCAGAATCCTTATCTGCGGTGCGTGTAACAGAAAGGCCATCGTTGCTGGTGGCTTTTACGATCACCTCTACATCGTCATAACGTTTACTGATGCGTCGGGTTAATTCTTCCTTTAACGCATCCACAGCACCGGTTGGCATTTTAGTCATTTTTTCTTTGGCTATGCAGATTTCAATACGCATAAAAGTCCCTCTATACTGTGTTTGTATACAGCATTATTTTTAACTGTATGGATAAACAGTGTCAAGAGGTCTTATTTCTGCTCCTTTGGAGCTCTTCAAAACGATTATGTAAAGATTTCGGATACAGTTCGGTATATACCTGCCATAGCACGTTTAATGAACGATGCCCTGTAACCTGGGCGACTTCCTCAATACTAAAACCAGCCTCAAATAAGCGACTTGCCCCTTCTCTACGCAAATCATGGTATCGCAGATCTTTAATACCTAATTTGCTTCTTACCCTCTGGAATCCCGCAGTAACAGAAGTGCTGTTATATGGAAAAATGAATTCTGATTTTTTGGGTTGTCGTTGGACGATATCCCAGGCTTCCCCAAGCAAGGCTACTTTCATATGGTTGCCTTCCTTTTTACGTGGATCTTTCCTGTCTCTTACGAGTATGGATTTTTGTTCCTGATCGAGATCCTCCCATCGTAATCGGCATACTTCACCGATTCGCATACATGACCACACAGAAAATTTGAGGATATCAACGAACGGAATTTTTGAGCATTTATGTGTAGATCGTTGTTGAAGACCTTCAATGAGCATGTCCAGTTCATCAGATGCCGGTCTACGATTACGACGATTTGATTTACCAATTAAACCAAGTTTAAGTAGATATGGACGAGCGGCTTTTGCTGGGTTTGATGTGTAATTAATTCCATATACAGGTTTGGCAGCATCCAGAACACTGCCAAGATAACTAACATCGTGGCTAACTGTAGCTGGACCTGCA
Source organism: Salmonella sp. SAL4457 (assembly GCF_046548235.1). Classification (NCBI taxonomy): domain Bacteria; kingdom Pseudomonadati; phylum Pseudomonadota; class Gammaproteobacteria; order Enterobacterales; family Enterobacteriaceae; genus Salmonella; species Salmonella sp. SAL4457. The sequence goes on from NZ_JBGDZO010000004.1 coordinate 86,502, forward strand.
CCAGCGTTGTTTCTTAGCCTGCAATGTTCAATTACGTCATTTTCTGTCAGTTCAGATAGTTTGATCGCGGAGATGTCACTATCCATAAGCAGTTCCAGCACATATCTTTTAGTACGGCCTGCTTTACCTCCGGCATTTGGGTCATTTAAATATTTGTGTAGTAAGTCACGGACTGTAAGTCCGTCAACTGCATTTGATGATGGAATGCCATATAGATCTAATTCCATCACTTTCTGTGTGCCCCATGTTTTGGCATGAGCATGTTTAGGGAATGTTTTGCTTTCCCTGTAAGTGATAACACCTTTTTCTTTGATAATCACATTACAGCGATAGCGTGGTGTGCCATCGGATTTTAGTCGTTTCTCTATGTTATAGTACGCCATTACACGACCTCGTTATTTCGGGTTCCCATAAAACGTGGGAACCTGTGCGGGAACCTAACGCGAGAAAAATAGCCTGAAATGTTCAAAAATGCACGATAATCATGAAACAAAAAAAATTAATCAAACCAGCGTGATGCCTGAAAAAACTGGTGTTTACTGGAATTCTCGGTTTAGCATTGCTCCTATGCTCGACTGGACGGACAGACATTGCCGCTATTTCCTGCGTTTGCTGTCTCGCCAGACGCTGCTCTACACCGAAATGGTGACCACGGGCGCGATTATTCACGGTAAGGGTGACTATCTGGCTTACAGCGAAGAAGAGCATCCGGTTGCTCTACAGCTTGGTGGAAGCGATCCGGCTCAGCTTGCGCATTGTGCAAAGCTGGCGGAAGCGCGTGGCTACGATGAAATTAACCTCAACGTGGGGTGCCCCTCCGATCGTGTGCAAAATGGTATGTTTGGCGCCTGTTTGATGGGCAATGCGCAACTGGTCGCCGATTGTGTTAAAGCCATGCGTGATGTCGTCTCGATTCCGGTAACGGTAAAAACCCGCATTGGTATTGACGATCAGGACAGTTATGCGTTTCTGTGTGATTTCATCGATACGGTTTCCGGTCGGGGCGAATGCGAGATGTTTATTATCCATGCGCGCAAAGCCTGGCTTTCTGGCTTAAGCCCGAAAGAAAATCGTGAGATCCCGCCGCTGGATTACCCGCGCGTATACCAGCTAAAGCGGGATTTTCCGCACCTGACCATGTCCATTAACGGCGGCATCAAATCGCTGGAAGAGGCGAAGGAACACCTGCGCCATATGGATGGCGTCATGGTTGGCCGCGAAGCTTATCAGAATCCGGGTATACTGGCCGCGGTAGATCGGGAGATTTTCGGCGCCGATACCACCGATGCCGACCCGGTTACGGTGGTTCGCGCGATGTATCCCTATATTGAGCGTGAATTGAGCCAGGGAGCGTATCTGGGGCATATCACTCGCCATATGCTGGGGTTGTTCCAGGGCATCCCCGGCGCGCGGCAGTGGCGTCGCTATCTGAGCGAAAACGCCCATAAAGCTGGCGCGGATGTTGCTGTACTGGAGCAGGCGCTAAAACTGGTAGCAGACAAGCGTTAAAAGTTCGCCAAAAATTAGTCAATCTCACCACGCTCTGTGCAGTCTTGCAGGGCGTTTTCTTTATATATCAAAAACATAAATATTGGCATGATTTTTGTAATAGCTTACCTGACCAAACCCGGTAAGCGCCGTGCCGCCGGGCAATGCCATCTTTATGGGGAGCGACTATGCTGGAACTACTTTTTGTGCTTGGCTTTTTTCTGATGTTAATGGTGACGGGCGTCTCCTTGCTGGGCATTCTGGCCGCGCTGGTTGTAGCGACTGCCGTCATGTTCCTGGGTGGAATGTTCGCCCTGATGATCAAGCTGTTACCGTGGCTACTGCTGGCGGTGGCTGTGGTGTGGGTGATCAAAGCAGTAAAAACGCCAAAAATCCCACAGTATCAGCGCAATAACCGTCGGTTTTACTAAGGTATTGAGCGGTTCGTCACAACCTGGAACTTTGCCCTCACAAGCAAATAGGAATCGATTATTAAATCTGTCATGATTGCGCAGGTAACGAATTCATCGCGCTGTACCCTACATACAGCCGAACAAAAAAGAAAGGGCTTCCCGGGTGGAAGCCCAATTTCTTTGCAGAGCTATTACGGAATCAGCAGGCTTGAGCCCTGTGTGGCCCGGCTTTCCAGTACCTCATGCGCGCGACGGGCATCTTTTAACGCATAGCGTTGATTTTCAGCCACATCAACTTTAATCACGCCGCTGGCGATCAATGAGAACAATTCATTGCTGGCTTCGGTCAGTTCTTCACGTGTCGTAATATACCCCTGTAGTGAAGGTCGCGTGGCATACAGGGAACCTTTCTGATTCAGAATACCTAAATTCACGCCAGTGACGGGGCCGGACGCATTGCCGAAACTGACCATCAGTCCCCGTCGTTGCAGGCAGTCCAGTGAGGCTTCCCAGGTATCTTTCCCCACGGAGTCATAGACCACGCGGACTTTTTTGCCGCCGGTGATCTCTTTTACCCGTTCGACAATGCTCTCCTCACGGTAATTAATTACCTGCCAGGCACCGGCGTCCAGCGCCCGCTGCGCTTTTTGCGCGCTACCGACGGTACCGATAAGCTTCGCGCCCAGCGCTTTTGCCCATTGGCAGGCGATCAGACCGACGCCGCCCGCAGCGGCATGAAACAGGAAGGGTTCGTCGGGTTTCACTTCATAGGTTTTGCGCAACAGGTAAAAAACGGTCAACCCCTTGAGAAAAGAGGCTGCCGCCTGTTCGAAGGAAATGGCGTCAGGTAAAATCGCGGCTTTATCTGCGGGGACGTTATGGACGGAACTGTAAGCGCCGAGCGTTGACTGCGCGTAGACGACGCGATCGCCCACGCGAATGTGCTCCACGCCGTTGCCGACTTTACTGACCACACCCGCAGCTTCGGTTCCCAGGCCCGCAGGCAACGACGGGGGCGGATAGAGTCCGCTACGGATATAGGTGTCGATGAAGTTGATACCAATGGCTTTGTTCTCAACCTGGATTTCGTGTTCCGCCGGTTCCGTTGGCGTAAACTCCACGGTCTGAAGCACTTCCGGACCACCATGCTTGTGAAATTCAATACGCGTTGCCATGCTTCCTCCAAAAGAAATGTGGTAATCTTTCGACCCAATCACTATCTCGGTAACTCCATTCACTATGGCAGGAAATAAACCCTTCAACAAACCACAGACTGATGCCCGCGACCGCGATCCGCAGGTTGCCGGGATAAAAGTGCCGCCGCACTCGATTGAAGCGGAACAGTCGGTGTTGGGCGGTTTAATGCTGGATAACGAGCGCTGGGACGATGTGGCCGAGCGCGTGGTGGCGGAAGATTTCTATACCCGCCCGCATCGCCATATCTTTACGGAGATGGGGCGCTTGCAGGAAAGCGGCAGTCCTATCGACCTGATTACGCTCGCGGAATCGCTGGAGCGGCAGGGCCAACTGGACAGCGTCGGCGGTTTCGCCTATCTGGCGGAGCTGTCTAAAAACACGCCAAGCGCGGCGAATATCAGTGCTTATGCGGACATTGTGCGCGAACGCGCCGTGGTCCGCGATATGATCGCGGTGGCGCATGAAATTGCGGACGCCGGTTACGATCCACAGGGGCGCAATAGCGACGAACTGCTGGATCTGGCGGAGTCGCGCGTCTTCCAGATCGCGGAAAACCGGGCCAACAAAGACGAAGGTCCGAAAAGCATCGACCAGATCCTCGACGCTACCGTGGCGCGTATTGAGCAGTTGTTCCAGCAACCGCACGATGGCGTTACAGGCGTGGATACCGGCTATCAGGATCTCAATAAAAAGACGGCAGGGTTACAGCGTTCGGATTTGATTATCGTCGCGGCGCGTCCCTCCATGGGTAAAACCACTTTTGCGATGAACCTCTGCGAAAATGCGGCGATGTTGCAGGATAAACCGGTACTGATCTTCAGCCTGGAGATGCCCGGCGAACAGATCATGATGCGTATGCTGGCCTCGCTGTCCCGCGTCGATCAGACACGTATTCGTACCGGTCAACTCGATGATGAAGACTGGGCGCGAATCTCCGGCACGATGGGCATTCTGCTGGAGAAACGCAATATGTATATTGACGACTCCTCAGGTCTTACGCCGACAGAAGTCCGTTCGCGCGCGCGGCGTATTTTCCGCGAACATGGCGGGTTAAGTCTGATTATGATCGACTACCTGCAATTGATGCGCGTGCCGTCGCTTTCTGATAACCGTACTCTGGAAATCGCCGAAATTTCTCGCTCGTTGAAAGCGCTGGCGAAGGAACTTCAGGTGCCGGTCGTGGCGCTATCGCAGCTTAACCGCTCCCTGGAACAACGCGCGGATAAACGTCCGGTGAACTCCGACCTGCGTGAATCCGGCTCTATTGAACAGGATGCCGACTTAATTATGTTTATCTACCGTGATGAGGTTTATCACGAGAACAGCGACTTAAAAGGCATTGCTGAAATTATTATTGGTAAGCAACGTAACGGTCCTATCGGTACGGTTCGTCTGACGTTCAATGGTCAGTGGTCGCGCTTCGATAACTATGCGGGACCGCAATACGATGATGAGTAACTCTCCGTCATTCTTTTAACAAGGAATTCAAATGCAAGCGGCAACAGTCGTCATTAACCGCCGCGCTCTGCGACACAACCTGCAACGTCTGCGTGAACTGGCGCCTGCCAGTAAGCTGGTTGCGGTGGTGAAAGCGAACGCTTATGGACACGGTCTTCTGGAGACCGCGCGAACGCTCCCTGATGCTGACGCTTTTGGCGTGGCGCGTCTTGAAGAGGCTCTACGTCTGCGAGCGGGCGGGATCACGCAGCCTATCCTGCTGCTGGAGGGTTTTTTCGACGCCGCCGATCTGCCGACCATTTCCGCGCAATGTCTGCATACCGCCGTACATAATCAAGAGCAGCTTGCCGCCCTGGAGGCGGTGGAGCTGGCGGAGCCGGTAACGGTCTGGATGAAGCTGGATACCGGTATGCATCGTCTCGGCGTGCGCCCCGAAGAGGCGGAGGCGTTCTACCAGCGTCTGACGCACTGTAAAAATGTACGCCAGCCGGTGAATATCGTCAGCCATTTTGCCCGTGCGGATGAGCCGGAATGCGGCGCTACCGAACATCAGCTCGACATTTTTAATGCCTTCTGTCAGGGTAAACCCGGTCAGCGCTCTATTGCCGCGTCTGGCGGTATTCTGCTGTGGCCGCAGTCTCACTTTGACTGGGCGCGTCCGGGCATCATTTTGTATGGCGTATCGCCGCTGGAGCACAAACCCTGGGGGCCGGATTTTGGTTTTCAGCCGGTGATGTCCTTAACCTCCAGTTTGATCGCGGTGCGTGACCACAAAGCGGGCGAACCGGTGGGCTACGGCGGGACATGGGTGAGTGAGCGCGACACGCGCCTGGGCGTGGTGGCGATGGGTTATGGCGATGGCTACCCACGAGCGGCGCCTTCCGGTACGCCAGTACTGGTCAATGGTCGTGAAGTTCCGATTGTCGGGCGGGTGGCGATGGATATGATTTGCGTAGATTTGGGGCCAAACGCGCAGGATAACGCGGGCGATCCGGTGGTCTTATGGGGTGAAGGTCTGCCGGTTGAACGTATCGCTGAAATGACAAAAGTAAGTGCTTACGAACTTATCACGCGCCTGACCTCAAGGGTGGCAATGAAGTATATTGATTAAATGCGCGGCGGGCCGGGTGGCGCTTGCGCTTATCCGGCTTGTATCGCGCATGGGCTGCAGGCCGGATAAGACGTTCACGCCGTCATCCGGTAATATGCGCATCCACCACAACATCCTCTCGATCTTCTCGTCCTTCCGGTTTATTGTGTTATTTCCTGCCCTCTGTAAACCTGGAGAACCATCGCGTGTTTCAAAAAGTTGACGCCTATGCCGGCGATCCGATTCTTTCACTGATGGAGCGTTTTAAAGACGACTCCCGTCACGACAAAGTAAATCTGAGCATTGGCCTGTATTACAACGAAGACGGGATTATCCCACAGCTTAAAACGGTGGCCGAAGCCGAAGCCCGGCTTAACGCGCAGCCGCATGGCGCTTCGCTGTACCTGCCGATGGAAGGACTCAATACTTATCGCCATACTATCGCGCCTTTGCTCTTTGGCGCCGATCACCCGGTTCTTCAGCAACAGCGCGTGGCTACTATCCAGACATTAGGCGGTTCCGGCGCGCTGAAAGTGGGCGCGGATTTCCTTAAGCGTTATTTCCCCGACGCAGGCGTATGGGTGAGCGACCCCACCTGGGAAAACCATATTGCGATATTTGCCGGGGCAGGATTCGAAGTGAGTACTTACCCCTGGTATGACGACGCGACTAACGGCATCCGTTTTAACGATCTGCTGGCCACGCTGAATACGTTACCTGCGCGCAGTATCGTGTTGCTGCACCCCTGTTGTCACAACCCGACCGGGGCGGATTTAACGCCTTCGCAATGGGATGCGGTGATTGAAATAGTGAAAGCGCGCGATCTGATTCCGTTCCTTGATATTGCCTATCAGGGGTTTGGCGCAGGCATGGACGAGGATGCTTACGCTATTCGCGCCATTGCCAGCGCTGGGTTACCTGCGTTAGTCAGTAATTCTTTTTCGAAGATTTTCTCGCTGTACGGCGAGCGCGTCGGCGGCCTGTCGGTGGTGTGTGAAGATGCTGAAATTGCCGCGCGGGTTCTGGGACAGCTAAAAGCGACGGTGCGCCGAATTTACTCCAGTCCGCCGTGTTTCGGCGCTCAGGTGGTCGCTACGGTCCTGGGCGATGAGGCGTTAAAAGCGGGCTGGCTGGCGGAAGTCGACGCGATGCGTAACCGCATTATATCGATGCGCCAGACGCTGGTGAAGGAGCTGAAGGCGGAGATGCCTGACCGCAACTTTGATTACTTGTTACAGCAGCGCGGTATGTTCAGCTATACCGGGTTAAGCGCGGAGCAGGTCGATCGGTTGCGCGATGAGTTTGGCGTTTACCTGATTGCCAGTGGCCGCATGTGTGTCGCCGGGCTTAATGCTTCAAATGTACACCACGTGGCGAAGGCATTTGCCGCTGTCATGTAATACTCAGGCCGGACGGCGATAACAATGCTCTCCGGCCTGACAATAGCTGTTGTGATCATCCTCTTTTTTCGTAACAAAACCGCAGATAATCCTTCCTTTTGACCGTTACTGGCGTTATGGTCAGATAGTTTTTTGAGCAAAGACTCATCTTAATAATTATAATATTTTGAATTTTAAGGGAAAAGCATGAAAAAAATAACCCTGGCGCTAAGTGCCATCTGTTTATTGTTTACGCTAAACCATTCCGCGAATGCTTTAGTATCTTCCCCTTCGACGCTCAATCCGGGCACTAATGTTGCAAAACTCGCGGAACAAGCGCCTGTCCATTGGGTCTCTGTCGCCCAGATTGAAAACAGCCTCACCGGACGCCCGCCGATGGCGGTCGGCTTTGATATTGACGACACCGTGTTATTTTCCAGCCCCGGATTCTGGCGCGGAAAGAAAACCTACTCCCCGGACAGCGACGATTATCTGAAAAATCCGGCCTTTTGGGAAAAAATGAACAACGGCTGGGATGAGTTCAGTATTCCAAAAGAAGTGGCCCGACAGCTCATTGATATGCATGTTCGTCGTGGCGACAGTATTTACTTTGTCACTGGTCGTAGTCAGACGAAAACGGAAACCGTGTCGAAAACGCTGGCGGATAACTTCCATATTCCGGCGGCGAATATGAATCCGGTGATTTTCGCCGGCGATAAACCGGAACAAAATACGAAAGTACAGTGGCTGCAGGAGAAGAACATGCGTATCTTCTACGGCGATTCGGATAACGATATTACCGCAGCTCGTGATTGTGGTATCCGCGGTATTCGCATCCTGCGCGCGGCTAACTCCACCTACAAACCGCTGCCGCAGGCAGGAGCGTTTGGCGAGGAAGTCATTGTCAACTCGGAGTACTAAAAATCAGGAGAGCGTCAGGCTCTCCTTTTTTGCATGATTTTTGCACAAACTTGCCCCGCTGGCTTTTACCTTTTCCAGACTTGCTGCACACTATTCAGGAGACGTTTGTTTTTAGGAAGGAGCAGCCTATGTGGTATCAGCGCACCATTACACTGAGCGAGAAGCCGCGCGGGTTTCATCTGATAACAGATGAAATTATCGATAAATTGTCTGGCTTACCGCCTGTCGAAACGGGTTTGCTGCATCTGTTGTTGCTACATACCTCGGCCTCGCTGACGCTAAACGAAAACTGCGATCCCACCGTGCGCGCTGATATGGAGCGCCATTTCCTGAAAACCGTTCCCGATAATGCGGCGTATGAACATGACTACGAAGGCGCGGATGACATGCCTTCGCATATTAAGTCGTCAGTATTGGGCGTCTCGTTGCTGCTGCCTGTACGCCAGGGGCGTTTACAGTTAGGAACATGGCAAGGTATCTGGTTGGGAGAGCACCGTATTCACGGCGGTCCACGTAAAATCATCGCGACACTACAAGGGGAATGATAATGACCATTTCGGAATTACTGCAATACTGCATGGCAAAACCTGGCGCAGAGCAGAGCGTCCACAGCGACTGGAAAGCGACGCAAATTAAAGTGGAAGATGTACTTTTCGCGATGGTAAAAGAAGTTGAAGGACGCCCGGCAGCCTCTCTCAAAACCAGCCCGGAACTGGCAGAGTTGTTACGTCAGCAGCACAGCGATGTACGACCGAGTCGGCACCTTAATAAAGCGCACTGGAGCACGGTCTATCTGGACGGCTCGCTGCCGGATTCACAACTCTATTATCTGGTCGATGCCTCTTATCAACAGGCGGTAAATGCGCTGTCGGAAGATAAACGCAAGCAGTTGCCGCAGTCCTGATTATAGCGCGCCGACCAACAACGCCAGGGCGATATCAATGAGGCGGATGACCGTAGACCGGATACGGCTGCCGAGGGCGATTTGCGCATTATTGGCGCGTAGCCTGGCGAGGTCCCGCTGTCCTTCCAGCAGAATAATCATATCGTCGTCGTCCAGCCAGCCGCGAGCATGTTCCTGAAGCGCGCGGGCGATAAACGCGGCGGACTCGCGGATAGCGTCGTCGCTGTCTTCTCTTGCCTGCTTATACGTCTGGATAAACTCGGCAATCGCCGAGGACGCTACAGGGTGTTCGGCCCGGGCGGTGGTCATCAGGTTATGTATTTCGTTAATAGACGCCATTTTCATCTCCTTGAGTGCAGTGGGCGCCCCAATGCAGACACTCACCCTGTATAGCTAATTTCCAGACCTGATTATTTTGCTGTTGGTATCTCTCTGCCTGGATGTGAGTAAGTGGTTGCTTACGTTGCATAACCCGCGCATAAAGACGCAAATAGTGATTTTTCAGCAGCGCCAGATTATCGAGTCGGTGTTTATCCCCACCTTGACGGGCGACCCGCTCAGCCTGAAAAAATGTCTGGCGGATATCGCGATCATCCTTGAGCAGTGTCTCTTTTTGCCACGGTATTCGCGCCGCGTCCTGCAGGAAGCGGGTTGAGCGCGTTTGTAATAGCGTCAGTTGTTGAAAAGCCACGGCGCTAAAGCGGTCAGGCAGCGTACAGGCGGCTAAAAACAGGCACAGCAGTAGTGTGATTGCGTAGGGCAACTTCATGGTGTTTTCCATAACAGACCGTTTGCGCTATCACATGTCAGAGCGAGGCGGCACGCAAATCACAAATGCTCAACACGGATACAATGAGGTGGGATGAGGAAAAATGATGCCGCTTCCCGGCGAATCGGAAAGCGGCGTGAAGGTTATTTGAGCATAGGTTTAAGGAAGCGGGCGGTATGCGACGCCTCGCACTCCGCCACGGTTTCCGGCGTACCGGAGACGAGAATTTCGCCGCCGCCGCTGCCGCCTTCCGGGCCGAGGTCGACAATCCAGTCCGCCGTTTTAATGACGTCCAGGTTGTGTTCGATCACCACGATGGTGTTGCCCTGATCGCGCAACTGATGCAGAACGTCAAGCAACTGCTGAATATCGGCAAAGTGCAGGCCGGTGGTCGGCTCGTCGAGAATATACAGCGTCTGCCCGGTGCCGCGCTTCGACAGTTCGCGCGCCAGCTTCACGCGCTGGGCCTCGCCGCCGGAAAGCGTCGTCGCCGACTGACCAAGACGGATATAGGTCAGCCCCACGTCCATCAGCGTCTGCAGCTTACGCGCCAGCGCCGGAACCGCATCAAAGAACTCACGCGCTTCTTCAATGGTCATATCCAGCACTTCGTGGATGGTCTTGCCTTTGTACTTAATCTCCAGCGTTTCCCGGTTATAGCGCTTGCCTTTGCACTGGTCGCACGGCACGTAAATATCCGGCAGAAAGTGCATTTCGACTTTAATGACGCCATCGCCCTGGCACGCTTCGCAGCGACCGCCGCGCACGTTGAAGCTGAATCGCCCTGGCGTGTAGCCGCGCGAGCGAGACTCCGGCACGCCAGCAAAAAGCTCGCGAACCGGGGTAAAGACGCCCGTATAGGTCGCCGGGTTGGAACGCGGGGTGCGCCCGATTGGGCTCTGGTCGATATCGATCACTTTATCGAAATGTTCCAGCCCCTGAATATCCCGATACGGCGCCGGTTCGGCGATAGTCGCCCCGTTTAACTGACGCTGGGCGATGGGGAACAGCGTGTCGTTAATCAGCGTCGATTTACCGGAACCCGAGACGCCGGTGATACAGGTAAACAGCCCTACCGGTAGCGTAAGGGTCACATCTTTCAGGTTGTTGCCGCGCGCGCCGGTGAGTTTGAGCACTTTTTCTGGATTTGCCGGCACGCGTTGTTTCGGCACTTCAATTTTGCGTTTACCGCTCATGTACTGGCCGGTCAGCGATTCCGGTACCGCCATAATGGCTTCCAGCGGGCCTTCCGCCACCACCTCGCCGCCGTGAACGCCCGCGCCAGGGCCAATATCGATCACATGGTCGGCGGCGCGAATGGCGTCTTCATCGTGTTCCACCACAATCACGGTATTGCCAAGATTGCGCAGATGAATCAGCGTACCCAGCAGCCGTTCGTTATCGCGCTGGTGCAGACCGATGGACGGCTCATCCAGCACATACATCACGCCGACTAACCCGGCGCCTATCTGGCTCGCCAGACGAATACGCTGGGCTTCGCCGCCGGAAAGCGTCTCTGCCGAGCGGGAGAGCGTGAGATAGTTCAGGCCGACGTTCACCAGAAACTTGAGGCGATCGCCGATCTCTTTTAGCACTTTTTCGGCGATTTTCGCTCGTTGCCCGGAAAGCTTGAGATTAGTGAAAAAATCCATCGCATGGCCAATGCTCATATCGGAAATAGCAGGCAGCGGCGTATTTTCCACAAATACATGGCGCGCTTCGCGATTCAGTCGCGTGCCTTCACAGCTGGCGCAGGGGCGATTACTGATGAACTTCGCCAGCTCTTCGCGCACCGCGCTGGATTCCGTCTCTTTATAACGGCGCTCCATATTATGCAGCACGCCTTCGAACGGATGGCGGCGCACGGAGGTATCGCCGCGATCGTTCATATATTTAAATTCAATGTTCTCTTTGCCGGAACCGTACAGCACGACTTTATGTACGTTGGCGCTGAGGCTTGCCCACGGCGCATCTACGTCGAACTTATAGTGTTCCGCCAGCGACTTGAGCATTTGAAAGTAGTAAAAATTGCGACGATCCCAACCACGAATCGCGCCGCCTGCCAGCGACAGGTCGGGATTCTGGATCACGCGGTCCGGATCGAAATATTGCTGAACGCCGAGGCCGTCACAGGTCGGGCAGGCGCCTGCCGGGTTGTTGAACGAGAACAGACGCGGTTCCAGCTCGCGCATACTGTAGCCGCAAATCGGACAGGCAAAATTAGCGGAGAACAGAAGCTCCTCCGCTTTCTCATCGTCCATATCGGCAACAACCGCCGTGCCGCCGGATAATTCCAGCGCCGTTTCGAACGACTCCGCCAGGCGTTGGGAAAGATCGTTACGGACTTTGAAGCGATCGATTACCACCTCAATGGTATGTTTCTTTTGTAGCTCCAGCTTCGGCGGATCGGAGAGATCGCAGACTTCGCCGTCAATACGGGCGCGAATGTAACCCTGGCTTGCCAGATTTTCCAGCGTTTTGGTGTGTTCGCCTTTACGCTCTTTAATAATCGGCGCCAGCAGCATCAGACGTTTGCCTTCCGGCTGTGACAGCACGTTATCGACCATCTGGCTAACGGTTTGCGCCGCCAGCGGCACGTCATGGTCCGGACAACGCGGCTCGCCCACGCGGGCAAACAGCAGGCGCAGGTAGTCGTGGATCTCGGTAATAGTACCCACCGTAGAGCGCGGGTTGTGCGATGTCGATTTCTGTTCAATTGAGATCGCGGGCGATAGCCCCTCAATATGGTCGACATCCGGTTTTTCCATGAGCGACAAAAACTGCCGCGCGTAAGCGGAGAGCGATTCAACGTAACGACGCTGCCCTTCGGCATACAGAGTGTCGAAAGCCAGTGAGGATTTGCCTGAACCCGAAAGCCCGGTCACGACAATCAGTTTGTCGCGGGGGATGACGAGGTTAATATTTTTGAGATTATGGGTGCGGGCGCCCCGAACTTCGATCTTATCCATTCACCTTTCCCGGTAGAGACTCGGATGCCTGGTTTGTTTGAAGGACAAACGGCAGAAACGGCTAATTATGACACAATTTAACCTGTTTGAATATACAGTATTGGAATGCATCTTCAGCTAAAGTATGCAACAATATGAGGTTCGCGCGAGTGACCTGGAACCTGCATCGCAGCTATTAAAATGCTACGTGGAAATGGTACACTCACGCGTTTACACTATTTATGAAACGTATTCAGGAGACTCAATTATGGCCAGCAGAGGCGTAAACAAGGTGATTCTCGTTGGTAATCTGGGCCAGGACCCGGAAGTACGCTATATGCCGAGTGGCGGCGCTGTCGCCAACTTAACGCTGGCTACTTCTGAATCCTGGCGCGATAAGCAGACCGGCGAAATGAAAGAGCAGACTGAATGGCACCGGGTGGTGATGTTCGGCAAACTGGCGGAAGTGGCCGGCGAATATCTGCGTAAAGGTTCTCAGGTGTATATCGAAGGTCAATTGCGTACCCGCAAGTGGACCGATCAGAGTGGCCAGGAACGCTATACGACTGAAATTAACGTTCCGCAGATCGGCGGCGTGATGCAGATGCTGGGTGGTCGCCAGGGCGGCGGCGCGCCGGCAGGCGGGCAGCAGCAGGGGGGTTGGGGTCAGCCACAACAACCTCAGCAGCCGCAGGGCGGCAACCAGTTCAGCGGCGGCGCGCAGTCGCGTCCACAGCAATCCGCGCCAGCGCCGTCTAACGAACCGCCAATGGATTTTGACGACGACATTCCGTTCTGATTTTTGGTAAAAAAGTCAAAGCGTTATTTGCATTTTCGCTATAGCTCTCGTCTGCTGAAATGCCTGGTGTAAACCAGGCATTTTCTTACCTGGTATTATTGTCTTTGTATCCCTTTCAAAAAAGAGAAGCGCATATCTCACGGAAAAATGTCGCTTATCGCCTCTGGCCGACTCGGCTCGGCACATCATTATCCAGCCGAAGTTCATAAATGTACTGCAATAACCCGGATTGTCTTAAATATGAAAGAGAAAACTCATCTGCAAAATATATAATTTATAGCCATTTTTTGACAACAAAAAGATATTATAAAATAACGGTAGAGAATGGTCGGTATTATCAATGGTTAATTAAATGTTTGCTTTAGCTTGTGATGAGCTCAAATATGATATGTGTATCTTGCTTTATTTTTAATTGCTGAAGATAAAATTGTTACTTATAGCTGGCTTTATATAAAAAATGGTTTTATTTGTGTATTTTTTTTACACAATTCTGATTTTTTACTCCCCACTTATTATATTTTCAATGATTTAAGTTATATTGAAGTCCCTATGACCCTATGTTTTAATTGTGAAAATTCATTTTATCCTCTGGAGGTAAATTTATTAAATACGTATGGTTATAACGCGTATTAAAAAGAAATATGTCCTTAAAATGATTTAGAGTTTCAATGATTAGCTAACAAATCTATTTATCGGCGGGTGGTTTTAATTTGCTGATGACTATTTTTTATTTATGAGCTGAGAGCTTATGCGATACCTATTATTGGGGAGGATATAGTTAGTGCAATAATTGATGTCTACCTAATTAAAAAAATGAAGAGTGTTTTTAATTAAAGCACTCATCTTTGTTGTGGGCGCATAAAAATGGCGTCGTTGTTTTTATTTTTCTGATTACGAGATGTAAGAAAACTGAAATCTATAAAGCGTATTGGTAGCAGGAAGCCAAGGGCGGTAGCGTTCACTTTCTGAATAAGTTGAGCATCCTTTATCCTTTCTAATCCACAAAAACATTTTATTCACAATGTAATATCAGGAGACAACATGGAAGACGAAAGTAATCCGTGGCCTAGTTTTGTTGATACATTCTCTACGGTATTGTGTATTTTTATATTTCTTATGTTGGTGTTTGCACTTAATAATATGATTATTATGTATGACAACTCAATTAAAGTTTATAAAGCAAATATAGAGAATAAGACTAAATCTACTGCTCAAAATAGCGGAGCCAATGACGATTCAAATCCTAATGAAATAGTTAATAAGGAAGTGAATACTCAAGATGTGTCGGACGGAATTACTACAATGTCAGGTAAAGAGGTTGGAGTATACGATATCGCCGATGGTCAGAAAACTGATATAACGTCTACAAAAAATGAGCTTGTTATTACGTATCATGGCAGGCTGAGAAGCTTTTCAGAAGAGGATACTCATAAAATAGAGGCTTGGTTAGAAGACAAAACTAATAGTAATTTATTGATAGAAATGGTTATTCCTCAGGCAGACATCTCTTTCTCTGACTCTTTACGACTGGGATATGAACGGGGAATTATTTTAATGAAAGAGATTAAGAAGATATATCCTGATGTAGTTATTGACATGAGTGTTAACTCCGCAGCATCAAGTACAACGAGTAAAGCTATTATCACGACTATTAATAAAAAGGTGTCAGAGTGAAATATATAAATCATTACCGCTATTTGTTTGTCTGTTTTTTCCTTGCCATACTCCCTTTTTTCGCTTTATCTTTTCCCGGTATAAGAGAGTATGTTTTTGATAACTTTATGGTTTCTGCAATTTACAATGGAGTCATTATTGCCATTTATATTACAGGTTCTTTGTGTGCATTATTCACTATTCTTAAAAATATTTCAGCAAAAGACATATTAATAGCTCAGGACGCCAGTAGAAAAAATAGCATTCTTTCTAACCTCAATCAGGTTTTGTTTGCCGGGGAACCCAAACAGTGTGATTTCAATTTGCTGATGGAATTAGATGACAATGTGTCTACCGCCCGTAATCAACGATTGTCATTTATTATGAGCTGTAGCAATGTGTCGACGCTTGTTGGCCTGTTGGGGACGTTTGCGGGTCTGTCTATTACGATTGGTTCAATCGGGAACTTATTGAGCTCGCCATCAGATGTTGGCGGTGATAATGCAAGTAATACACTCAATATGATCGTGACAATGGTAGCGTCGCTTTCTGAACCATTGAAAGGGATGAATACCGCATTTGTATCTTCTATCTATGGTGTTGTTTGCGCCATACTCCTGACCTCACAAAGTGTTTTTGTTCGCAGCTCCTATTCCCTTGTTTCTACGGAAATCAAAAAATTAAAAATCATAAGCAACAGATCCAATAATAAACAACGAAGCCTGCGGGTTGAATCAGAGACGCTTGTAGAATTTAAAGAGTTGTTTAAAGCGTTTTTTGATAACTATCTGTCAGTTGAAAATTTACGGACGCAGGATGAAGAAAAGAAACGAGAGATGCTATCAGATAGCTTTGTCACTTTGCAAAACCGACTATTGGATAACTCAGCAAAACTAGAGCAACTTTCTACGCTGATTGATGGTTATCTGGTAAGCAGTAACGAAAATCTCAAAAAATTATCTGACGGTGTAATAACAATTACCTCGCGTTTATCTGAAGGTAATATCCTGCTTGCGGATAATAATGCACGACTGGAGGCAATGAGTACAATACAAAATATTATAGATAAAAAGAATGATTCAATAATGACATCAGTTGATAAATGTTATCAGGAATCTCTTTCACATGGTAAGACCATAAACGATATTGCCGCTGGCAGTGCCGATATTTCTCATACTCTCGATGGGCTGAGAAAAGAAATGGATGAGGATATGAATAATGTTCATTTAGCGCTATCCGATCTATCGGCTACTGATAAAAAGATTATTGCCAATACTAAAGAGATTAGTGCTGAAATGGTTAGCTACCGTGATACCTATATGCCATTAATGGAAAAAATAACATCTATGCATCAGGAAATAGTAAAGCAACGTTTGTTAAACAAGGAGGAAAAAAATGAAGATTAAGATGTTTTTTCTGACGACTGCTTTTATTACACAAAGCACATACGCCAGCGAGCTTCCGGTCATTCCTCTAAGAGATTTAGTTAATGCCGCATTAACGCATCAGCCCTCTGTTGCTGTTTCATATTATGAGACTGAAAAGAAAAACAGTGACTTAGATCTTTCACGGGCAGCACTTTATCCTACCCTGGATCTAACATCTGGCCTTAATAATAACAGGAAAGAGTCATCAGGTACCGAGAGGAACGTTGAAAATAAGGTGTCTTTATCATACCGAATAACGGATTTTGGAGTGAGGGGGGCTAATATCAGGAAATCTGAATATGAAAGAGATAATAGTAAAACTGACTATGAAAAAACAAAGAATATAGTGTCTCAGGAGGTTGTGACAACCTATTACAACATCAGTAAATATCGTGAAATGATTGATGGCGTAAATCTGGAGAAAGAGTTTTATAAAAAGATGCTGGAAACTTTTTCGTTGCTGGTATCTTCCGGTGTAGCGATGCAATCTGATATGCGTAAAGTACAAGTATCTATCGATGCATTAAATACCAGAAGCATTATGTATCAGTCGATGTTGGATGATGAAATGTATAAAATGCAGAATATGACTGGTCTGAATTTATCGCCAGTTCAGATTCAAAGCGATGAAAAATTCAACCTCTTCAAAAAATATATCTTTGTCGAAAGCCCTGAAAAACTTATGGACATGGTGATGAAATACAACGATGACTATAAGATGCTTGTCAATACCCGAAAAGCCGCGACCGAAGATATTAATGCCGCAAAATCATCCTATTTTCCGACTGTAGATCTTGTTTCCAGCTATGTACAGAATAACCCGAGCGGTAGTGCCAAAAAAAGTGATTATGAAGATGAATTTAAAACGGGTATCAATGTCAGTTTCAACATTTTTAATGGGTTCAGAAATTCAGCCCAGGAAAGAAAAATGGTGGCAAGTTACTCGCAGGCTAAGCTGCAAATTGACGATTTTTTGATTAAAACGCGTTATAACATTGATTCACAACTTTCAAGATACGCCGCTGCAAAAGAGACTTACTCAGTGGCGGAACGTTCACATACAAACGCGTTACAGCTTACTGAATTATATGAGCAGGAGTTTCAGTTAGGGCAAAAAAGTTTGCTTGATTTAATTTCAAGCCGTAATGAAGCATTTCAGGCATATGTAAGCATGATCGACAGCAAATATAGCCTGTATATTTTAAAGCTACAGCAACTCTCATTGATTTTTCATTTAATGGATTATTTAAAAGGAAATACTGAAAGTGAGTTAAATGTAATGAAATGAATAGAAGACAAAGCGATCATCTCATGATGATAATTATTTCTTTGACGATCTTAATTATTATCCTTACCTACTTTATAGAAATTAATTCAGTGGTTCATGGTCAGGGCGTTATCACTACTAAAGATAATGCTCAGTTAATATCTCTTTCTAAAGGAGGGACGATACAAGATATTTATGTAGCCGAGGGTGATACTGTAAAAAAAGGAGAACTCCTTGCAAAGGTCGTTAACCTTGATCTGCAAAAAGAATATCAAAGGTATAGAACTCAAAAAGGGTATCTGGATAAAGATGTTAACGAAATATCTTTCATTCTTGATAAAGAAAATGAGAGTGGGTTGATTACCCTGGATGGCACCCGTTCTTTAAGCAATAAAGAGGTAAAAGCGAATATTGAATTAGTGCATAGTCAGATAAGAGCTAAAGAGTTAAAAAAAACCTCTCTTGATTCTGAGATTAGCGGATTACAAGAGAAGCTGAGTTCGAAAGAAAAAGAACTCGCATTGCTTGCCGAAGAAATAAATATTCTTTCCCCACTGGTAAAAAAAGGAATTAGCCCATATACCAATTTTCTTAACAAGAAACAGACGTATATAAAAGTTAAGTCTGAAATTAATGATATTGAAAGTAGCATCACTTTAAAAAAAGATGATATTGAGTTGGTTGTTAATGATATTGAGGCGCTTAATAATGAATTGCGACTATCTTTATCTAAAATAATATCTAAAAATCTTCAGGAACTTGAGGTTGTTAACTCTACATTAAAAGTAATAGAGAAGCAGATAAATGAGGAGGATATCTATTCACCGGTTGACGGTGTAATTTATAAAATCAATAAAAGTGCCACTACTCATGGTGGTGTGATTCAGGCGGCGGACTTACTTTTTGAAATAAAACCAAAAGTAAGGACTATGCTGGCCGATGTGAAAATATTACCCAAATACCGTGACCAAATATATGTAGATGAAGCCGTTAAACTGGATGTGCAGTCAATTATCCAACCAAAGATAAAATCGTATAATGCGACTATCGATAATATTAGCCCTGATTCCTATGAGGAAAATACCGGAGGAACAATTCAGCGTTATTATAAAGTAATTATTGCATTCGATGTTAATGAAGATGATTTACGGTGGTTAAAACCAGGTATGACTGTTGACGCCAGTGTAATTACCGGAAAACACAGCATTATGGAATACCTGTTATCTCCCTTGATGAAAGGCGTGGACAAAGCCTTTTCAGAACCAGTTAATACTAAACGATTAGATACACCTTGAGAGTGAATATAATATTATGGGAAATAAAAGCATACAAAAGTTTTTTGCCGATCAAAATTCTGTAATTGATTTATCTTCTTTGGGTAATGCCAAAGGCGCAAAAGTTTCTCTTTCCGGGCCAGACATGAACATTACCACGCCGCGTGGTTCAGTGATCATTGTCAATGGCGCTCTTTATTCAAGTATCAAAGGCAATAACCTCGCTGTTAAATTTAAAGATAAGACTATTACCGGCGCTAAAATTCTGGGCAGCGTAGATTTAAAAGATATTCAACTGGAGAGAATTGACAGCTCATTGGTTGATTCTGCTCAGGTAGAAAAGAAAGGTAATGGCAAACGACGAAATAAGAAGGAAGAAGAGGAATTAAAAAAGCAGCTTGACGATGCTGAAAACGCAAAGAAAGAAGCTGATAAGGCGAAGGAAGAAGCAGAGAAAGCTAAGGAGGCAGCAGAAAAAGCGCTCAATGAAGCGTTTGAAGTACAGAACTCGTCAAAGCAAATTGAAGAAATGCTGCAGAACTTTTTGGCTGACAATGTAGCAAAAGACAATTTGGCTCAGCAAAGCGATGCTTCCCAGCAAAATACACAGGCTAAAGCAACGCAGGCTTCTAAACAGAACGATGCTGAAAAAGTTCTTCCTCAGCCTATTAATAAAAATACCAGTACTGGCAAAAGTAATAGCAGTAAAAATGAGGAAAATAAGCTCGATGCTGAGTCTGTTAAAGAGCCGCTTAAAGTCACATTAGCGCTTGCGGCCGAAAGTAACAGCGGTAGCAAAGATGATAGTATAACTAATTTTACCAAACCTCAGTTTGTAGGTAGCACTGCTCCCAATGCCACGGTCATTATTAAAATTAATGGTATTGCTGTCGGTCAGGCTGTAGCGGATAGTTTGGGTAACTTCACCTTCACTGCGCCTGAAACATTGACTGATGGAACATATAATCTGGAGGCAGAGGCCAAGACTGCTGATGGGAGCGGTAGCGCCAAACTTGTCATTACTATCGATTCCGTTACCGATAAGCCAACATTTGAGCTTTCGCCTGAAAGTAGTGTGTCCGGTCATAAGGGCTTAACGCCGACCTTGACGCCTTCAATTGTTGGTACGGCGGAAGAGAATGCTAAGGTTGACATTTATGTAGATAATAAACTGGTTGCCAGCGTTGATGTCGATAAAGATGGAAACTGGAGTTATGAATTTAAGGATAATGAATTATCTGAGGGCGAAAATAGTATAAAAGTCGTTGCTGTAGATAAAGCAGGTAATAAAAACGAAACGACGGATAGTATCATAACCGACACCATTCCTCCGGAAAAGCCGACGATTGAGCTGGATGATAGTAGTGATTCCGGCATTAAAAATGACAACATTACAAATAGCACCCTGCCAACATTTATTGGTGTGGCGGAACCCGGTTCTACAGTCTCTATTTATCTTGGACTTAAACATCTTGGTGAGGTCATTGTTGCTAAAGATGGGACATGGAGCTATACGCTTACTACGCCGCTCAAGGATGGCGAATACAATATAACAGCAACAGCTACTGATATTGCCGGGCATACCTCAGCGACGGCAAATCTGCCTTTTACTATTGATACACGTATCAGCTATTTCAGCGCTGAGATTGAAACGACGAATGATAGCGGTATTGTCGGAGATAACGTTACTAACAATACTCGCCCAACCTTTACAGGTAAAACTGAGCCAAATGCTATTATCAGTGTCATAAATAGTGAGACTGGCGAAGAGGTTATTTTTAAAGCGAATGACAAGGGCGAATGGACGTTCAATTTCACTTCCGACTCAGTGGAAGGGATTAACAATCTTACGTTCACTGTTGAAGATGTCGCTGGCAACAAAAAGGATTTTTCCTTTAGTTACGTTATTGATACTATTGCCCCTGTACCTCCGACGGTTTCTTTGGAGGATTATGTTGTTTTGCCGAATGGTATAATTTTATCAGGGAATGATTTACCGGCTTTAGTCGGTACGGCAGAGCCAAAGTCTACCATCTTATTGATGCGAGATGGTAAATTATATGACAGCATTGAGGTTGACTCAAACGGGACCTGGAATTATCAGTTTAGTAATAAATTTCTTCAGGGCGCCTATGATATTGAAATCATTTCTCAGGATGCCGCCGGCAATAAATCCTCTACTGTTAAATATTCTTTTACTATTCAAACTGAAGTTGTACCTCCAAAAGCGGAACTCGATGCCAGTGATGATTCCGGTGCAAAAGGCGACTGGATTACCAATAAACATAATGCTCTGACATTACTGGGAACAGCGGATAGGTTTGCTACCGTAAATATCCTTATTGATGGTAAAACGATAGGCGTGACGACTGCGGATGCAGACGGTAACTGGAATTTTGATATTTCCCGAAATCTGTCTGACAATGTTTATAAGATTACGGTTGAATCCATCGATCCTTTAGGAAGAACGTCATCTGTAGATTATCAGCTTACCATTGATAGCTTTACGCCGATCCCTACTGTTATGTTGCATGATAGCGCTGACTCTGGCGTTAAAGGCGATATGATTACTAAAATTAATACGCCGTTGTTTACCGGGATGGCTGAAGCTAATGCTAAGGTTTCCATCTATGTTGACGGTGTGTTAAGTGGTGAGGCTATTGCTGGCGATGATGGTGTATGGAATTTTCAATTTACCACAGCGTTATCTGATGGCTCGCATGACGTAACGGTAAAGGTAGAAGATATTGCCGGTAATACTGCCTCCTCATCAGCGTATAATTTCCAAATCGTAACGCAAACGCAAAAACCAACAATAGAGTTGGTCAACGATACGGGGGTTGATAATACAGACCATATTATTAATGAAAAGAATCCTGCACTGACAGGAACCGCTGCACCCTATTCAACGGTTAAACTCTATATTGATGGTGCACTGATCGCTGAGGTCAGAACAAATAAAGATGGCAGATGGGAGTATACCCTGAAAGCCGATCAAGGTTTGGTTGATGGCGATCATAGAATAACCGCTTCAGTTGAAGATATCGCTGGCAACATTGCTCATTCGGATCCTTTCTTAATTAGCGTCGATACTGCTATTTCAATACCGATAGTTTCATTGAGCCCGGATTCAGATTCGGGAATTTCAGATGATAATTTAACGAATATCGTTAAACCTACCTTGCACCTAAAAGATATTGATCCGGACATTATCAGTGTTCAGGTATGGGATGCCGCGTCTGATACGCAGATCGGTGTTGCCACGCAACAACCTGATGGTTCATGGGCCTATACCTTTACTTCAGATTTAACGGAAGGCTTGCATCAGGTTTATGTCAAGGTTGAGGACATTGCGGGTAATAAAGCGAACAGCGCGGTATTCGATTTTACTATCGATACCACAGTATCAACGCCGGTGATTTCCCTGCTTTCTAAGGATGATACGGGGGTTACAGGCGATAACCTGACCAATATCAATAAGCCAGGTTTTGCTATTTCCGGTGTTGATGCTGATGCGCATCGGGTCGTCGTACAGGTGATGCACAATGGCGTGAGCGAAGAGATCGAACTTTCCCACCTCAATGGTAGTTGGTTATTTATACCAGGGAATACGTGGGCGGATGGCAGCTACACGTTAACGGTGAAAGTAGAAGATAAGGCAGGAAATACCAACTACTCAGCGCCGCTGACGGTCGTTATCGATACCCAAATCGCTATTGATGGGGTGGAACTGGTCAACGATAGCGGCGTGAAAGGCGATAATATGACCAACGACGACCGTCCCCACTTTCGTGTGACGGTACCTACGGATGTCAATGAAGTCCGTCTGAGCATTGACGGTGGTAATTCGTGGGTTCAGGCAACTCCGGGCGTGGCAGGAAGCTGGGAGTATATCTGGCCGACAGACCTGGCAGATGGTCAATACACGCTAACGGTGGAAGCGACTGATAAAGCAGGCAATACAGTGACGAAGACCATCGATTTCGCGGTGGATACCACGCTGTCAGTGCCGGTCATCGTACTGGATAGCGCGGACGACACCGGCATCCAGGGCGATAACATGACGAATAGCACCCAGCCGACATTTGCCCTGCAGCATATTGATGATGATGCCGTTCGCGTTACGGTCAGCGTGGAGCATGGCGGCGTCACCACCACATTTGACGCCACGAAAGGCACAGGCGGATGGAGCTTTACGCCGACAGGGGCGTGGGCGGATGGTGATTATACCCTGAGTGTGTCAGTCGAAGATAAAGCGGGGAACACCAGCCATTCTGCATCGTTGACGGTGACGGTGGACACGCAAATCGCCATTAATAACATTGAACTGGTCAATGACAGCGGTATTCCCAACGATAATCTGACTAATAACGTGCGTCCGCACTTCCAGGTGACGGTACCGACGGATGTCAACGTGGTGCGCCTGAGCATTGACGGCGGCAAGACGTGGTTCAACGCTACCCAGAGCGCGACGCCGGGCGCCTGGGATTATATCTGGCCGGATGATGTGGCCGACGGAGGCTATACCCTGACGGTAGAGGCGACCGACAAGGCGGGAAACAAGACGACGCAGGAACTTGATTTCACCATCGATACCACTCTGTCTGTGCCGACCCTCTCGCTGGACAGCGCAGATGACAGCGGCATCGCGGGCGATAATATCACCAATGTTAAAACGCCGGGCTTTACCCTCAACAATATTGATACCGATGTCAGCCGGGTGATAGTGGAGGTAATGCACAATGGCATTAAACAGGAGGTGCCACTGGTTCAGACCGGCGGACAGTGGCGCTTTGCGCCGACCAGCGACTGGGCGGACGGCGACTATATCCTGACGGTGAAGGTAGAAGATAGGGCCGGAAATGTGAAGCAGTCCGCGCCGTTGACGGTGACAGTAGACACGCATATCGCCATTGACCGTATTGAACTGGTTAACGACAGCGGTATCCCCGGCGATAATCTGACCAATGAAGCGCGCCCGCACTTTCAGGTGACAGTACCGGCGGATGTTAACGGTGTAAGACTGAGTATTGATGGCGGCAAAACGTGGTTTGACGCCACGCAGAGCGCGACGTCGGGCGTCTGGGATTACACCTGGCTGACGAATGTGGCTAACGGCCCTCACACCCTGATGGTGGAAGCGTCCGACAAGGCGGGAAACAAAACGACGCAGAAACTGGACTTCACCATCGATACCATTCTGTCAGAACCGACGATTACCCTGGACAGCGCGGATGATAGCGCCGCTGGCGATAACATCACCAACGTTAAGATGCCAGGCTTTACCCTCGGTAATATCGACGCCGACGTGACCAAAGTGGTGGTGACGGTGGCGCATGATGGTAAGAACCAACAGATAGAGTTGATTAAGAACGGCGGTGTGTGGCGCTTTACGCCGGGCGCAGCCTGGACCGATGGCGACTATACGCTGACGGTAAAGGTAGAAGATAAGGCGGGTAATACAAATTATTCTGCGCCGCTGACGGTGACTATCGATACGCAAACGTCTATTGATCGCATTGAGCTTCTTAATGACACGGGTATTGTCGGGGATAACCTGACCAATGAAGCACGTCCACAGTTTCATATTACGGTACCGACGGACGTGAACTCTGTGCAACTGAGTCTTGATGGCGGCATCAACTGGGTTAACGCAACGCTGACGTCTGACGGCGTTTGGGAGTATATATGGCCGACAGATCTGGTCGAAAATACGTATACCCTGACAGTGAAAGCAACCGATGTTGCAGGCAACACGGCGACGGAAACGCTCAATTTTATCATTGATACCACATTGTCGACACCGACCATCACGCTGGATAGCGCAGATGATAGCGGCACCGCCAACGATAATAAGACTAACGTTAAAACGCCGGGTTTTATTATCGGCGGTATTGATTCTGACGTGACTCAGGTCGTCGTGCAGGTGATGCGCGATGGTCACAGCGAGGAGGTGGAGCTGACGCAGACTAACGGGCAGTGGCGTTTTGTACCCGGCAGCGCGTGGACTGATGGCGACTATACGCTGACGGTAACGGTGAAAGATGAGGCGGGTAATATTCGCCACTCAGCGCCGTTGACGGTCACCATCGATACGCAAATCGCCATTGACCATATTGAACTGGTCAATGACAGCGGTATTCCCGACGATAATCTGACCAATGAAGCGCGCCCGCACTTCCAGGTGACGGTACCGACGGATGTCAACGTGGTGCGCCTGAGCATTGACGGCGGCAAGACGTGGTTCAACGCTACCCAGAGCGCGACGCCGGGCGTCTGGGATTATACCTGGCTGGCTGATGTGGGAGAGGGTAAGCATACCCTGACAGTGGAGGCGACCGACAAGGCGGGAAACAAAACGACGCAGCAACTGGACTTCATCATCGATACCATGCTGTCAGAACCGACTATCGTGCTGGACAACACGGACGACAGCGGAACAAAAGGCGATAACCTGACCAACGTAAATAAGCCGACGTTTTTACTGGGCAATATTGACGCAGACGCGCGGTATGTCACGGTTGAGGTGCAGCATGGCGGCACGAAAGAGGTGCTGACGGCCACCAAAGACGCGACCGGCAACTGGAGCGTGACACCGACCGGTACATGGGCAGATGGCGACTATACGCTGACAGTGAGGGTGGAAGATGAGGCGGGGAACGAAAAACACTCAGCGTCGCTGACGGTCACTGTTGATACCCAAATCACCATTGATGCTATTGAACTGGTTAATGATAACGGTATTCCCGGCGACAATATGACTAACGACGCCCATCCGCAGTTCCGCGTGACGGTACCGGGGGACGTTAACGAAGTTAGTCTGAGCATTGACGGTGGCGTGACCTGGGTTAAGGCGACACAGAGCGCGACGCCGGGCGTCTGGAATTATACCTGGCCGGGCACCGTGCCGGATGGCGACTATACGCTGAATGTGAAAGCGACTGACAATGCGGGTAATACCGTGACGGAGACACTCCACTTCACTATTGATACCACGCTGTCAGTGCCGGTCATCGTACTGAATAGCGCGGACGATACCGGTGTCCAGGGCGATAACATGACGAATAGCTCCCAGCCGACATTTGCCCTGCAGCATATTGATGATGATGCCGTTCGCGTTACGGTCAGTGTGGAGCATGGCGGCGTCACCACCACATTTGACGCCACGAAAGGCGTAGGCGGATGGAGCTTTACGCCGACAGGGGCGTGGGCGGATGGTGATTATACCCTGAGTGTGTCAGTCGAAGATAAAGCGGGGAACACCAGCCATTCTGCATCGTTGACGGTGACGGTGGACACGCAAATCGCCATTAATAACATTGAACTGGTCAATGACAGCGGTATTCCCGACGATAATCTGACTAATAACGTGCGTCCGCACTTCCAGGTGAAGGTACCGACGGATGTTAACGAGGTACGCCTGAGCATTGACGGCGGCAAGACGTGGTTCAACGCTACCCAGAGCGCGACGCCGGGCGTCTGGGATTATACCTGGCTGGCTGATGTGGGAGAGGGGAAGCATACCCTGACAGTGGAGGCGACCGACAAGGCGGGAAACCAGACGACGCAGAAACTGGACTTCATCATCGATACCATGCTGTCAGAACCGACTATCGTGCTGGACAGCACGGACGACAGCGGAACAA
The DNA here is from genome assembly GCF_046548235.1 of Salmonella sp. SAL4457. Taxonomy (NCBI): domain Bacteria; kingdom Pseudomonadati; phylum Pseudomonadota; class Gammaproteobacteria; order Enterobacterales; family Enterobacteriaceae; genus Salmonella; species Salmonella sp. SAL4457. The sequence continues at coordinate 113,135 of NZ_JBGDZO010000004.1, forward strand.
AAGGCGATAACCTGACCAACGCGAATAAGCCGACGTTTATACTGGGCAATATTGACGCAGACGCGCGGTATGTCACGGTTGAGGTGCAGTATGGCGGCACGAAAGAAGTGCTGACGGCCACCAAAGGCGCGACCGGCATCTGGAGCGTGACACCGACCGGCACATGGGCAGATGGCGACTATATGCTGACGGTGAGGGTGGAGGATGATGCGGGGAACGTAAAATACTCAGCGCCGCTGACGGTCACGGTTGATACCCAAATCACCATTGATGTTATTGAACTGGTTAATGATAACGGTATTCCCGGCGACAACCTGACCAATGACGTTCGTCCACACTTCCGCGTCACGGTGCCAGGGGATGTCAACGAGGTACGTCTGAGTATCGACGGCGGTAATACGTGGGTTCGTGCAACACAGGGCACGGCAGGGATCTGGGATTACACCTGGCCGAAAGATGTGACCGACGGGCTACATACCCTGACGGTAGAAGCGACCGATAAGGCGGGAAATAAGACGACGCAGACGCTCGATTTTACCATTGATACCCGGCTGTCAACGCCTACCATCACTATGGATAGCAGGGACGATACAGGTGCCATTGGCGATCATATTACGAGCGTCAAAAGACCGGGCTTTACCATTGGCAATATTGACTCCGATGCGCAATCGGTCATTTTGCGGATCACACAGGGCGGCAATAGCCAGGAAGTGACACTAACCCAGGTTGGAGGACAGTGGCGCTTTACGCCAGATGCTGACTGGGCGGACGGTAGCTATACACTGACGGTAGAGGTAACGGATAACGCAGGAAACGTTCGTCAGTCCACGCCGCTGATAGTGACGGTAGATACGCAAACCAGCATTACTGATATTACATTGGTCAATGATCATGGCGTGCCTGATGACAATCTAACTAACAGCACCCGTCCGCAGTTTGAGATCACGGTGCCGGCGGATGTGAATTCTGTGCAACTGAGCATTGATGGGGGCGCAAACTGGGTGAGCGCGGCGCAGGGTATTGAAGGCGTCTGGGGCTATACCTGGCCAACGGATATGGGCGATGGAAAACACACCCTAACCGTCATGGTCACCGACAGAGCGGGCAATACGGCGACGCAAACGCTTGAATTTTTCATCGACACCCGGTTGTCGACGCCGACCATTGCGCTGGATAGCACGGATGATACCGGTACGCCTGGCGATGATATGACCAATCGCACCCGACCGACCTTTATTCTGCAGAATATCGATTCGGATGTTATCAACGTTACAGTCAGCGTCACGCATAATGGAACGACAACCTCGTTTACCGCGACACAGGGGGCTGGAGGCTGGAGCTTTACACCGCCAGCGCCGTGGGGCGACGGTGATTATACGCTGACGGTGACAGTGGAGGATCGGGCGGGAAATACGCGTCCGTCTACGCCGCTGACGGTGACAGTGGATACGCAAATAGCCATTGATCATATTGAATTAGTCAACGATAGCGGCGTCCCTGGCGATAATGTGACAAAACATGTGCGTCCGCAGTTCCAGATCTCGGTACCGGATGATGTGGAAAAGGTTCTTCTGAGTATTGACGGCGGCACGACCTGGGTTACCGCAATCAAGAGTTCGACGGCTGGCATTTGGGATTACACCTGGCCGACGGATATGCCAGAGGGACAGCATACCCTGACCGTGGAAGTGACTGACGGTGCGGGTAATAAGATGACGGAGACGCTCAATTTCACTATCGACATCACGTTGATGACGCCAACCATTGAGCTGGCGCCCGATCAGGATACCGGACAGAATAAGAACGATAATCTGACCAGCGTCACTCAGCCAGTATTTGTGTTGGGGAGTATCGATAAAGATGTTCGACACGTGGAATTGAGTATTGAGCATAACGGCACGTTTAAAACGGTGGTACTCACCGAATCAGCCGACGGCTGGCGCTATCGACCGGATTCTGCTTTGGCGGACGGTAGCTACACATTCACCGTGACGGTAACAGATGTGGCAGGCAACCAGCAAACATCCGCGCCTTTAAAGGTGACGATAGACGGTACGTTGACTACGCCGGTGATTGAACTGGCAGCTGGCGAAGATAGCGGTACTGTTGGCGATCGCCTCACCAATCACGATCGGCCTGTGTTCGACATACATCAGGTTGATTCTGACGTTACGCGCGTGATGGTCAAAGTAACTTACAACGGTAAAACGCACGAGGAAGCGGCGGTATTCACCAATGGTCAATGGCGCTTTACGCCTTCTGCGAGCTGGGCTGATGGCTCATATCAGTTAGCCGTTGTGGTGGAAGATCTGGCGGGGAATGTAAAAGAGTCTGCGCCGTTTGAGGTGCGTATTGATACCACGACAACCATTAACAATATCGTATTGCTTAATGATACCGGCGTGCAGAATGATCAATTAACGAATGTTGCCAAACCGTCATTCAGAATTGACGTTCCCGGTGATGTCGTCCAGGTACGCGTAACCCTGGATGGTGGCGCTAACTGGAATGTGATACGCAAAAATGCCGACGGACAGTGGATTTTTGACAGCCCGAATACTCTGGTTGACGGCACATATACCCTTCGCGTAGAGGCCACGGATGAGGCAGGTAATATTGCGAATAAAGATTTAGTATTTAATATCGATACTAATATACAGGTTCCTACTATTGCTTTAGACGCAGGACAAGATACCGGAGCGAATACCGCCGATAATATTACTAATATTTCACGACCCACCTTTACGATTGGTAATGTTGACCCCGATGTTATCAAAGTCGTGGTGACGATTGATGGTCATGACTATAACGCGACTAAGGTTGGGGCTGGTTGGCAATTTACACCAGGCAATGCCATTCCGGATGGTTCTTATAATATTACCGTTACGGTTGAAGATAAGGCCGGAAATACCGCGACATCGAAACCATTACCTGTTGTGATAGATACGACGGCTGAAATTGAAAGCGTCACGTTGGTTACAGATAGCGGTGATAGCGATGTAGATAACATTACCAAAGTCGACAAGCCGCAGTTTAGTATTGTTACCGCTGATGATATTACCCATGTGCGCGTTAAAATCGATAACGCCGCTAATTGGATTGAACTCACAAAAGGAGGGGATGGCCGCTGGATATTTAATGTCGGTTCGGCATTACCTGATGGGCAACACACTCTCTTGGTTGATGTGACTGATATCGCCGGCAACGTTGCGCAAGAAACGCTGCAGTTTACGATTGATACGACTCTGCGAGAGCCGACAATTGTACTCGATCCCACCCATGATACTGGTGATGATACTAATGATAATCTTACCAGGATTAACAAACCGGTGTTTATTATCGGTAATGTCGATAATGATGTATCACACATTGTGGTTCATATTGATGGTCGGGATTACACCATTGAAAACACAGGGGGGAATTTAACCTTTACGCCGGATCAACCGCTGTCTGACGGTCAGCATACGATCTCTGTTACCGTAACGGATATTGCTGGTAATACCAAAACATCGGCCGAACTGAAGATTGAAATCGACACGCAGGTTCAGATTGACAGTGTTACGTTAACAACAGATAGCGGCGTCAACGATCACGATAATGTCACCAATGCTACCCGTCCCTCTTTTGAAATTGCAACGCCTGATGATGTGACATCGGTGCTGGTTTCTTTCGATGGCGTAAACTGGACGCCCATCAGTAAAAATGCGGCCGGGCAGTGGGAATTTACTGCAGGTAGCGCATTGCCTGATGGTCATTATACTCTCCATGTCCAGGCGACGGATCGGGCAGGGAATACGGCAAATTCCACACTGGGCTTCACCGTGGATACGCAGATTGACGGCCTGAGCGTCGTGATGCTGGACGACGCCGGAAAGGATTCTACGGATGGTATTACGAATATTACCTCTCCACGTTTTGAAATTTCAGCCAGAGAACCGCTGCAGAGCGTGACGGTAATTTTAAACGGGAAATCCAGCACACTGACTCAGGGGGCAGATAATAAATGGCTGTTTACCCCTGATACACCGTTAGTGGATGGAACTTACAAAATAGAAATAGTGGCTGAAGATATCGCAGGTAATAAAATTAGCAAAGAGGTATCATTCACAATAGACACTATTGTTTCTGATCCCAGTATTGATTTGCTGGATGCGGATGATACTGGCGAAAGCGCTGTTGATAATATTACGAGTGTCACTAAACCACGTTTCGTTATTGGCAATGTACCCGCCGATATTGATACTGTTGTAATCAGAATTAACGGCGTTTCTTATCCGGTTACGGCAAATGGCAATAACCTCTGGGAATTCCAGGTTCCCGTTGCGTTAAACGATGGCGTATATGAAGCCGTTGTTGTCTTCAGAGATATTGCCGGAAATACTTCTGAAACTAAGCTGCCCTTTACCATTGATACCACGACAAGCGTCAGTGTCAGAATGGAGCCAGCGTCTGATACCGGAAATTCCAATAGCGATAACCTTACGAATAAGCAAAATCCCAAATTCGAAGGTACTGCAGAGCCCAATGCGAAACTGGTGATTACCATTGTTGACGATAAGTCAGGTCGGGAGGTTTTAAAACAAACGATTACGGTTGGCGCTGATGGCAACTGGAGTGTGACGCCGAATATACTGCCGGATGGCATGTATACCATCAACGTCGTCGCAACAGATGTCGCGGGAAATACTGCGCAAACGCAGGAAAGATTCACTATCGATACGGTTACGATCGATCCCACCATTCGCCTTTCGGATCCATCTATTGATGATCAGCATGAAGCAACCAGCCTGCGTCCTGAGTTCAAAGGGTTTGCCGAAGCGTTCTCGACGATTATGATTCAGTGGGATGGGAAAGTGGTCGGCTCCGCAAACGCCAATGCGAATGGCGAATGGAGTTGGACGCCGCCATCAGTATTAGCGCCAGGCTCCTATGTTGTGAGCATTGTTGCCAAAGATAAAGCGGGTAATGAATCGTCGCAGGTCGACTTTCCTGTAGTAATACCTGTTATTGATGTCACGCCTCCAACCATAAAGCTCAGCGAGGAGAGCGATAGTGGTGCCTTAGGAGACTTTACGACGAATAATAAAACGCCGACCCTGATTGGGAGCACGTTACCTAATACGATTGTGAGTATTTATGTGGATGGCGTGAAGGTCGGCGAGGCGACAGCGGATACAGCGGGTCGATATACTTTCCAGTTATCGGAAATGAAAGATGGCCATTATGTCGTCCAGGTGGGTATCGTCAACCCTCGCGATAATAGCGAACTGCGTTCTACCGCCGTTGATCTCACTATCGATACCGAGGTTGCTGAACTGGTATGGAATATATCTGGAATGCATGAGGGCGGATATATCAACACGGTGACGCCGGAGATTGGCGGCACCAGTGAGCCAAACAGCAAAATCACTATCTTTGTGAATGGCGTTGAAAAAGCGATTGCTTATACGACAGGCGCAGGACACTGGGGCGTAGTATTACCCGCTTTGGGTAATGACGGTAATTATGAATTAACGTTTAAAGTTGAAGACGTTGCCGGCAATATCAGAGAGTTTGGTCCGCAGAATGTGATACTGGATACGGTAATTTCGCCGTTAACCGTGGTATTACGCGAAGCTGATGACAGTGGCAAAGTTGGCGACTGGATCACCAATAAATCTCATGTCACCATCGATGGTACTGCCGAAGCCGGAAGTACTTTAACCATCAGGAATCCGCAGGGAGTGGTTATTGCTACCCTGGTGGTAGGCAATGATGGTCGATGGAGCGCAGAATTAGATCTGCGTGAAGGTAGTAATGCCTTTGTCGTGGTATCGGAAGATAAAGCGGGCAACAGCCAACAAAAAGAGATTCTGATAGAACATGATACGCAGATTGAAATCAGCGATATTTCATTAAGTCGGGATACTAATAGCGGTGATAAATATGATCTGATTACCAATAATAAGTCTCCGGTACTGGTTGCCATGACCGATCCCGGCGCGACGGTACAGGTTTATATTAATGGTGTGTTACAAGGCACAGTAGAGGCGAGTTCGTCAGGTAATATTAGCTATACCATGCCGGCAAATAGCGCCGACGGCGAGTATCAGGTGCAATTTGTTGCTACGGATACTGCTGGTAACCGGGTTGAGTCTGCGATTACAACCGTGACAATCGATTCTCAAATTGCTGTCTTTGACATTGATGAAGATTCATTACCGGCCCTCTCTAATAACCGGGCGTTGTCAGTCTCAGGTGTCGGGGAGGCTGGTTCTCAGGTCAGCATCTTTGTCGATGGTAAATTAGTCAACGTTGTTATGGTTGAGGCTGATGGCACATGGCGCGCGCCGATACTGCTGCAAGATGATGGTACGTTTAATATTCATTTCAGCATTACTGACGTTGCTGGCAACACTGAAGTGAGCAAGGATTATAGCGTGGATGTCGATTCATCAACCGACTTCCCAACGCTCAACCTTGAAGATGCGAGCAACTCTGGTTCACTTGACGATCTGATTACTAGTCACAACAAGCCTGTGTTAGTTGGCACCGCAGAAGCGGGAGCCACAATCCATATTTATGTGGATGAAAAGATCGTGGCAAATGTTCTTGTGCTTGAAGATGGAACCTGGTCCTATCAGTTTGATAATGCGTTAAAAGATGGTGAATATTCTATCCGAGTGGTTGCCGAAGACCCGGCAGGTAATACAGCAGAATCGCCTCGCTTACTCGTCACGATAGATACCAGTACGTTTATCGATAATCCTGTTATGATGGCAGGTTCTGATAACGGTATTTTCAGTAATGATAGTATAACGAGTCAAACCCGGCCTGCGTTTAGTATTTATGGAGAAATGAACCAGAGTGTTCAGATTTTCATTGATGGGGTGTTAGTCGATACGATCACGGTGACCGACAGAAATCAAGTTTATCGACCTGAGTCACCGTTGGGCGATGGTTCCCATAGCATTTATTATGTTATCACCGATAAAGCAGGCAACACGGCTACCTCGAAAACGCTAAACTTTACTATCGATACCTTAAATACGACGCCTGTCGCTATTGATTCTATCGGCGGACAAACGTTAGCAGAGATGACCGGTAGTGATGGCAAAATATATATAACGGACACGACACGTAACTTATTGTTTAGTGGCAGTGCCGAGCCCAATAGCAAAATAGAAATCATCATTAATGGCTTAAATGTGGGGGAAGTTTGGGTTAATGAAAAAGGCCACTGGCAGATGCCGGTGAACCCGCTTTATTTCACAGAAGGCCAACTGGATATCACTGTTAAATCTACGGACCGTGCTGGTAACGTAAATCAGGAAAAGTATTCCATTTGGGTCGATACGCATATCCAGGTATTTACCAGCGAGCTTGATGACAATAAATCATCATCGAAAACGGACTGGTGGAGTAATAGCTCCACTATTACCATGAGAGGTATGGGGGAAATTGGCGCTACGGTATCATTAATCGTGGCAGGGGTCACGTTGGCAACCGCTGTCGTTGCGGCTAATGGGCAGTGGGAATTATCGACCGATCAGCTTCCGGAAGGTAAATACGATATCACGTTGAGTATTGAGGATAACGCAGGCAACCGTAAGGAAGAGGTACATGAAATATTTATTGATCGAACGCCGCCAAACGCTCCGGTCGTAACGTATTCAGATATTGTCAACGATCTAATTATTATGCAGGGAACGGCGGAAGCCAAATCTCAGCTAATAATAACCGATAGTAATGGGAATACTTATACGTTAACCGTTCCTGATAATGGTAAATGGAGTATGGCGATCCCGTATCCATCGGAAGGGAAGTTTACCATTACGAGTGTGGATGCGATTGGTAACCGGAGTGATGATGTCTCTCTCGATATCATGAAAGAGGTTCCCGTTATTTCATTATCTCCAGACTCAGACAGTGGTACGGTGGGCGATAATATTACGCGAGATAAGCAACCTACCTTTATTATCGGGAATCTGGAAAGCGATGTTGTGGTCGTTCAGGTCGATATCAATGGGACCGTATATAATGCTGAAAAAAATGCCGATGGCGTTTGGTTCTTTACGCCAGGTACACCGTTAGCTGATGGTTCCTATACGATATCGGTAATCGCAAGCGATGCCGCGGGTAATCAGAAAAACTCGTTACCCATTACCGTTACGATCGACAGTACGCTGACGGTGCCGGAGATTGCGTTGGCAGCAGGTGAAGACAATGGCGTTTCAGACAGCGATAACGTGACGAATCACACCCAGCCTAAGTTCACGCTGCAGCATATTGATGCTGATGTGACCGGGGTGACCGTAAACGTGACGCATAACGGCGTGACAGACACCTATCAGGCGACGCAAGGCGCGGATGGCTGGACCTTCACGCCGCCAGCCGCCTGGAATGATGGTACCTACACGCTGAGCGTGACGGTGGTGGATCGCGCGGGGAATTCACAGCAATCTGCTTCGCTAGCGGTGACGGTTGACTCAACGGTGACGGTAACAGCGGATAGCCAGCATGACGATGCGAGCGATGACGCCACGCCAACAGCGGTTACTCCACTGGAGTCTGAAACAGTGAATGCCGAAAGCGATACGCATCTTCGTACAGTGCCGTCTGCGGCGGAAGAAAGCGTGGTGAAGGAGACGGCCTATAGTATTACATTGTTAAACGCTGACTCTGGGGATGAAATAGATCGTTCAATTAGTCAGACACCTTCTTTTGAAATATCAGTACCTGAGAATATTGTTAATGTCAGTGTTATGTTTGAAGGAGAAGAGTTTACTCTGCCGATAACTAACCAGAAAGCAATATTCGAAGTTCCGCTATCTTTGGAAGATGGTGAATATACTATGGACGTGAAATTCATTGATAAAGACAATGATTTCCTGATTAAGGAGAAAACATTCTCAGTCGATCACTCCTCGGCGGATATTGTGAACGCAATGAATGCAAGAGGAAAGGCCGAGGATGATATTAATGATTCCCCTTCCACGAGTTCTGTAGGGCACAACAATAACGGCGCTATTGATGTTTTCGCCGTTAATGAAGTTACGCTACCTGTAGATAATCAAGAAGAACACGCATAATAACGGAGGCCCCTCACCTTTGGGTGAGGGGGTTTACTTATGGATAAAAAACTAGAACCTTATTATTTAAGTGCGGAAACGGCATTATCTATAGTGTCTAAAAAATTCAACATAAAAATTGACATCAAAGAGGATGATATAAATTTAAGATTTAAAAAGTACGACAGAAATAACACTGACGACTCTATACAAATGAAGAATTTCTTTTTGTCGTTAGGGCTTTCTCTACAGGATATATTATTTAATAATGGCGAGGATTTACTAAATGAGCCTATGCCGATTTTACTATTAACACCAGAAATGAAGTGGATGGTGTGTGTGAGCGGCGGGCAAAAAATAAAGTTGGTAAACGCGCGCGGTGAACTCTGTTATGTTGAAATTGAAGATGAATACTTAAAAGAGTTATCTGCATTTAGCATACTACCTTTAAATAAAGTTGTTGATAGTATAAGAGTAAAAAATATCATAAAAAACTCTTTATCGATGAACAAGATTTTTTATACTAAATATTTCTTTTCATCTCTTTTTATGGCAATTTTTGCGTTAACTATCCCAGTATTTAGTAATCTGTTCTATGATAAGCTTGTTCCAAGTGCTTCGGTTTCATCTTTATTTGGCGTGGCTATAATTGTTGCTGTATTTATTGTTTTTGAGTTTATCCTTCGTACTTCGAAAGATATTTATCAGTCTATCACAGCAAGGCAGGATGATGTCGATATTGATATCGCATTTCTTGAAGCGGTACTTTATAGTAAAAAGAAAAATGGCAGATCCATGTCATCAGCATTTGTGCTATGGAATGAGTTTCAGAAAATTAAACCCGTTTTATTAAACTCGATCTTTCAACGTATAGCCGATATTCCAATATTTATTATATTTCTCATTGTTATATATGTAAATTTAGGTCTGGTCGTTATTGTCCCTGTTACCATGTTTATCGTCTCTATTATTATTTCCCTCGTTAACCACCATTATACTAATGAGTTAATGAACAAACAAAAAGAAGGACAGAAGAACAGGAATATTTTTATCTCAGAAGTTTTCTTATCTATTAAAATGATCCATACCTTAAATAATCAAGGTTTACTTTTTGATTGGGTTAATACATCAAATGAACAGTCGTATCTTAACCTGAAGATAAGGAAATTAAATCTTATCTATCAATCTATATTGGGGAGTATGTCATCTATTACCCAAATAACTATTATGGTAATAGCCTTTTTTATGGTAATCAAGGGTGATGTTACTACTGGCGCAATTGTTTCATCTGTCATTGTCTCTGGCCGTATTTCCGGGATCATTTCGAATTTTTCTTCTACATTAATCTCTATTTTATCAGCAGAAAAAACCGGTAAGGATCTGCTTTCTTTTTTTGATGAAGATCAGGCAGAAAAAACACCGGCATTACAGTCAATATCAAAGTGCAATGGCGATATTTCTATTCGGGGTGTGAGTTATCAGTATGATGCTCAATCTCCGATGATTATTAACCGACTGTCTATAGACATACCTGCGGGGCAACGTGTCGCGGTGGTAGGCGAATGCGGAGCAGGAAAAAGCTCATTACTGGGAATGCTATCTGGCTACCTTTCGCCAACAGACGGTGCCATTTTATATGATGGATATAACTTAGGACATTTATCGCAGAACTTTTTTTCTCAGCATTTAAGCGTGGTGACGACACATGATGTTTTATTCACCGGAACCATTGAAAGTAATTTCGCGTTAAAACCGCAAAACGACAGGGGCCGGGTACTCAAGGCGCTTCATCTGGCGAACTGTGGTTTTATCTTGCAACATCCTATGGGGCTGAAGTTTCCGGTGAATTTTATGGCTAAAAACCTGTCATCCGGACAGCAGCAGCAGTTATTATTAGCACGTAGTCTGAGCAGTAACGCCAGCGTCTTTTTATGGGATGAACCAACATCAAATCTGGATGAGAATACCGAGAAGCAAATTTTTGATAACTTAGATGAGTTTATTCATGGGAAAACGTTGATCATGGTGACGCATCGTCGATATCTGATAAAGTATTTTGACCGGGTTCTGGTAATGAAAGGTGGAAAAATAATCCGTGATTGTTCTCCGGATAAATTATTAATGTAAAATAAGCAGCGCTTGTCGCTGTTATCAGGTGGTACTGCTTAATAAAAAAGACCCGTTGCACAAACGGGTCTTTTTTGTCATTTAACGAGTCGGCAATGTCTTCAATAAGTTTAGCTCGATTCTGTTAGGGCTATTCCACTTGCCATTTTTGGATAACCACACCTGGCGGCCCTCATCAACGGCAATGCGAGGGACGTGATGGTTCGCAAGGCTACCCCTGGCGCGCGATTCCGCGTTGAGATAACCGGTGGGCGGCTTCAGCGGCAGCGATAGCCTATCAGGTCAGCACCATCGGCCATTCTGGCGGGGTCTGGCTCATCGTTTCGACCATTACGGCTTCAATGTTATGCCAGATCGCAGCGAGATCCATCATGGTAATACCGAGTAAACCGGTGGCAAACCAGCAGGCGGATACCACGCCCAGACCGCTACTGATCACCGCCAGACCAATATAATCTGATTTACGGAAACGGATATTGAGCGTGCTGGCTAAAAACATGAGCACGGCGCTCAGCAGTTGCCAGCGGAGAAGAACGACACCAGTGGTTATGGCAGCCATGAAACATTTCCTCTGAATAGACCTTTGTCCAGGACAGCGCGGCGTTGCTCCCGGGAAGCATGGGATATTCTGGCTATCGACGGACGTCACATCAACATCGAATGAAACATTGTTTCTGTTTCATTGTTTTTGTGAACTATATCACAAAAACAGGCTTGTTCGCCAGATCGGCAATGTATTTTTTGTGCGTTTTATAACCTTATTTTTTGTGTGACCTCTGTGCGTCCGTAGAGAAACTGCCGGAAAGCAAAGATGTATTATTACTACTCTTTTATTTTTTTTCGTGAAATTCAGACCTGATAAAAATATCAAGTTATTTATCAAAAGAAAGGAGTAAAGATGTATACCCCATCGTTTACTTGAGTATAAATCTGATATTATCAAAAATATTTAGCGTCCTGCCTGGTATGCGAAAGAGATTGCGCGTAGTTATTAATGGTAAATGTTGATCGGTAAAAGTCTGTTGCTAATATTGATAAATTCATGCACCGTAAACCTCCGTTTGGTTCACGTCTTATTTTGCCAACAATAGTCACAAATAATGCAGGGAAATAGGCTGAAAATGAGTCAAAGCACACGACGCAAGGTGTTGAGATTTCTCGGAACGATCATTGTGGTATTACTTCCTGTATTGCTGGCGATCTGGTTTGCTCATATCCGGGCAGTCTCTGAAACCAGAAATCAGTTACATTCATTTGCGCAGTTGGTATTAGATAAAACGGAGCGGGTTATCCTGCAAGCAGATTTAGCCCGCGATGCCGCTGAACAATATCAGGGGCAAGCCTGTACGCCAGCCCATCAACAGCGAATGCTGAATATTATCCGCGGTCGTTTGTACATTAATGAGTTGATTTATGCTAAGGGCCAGCGTTTTCTATGCTCTACGGTTATGACGCCAACAAGTCCTTATTTTATTCCCCGCGCTGACTATAAACGAAAGCCTGACATCGCTATTTATTACTATCGTGATACGCCTTTTTTCAACGGTTATAAAATGACATATATGCAGCGGGGAAACTATGTCGCGGTTATCAATCCCTTATCTTATAGCGAGGTGATGTCAGACGATCCGGCGTTGGCCTGGGGAATGTATGATACGGTGACCAACACCTTTTTCTCCCTGAGTGAACAGGCGCAGGCTGATCAGCTATTACCTTTGGTACGACGGAGTGAACCTGTGTTCCAACAGGGTGAGCGTTTTTATACTCTGGTTAAATCAGCAAAACGACCGGTTGCCGCGATTGTGTCAACCTCAAAGCAACGCTTTTACCAGAACCTCTTTCATCAGCTTACGTTAACGCTACCGTTAGGGATCATCTGTAGCATTATCGTCTTATTTATGTGGTCACGATCCCGGCAGGCATATTACTCACCGCGTCGATTGCTGCAACGGGCCATTACCAGGCACCAGCTTTGCCTTCATTATCAGCCGATCATTGATATCCGAAACGGGACATGTGTAGGTGCCGAAGCGCTATTGCGTTGGCCGGGCTATCACGGTCCGGTGATGAGCCCGTGCGAATTTATTCCGCTGGCGGAAAAAGAGGGGATGATTGAGCAGATCACCGATTATGTCGTCGAAGAGGTATTTAATGATTTAGGTGGTTTTCTGGCCGCGCACCCGCATCTTTATGTCTCTATCAATCTCTCTGCCGCCGATTTTCTCTCTTCCCGACTAATTGTGATGATTCATGAAAAAACGCGTCAGCATTCAGTGCTTGCGCAACAGATAAAGGTTGAAGTGACTGAGCGCGGATTTATTGATGTGCCTAAAATGACGCCGATTATTCAGGCGTTTCGCCAGGCGGGATACGAGGTGGCAATTGATGACTTTGGTACCGGCTATTCGAACTTGCATAACCTGTACTCATTAAATGTCGACCTTTTAAAAATTGATAAATCTTTTGTCGACACGCTAACCACTAATAGCGCCAGCCATTTGATTGTGGAACATATTATTGAAATGGCGCAAAGTTTGCGGCTAAAAATCATTGCTGAGGGGGTTGAAACGGCTGAACAGGTTAGCTGGTTGCTAAAACGCGGCGTTCAGTATTGTCAGGGATGGCACTTTGCGAAGGCGTTGCCACCGCAGGAATTCATCGCCTGGTTACAACAAACGCCCGCGCCTCTGACGATACGCGGGCAGAGGCCCTACAGGCGGTGACGGTAATCGCTGGGAGTGCGATCGAACTCGCGGCGGAATACACGCGAGAAGGTTTGCTGCGATACATAGCCCAGGTCCATCGCGATATCAAAAATCGGGCGCTCGGTCGTTCGTAGCTCAACGGCCGCCAACAGGAGACGGCGCTGGCGAATATACTCGCCTAATGTTTGATGCGTTACCGTACGAAACATCCGCTGCAAATACCACTTGGAGTAGCCCGATTTTTTTGCCACCACATCAATGTTTAGCGGTTGGTCGATATGTTCATCAATCCATTCGATAAGGGTCTGAATTATCTGCTGATGCGACATATTGTTGCCTCTTAAACAGTATTCGATTCGTCGTTTTGTCTGCGGGCGAGTATAATTCCTCAAGTTAACTTGAGGTAAAGCGATTTATGGAAAAAAAATCTCCCCGTTTAAAAGCCTTACTGACGCCGGGGGAAGTTGCGAAACGTAGCGGTGTTGCTGTGTCCGCCCTGCACTTCTATGAAAGCAAAGGGCTAATTACCAGTATCCGTAATAGCGGTAATCAACGGCGATACAAGCGTGACGTGTTGCGTTATGTCGCGATTATCAAGATCGCCCAGCGTATCGGCATCCCGCTGGCAACTATCGGCGACGCGTTTGGTATCTTGCCGGAGGGGCATACGTTAAGCGCGAAAGAGTGGAAGCAGCTCTCTTCGCAGTGGCGCGAAGAGTTAGACCGACGTATTCATACGCTGGTGGCGTTGCGCGATGAGCTGGACGGTTGTATCGGCTGCGGCTGTTTATCGCGTAGCGACTGTCCGCTGCGAAATCCAGGCGACAGGCTTGGCGAACACGGGACGGGTGCCCGGCTGCTTGAAGATGATTAACATGCACTCGGCCATCGGGCTGAGTTCACCTAAAACTAAAGCGCCGCTAAGGGCGCTTTAGTTTGTTTCCGGTCTTTGTCTTTCGCTCTATCCCGCTGATTACAGGAGGGTTTCCCCCGACGTCAACACCCCTCATATCGAGCACGTGGTGGAGGTTCCGGTTTGTGTTGATACTGTAAGTGTAAGCGACGACGCCCTGTTCGCCAGCGAAATGCTGATTTTTTAGCCGAAATTTTTACGGCAACTGCCATAATTTTCTATAGTTAGTTGGCATACCTTACAGGAGACAGCCATGCTGACGGTGCACCATTTAAATCAGTCTCGTTCGCAGCGCATCCTCTGGGCGCTGGAAGAGCTGGCGTTGCCTTACCAGATTGTGCGTTACCAGCGTGAAAAGACCATGCTGGCGCCGCCGGCATTGAAAAAAGTGCATCCGCTGGGCAAGTCTCCGGTTATCGAAGATTACGGTATGGTTATTGCGGAATCGGGCGCCATCCTGGAATATTTGCAGGACACTTACGACAGTATCGGACGCTTTAAGCCTGCGGATGCGCAGGGAAAACAACACTATCGATTCTGGCTACATTACGCTGAAGGTTCGCTCATGCCCTTGCTATTGATGAGACTGCTCTTTACCTCTCTGGGTAAACCGCCGGTACCATTGGGCCTGCGAACGTTGGGCGGCGTTATCGGTAAGGGCGCGCAAAAAGCGTACCTCAATCCGCAACTGGAAACCCATGCGCGCTTTATTGACGGGCATCTGGCAAATCACCCCTGGTTTGCCGGAGAGCAGTTAAGTATGGCGGATATCCAGATGAGCTTCCCGCTATTTGCGCTGCTTGCCCGAGGCGGAATCGCTCATCTCGACCATATCAACGCATGGAAAGCGCGGGTAGAAATGCGTCCAGCCTGGCAGCGAGCGATTCAGCAGGGCGGTCCGTTTACCATTCCCGGCGGATAATGGCGTTTTTGTGAGCAGATTGCGCAACGTATTTGCTAACAGCGATGCGAAAAATTGTTGCTGGATTGCGCAGGGACGATAACGTTTGCGCATCGTCTGGCTATTTATTGAGCATACTAAGCAGAAAAGCATAAAAAGCGGCAAAGTTCAGTTGAAAAAGCGTTGATGATCGCTGGATAATCGTTTGCTTTTTTTTGCCACCCGTTTTGTATACGTGGAGCTAAACGTTTGCTTTTTTGCGGCGCCCCGGTTGTCGTAAATGTAGCACAAGGAGATAACGTTGCGCTGTTAGTGGATTACCTCCCACGTATACCGACGAATAATAAATTCTCAGGGGATGTTTTCTATGTCTACGCCTTCAGCGCGTACCGGCGGTTCACTCGACGCCTGGTTTAAAATTTCACAACGCGGGAGCACCGTTCGCCAGGAAGTCGTTGCTGGCTTAACCACGTTTCTTGCGATGGTTTACTCCGTCATCGTGGTGCCAGGGATGCTGGGTAAAGCCGGGTTCCCGCCTGCTGCCGTCTTTGTAGCGACCTGCCTGGTCGCAGGCGTCGGCTCTATCGTTATGGGGCTTTGGGCGAATCTGCCGCTGGCTATCGGTTGCGCTATCTCGTTGACGGCGTTTACCGCGTTTAGCCTGGTCCTGGGGCAGCATATTAGCGTCCCGGTCGCGCTTGGCGCCGTATTCCTGATGGGCGTACTGTTTACCGTTATCTCCGCCACCGGCATTCGTAGCTGGATTTTGCGTAACTTGCCACAGGGCGTGGCCCACGGAACCGGTATCGGTATTGGCCTGTTTTTGTTGCTGATTGCCGCCAACGGCGTCGGCCTGGTCATTAAAAATCCGCTGGATGGCCTGCCGGTCGCGCTGGGCGATTTCGACACCTTCCCGGTTATTATGTCGCTTGTGGGTCTGGCTGTTATTCTCGGCCTGGAAAAGCTGAAAGTCCCCGGCGGCATTCTGTTGACCATTATTGGCATTTCTATTGTGGGTTTGCTCTTCGATCCTAACGTCCATTTTTCCGGCATTTTCGCCATGCCTTCGTTGAGCGATGAAAACGGCAACTCGCTGATCGGCAGCCTGGATATTATGGGCGCGTTAAACCCTGTCGTTCTGCCAAGCGTACTGGCGCTGGTGATGACGGCGGTGTTTGATGCGACCGGCACGATCCGTGCGGTCGCAGGGCAGGCTAATCTGCTGGACAAAGACGGACAAATTATCGATGGCGGCAAAGCGCTAACCACCGACTCCCTGAGTAGCGTTTTCTCCGGCCTGGTCGGGGCAGCGCCCGCCGCGGTGTATATCGAGTCTGCGGCCGGTACGGCGGCGGGCGGTAAAACGGGCCTGACGGCGATTACCGTGGGCGTGCTGTTTTTGCTGATCCTGTTTCTTTCGCCGCTCTCTTATCTCGTTCCCGTCTACGCAACCGCCCCGGCGCTCATGTATGTCGGTCTGCTGATGCTGAGTAACGTGGCGAAAATCGATTTTGCTGATTTCGTCGATGCGATGGCGGGGCTGGTAACGGCTGTATTTATTGTACTGACCTGTAACATTGTCACCGGGATTATGATTGGCTTTGCCACGCTGGTCGTCGGGCGTCTGGTTTCCGGTGAATGGCGTAAGCTGAATATCGGAACTGTCGTCATTGCGGTCGCGCTGGTCGCTTTTTATGCCGGCGGCTGGGCTATCTAGCTCTGCCTTCATTCTGAAAAACGGGCGGCGTTGGTCGCCCGTTTTCATTTTCAGGACACATCACGTTACCTTTTGCGTTAATCTGAAGAAGGTGAAACCGAGGCATGATGCCTCTCTCCATCATAAAAAACATCGCAAACAGGGAACGCATGGAAATTTTCTTCACAATACTCATCATGACCCTTGTGGTCTCGCTGTCGGGGGTATTTACGCGTGTATTACCCTTCCAGCTTCCTTTACCCCTTATGCAGATCGCCGTTGGCGCGCTGTTGGCGTGGCCGACGTTTGGTTTGCATGTGGAATTCGACCCGGAACTCTTCCTGGTGCTGTTTATTCCGCCGCTGCTGTTTGCGGATGGCTGGAAGACGCCGACCCGTGAATTTCTTGAGCATGGACGAGAGATTTTCGGGCTGGCGCTGGCGCTGGTCCTGGTAACGGTCGTGGGAATCGGCTTCCTGATTTATTGGCTGGTGCCCGGCATTCCGCTGATCCCCGCCTTTGCGCTGGCCGCCGTGCTGTCGCCGACCGATGCGGTAGCGCTCTCCGGAATTGTGGGCGAGGGGCGTATCCCGAAAAAAATCATGGGCATTCTGCAGGGAGAGGCGTTAATGAACGACGCCTCCGGTCTGGTATCGCTGAAATTCGCCGTCGCGGTGGCGATGGGGACGATGGTCTTTACCGTCGGCGGCGCGACGCTGGAGTTTTTTAAGGTCGCTATCGGCGGTATTCTGGCGGGTTTTGTGGTCAGTTGGCTGTATGGCCGCTCGCTGCGTTTTTTGAGCCGCTGGGGCGGCGATGAACCCGCGACGCAAATCGTCCTGCTGTTTCTGCTGCCCTTCGCGTCTTACCTGATTGCCGAACATATTGGCGTCTCAGGCATCCTGGCCGCGGTTGCCGCCGGGATGACCATCACCCGTTCTGGCGTAATGCGCCGCGCGCCGCTGGCAATGCGTTTGCGTGCGAACAGTACCTGGGCGATGCTGGAATTTGTCTTTAACGGTATGGTCTTTCTGCTGTTGGGACTGCAATTGCCGGGTATTCTGGAATCTTCGCTGGCGGCGGCGGAAGCTGACCCGAATGTCGAAACCTGGATGCTCTTTACCGATATCGTGCTGATTTATGCGGCATTGATGCTGGTTCGCTTCGGCTGGCTGTGGACCATGAAAAAGTTCAGCCTGCGCTTTTTGAAGAAGAAACCGATGGAGTTTGCCAGCTGGACGTCGCGTGAAATTCTGATTGCTTCCTTCGCTGGCGTTCGTGGGGCGATCACCCTGGCTGGTGTGCTCTCTATACCGTTACTTTTGCCGGATGGCAGCGGATTTCCGGCGCGTTATGAACTGGTATTCCTGGCGGCTGGCGTCATTCTGTTCTCGTTATTTGTCGGCGTGATCATGCTGCCGCTGCTGTTGCAACATCTGGAAGTCGCCGATCATGCGCAACAGTTGAAAGAGGAGCGTATCGCCCGCGCGGCGACGGCGGAAGTGGCGATTGTTGCCATTCAGAAAATGGAAGAGCGTCTGGCGGCGGATACCGAAGAAAACATCGATAATCAGTTGCTTACTGAAGTAAGCTCGCGTGTCATTGGTAACTTGCGTCGCCGTGCCGATGGGCGAAACGATGTCGAAAGCTCCATACAGGAAGAAAACCTGGAGCGACGTTTCCGTCTGGCGGCGCTGCGTTCCGAACGCGCCGAGTTGTATCATCTGCGCGCCACGCGAGAAATCAGCAATGAAACATTGCAAAAGCTGCTGCACGACCTGGATTTGATGGAAGCGCTACTGATAGAAAATCAGTAGTCCTTGTGGCCCGGTGGCGCCATGCTTACCGGGCCTACAAGTAGGCCGGATAAGGTGCTTGCGCCGCCATCCGGCAAGGGTCTTAACCCATGGCTTACGGTTGTTTCAGCCAAAACCCTTCGCAACAGGTTAACCATGCCCGGGCGCTGTGCGACAGATACACGCCCTCTCGCCAAATCATGCCCAACTGCCAGCGGAGATCGCTTTCCAGCGGTAGCCAGCGCAGCGTGGCCTTATCCAGACGCTGACAAATCGGCTCCGGCAAAATGGCGATGCCGACGCCCGCTTGCACCATGGCGGCGAGAAAATCCCATTGCCCGCTGCGCACGGCAATCCGTGGTTTTACGTCATGCTGGCTAAATAAGGTCATCAACTGGCGGCTCAGGGCAAAGTCTTCGTTATAGATAAGAAGAGGATGCTCCGCCAGAGCTTCAGGCGCGATGGAGTCGCAGGTTGTCCACTGACCGGAACGGGGAACCAGCACGCACAGCGGATGACTGAACAGCGATAACGTCGTCAGCCCGCTCGCTTCTTCCACCGGGAGCGCGGTCATCGCAACATCCAGCTCGCCATTCATTACCGCCTGCTGTACCGTCAGGCCGCCAAACTCCGAAATTTTGAGTTCAACGCCAGGGTAGCGTTGTCGAAACAAACTGATTGGCCCGGCCATCAACATGCCGACCATCGGGGGAATACCCAGCCGCAGCACGCCCTTATTGAGATGGTTAATATCGCTCAACTCAGCCTCTAACTGGCGAAACTCAGCGAGGATCGCCAGACCGCGTTCAAACACCACGCGTCCGGTATCGGTCAGCAATAACTTACGTCCGTCGCGGATCAGTAGCGTACAGTTAAGCTCATCTTCAAGATTTTTCAGCATCTTGCTAATGGTGGGCTGGGTGACAAATAACTTCTCCGCTGCGCGGGTGAAACTTTGCTGGCGCACCACCTCGACAAAATAACGCAGCGTTCTGATATCCATGATTATTCCTTCCGACTATGCCTGCAATGATTTTAATTCATTTCTGCCCGTGACGGAGGTTCTCTATACTGGCGCTCCGTATTATTTTTCAGGACATTCCCTCATGGCTGTGGCGATAAGCCGCGTTACGCCTGCCGTTGTGCAACGACTCCAGGTACCGGTTCAGGTACTGCTCTATGCAGGTTTATTCATTTTTTCCCAATATCTTGTCTCCTGGCTGCACCTGCCGTTGCCCGCGAATCTGGTCGGCATGGTGCTTATGTTGGCGCTGATCGTTTGCCGGATTATTCCGCTTAGCTGGGTACGCGCAGGCGCACGCTGGCTGCTGGCGGAGATGCTGTTATTCTTTGTTCCCGCCGTCGTGGCGGTAGTGAACTATGCCCATCTGTTACTGGTGGACGGCTGGCGCATTTTCTCGGTGATAGCGATCAGTACCTTAATGGTACTCGGCGCGACGGCGTGGGTAGTGGATAAAGTGTATCGCTATGAGATGAGTAGGCTAAACCGTGAATAACGTTCAGTTAAGCGTACTGTGCCTGGTGATTACGCTGGGAATTTACTTCGCCAATAAGCGCCTGTATCGCCGTTTTCGCAAATTGCCGTTGATGCCATTAGTGTTGACGCCGGCACTGCTGGTGTTAATGCTGGTGTTCGGTCATATCTCCTGGCAAAACTACATTGGTGAATCGCACTGGCTATTGTGGCTGCTCGGCCCGGCGACCATTGCCTTTGCGGTGCCGGTGTACGATAACCTCGCGATTATCAAACGTCACTGGATGTCGCTCACCGCGGGCGTAGTGACGGCGACGGTGGTGGCGGTCACCAGTTCCGTTTGGTTGGCGCGTCTGTTCACGTTATCGGATGAGATTCAGCGTAGTCTGGCGGTACGTTCCGTGACCACGCCGTTTGCGCTGGCGGCGGCAGAACCCCTGGGCGGGCAGCCGGATCTGGTGGCGCTGTTCGTGGTCGTCACTGGCGTGTTTGGCATGGCGGTCGGCGACGCGCTATTTTTGCGTCTCTCTATCCGGGAAGGCATGGCAAAAGGGGCAGGATTCGGCGCGGCGTCACATGGGGCGGGCACGGCGCGTTCCTATGAACTTGGTCAGCAGGAGGGCGTCGTCGCCAGTCTGGTCATGATGCTGTCCGGCGTGGTGATGGTGCTGGCAGCCCCGCTGGTGGCGAGGGTGATGTTCTGATTTTCCTCCGACCCACGGGGCCGGAGGAAACGGTAAGATTAATGCGCACGCCCTTGTTGTACGCCGAATCCCGTTTGGGAGCGGATAAACTGAGCGCGGAACTGCTCACGTTCACGGTTGCCTTCTGCCGAGTTATCGGTGGCCGAGAAAAACCAGATCCCCAGGAACGCCACGCTGATAGAGAACAGCGCCGGATACTCATACGGGAAGATCGCTTTTTCATGGCCGAGGATCTGCACCCAAATGGTAGGGCCAAGAATCATCAGCACCACCGCTGTCAGTAAACCTAACCAGCCGCCCAGCATAGCGCCGCGCGTGGTCAGTTTTGACCAGTACATGGAAAGCAGAATGATGGGGAAGTTGCAGCTCGCGGCGATAGCAAACGCCAGGCCCACCATAAAGGCGATGTTCTGATTTTCAAACAGGACGCCGAGGATAATGGCGATCACGCCCAGCACCAGGACGGTGATTTTCGACACCTTCAGCTCTTCACGTTCGGTTGCGCCTTTGCGGAACACGTTGGCGTACAAGTCATGCGACACCGCCGATGCGCCCGCCAGCGTCAGACCGGCGACCACTGCCAGAATGGTGGCAAACGCCACTGCCGAAATAAAGCCGAGGAACAGGTTGCCGCCTACCGCGTTGGCTAGATGCACCGCCGCCATGTTATTGCCGCCAATCAGCGCGCCCGCCGCATCTTTATAGGCGGGATTCGCCCCCACCAGCATGATAGCGCCGAAACCGATAATAAAGGTCAGAATGTAGAAATAGCCCATAAAACCGGTGGCATAGAACACGCTCTTGCGCGCTTCGCGAGCATCGCTGACCGTAAAGAAACGCATCAGAATATGCGGCAAGCCGGCGGTGCCGAACATCAGTCCCAGACCCAACGACAACGCCGAAATCGGATCTTGTACCAACCCTCCTGGGCTCATAATCGCTGTGCCTTTCGGGTGTACCGCCATGGCTTCGGTAAACAGATTATTGAAGCTAAAGCCGACGTGTTTCATCACCATAAAGGCCATAAAACTGGCGCCAAACAGCAACAGGACGGCTTTGATAATTTGCACCCACGTTGTCGCCAGCATCCCGCCGAACAGCACGTACATCATCATCAGCACGCCGACCAGCACCACAGCGATGTGATAGTTGAGGCCGAACAGCAGTTCAATCAGTTTACCGGCGCCGACCATTTGGGCGATGAGATAAAGCGCCACCACTACCAGGGAGCCACAGGCCGAAAGAATACGGATTGGCCCCTGTTTCAGGCGATAAGAGGCAACGTCAGCAAAAGTATAACGTCCCAGATTACGCAGGCGCTCGGCAATCAAAAACAGGATGATTGGCCAGCCGACAAGGAAGCCCAGCGAATAGATCAGCCCGTCATAACCGGAGGTAAACACCAGCGCGGAAATGCCGAGAAATGACGCGGCAGACATATAGTCGCCGGCAATCGCCAGGCCGTTCTGGAACCCGGTGATATTGCCGCCAGCGGTGTAGTAGTCGCTACGGGAACGTACGCGTTTAGAGGCCCAGTAGGTAATACCGAGCGTAAACACGACGAAAATCAAAAACATGATAATCGCCTGCCAGTTGGTGGGCTGGCGTTCAACCGCGCCGCTAATGGCATCCGCCGCATGAGCGGCGAAGGGGAGTGCGGCGGCGAGCGCCGTCAGAACTCTCTTCATAATGCTTTCACCTCATGCAGTACGGCGTTATTAAGACGATCGAATTCGCCGTTCGCCCGCCAGATATAAATTCCGGTCAACACAAAAGAAATCACAATCACCCCGACGCCAATGGGAATTCCTCGGGTGACGCTGGTTCCCGCATGTAGAGGCGTGCCCAGCCAGCCAGGCGCGAAGGCGATCAGTAAAATAAAGCTGATATAAACCGCCAGCATGATAACCGACAGAATCGTGGCAAACCGTTGCCGTTTTTCAACTAATTCCCTGAAACGCGCACTGTCTTCTATCCGCTGATAAATTTGGTCATTCATCACAGAGCTCTCCAGAGGTCCCCCTGCGTCTTTCGCGCTACAGGCGCGTTGGCCGCACTCGCGCGCCCCAGCCACATAGTGAACTTGAACTATGCTGCTGAGGGTGTGCTCGCTTGCCGCCTTCCTGTAACACGAAATCCTTTGGGGGAGGGTTTTTTATATTTCCCTCTCCCGGTTTGAGAGAGGGCAGGGGTAGGGTCGTAGGCCGGATAAAACGCTTTCGCGTTGCCATCCGGCATTTATGGTTATGACGGCATCGCGATGGCCTGCTTCTCTTCGAGCAGTTTCTCCACCACGCCAGGATCGGCGAGAGTCGAGGTATCGCCCAGATTGCTGGTATCGCCCGCCGCGATTTTGCGCAAAATGCGGCGCATAATTTTGCCGGAACGGGTTTTTGGCAGTGAGTCGGTCCAGTGCAGCACGTCCGGCGTCGCCAGTGGGCCAATCTCTTTACGTACCCAGTTGCGCACCTCCGCGTACAGTTCTGGCGACGGCTCCTCGCCGTGGTTGAGCGTCACATAAGCGTAAATCGCCTGGCCTTTGATAGCGTGTGGAATACCCACCACCGCCGCTTCGGCGATCTTCGGATGCGCCACCAGCGCCGATTCGATTTCCGCCGTACCCAGACGGTGGCCGGAGACGTTTAACACGTCATCCACGCGACCGGTGATCCAGTAATAGCCGTCTTCATCGCGACGAGCGCCGTCGCCGCTGAAATACATATTCTTAAAGGTAGAGAAATAGGTCTGCTCAAAACGTTCATGATCGCCGAACAGAGTGCGCGCCTGGCCCGGCCAGGAATCGGTGATGACCAGATTGCCTTCCGTCGCGCCTTCTTGCGGATGGCCTTCGTTATCCACCAGCGCAGGCTGTACGCCAAAGAAAGGACGGGTGGCGGAACCGGCTTTCAGTTCGATAGCGCCTGGTAGCGGCGTGATCATAAAACCGCCTGTTTCAGTCTGCCACCAGGTGTCGACGACCGGACATTTTTCCTTGCCGATCTTCTTCCAGTACCATTCCCACGCTTCGGGATTGATCGGCTCGCCGACGGAACCCAGAATGCGCAGTGAAGAACGGTCGGTGCCTTCAATGGCTTTATCGCCTTCCGCCATCAGCGCGCGGATAGCCGTCGGGGCGGTATAAAGAATGTTGACCTGGTGTTTGTCGACCACCTGGCACATGCGAGCGGGCGTTGGCCAATTCGGCACGCCTTCAAACATTAAGGTGGTCGCGCCGCAGGCCAGCGGGCCATACAACAGATAGCTGTGCCCCGTCACCCAACCCACATCGGCGGTACACCAGTAAATATCGCCAGGGTGATAATCAAAGACATACTTAAAGGTGGTCGCGGCGTAGACCAGATAGCCGCCGGTGGTGTGCAGCACGCCTTTCGGCTTGCCGGTGGAGCCGGAGGTATAAAGGATAAACAGCGGATCTTCGGCATTCATCGCTTCAGGCTGGTGCTCAGGGCTGGCTTTTTCAATCAAATCGCGCCACCACAGGTCGCGGTCTTCTTGCCAGTCAATGTCGCTGCCGGTGCGCTTCAGGACGATCACATGCTCAACGCTAGTGACATTCGGGTTTTTCAGCGCGTCATCGACATTCTTTTTCAGCGGGATACTGCGTCCGGCGCGTACACCTTCGTCAGCGGTGATCACCAGCCGCGAGCTGGAGTCGATAATGCGTCCGGCGACGGCTTCCGGCGAGAATCCCCCGAAGATCACCGAATGCACCGCGCCGATGCGGGCGCAGGCCAACATTGCCACCGCCGCTTCCGGCACCATCGGCATATAAATCGCTACCACATCGCCTTTTTTAATGCCCAGATCCAGCAGCGTATTCGCGAAACGGCAGACATCGCGATGCAGTTCGCGATAAGAGATATGTTTACTCTGCGACGCGTCATCGCCTTCCCAGATAATGGCGGTGCGATCGCCATTTTCCTGCAAATGGCGGTCAAGACAGTTCGCCGCCAGATTCAGCGTGCCGTCCTCGTACCATTTAATCGATACATTGCCTGGCGCAAAGGAGGTGTTTTTCACTTTTTGGTACGGCGTGATCCAATCGAGAATTTTTCCCTGTTCGCCCCAAAACGTATCGGGGTCGTTAATAGACTGTTTATATTTAGTCTCATACTGCTCTGGATTTATCAGGCAACGATCCGCAATGTTGGCGGGAATGGCGTGTTTATGTGTTTGGCTCATGCTGTTGTTCTCCTTGTAGGATGTTAATAATATGTCGCATAAACGTTAAATGTAGGGTCTTAATAAGTTTTGTTTAGTATTTGGGCGACAGATCACGCAAAAAGGGAACTGTGCAAATAAGCAGCAATCTATTTTTTGATTGTGTCCCGCAAAATTAGATAAATTTTCGGGATAACATGACGTTATATGAAATTTTTTAAAAAAGTGATCCGTGTCCGGAAATCAGAAAAGAGAGGGAGTTTTGTCCAGGTTACTAACTCTAAAGTGGTATTTTACATACACTTACAATTGATTAAAGACAACATTTTAAGTGTGGTTATTTGTTACACATAGAGGAGATCAATGTAATAACAGTATTTGTGCGGTTGCTGTTATGGAAAACGATAAAAAATCGCCATTAAAGATAATGGCGCAATCTGGATGAGACCTCTATGGCAAGGAAAACACTACGCGCACGCCGTTTCTTCAGCCTTATATTTCCTTTTTTCTTCATTACCTCTGTTTACGCTGAGCAAACGCCTGAATCCGCAAAAACCGTTACTGTTGAAGCGAAAAATGAAATGTTCGCGCCTCAACACCCCGACCAATATCAGTCATGGAAAGCGACGTCAGAACAGTCTGCCCGTGAAGATGCGCTGGCGGAAGACCCTCGTCTGGTGATCCTGTGGGCGGGCTATCCCTTCTCCCGTGACTACAACAAACCACGCGGCCACGCGTATGCGGTAACTGACGTGCGCGAAACACTGCGTACCGGCGCGCCAAAAACGGCGGAAGACGGCCCGCTGCCGATGGCCTGCTGG
This sequence comes from Salmonella sp. SAL4457, assembly GCF_046548235.1. Taxonomy (NCBI): domain Bacteria; kingdom Pseudomonadati; phylum Pseudomonadota; class Gammaproteobacteria; order Enterobacterales; family Enterobacteriaceae; genus Salmonella; species Salmonella sp. SAL4457. Next base: position 139,525 of record NZ_JBGDZO010000004.1, read on the forward strand.
AGCTGTAAAAGCCCCGATGTCGCGCGCCTTATCCAACAAGAAGGCGAAGACGGCTACTTCCATGGCAAATGGGCGCGAGGCGGCCCGGAAATTGTCAACGATTTAGGCTGTGCCGACTGTCATAACACCGCGTCGGACGATTTCGCCCAGGGGAAGCCAGCGTTAACGTTGTCGCGCCCCTATGCTGAACGGGCGATGGAGGCTATCGGCAAACCGTTTGAGAAAGCCGGTCGCTTTGATCAGCAATCGATGGTCTGCGGTCAGTGCCACGTGGAGTACTACTTTGACGGTAAAAACAAAGCCGTTAAGTTCCCGTGGGATGAGGGCATGAAGGTCGAAAATATGGAGCAATACTACGACGCCATCGCCTTCTCCGACTGGACTAACTCGCTGTCGAAAACCCCAATGCTCAAAGCGCAGCACCCGGAATATGAAACCTGGAGCGCGGGCATTCACGGTAAGAACAACGTGACCTGTATCGACTGTCACATGCCGAAAGTACAGAACGCCGAAGGCAAGCTCTACACCGACCATAAAATCGGCAACCCGTTCGACAATTTCGCGCAAACCTGCGCCAACTGCCACACCCAGGACAAAGCGTCCCTGCAAAAAGTGGTCGCCGAGCGTAAACAGGCGATTCATGACCTGAAAATCAAGGTTGAAGATCAGCTGGTACATGCGCACTTCGAAGCGAAAGCCGCATGGGATGCGGGGGCGACAGACGCGGAAATGAAACCGATTCTGAACGATATTCGCCACGCGCAGTGGCGTTGGGATCTGGCGATTGCGTCACACGGTATTCATATGCATGCCCCGGAAGAAGGTCTACGGATGTTAGGCAGTGCGATGGATAAAGCCGCGGATGCCCGTACTAAACTGGCGCGACTGCTGGCGACCAAAGGCATTACCCATGAAATTCCGCTGCCGGATATTTCGACGAAAGAGAAGGCGCAGAAAGCGATTGGTTTGAATATGCAACAAATCAACGCGGAGAAGCAGGACTTCCTGAAAACGGTCGTACCGCAGTGGGAAGATCAGGCGCGTAAAAACGGTCTGTTAAGCCAATAACCTCACATGTGACAAATTTGCCGGATGACAGCGCAAGCGCTTTATCCGGCCTACAGAAGTCTTGTAGGCCTTAAAGCTGCGCGCTATCAGGCATTATGTAATGGAGTGAATATGAGCGTATTACGTTCGTTATTAACTGCTGGGGTGCTGGCGTCAGGCCTGTTCTGGAGCCTGAGTGGAATTACTGCCACGCCAACGCCGCAGGAGTCGGATCAACGCTGGACGGTCACCCAGCAGCGTAATCCGGATGCTGCCTGTCTGGACTGTCACAAGCCGGACACCGAAGGTATGCACGGTAAACATACGGGCGCTATCAACCCGAACAATAAATTGCCGATAACCTGTACCAACTGCCACGGTCAACCGTCGCTTCACCACCGTGAAGGGGTGAAAGATGTGATGCGTTTTAACGACCCGATGTATACGGTAGAGCAGCAGAACAGCGTCTGTATGTCCTGCCACTTGCCTGAACAACTGCAAAAAGCGTTCTGGCCGCACGATGTTCATGTTACTAAAGTGACCTGCGCCAGTTGCCATTCCCTGCATCCGCAGCAAGACACGATGCAGACGCTAAGCGAGAAAGGGCGGATCAAAATATGCGTGGATTGCCACAGCGATCAGCGTACTAACCCGCACTTTAATCCGGCGTCCGTTCCGTTGCTTAAGGAGCAGCCATGAGTTGCACCCGACGTCAATTTATTACCCGCGTCGGCGCGCTGGCGGCGGTCAGTGGGATGGCAGGACGCGTTGTAGCGAACACGTTGAATATTAATGGCGTGCGTTATGGCATGGTACACGATGAGTCATTATGCATCGGCTGCACGGCCTGCATGGATGCCTGTCGGGAAGTCAACAACGTGCCGGAAGGCGTATCGCGCCTGACGATTATTCGCAGCGAGCCGCAGGGGACGTTTCCTGATGTGAAATATCGCTTCTTCCGCCACTCGTGCCAGCATTGCGACCATGCCCCCTGCGTTGACGTCTGCCCGACGGGGGCATCATTCCGCGATGCCGCCAGTGGTATTGTCGACGTGAACCCGGACCTTTGCGTCGGCTGTCAGTACTGCATTGCCGCGTGTCCCTACCGCGTGCGCTTTATCCATCCGGTCAGTAAGACGGCGGATAAATGCGATTTCTGCCGGAAAACCAACCTGAAAGCGGGCAAACAGCCCGCCTGCGTTGAGTCATGCCCGACGAAGGCGCTGACGTTTGGTAATCTGGACGATCCCAACAGCGATATTTCCCGTTTGTTGCGGCAGAAAACCACCTATCGTTACAAGCTGGCGCTGGGCACAAAACCGAAGGTCTACCGCGTTCCCTTTAACTATGGGGAGGTGAGCCAATGACATCCGCTTCTGCATTTCATTTTGCATCACTGGTGTGGGACTGGCCCATCGCCATCTATCTGTTTCTGATTGGCATCTCCGCCGGACTGGTTACGTTGGCGATTCTGCTGCGCCGCTTCCATCCGGAGGCGGGCGGTTCGGACAGCACGCTGCTGCGCACCACGCTGGTGTTAGGGCCGGGGGCGATTATTCTTGGTCTGCTGATTCTGGTCTTTCACCTGACGCGCCCGTGGACCTTCTGGAAGCTGATGTTCCACTACAGCTTTACCTCGGTGATGTCGATGGGGGTGATGCTGTTCCAGTTGTACATGGTGGTGTTAGTGCTGTGGCTGGCGAAAATCTTTGAAAAAGAGGTGATTGCCCTGCAACAGCGTTGGCTGCCGCGGTTAGAGATCGTGCAGAAAGTGTTGGCGCTAATAACGCCGTTTCATCGCGCGCTGGAGACGTTAATGCTGGTACTGGCGGTTCTGCTCGGGGCGTACACCGGGTTTCTGCTGTCGGCGCTGAAATCCTATCCGTTCCTGAATAACCCGATCCTGCCGGCGCTGTTTCTGTTCTCCGGGATTTCCTCCGGCGCGGCGGTGGCGCTGATCGCCATGGCGTTACGCCATCGTAGCAACCCGCACAGCACTGAAGCGCGCTTTGTGCATCGCATGGAGGTTCCGGTGGTATGGCTGGAAATTTTCCTGCTGGCGGCGTTCTTCGTCGGTCTGGCGTTGGGCGATGACGGCAAAATGCGCGCGCTGGTGGCGGCACTGGGCGGCGGATTCTGGAGCTGGTGGTTCTGGCTTGGCGTGGCTGGGCTTGGGCTGATACTGCCGATGTTGCTAAAACCCTGGGCCAACCGCAGTTCGACGTTTCATGGCGTGCTGGCAGTATGCGGCGCCAGCCTGACTGGCGTACTGCTGCTGCGCTTTTTCATTCTCTATGCGGGTCAGCTAACCGTTGCGTAAGGTGATATCTGGACGTTCTCCTTCCTGAAGCCGGTTTTCTGGCACTGTTATTAAGCCTCGGGGTCAACGTGTTGACCCCGCTTGCCGTGTTGATGGGTGTCCGTCAGCGCTGGCAGGGCGTGATGCGCCTGGCAAGCGTGGGCATATGGACGCAGTTTGCGCTGCTGCTGCTGGCTTTTGCTATTCTGGTATTCTGCTTTCTGACCAGCGACTTTTCGGTGGTCTATGTTGCTCAGCACAGCTACAGCCTGCTGCCGTGGGGATTAAAACTGGCGGCGGTGTGGGGCGGCCATGAAGGGTCGCTGCTGTTGTGGGTGCTGTTTCTTTCCGGCTGGAGCGCGCTGTTCGCTCTTTGCTATCGGCGTGATTCTGACCCACTGTTTCCGCTGACGCTCAGCGTCCTGTCAATGGTGACGGCGCTGTTGCTGCTGTTTGTGGTGGTCTGGTCCGATCCATTCGCACGTATTTTTCCGCCTGCTATAGAAGGACGAGACCTTAACCCGATGCTGCAACATCTTGGGTTAATCCTCCACCCGCCGCTGCTGTACCTGGGTTACGGTAGTTTGATGGTAGCCGCGGGCGTGGCGCTGGCCTCACTGCTGCGCGGTGACTTTAACGCGCAGAGCGCCTGGGTGTGCTGGCGCTGGGCGCTGCCCGGCTGGTGTGCGCTGACGCTGGGGATAATCCTCGGTTCCTGGTGGGCCTACTGCGAGCTGGGCTGGGGCGGCTGGTGGTTCTGGGACCCGGTCGAAAATGCCTCCTTATTACCCTGGCTCTCCGCCAGCGCGCTGCTGCATAGCCTGTTTGTCACGCGTCAGCGTGGGATCTTCCGCCACTGGTCGTTGCTGCTGGCGATTGTCACGCTGATCTTATCGCTGCTGGGGACGCTGATTGTGCGTTCCGGCATTCTTGTTTCGGTACATGCCTTTGCGCTGGATAACGTGCGTGCCGCGCCGCTGTTTGCGCTGTTTAGCGTATTGAGCCTGGCGTCGCTGGGGTTGTACGCCTGGCGAGGCCAGCAAGTTCGCCTGAGTGCACGTTTTGGCGGCTGGTCGCGCGAGATGCTGATTCTGGTCGCGCTATTACTTTTTTGCGCGGTGCTACTCATCGTGCTGATTGGCACGCTCTATCCGGTGATTTACGGGTTGTTTGGCTGGGGGCGGCTCTCCGTGGGCGCACCGTACTTTAACCGCGCCACGCTGCCCTTTGGCCTGCTGATGCTGTTGGTTATCGTACTGGCGACAATCAGAAGCCGCAAAGTCTCTTTGCGTTGTCAGCTTCCCGCACTGCTGGCGCATGCCGGGGTACTGGTGTTTGCGGCAGGGATCGTCTTTTCCAGCGGTAGTCGTCAGGAGATAAGCCTGAATCTGAGCCCCGGGCAGCAGGTGGATCTGGCGGGCTACATTTTCCGTTTTGAGCGTCTCGACCTGGAAGCCAAAGGTAACTACACCAGTGAAAAAGCGCTGATCACGTTGTGGCAAAATGAGCAGCGTATCGGTAGCCTGCAGCCTGAAAGGCGCTTCTATGCCGCGCGTCGTCAACAGATGATGGAGCCGGGGATTCACTGGAACCTGCTACATGACTGGTACGCGGTGATGGGCGAAAAAAACGGACCGGATCGTTACGCCATGCGCTTATACGTGCAGACCGGCGTGCGCTGGATCTGGGGTGGGGGATTGTTGATGGTGTGTGGAGCGCTGCTGAGCGGATGGCGGGGGAGGAAGCGTGACGCGTAAATTACTCACAGCGTTGCCGGATGGCGGCGTAAACGCCTTATCCGGCCTACAGGATGCGCAAACCGTAGGCCGGATAAGCGTAGCGCCATCCGGCAGAAAGTTTTTACTCTTAACGATCGTCCTGTTTTTAATCACCTTCGCCACCCACGCCCAAGTGGTGGATACCTGGCGCTTTGACAATCCACAACAGCAGGAAAAAGCGCTATCTATTGCCAGTCAACTGCGCTGTCCGCAGTGTCAGAACCAGAATTTGCTGGAATCCAATGCGCCCGTGGCGGTCAGTATGCGCCATCAGGTTTACAGCATGGTGGCCGAAGGTAAAAGCGAAGCGGAAATCACCGCCTGGATGACCGACCGTTATGGTGATTTCGTACGCTACAACCCGCCGTTGAATGAGCAAACGCTGCTGTTGTGGGCGCTGCCGTACCTGCTGTTATTGCTGGTGGGCGTGGTGGCCTGGCGGGTGAGAAAGCGTCAGCACGCAGGAGAGGGGGAACAATGAGCCAGTCTGAACACTCCACTGTGCCGTTACGTCCCATGCCCGTAAAGCGTCTGGCGGCTGCGGCGGTGTTGATGGTGGCTGCCTGTGTCGGCGGCTATCTGTTGACGCCGAAATGGCAGGCTGTGCGTAGCGAGCAACAGCGTCTGGCCGATCCGCTACGTGACTTTACGAACCCGCAAACGCCAGAGGCGCAGCTTCCCAGGCTGCAAGAAAAAATCCGCGCCAATCCGCAGGATAGCGAGCAATGGGCACGGCTGGGCGAGTATTATCTCTATCGCAATGCGTATGACAATGCGCTGCTGGCATATCGTCAGGCGTTGCGTCTGCGAGGCGATAACGCGCAGCTTTTCGCCGCGCTGGCAACGGTGCTGTATTACCAGGCCGGGCAACATATGACGCCTGCGACGCGTGAAATGATTAATAAAGCGTTAGCGCTGGATGCGACAGAAGTGACCGCGCAGATGCTGCTGGCGGCGGATGCGTTTATGCAGGCGGATTATGCGCAAGCCGTGTCGCTGTGGCAAACCTTACTGGATGCCAACTCGCCGCGAGTGAACCGCGCGCAGCTGGTAGAGGCCATTAATTTGGCTAAATTGTTACAAAATCGGCAGAAATAATTTTTTCTTTTTTGTGACTTTTGTCATGTGTGCTGTTTAAAAAAACGGCGAATGAGACACAAGTAAAAATTAATTACCTCAGTGTATTATTCGTTTTTGACGAAGTAAAAAACTTTCCATAACAAATAGTTATTCATCATTAACGCCATAAACTCGCGTTATTATGCATAAAAACAGCCAAAAGCCCTGTTATGAAAGGGTTGCGCAAGACGCTATGCAAATGATACTGATTATGCGCGTTAAAAAACTCTACAAACCAACGCAACACAAATCATACCCTTTCAGTATGTATTGCTCTCATGCTTTCGGCGGAGAGCAACGCTTCATCGAGGAAGTCTGTTGTTATGAAAAATTTGAAAGTCAGCCTGGCCTGGCAAATTTTGCTGGCTATGGTGCTGGGCATTCTGTTGGGCAGCTATCTGCATTATCACAGTGACAGTCGTGAATGGCTGATTGCCAACCTGCTGTCGCCTGCTGGCGATATCTTTATCCACCTGATTAAAATGATCGTCGTGCCGATCGTGATCTCGACTCTGATTGTCGGCATCGCCGGCGTTGGCGATGCGAAACAGCTAGGCCGTATCGGCGCCAAAACCATTCTCTATTTTGAACTGATCACCACGGTGGCGATTATCCTCGGCATTACGCTGGCGAATGTCTTTCAGCCAGGCTCAGGCATTGATATGTCGCAACTGGCGACCGTCGATATTTCGAAATACCAGAACACCACGGCGGAAGTACAAAGTCATGCGCATGGGCTGATGGGGACGATACTGTCGCTGGTGCCGACCAATATCATCGCATCGATGGCCAAAGGGGATATGCTGCCAATTATCTTTTTCTCGGTCCTGTTTGGGCTGGGGTTGTCATCCCTGCCGGCAACGCACCGCGAACCGCTGGTGACGGTATTTCGTTCCATCTCTGAAACCATGTTTAAAGTCACCCATATGGTGATGCGCTATGCGCCAGTGGGCGTTTTTGCGCTGATCGCCGTCACGGTGGCGAATTTTGGTTTCGCGTCGCTGTGGCCGCTGGCGAAACTGGTGCTGCTGGTACACTTTGCCATTATCTTCTTTGCGCTTGTAGTGCTGGGCATCGTGGCGCGCCTGTGCGGGTTAAGTATCTGGATTCTGATTCGCATTCTGAAAGATGAATTGATTCTGGCGTACTCGACCGCCAGCTCCGAGAGCGTACTGCCGCGCATTATCGAGAAGATGGAAGCTTACGGCGCGCCAGCCTCTATCACCAGTTTCGTGGTACCGACCGGTTACTCATTTAACCTCGACGGCTCCACGTTATACCAGAGCATCGCCGCCATTTTTATCGCGCAGCTATACGGTATCGACCTGTCGCTGTGGCAGGAAATTGTACTGGTGCTGACGCTGATGGTGACGTCGAAAGGGATTGCCGGCGTGCCTGGCGTTTCCTTCGTGGTGTTACTGGCGACGCTGGGCAGCGTGGGCATTCCGCTGGAAGGGCTGGCGTTTATCGCCGGTGTCGACCGTATCCTCGACATGGCGCGTACTGCGCTAAATGTGGTGGGGAATGCGCTGGCGGTGCTGGTGATCGCCAAGTGGGAACACAAGTTTGACCGCAAAAAAGCGCTGGCCTATGAGCGCGATGTGCTGGGCAAATTTGATAAAACCGCCCAATAACGGATTGCCGGATGGCGCTTTGCTTATCCGGCCTACAGCGAAAGAGAATGTAGGCCGGATAAGGCGTTCACGCTGCCATCCGACAACCTGCTCCGGGTTGCCTGATGGCGCTACGCTTATCAGGCCTACAACGACTACGTTCATCCGGCAATAAACATCAGCCATTTGTTAGCGTTTCGAACTCTTCGCAACCGGTATCAAACCCTTCCAGACAGCTTAGATTCAACCAGTGCAACGCCTTCTGCTTGTTCTTTTCAATAAAGCCCGGTTCTCCGTTTAAAAACATCATTCCCGCCCAGTATTCTGAATAGCCGGTACGGGAAATGGCGGAACTGTGTTTGAAATACCAGGCGGCTTTTTCATCATCGGCGGCAATGCCCACGCCGTTGGCGTAAATCAGGCCAAGCAACATTTGCGCATCCACCGCGGAGTCGTTATCCAGATCTTCAGAGGCCTTTTGCAGCAGCGAGATGGCTTTTGGGTAGTCCGGGCGCCCGGCCTGGGTGTTGACCAGGATCCGCGCCAGCGTAATTTCTCCCGCTTTACTGCCCGCGTTAGCCGCCTTTTCAGCCAGCTTTTTCGCGTCGGGATAATCCAGGCTTACCGGATTAGTGATTTTGATTTGCGCCAGTAGCGCGCAGGCGTCGGCGTCGCCACTGTCGGCGGCTTTTTGCGCCCAGTATTCAGCTTTGTTCAAATCGCCATAGCTCAACCAACTGTCGGCCAGAAAATATTGTGCGCGTTTGTCACCTGCCTCTGCTGCCTGCAAATACTGGCTACCCGGCTCAGGATCTGCGGCATGGGCAAAGAATGTCATAAACAACATCAATGCAAGAAGTAGTTTCATTTTGAATTTTATTTAGGGTACGGAAAAGACAGTATAAAGAGATCGTATGGATAAAAAAACAGCCTCCGGGCGGAGGCTGTTATAGGGAAAATGCCTGATGGCGATGCTAATGCATCTTATCAGGCCTACTGTAGACGCAGGCCGAATAAAGCATTCTGATGCCGCCATCCGGCAGATCAACCCATTGCGCTTTCGCGCAGGCGGGTTTTCAGCTTGTTGTACTCATCAATCACATACTGCTCGGCGGCTCGCTGATCGGCGATCGGCTCAACGCGTACGGCGCAGTATTTGTACTCCGGCGTTTTGGTAATCGGGCTGAGGTTTTCAGTCACCAGCTCGTTACAGGCGCCAATCCACCACTGGTAGGTCATGTAAATCGCCCCTTTGTTCGGGCGATCGCTGACCTGCGCGCGGGTGATGATTTTACCTTTGCGCGAATGAACCCACACCAGCGCTTCATCTTCAATGCCCAGACGCGCGGCGTCGGCGGTATTGATTTGCGCATAGCCCGGTTCATCGGCCAGCGCGGCCAGCGCCGCACAGTTACCGGTCATTGAGCGGCAGGAGTAGTGGCCGACTTCGCGCACCGTCGACAGTACCATCGGGTACTCTTCGGTGAGTTTATCGATAGGCGCTACCCAGTCGCAGGTGAAGAACTGCGCCAGACCGTTGGGGGTATCGAACTTCTCTTTAAAGAGGTACGAGGTTCCCTGATCGGCATCCGACGTGTCGCGGCATGGCCACTGGATATAGCCCAGCTCGCCCATTTTCTCGTAAGTGGCGCCGTAGAAATCCGGGCACAGATGACGCAACTCATCCCAGATCTCCTGGGTGTTGTTGTAGTGCATCGGATAGCCCATCCGGGTGGCGATTTCACTGATAATCTGCCAGTCGGTTTTCAGGTCCCACTTCGGCTCAACGGCTTTAAAGAAGCGCTGGAAGCCACGGTCAGCCGCAGAGAAGACGCCTTCATGCTCGCCCCAGGAGGTAGAGGGTAAAATCACATCCGCCGCCGACGCGGTTTTGGTCATGAAGATATCCTGCACGATGACCAGTTCCAGATCCTCAAACGCTTTACGTACTGCAGAGAGTTCCGCATCGGTTTGCAGCGGATCTTCACCCATAATGTACGCCGCGCGCACTTCGCCATGCGCCGCACGGTGCGGCAGCTCGCTGATGCGATAGCCGGTATGCGCAGGCAGACTTTCTACGCCCCAGGCTTTAGCGAACTTCTCGCGGTTTTCCGGGAACTTAACGTACTGGTAGCCCGGATAAGTATCCGGGAGCGCGCCCATATCGCACGCGCCCTGAACGTTGTTCTGGCCGCGAACCGGGTTAACGCCCGCGCTTGGCTTGCCGAGGTTGCCGGTCAGCATCGCGAGGCTGGTCAGTGAACGCACGGTTTCCACACCCTGATAGAACTGGGTGACGCCCATACCCCACAAGATCGCTGCGCTTTTCGCGCTGGCATACATCCGCGCCGCCTGACGAATTTCCTGTGCGCTCACGCCAGTGATCTCTTCGACGGACTCCGGCGTATAGCCTTCGACAATCTTACTGTACTCTTCAAAACCTTCGGTACGGCTGGCGACAAACGCTTTGTCGTACAGGTTTTCTTCAATAATGACATGCCCCATGGCGTTGAGCAGCGCGATATTCGAGCCGTTTTTCAACGCGATATGCATGTCAGCGATGCGCGCGGTTTCAATTTTGCGCGGATCGCAGACGATAATTTTCGCCCCGTTGCGTTTAGCGTTAATTACATGATTCGCCACGATAGGGTGGGAATCCGCCGGGTTATACCCGAAGACGAACACTAAATCAGTGTTATCAATTTCGTTAATCGCATTACTCATTGCGCCGTTACCGACCGATTGGTGCAGACCTGCAACCGATGGGCCGTGTCAGACGCGAGCGCAGCAGTCAACGTTATTGGTACCAATAACGGCGCGTGCGAATTTTTGCATTACATAGTTGGTTTCATTTCCGGTACCGCGAGAGGAGCCGGTTGTCTGGATTGCATCCGGACCGTACTTCGCTTTGATGGCGCTCAAACGTTCAGCGACGTAATTGAGCGCTTCATCCCAGGAAACAGATTCCAGTTTGCCGCCACGCTGGCGACGGATCATTGGGGTTTTCAGGCGCGGGGTCAGGATCTGGGTATCATTAATAAAATCCCAGCCGTAGTAGCCCTTCAGACACAGGGTACCCTGGTTGGTTTTCCCCTGCGCCGCCTCAGCCCGGACGATTTTGCCGTTATCGACCACCAGATTGATTTTGCAACCTGATGCGCAATACGGGCAAACCGTGACGACTTTTTTCATCGGTTTCGCTCCAGTTAATCAAATCGCGCATACGCGCTGTCGCCCTCAGTATGCATGTTTTATGCCACTTTTTTAGTATGGGCTTTCCCTGATATTACGGGCGAATTTTGCTCAAAACCCTGACGAAAAACAGGCTATCGTCAGTTTTGACGTGTCGAAAGAAAATGCCGCATGACATTTATTATGGGGAGAAACGCGGAGCGCAGGCCAGATAAGGCGGAGCCGCCATCCGGCAATCTGCTCTGCCTGAAGTGGAAATTATCCGGATGGATAGACTCAAGGCCAGGGAACGCTTTGAGACTAACGACAGGATAGAACAGGCCGCGGCAGGCAGTTCCATACCGCGGCCCGGCTTCAGAGGAGGCTGAAAAGGATTATCGCGGCAAAAATAGCGGCAATAACGAGATATTTCAGCGTGTAATAGAGAGTGCGGTTTTTCTTTTTCAGCCGTTGCCCGGCATCGCGTGCTGCGTGAACGTATTTAAAGATGCGATTAATCGCACCGGTGCGATCGTTCTCGTCGTTTGGCGAACTGGCGGCGGACATCAACGATGCGCCGACCCAGTGGTTTACGCTCTGCGCCCAGCGCCATTTCATTGGACGCTCAATATCGCAAAAGAGGATAATACGCGTCTGCTCAGTTTTATTTTCCGCCCAATGAACGTAGGTTTCGTCGAAGATGACGGCTTCGCCGTCGCGCCAGCTATGGCGCTGTCGATCAACTTCAATAAAACAGCGGTCGTCATTCGGTGTGCTTAATCCAAGATGGTAACGTACTGAACCGGCATAGGGGTCGCGATGTTTTCCCAGATAGGCTCCGGGAGGCAACTCGGCGAACATCGCCGCTTTGATAGAGGGGATGCTGTTGACCAGCTTTGTCGTTATCGGGCATAACGTTTCCGCCGACGGGTGGGCATCGGAATACCATTTAAGGTAAAACCGTTTCCAGCCGCGCTTGAAAAAGGTATTGAATCCGGCGTCGTTATTGGCCTGCGCGGCTTTTATGTGATGCTGAAGCTGTAGTGCCTCTTCACGAATCACCTGCCAGTTTTCCGTCAGCTTCTGCAGCTCTGGAAATGCTGTGGTATCAAAGTACGGCTGCTTTGCCGGTAACGTTGAGAAGCGAGTCATGAACATATTGATCGGCGCCATAAACGTCGAGTGGTCAAAGAGCTGACGGGAAAGTTTTTGTTTTTCCACCCCGCGTGAATGCGCATAAATGACGCTGATAATAAAAATACCGATAATGATTGCTGCGAACATAACGTCACTGTCCTTCTAAGAAAACCTCATCCCGGGATTTTCAGGCAACCCTCCCGGTGATGCCAAAGAGAAAAGTGTAGTTCGTTGACAATAAATTTACATTTCTACAACTTAAAAGGGCCATTTTTGCTAAAGAAGCGAGTCAGCCCGTTTAACCTTTATCCAGGCTTGTCGACAGTAGAATTGAGATGACTCCGCTACTTCACCCGGTGATGGCTGATTACGTTATGCCTTATCTCCCGATGACGGCTGCCAGATCACAATGCTTTCGTAAACCGAAAATGACTTTGCTTGTAACCTTCGCGAAGATAAAAACGGTGTGCATCGCGGCGTTTAATATTTGTGGAAAGCTCCGTTAGCTCGGCGCCCGCCTGACGTGCTTCTTCTTCTGCCCAGGCCAGAAGCTGACTGCCAATTTTTTGTCCCCGCATCGGCGGTAATACCACCAGCTCCTGAATTTCGCCAATCCAGTTGGCATGATGGAGATGAAACTGCATATGCAGGCTGATCATGCCGACCACCTCTCCGTTGCGCAGCGCTAAACGATAATGAACGTTGGGGTCCAGTAAATTAGCGGCGAATCCATCCCTGAAAGCCTGATAATCAAGCTCATTTTTAAGTAACTCACAGATAAGCGCGTAAACAGAATCGGTATCCTCTGTTGTCGCGTGGCGTAATTCACAGACTGGCATAACGTCCTCCCGACGCCTCATCAGGATCAACCATCTTTCGCCAGACTGTAGCAAACTACCGTCATTATTTATTCTATGACAGTTAAACGGCGGATAACGTGCAGCCAAAGATCACTCTGATGGCAAGGGGGAGGGCGAGCCTCCCGGGGAGTTAGGTGGCAGGCTGATGTTTAACCACGTTAATCATCCACGGCACACCGAAACGATCGCTGACCTTGCCGAAACCCTGCGCCCAGAAGGTCTCCTGCCAGTCCATTTCGATTTGCCCTTGTGCGGCAAGGTTATCAAACCAGCGCTTCCCTTCTGCTACATCCTGGGTATCAAGCACCAGCGTAAAGCCGGAATAATGCGCCCTTCCCGACGCGCTGGCATCACTCATCATGATATCGCTGCCGGCAATGCGCATGTTGGCGTGGGCGATAGCTGTATCGGGAAAACGCATTCCTGACGGGCAACCCTCTTCGTTATCCGCCGCCGAGGGGGGCATTTCACCGAAGCTGAGTTTATAAAGCAGTTCTGCGCCTAACGTTTGTTGATAATACGCGATGGCGTCGGCACAGTTGCCGGCAAAAGAGAGATAGGGACTTAACGGCATGATGGTTACCTCAGGTAAGAGATGCTCGTTAAGTGTAGTTCGAAATTGGCACAATATTGTCGGTGGCAGGGCCGCTCAGGCCCGGTAAGCAAGGCGCTACCGGGCAATGACACGGTAAATCAGTTCTTTTTCACGAACTCGGATTTCAGTTTCATCGGGCCAAAACCATCGATTTTGCAGTCGATGTTATGGTCGCCTTCAACCAGACGAATGTTCTTCACTTTGGTGCCGATTTTCAGCATGGAAGAGCTACCTTTTACTTTCAGATCTTTCACGATGGTGACGCTATCGCCGTCCGCCAGCAGGTTGCCGTTGGCGTCTTTGACAATCAGCTCATCGCTCTCCTGAGCGGGTTCCGCATCGTTCCATTCGTGAGCGCATTCCGGGCAGATGAACATGCCGTTATCTTCGTAGGTATATTCGGAGTTACATTGCGGGCAGTGGGGTAATGACATGTTGGTATCCTCAAAAAGTCAGCGGGGGCAAACGCGCCCAAAAATGGCAGATCGCCGAAAAAGGCCGCAATTATACACAAAATCCTTAGCGTTGTCGGGACTATTGCCGCTTTTATAAAAGGGGCTGCGCCACGCCAGTCAGCAATGGTTTACACTCGAATAACCGCTTTTTTACTGTCACCACAGCGCATTAGGGCGTCCTTGTTTACACCTTTTGACCGAATTGACATATATGTGTGAAGTTGATCACATATTTAAACCCTGTTAGGGTAAAAAGGTCATTAACTGCCCATTCAGGCGTCAACAGGTTCGGTTGTACAGTCCGTAACCGGACAGTGTAAGTAAACCTGCTACGCTTGTATGAGGGATAGCGTTCGCGCCCCTCCCTCCGCTCGACGGCGACGCTGGCGCGGTATGCCAGTGCCCGCCGTATATAGCGCTACAGGGCTTAGCCTATGAGGACAGCTATGCTGAAAAGGAAAAAAATAAAACCGATTACACTGGGCGATGTGACCATCATTGATGATGGTAAACTTCGCAAAGCAATTACCGCCGCCTCGCTGGGCAACGCGATGGAGTGGTTTGATTTTGGTGTTTATGGATTTGTTGCCTACGCGTTGGGTAAAGTCTTTTTCCCCGGCGCCGATCCCAGCGTCCAGATGATTGCCGCGCTGGCCACGTTTTCCGTTCCCTTCCTGATTCGTCCGCTCGGCGGGTTATTCTTTGGTATGCTCGGCGATGAATACGGGCGCCAGAAGATCCTGGCGATCACGATTGTGATTATGTCGATCAGTACCTTCTGTATCGGGTTAATCCCCTCTTACGCGACGATCGGTATCTGGGCGCCAATACTGTTGTTGCTGTGTAAAATGGCGCAGGGCTTCTCGGTTGGCGGGGAATATACCGGCGCGTCGATCTTTGTCGCGGAATATTCGCCGGATCGTAAACGCGGATTTATGGGAAGCTGGCTGGATTTTGGTTCTATCGCCGGATTCGTGCTGGGCGCGGGCGTGGTGGTCTTGATCTCGACGATTGTCGGCGAGGAGAATTTCCTGGAGTGGGGCTGGCGTATTCCGTTCTTTATCGCCCTGCCATTGGGGATTATTGGTCTCTACTTACGCCATGCGCTGGAGGAGACGCCAGCGTTTCAGCAGCACGTGGATAAACTGGAGCAAGGCGACCGCGAAGGGTTGCAGGATGGGCCGAAAGTCTCCTTTAAAGAGATTGCCACCAAACACTGGCGTAGCCTGTTGTCATGTATCGGTCTGGTGATTGCCACCAACGTGACCTACTACATGCTGCTCACCTACATGCCGAGCTACCTGTCGCATAACCTGCACTATTCTGAAGATCACGGCGTGTTGATTATCATCGCCATTATGATCGGGATGCTGTTTGTGCAGCCGGTGATGGGGCTGCTGAGCGACCGTTTCGGTCGTCGTCCGTTTGTGATTATGGGCAGCATTGCGCTGTTCGCGCTGGCGATCCCGGCCTTCATCCTGATTAACAGTAACGTTATTGGCCTGATTTTTGCCGGTTTGTTGATGCTGGCGGTGATTCTGAACTGCTTTACCGGGGTGATGGCCTCGACATTGCCGGCGATGTTTCCGACGCATATTCGTTACAGCGCGCTGGCGGCGGCTTTTAATATCTCTGTATTGATTGCCGGTCTGACGCCAACGCTGGCGGCCTGGCTGGTGGAAAGCTCGCAGGATCTGATGATGCCGGCGTATTATTTGATGGTCATCGCGGTGATAGGCTTGATTACCGGTATTTCCATGAAAGAGACGGCCAATCGTCCGCTAAAAGGCGCAACGCCAGCGGCGTCGGACATTCAGGAAGCGAAGGAAATTCTGGGCGAGCATTACGATAATATTGAGCAGAAAATCGACGACATCGATCAGGAAATTGCGGAGCTGCAGGTCAAACGTTCGCGTCTGGTACAGCAACATCCGCGTATCGATGAATAAATTTCGCGCTTAAGGTTCGCTTAATCTCTCGCGGGCATACTCTCCTCCATACCTTTGGAGGAGAGCGTCATGAAAAGCTATATTTATAAAAGTTTGACGACCCTGTGTAGTGTGCTGATTGTCAGCAGTTTTATCTATGTGTGGGTCACGACGTATTAAACGCCTGTTATGCCTTTTTCAACAGCACCCAGGCACGGGTGCCTGTTCTTTCCGTACGGTTTTGCAGGAAAAACTGTCCCTGATGTAGCTGGGTGATGCGGCTGACGATACTCAGCCCCAGGCCAATTCCGCCATAACGGCTGTCCATCCGCACGAACGCTTCGCTTAGCTTCCCGCATTTGCTTTCATCAATACCCGGCCCCTCGTCTTCGACCGCCATAATAGCGTCGGGGTCGGCGCTAATGTGGATAGTGATATGGGTTCCTTCAGGGCTATAGCGATGCGCGTTTTCCACCAGATTTCGCAACAGCATACGCAGTAACGTCGCATCACCGCGCACCACCACGTCCGCCGCGCTTTCCGGCAGCAACAGAGTTTGCTGGCGCGTTTCCAGCATGGTGTTCAGCTCATCGTAGGAGGGGAGGATCACATCTTCCAGCAGTTTTACTTCCTGATAATTCCCGGAAGAGAATGACTGGCCCACGCGCGCCAGTTGCAGAAGCTGGGAGACGCTATCCATCATCTGGTCAAGACGGGCGATAAGCGGCGCGACATCAACATTGTGGGTTTTTGACAATAATTCCAGGTGCAAACGCACCCCCGACAGCGGCGTGCGTAGCTCATGGGCCACATCGGCGGTAAAAAGGCGTTCATTGTCGAGCGTGGTGGTCAAACGCGTAACCAGTTGATTGATCGCCGAGACGACGGACTCAATCTCAAGCGTGGAGCTGTGAATGGCGATCGGCGCCAGATTATCCGCCGTCCGTGCTTCCAGCTCTTTTTGCAGTTCGGCGAGCGGACGGGTAATACGCCGTACTGCCTGGTAACAAATTAGCAGCGTCAGGCTAACCATAAATACGCCGGGGACGATCAGGCTGGCGACCGCCTCGCGAATTTCGTGCATGATATGGCGATCGTTATTGCGATTATCCCGTAGCGCCTGCTCGAACAATTGGATTTGCTCAGTGCTTTCATGCCATAACCAGAAGGTACTGATTAACTGGAACACCAGCAGAATAAGACCAATTGTCAGCATTAAACGCTGGCGAAGGGTCATCGCTCTTCGCTGAAAACGCATCAGGCTCACTTAGCTTTCCTCAGTGGCAACCAGCATGTAGCCAAACCCGCGAACCGTGCGAATGCGCGACTTGCCGACTTTGTCGCGCAAATTATGTATATGCACTTCCAGAGTGTTGGTCGAGGGTTCGTTATCCCAGTTGTAGATATCGTTATAAAGAATTTCCCGGTGCACCGGACTGCCTGCCTTGAGCATCAACCGTGAGAGCAGCGCGTACTCCTTAGGCGTCAGGGTCAGTTCCTGTCCATCCCTCCATGCCTGATGGCGGCCTATATTGAGCGTCAGATTGCCAACCGTCAGTTCACTTTCACCCTGGTTATTATGGCGGCGCAGCAGCGCGCGGATGCGGGCGTGCAACTCCTCCAGGGCGAAGGGTTTAACCAGATAATCATCTGCGCCGACATCCAGCCCGGTAATGCGGTCATTGAGCGTATCGCGGGCGGTCAGAATGAGTACCGGCAGGGTATATTTTTTCTGTCGGATTCGCGTCAGGAAATGCAGGCCATCCTCATCGGGCAGCCCTAAATCCAGCACCATCAGACTGTAATGACCAGACTCCAGACTATGCTCGGCGGCACGCGCTGTCGAAACGCCATCACACGCATAGCCTTCGGTTTGCGCGGCGAGTATTAACCCCTGTAATAATAGCGTGTCGTCTTCAACAATCAGTATCTTCATTCGCTTAGTCTCCTGCACGGTTGCAGAATATCATCTGCGGCCTGGTAATACGTCGTTTGTACGCCGGTTAATCCCAGCATGGTTGAGAAAAGATTGTCCTGTGAATAATCCAGCGTGCTCGCCCGTTTTTGCAGGCAGGCCTGATCCACCTGATAACGCTGTTGATAATCTTTAGAAAGCCAAATGAGCATCGGGACATGTTTTTGCGTATCCGGCGCAATGGAATACGGCAGACCGTGTAAATAAACGCCATTTTCACCCAATGATTCGCCGTGATCGGAAAGATAGACCAGGCTGGTGGTGAATTTATCCTGATGAGATTTCAGCAGGTTAATAGCTTTATCTACAATATAGTCCACGTACAGCACGGTATTATCATAGGTGTTGATCAACTGCTGTTGGGAACAGTTCTGAATTTCGTTAGTGTCACAGGTTGGGGTAAATTTTTTAAACTGCGGTGGATAACGGTTGTAATAGGTTGGGCCGTGGCTGCCGATGGTATGTAATACAATAACGCCATCGCCTTTCAAATGGTCGATATAGTCTTCCAGACCGTGAAATAACACTTCATCGTAGCACTCGCCGTCGATACATTGTCCGGGCAGGTTTAGCTCGGTGACATTTTGATGCGGAACGCGATCGCATGCGCCTTTACAGCCGCCGTCATTATCATTCCACAGTACGTTAATCCCCGCGCGCTGGATAATATCCAGTAGCCCTTCCTGGTGATGCGCCAGCTCTTCGTCATAATGTTTGCGCGGCATATCAGAAAACATGCAGGGAACGGAGATCGCGGTCGCCGTACCGCAAGAGGTGGTATGCGGGAAGTAGATCACATCGTCTTTCGCCAGCCGCGGATTGGTGTCGCGCGGATAGCCGCCAAGAGAGAAATCATCGCCGCGCGAGGTTTCGCCAACGATGAGAATCGTCAGGTTTTTGCGATCGCCTTTCAGCATTAATGGATTGCGATGGGCATCCTCGCCAATGCGTACCAGCGGCAAATTCGCCAGCCGTTGATGCGAATACCATGACCAACTGGCGACAATACTGTTCGATGGGCTTAACGCTTTGATCAACTGTTTATTATTTCGAAATAGCGAGGCGTAATCTTTATAGAAAAAGGCGGCGACCAGAATAACTAATAAAATAGAGATCAGGACGCTGACCAGGCGGTAAAGCCCGCTACGTAAGCGCGGCGTCGCCGGATGGATTTTGACCCAGAAGGCAATCACGGCTGCCAGAACGCCGCTTAATCCCAGAGTCAGCACCATTTGCGGCGTCATCAGCGCAAAGGTTTCCGCGGGCGTGGTATCCATCATATTGGCGATCATGGAACGATCGATGATGATGCCGTAAGTCAAAATAAAATACTGCGCGGCAGCGCCGACCAGAATAAAAACGCAGGCCAGCAGTCGGTTTAGCCAAATAAATGAGGCCAGCGTCAGCACACTATTGACCACGCTAAACGCGACGACCGGCATGGAAATAAACACCAGTACATTGCGCGGCGAGTTTAACGGTAGGTCTTGTAGTACCTGCTTGTAGAACGCAATGTTCAGGCAGACGGCAATATAAAAGGAAAAAAGCAGAAGCCAGGCGATTTGCCCAAGAACAGGTCTTTTAAGAAAGCGCTTTAACATGTTGATGCGTCCATCGATTCGGTGACGCTAATCGTGACAAAGTAAAATTAAGTGAACCTTAAGAACTTAATGTTGGTGGTGGCCGGATAACCTGCGCTATCCGGCCTGTTGCGATAACATTAACTACACGTGGTCAATCCTGTTTAACCGGCGCATCCAGCGGATACGGGTTTTTGTGAATGCGGTTGTAGTTCAACGCATACAGCGCGGTGATCACCATCAACGTGACGAACGACCACATCACTTCTTTGGCGCCGGAACCGATGACCGCCCAGATGCAATACACAAACGCGACGAAGGTAATCAGCAGATACAGCGGGCGCGCTTTACCAAAGTGACCGTGGCCCAATAGCAACAGCGCGGCACAGGTGTAAAGATAAGGCACCAGGGTGAAGATAACCGACACGGAGGAGACCAGACCAAACTCTTTCGCGGCGTTCGGCGACATACTGCTGAACTGGAAGATAGTCATCAGCACGCCGACGATAAGCAACCCAGCCACTGGCGTACCGGCTTTATTAACCCGCGCGAAGATCGGCGGGAAGAGACCATCGTCCGCCGCCGCTTTTGCGGTTTGACCGGCAAGCAGCGTCCAGCCGCCGAGAGAGCCCAGGCAACCTGCTGCCGCACAGAAGGAAACAATAGCCCCTGCGGTATCGCCCAGCGCCATACGCGCCGCGTCACCGAAAGGCGATGCCGATACACGCAGCGCCGCGTTGGGGATCATCCCCATAATCGCCGTTGTGGAGAGCACATAGCAGACGGCGGCGATCAGTACCCCGCCGATGGTGGCGATAGGCACGTTGCGTTTCGGGTTTTTGACCACACCGGCCGCAACGGAGGCGCTTTCTACCCCGATGAATGACCATAGCGTGACGTTCAACGTGCTTTGAATCGCGCCGAAGGTATTCATGCCGCTCACGTTCCAGGCCGCCATATAGGTTTCGCCTTTAAACCAGAACCAGCCGAAGACCGCAATCCCTACGATAGGCACCAGCGCCAGTACGGTGGCGACGGCCTGTACGCGGGTAATCATTTTCGGCCCGACGATGTTCAGCAGCACAAAAATCCACAGCACCGCGACGCAGGTAAGCGTTAATACCAGCGGATCTTTCAGAATTGGGAAGAAATAGCTCAGATAGCCGACGCCGATAACGACCATCGCGATATTACCGATCCAGCATGCCAGCCAGTACAGCACGTTCGTTTGATAGCCCAAAAACGGCCCGAAGCAGCGGCGTGCGTAGGCATAGGAACCGCCGGGACTGGGATCTAAGGACGACATTTTGGCATAAACCATCGACAGCGCCAGGGCGCCGATGATAGTGACCAGCCATCCGTAGATTGCAATCCCGCCAGTGGCCGCTAGGTTGGCAGGGAGTAAGAATACCCCTGAACCCATAATATTCCCCGATACCATTAAGGTGACGGGGATTAGGCCCACTTTGTGAGCATCAGCATCCGAAGACATAATTTGGACTCCTGAAAAGGTGACTTCGTTACGATAAATTACGTCGTATCATACCCCCTCAGAATGCCGCTGAATTATGTCGGAGACGGGTTATCGCCAATGCTGCTATTATCGTGTCTTATCGTTGAGTGTAGAAAAATTAGGCAGCCGATCGTTCCCGATGTTGGCTAACATAATGCAGGGGGGTCATACCATAAAACTCTTTAAACACGGAAATAAAGTACGATGTGCTGTTATACCCACACAGCTGTGAGACTTGAGAGATATTCTTTCCGTCCATTAATAATTGGTTTACGGCATAACGCATTCGGCAGGTCGTGATTATTTGGCTATAACTGGTATTCTCGTTTTTGAGCTTTTTCTTTAACAAGCTTGGACTCAGGCACAGGCAACTGGCAACGGCGCTCAGATTCCAGTCTTTATGAATATCGCTCTGAATGATGTGGTAAACGCTGTCACTGATGCGGCTGCGCAGCATGTGCATTAACAAAGAAATAAATTTTTTGTGGTCAAGAAAGCGGGATAAAACGGTGAAAAGGAGCGCACGGGTACGTTCACTAACAATTTCATCCGGTGCTTCCATCGCGCTGTAGCGGGCGGCGACCCTGAAGATATCCGGCGTCAGACAGTTGGCGGTCAATAAGGGATCGGCGTTGCGTTGCCAGACGGGAAGGTGTGAGAGATCTTTATTCAGGAATTGTAAATAGTCTTTAATATTATTGCGACTCACTTGTATTACTAGCACGCTATTTAATGATGAAATGTCAATAACGTTATTTTCACAAGCCAGAATGGCCATATGATTCGCTTTTAAGTTGATTGGCTCCTTACCATTTACTCGTAACCATGTATCTTTTTCGGTTAATAACACTATGCAAGGTTCGTTGCTGCAAATCCTCATACCCGAACTCCTGGAATATGAACATAAAATACCGGATCTCGCCAAACGGGAGAGATAACGGGGACTGAGTCAATTGTGTGATGAATTGAAACTGCACTAAAATAACTTTCCTGAATAATATTACAATATTTGTACGATGAATTAGGGTGTACAAAAAGTTGTACGCGAGTGGAAACTTGTCATTTTTGTATAAAAAAAGCGCGGGATGGGGCCCGCGCAAAAAGGTATGACAGTATTATTGTTTTGCAGCAATACTCAGGGAATACATGCCATCCTCAAAAAAAGACTCTTTGTGATTAGGCTTTCACGCACATAACGTGATATACGCCATCAATAATTTCCGTGCCTTCGGTTTCATGCTCAAAGCCAGGGAAGTGATGATCCCAGGATTGCAGTGAGCGTAAGTAACCCACCTGCGGACTGTTTTCATCGCCAAAGTTTTCGCCGGAGAGCAGCATCGGGATGCCTGGCGGGTAAGGAATAACGGAGTTCGCCGCAATGCGACCCGGTAGATTTTCAATCGCCACCATTTCAATATTGTTGTTCACAATCGCGTTGTAGGCGTCGCGCGGGGTAATCTCCGCAACCGGCAGGGTGGAATAGGCGGCGTTGAGACGGGCGCCCGGGTTATTTTCACGTAGCCAGGCAAACATTTTATCGCCCAGGTCATGAATACCCATGTTCGCGTAAGTGTCAGGATAATCCTGCACCAGTTCCGGCATCACCTGCGCCAGCGGCGTATTCGCGTCGTAATGATGTTTGAAGGAGCACAGCGTGTTGATCAGCGTTCCCCATTTCCCGCGAGTTACCCCCATAGAGAACAGGAACATAATCTGAAAGTCGGTGGTGCGGGTCGGCACGATACCGTGGCGGCCAAGCCATGCTGTGACCAGCGCAGCAGGTACGCCGGATGCTTCCAGTTCGCCATCGTCGCCCATACCCGGCGCCAGGATACTGACTTTAATCGGGTCCAGCATACTCCAGTTATCCGGCAGGTCTTTAAAGCCGTGCCAGGTTTCTCCGGGGCGCATGACCCAGCAGTTCTGGTCAGTGGTCAGCAGTTTTGCCGGCGCGTCGGCGAAGTCATACGTTTTACCGGTTTGTGGATCGGTGACGACGTCTTTATTCCACGGTTTAAAGAACCAGTCGCCTTCATCGGTAAACTCTTTATAAAGACGCGCCATCGCCTGACGGAAATCAACCGCTTCGTCAATCACCTCTTGAGTCAGGGACAGACCGCTGTTACCGTCCATCATCGATACCGCCACATCGTTGGATGCGCAGATGGCATATAACGGAGAGGTGGTGGCATGCATCATATATGCCTGGTTGAAGCGGGAGAAATTCACCGCGCCACGGCCTTCACGGACGTGAATGTAGGAAGCTTGTGAAAGCGCATTCAGTAGTTTGTGCGTGGAGTGGGTGGCAAACACGGTCGGACCGTTATGGTCGCCTGGCTCGCCGCGCATCGCGTAGTGATCGCAATAAATCGGGTTGAAGCGCGCATAGCCGTACCATGCTTCGTCGAAGTGAATGCGATCGCTGGTTTTTGCCAGCAGATCCTGCGCCTCTTTGGCGTTATAGCATACGCCGTCATAGGTACAGTTGGTCACCACGCTGTAAGACGGTTTCTGTCCGACTTTGGTTTTGGTCAGCGGGCTGGCGCTGATTTTTTTCTGCAAGGTTTCAGGCTGCATTTCCTGCGGGTAGATTGGCCCGATAATGCCGTAACGGTTACGGCTTGGCACCATATATACCGGTTTGGCCCCGGTGAGGATCAGCCCCTGCTCGATGGATTTATGGCAGTTACGATCCAGTACAACGACATCATTATCCGTCATACAGGCCTGCATAATAGTACGGTTAGAACCGGAGGTCCCGACAACCACGGACCAGGAGCGGTCAGCACCGAATACGCGGGCGGCGTTTTTCTCGCTTTCGCCAAACGCGCCGGTATGGTCGAGGAGTGAACCGAGCGTGGTACGCTCAATCCCCATATCGCTGCGGAACAGGTTTTCGCCATAATAATCGTGATAAAAGCGACCGGCAGGCGTTTTAGTGAAACCGACGCCGCCCTGGTGTCCCGGCGCCGCCCATGAATATTCATGAATGTCGCTGTATTTCATCAACGCGTTAAACAGCGGCGGTAACAGTTGCTGACGATACCGGGTCATGGCGGCAACGGCGCGTCCGGCGATAAAGTCAGCGGTGTCTTCCAGAATCCAGGCGAATTCATCGACAAGCTCCAGCAGGTCGCGGTCCAGCGATGCCGTCGCTTTTTCCCTGTCGCCTAACAGGAAAACGGGCACGTTTTGCTGACGCTCGTGAAGCTTACCGATCAATTGCCTGACGCTCAGGTGCTCATCCGGTTGTTCCATTTGGTAGCTAAACATCAGACAGTCAATGGCTTCGTTCGCGGACAAGATGGCATAGCCGTCATCGAAGGATGTCGATTTAATGACGGTAACATTTTGTTGGCTCAAGGCATCTGCCAGACGCTCAACCGCGTTGCCAACCCAGGTGTCCTGATGCAGAAACTCACTTTCAACAATTAATACTTTCATCATCTTTTACCCGGTTGTGGAGGCCGTGCAATTTACGCCTTGCCGACCCGCCGTATGAATGTGACGTGGGCAAGTATTACCCCGTCAAATAGGGGGTGTAAAGTGATGGAATAATGGTCGGTTATTGATATTATTGTTTAATAAACAATGGGTTAATTATTGATATCGAGCGATTTCACCTGCCGTTTATCGACAGGTGAATTATTTTTTTGGCTGATAGTGGTATCCGGCTTTAGCCGGGCATCGTCTGGCGTCGTTGCTGACTTAGCTTGCGGTATTGTTGCGGCGACATACCGACAAATTTGCTAAAAGTACTGTAAAAACGGCTGCTGGATCGGAACCCGGCAGTCAGAGCGACATCGAGGATCGTTTTGTCAGTATCGCTCAATAAGGCACGTACGTGATTGATGCGCATCGCCGTGATGTACTGCTTCATCGTCAATTGCATAACCCGCTGGAATATTCCCATCGCGTAATTAGCATTGAGTTTGACATGCTCCGCGACGTCGTTAATGGTGAGCGCCTGATCGTAGTTATCGGCAATAAATCCCAGCATCTGGCTTACGTAAAACTGCGCATGGCGTGAGACGCTATTCTTGTGGGTGCGTGATGTTTTATTGAGCAAAATGGGCTGCCAGCCGGAAAGGCTAAAGCGTTTAAGCATCAGGCCGATTTCATCGATCGCCAACTGGCGAATTTGCTCATTCGGGCTGCTTGTTTCCTGCTGCCAGCGCAACACTTCAAAGGTGCTAAGCTGCTGGGTCGCCAGTGATTTAACCACCATCCCGTGCGTGACATGGTTGATAAGATCGCGATCCAGCGGCCAGGAGAGAAACAGGTGCATCGGCAAACTGAAAATCGCCATCTGGCGGCAGTTGCCGGGGCGGGTAAGCTGGTGTGGCGTACAGGCCCAAAACAGGGTGATATGCCCCTGCTTTATCTGCACGACTTCATTGTTGATTAAATACTCCACATCGCCGTCAAACGGAACATTCACTTCTACTTGCCCATGCCAGTGACTGCTGGCCATTCTGTGCGGCGGCCTCAGTTCAACGTCCAGTCGTTGATATTCGGAATAGAGCGACAGCGGGCTACGGGTTTGCTTTTCATCGCCGTTGCACATGTGCGGGTCGGGCGGGAGGAGGGATATTGCTTGCGTACTCATCGTCACTCCATTTCCTGAATTATCAGAATTATGCCCCTTTAGCTGGGAGGAAACCGGGAATCCGGACACAGAATCCGTCGATATTGTAGAGCGTAGCCTGACTATCAGGCCGAATACTCTGCTTTTTACGCCATTTTGTCCCAAAAACTCAGATCTCCCGCGCGCCAGCATACGATCTGAGTTTTCGGGAATGCTCATCGGGGAAGACGGAGGTTTTCACCGGGAACGCGTGCCACCATGAAGGTGTTCACTACTGTTCTGGAGAGTCATGATGACGGCACCCAAAATTACCTTTATCGGCGCAGGTTCTACGATTTTCGTCAAAAATATCCTCGGCGATGTGTTTCACCGCGAGGCGCTAAAGTCAGCGCATGTCGCCCTGATGGATATTGACGAAACCCGGCTGGAAGAGTCGCACATTGTGGTACGGAAACTGATGGACTCAGCGGGCGCTTCTGGCCGGATTACCTGCCATACCAACCAGAAAGCGGCGCTACAGGATGCGGATTTCGTGGTGGTCGCCTTTCAGATTGGCGGCTATGAACCCTGCACCGTGACCGATTTTGAGGTTTGTAAGCGTCATGGCCTGGAACAGACGATCGCCGATACGCTGGGGCCGGGCGGCATCATGCGCGCGCTGCGGACCATCCCGCATCTGTGGCGGATTTGCGAAGACATGACGGAAGTCTGTCCGAAGGCCACCATGCTCAATTACGTCAACCCGATGGCGATGAATACCTGGGCGATGTATGCCCGTTATCCGCATATCAAACAGGTCGGCCTGTGCCATTCGGTACAGGGAACGGCGGAAGAACTGGCGCGCGACCTGAATATCGATCCCGCCTCGCTGCGCTACCGCTGCGCCGGCATTAACCACATGGCGTTTTACCTGGAACTGGAGCGCAAAACGGCTGACGGGACTTATGTCGATCTCTATCCTGAATTGCTGGCGGCCTATGACGCCGGACAGGCGCCGAAGCCCAATATTCACGGCAATGAACGCTGCCAGAACATTGTGCGCTATGAGATGTTCAAAAAGTTGGGCTACTTCGTCACTGAGTCATCAGAGCATTTTGCCGAGTACACGCCGTGGTTTATTAAACCGGGACGCGAGGATCTGATTGCGCGCTACAAGGTGCCGCTGGATGAATATCCGAAACGCTGCGTAGAACAACTGGCGAACTGGCATAAAGAGCTGGAAGAGTATAAAACCGCCGAGCGTATCGACATCAAACCGTCCCGCGAGTACGCCAGCACCATTATGAACGCTCTGTGGACCGGCGAGCCGAGCGTGATTTACGGCAATGTGCGTAATGAGGGGCTGATTGATAACCTGCCGCAGGGAAGCTGCGTGGAAGTGGCTTGTCTGGTGGATGCCAACGGCATTCAACCGACGAAGGTGGGGACGATCCCTTCTCATCTGGCGGCGATGATGCAGACCAACATCAACGTGCAAACGCTGTTGACCGAAGCCATCCTCACGGAAAACCGCGATCGCGTGTATCACGCGGCGATGATGGACCCTCATACCGCAGCGGTGCTGGGTATCGAAGAAATCTATGCGTTGGTTGACGATCTGATCGCCGCGCATGGCGACTGGCTTCCGGCCTGGTTACGCCGTTAATCTCCAGCCGCGCTGGACGGCAAATCCGGCGTTTAACCTCTACTAACAGAAGGCGGGCGCTGGTAACAGCGACCCGGTACCCTATGAGCATCTCTCTGACAACAAAGCTGAGTTACGGGTTCGGTGCGTTTGGTAAGGATTTCGCCATCGGCATTGTGTATATGTACCTGATGTATTACTACACCGATGTGGTGGGACTTTCGGTCGGCCTCGTCGGCACTCTCTTTCTGGTCGCGCGAATCTGGGATGCGATAAACGATCCCATCATGGGCTGGATTGTCAACGCCACGCGTTCGCGGTGGGGGAAATTTAAGCCGTGGATATTGATCGGCACCTTAACCAATTCGCTGGTGCTTTTCCTGCTGTTCAGCGCCCATCTTTTTGAGGGAACCGCGCAGGTTGTATTTGTCTGCGTAACCTACATCCTGTGGGGCATGACGTATACCATTATGGATATCCCATTTTGGTCGCTGGTGCCGACCATTACGCTTGATAAGCGAGAACGCGAACAACTGGTGCCGTTCCCGCGTTTCTTCGCCAGTCTGGCTGGCTTCGTCACTGCCGGTATAACGCTGCCGTTTGTGAGCTATGTTGGCGGGGCGGATCGTGGGTTCGGCTTTCAGATGTTTACGCTGGTACTGATTGCGTTCTTTATCGCCTCGACTATCGTGACATTACGCAACGTACATGAGGTGTACTCCTCCGACAACGGTGTAACGGCAGGCCGCCCACATCTGACGTTAAAAACGATCGTTGGATTGATATACAAAAACGATCAGCTCTCTTGCCTGTTGGGAATGGCGCTGGCGTATAACATTGCCTCCAATATTATCAATGGCTTTGCGATCTACTACTTCACCTATGTGATTGGCGATGCCGATCTTTTTCCCTATTACCTTTCTTACGCCGGCGCGGCGAATCTGCTGACGCTGATTGTCTTCCCCCGGCTGGTGAAAATGTTATCGCGGCGGATATTGTGGGCGGGCGCCTCCGTGATGCCCGTTCTGAGTTGCGCAGGGCTCTTCGCGATGGCGTTGGCGGATGTCCATAATGCCGCTTTAATCGTGGCGGCGGGTATTTTCCTGAATATCGGGACCGCGCTCTTTTGGGTGCTTCAGGTAATCATGGTGGCGGATACGGTCGATTATGGGGAATTTAAGCTCAATATTCGCTGCGAGAGTATCGCTTATTCCGTACAGACGATGGTCGTGAAGGGCGGCTCGGCGTTTGCGGCGTTCTTTATCGCTTTGGTGCTGGGGCTGATTGGCTACACGCCGAACGTGGCGCAGTCTGCGCAAACCCTGCAGGGGATGCAGTTTATTATGATTGTCCTGCCGGTACTGTTTTTCATGATGACGTTGGTTCTCTACTTCCGCTACTACCGTTTGAACGGCGATATGCTGCGCAAAATTCAGATCCACCTGCTGGATAAATACCGGAAAACGCCGCCATTCGTCGAACAGCCGGATAGCCCGGCGATTTCTGTGGTAGCGACCAGCGATGTAAAAGCGTGAGCATGGTCTCTCGTGCAGGCCGGATAAGCGTAGCGCCATCCGGCAATTAACCGATAACGCGGCCCGGGAGAACGCCGGGCCTGCCAGGTTATTTCGCGCAGTTAGCGCACTGTTTGCTGACAATCTGCTGGAAGAAATCGTTGCCTTTGTCATCCACCAGGATAAAGGCCGGGAAATCTTCTACTTCAATTTTCCAGATAGCTTCCATGCCGAGTTCCGGATACTCGACGCACTCCAGATGCTTAATGCTCTGCTGTGCCAGTACCGCCGCCGGGCCGCCGATACTGCCCAAATAAAAGCCGCCGTGTTTTTTACAGGCATCCGTGACCTGCTGACTACGGTTGCCTTTCGCCAGCATGATCATACTGCCGCCGTGGGATTGCAGTAGATCGACATAAGAGTCCATTCGGCCTGCGGTGGTGGGGCCTAATGAGCCAGATGGATAACCTGCCGGGGTTTTGGCCGGACCTGCGTAATAGATGGGGTGGTCTTTAATATACTGCGGCAGGTCTTCGCCGGATTCAATACGCTCTTTTAGCTTCGCGTGGGCGATATCGCGACCTACGATAATGGTGCCCGTCAGCGACAGGCGAGTCGAGACCGGGTACTGCGATAGCTGGGCGAGGATCTCTTTCATCGGACGGTTGAGATCGACTTTCACCGCGTCGCCTTCGCCCGCCTGACGCAGCGCTGGCGGAATATACTGGCCCGGATTGTGTTCCAGTTTTTCGATCCAGATGCCTTCGCGGTTGATTTTCGCTTTGATGTTACGGTCTGCCGAGCAGGAGACGCCCATCCCCACCGGACAGGAAGCGCCGTGACGCGGCAGGCGAATTACGCGAATATCGTGGGCGAAATATTTCCCGCCGAACTGGGCGCCGAGGCCAAGTTTTTGCGCTTCTTCCAGCAGTTCCTGTTCCAGGTGGAGATCGCGGAATGCCTGGCCGTGCTCGTTACCTTCCGTCGGCAGCGCGTCGTAATAGTGGGTGCTGGCGAGCTTAACGGTTTTCAGCGTGCTTTCCGCCGAGGTGCCGCCAATGACAAAGGCGATATGGTATGGCGGACAGGCTGCGGTGCCCAGCGTGCGCATTTTCTCAACGAGGAAGTTTTTCAGCTTGCCTGGGGTGAGCAGCGCTTTGGTCTCCTGATAGAGATACGTTTTGTTTGCTGAACCGCCGCCTTTCGCCACGCAAAGGAACTTGTACTCGTCGCCATCGACGGCATAGAGATCGATTTGCGCTGGCAGGTTGCTGCCAGTATTGACCTCTTTGTACATATCCAGCGGCGCGTTCTGCGAGTAGCGCAGGTTATCTTCGATATAGGTATTAAACACGCCTTTGGAGAGCGCGGCTTCATCGCCGCCGCCCGTCCATACGCGTTGGCCTTTTTTACCCATGATAATCGCCGTGCCGGTATCCTGGCAGGTCGGCAGAACGCCTTTGGCGGCGATTTCGGAGTTTCTCAGGAATTGCAACGCCACATATTTGTCGTTTTCGCTGGCTTCGGGGTCATGGAGAATGGCGGCGACTTGCTGCTGGTGTTCAGGACGGAGCATAAAAGACGCATCATGGAAGGCTTGCTGAGCCAGCAACGTTAACGCCTGCGGCTCAACGTTGAGGATAGATTCTCCGTTGAATTCACTGACGCTGACATAATCGGAGGTGAGCAGATAATACTCTGTTTTGTCCTCTCCCATCGGGAAAGGCGCCTGATAGATAAACTCTTTTTTCGACATGTGCTTCCAGCCTAATAGTAAGAAAATGTATTAAGAGCCTCATGGGCCAGGCTCTAAGTCGCGCGCCGCGCATAACTTGGCGGCGCGCGCGGCCATTACAGGAATCCGTACATTGCGGCAAAGATCCAGCCAAAGACGCAGGAGACGCTCACGCCAATCAAACCCGGCAGAATGAAGCTGTGGTTAATGACGAAGCGGCCAATACGGGTTGTGCCGGAACGGTCAAACTGAATCGCCGCCAGATCGCTTGGGTAGGTCGGCAGAATATAGTAGCCATAACATGCCGGCGCAGAGGCCACGATATACGCCGGATCGACACCGATAGCCAGCGCGACGGGAACAATCGCCGCCAGCGCCGCTGCCTGGGAGTTAACAAACTTGGAGACCAGCAGCAGAACGATGGCATAGGCCCACGGATACTCTTTGACCATTTCGCCCAGCACGCCCTGAATTTCCGACATATGCGCGCCGAACATGGTTTCCGCCATCCAGGCGATCCCGTATACCGCGACAATCGCAATCATACCGGAACGAAAAACTTCGTTTT
Organism: Salmonella sp. SAL4457; assembly: GCF_046548235.1. Classification (NCBI taxonomy): domain Bacteria; kingdom Pseudomonadati; phylum Pseudomonadota; class Gammaproteobacteria; order Enterobacterales; family Enterobacteriaceae; genus Salmonella; species Salmonella sp. SAL4457. The sequence goes on from NZ_JBGDZO010000004.1 coordinate 170,624, forward strand.
TTGAGATAGACGCAGGATTGGTTTTGGTCAGAATGATAATGAGTGCCCCGGTCAGCAGCATAAACATCTGAATGACCAGCACCATCGACAACGGTTTGCCGCCGAAGGTTGGACGTAAGTCGGAGTCCGCGCCCAGGAGAGCGACCACGGCAATCGCCGCCAGGAAGATCCACATCGCCAGCCAGTTGCTTTTCGGCAGTTTTTTATCCAGCAGCGTCGCGGTATCGCCGTACACGTACTGACGGTTTTCCGGTACGGAGATAAATTTCTGAAACGCTTCGTCTTTATCCAGATCTTTACCGCGGAACCAACTAAAAATACCGATTGCCAGGATACCGAGCAGGGTAGACGGGATGGTGATCGACAGCAGATCGAGGAACTCCAGATGTTTTCCGTCAAATGTCACGTTGCCCAGCATCGCTACCAGAGAAACCACGGCGACGGAAACCGGACTGGCGATGATGCCCATTTGCGCGCCGATAGAACTGGCCGCCATTGGACGTTCCGGACGGATATTATTCTTGATCGCCACGTCATAGATAATCGGCAAAATGGTGTAGACCACGTGGCCTGTCCCACACAGAATCGTCAGGGTACAGGTGACGAACGGCGCCACAATAGAGACGTATTTGGGGTTGCGACGCAGCAGCTTTTCGGCAATCTGCAGCATCACATCCAGCCCGCCTGATGCCTGCAACGTCGCCGACGCGGCGACTACCGCGATAATGACCAGCATTACGTCAACGGGCGGTTTACCTGGCTGGAGATGGAAAACAAACACCAGAATGACCAGACCGATACCGCCCAACAACCCGAGCGCGATCCCGCCCTTTCGGGCACCATAAAACAGACATATTAATATTATGAGAAGCTGTATACTAAATAACATTTTTATTTATCCTCGCGATAAACCCAGTCAATTTTGATAAATGGATCACAGCCATCTTCTGATTTGTGTGAATGAGCATCAGGAAATGGCGAATATTCAATGCGCCAGTGGCGACGATTAACGATTAAGCTTTTTACAGAGTTGCTTTAAGTAATTATTTTCTTGCGATAGTGATGTTCAGAGGGGAGTACCCTCTGGCGATGGGCAGGTGGAGTCAGCGAGAGCAGTAAATTATGATTTGTCTGTTTTAAAAACAGGCGTTTATTCTTTAATTTTTGTGTCTCGCCATCAGGTAAATCACGAGATAAAGCGAACAGAATGTGACTTATGTGATCATTGTCACGCCATTTTTTTAAATTATTAGTATGGCGTGTGGAGACGCGTATCTGCTCACCAATATACGTATTGTCCATAGGCGTAGCACAAGCTCCATTGCTACAAACATAATTTTATTTAAGTGTCAGGAAAATTCCGGACAAATCCCTTTTTTAATAAAAATACACACTCTCGGCATGGGATAATACTTAATTAACTTTTGTTAGCGTTTTGAAATTAAAAACAGCGCAGAGCGCTGTAATAATAGAAAATAACGTTAACAGGCCTGGGTTGAGTATATTTGATCTGACACAATTTCCCAGGTTTGTTATTAATGTGATAGCGTTTTTATTGGCATTGTTATAATAAATGTTACCAGGATATAACGCTTCGCGTCGGCTTTATGCGGTATCCTTACTGACAATATTGTTTCAGTAAAGAGTAATGTTCCGGCTGAACGCGGTAGCGGTAAACCGGCCTGCCGGTCACGCCGTAATGAATACTGGTAAACAAGATATGGCAATTTACCAGCCAGATGAGATATTTACGGCAGGAGACGCGTGAGATATTCACTTCGTTGGCCAACTCGTCGGTAGAAAATTCCTGCTCCTGATGCGCATCAATCCACTGGCATAAGGTGCGTAGCGTTTGCTGGGTCAGCCCTTTTGGCAGCCGACGAGGCTCCTGCTCGCTGGATGAATTACCGTGAATGAGCAGGTCAAGCTCAGACTGTTCGTAATACTGGCGTTTTTCCATCGCCGTTTTCTTACGTAGCCAGCCGGTCAACGCTTCTTCAAAGCGCGTGGCCTGAAAAGGCTTGATCAGATAATCCACCACGCCGTAGTGAAGTGAATCTTTAATGGTGGCGGCGTCAGCGGCAGAAGAAATGACAATAACGTCGCTTTTGCAGCCTGCGCTGTGCAGGACAGGCAGCAGATCCAATCCGTTTTCCTGCTGCATGTAGATATCCAGCAGGATTAGGTCAATGTGATTTTCACTGTTGAAGATAAACTCTTTCGCTTTTTCCAGCGTCGAAGCGGTTCCACAACAATGAAAACCGGAGATTTGCGCGACATAGCGGCGATTTAACTCCGCGACCATCGCATCGTCATCGACAATTAATACATTGATCATAGGCTGGTCCTTTTTCCATCCCAGGGTAACTGTACAAAAAATTGTGTGAAGATCCCAGGCTCGGACTCCACGGAAATTACGCCGCCAAGCGCTTCAACCTGCTGTTTAACCAGCGCTAAACCGACGCCGCGTTCGGCGCCTTTCGACGAGACGCCTTTTTCAAAAATCGCCTCGATGCGCTCAGGTTCGATACCCGGACCGTCATCGCTCACTTCGCAATGCAGCCAGCCATGACGGTAGTGTAACGAGACGCTGATTTCGCCGCCGGATTCCTGGCTCAATGCTTCCAGCGCGTTTTCAATCAAATTACCCAGCGCCGTAATCAGCACCGTAACCTGATCTTCATTGTTATTATCCGGTAACTGGCTGTCGCTGCTTATCACCAGGCTGTGCCCGAAATCAGAGGCGCGAGTAATCTTACTGAGCAAAAAGCCAGCGATAATCGGCGACTTTATTTTACCCAGCAGCAAACCGATCTCTTCCTGATAGTTATTGGCCGTCTTGATAATATACGCTTCAAGCTGCTTATAACTCTTCAGGTGCAATAATCCCAGAATCACATGTAATTTGTTCATGAATTCGTGGGATCGTTCACGGAGCGCATCCGCGTAGTTCACCATCCCGTCCAACCGCTGCATCAGTTGGCGAACTTCTGTTTTATCCCTGAAGGTGGATATCGCGCCGATAATTTCGCCGTTGCTGCGCACCGGAACGGTATTCACCAGCAGCAGGCGGCCTTTGACGATGATCTCTTCATCGCGGCGCGGCGTACCGTCACGCAACACTTCGCTAATGTCCACCACCTGTGACCAGGCATGACTCAGGGTGGATAATCTGGCGTCATCCTGCGTTTTTCGATAATCGAGCAGCGCCTGCGCCGCATGGTTAATCAACGTGACTTCGCCGCTATCATCCACGGCGATAACGCCCTCTTTGATTGACTGCAGCATTGCCTGGCGTTGTTCAAACAGGGTTGAGATCTCATAGGGTTCGAGGCCAAACAGGATACGTTTTAGCACCTTGACCAGCGCATACGTGCCTAATAACCCCACCAGAGCGCCGAACAGAATGGACCAGATAATACTGCCGCGGCTATTGTTGATCTGCTGCGTAACGTGACTGAGTTCCAGGCCAATCGCTACCACGCCGATCTGCCGGTGGCGTTCATCATAAACCGGTGTGAAAACGCGCAGCGCTTTGGCAAGAAAGCCGCGATTAATGGCAACGTTTTCCTTTCCCTGCAGCGCGAGCAGAATATCATCGCCTTTGAACGGTTGGCCGATTCGCTGCGTTTCTGGGTGCGAATAACGGATGCCCTGCATATTGGTCACCACAATAAACAAAAAGCCATTATGCTGGCTCACCGCTTCGGCGAGCGGCTGAATGCCGCTTTCCGCAGGCGGTTTTTTCAGCCCCTCGCGAACTGCCGGAGAGTCCGCCAGCGAGCGAGCCACCGCCAGCGCTTTATCTGCCAGCGCGTCGCGCGTCATGCTGCTGATTTGCGAAAAATAGATCAGATGGACCACAACGAGCACCGAAAACAAAACGGCGCTGACCATCAGAATGACGGTAGTGCCGAGTTTCATGGGGCGTTTGCGTAACGCCCGGCATGGCAGGGAGTGTTTCATAGTGGACCTGAGCGGACGAATCGTAAGGTTATTATCCCTGATGAGGCGTCTAATTCAAAGGCATAGGCGATGTTGCTCCAGTGTTGAAAAGCCCGTCTTGCCTTGCAGGGGGCGCTACCTGCTCATGTCGACTGGCAAACGTCATGTCGTTAATTAATATCGCCGGATACCGTGATGGGTAATTTATTTTCATCAGAATTACATAAAATAATTTTTCATTAATTTTTATAATAACGTATGCGGTATCACATTTTATTTTTACTGACGTTCAGAATGCGTTTGATCACAATCAATCAGCACAAATATTTAATCTATTATGATTAGTTTTCATTACATATTATTAATAATTATGGAAGCAATGTGAGAAATAAAAAATGGAAATAAAAAAATGGCTGAACACAACCATAACCCGACGTGATGCTATTGTCGCTACTGCAAAAGTAGGGGCGGCGGTGACGCTAAGCCAGGCGATTACGCTGCCTTTTGCTACCACTGCCCAGGCGCAGGATACCCCGATACCGAAGGATGCCAACGGCGAAACCGTCAGGCACAGCGCCTGTCTGGTCAACTGTGGCAGTCGATGCCCGCTTAAGGTTATCGTGAAAAATGATCGCATTGTGCGTATTGAACCGGAAGACGCGAAAGATGACGCGGTATTCGGCGAGCATCAGATTCGTCCCTGCCTGCGCGGGCGTTCCAGTCGCTGGCGGGTCTATAGCCCGGATCGCATTAAGTATCCGATGAAAAGAGTGGGAAAACGCGGCGAAGGAAAATTTAAACGTATTTCATGGGATGAGGCCACGGCCTTTATTGCGGCGGAATTAACGCGCGTTAGCGAACAATATGGCCGGGAAGCTATTTATTATAATTATCAATCCGGCGCGTATTATCACACGCAAGGCAGACCCGCCTGGATAAGATTACTAAATCTCACCGGCGGTTATTTAAATTATCACAACACCTATTCCACGGCGCAAATCGCCACTGCCACGCCTTATACCCACGGCGATTATGTCGGTAGCCATTTTACGCAGATCGCGCATTCCGATCTGGTGGTGCTATTTGGCCTGAATCTCTCAGAAACGCGGATGTCCGGCGGCGGCCAGGTTGAAGAGCTGCGCCGGGCGCTGGAGACCTCGAAAGCCCGGGTCATTATTATCGATCCGCGCTATACCGATTCGGTGATTACCGAACACGCCGAATGGCTACCGATTCGCCCAACCACGGACGCCGCGCTAGTCGCCGGCATAGCGCATACGCTGATTACCGAACAGCTTCTCGACGAGGCGCTGGTAAACCGCTATTGCGTCGGCTATGACCGTAGCACCTTGCCGGACACGGCTGCGCCTAACGCCAGCTATAAAGATTATGTTCTTGGCACGGGCGATGACGGTATCGCGAAAACCCCGGAATGGGCGGCGGATATCACCGGTATTCCGGCAACGCGTATTCGCCAACTGGCACGCGAAATCGCCTCGGCGCGCGCCTGCTATATTTGCCAGGGCTGGGGGCCGCAGCGTCATGCCAACGGCGAGCAAACCGTGCGTGCTATTCAGACGCTGCCAGCGTTAACAGGCCACTTCGGGCGGCCCGGCACCAATAATGGCAACTGGCCTTACGGTACGCCGTATGGCGTGCCATTGTTGCCTGTCGGTAAGAATCCGATCACAACCTCTATTCCTTGCTATCTGTGGACGGACGCCATTCAGCATCCGGAGAAAATGACCGCGACGACAATGGGCGTAAAAGGCGCGGACAGGCTAAAAACCGGGATTAAGCTGTTTTTCAACCAGGCCGGTAATACTTTGCTTAATCAGCACGGCGAAACAAACCGCACCCGTCAAATTCTCGCGGATGAATCGCTGTGTGAAACCATTATCGTGATTGAAAACCATATGACGCCCAGCGCGATGTATGCGGATCTGCTGTTGCCGGAGACCAGCTATCTTGAGGCGGAAGACCTGGTGGACAGCTCCTATGCGGCGGGATCGCATAACTATATGATTGCGATTCAGAAAACCGTTAAACCGATGTGGGAAGTGCGCAGCACGTATGACATCTGCGCGGATATCGCCGGGCATCTTGGACTGCGCGAGCAATATACCGAGGGCCGAACTCAGGCGCAGTGGGCGGAGATGCACTATCAGCAGATCCGTGAAAAACGTCCATACCTGCCGGAGTGGAGCGTGGCGAAAGAGATGGGCGTGATTGACCAGCGTATCGCTACCGAGCAGCAGAGCCTTGCGTTTGCCGATTTCCGCGCCGACGCCGAGGCTAATCCACTCTCCACGCCGTCGGGCAAAATTGAAATTTACTCCCAGGCGCTGGCGGATCTGGCGCAAACGTGGACGTTGCCAGAAGGCGAGCGAATTCCCGCATTGCCGGAATTTTGTCCGGCGAAAGAGTCGCACCTTAACAAAGCGCTGACGGCGAAGTATCCGTTGCAGTTAAGCGGCTTCCATACCAAAGGGCATACCCACTCGACCTACAGCAATGTGCTGATGCTGCATGAGGCGGTGCCGGATGAAGTCTGGATTAACCCGATTGACGCCAGCGCCCGCCAACTGAAGTCCGGCGATCGGGTGCATGTATTCAATGACCGCGGCGTGGTGGAGCTTCCCTGTAAAGTGACCCAGCGCATTTTACCCGGCGTGGCGGCGATGCCGCAGGGCGCGTGGACGCGGCTTGACGGCAACGGCGTTGATGTCGGCGGCTGTATCAATACGCTGACCAGCCACCACCCTTCGCCGCTGGCGAAAGGCAATCCGCAGCATACCAATCTGGTTGAAATTAAACGCGCTTAAGGAGTGATGTACGATGAAACAGTATGGCTTTTATGTTGACTCCTCGCGCTGTTCAGGCTGTAAAACCTGCCAGGTAAGCTGCAAGGATAATAAAGATCTGGATGTCGGTCCGAAACTGCGCCGCGTCTATGAATATGGCGGCGGAAGCTGGGTGAAAGAGGGGGAAAGCTGGCATCACGACACCTTTACCTACTACCTCTCTATTGCTTGTAACCATTGCGATGAGCCGGTATGTGTCTCCGGCTGTCCGACCGGGGCGATGCATAAACGCAAAGAAGATGGTCTGGTCGTGGTGGATGACAGCGTATGCGTCGGCTGTCGTTATTGTGAAATGCGCTGCCCCTACGGCGCGCCGCAGTTTGATACGCAGGCGAACGTGATGCGTAAATGCGACGGTTGTCTTGACCGACTGGAGAACAATCTGCGCCCTATCTGTGTGGATTCTTGCCCGCAGCGAGCGCTGGATTTCGGCCCTGTCGATGAATTACGGGCAAAATATGGCACGGAGAATCAAATCGCGCCGCTGCCTTCAGCGTCGTTCACCCATCCTAACCTCATTATTAAACCGCATCCGAAAGCGAGACCCACGGGCGATACGGAAGGCGCAATCATGAACATTCGGGAGGTGCGCCATGCATGAGTTACCGCTGGTCTTTTTTACGGTCTTTACCCAGAGCGCGGTCGGCGCATTTATTCTGCTGCTGATTGGCGGCGCAATGGGGCTGGTCGCGCCGCGGCGTAAGGCTATCGGTCTGTTCTCGGTGATGTGCCTGTTTGGGCTGGGTGTCATTGTCGGCACCTTCCACGTCGGGCAACCGCTGCGTGCGCTGAATATGCTGCTGCGCGTCGGACATTCGCCGATGAGTAACGAGATTGTCCTGTCGGCGGCTTTTGCGGCGCTCGGCGGGCTGGGGGCGCTCGGTTTGTTGCTGAACCGGGCGACGCCGCTGTGTAACGCGTTGGTCTGGTTGGCGGCGATAGTCGGAGTAGTCTTCTTATACGCCGTTCCGCAGATTTACCAACTGCCGACGGTGGCGACCTGGCGTTCATCTTACACCACGGCAATGATGATATTGACGCCGTTGATTGGCGGCGGCGCGTTGGCGGCATTGTTTGGCGTGCGCCGTCTGGGGCTACTGGTCAGCGTGTTGGCGATTTTGGTGAGCTTTTGTCTGCGCCCGGGCTATATGGCGACGCTGATGAGCGCCGATAGCGCTCTGACCGCCGCGCAGCATAGCTGGTTTACCGCCCAGGCGATATTGCTGGCGGCGGGCGTGGTCGGGGTGGTGGTCTGCGCGCGCCTGAAATCGAGCGCTGCGGTGCTGGCCATGACGGCTGTGGTGGTTATCGCGGCGGAGTTGGCGGGTAGGATTGCGTTTTACAATCTGTGGACGCTGCCAATGTAGTTTTTTGCCCGGTTTATGCCATGTAAGCCTGATCAGCGTAGCGTCATCAGGCGAAATATTTCAGGAGCTATTGCTATGCTTTCCCGTGCTGTTTTGCCGCGTATCCTCGGCGCACTGTTTTACTACTCCCCTGAGAGGCCGGAGGTGAAAGCGTTGTTCGATTGTTTGCCAACGTTGCCTGAGCTTTACCCCTGGCGCGATCGTGGATCTATTGAATCACTGTGTGCGTCATGGTCGCTACCGGATGATGATGCGCTTACATGGCAATTTTCCGTATTGTTTGAAGGCCAGGGAAAGATGCCCGTCCCGCCCTGGGGATCGGTCTATCTGGAAAAAGATAATTTGCTGATGGGGGAAACCACCGCCGATTATCGAGCTTTTTTACAGTCGCAGGGCATGGTATTCACTGACCGTGAACGCGAGCCGGAAGATCAGTTTGGCCTGATGCTATTGGCCTGTAGCGATCTGCTGGCACGAGGCGACAACGTGGCGGCCAACCGGTTACTGGAGGCGCATCTGCTGCCCTGGGGATTCCGCTATCTAGAATTGCTGCAACGCAATACCGTTAGCGCCTTCTATGCCCGGCTTGCCGTCGTAGCGACCTGTTATCTGCAGGATGTTCAGCAGCAACAGGGACTACAGCCTGAGAATAAGCGGTTGTTTTTCTGAGGTATTGGTCGGGTTTTGATGGCGTGCCGTAATACTTGTGCCGCCATCGTGCCCGCTGTTGCGTCAGCGGGCACAGTTTACTATTACAGCTCCGGCGTCTTTTTGAAACCGGTCAGCATCAGCACCAGGCTCTGTTTTGAGTCCGCTGGCGTGAAGTCGTAGTGATTTCCCTGACGGTCGCCGCCGATATACCAGGATATTTCCGTTTTCCCTTCCGCCAGCGCTTTGCGCACCGCTTTATCGACATCAACCATGCGATACTCATGTGAATGGTCCAGATATAACACGGCATCGGAACGGTAGTTGATCGCCGGTTTATTGTTCCAGGACACGGTACTGACGTGCCAGTCACTGCTGGTCGGGTAAAAGAAAATTTGATCGGCGCCGTTCGCTTCCGTTTTGCCGCCAAAAAGGCGAATACGGTATTTGAATAGCGAAGCGTCCATATTGGCAGGCAGGGGCGGGATCTTAAATTTCACCAGCGTGAGCGTTTCCGGGTGCTGCGTGCGTCCGCCATTTGTCCAGTCATCCTGTACGTACAAGGTATCGACGCTGGCATGAGGCTTGTCGTCTTCGCTGCTTACCCAGGTATTTTCTTCCGCTTTACTGTAGGCGTAAGGAACCGTAGTGCCGCAATCCAGTCCCTGGTTCATACACAGATCCGTCATAAACTGCGCGCCATCTTCCGTCCAGCCATTCATAAAATCGGCATGGGCGGTATAAAGACTTCCCCAGCGCTCTTCCCGGGTTTCGCCATGCATTACCGGGTCCATCGACAATTCCACTTTAGACGTATCCAGCGAGGAGATCTGCGGGAGTACCCAGGCGATGTTCATATTCACCGTTGGGATTTTTACCGGATAGTCTGCGGAACATTTCCCGTGGTCGGCATAGATAGCATTATTGTGGCTATGGGTCGGTTTCAGGTTGACGCCATCCCAACAGTTGGGGAAAGCGATCCCGATATTAAACTGGACGGCATCGCCCGCTTTACGCAGGCCGCATATTTCGCCTACCTTGTTGGTGTAACCTTTGCCGTTGGCACATAAAAAGGTGATTGCGGTACTGGGGCCAGTACCGTGATGGTCGCCGGCCAGTAACTCCAGCCCGGCCGGGAATGGATGGAGCGGATATTGCGCTACATTTGTGGATTGATAATAGGTCTTTTGGTAGGCCGGATTTACGATTTCACCATCAGGTAATTTCATGGACGGCGCCCAGTAAGCGGAGCTGTCGGCTTTATTATCACAGGTGGTATCTGGTTGCGCGCGCAACGTCTGGTAGGTAGAGACCGCGTCGGTGTGGGTGTTGCCAAAAAAGTCATGCCACATCGCCTGATTCGCTTTACCAAACATCATAATCGCGTCATCGCCCAGCGTGTGGTGATAGCCGCACACGACATGCGCCTGAGGACCGGCATGGGCCGGGAATGCGCCAGCGGCAACGAGCGTAGCCAGGCTGACGGTAATAAGGTTGAGTTTCATTTTTTTGCTGCCCGGTTGAATAGAAGTGGGAGCAGCAATAGCAGATCAGATTGCGGTGTTACATCTCATTAATTATCACTTTTTGTCATTTGCCCTGCATACAGGGGCGAATTTGCAGACGTACTATTTAAATAATTAGCCGAAACTACCCTCCTCTTGATTATGTCAATTTACAAAAAGGGTACGTTAGTGATTAAAATCGGGCTTTTTGTGATAAACCTCACTATTTCATTTTGCCTATGCTAATGGCGCTCGCCATAACCGAATAACGATTCTATCGGACATCGGCTTTATTTTTAAGAAATGCGTTACGACATCAGTCGTGGCGCGATCTGCTATGGATTTTTTATGAGATTACTAAAACGCGTTATTGTGGTTGTACTCTTGGGCGTGATTTTATTTATGGTCAGGGACGATATACGCTATGTTTATCAACTGATCCTCAAATATGGTGATAAACCCTCGGCGCTAGCACTGAGTAGCTATAAAGCGGTTATTCAGCAAAAACCAGTCGCAGGAGTTAAGAGTAACCTTTCAGGTTTGACCTACTCCGCCGAAGACAGGATGCTTTTCGCCGTTATTAATAATCCCCCTGAACTGGTCTGGTTAACGACAGAAGGGCAGCTGGTAGGGCGGATGCCGCTGCAGGGTATCCACGACCCGGAGTCTATTGCATGGAGTGGGGGCAACCAGTTCCAGATAGGCAGTGAGAAAGATGGCGCGGTCTATAAAACACAGGTGGATATTCAGCGCGGCGCCATGCAGATAATCTCCATGGTGAAGCTTGAGGGCTATGACAAAGCAAAAAATAAAGGGCTGGAAGGTACGGCATGGGATGCGAAAAATGAGAGATTATATGCCGCAAAAGAAAGAAAACCCATTATGATCAAAGAAGTAGAGATGAGCAAAAATGGTATCACCAGAGCGTTGCCTTCTGCCATCACTGCGAGTGTGAGCGATGTCTCCGGACTTGAATACCATGCCCCAACGGATTCGCTGCTGGTGTTGTCTGACGAGTCAAAAATGATTCTGGAGGTCAGTTCCGAGTGGCGGGTGCGCGATCGATTGTTCCTGACGGCGGAGTGGTCAGGGCTCAGAGACGATATACCCCAACCAGAAGGGATTGCCATGGATAATGAAAATAATTTGTATATTGTGAGTGAACCAAATCTGTTTTATAAATTTTCGTGTGATATACAGAATGACTAAAATCTATTTTTACTGTCACAGTATGCTAAAACAGAACAAGGTTGTTAATACCATGATTTGACGATTGCTTGATTCGTTGATTCATTGTTGGGGATATTTATGTTTTACTTACCTCAGTAACGGATTACTTTGTGGTGTAGCGTAACGGTAATTGTCCTCCTCATATTTGCGGCAGCGTAGTCTGCCGCTTTTTTTTATAAATTAACTCTCTCTGTAATAATTAACAGACAATAAATATTATTCTGTTTTTTTCAGGAGGCCTCCGAAGAGGCCTCGCAGGGTGATGTTTAGTTATCAGGCATAATATTCTTCATCAACACTTACCGAATGCCATGTCGCCTCGCTAAGCGAAATCATTTCATCTACGCCGGAACTCTTGTTAACCGGGTTTTTCGTCGGCGATGTGCCTGTAAATGTTCCACTGGCGGCGGCGCTATTACCAGCGGGATCGGTGGCCGTTATGGTGTACTGATTTGCCCCCGACAGAATAGCGGGTTGCGGAACAGAAACATGTCAGTTACTGATATCGTTATCGATACTGGCGGTGTAGTCCGTATCGTTGACCGTGACCTTCACCTGAATATCCTGATGCGCCTCCACGACTCCCTTAAGGGTGACGGTGTTATCCAGACTGCTAACAGTCGATCCCAACGTTGGTTCGGCGGACGGTTGTGTATCAATAGTCAGCTTAATTGTTGCGTGAGCTTCTGAGGAGCCGATGAAGGTCGGTGTATTGATGTTAGTGATATTATCGCCTCTGGCGCCAATATCACTATTATCCTTCATGGAACGTACTGGCGGTGTAGAGTCTATCGTCAGCCAGCCGATAGACAGCGAAGAATTATCCATAGCGTTTGCGGAACGAACACTGATTGATCAGCTTTCATTCACTGCTGTTCCCGGAGATTTTATGGGTATTATCGGTACATCAGGTTCAGGTAAATCTTCTTTAATCAAAGCACTATCAAATTCCAGTCATTGCTATACGGGAACAGTTAAATTAAACAACGTAGATATCACACCGATCTCTGAAGATGATATCCAGAGTTGCCTTGCCTACCACTCTACCAACATTTTAGGAAAAATTACGTAATATCGACTGATATATAAAACTCATTCAGCATCAAATGGATTAATTCAACATCAGTAGTAATATCCATTTTTTTATAGGCTGATCTCTTTTGTGTTGAAATCGTTTTTATATTTCGATCTAATAAATTTGAGCAACTTTTAACAGATAATCCTGCTGCCACGTAATAAATAACTTTTTTTTCGCTCAATGTTAGGTCGAATTTTTTAGCGAGCAACAGAATCCCGTCTTTTATATTAATATGTTTTGCTTTGTTCTTATACTGCATTGTCAGATATCTCAATTAACATATTGATGACGAGAGGAAGATAAAAACGCTAAAAATTCCGATGGTGTAGTTTTGAAATGTTTTTTAAAAACGCATGTAAAATAAGAAGCACTATCATAACCACACATATAAGCCACTCGAGTAATATTATATTCACTATTGCGTAGAAGTTTTGTCGCTTTATTCATTCGCGCATTAAGGTAAACTTCGCTGAATGAGGTGTTCTCTTGTTTCAATTTCCTTTTTAATGTGGAACAACTCATATAGAGTGAGTCAGAAATATCCTTGAGCGCCCATTTTCGACTTATGTCGCTTATAATAATATTATAGATATTTTCGGCTAATGTATTTTGCGATAGTTCTCTAAAGAGGGCAAATGCTTCAGGTTCATAGATGAACTCTGAAAGTAGAAATCTTATTAAATATTCCTTTTTATCTTGGGATAATTTCTGGCTTTTATTTGAAGAGTGTAAAAGGTTGAATACTCTTGCTACGCCTGTTTCTATTGGCGCTAACAGATGTTTTGTCGTCGGTTTTGTTAATGGGGCCGAAAAGTCTGCATGTTCATACAGAAAAAAATTATAAGCATTTTTTATTGACGCAGAATCTAATTCAATTAAATTATAATTTAACTGTTCATGAGTCTCTTCCATAGTGATATGAATAGTTTGATCTTTAGCTAAAAATATTAACATTGGCCCTGATGCCGTAATATACTCCCCGGACGATGTCGTAATTGAAATTTTACCCGTGGTGAGCTTGATGAGTACGGACTGCAGTAAATTTAATCCCTGAAGTGATAAGGATTTCCTCTGCCAGTTTTGCGCTGATTGTAAACATTCAATGCTCCCTACCTGGACAGGTGAGGGATTAAATACTTTTAGCATGATAATTTCCTTTTATTAAATGTGCGTGTAAATCAAAAATTATTCTGAAAAATATTTCAAAAGAAAACTAATATATAGCTATATAATTATTTGCGAACTTAAGGTATCAGGTGGCGATCTTTTCATTTTCTATGGAAAATGCTATTTTATATTGCATTTCTACATATTATAGTATCGTTAAAAAACTATGTCGCGTATAAAAAAAAGATGGAAATTTACAAGAATTGGCTCATGTTATTATCAATTTATCTCTTTAAAATTTGAATTAAGTAATAATTGCCTTTAATCTTTTAGAGAATAGCTCTTTAATTTCATGGAGGTAGTTAGCATGAGGTATAAGATCTGATGTTAATTTGTGATAAGGTTTATCCTGGATGTAAATATTAACGCTCTCGGCCAGGAAAGGCATACAACGCGGTAAATATATACTGCGGCGGGTAGACGGTGTAGCGATATCCGGAAGTTTGAGGGGAGGGGAAGCATTCAATCGTATGGTTGGCTTTATGAAAAACGGTGTAACACGTTATTGAGGTTCTTTGATCTTACCCAGCAATAGTGGTCACGTGACTAAGTGAGTAAACTCTCAAGCAAGAGGTGACTCATATGAAAAAACCAGCATCAACCACCAAAAAGCCACGCAAGCAGCACACGCCTGAATTTCGCAGGAAGCCCTGAAACTGGCTGAACGCATTGGGGGGCCGCTGCCGCCCGCGAGCTTAACCTGTATGAATCACAGCTCTACAACTGGCGAAGCAAACAGCAAAATCAGCTCTCTTCTTCTGACCGCGAACAGGCGATGCCCGCAGAGATCGCCCATCTGAAGCGTCCGCTGGCAGAAGGGGATGAGGAACTGGCCATTCTCCAGAAGGCCGCGGCATACTTCGCGAAGCGCCTGAAATGAAGTATGTCTTCATCGAAAAACATCAGGCTGAATTCAGTACCAAAGCCATGTGCCGTGTACTTCAGGTTGCCCGTAGTGGCTGGTACGTCTGGCATCAGCGTCGTCATCAGATAAACCAGCGTCAGCAGTTCCGCCTTGTCTGTGATAACGTCGCCCGGGAAGCATTCAGTGACGCAAACAGCGCTATGGTGCGCCACGCCTGACGGATGTATAACATAAAAACCGTGGCGGCCAGCCTGCGATGCGTTACAGATGGTGCAATGGCGGCGTAAACGACTGGGAAAGTCAGCGTGCATACAGACAGAGGTGGTCAGTACTATTCAACGGATTAGCAGAGCTTACTGAAACGACATAATCTGCGGGGGAGTATGAGCACCAGAGGCTGTTGTTATGACAATGCCTGTGCAGAAAGCTTCTTTCACACGCTGAAGGTGGAATGTATCCACGGAGAGGGCTTTGCCAGCTGGGAAATAATGCGGACAGCAGTGTTTAATGATATCGAGTGTGATTACAATCAACGGCGTCGTCACAGTGCCTGTGGCAGTCTCAGTCCGGAACAATTTGAAAACCAGAACCTTGCTTAGGGTTGTGTCCATATTACGCGGGTAGGATCAGTCCATTTCTGTAGTCTGCCTGTTGTTCTTCATCGTCAGTTGAAGTAACAGCTTTACCTCCGGCTACAGTAAGGATGATTGAAAAAATCATTTTAATGGCTTCAGCCAGCCCATTAAAAAATTACTTTCCAACTATCTGATTTATTAGAGGTATTGTCTTTCATTAAGATAGCGAGTCCTGGTGGTTTAAAAATAAAGACACAGTATTATAATGAAAATAACACATCATTAAATATTGAATTTGCTAACTCGTTGTGTGATGCTGAAATGATTTTATTGCATATTATTAATTTCTGGGATGAATGTTATGAATGGAAAATTTTTGTGTGGTTTATTGGTTTCGCTATTAATTAGCGGATGCGGTGACGATAACACCCCTACAGAGAAAGTCTTGAAAGAACAATTTAGTAATCAATTTCATGGGCGTCTTATCCTTGATTCAATTGATATCAAGGAAACATCGGTTGATGGAAATAAGAGAACATATGCTGCTGATGGCTTACTTTCTACTGGCTACGATCTGTATACACCAGTTGCCTCGTTAACTGATTATATTGTTGTTCAAAAATCGTGGGATAAAGGCAAAGATATTAAATTCTCAGCAACTTTGAACAGTCTTGGTAATAAAGATACTGGATGGAAAACAATATTTTCTTCATTACAAATGTCAGAAACACCAAAAGGAAATCCAATTCCTAATGTTGAAATTGACGGTAAATATATCATCATGGATGGAGCAGGTTTTGATGATAAAATAAATGCAATTAAAGATGAATATGCTAAGAAGAAATTAAAACTAAACGAATTAAATAATGATATCGCAAAAGTTAAAACTAATATATTAGCTATTAATAAAGAAATCGATGAGTATTGGGGGAAAGGGGAAGATGGAAAAACACAAAGCCGTTATTCTGTTCAGCGTCATTTGAATAAAGAGCTGGAACTCTTTAATAAAGAAAATGCTCCTTATTATTTTGAGAAGAAGTACAATACTGAAGTTTTCGACCCAGCAATGAAGGCTCGCCGGGAAAAATTAAAGAATTACAGGTTGAGTGATTTTGATGACTTAAGGGCGGAGAAACGTGCTGCATTAGAAAAACATAAAGAAGAATACTCCGTAAAATATAATGAAATTGATGAGAAGATAAAAGCGAAAATGAAGGTGCTCGATGATGGTTTACAAGAGTTGATAGCAAAGAAACGTGGTCTCATACAGCAGCAATCAACCATCTCAGACGAGATTCGCAATCTTGATTATCAATATAAAAATTGGGTAAATTTTATGGAAGAGCTAAATAAAAGAAAATAACTGACTATTATTATGAGTGATAAAAAAGAGACTGAAATCTGGTCTCTTTTTTTGAGCCTGTCAGTAATTCTATGTAACTGCTAATATATTAAAGGTGATTGCTCAGGCGGTCACCGAACTCGATAATAAAGCGACTCATCGCCAGCCGCCAGTTCTGGATCGGCATACTACATCTTTTTGATGCATCCTTGATTGCCAGATAAATAACCTTTCGTACCGAGTCATCCGTCGGGAACACTTTGCGTTTCTTAATCGCGGCACGGATCACGCTGTTCAGGGATTCGACTGCGTTTGTAGTGTAGATGGTAGATGGTCTTGCGGATATCCGGCGGATAACTGAAGAGCGTATTGAGGTTTTCCCAGTGCGCACGCCAGCTTTTGCTGATTTGCGGATATTTCGGGAAGACGCTGTTTATCGCATCCGGGAAGCCCTTCAGACCGTCCACACAGGCAATCAGGATGTCCTGAAGGCCCCGCTTTTTCAGCTCCGTCAGCACGCTTAGCCAGAACTTTGTGCCTTCATTTCCGGACAGCCACATGCCGGCAACGCTTTCTGACCTTCGGTATTGATCCCCAGCGCAGGGAAAACTGCTTTGTTTATCACACTGCCATTCTGATGAACTTTGACAACATACAGTCCATATAAACAAAGGGATACAGCGTATCCATTTGTCGGTTTTGCCACTCAGTGACCTGCTCTTTTACGGCGTCGGTGACTTTAGATATCAGCGTGGGCGACACATCGGAGTCGTACATTTCTTTGAAGGTGGCAACGATTTCGCGGGTAGTCATGCCTTTAGCGCAGAGGGATAAAATCTGGCTGTCCATCTGCGTAATGCACGTCTGGTGCTTCTTAATCAGCTGCGGTTCGAAGGTATTTTCACGGTCACGCGGCGTGTTCAGTTCGATCTCGCTATTATTGCATAACACCGTTTTTGACGAGTAGCCATTGCGGGGGGATGAGCCTGTTTTGGGCGCATTTTTCTCATACCCGGGGTGTTCAGGCAGCTCCGCATTGAGCGCTGTTTCGACGGTAAGCTTCGTCAACATGCGGGAAAAAGCATGGAGATCGGCTTCGGTTTTAAGGCCTTCAGCCACTTCAGCCGCAAGGGCTTTGAGTTTCTTTTCGTCCATAATTGCCTGTCTCTGTTACTGGAGTGAACATATCAAAAACAGGCACTTACACAATTTTAATTACAGTCTCACGCCCGGTCGCCCCTACGCAGTTGCACTTCCTTTCATTTGCTGTGTCCAGTTTGCGGGAAGACTTTCACCTTCAGTAATTAAGTTTGGGGTGATCTTCTTTACTCAATAAATTATTTTTGTCGTTCAGCTCCTCACGGACTTTTGCCAGTGACTTCTGAAAAGCCGGGATTGTTTGCAGTCTTGCAAACTCTACTGCTCCCACATAACGGCCAGCATCAACATCACTTTGCCAGTGAGCACCACATATCACTCTGCTTTGCCCGAACTCCCATCCTCGTCTGGCGAGCTCCTGCGCGCGTTCCGGTCTGGCCTGGGATAATACTAATGCCAGAAGTGTACCATAAGCAGTATGCCCGGAAGGGTAAGAGCCATCTTTTCGCAAAGTATTCTCATCTTCAGGACGGCAGGTGGAATGATTAAATAAGACAAAGGGGCGAGTACGCATATAATATTTTTTTGCCGAAGCAGTAGCGTAGTAGCCGCCCATTTTCAGAAGATTCTGTAACATATTCCAGGTTTCAGGCGTATCTTTGGGATTAATTTTAGCACCCACTACTGGCGAGAATATTCTGGCTATATTTTCCACGCTTACATCTGCATCCTCAGCAGCTTGTTTCCATCGTGGGGAACCCTTTATCGCATAGCCCTTAAAATAAGCCTCTTTATCATAGCGGAAAGCCGGATCATCATTACCTGGCGGTGGTGGTAAGTAGAACTGACTGTTCACTGATTCTTCAGGAGAATGAAAGAGTTGCACTGTTGCTGCTAATGTATATTTAGCTACGATCAGTGGTAGAAAAAATAGTAAATAACGACTTTTCATAAAGACTCACTCCGGATCAGACAATAATAAACAGATGTGATTCTATAATGATTTATTGAAATGGTTATTCAACATACAGGTAAAAAAGCAGGACGCTGTACTGGCATTATCCTCTACCCATACCGAACTGACTGCAGCGGACAACAGAACAATACTGGTACTTCCGGCTAACAGCATTTTGTTTAACTTTTCTCCCCGGTTGTTTTTTATCTGCGTGCCTGACTGACACGCATTAGGTTAAAATGTTTACGTAATAACAAACTATGAATAAGTATTTTAAACTATGTGCCCTGTTACCCCGACAACTACCACCAGTCATGATGTGCTGAGTATTAATTTATGATTATGAACAAGAGTCGTAAACAATATTTAAGAATAAAGAAACCGAAAAAGAAAAAATGCCAAAATTGGCGAAGGGATTATTGTTGTCAGTGATGGAAAAGTTCATGGCGGAAATATTGGATTCACTTGTCGAGGCTAGCGAACCGTCAGATGGAGTGATACGCGTTATTACTGATAATAATCTCCCTGTAGCTAAGTAAGCTTTTGACCCTGGCCCAAAGGGGAAAAGCTGATCGCCGAAGCGCTGGGCGTTGCGCCAGAGAAAATCTGGCCTTCTCGTTATAGCTAGTCAGGCCAGAGATGGGGGCTACGGATTTCCATTCCCAGAAAAGCAAAAACCCAGCCATAGGCTGGGTTTTCTGAATAAGTGGTGCCCGGACTCGGAATCGAACCAAGGACACGGGGATTTTCAATCCCCTGCTCTACCGACTGAGCTATCCGGGCAACGGGGCGCATTAAACCGTAAAGGGGCGCGGTCGTCAACGGCTTTACACGAAAAAAGTGATAAAAGCGCGCTGACTGCCTGCTTTTCAGGCAAAATGCATAAAATCAGTACCCGTCAGGTGAGCGCGCCACCCTGACGGCACTGTGCAAAACGCAGAATATCTTCCGCCAACCGCTGAGCGGTATCTACATCAGCCTGACTGCGGTTGACCAGCATTCGGCTGAGACAACCTTCCAGCACCAGCTCCATCTGCCTTGCAACCATCGCCGGATCGTCAATTTCCAGCGTGGTCAGTAGCTCATGGGTAAAATCATGTGCCGCGCGTTTTTGTTGATTAGCCAGTTGGTGAATAGGATGGGTTGGGTCGGGATAAAACGTACAGGCGGCAATGAACAAGCAACCAGGATAACGGTTATTACTGACACATTCCGAAAGCGCGCTGTAGCGTGCCAGTAGCTTTTGTTCAGCAGAAAGCGACTCATCAAGAAGAAGCTGGCGTCGCCAGATATCTACCTGCTGACTCAGATAACGTAGCGCGTCATATAAAATGGCTTCTTTATCTGGCCAGAAACGCTGTAATGTGTCGAGTGGGCGATTTACGCGCTCCGCCACCATTTCCAGCGTAGTATCGGCTATCCCTTGCGTCCCCAGTAATTTCAGGGCTTCTCCCAGAATATCTTCACGTTGCACGGTATTCTCCTCCGTCTTTGCTTTTGCAAGTGTCGCTCACGGTTGGCGATCGTGCAAATGCGCGCTAAAGGTGGCGGCGTCCATAAAGCCGGTGACTCGCGATTGCGGCTGTTCCTGGCCTTGGGCATTAAAGAACAGAATGGTGGGCAGCCCGAGGACTTGCAGATGCTTTAACAGCGCGGCGTCCTGCGCATTGTTAGCGGTGACGTTAGCCTGCAAGAGCACCGTGTCGCCGAGCGCCTGCTGGACCCTCGGATCGCTGAAGGTATACTTTTCAAACTCTTTACAGGCCACGCACCAGTCGGCGTAGAAATCCAGCATAACGGGTTTGCCTTTGGCCTGCGCCAGCGCCTGATTGAGTTCGTCCACGGTAGAAATAGCCGTGAAATTGAGGTGCGCTGGAGCTTGCGCGGATGGCGATCCGAACGCCCAATCCTGTAGAGGCCGCACGCTAATGAGCGCTGCCGCCAGCAGGATAATCTGTACGATACGCATCCACGCTCGTCTGGCCTGAAGGCTGGTGATAAAGGCCCAACCAAAGAAAGCGACGCCCAGCAGCGACCACAGACGTAAACCCCAAGCCTCGCCAATAATCCGCTCCAGTAAAAAGACCGGTAACGCGAGGATCACGAAACCAAAAGCGGTTTTAACATGCGCCATCCACGGGCCGCTTTTCGGTAACAGGCGGTTGCCAAACACGGTGACCAGCATTAGCGGCAGACCCATACCTAATGCATACAAATACAGCGTGCCGCCGCCCAGCCACATGTTGCCGCTCTGAGCGATATAAAGCAGAATCGCGCTTAACGGCGCTGTAGTGCAGGGCGAGCAAATTAATCCGGCAATCGCCCCCATAACAAAAACACCGCCGGGCGAGCCGCCTTGCTGACGATTACTCATTAATGTCAGCCGGGTTTGCAGTGAGGAGGGGAGCTGTAGTGTGAACAGGCCAAACATCGACAACGCAAGCGGGGTGAACACGATGGCAAGGCCGATTAACACATAAGGGTGCTGCAGCGCCGCCTGAAACTGTAATCCCGCTGCGGCGACGACCAGACCCAGTGCGGTATAGGTCAGCGCCATCCCTTGTACATAGATAAAGGCCAGCAGCAGTGCGCGCCCCGTCGACAAACGTTGCCTTCCCCCCAGGACAATACCGGAAATCAGCGGATACATGGGTAAAACGCAGGGCGTAAAGGCGATGCCTATGCCGATCAGCAGTGCCCAGAGCGCGGAAAAAGGTAGCTGGGCGGCGGGTTTTGACGTCTCACTCGTCTGGGTGACAGCAGGCGTCGGCGTGGCGTCTATTGCCGCGGCGACTTCACTTAGCGGCACCGTTTTCGTTTCCGGCGGATAACAGAATCCCGCATCGGCGCACCCCTGGTACGTTATCGTTAATGTCGCGCCAGCCGCCGCCTGGTTAACCGTTACCGGAACGTTTAGCCGCTTACGGTAGATTTCGCTTTTTCCGTAGAACTCATCTTTATGCCAGACGCCTGCCGGGAGTTGGACTGCGGCGATATCCGCTTTCGTCGGCGTGATACTGATTTGTTTACGGTAAAGGTAGTAACCCTCTTTTACCTGCCAGGAGAGGGTAAGATCGTGTTGATTTTGCTGAAAATCAAAAACAAACGCCCGGTCGGCAGGGACGAACTGCAAGCGACCCGGCGCGTCGAATAATCCGGCGAAGGCGGATGTGCTGCACAGCAGCAGGATCAGCGTAAAGATGCGTTGAGCCATGAGAGGTAATCAGTATCTCCGTGAGTAACAGGTAAAACCAGAAGTTCAGGCGTTTGATACGGGTGATGAGACTTCAGGCAGTCGATAAGCGCTTGCTGATGTGAAACGGTGGTTTTTAAGATCATTTGAACTTCATACTCCTGCTCCAGTTTGCCTTCCCAGTAGTACAGCGATGTCGCGCCGGGGAGGAGGGTGGCGCAGGCGGCCAGTTTTTCCGCCAGCACTTTGGCGGCCAGATCCTGGGCGGTAGCTTCATCCGGGGCGGTACAAAGCACCACAACGGCCTCGGGGATGGAAATATCCTGACTCTTAACATCAAGCATAAACACCTCGAAAGAACAAAAAGACCCGCAAGTGAACGGTCACTATACAACGGACGAGGGCAGGATGTTAGTCAAAGGGCGGGAGAATGCGGGGCGTGATACGCCCCGCGGGTGAAACACTTACAGCATAAAGCTGCCCAGCAGGAAGCCGAAGCAGACAGCCAGAACGACGCCCAGGGTGCCTGGGATGAAGAACGGGTGG
This sequence comes from Salmonella sp. SAL4457, assembly GCF_046548235.1. Lineage (NCBI taxonomy): Bacteria > Pseudomonadati > Pseudomonadota > Gammaproteobacteria > Enterobacterales > Enterobacteriaceae > Salmonella > Salmonella sp. SAL4457. The sequence goes on from NZ_JBGDZO010000004.1 coordinate 193,002, forward strand.
TTAAAGACGAATTTACCGATACGGGTTGTACCGGTGTCATCCATCTGTACCGCCGCAACCAGAGTCGGGTAGGTCGGCAAAATGAACAGGCCGGAAACGGCGGCGAAGGAAGCGACTGCCGTCAGCGGAGAGACGTTCAGCGCCAGCGCCATCGGCATCAGCGCTTTCGCCGTTGCCGCCTGAGAGTAGAGCAGCGCGGAAGCAAAGAAGAAGATGACGGCCAGCAGCCACGGATGACCCTGGATGACGCTACCCGCAGTGTCTTTGATCCAGTCGATGTTAGCGGATACGAAGGTATCGCCCAGCCACGCCACGCCCAGAATACAGATACAGGCGCTCATCCCTGCTTTAAAGGTACTGGAGTTGAGGATGGCGTCAGTTTCCACTTTACACAGGATGGTGGTCAGCGTTGCGACGCTCAACATGATGATCAAAATAGCGTTGGTGGTGTTCATCAGCGGTTTCTCAACCAGGCCGAGGCTCGGACTGTTGACAATCGCATAAACAACCACGCAAATAACGCCCAACAGGAACAGCCAGACGGAATTTTTTGCCATCGGTTTGATTTCAATCTGCTTTTCACCACGCAGTTCAATCAGCCCTTCTTCCAGACGCTTGCGGTAAATCGGGTCGTCCGACAGTTTGGAGTTGAACAGCATCGTGACCAGGAAGGACATCACCAGCACCGCCAGCAGCGTAGAGGGGATAACCACGGACAGCAGGTGAATGTAGCTAATGCCATGACCTTCCATAACAGAAGACATATACACCACGGCCGCAGAAATCGGCGAGGCGGTAATCGCAATCTGCGCGGATACCACGGCGGTCGAGAGCGGACGGCAAGGTTTGATTCCCTGCTCCTTCGCGACTTCAGCAATAACCGGCAGCGTTGCCAGGGAAATGTTCCCGGTACCAGCAAAAATAGTCAGGAAATAGGTCACAATCGGTGCGAGGATAGTGATGTATTTCGGGTTCTTACGCAGCAGTTTTTCCGTCTGGTTTACCAAATAATCCAGACCGCCCGCGACCTGCATAGCAGAGATCGCGGCGATAACCGCCATGATGATGGAAATGACATCGAATGGAATTGTCCCTGGCTTCACGCCGATGGCGGCAAGTACCAGAACACCCAGCCCACCTGCGAATCCAATACCGATGCCCCCAAGTCTGGCGCCCAAAAAGATTGCCAGCAAAACAATGATAAGTTCGACAACTATCATATTAGCCTTCCTTGTTGTTTAACAAGTTGATATTAAATTGTTGTTATTTGGTAACTTCTTGTAAGAAAAAAGGCACGTCATCGTGACGTGCCTTTTTGGTACTACCCTGTACGATTACTGTTCGCTTTCATCAGTATAACGTTTAGCTTTATAAGCCGGGTGCATCAAGTTCTGTACGGAGAAAATATCGTCCAGCTCGGCTTCCGTTAACAGGCCGCGCTCCAGCACAACTTCACGTACGCTCTTACCGGTTTCAGCACAGATTTTACCGACGATGTCGCCGTTGTGGTGGCCGATGAACGGGTTGAGGTAAGTGACGATACCGATGGAGTTATAAACGTACCCTTCGCACACTTCTTTATTCGCGGTAATGCCGTTAACGCATTTTTCCAGCAGGTTGTAGCACGCGTTGCTCAGAATGTGGATGGATTCGAACATCGCCTGACCGATAACCGGCTCCATAACGTTCAACTGCAACTGACCGGCTTCCGCCGCCATCGTAACGGTGGTGTCGTTACCGATGACTTTAAAGCATACCTGGTTTACGACTTCCGGTACTACCGGGTTCACTTTGGCTGGCATGATGGAAGAGCCCGCCTGCAGTTCCGGCAGGTTGATCTCGTTCAGGCCGGCACGAGGACCAGAAGAGAGCAAGCGCAGGTCGTTACAGATTTTGGACATCTTCACTGCCAGACGTTTCAGCGCGCTGTGAACCATAACATATGCGCCACAGTCAGATGTCGCCTCAATCAGATCTTCAGCCGGAACACAGGCGAAACCAGTGACTTCAGCCAGTTTTTTCACCGCCAGCGGAGAGTATTCTTTCGGCGTGTTCAGACCAGTACCGATTGCCGTTGCGCCAAGGTTGACTTCCAGCAGCAGCTCAGCAGTACGCTCGATGCTTTTCACTTCTTCTTTCAGCAGGATGCTGAACGCACGGAATTCTTGACCAAGCGTCATCGGTACGGCGTCCTGCAACTGGGTACGACCCATTTTCAGGATGTCCTGGAATTCAACCGCTTTACGTTCGAAACCTTCACGCAACTGGTTGATGGCATCGATCAGTTTGACGATAGAGGCGTAAACCGCTACACGGAAGCCTGTCGGATAGGCATCGTTAGTGGATTGACATTTATTCACGTGGTCGTTCGGGTTCAGGTACTGATATTCACCTTTCTGATGACCCATCAGTTCCAGCCCGATGTTGGCCAGCACTTCGTTGGTATTCATGTTGACGGAAGTGCCCGCGCCGCCCTGATAGACATCTACCGGGAACTGGTCCATGCACTTACCGTTGTTAAGGACTTCATCACATGCGGCAATGATGGCGTTCGCCACACTCTTAGGAATGGTTTGCAGCTCTTTGTTGGCCAGCGCCGCCGCTTTTTTTACCATAACCATGCCACGCACAAATTCAGGGATGTCGCTGATTTTGTTATTGCTAATGTAGAAGTTTTCAATCGCTCTCAGAGTGTGAACACCATAGTAGGCTTCAGCTGGAACTTCCCTGGTACCCAACAGATCTTCTTCGATACGAATGTTGTTTGACATGTGAACCTTCTTTTTCAAGCTGCCAATGATTTTTACTTTAAAACACACAGGATATATGTGATTTCGAATGTTTTCTGACCGACGATTATCCCCTCCATCGGCCTGATAAACGAGATCATATGCTGGTTCAGAATTCCTACCGTAATCTGGATCACTTAAAGTGTGGGAATTTACCCCTTATTTATTATTTTGTGAAATAGGTCACCGCTTTAGTATTACTACCTAAAATAGGTGTACAAACCACTTGAAATTTTGCTACGCACCACCATATCGAATCGATGCGAATCGCAACCCCATTCAAATGGTCGTCGCAGACGGCCATGACTTACAGGAGAGTCCTTTGCGCTGGATACCCTTTTTAGCTGTCTTTCTCTATGTTTACATTGAGATTTCTATCTTTATCCAGGTCGCCCATGTGCTTGGCGTCCTGATGACGTTAATCCTGGTGATTTTTACGTCTGTTATCGGTATGTCGCTGGTACGTAACCAGGGTTTTAAAAACTTTTTGCTGATGCAACAAAAAATGGCGGCCGGTGAGAGCCCGGCGGCAGAAATGATTAAGAGTGTATCGCTGATCATCGCTGGCTTACTGCTCCTGTTGCCGGGATTTTTCACCGATTTTCTCGGCCTTCTCCTTTTGTTACCGCCAGTGCAAAAACATTTGACGCTGAAGTTGCTGCCGCATTTACGTTTTTCCCGGATGCCGGGCGGCGGGTTTAGCGCGGGTACTGGCGGTGGCGAAACATTTGACGGCGAGTATCAGCGTAAAGATGACGATCGCGATCGTATTGAACATAAAGACGATCGTCGGGATTAAAGGTAGAGATGCTGGCCGGATAAGTCGCGTGAGGCGTTATCCGGCCAACAGATACGTCTTACGCCATGCGTTTTCGCTTCGGTAAAAACAGCCATAATGCTGCCAGCATGATAATGGCATATAAGCTTTTCCACCCCAGCATTACCAGCAATAACAGGCACAGTAGACAACCCGTCACCGCCAGTGCATAGCAGCGCCCTTTCAATAGTCGACAGCCCGCCAGCATACAAAGCAGATAGAGCATAATAAAAATACCGTTAGCATAGACGATCAGCGCATTGAGGTTAATCTTCAGGGCGTAGACGACCAGGGAACTCACGCAACAACAGGCCAGAATAACGTTTAACGCGTGCAAGGGAAGGCGCCCGGGAGAGAGTTGAGCCAGATAGTGATCGGGCTGATATTGCATTTGCGTCCATATCAGACGCGCAAAACTCTGAGCATACACATTCAGGCTGGCAAAGCAGGTGAGATAACCAATAATGCAGGCTATCCACAACGCCTGGATACCGAAGAGATGAACAATAATAAGCGGTAGCGATGCTGTTGCCGCTATCTTGTCGCTATAGACGCCAAAATGCAGCACCACGGCGGTACAGGTCCAATAAATGGAGCCGGCCAGCATCAGGCCAATGATCAATGCGCGCGGAAAATCACGTTCAGGATTTTTAAATTCAGACGACAAATGCGTAAAAGCCTCAATTCCCACAAATCCCCAGAACATGATCGCCAGGGCGGTACACAGCCGGGAAAAGGTGATTTCGTTTGCGGCTGGGAAGGTGATATCTGCAGGTTTAATCGCGCCTTTCCACAGAATGGCGGCAATAAGCGCGATAATTAATCCAGCGATAATGGCTTGCAGGTTGGCGCTGGAGCTGGCGCCGCGCGATCCCATAAACCATAGTAAACCTAGAGTACCCAGCTCCCCAAATAAGAGCTGTTCGCTTTGCCAGCCAAACAGCGCCTGGCCGAAACCCACCGCAATATGCAAGGCTGCGGGAAAACTAACAGGAATGACTGATAAAAACAGCCAACTGATCACTCGTTGCAGACGCGGGCCAAATGCCATCCCGACAAAATGCGCTACGCCGCCAGCGTGTGGAAAGTGACGCCCCAGCACAGCAAAGACAATCGCAATAGGGAAAATCAAAATAATGAGCAGCGGCCATGCCCAAAGGCTGATGTCGCCTGCCGCCAGCGCAGCCAGCTCCGGAAGCGCAAAAACGCCAGTCCCTAATAATGATGTGGTTAACAAGATAACGCCCTGAACCAACCCAAGCTCTTTTTTTAGTTCATTCATCAGCTCATTATCCGGCGGCATTGTAACGTCAGGTGACGACAGACATTTTTAAGCGTATCACACACGCCTTTTCTTATAGCAGGATGTTCTAAACCTTGGGTAAACGTGAGATAAGTAGCGTTTTTACCGCTTTTTTCGCTCAGAAGAATTTTTTTTCATCTCCCCCCTTGAAGGGGCAAAACCCCATCCCCATCTCTCTGGTCACCAGCCGGGAAACCGTTTACGGGCCGGCGTCACCCATAACTGATAATGACTTTCTCAAAGGAGAGCTATCAATGAGTATTCGTCCGTTACATGATCGTGTGATCGTCAAACGTAAAGAAGTTGAGTCTAAATCTGCTGGCGGCATCGTACTGACCGGTTCCGCAGCGGGTAAATCAACTCGTGGCGAAATCATCGCTGTCGGTAAGGGTCGCATCCTGGACAACGGTACTGTACAGCCGCTGGACGTGAAAGTTGGCGACATCGTTATTTTTAACGATGGCTACGGTGTGAAATCTGAAAAGATCGACAATGAAGAAGTGTTGATCATGTCTGAAAGCGACATTCTGGCAATTGTTGAAGCGTAATCCGCGAACGACACTGAACATACGAATTTAAGGGAAAGAGAAAATGGCAGCTAAAGACGTAAAATTCGGTAACGACGCTCGTGTGAAAATGCTGCGCGGCGTAAACGTACTGGCAGATGCAGTGAAAGTAACCCTCGGTCCGAAAGGCCGTAACGTGGTTCTGGATAAATCTTTCGGTGCGCCGACTATCACTAAAGATGGTGTTTCCGTAGCGCGTGAAATCGAACTGGAAGACAAGTTTGAAAACATGGGCGCGCAGATGGTGAAAGAAGTTGCCTCTAAAGCGAACGATGCTGCAGGCGACGGCACCACCACCGCGACCGTACTGGCGCAGTCCATCATTACCGAAGGCCTGAAAGCCGTTGCTGCGGGCATGAACCCGATGGACCTGAAACGTGGTATCGACAAAGCGGTTGCTGCGGCGGTTGAAGAGCTGAAAGCCCTGTCCGTACCGTGCTCCGACTCTAAAGCGATTGCTCAGGTAGGTACTATCTCCGCTAACTCCGACGAAACCGTAGGTAAACTGATCGCGGAAGCAATGGATAAAGTCGGTAAAGAAGGCGTCATCACCGTTGAAGACGGTACCGGTCTGCAGGACGAACTGGACGTGGTTGAAGGTATGCAGTTTGACCGCGGCTACCTGTCTCCTTACTTCATCAACAAGCCGGAAACTGGCGCAGTAGAGCTGGAAAGCCCGTTCATCCTGCTGGCTGATAAGAAAATCTCCAACATCCGCGAAATGCTGCCGGTTCTGGAAGCCGTTGCAAAAGCAGGCAAACCGCTGCTGATCATCGCTGAAGATGTTGAAGGCGAAGCGCTGGCTACCCTGGTAGTGAACACCATGCGTGGCATCGTGAAAGTGGCTGCGGTTAAAGCACCGGGCTTCGGCGATCGTCGTAAGGCGATGCTGCAGGATATCGCTACCCTGACTGGCGGTACCGTAATCTCTGAAGAGATCGGTATGGAGCTGGAAAAAGCAACCCTGGAAGACCTGGGTCAGGCGAAACGTGTTGTGATCAACAAAGACACCACCACCATCATTGATGGCGTGGGTGAAGAAGCTGCCATCCAGGGCCGTGTTGCTCAGATCCGTCAGCAGATTGAAGAAGCGACCTCCGACTACGATCGTGAAAAACTGCAGGAGCGCGTAGCGAAACTGGCAGGCGGCGTTGCGGTAATCAAAGTTGGCGCTGCGACCGAAGTTGAAATGAAAGAGAAGAAAGCCCGCGTTGAAGATGCCCTGCACGCGACCCGTGCTGCGGTAGAAGAAGGCGTGGTTGCTGGTGGTGGCGTTGCGCTGATCCGCGTTGCTTCTAAAATTGCTGACCTGAAAGGCCAGAACGAAGACCAGAACGTGGGTATCAAAGTTGCGCTGCGCGCAATGGAAGCTCCGCTGCGTCAGATCGTGCTGAACTGCGGCGAAGAGCCGTCTGTTGTCGCTAACACCGTTAAAGGCGGCGACGGTAACTACGGTTACAACGCAGCAACTGAAGAATACGGCAACATGATCGATATGGGTATCCTGGACCCAACCAAAGTTACCCGTTCTGCGCTGCAGTACGCGGCTTCTGTGGCTGGTCTGATGATCACTACCGAGTGCATGGTGACCGACCTGCCGAAAAGCGATGCTCCTGATTTAGGCGCTGCTGGCGGCATGGGGGGGATGGGTGGTATGGGCGGCATGATGTAATTGCCCACACCCTGCATCCTTCAGGCTGCAGATGCGTTGGCTAACCCCAGTCACTTACTTGAGTAAGTGACTGGGGATTAACAAACTGGCCGCCTTCCTGCAACCAGAATGATTTGGATGTTTATCTCCCAGAATTGAGAAACCCCCGGGCAGAAATGACCGGGGGTTTTTCTTTTAGTCATCTTTTTAGTATAAGATTCAGATACGGACAAAACGTCCAGCTCATTGATTATGGGGAATAACATGCACGTGAAATATTTAGCAGGGATCGTTGGCGCTGCGCTGCTGATGGCGGGTTGTAGCTCCAGCAACGAACTCACCGCTGCCGGCCAAAATGTACGCTTTGTCGAAGATAAGCCAGGCGCGGAATGCCAGCTTATTGGTACGGCAACTGGTAAACAGAGTAACTGGTTTTCAGGCCAGCACGGCGAAGAGGGTGGCTCAATGCGTGGCGCAGCGAACGATCTGCGTAATCAGGCAGCCGCGATGGGTGGAAACGTGCTGTATGGCGTAAGTAGTCCGTCACAGGGCATGTTGTCCAGTTTTGTCCCGACGGCCAGCGAGATGAACGGCCAGGTTTATAAATGTCCGAACTGATATGTCTGAATCGTAACGCCCTCTGAAAGATTCAGAGGGCGATATGGTTAGCGTTTTTCCTGCGATGACGCCATGCGTAGATTATGCAACGCGCGCATACATTGATCTTGCGTCAGACGCGCTGCTTTACCGGTTCCAAGCGTTCTGACAAAAACCTTACACGGTTTTCCTTCCAGCTTTTTAAGACGCGGGCTGAAATTCAGCAAGCGGCGTGATATCGCTTCAGCTTCTTTAGAGCCTGACTGACTACGGGTCTTAATGATGGTGCCGCAATCATGCGATTGTCCTGCCTCATCCGTATAACGATAAACGAGCGCTAAATAATGGTTATACAGATTATGTTTCCAGTCAGGCTGGTTATAGGTATCGAATTCGATATTACCGTTTTCCAGGCAGTCAGCATCGTATAATGGTAAAAAGTCCAGCATTGAAGAAATACGCAATGCGAGCTCACGCATTTCGGCATTATTAATGGCGTGAATAATAGCCATCACCAGAACTTCAACCTGCCACTCACCGACCTGTAAATCAAGATGGCTACCATTGTGCAGCTTTAACGTAAAGGTTAATACTTTTTCTGTATTATCGCTCAACGCTAAAGATTCAACACGCTGATTAACATCGGCGTTTTCCAGCTCTTCACGGAGTATTGCCGGAATATTCTCATGCATTTTAAGCACATGACTGCTTTTGGCTTTCTGGCGTTTTTCCTGCTCTTGTTCCGGCAGCGAGTGTTGTAAATAAAGCCGGTGTTCAAGGCCGATCAACAAGTCTCGCAGCGCGAGCACAGGAAAGAAAAGCAGTGTTTCTTTATTTCTCAGTGACTTCACCTTAAGCGCCAGCGCGATAAACTTATCATTGTGACGAATAACGCCGGTATTTAGTCCCTTAATCGTTAAGGCCATGTCAATTCTCCACAAATATAAAATAATTAAATGTTTTACTGAAATGTATTTGATATATAAATTGTTTATGCCGTCCTATAAAAAGGAGAACCAGTATAATTCGAAAATGCAGTACACGCTAAGCGAGTCCTAAAACGGACTTTATTGAAAAGAGAGTATCGGAAAGGTGTATTTAACGAAGGTTAGTTTATCGTCGCCAGAGGGTGAGGAGAATCGCGGGGGGGAATCTCCTCATGATATTGCGCGGTAATATTTTTCGTCGTCCCTGACGCACCCGCGAGGATTAGCACTGCCGAAGCTGTAAATCCAGCGGTGTTTTGCTCGGTTCGCCGCCGATTTCACGCGCCAGTCTTGGCACCATATAGCCGGATACCAGCGTGAGCAGTTCGCGCATGATTTGCCGGGCTTCGTCATCGGTGACCATAAAATGCGCGGCGCCCTGCACTTTATCCAGCACATGCAGGTAATAGGGCATCACGCCGGCGTCAAATAGCGCGTTGCTCAGATTCGCCAGCGTTCGCGCGTTATCATTCACGCCACGCAGCAGGACGCTCTGGTTGAGAAGCGTGACGCCCACGTGGCGCAGTTTCTTCATCGCCAGGCAGAACGCCTCGTCCACTTCATTAGCGTGGTTGATATGGTTCACCAACAAAATGTGCAGACGTGACTGGTCAAAGCGGGCGACCAGTTCGTCAGTAATGCGTGCCGGGATGACGATAGGCAACCGACTGTGGATGCGTAGCCGCTTGACGTGTTTAATGGCTTCCAGTTGCGTGAGCAGCCAGTCCAGCTCATGATCTTTCGCCATCAGCGGATCGCCGCCGGAAAAGATGATCTCATCCAGTTCCGGGTGTGCGGCGATATACTCCAGCGCGACTGTCCAGTTGCGCTTATTGCCTTGATTCTCCGCATATGGGAAGTGACGACGGAAACAGTAGCGGCAATTTACCGCACATCCGCCTTTTACCAGCAATAGCGCCCGGTTTTGGTATTTATGCAATAATCCTGGCACCACGCTGTGTTGCTCTTCCAGCGGGTCGGTGGAGAAACCGGGGGCGACAATAAATTCATCCCGGGACGTCAGCACTTGACGTAAAAGAGGATCGTCAGGGTTGCCCTTCTCCATGCGCGCAATAAAAGCGCGCGGCACGCGGAGGGCAAACAAGCGCCTGGCGTCCTGTCCTGCCCGGAGGTTTTCATCAGCTTCAATCTGTAAAAGATGCAGCAGTTCGTCGGGATTGGTCACAACATCGGCAAGTTGCGCTAACCAATCTTCTCGCAATGGGGTATTTAGGGTTACAATATGCGCCATTTTGTGGCTTAGCTACCAGTTAACAATTTCAGAGGGCCTTATGGCGACTTACTATAGCAACGATTTTCGTTCCGGTCTTAAAATCATGTTGGATGGCGAACCTTATGCGGTTGAATCCAGTGAATTCGTGAAACCGGGTAAAGGCCAGGCGTTTGCCCGCGTTAAGCTGCGCCGTCTGCTGACCGGCACGCGCGTTGAGAAAACCTTCAAATCGACCGATTCCGCAGAAGGCGCGGATGTAGTCGATATGAACCTGACTTACCTGTACAACGACGGTGAGTTCTGGCATTTCATGAACAACGAAACCTTCGAGCAGCTGTCTGCAGATGCCAAGGCTATCGGCGACAACGCAAAATGGCTGTTGGATCAGGCGGAATGCATCGTGACCCTGTGGAACGGTCAGCCTATCTCTGTCACTCCGCCGAACTTTGTTGAACTGGAAATTGTTGATACCGACCCAGGTCTGAAGGGCGATACCGCAGGTACTGGCGGCAAACCAGCCACGCTGTCTACTGGCGCAGTGGTTAAAGTTCCGCTGTTCGTGCAGATTGGCGAAGTGATCAAAGTCGATACCCGTTCCGGCGAATACGTATCCCGCGTAAAATAATTTACGTTATCGGGAAAAATGGTGCAGCGTATGCTGCGCCATCCTATTTTTCGCGCCTCAATGATGAAACGCTTTATCGGTCTTGTCGCGCTGGTTCTTCTTACCGGCACATTATTAACGGCATGTAATACCGCCCGCGGCTTCGGCGAAGATATTCAGCATCTTGGCCACGCCATCTCCCGTGCAGCCAGCTAATCGCTTCTCGTCTTCCTAAAATTAGTCGATCGCCCGTCATTTTCTGGGATGTTGTCTATTATTAAGTTGCTATACACAAACAACATTGGCTAGAAAAGGAAGACATTATGGTTAAAAAGACAATTGCAGCGATCTTTTCTGTTTTGGTACTTTCCACTGTATTAACTGCTTGTAATACCACGCGCGGCGTGGGCGAGGACATCTCGGACGGTGGTAGTGCGATCTCTGGCGCTGCAACCAGAGCTCAGCAGTAATCATCAACGGTACGGCATGGCGTCGTACCGTTAATCGATTTTCTCCGGAAGCATAAGAAAGGGAGAATACCGATTATCCATATGAAGTTTCATACGGATATTACGCTTATAGGTGTAAACCGTTTTCCCGTGAATGCCAAGCGCATACGCAATCTCTTTATTGCTGGTGCCTTCCGTCCACATCGCGAGCACTTTTTCCTCCTGCGGAGAGAGCAATGGCGTGGCGCTTTCCGGCGCTTCCTGCAGTGGATGAGTATATAGCGCTCCTTTAATTCGTTGTGCAAGCTCATGTAAAGGCGTGTGTTTAGATAACACTGCATGACTGGCATATTGCGGTCTGTACGGCATATTCCCTGACTGTAATAATACCAACGGCGTCATCCTGCAGGCGGCAAAAAATGCATTGATAGGCTGTTCGGGTAAGGCATCGTTGAGAAAACCATATAAATCAGCGATAACCAGATGGGGCTTCCATTGCAGAATATGTTCTTTCGCCAGTATAAGGTTATTCATCCCGGATACCAGCAGTGAAGAACTGAGCACATCAGTGTGATTAAGCCAGGCCTCCATGCCCGTACGGGTAAAGTGGCATCGGTCTATCACTAAAATTTTCAACATAGTTTTTTGCACCCGGAAGTAGATAAAGCACTTTCTTTCCCAGAAGGCGTTCCATCATAGAGAACTCCTGTGGGCGCTAAATGCGAAAACTACGCGGCTTAAAAGGGCCAATTCCCGCCTTTAGACGGAAAAAAATAAAAAGGTTGAAATTCATTTTCTCTCAGGCAAGAATGGTTTTTCATCCGTATACGTTACAGGACGACCTGTAAACGCTATTCTCACCGGGGACGGCCCCATTAATTATCTGGAGCCTGCTATGTCCTGGATCATTCTATTAATCGCTGGTTTACTTGAAGTGGTATGGGCTGTCGGCCTGAAGTATACCCACGGTTTTTCTCGTCTGACCCCCAGTATTATCACCATTACGGCCATGGTTATCAGTATGGCGTTACTTTCCTGGGCAATGAAAACGCTGCCCGTTGGAACGGCGTACGCCATCTGGACCGGCATCGGCGCCGTTGGGGCGGCAATCACCGGTATCCTTCTACTGGGCGAGTCTGCCTCACCGGCGCGTTTGCTCAGTCTTGGCTTGATCGTCGCGGGTATCATTGGGCTAAAACTCAGTGCGCATTAATTCGTTGCTGATATCGCTACGAACCTGATTGTTTTACCCAAATTAATTTATTGACGTCAAACCCCTCCCGGGTCGCGACGGCCAGCATTTGCTGTTTTATTTCCTCAGAAAGCGTTGGCGTGCGAGAGAGTATCCACAGATAGTCGCGATCCGGGCCGCACACCAGCGCATGACGGTATTCCCGGTCAAGCGCAATCACGTTATAGCCGCCGTAGAACGGGCCGAAAAAAGAGACCTTGAGCGCGGCGCGGTTTGGACTACCGGTAAAATACGCTTTGCCTTCTGTTTTTTGCCACATTCCCCGATCCGGGTTATAGCCTTTATTGATGACATTAATCCCGCCATCGTCACGCAGACTATAGGTGGCCGTGACTTGTTCCAGTCCACGTTCAAATCGATGATCGAGGCGTGCGATCTCATACCAGGTGCCGAGGTAACGTTTGGCATCAAAGTTATTTACCACGGTAACGCCTTTAGGCGGAGTAGGCGAACTACAGGCGACAACCAGAAATGCAGCCGTAACTGCAGCAACGACGGGCAGAATGCGCATAAAATTTTCCTTCCAGTGTTTTTTTCTAAGTGTAGAACCTGGCGGGAAAATGAGAGGCAGGAAAAGAAAAAACGCCCTCTTATCGGGTAGATAAGAGGGCGTCGTGGCAACTTAGAGAGTGATAACGCCAATTGCCGTCACAACGGTCAGGATTGCCGCCAGACCGTAAAAGACCCATTTGCCCGCGGGCACGTGGATTTTCAGGTCATGCATCGCGTGGTGCATACGGTGTAGGCCACACCATAGCGGCAGCACGATCATCAGGAACAGAAAAACGCGACCAATAAAGCTTTGGGCGAACGTCAGTACGCGCTCAAAACTCAGGGCATCGCCCGGAAATAGCCCCAGCGGCAGCATGATGCCAACCAGTAGCACGATCACCGGCGCGATGATCGCGCCCCACATACCGCCTGCGCCAAACAGTCCCCAGAATACGGGTTCATCAGAACGTTTTGGGTTTGGATTAATCATCCGGGACTCCTTACCAGAACAGGGCAACATACAGAATGACTACGGTGACTACCGCAGTGACCACCCAAAGCCCTTTGATGATTGGCTCTGGCCCCATTTTTTCGTCTTTTACAATGATATTGGCCGCCTTCGGCGCCAGTTCAAACCAGGTTTTGGTGTGCAGCAGCGCGGCCGCCAGGGTGATCAGGTTTAAGATCACTACCACCGGGTTTTGTAAAAAGCCGACGAATCCCATCCAGGATTCCGCGCCGTGTTTGAGCGCAAACAGACCGAAAATCAGTTCAATACTGAACCAGACTGCCGGCACCGCTGTGCCTTCGCGCAGCATATAAAAGCGATAAAACGGCAGTTTTTTCCACCAGGTGGACGTCATCGGCCGCACATAGGGTTTGCGTTTAGTCGTCATGTTGCACTCCTTAGCGTGGTTTCAGGGTGGCGATAAGAAAGTCTTTCGAGCTTTCCACTTTACCCTGCTGAATGGCCGCAGCCGGATCGACATGTTTTGGACAGACTTCGGAGCAGTAGCCCACGAAAGTACAGGTCCATACGCCGTTCGGACTGTTCAACTGCGCCATACGCTCCTTCTTACCGTGATCGCGGCTATCTTCGTTATAGCGATGCGCCAACGTAATCGCAGCCGGTCCGATAAATTCAGGATTCAGACCGAACTGCGGGCACGCGGCGTAGCACAGACCACAGTTGATGCAACCGGAGAACTGGTGATACTTCGCCATTTGCGCCGGGGTCTGGACATTCGGCCCCTGATCTGGCGTGCGAGAGTTGCCAATAATGTACGGTTTGATCGCTTCCAGGCTTTCGATAAAGTGCGTCATATCGACAACCAGATCGCGCTCAATCGGGAAGTTCGCCAGCGCTTCCACCTTCATACCGTTGGTGTAATCGCGCAGGAAGGTTTTACACGCCAGTTTAGGGACGTTGTTGACCATCATGCCGCAGGAGCCGCAGATCGCCATACGGCAGGACCAGCGGTAGCTCAGGTCTGGCGACAGGTTATCTTTGATGTAGCCCAACGCGTCCAGTAGCGATGTTGTTTCATCATAAGGAACTTCATAGAAAGCACTGTGCGGCGCGGTATCGGTTTCCGGGTTATAGCGCACCACCTCAACTTTCAGGTTTTTCATCTCAGCCATTCGCCTTCTCCTTCTTATCGGCTGCTTCCGCTTCACCGCCGTAAACACGTTTGGCTGGCGGCAGGGTGGTGATTTTCACGTCGCTGTATTCCAGACGGGTCATGCCATCAGCATCGCGGAAGGCGAGGGTGTGCTTGAGGAAGTTCACATCGTCGCGCTCGGTACAGCCTTCATCCAGACGCTGATGCGCGCCGCGGGACTCTTTACGCGCCAGCGCAGAGTGCGCCATACATTCCGCCACGTTCAGACCATGACCCAGTTCGATGGTATACAGCAGGTCAGTGTTGAACACGCTGGAGGTATCGGAGATACGTACGCGTTTGAAACGTTCCTGAAGCTCGGCCAGTTTATCAACGGTTTTCTGCATCAGTTCCGGGGTACGGTAAATACCGCAACCTTCTTCCATAGACAGACCCATCTCATCGCGGATCTTCGACCAGTTTTCGTTGCCTTCCTGGTTCACCAGATTTTTCAGACGTTGTTCAATATCGGCAACCTGGGCGTCGAGCGCGGCGCTATTTGCGGCGCCTGCCGTAGCAGCGCGTTCCATTGCTTGTTCGCCAGCCAGACGACCAAACACCACCAGTTCCGCCAGCGAGTTGGAACCGAGGCGGTTCGCGCCATGCAGGCCAACAGAGGAGCATTCGCCAACGGCAAACAGCCCTTTGACACGGCTTTCACAGTTCTGGTCGGTTTCAATGCCGCCCATGGTGTAGTGCGCGGTCGGACGTACTGGAATCGGTTCTTTAACCGGATCGACGCCGACATAGGCTTTCGCCAGTTCGCAAATGAACGGCAGACGTTCATGCAGTTTCTTCTCGCCGAGATGACGCAGGTCGAGGTGAACCACATCGCCGCGCGGCGTGGAGATGGTGTTGCCTTTACGCCATTCGTGCCAGAAAGCCTGGGATACTTTGTCGCGCGGCCCCAGTTCCATATATTTGTTTTTCGGCTCGCCCAGCGGCGTTTCGGGGCCCATGCCGTAGTCTTGCAGGTAACGGTAGCCATTTTTATTGACCAGAATACCGCCTTCGCCGCGGCAACCTTCAGTCATCAGGATACCGGAACCTGGCAGGCCGGTCGGGTGATACTGAACGAATTCCATATCACGCAGCGGAACGCCGTGGCTCAGCGCCATGCCCATCCCGTCGCCGGTGACGATGCCGCCGTTGGTGTTATAGCGGTATACGCGGCCTGCGCCGCCTGTCGCCATTACCACGGCGTTGGCACGGATTTGCACCAGCGTGCCTTCCATCATGTTCATTGCCACCAGGCCGCGCGCATGGTTGTCATCAACCAGAATATCCAGCACAAAATGTTCGTCAAAGCGCTGGATTTGCGGGAACTGCAGGGAAGTCTGGAACAGAGTATGCAGCATATGGAAGCCGGTTTTATCCGCGGCGAACCAGGTACGCTCGATTTTCATACCACCGAAGCGACGCACGTTAACGCTACCGTCCGGACGGCGGCTCCACGGGCAGCCCCATTGCTCCAGCTGCGTCATCTCAGTGGGACAATGGTGGACAAAGTAATCCACGACATCCTGCTCACACAGCCAGTCTCCGCCTGCTACCGTATCGTGAAAATGGTAGTCAAAGCTGTCATGATCCTGGGCGACAGCGGCTGAACCCCCTTCGGCAGCGACGGTGTGGCTGCGCATCGGGTACACTTTTGAGATCAGTGCGATTTTAGCATTGGGATTCGCCTGTGCGGCAGCAATTGCAGCACGTAATCCCGCGCCACCGGCGCCTATAATGGCAAGATCGGCTTGAAAGGTTTGCACGACATTCCTCCAGATTATTGTAATTTCACCCTCGCGCAGCCAGATAAAGCCTCTGGGTTCTGCGAAGTATGAATGCGTTTCCACTGCTCCTTTATGGGTACAACAGTATAGTCTCAGGGATGTGAGGGAAATTTGACGTGTTCGATTTTTTTAGCGTATCAGAGGGATGAATTATCATTGATTTTGATTAATTTAATTACTAAACCATCTGAAATCACTTTTTTTACCCTCCAGAAGGCGCCCGATACGCCTGCGCAAAATTTGTTTCGCCCGCGCGTTGCGAGTAGACTTCGTGACCTTGTCTTAAACTGGAGAAAGAATCATGAGCGAAACGGCAACCTGGCAGCCGAGCGCGTCCATCCCCAATTTATTAAAACGTGCGGCGATTATGGCGGAAATCCGTCGTTTCTTTGCCGATCGTGGAGTGCTTGAGGTTGAGACGCCCTGCATGAGTCAGGCGACGGTCACAGACATTCATCTGTTCCCGTTCGAAACGCGTTTCGTCGGACCTGGCCATTCCCAGGGGGTCAACCTCTATTTAATGACCAGTCCGGAATACCATATGAAACGCCTGCTGGCGGCAGGGTGCGGCCCGGTTTTCCAGCTATGCCGCAGTTTCCGTAATGAAGAGATGGGACGACATCATAATCCGGAATTCACTATGCTGGAGTGGTATCGCCCGCATTACGATATGTACCGCCTGATGAATGAAGTGGATGATTTGCTTCAGCAAGTGCTGGATTGTCAACCTGCGGAAAGTCTCTCCTATCAACAGGCGTTTCAGCGCCATCTGGAGATTGACCCGTTATCAGCAGATAAAACGCAACTGCGTGAGGCGGCGGCAAAGCTTGATTTAAGCAATATCGCCGATACGGAAGAAGACCGTGATACGTTGCTGCAACTGTTGTTCACGATGGGGGTTGAGCCGCATATAGGTAAAGAAAAGCCGACCTTTATTTATCACTTTCCGGCAAGTCAGGCATCGCTGGCACAAATCAGTACCGAGGATCATCGCGTCGCCGAGCGCTTTGAGGTGTACTACAAAGGTATTGAGCTGGCGAATGGTTTCCACGAACTGACGGACGCACGTGAGCAACAACAGCGCTTTGAACAGGACAATCGTAAGCGCGCCGCTCGCGGTCTGCCGCAGCAGCCGATTGACCAAAATCTACTGGATGCGCTGGCCGCCGGTCTACCGGATTGTTCCGGCGTGGCGCTGGGTGTTGATCGTCTGGTGATGCTGGCGCTGGGAGCAGAAAGCCTGGCGGACGTGATTGCTTTTACGGTCGATCGGGCGTAAATCTGAAATTCACTCTTTCGCGAGATAAAATGGCGCAATAAGCGCCATTTTGTAGCATATTTTTTCAATTATCCTCTGTTTGCCACAACATAAGGCTGGAACTTTGATGCCATTTAGGTATCAATCCTGTGTTGATTTTTTTATCGCTGACCTTCGTAAAAAAGAAGGCGGCGTCAATCGGTGAGCGGCGTCTGGCAAACGCGCTCGAGCGTAAGGGATGGTTGAATGACCCACACGATAAAAAAGATGAGCCTTATTGGGCTTATCCTGATGATTTTTACTTCTGTTTTTGGTTTTGCGAATAGCCCGTCGGCGTTTTATTTAATGGGGTATAGCGCAATCCCGTGGTATATATTTTCTGCCTTGCTGTTTTTTATTCCATTCGCCTTAATGATGGCTGAAATGGGTTCCGCTTATCGCAAAGAAGAGGGCGGGATCTATTCGTGGATGAATAATAGCGTGGGGCCACGTTACGCGTTTATTGGCACGTTTATGTGGTTTTCATCGTATGTCATATGGATGGTAAGTACGGCGGCAAAAATTTGGGTACCGTTTTCTACTTTTGTTTTTGGCGCCGATATGACGCAGCACTGGCGTATTGCAGGGCTTGAGCCTACGCAGGTTGTCGGGCTGCTCGCCGTCGGCTGGATGATTCTGGTGACGTGTGTCGCCGCCAGAGGGATCAATAAAATTGCGCGAATTACGGCGGTCGGAGGTATTGCCGTAATGTGTCTTAATTTAGTTTTATTGTTAGTGAGTGTCGCTATTTTGTTATTAAATGGTGGGCATTTTGCACAAGAAATTAATTTTACCTCGTCACCGAATCCGGGTTATCACTCCGGCCTGGCAATGTTGTCATTTGTGGTATTTGCTATTTTTGCGTACGGCGGTATTGAGGCTGTCGGCGGACTGGTGGATAAAACCGAGAAACCGGAAAAGAATTTTGCGAAAGGTATTGTTTTCGCGGCTATTGTGATTTCAATTGGTTATTCTTTGGCGATCTTTTTATGGGGCGTCAGCACTAACTGGCAACAGATATTAAGTAATAGCGCCGTTAACTTAGGGAATATTACCTACATTTTGATGTCGAGTTTAGGCACGACATTAGGTAACGCGTTAAACCTTTCTCCGGACGCAGCGATGACGGTGGGCGTCTGGTTTGCGCGTATCACCGGCCTTTCTATGTTTCTGGCTTATACCGGCGCGTTTTTTACGTTGAGCTATTCACCGCTGAAAGCCATTATTCAGGGGACGCCAAAAGCGTTGTGGCCCGCGCCGATGACGACACTGAACGCTAACGGTATGCCGGCGACCGCTATGTGGCTACAGTGCGTGCTGGTGAGTCTGTTTATTTTGCTGGTCTCTTTTGGCGGTGACACCGCATCGGCGTTTTATAACAAACTCACTCTGATGGCGAACGTCTCAATGACCTTGCCATACCTGTTCCTTGCGCTGGCATTTCCCTTCTTTAAAGCGCGTCAGGATCTGGAGCGGCCATTTGTTCTCTTTAAAACCAAAGCCTCTACCCTGGTCGCGACGGGTGTTGTGGTGCTGGTGGTGACGTTTGCCAACGTCTTTACCATCATCCAGCCGGTGATTGAAGCTGGGGACTGGGACAGCGCCTTGTGGATGATCGGCGGCCCGATCTTCTTCTCGCTGCTGGCGATGGCGATTTATCAGAATTACAGCAGCCGCATGAGCGCTGATCCGGAGTGGGCGGCGGAGTAATCTTTGTCCGGATAGCGTTAGCTCATCGGCTTTATGAAAAGGATATTTATAATGAGTCCGAAAATGTTTGCATTGTGCGCTATCTGGCTTTTACTGGCTATCCCACTCATCGCTGTATTTTCAGTCCTGGATAAAGAGTGGATGATTGGCGAGAGTGGGATAAACAACATTTGTGATGTGATGAGAACTGTCGAAAATGATGATTCCAGAGGTTTTGGCGCGATGATGACGCTGCCCCTGTTTTTCCCGTTTTTTTACGTTACTGTGTATAAGAAAATACGTAGTTGGTTTTTGTACTGTGTCGCGTTGGTGATATTTGCTTACTGGTCCTGGCAATTCTTCCTGCGCTATCAGTTTTGTGTGTGATCTATGCTAAAAGACCTGATAAGCCTATGTCATCGAGTCTTTTAGCGTCATCCGGCGCCATTGCGTTTACAAACTCCCCGCCGGGCGGCTGGTTTTACCCGCTGACGTTAACGTTCTCCCCGTTTGTTTACCGCCGAGGCTCTCCAGACGCATCTGGAACGGCGGGAACGGCATATCAATACCGTGCTCGCGGAAGCCCGCCAGAATCAATTGGTGGATCTCATGGCGTAATGGCATACGGTGTCCCATTTCCGCGGCATAGATACGCAGTTCGAAAATCTGAATACCCTGCTGGAGATCCACCAGAAAGATTTCAGGCGGTGGGTTATCCAGCACCAAAGAACAGCGCTGCGCCGCCGTCAGCAGAATTTGCGTCACCTCTTCGCTATTGGCATCCGCCGGCGCCGGGATGGTTAACACCACGCGCGTAACGGAGTCAGACAGCGACCAGTTGATAAACTGTTCGGTGATAAAGGCTTTATTCGGCACGATAATCTCTTTACGATCCCAGTCACTGATAGTGGTGGCGCGGGTATTGATTTTGGTCACGCTGCCGGTGAGATCGCGAATGGTCACCGTATCGCCGATACGAATCGGCTTTTCAAACAAAATAATCAGGCCGGAGATAAAGTTAGCGAAAATTTCTTGCAGGCCAAAACCAAGCCCAACGCCGAGCGCGGCCACCAGCCATTGTAGCTTCGACCACTCAATGCCGATCATCGAGAAACCGACCAGTCCGCCAATCAGCATTAACAGATATTTGGTGATGGTCGTGATGGCGTAACCGGTACCAGGCGTTAAATCGAGATGCTGTAATAACGCCAGTTCCAGCAGCGCAGGCAGATTACGCACCAACTGCGTGGTGATGATAAAGACCAGAATCGCAATGAGCACCGCCCCCAGAGTAATTGGCTCCAGGCTTTCCACGCCTTGCACCGTAGAGGTGACATCCCACAGCGAAATATTCTCCAGGAAGCCGAATGCCGAGTGGATTTCCGACCACAGTACAATTACCGATAGCAGGGCGATAAGCATCAGAATTGAGCGGACCAGACGCAGCGACTGGGCGCTAATAGCGTCAAGATCGATTTCACTTTCATCGATGTCGACCGCGCCTTCCAGGCTGGAGGAGTGCGCCGGTTCTTCTTCGCCGCGCGCGCGCTGCGCCAGCATTTCCGCCCGACGATGTTTGGCGCGGTCAAAAGCCAGTCGGCGTCGTTGGATCAGCATCCAGCGGCGAATGACATGATAAATAACCAGCAACAGGAACCAGATGGCGACCGAGGTTTCCAGTCTCGCCAGTAGCGCCTGCGCTGTGGCCAGATAACCCACCGCCGCCGCCAGAATCGCGATAAGCGGCGCGCCCATCAACATATTCCACAGCAGGCTGTTGACCATGTTGTCGCCGTTGCCTTCTTTATCAAGATAGAGCGGGATGCCCGCTTTTTTCAGACTCAGCGTGACCAGCGCCAGCGCGCCGCATATCAGGATGAAGCAAAGGCGGCCCAACGAGCCGGAAAACTCCCGATCGTTAAGATTATCAAACATGATCACTGCCATAATGAGCGGCACGATCAGCCCAATGCTCATCAGGTAGTAGCGCATTGCTTTCGCTACCCGGTTTCGCGGCCAGCCGAAATGCGCCACAAACAGACCATTAGGGCGGGCAAACGCGGCGCAAATCATGACTACCCACAACAGCGGTACTGTCGCCGTCACGCCATCGCCGATGGCGACGGCCAGCGGATACGGCCAGGCTTCCTGTAGACCATAGCCGAGCGTCGCCCACAAGACGGGCAGCGGCGAGGCGACCAGAATCGACCAGAACACCGTTCGCAGCGTCAGCGAGAAGTGATCCTGGGTGACTTTCCCGACGCGCGAGGCCGAGCGCTCAAGGAACCGGTTGAAGTGTTGGCGTGAATAGAGGCTAAACCCGACCAGCGCCAGCGCGCCGAATAACGGCAGTAGCGTCTCTTTGCTGGTCAGCATCATGATGCTGGCTTTACCTAACTGATTAAACGTATCTAATGAGATAAGCCGACGTAAATCCTGAACCAAATCAACAGGCCAGGAGAGCGATAGCGGGCTAACGTCAGCGGTCCAGAACAGATAACGGTGGGTCGCTTCATTAACCTCTTTAAGCGCATCCTCCAGTTGGCTGTTGGAGACTTTCAGTTTGGTCAACTCCAGGATCAGCGTGTCGCCGCCCTGTAACAACGAGTTGAGCAGCTCGCGCTGAGTGCGAAGCTGGGCGTCAAGAATCTGGTTTTGCTCGGCGGTCAGTAGTTGTCCATTGGCCTGACGTATTTGCCGTAGCTGCGGCTGTTTATTGAGTAATTCTTCATAGCGCATACGGTGAACGCGTAGCTGCGCCATTTCCGTATCAAGCTGCTGCGGTTTAGGCATCTCTGGCAGACGGGCGACCTGCGCGCGCAGCGCTTCGCCAAGCATGTTGGACACGCCAAGCCATTGCGACTGCTCCCGCAGCGTATTGAGCGCCTGACGCACCTGTAACGTTTGGCTGGTGGCCTGTCGCTGCTGCGAAGCGACCAGATCCATCCGCTGCGCTTGTTGATTGAGTGCCTGTGACAGCTCGCGGTTGACTTTAAATTGTTCGACGATGCCTTCCGGCAAACCGGCGCTGTTTTCCGCCAGCAGCTCAGTGCTTTCCAGCGCGCGTTCCGCTTCACGTTGGCGCAGGCTGTTGAGCTGATTGCGCAGCGCCTGAAGATACGCATCCAATTGCTGGCTCTGTTTTTCCGCCAGCTCGGAACGCAGACGAGCCAGTTCCTGCCGGTTGTTGGCGGACAGTTGCGCCAACTCCAGTTCGTCGACTAACGCTTTTAGTTTGGCGGACTCCGCCTGCATACTGAGACTTTGCGCCTGGCTAAGCGCGGCACTTCCGCCTGCGGCGCCGAGCCGTCGCTCAATCTCATTAAGCTGGCGACGGGCGTCGTTTTGCTGTTGGGGAAGCTGGCTGAGCGAGTCGGCGATCTCCCTGACGCGCTCCTGTTCCTGTTGCGCCTCGCGGGTTTTATCCAGTAGCTGGCTGCTAACCTGCAAGATCTCCTGATTTAACGCTTCGGTGGACATCTCTGGCGGTACGCTGCGAGGTTCATCGCGCAGATTATTCAACTGGGCGCGCAAGGTGGCGGATAGCTTAGGGAAATTATCAATAACGTGTTGATATTGTTTCGCGCGCTCAAGCGAGCCTTTTCGCTCTTCAAGCGCGTTTAACGCAGTCTGGAGCGCCTCAACGGCTTCCGGCTGAGCGGGCTTCGCCGCTTTTGCCTGCTCCAGTTCCTGCGTGATTTGTTTGGCGTCGGGGGCCGTTGCGGCGAACGCCCCCGTGCTGAGGCACCAGGCCATCAGAAAAGCGATAATCAGGCGCACGTCAGCATTCTCTCTTGATTAGGTGTCGTCTTTTTTATTGTCAACCAGCGGGCTGGCGTCGTGTTCAGCTTTAATTTCTTCTGCCGGCAGCGGAGCAGGTTCCACCTCCGGCGCGACGAATGTTTCGGTCGACGTAGCCAGCGGTTGGCCAATTTTGGTAACGGACAGGCTTGCCAGCGACGCGATCAGATTCACTTTCCCCGGCGCAAATAAGTTGATGACCGTGGAACCCAGTTTAAAGCGTCCCATCTCCTGGCCTTTCAACAAGGCGACAGACCCTTCATGTTCGCCTTCTGGCCAGGTCCAGCGCTTGATGATGCCTTCGCGCGGCGGGGTAATGGTCCCCGCCCAGACGGTTTCGATACTGCCGACAATAGTTGCGCCGACCAGAATCTGCGCCATAGGACCGAACTCGGTATCAAACAGACAGATAACGCGCTCGTTGCGGGCAAACAGGTTGGGGACGTTTTGCGCGGTCAGATGGTTAACGGAGAACAGATCGCCCGGTACGTAGATCATTTCACGCAGGATGCCGTTGCATGGCATGTGCACGCGATGGTAGTCGCGAGGGGAGAGGTAAGTGGTCACAAACGTGCCGTTGCGGAACTTATCCGCCATCAGGTAGTTACCCGCCAGCAACGCTTCAAGGCTGTAATTATGGCCTTTGGCCTGCAAAATTTTCTCTTCTTCGATACGACCCAACTGGCTTATCACGCCGTCAGCAGGCATCACCAGGATGTTAGGATCGGTATTGAGCGGACGCACGTCATCACGCAGCGGACGAACAAAGAAATCATTGAACGTACGATAGCTGGCGGTATCCGGTTTTTGCGCCTCGGTCATATCGACTTTGTAATACTTTACGAAGAGATCGATAACCAGTTTTGTCAGCCATCCTGCTCGTTTGCTTGCGCCCCAGCCCGCCAGGCGAGTGAGCCATAGTTTCGGCAGAATGTATTGTAGCGAAAGTTTAAATGAGTTTAACAAGGTAGCCTCCAGGCCATTGTTGTTCCTGAACCGGCAGTTATACCGGTATCCTGAAAAAAGGGGACGATTCTAACGACGCCTAGCGTATCTGTCAGTCGTCCGTATCAGAAAAGTTTTTACGCGTTTTTACCTGCGCCATACTTTCAAGAATTCGGTGATAATTTTCGAAACGGGTTTCCGCAATAGCGCCGTTCTCTACCGCCTCGCGAATGGCGCAGCCTGGATCGGCGTCATGCTTGCAGTCCCGGTATTTACAATGTCCCAAATAGTCATGAAATTCGACAAAGCCCTGGGTGATTTGTTCCGGCTCCAGATGCCATAAGCCGAACTCGCGCACGCCGGGGGAATCAATGACATCGCCGCCATGCGGGAAATGATACAGACGAGCAGCGGTAGTGGTATGTTGACCCAGACCGGAGACATTCGACACATCGTTCGTCAGAATCTCGTTCTGTAAGCCGAGCAGAGCGTTTAGCAGACTGGATTTTCCGACGCCGGACTGCCCGGCAAAAATACTGATGCGACCGGTTAACGCTTCTTCCAGCGGTTTCAGACCATCCTGCGTATGGCTGGAGACCATCAGCACGCGATAGCCGATATTGCGGTAGATATTCATCTGCTCATTAACGAAGTCCATACCTTCGTCGTCCAGCAGATCAATTTTATTGAGTACGATAAGCGGCTCAACCTGTAGGGTTTCACAGCCGACCAGATAGCGATCGATGATATTCAGCGACAGCTCCGGCAAAATCGCGGAGACAATAACGATTTGGTCAATGTTGGCGGCAATAGGCTTCACGCCGTCGTAGAAGTCCGGGCGCGTCAATACCGAGGTGCGCTCATGCACCGCTTCAACGATGCCTTTTACGTTGACGCCCTCTGCGGCGGCTTTGCCCGGACGCCAGACGACGCGATCGCCCGTCACCAGCGAACGGATAGTGCGGCGGATATTGCAGCGGTGAACCTCGCCGTCAGCAGACTCCACATCGGCATGCATACCAAAACGGCTAATGACGATACCTTCTGCAGGCTCGCCAAACAGGTTGTCATCGTAGTCGGCTTTCTCCGCGGACGTTTTTAAACGACGCTGGTGATTGGCGTTCACACGGCGCTGCTGGCCTTTGGAGAGTTTATTTTTGCTCAATCGTACTGGCTCCTGGTCGCCCATAGTGGGCAAAACATCTATGATACACGCAATTGTAGATGAATATAGTCACAGTGAATGTGACCTCTGAAGGGTGGAAAATAGCATGAGTGCCGATGAAAACAACCTGATTTGGATCGATCTGGAGATGACAGGTCTGGACCCCGAACGCGATCGCATTATTGAGATAGCCACGCTGGTGACGGATGCCAGCCTGAACATTCTGGCGGAAGGGCCGACGATTGCGGTACATCAATCCGATGCGCAACTGGCGTTAATGGATGACTGGAACGTGCGCACCCATACCGGCAGCGGCCTGGTAGATCGCGTTAAGGCAAGTACGATGGGCGAACGAGACGCTGAACTGGCGACGATTGAATTTCTGAAAACGTGGGTGCCTGCGGGTAAGTCGCCGATTTGCGGTAACAGCATCGGTCAGGATCGTCGTTTTCTGTTTAAATATATGCCGGAACTGGAGGCCTACTTCCACTATCGCTATCTGGATGTCAGTACGCTCAAGGAACTGGCGCGCCGCTGGAAGCCGGAGATTCTGGCCGGCTTTACCAAGCAGGGCACGCACCAGGCGATGGATGATATTCGCGAGTCGGTGGCGGAGCTGGCTTACTACCGCGAGCATTTCATTAAGCTGTGAGGCGTAACATGCCGGATGGCAACGCCAGAGCGTCTCATCCGGCAGCTCTCCCGCCACTGAATTACTGCGTAAACCATTTCTCCTGCATCTGCGCATATTCCGGCGACGCTTTCACCTTGTCGAGCGCGGCATTAATTTCTTGCAATAGCGCGTCGTTGCCTTTGCGTACCGCAATGCCTAACCCTTTTCCGTAGTAGTCAGGATCGCTGGCGCGTTCATCCATGATGGCGTAATCTGGATTGTTTTTTAGCCACTTACCAATCGCGGCGACATCGCCAAATACGCCCTCAAGACGGTTATTTTTCAGATCGGTAAAGGCGTTTAGATAGCTGTCATAGGCGACAGGCGTGATAGCTTGTTGTTTATCCTGCAAATAGCGCTGATGCGTTGTACCGTTTTCCAGACCGACTTTTTTGCCTTTCAGATCGGCAAAAGTGTGATAAGCCCCTTTACGCGTGACGACTACCGCCGATAGACCTTCGTAATAGGGTTGGCTAAAGGAGACCTGCTGCTCACGTTTGGGCGTCATATCCATACCGGCGATCACCGCATCAAACTTTTTGAAACGTAGGCCGGGGATCAGACTATCAAAGCTCTGGTTAGTGAATGAGCACTCCGCTTGCATCTCTTTGCAGACCGCGTTGGCGACATCAATATCGAAACCAACAATTTTATTATCGGCATCGACAAACTCATAGGGCGCATAGGTGGCGGAGGTGCCAAAATGTAATGTTCTGGCGGAAACGGAAGCGGCGTGAACGGAGAGGCTGGCTAACAGCATGACAATAAGTTTTTTTTTCATCTTGATCCCTGATATCAATTGGATGTTGTGGTCACCGTGCTATTCTTTTTTTGGCGCAGGGTGCTATTCTGATTCTGTGCCTTTAGGCGTGGCGTGAAAAGTTTTTTGTTGCATAGCGCACGCTTTGCTCGTTTTTTGTCTTGTTTGGTGATTTAATCAGCATTCAAACAAAAATCGCGAAAAAATGCGTTCAGGGGCTTGCAGCTAAATGGATTTCTCGTATAATGCGCCTCCCGTAACGACGCAGAAATGCGAATTACGACAGCAACAAATTTGCGGGAATAGCTCAGTTGGTAGAGCACGACCTTGCCAAGGTCGGGGTCGCGAGTTCGAGTCTCGTTTCCCGCTCCAAAATTTGAAAGTACTTGTTAAGTACAGACCACCAATCGCAGGATTTCGAATTGCGACAAGGCGGCAACTGAATGAGTCCTCAGGAGCTTACTGAAGTAAGTGACTCAGGCGAGTGAAGGCAGCCAACGCAGTAGCGGTTCGAAAGACGAAGATTATGCGGGAATAGCTCAGTTGGTAGAGCACGACCTTGCCAAGGTCGGGGTCGCGAGTTCGAGTCTCGTTTCCCGCTCCAAAATTTGAAAGTGCTTGTTAAGCACAGACCACCAATCGCAGGATTTCGAATTGCGACAAGGCGGCAACTGAATGAGTCCTCAGGAGCTTACTGAAGTAAGTGACTCAGGCGAGTGAAGGCAGCCAACGCAGTAGCGGTTCGAAAGACGAAGATTATGCGGGAATAGCTCAGTTGGTAGAGCACGACCTTGCCAAGGTCGGGGTCGCGAGTTCGAGTCTCGTTTCCCGCTCCAATTCTTATCTGCAGTAAAATTATCCACAACGAATATCGCGTTGGGGCACGTTTTGTTCCGCTTTCGTCAGATCCTTGTAAACAGACTTATCCACAGGGCGGCCCATTACTCCTGGAATGCAAAAAATTATACCTGACGCGTAGAATTTCTATAATTTACTGAAAAATATAGAAAAAATAAGATTTCAAAACGTTAGCGTTATTGTCTGTTCCTTTTTTCCCTCTTGAATCGCAATGTGTTTTTATTTTTATACACAGCCTGTGAATAATTCAGGCATCGCGCACCAGCCCTTTTTCAATCACCCTGACCAGACGCTGTTTTTTCGGTAGCTGCACTTCAATGATGCAGGCGTTGCGCTTTTCAATTTGTTGCGCAATCGCCCATTCGATATGCTCATCGAGAAGTGGATGCTCACCCTTGCGGCTTTCCAGCGCCGTAATGACGGCATTACTCCACGGCGCATTCCCCAGCGCGACGGCAACATTGCGCAGCCAGCGTAAATGACCAATGCGCCGAATCGCAGAACCTTCAGTGACTTTCAGAAACTGCGCTTCGCTCCAGCTAAACAACTCAACCAAATCTGGGTTATGCAGCGCCTTGCGTGGGCTAAAATCTGCTTCGTCGGTCAACTGAGAGTAACGATTCCACGGACAGATAAGCTGGCAGTCATCGCAGCCGTAAATACGGTTGCCTATCAGTGGGCGAAATGCTTCCGGAATAGCGCCTTCCAGCTCAATGGTGAGATAAGAAATACAGCGCCGCGCGTCCACCGTATACGGTTCGACAATCGCCCCGGTCGGGCAAATGGTCATACAGGCGACGCATTTGCCGCAACCTTCCTCGACCGGCTGGTCGACCGGCAGCGGTAAATCAATCAGCAATTCCCCCAGGAAAAAGAATGAGCCCGCCTCCCGATTAAGGATAAGTGAGTGCTTACCCGTCCAGCCAAGTCCGGCTTTTTCCGCTAATGGGCGTTCAAGAATAGGCGCAGAGTCGACAAACGGTCTAAAATTCAGCGAACCGCAGTACTGCTGGATCTGCTCGCCCAGTTTTTTAAGGCGGCTGCGTAACAGCTTGTGATAATCACGCCCCAGCGCATATCGGCTAACGTAGCCCAGCGTGGGATCCTTCAACGTACTGGCAAACGCGGCGTTGGCGGGCAAATAGTTCATGCGCACGCTGATGACACGTAGCGTACCGGGTAAGAGTTCATGAGGCCGGGCGCGCATCATACCGTGGCGCGCCATCCATGCCATCTCGCCGTGGTATTGTTTGTCCAGCCACGCCTGCAGCGCAGGTTCGGATGCGCGCAGATCGGTATCAGTAATACCGACCTGCTGAAAGCCCAGCTCCAGCCCCCACTGCTTAATATTTTGCGCTAACTGATTGAGATCGAGGGGCTTTGACATGATGGACCATAACATGAAGAAAAACCCTGTAAGTATACCACACTCCATTTGGCCCGCCGATGACATCAAACGGCTGGAACGCGATGCGGCGGATGCCTTCGGACTCACACTCTATGAATTGATGCTGCGCGCTGGCGACGCGGCATTTCGGGTAGCCCGTGACAGTTATCCTGACACCCGACACTGGCTGGTGTTGTGTGGTCATGGCAACAACGGCGGCGATGGTTACGTCGTGGCGCGACTAGCGCAAGCGGCGGGCATTAGCGTAACGTTGCTGGCGCAGGAGAGCGACAAACCGTTACCTGAAGAAGCGGCGCAGGCGCGCGATGCCTGGCTGAATGCCGGCGGCATTATCCATGCTGCCGATATTATCTGGCCGGAAGCGACGGATCTAATTATCGACGCGCTGCTTGGCACCGGTATAGCCCAGGCGCCGCGCGACCCGGTAGCCGGTCTGATTGAACAGGCGAACGCCCATCCTGCGCCGGTTGTCGCCGTCGATATCCCGTCAGGCCTGCTGGCGCAAACGGGCGCCACGCCTGGCGCGGTGATAAGCGCCGCGCATACGGTCACGTTTATCGCCCTGAAACCAGGCCTGCTGACCGGCAAAGCGCGTGACGTTACCGGCATACTGCATTATGACGCGTTGGGACTGGAAGGCTGGCTGGCAAGCCAGACGCCGCCGCTCCGGCGTTTTGACGCGACGCAGTTGGGGCAATGGTTAACGCCGCGTCGACCGACCTCGCATAAGGGCGATCATGGTCGTCTGGCGATCATCGGCGGCGACCAGGGAACAGCGGGCGCAATTCGGATGGCTGGCGAGGCGGCGCTGCGTACGGGGGCTGGGTTGGCCAGAGTACTGACCCGCGGTGAAAACATTGCGCCGTTGCTGACGGCCCGCCCGGAACTGATGGTACATGAACTCACGCCTCAGTCGCTGGAAGAGAGCCTGACCTGGGCTGACGTTGTGGTGATCGGCCCGGGGCTTGGGCAGCAGGAATGGGGCAAAAAAGCCTTACAGAAAGTAGAAAACGTCCGTAAACCTATGCTGTGGGATGCGGATGCGTTGAACCTACTGGCAATCAATCCTGATAAACGTCACAATCGCGTGATTACGCCGCATCCGGGAGAAGCTGCCCGCCTGTTAGGATGTTCTGTGGCAGAAATTGAAAGTGATCGCTTACTTTCAGCACAGCGTCTGGTAAAACGGTACGGAGGCGTGGTCGTGTTAAAAGGCGCAGGAACGATTATCGCCGCTGAACACCACCCTCTGGCTATCATTGACGCTGGTAATGCGGGGATGGCGAGCGGCGGGATGGGCGATGTCCTGTCCGGCATCATCGGCGCATTGCTCGGACAGAAGTTTACCCCGTATGATGCGGCATGTGTGGGATGTGTGGCTCACGGCGCGGCGGCGGACTTACTGGCAGCGCGTTATGGCGCTCGCGGCATGTTGGCGACCGATCTTTTTACTACGCTGCGGCGTATTGTTAACCCTGATGTGATTGACGTAAACCATGATGAATCGAGTAATTCCGCTACCTGACGAACAGGCGACGCTAGACCTGGGGCAACGGGTAGCCAACGCCTGCGATGGCGCGACCGTTATTTATCTGTATGGCGATTTAGGTGCCGGTAAAACGACGTTTAGCCGGGGATTTTTACAGGCGTTAGGCCATAACGGTAATGTAAAAAGCCCCACCTATACGCTGGTAGAGCCTTATGCGCTTGATAACATGATGGTATATCACTTCGACTTATACCGTCTTGCGGACCCGGAGGAGCTGGAGTTTATGGGCATTCGCGATTATTTCGCCAACGACGCCATTTGTCTGGTGGAGTGGCCGCAACAAGGTAAAGGCGTTCTCCCCGACCCGGACGTCGAAATCCATATTGATTACCAGGCGCAGGGGCGTGAGGCTCGCGTAAGCGCGGTATCCTCATCGGGTCATTCGTTACTGGCGCGTTTAGCCGATTAGCTATAAAGGTGGCGGGATGATTTATCGCATCAAAAATGCCGTAATAGCAGCCTTAATCCTGCTGTGCGCGCAGGCGGGCGCCGCCAGTCTCTCTGATATTCAGGTTTCCAACGGCGAGCAGCAGGCGCGCATTACGCTGAGTTTTATCGGCGAGCCGGAATATGCTTACTCACAGGACGGTAAACGTACCGTGGCGCTGGATATCAGGCAGACCGGCGTGATTCAGGGGCTGCCGCTTCAGTTTAGCGGTAACAATCTGGTAAAAACGATCCGTGCTGGAACGCCGAAAGATGCGCAATCTTTACGGTTGCTTGTCGATCTGACGGAAAATGGTAAAACCGAGGCGGTGAAGCGGCAAAACGGCGGCAACTATACGGTCGTTTTCACCATTAATGCCGATGTTCCGCCGCCACCGCCGCCTGTCGTCGCGAAACGGGTTGAAAGCGCGCCTCGCCCGACGGAGCCGGCCCGTAATCCGTTTAAATCTTCTGATGATCGCCTGACCGGCGTAACCAGCAGCAATACCGTTACGCGGCCTGCGGCGCGCGCGTCGGCAGGCGCTGGCGATAAAGTGGTGATTGCTATTGATGCCGGACATGGAGGCCAGGATCCCGGTGCGATAGGCCCGGGCGGTACGCGCGAGAAAAATGTCACCATCGCCATCGCGCGTAAGTTACGCACATTACTGAATAACGATCCGATGTTTAAAGGCGTGCTGACGCGTGACGGCGACTATTTTATTTCGGTGATGGGGCGGTCTGACGTGGCGCGTAAGCAAAACGCCAACTTCCTTGTCTCTATTCATGCGGATGCCGCGCCAAATCGCGACGCCACCGGTGCCTCCGTCTGGGTATTGTCCAATCGTCGCGCGAACAGCGAAATGGCAAACTGGCTTGAGCAGCATGAGAAGCAATCCGAACTGTTAGGCGGCGCTGGCGATGTGCTGGCGAACAGTCAGTCAGACCCTTACCTGAGCCAGGCGGTACTGGATTTGCAATTCGGTCATTCGCAGCGGGTAGGGTATGATGTGGCGACGAACGTACTAAGCCAACTGGACGGCGTGGGGTCGCTGCATAAACGTCGCCCGGAACACGCGAGCCTGGGCGTGCTGCGTTCGCCGGATATCCCGTCCATTTTGGTGGAGACGGGTTTTATCAGTAATCACGGCGAAGAACGATTGCTGGCGAGCGAACGCTATCAGCAGCAGATTGCTGACGCTATATACCGGGGGTTGCGTAAGTACTTTGCAGCGCATCCGATCCAGTCTGCGCCGCAGGGCAGCCCAGGCCAGACGGCCAGTACCAACCAGCCTGGCGCCATAACTGCCGCGAATTAAGGAGATTTCATGCCGATTCAGGTTCTGCCGCCGCAGCTTGCGAACCAAATCGCCGCTGGCGAAGTGGTGGAACGCCCTGCGTCGGTTGTTAAAGAGCTGGTAGAGAATAGTCTGGATGCAGGCGCTACCCGCGTTGATATCGACATCGAGCGTGGCGGCGCGAAGCTTATTCGTATTCGCGACAATGGCTGCGGCATTAAAAAAGAGGAGCTGGCGCTGGCGCTGGCCCGTCATGCCACCAGTAAAATCGCCTCGCTTGACGATCTGGAAGCGATTATCAGTCTGGGATTTCGCGGCGAAGCGCTGGCCAGTATCAGTTCGGTCTCGCGTTTGACGCTAACGTCGCGCACGGCGGAGCAGGCGGAAGCCTGGCAGGCGTATGCGGAAGGGCGCGACATGGACGTGACGGTAAAACCCGCCGCGCACCCGGTCGGCACCACCCTGGAAGTTCTGGATCTCTTTTATAATACGCCCGCCCGGCGCAAATTCATGCGTACCGAAAAAACGGAATTTAATCATATCGATGAGATCATCCGTCGTATTGCATTGGCCCGTTTTGACGTCACGCTTAACCTGTCGCACAACGGCAAATTGGTACGGCAGTATCGCGCTGTCGCAAAGGACGGGCAAAAAGAGCGCCGGTTAGGCGCCATCTGCGGCACGCCGTTTCTCGAACATGCACTGGCGATCGAGTGGCAGCATGGCGATCTGACCCTGCGCGGCTGGGTCGCCGATCCGAATCACACCACCACGGCGTTAACGGAGATCCAGTACTGTTATGTGAATGGCCGCATGATGCGCGACCGCTTGATCAACCATGCCATTCGCCAGGCCTGTGAAGATAAACTGGGCGCGGACCAACAGCCTGCGTTTGTGTTGTATCTGGAGATTGACCCGCATCAGGTGGATGTCAATGTTCATCCCGCCAAGCACGAAGTGCGTTTTCATCAATCCCGGCTGGTGCACGACTTCATCTATCAAGGGGTGCTGAGCGTTCTACAACAGCAGACGGAAACGACGCTGCCGCTGGAGGAGATTGCGCCAGCGCCGCGGCATGTCCCGGAAAACCGTATCGCCGCCGGGCGCAACCATTTTGCTGTACCCGCCGAGCCAACTGCGGCGCGCGAGCCCGCGACACCGCGTTATTCCGGCGGCGCATCGGGCGGCAACGGCGGGCGTCAGTCCGCAGGTGGTTGGCCGCACGCGCAGCCAGGTTATCAGAAGCAGCAGGGCGAGGTTTATCGCGCGCTTTTACAGACGCCGGCGACGAGCCCCGCGCCGGAGCCGGTTGCGCCTGCGCTTGACGGACATAGCCAGAGTTTCGGTCGCGTACTGACGATAGTCGGCGGTGACTGCGCGTTGCTGGAACACGCGGGGACTATCCAGCTCTTGTCGCTGCCGGTTGCGGAGCGTTGGCTGCGTCAGGCGCAGCTTACACCGGGTCAAAGTCCGGTTTGCGCGCAGCCGTTGCTGATTCCGCTGCGTTTAAAAGTGAGCGCCGATGAAAAAGCCGCGCTGCAAAAAGCCCAATCTTTGTTGGGAGAATTGGGTATTGAATTTCAGTCAGATGCGCAGCATGTGACCATTCGGGCGGTGCCTTTACCCTTACGACAACAAAATTTACAAATCTTGATTCCTGAACTGATAGGCTACCTGGCGCAGCAGACCACATTTGCAACGGTCAATATTGCACAATGGATAGCGCGTAATGTGCAGAGCGAACATCCGCAGTGGTCGATGGCGCAGGCCATATCGCTGCTGGCGGATGTTGAGCGGCTATGTCCGCAGCTGGTAAAAGCGCCGCCGGGTGGCCTGTTACAACCTGTTGATTTACATTCGGCGATGAACGCCCTGAAGCATGAATGATGTAAGCAAGGCGAGCCTGCCTAAGGCGATATTTTTGATGGGGCCGACGGCCTCCGGCAAAACGGCGCTGGCGATAGAACTGCGTAAAGTTTTGCCAGTAGAGTTGATAAGCGTTGATTCCGCCCTCATTTATCGGGGAATGGATATTGGCACGGCTAAGCCGAATGCCGATGAGCTGAAAGCGGCGCCGCATCGACTGCTGGATATACGCGACCCGTCGCAGGCGTATTCGGCGGCGGATTTTCGCCGCGACGCGTTAGCGCAAATGGCGGAGATCACCGCTGCGGGGCGTATCCCGCTGTTAGTGGGCGGTACCATGCTGTATTTTAAGGCATTGCTGGAAGGGTTATCGCCGCTGCCTTCAGCAGATCCGGAAGTCAGATCCCGGATAGAGCAGCAAGCAGCGGAGCTTGGATGGGAGGCGTTGCATCAGCAACTTCAGGAGATAGATCCGGTTGCCGCCGCGCGAATTCATCCAAATGATCCGCAAAGACTTTCCCGGGCACTGGAAGTTTTTTTCATTTCGGGTAAAACTTTAACGGAGCTAACGCAAACGTCAGGAGACGCGCTACCGTACCAGGTGCATCAGTTCGCTATCGCCCCGGCGAGCCGTGAACTGCTCCATCAGCGCATTGAACTGCGTTTTCATCAGATGTTGGCTTCAGGTTTTGAAGCAGAAGTCCGGGCGCTTTTTGCCCGAGGAGATTTGCATACGGACTTGCCTTCCATCCGTTGTGTGGGATACCGCCAGATGTGGTCATACATTGAGGGCGAAATCTCATATGATGAAATGGTTTATAGAGGTGTTTGCGCCACGAGACAGTTGGCGAAGCGCCAGATGACCTGGTTGCGCGGTTGGGAAGGGGTGCGCTGGCTTGACAGTGAGAATCCCGATCGGGCGCGAAAAGAAGTATTACAGGTTGTTGGTGCTATCGCAGACTGAATGTGTACAATTGAGACGTATCGTGCGCAATTTTTCAGAATCGAAAGGTTCAAAGTACAAATAAGCATATAAGGAAAAGAGAATGGCTAAGGGGCAATCTTTACAAGACCCGTTCCTGAACGCATTGCGTCGGGAACGTGTTCCAGTTTCTATTTATTTGGTGAATGGTATTAAGCTGCAAGGTCAAATCGAGTCCTTTGATCAGTTCGTGATCCTGTTGAAAAACACGGTCAGCCAGATGGTTTATAAGCACGCGATTTCTACTGTTGTCCCGTCTCGCCCGGTTTCCCATCACAGCAACAATGCCGGTGGCGGCGCCAGCAATAACTACCATCACGGTAGCAACGCGCAGGGTTCTACTGCGCAACAGGACAGCGAAGAGACTGAATAAGTTCACGCGCTGTTTATCCATGTCGGGGGCGTCGGATAATCGCCCCCGCTGGTTATTAAGAGGGTTTACGCTTGTTTGACCGTTATGATGCCGGTGAGCAGGCGGTACTGGTACACATCTATTTTTCGCAAGACAAAGATATGGAAGACCTCCAGGAGTTTGAATCTCTGGTCTCTTCCGCCGGTGTCGAAGCAATGCAGGTGATTACCGGTAGCCGTAAAGCACCGCACCCGAAGTACTTTGTAGGTGAAGGTAAGGCAGTTGAAATTGCGGAAGCCGTGAAAGCGACTGGCGCAGCGGTCGTATTGTTTGATCATGCATTGAGTCCAGCCCAGGAGCGAAACCTGGAGCGTTTGTGCGAGTGCCGGGTTATCGATCGCACCGGTCTTATCTTAGATATTTTTGCCCAACGTGCGCGTACCCATGAAGGTAAGTTGCAGGTTGAGCTGGCACAGCTACGCCATCTGGCTACGCGTCTGGTGCGTGGCTGGACCCACCTTGAACGTCAGAAAGGCGGGATTGGTTTGCGCGGTCCGGGTGAAACCCAGCTCGAAACCGACCGTCGTTTACTGCGTAATCGCATTGTGCAGATTCAGTCGCGCCTGGAGAAAGTTGAGAAGCAACGTGAGCAGGGGCGGCAGTCGCGCATCAAGGCCGATGTTCCGACGGTATCGCTGGTGGGCTATACCAACGCCGGAAAATCCACCCTTTTTAATCAGATCACTGAAGCGCGGGTCTATGCGGCAGATCAGCTATTTGCGACGCTGGACCCGACGTTACGTCGTATTGATGTAGCGGATGTCGGTGAAACCGTTCTGGCGGATACGGTAGGCTTTATCCGCCATTTACCGCACGATCTGGTGGCTGCCTTTAAAGCTACCCTGCAAGAGACGCGTCAGGCGACGCTGCTGCTGCATGTGGTCGATGCGGCGGATGTTCGCGTGCAGGAAAACATCGAGGCGGTAAACACCGTTCTCGAAGAGATTGACGCTCACGAAATCCCCACCTTAATGGTGATGAACAAAATCGATATGCTGGACGACTTTGAACCGCGTATCGACAGAGATGAAGAGAATAAACCCATCCGCGTTTGGCTTTCAGCGCAAAGCGGCGTGGGGATACCACAGCTTTTTCAGGCTTTGACGGAGCGTCTTTCCGGCGAGGTGGCGCAGCATACGCTGCGTTTGCCGCCGCAGGAAGGGCGTCTGAGAAGCCGGTTTTATCAGCTTCAGGCAATAGAAAAAGAGTGGATGGAGGAAGACGGTAGCGTCAGTCTGCAGGTACGAATGCCGATTGTCGACTGGCGTCGCCTCTGTAAACAAGAACCGGCGTTGATCGAATACGTGATCTAGACGCGAAGTCATTCAGGTCGTATTGAGGCGGTAGCTGAGAGAATCTCAGGAGCTCACAACTAAGTGACCTGGGGTAAAAAAGCCGCCACTCAAGACGCAGCCTGAAAGATGATGTCTGTAACGGCGGTTCGTCTGAAGCATGGAGTAATTTCGCCTTATCCTCTGAGGTCGAAAGACAACGGGGATCACCGCATAACAAATATGGAGCACAAACATGGCGTGGAATCAGCCCGGTAATAACGGACAGGACCGCGACCCGTGGGGAAGCAGCAAACCTGGCAGCAACTCTGGGGGAAATGGAAACAAAGGTGGCCGCGATCAGGGACCTCCCGATCTGGATGATATCTTCCGTAAGCTGAGTAAAAAACTCGGTGGTTTTGGGGGCGGTAAAGGCACCGGTTCCGGCGGCGGTAGCTCATCGCAAGGCCCGCGTCCGCAACTGGGAGGCCGTATTGTCGCCATCGCCGCGGCGGCAGTAGTCATTATCTGGGCGGCCAGCGGTTTTTATACCATTAAAGAAGCCGAGCGTGGCGTTGTGACGCGTTTTGGTAAATTCAGCCATCTGGTAGAGCCAGGTCTGAACTGGAAGCCGACATTTATTGACGACGTCACGCCGGTGAACGTCGAAGCGGTGCGCGAACTGGCGGCGTCAGGCGTGATGCTGACGTCTGATGAAAACGTCGTGCGCGTTGAAATGAACGTGCAATACCGCGTCACCGATCCGCAGAAATATCTGTTTAGCGTGACCAGCCCGGACGATAGCCTGCGTCAGGCCACCGACAGCGCGCTGCGTGGCGTCATTGGTAAATACACGATGGATCGCATCCTGACCGAAGGTCGTACCGTTATTCGTAGCGATACCCAACGCGAGCTGGAAGAGACTATCAAACCGTACAACATGGGGATTACCCTGCTGGACGTGAACTTCCAGGCTGCGCGTCCGCCGGAAGAGGTGAAAGCCGCCTTTGACGACGCGATTGCCGCACGTGAAAACGAGCAGCAGTACATTCGTGAAGCGGAAGCGTATACCAACGAAGTTCAGCCGCGCGCCAACGGTCAGGCGCAGCGTATTCTGGAAGAGGCACGCGCCTATAAAACCCAGACTATCCTGGAAGCGCAGGGTGAAGTCGCCCGGTTTGCGAAGATTTTGCCGGAATATAAAGCCGCGCCGCAGATTACGCGCGAGCGTCTGTATATTGAAACGATGGAAAAAGTGCTGAGCCATACCCGTAAAGTACTGGTTAACGACAAGAGCGGTAATTTAATGGTGCTGCCGTTAGATCAGATGCTGAAAGGCGGGAATGCGCCGGCGGCAAAGAGCGACAATAGCGCCAGCAACCTGCTGCGCCTGCCGCCGTCCACAAAATCTAACGCCAGCGGAGCAAGCAACACGTCGTCCTCAAATCAGGGCGATATTATGGACCAACGCCGCGCGAATGCGCAGCGTAACGACTACCAGCGTCAGGGGGAATAACGATGCGTAAGTCAGTTATTGCGATTATCATCATCGTGCTGGTAGTGCTCTACATGTCCGTCTTTGTGGTCAAAGAGGGCGAGCGCGGCATTACGCTGCGTTTTGGTAAAGTTCTGCGTGACGATGAGAACAAACCGCTGGTTTACGCGCCGGGTCTGCACTTTAAGATCCCGTTTATTGAATCAGTGAAAATGCTTGATGCGCGTATCCAGACGATGGATAACCAGGCCGATCGCTTTGTGACTAAAGAGAAGAAAGACCTGATTGTCGACTCCTACATCAAATGGCGTATCAGCGACTTTAGCCGTTACTATCTGGCGACCGGCGGCGGCGATATTTCGCAAGCCGAAGTGCTGTTAAAACGTAAATTCTCGGACCGTTTGCGTTCTGAGATTGGTCGCCTGGACGTAAAAGACATCGTGACCGATTCTCGTGGTCGTCTGACTCTGGAGGTGCGCGACGCGCTGAACTCCGGTTCAGCCGGTACCGATGATGAAGTAGCGACCCCGGCGGCGGATGACGCGATTGCCGAAGCGGCGGAACGCGTTACGGCGGAAACCAAAGGTAAAGTACCGGTCATCAACCCGAACAGTATGGCGGCGTTGGGTATCGAAGTGGTCGATGTGCGTATTAAGCAGATCAACCTGCCGACCGAGGTTTCTGAGGCGATTTACAACCGTATGCGCGCCGAGCGTGAAGCGGTCGCGCGTCGTCATCGCTCACAAGGTCAGGAAGAAGCGGAAAAACTGCGTGCGGCTGCTGACTATGAGGTGACGAAAACTCTGGCGGAAGCCGAGCGTCAGGGGCGTATCATGCGTGGTGAAGGTGATGCTGAAGCCGCGAAGCTGTTTGCCGACGCGTTCAGTCAGGACCCTGATTTCTACGCGTTCATTCGTAGTCTGCGCGCTTACGAGAAGAGCTTCGAAGGTAATCAGGACGTGATGGTACTGAGCCCGGACAGCGATTTCTTCCGCTACATGAAGACACCGAGTTCGACGACACGCTAAAATAGCGTCAGCGGTTTTAGACCAGCAAAACCACCGCATCCAAAGGATGCCGGTGGTTTTCTTTTATAAGGGCGATAAATGAATTCAACAATCTGGTTGGCGCTTGCTCTGGTATTAGTCCTCGAAGGGCTGGGACCGATGCTGTATCCCGGCGCATGGAAAAAAATGGTTTCGGCACTGGCGCAACTGCCGGAAAATGTTTTACGTCGTTTTGGCGGCGGACTTGTGGTCGCGGGAGTTGTGGTCTACTACATGTTGAGGAAAACGATTGGCTGAACAAAAAGTGGTCGGATTTGCCGCAGATTGAGTGCAAAAAGTGCTGTATATCTGAAAAAGCGATGGTAGAATCCATTTTTAAGCAAACGGTGATTTTGAAAAATGGGTAACAACGTCGTCGTACTGGGCACCCAATGGGGTGACGAAGGTAAAGGAAAGATCGTCGATCTTCTGACTGAACGGGCTAAATATGTTGTACGCTACCAGGGCGGTCACAACGCAGGCCATACTCTCGTAATCAACGGTGAAAAAACCGTTCTCCATCTTATTCCATCAGGTATTCTTCGCGAGAATGTAACCAGCATCATCGGTAACGGTGTTGTGCTGTCTCCGAGCGCGCTGATGAAAGAGATGAAAGAACTGGAAGACCGTGGCATCCCCGTTCGTGAGCGTCTGCTGCTGTCTGAAGCCTGTCCGCTGATCCTTGATTATCACGTTGCGCTGGATAACGCGCGTGAGAAAGCGCGTGGCGCGAAAGCGATCGGCACCACCGGTCGTGGAATCGGGCCTGCTTATGAAGATAAAGTGGCACGTCGCGGTCTGCGTGTTGGTGACCTTTTCGACAAAGAAACCTTCGCTGAAAAACTGAAAGAAGTGATGGAATATCACAACTTCCAGTTGGTTAACTACTACAAAGCTGAAGCGGTTGATTACCAGAAAGTTCTGGATGATACGATGGCTGTTGCCGACATCCTGACTTCTATGGTTGTTGACGTTTCGGACCTGCTCGACCAGGCGCGTCAGCGTGGCGATTTCGTCATGTTTGAAGGTGCGCAGGGTACCCTGCTGGATATCGACCACGGTACTTATCCGTACGTAACTTCTTCTAACACCACTGCAGGTGGCGTGGCGACCGGTTCCGGCCTGGGCCCGCGTTATGTTGATTACGTTCTGGGTATCCTCAAAGCTTACTCCACTCGCGTAGGTGCGGGTCCGTTCCCGACCGAACTGTTTGATGAAACCGGCGAGTTCCTCTGCAAGCAGGGTAACGAATATGGCGCTACTACCGGCCGTCGTCGTCGTACCGGCTGGCTGGACACCGTTGCCGTTCGTCGTGCGGTACAGCTGAACTCCCTGTCTGGCTTCTGCCTGACCAAACTGGACGTGCTGGATGGCCTGAAAGAGGTGAAACTCTGCGTGGCTTACCGTATGCCGGATGGTCGCGAAGTGACTACCACTCCGCTGGCAGCTGACGACTGGAAAGGTGTAGAGCCGATTTACGAAACCATGCCGGGCTGGTCTGAATCCACCTTCGGCGTGAAAGATCGTAGCGGCCTGCCGCAGGCGGCGCTGAACTACATCAAGCGTATTGAAGAACTGACCGGCGTGCCGATTGATATTATTTCTACCGGCCCCGATCGTACTGAGACGATGATTCTGCGCGACCCGTTCGACGCGTAATTGATGGATGATGCCCGGTAACGCTACGCTTACCGGGTCTATGATGAGTACGCATTTGTTGGCCGGATAAGATGCTTTGCATCATCCTTCGGCTCAAATGCGTCATTGTTCCCCGCTTTTTTCCTTCCTGAACCGAAATAAATTAGCAG
Source organism: Salmonella sp. SAL4457 (assembly GCF_046548235.1). Taxonomy (NCBI): domain Bacteria; kingdom Pseudomonadati; phylum Pseudomonadota; class Gammaproteobacteria; order Enterobacterales; family Enterobacteriaceae; genus Salmonella; species Salmonella sp. SAL4457. Next base: position 233,936 of record NZ_JBGDZO010000004.1, read on the forward strand.
CCTGACAGGTGGCTGGTTTATCATCAATACAGATAAGTTATATCCCGTTTTCCCTTTTCCTGAGGTTGATGTGCAGTTAACGAGTTTCACCGATTACGGCTTACGTGCGCTAATCTATATGGCGTCGTTACCAGATGGACGAATGACCAGCATTTCTGAGGTGACAGAAGTCTACGGCGTGTCCCGTAATCATATGGTCAAAATTATCAATCAGCTTAGCCGGGCGGGCTTTGTCACCGCCGTTCGGGGAAAAAATGGCGGTATCCGCCTGGGTAAACCGGCTAATACTATTTGTATTGGCGATGTGGTGCGTGAGCTGGAACCCTTATCACTGGTCAACTGTAGCAGCGAATTTTGCCACATCACCCCTGCCTGTCGTCTGAAACAGGCGCTTTCTAAGGCCGTGCAGAGTTTTCTCAAGGAGCTGGATAACTACACGCTTGCCGATTTGGTTGAAGAGAATCAACCGCTTTATAAATTATTACTGGTGGAGTGAAGTAAACTTCATTAGAGATGACAATGGAGGAACCTCAATGTCACAAGATCCTTTCCAGGAACGCGAAGCAGAAAAATACGCGAATCCTATCCCGAGCCGGGAATTTATCCTCGAACATTTAACGAAACGTGAAAAACCGGCCAGCCGCGAAGAACTGGCCGTAGAACTGAATATTGAAGGCGAAGAGCAGCTTGAAGCCTTGCGTCGCCGCCTGCGCGCGATGGAACGCGACGGACAACTGGTCTTTACCCGCCGCCAGTGCTATGCGCTGCCGGAACGCCTCGACCTGCTGAAAGGCACCGTGATCGGTCATCGTGACGGTTACGGTTTCTTACGTGTCGAAGGCCGCAAAGACGATCTGTATCTTTCCAGCGAGCAGATGAAAACCTGTATTCATGGCGATCAGGTGCTGGCGCAGCCGCTGGGCGCCGATCGTAAAGGTCGCCGCGAAGCGCGTATCGTCCGTGTACTGGTACCGAAAACCAGTCAGATAGTCGGGCGTTATTTCACCGATGCGGGCGTCGGCTTTGTGGTGCCGGACGACAGCCGTCTCAGCTTCGACATTCTTATCCCGCCAGAAGACGTCATGGGCGCGCGGATGGGGTTTGTGGTCGTGGTTGAACTGACCCAACGTCCAACTCGCCGTACTAAAGCGGTAGGGAAAATCGTCGAAGTGCTGGGCGACAATATGGGCACCGGTATGGCGGTTGATATGGCGCTGCGTACCCATGAAATACCCTACATCTGGCCGCAGGCGGTAGAGCAGCAGGTCGCCGGGCTGAAAGAAGAGGTGCCGGAAGAGGCGAAAGTCGGTCGTGTCGATCTGCGCGATTTGCCGCTGGTCACGATTGATGGCGAAGATGCCCGTGACTTTGACGACGCGGTTTACTGTGAGAAAAAACGCGGCGGCGGCTGGCGTTTGTGGGTCGCTATTGCTGACGTGAGCTATTATGTACGGCCGCCAACGCCGCTGGATCGCGAGGCGCGCAATCGCGGCACGTCGGTTTACTTCCCGTCACAGGTTGTCCCAATGTTGCCGGAGGTGCTCTCCAACGGTCTGTGTTCGCTAAACCCGCAGGTTGACAGGCTGTGTATGGTCTGTGAAATGACCATCTCGGCGAAAGGTCGGCTGACCGGCTACAAATTCTATGAAGCGGTGATGAGCTCCCATGCGCGTCTGACCTATACCAAAGTCTGGCATATGCTGCAGGGCGATCAGGATCTGCGTGAACAATATGCGCCGCTGGTGAAGCATATTGAAGAGCTGCACAACCTCTACAAAGTGCTGGATAAAGCGCGTGAAGAGCGCGGGGGGATCTCGTTTGAGAGCGAAGAGGCGAAGTTTATCTTTAACGCCGATCGTCGCATTGAGCGTATCGAACAGACCCAGCGTAATGACGCGCATAAGCTTATCGAAGAGTGCATGATCATGGCGAATATCTCGGCGGCGCGCTTTGTCGAAAAAGCTAAAGAGCCGGCGTTATTCCGTATTCATGATAAGCCCACCACCGAAGCGATCACCTCATTCCGCTCCGTACTGGCGGAGCTGGGGTTGGAGCTGCCGGGCGGAAACAAACCGGAACCGCGCGATTATGCCGAACTGCTTGAATCGATTGCCGACCGGCCGGACGCCGAAATGCTGCAAACTATGCTGCTGCGTTCAATGAAGCAGGCGATTTACGATCCGGAAAACCGCGGGCACTTTGGCCTGGCGTTGCAGTCTTATGCGCACTTTACCTCGCCGATTCGCCGCTATCCGGATCTTTCTTTGCACCGCGCCATTAAGTACCTGCTGGCGAAAGAGCAAGGGAACAAGGGCAACACCACAGAAACGGGCGGTTATCACTACTCGATGGAAGAGATGTTGCAGCTCGGCCAGCACTGTTCGATGGCGGAACGCCGCGCTGATGAAGCGACGCGTGATGTCTCCGACTGGCTGAAATGTGACTTTATGCTGGATCAGGTAGGCAACGTCTTTAAGGGCGTGATTGCCAGCGTCACCGGTTTCGGCTTCTTTGTCCGTCTTGATGAACTGTTTATCGATGGGCTGGTACACGTTTCCTCACTGGATAACGATTACTATCGCTTCGATCAGGTAGGGCAACGTCTGATTGGCGAATCCGGCGGGCAGACATATCGCCTGGGCGACCGGGTCGAGGTACGCGTCGAAGCGGTGAATATGGACGAACGGAAAATTGACTTTAGCCTGATCTCCAGCGAGCGCGCACCGCGTAACGTCGGCAAAACGGCGCGTGAAAAAGCGAAAAAAGGTGAAAGTAAAAACGCCGGTAAACGTCGTCAGGTAGGTAAAAAAGTTAACTTCGAGCCTGATAGCGCCTTCCGCGGCGAGAAAAAAGCGAAGCCGAAAGCAGCGAAGAAAGACGCGAGAAAAGCAAAAAAGCCATCGGCTAAAACGCAGAAAATAGCCGCAGCGACCAAAGCGAAGCGTGCGGCGAAGAAAAAAACGGCAGAGTGAGCAATACCCTCTTCAAACAGAAGAGGGTCAATTATCTGTAGGCCGGGCAAGCGTAGCGCCCCCGGCAAAACGTAAACAACGAGTACATTAATGAGCGAAATGATTTACGGCATCCACGCAGTGCAGGCCCTGCTGGAGCGCGCCCCTGAACGTTTTCAGGAAGTCTTTATTTTAAAAGGCCGTGAAGATAAACGTCTGTTGCCGCTGATCCACGCCCTTGAGTCCCAGGGCGTGGTTATCCAGCTGGCAAACCGCCAATATCTCGACGAGAAAAGCGACGGTGCCGTGCATCAGGGTATTATCGCTCGCGTGAAACCAAGCCGGCAGTATCAGGAAAACGATCTGCCGGATCTGATCGCATTACACGATCGCCCTTTTTTGTTGATCCTCGATGGCGTCACCGATCCGCATAATCTTGGCGCCTGTCTGCGCAGCGCCGATGCTGCAGGCGTACATGCGGTAATCGTGCCGAAAGACCGCTCCGCGCAACTTAACGCGACGGCGAAGAAAGTCGCCTGCGGCGCAGCGGAAAGCGTGCCATTGATCCGCGTCACCAACCTGGCGCGCACGATGCGCATGTTGCAGGAAGAGAATATCTGGATTGTCGGAACGGCGGGCGAGGCTGACCATACGCTGTATCAGAGCAAAATGCCTGGCCGCATGGCGCTGGTCATGGGCGCAGAAGGTGAAGGTATGCGTCGTCTGACCCGTGAGCACTGCGATGAGCTGATCAGCATTCCTATGGCTGGTAGCGTGTCGTCGCTGAATGTCTCTGTGGCGACCGGGATTTGTCTGTTTGAAGCCGTTCGCCAGCGCACCTGACGCTAATATTCTTTTTTAAGAAAATAACCATCCATAATCGGATGGTTTTTTTTTATCTTTGGCTGGTAATATAAAAAGCAAAACCTACCCTGTAACTCCCTTTATTTATAAAAAAGAGATAGAGATAATAATATGGCATGGACTCCACGGACGCTGGCGGATGCGTTAAACAACATCGCCGAATTAGATATTGATATAGAAAATAATGAATCTTCATTAATAATAAAAATGAATGATTATGGCGATTTACCACTGACGGTTTTATTTACCTCGCAACAAATAGTTATCGAGACTTATATCTGTCCGGTAAATACGATTAGAGATACCGCGGAATTTAATCTTTTCTTGCTGAGAAATCAGAAGGTTTTACTGCTGTCTTCGGTCGGTATTACTCAGGTAAAACAGGAGGAATATTATGTCGCTTTTGGCGCGCTGTCGTTAAATTCGTCGCTTGCCGACGTGACGCTGGAAATCACCACGCTTGTAGAAAATGCGTTGGATATCGCTGAAATAACACAAGTCTATTCACAGGAATAATACAGGCGGCTTACATGGGAATTTTAAAAAGTTTGTTCACGTTAGGTAAATCATTCGTTGCTCAGGCAGAAGACGCCATTGATGAAGCGCAGGGTGTACGTATGCTGGAGCAGCATATTCGCGACGCAAAAGCCGAGCTGGATAAAGCGGGTAAATCCAGAGTGGATTTATTGGCGCGGGTGAAGTTAAGCCATGACAAGCTGAATGATTTACGTGAGCGTAAAGCCAGCCTTGAAACACGGGCGTTGGCGGCAATGAGTAAGAATGTCGACGCCGCTTTACTCAACGAAGTGGCGGAAGAAATAGCCCGTCTGGAAAATGCCATTCTTGCCGAAGAACAGGTGCTGACTAATCTGGAAGCCTCTCGTGATGCGGTGGAGAAGGCCGTAACGGCGACAGGCCAGCGGATTGCGCAGTTTGAGCAGCAACTTGAAGTGGTTAAGGCTACAGAAGCCATGCAGCGCGCGCAGCAGGCGGTGACGACTTCGACCGTCGGAGCCGCGTCGAATGTGTCTACGGCGGCGGAGTCGCTTAAACGTTTACAAACGCGTCAGGCTGAACGCCAGGCCCGGCTGGATGCCGCCGCGCAGCTGGAAAAAGTCGCCGATGGACGCGACCTGGATGAAAAACTGGCGCAGGCGGGTATTGGCGCAACCAATAAAAGCAATGCTCAGGATGTGTTGGCGCGTTTACAGCGTCAACAAGGCGAATAATGCTCTTTACGTGGATTGTCAAAACCTGCCAGCGTCATTTGTCCAGACTGACCTGGCCCGCTTTGCTGGGCCTGTTTATCGGGCAGTATCTGCTTTGTTATCTGGTGCTGCGCCTGTTGCGCGAAAGCGCGTTGGTGAGCCAGTTAAGCGATTTTATCTATTACTGCTCGGTGGTGGGTTCCACATTAGGTTTTGGCGATCTTAGCCCGCAGACGGCGCCAGGACGTCTGTTCACCGCGCTGTGGCAAATTCCGGTTAGCGTCGGGTTGTTCGGCGCGTTAATGGGAAAAGTGATTGCGCAGGTACAGGGAATGTTAGCGAAAGGAATAACGGGCATGGGCGATTATCGCCATTTACACCATCATATGCTGGTGATTGGCTGGCGGGGTCATCAAACCGAAAAGATGATCTCATTGCTGCTATATGACAAGCGGCGTGCCTTTGAACGGGTTCTGCTGTGCGAACTGGAAGATATTCAGCATCCGCTGCCGGGTAATAACTGGGTGGATTTTATCCGCATCAGCAACTTTAACGATCCGCAGGAACACCAGCGCATGGGGCTGGAGCAGTGCCAGAGCGTGATTATTTTCGCTCGTACCGATGAGCAGACCTTCACGGCGGCGCTCTCGCTGGCAGACTATGTACCCGCGCAGTGCCATATTGTGGTTTATCTGGAAGACGAGCGTTATGCCGGATTACTGGAAACCCACTGCCCGCGCATGGAGATAGTCCGTAACCTTTCCGCTGAACAACTTTCCCGTTCCATTCAGGACCCAGGATCATCGCAATCTGTCGCTTCCATTATGAATCCGATGCTGGGCGATACCGGATTCGCGCTGTCTGTCCCGGCTTCTGTCGCGCCTATGCGATACGGCGCGCTAATGCGTTATATGAAGCTTCATCATGACGCGACGGTGCTGGGGATCAGTCACTGCAAGAATGGTCGTGGTATGGAATTGAATCCGGTGATTTCAACTGAAGTCAGAGGCGGTATGTGGCTACATCTGGTCGGTAATAATCGCATTCTGGCTGAAGAGGTCGCATGGCAAGAGATAGAGGTTCCCCTATGATGCAATTTTTTCAGCGTTTGCTCGGTAAAACAAGCGCGCCAGCGCCGATTCGCGGACCATTAGGATTACATCTTAACGCCGGTTTCACGCTGGATACGCTGGCATTCCGGCTACTGGAGTCGTCGTTGCTGGTGGCGCTACCGGGTGAAAAATACACTGTCGCGGCAGCGAGTCGCATAGATTTAGGCGGCGGCAGTCAGATTTTTCGCTACTACACCTCTGGCGATGAGTTTCTACAAATTAACACCACTGGCGGCACGGATGTTGACGACATTGATGACATCAAACTTTTTGTATATGAGGAAAGTTTCGGTATTAACGAGGAACGTCACTGGCGTTCAGCCATTGCGCCAGCGGCAATAGGGCCGATGACGCTCAACTGGCAAGAACGGCGCTGGCAGCGCTTTTTTAACCATGAAGAGCCGGGCAATATTGAACCTGTCTACATGCTGGAAAAGGTTGAAAATCAGCAGGCAGAGAAATGGGACGTTCACAATTTTACGATGGGCTTCCAGCGCCAGGTGACGGACGACGCCTGGGAGTATCTTCTATTGAACGGGGAAGAATCATTTAACGAGCGCGGTGAGCCTGAATGGGTGTTTTCACGCGCCCTCGGCGTGGATATCCCGCTCACTTCACTGACGGTTATTGGTTAAGCACATACAGGGAAATTATGCATATACTGGACGCATTACTGGCTTTCTGCGCCTATTTTTTTATTGGCGCGGCAATGGTCATTGTATTTCTTTTTATTTACTCAAAGATAACGCCGCATAATGAATGGCAGCTGATAAAAAATAACAATACTGCGGCATCGCTGGCCTTTAGTGGTACGTTGCTGGGCTATGTCATCCCCTTATCCAGCGCGGCGATAAACTCGGTCAGTATCCCGGACTATTTTGCCTGGGGCGGCATTGCGCTGGTGATTCAACTGCTGATTTATGGTTGCGTAAGGTTATACATGCCTACGCTGAGCGAAAAAATTATTCATCACAACGTGGCGGCGGGGCTATTTATGGGAACCGCAGCGCTGGCTGGCGGTATTTTTAACGCTGCCTGTATGACATGGTAACGGAAGATCATGGCAAAAAAACGAAAATCCAGAAGCACATCCGGCGTAGGCCATTCGGCAATAAGACGAATAGCCGAACCGGTCAATCCCTTTGAGCGGCAACGAAATCGCTACACGCCAAAATGCCTGACGCTGGCGATTATGGGTGGAGCGGCCTTTTTTCTCCTGAAAGGGTGCGGTGATGGCGGCAATAGTGACAACGACGGCGATGGGACGTTTTACGCCACGGTGAACGACTGTATTGACGATGGCAATAGCGCCAGCGTTTGCGCTGACGGCTGGAATAATGCGAAAACAGAATTTTACGCTAATGTGCCTAAGCAATTGACGCAGGAGCGCTGTCAGTCGCAGTTTGGCGATTGCTACTTTGATATCACCGAGCGGAGCTGGGTTCCGGTATTAAGCGGCTTTTTACTCAGCCGCGCGATTCGTCAGAACCGTGATGAACAATACATCTATAGCAGCGGCGGTTCATCTTATGTCTCCCGTCCCGTCTGGCGCACCACATCCGGCGACTATGCGTGGCGCAGCGGCACAGGGAAAAGCGATACCGCGACCAGCCCTGGTTATATCACACGGAAAGCGTCCACCGTCTCCCGCGGCGGCTATGGCCGTTCTTCCAGCGCCCGCGGACACTGGGGAGGCTAACCATGCTACGACATAACGTACCGGTACGCCGGGATCTGGATAAGATCGCCTGCGATCACGGTTTTGACTTTCATGTTATCGATAACGAAATTTACTGGGATGAAAGCCGGGCCTACCGTTTTACATTACGGCAAATTGAAGAACAGATCGAAAAACCGACCGCAGAGCTTCATCAGATGTGTCTGGAGGTTGTCGAGCGGGCCGTCCGGGATGAGCAGATCATGCAGCAGCTGGCGATCCCGCCATTGTACTGGGATGTCATCGCCGAAAGTTGGCGCAGCCGCGATCCTTCGCTTTACGGGCGGATGGATTTCGTCTGGTGCGGCAAAGATCCGGTTAAATTGCTGGAATACAATGCGGATACGCCGACGTCGCTCTATGAGTCCTCCTACTTTCAATGGCTATGGCTGGAGGATGCCCGTCGTAGCGGCGCCATCCCGCGTGATGCCGATCAATACAACGCGATACAGGAGCGGCTGATCGCCCGCTTCAGCGAGCTGTACAGTCGGGAACCGCTCTACTTTTGCTGTTGTGAAGATACCGACGAAGATCGCACGACGGTGCTGTACCTTCAGGATTGCGCGCAGCAGGCGGGGCAGGAAACGCGATTTATCTATATTGAAGAACTGGGGCTTGGCGTAGGCGGCGTGCTGACCGATCTGGACGATAACGTGATTCGCCGCGCCTTTAAGCTCTACCCGCTGGAGTGGATGATGCGCGACGACAACGGCCCGCTGTTGCGAAAACGTCGTGAGCAATGGATTGAGCCATTGTGGAAAAGTATTCTGAGTAACAAAGGGCTGTTGCCGTTATTGTGGCGCTTTTTCCCTGGCCATCCGAATCTGCTGCCGGCCTGGTTTGAGGGCGAAAAATCGCTCGCAGCGCCAGGTGAAAGCAGCGTGCGGAAGCCGATTTATTCACGTGAAGGCGGCAACGTCACGATTTTCGACGAGCGGCAAAATGTTATCGATCATGCCGACGGCGACTACGCTGACGAGCCGATGATTTACCAGGCGTTTCAGCCTTTGCCGCGCTTTGGCGATAGCTATACGCTGATTGGCAGTTGGATCATTGACGATGAAGCCTCCGGGATGGGGATTCGCGAGGACAATACGCTAATTACCAAAGACACTTCCCGTTTCGTCCCACATTATATTGCCGGTTAATCATACTTTTGTGATCTTGCTCCGGCGTCAATGGCGCAGTCATGACCATACTTGACTTCAGCGCCATTGAAGGAGGGAGACACCATGTCCTGGCAAACACATACCGTTTTTAATCAACCAGCTCCGCTCAATAACAGTAACTTATTCCTGTCTGATGGCGCGCTGTGTGAAGCGGTTTCCCGGGAAGGCGCGGGATGGGATAGCGATCTTCTCGCCAGCATTGGCCAACAACTGGGAACGGCGGAATCACTGGAACTGGGGCGTCTGGCGAACGCGCATCCTCCTGAGTTGCTACGTTACGATCCCCAGGGACAGCGTCTGGATGACGTTCGCTTTCATCCCGCCTGGCACCTGTTGATGCAGGGGCTTTGCGCTAATCGGGTACATAACCTGGCCTGGGAGCAGGAGGCAAGGGCGGGAAGTTTTGTCGCCCGGGCGGCGCGTTTTGTATTACATGCTCAGGTAGAAGCGGGAACACTCTGTCCTGTCACGATGACCTTTGCCGCGACACCGTTGCTATTGCAGATGCTTCCCGCCACTTTCCATGACTGGCTGGTGCCGCTGCGCAGCGATCGCTACGATTCGCATTTGCTGCCGGGCGGGCAAAAGCGGGGTCTGCTCATCGGCATGGGAATGACGGAAAAGCAGGGCGGATCTGACGTACTCAGTAATACGACCCACGCGGAGCGGCTGGCGGATGATTCATATCGGCTGGTGGGACATAAATGGTTTTTCTCTGTGCCGCAAAGCGATGCGCACCTCGTGCTGGCGCAGGCAAAAGGAGGACTATCCTGTTTCTTTGTGCCGCGTTTCCTACCAGACGGGCGACGGAACTCTGTTCGTCTTGAACGCCTGAAAGATAAACTCGGTAATCGATCTAATGCCAGCGCCGAAGTCGAGTTTCAGGATGCTATCGGCTGGCGGCTGGGAGAAGAGGGCGAAGGGATTCGGCATATCTTAAAGATGGGCGGTATGACGCGTCTTGACTGCGCGCTCGGGAGTCATGGCTTAATGCGGCGCGCATTTTCAGTCGCCATTTACCATGCTCATCAGCGTCAGGCTTTTGGTAAGCCGCTGATCGATCAACCGTTGATGCGACAAACCTTAAGTCGTATGGCGCTATGCCTGGAGGGGCAGACGGCGCTTTTGTTTCGGCTGGCGCGCGCCTGGGAGCAACGTCGCGAGGCGAAAGAGGCATTATGGGCGCGATTATTCACGCCAGCGGCGAAATTCGCCATCTGTAAGCTGGGAATCCCTTTTGTGGCTGAGGCGATGGAGGTTCTCGGCGGGATGGGGTATTGCGAAGAGAGCGAACTCCCGCGCCTGTACCGTGAAATGCCGGTGAACAGTATCTGGGAAGGTTCCGGCAATATCATGTGTCTGGATGTACTTCGGGTGCTGACAAAACAACACGGCGTCTATGACGTATTGAGTGAAGCTTTTGCGGAAGTCAAAGGTCAGGATCGCCATTACGACCGCGCGGTACGTCAGCTACAGCAACGTTTACGCAAACCGGACGAAGCAATGGGCAGAGAGATTACGCAGCAGCTTTTCCTGCTGGGGTGCGGAGCGGAAATGCTGCGTCATGCCTCGCCGCCGCTGGCGCAAGCGTGGTGTCAGATGATGCTGGATACACGCGGCGAAATGCCGCTGCCTGCCCAGGTGCAAAATGATTTACTGTTAAGGGCGACCGGGGGACTGCGGTAACGTTTGACCTGTAGTACATGCCATCCGGCGCGAGCCACGCGGCATCAGGCATAGAGTATCGCCTGTACGCGCCAGTTATCCGACAGTTGTTCTTCATACATTTGAATAATTCTGTACCAGGACGCACCCTGTTCATCGGCTTTCAGGGCGATAATCCGCTCTACATCCTGTGGGTTTCCTGCAACATTACTGACCGAGATCAGGCCGATTTCATTCAGACCCGTTACGCAGTCAGCACTGGCGAATTCGGCAGACTGTGCCGTCGTACTCACCAGTCCGGCAGAAAGCAGCAGTGAGGATAAGGCAAGTTCTTGTTTCATCGTCAGCTCCTTATTACATACCCCGCATTTAACAGGACGCTCCATCACGGTAAACCTGTTTGTGTATTGTGCACAGGTAAACGCATAGGGGCGCAAAGCAATGTAAAACTGACTAAAAATCAATCTACTGTTATTGACGATACAAAATGGCTTGTGAATACCACTGGCCGGTTACAACCGTTTCATCAACCATTAAGATAACGTAATAATCGGCTTTCGCAGCGACGGCTTTCGCTCTGATTTCATCTATTGCATCATCCGGGGAGCCCCGAACCAGCGCGCTTACGGTCCCCATCCGCTGTAGTCCTTGCGTTTGATCGCGACGGATTTCCTGCGGGTGATCGGCGACAGGCGGCGCAGGTTGCGGCGTACCCTGCAGCACGCTACACGCGCTTAATAACAGCGCTGCTATCAATGAAGCAAACCGACGCATAACTCTATCTCGTTTCCTGATAATCATAGTGTAATGCCTTATTGATTTCCCTTTAGGGGGAATGTTCCCGAAGTGTTACCTGTCACGCGATTTTCGAATGAAAACGTTGCGAAAGCGTAACCCAGTTCTCAAACATTATGAATTATTGCGCTATCCATAAACTTGCGTTAAGTATTTCTCCGTGGCATACCGGATAAAAAGGAGAGAATAATGATAGCGATTGAAACACGACAATTAGCCGGAGGCGTCGTACTACATGCCTTCCCGGAAGGGAAACGCGCCGTGCCGCTTCCCTGTGTGGTGTTCTATCATGGCTTCACCTCCTCCAGCCTGGTTTATAGTTATTTTGCCGTTGCCCTGGCACAGGCAGGATTCCGGGTAGTCATGCCGGATGCGCCGGAGCATGGCGCTCGCTTCGGCGGCGACTCACAGGGACGAATACACCGATTCTGGCAGATTCTGCACCAAAACATGCAGGAATTTACGACGTTACGTGCGGCGATTCAGGCGGAAAACTGGCTACTTGACGGGCGGTTGGCGGTGGGCGGCGCATCCATGGGCGGTATGACGGCGCTGGGCATTATGACGCGTCACCGAGAGGTAAAATGCGGGGCCAGTTTAATGGGGTCGGGCTATTTTACCGGGCTTGCCCGGACGCTTTTCCCGCCGTTATCCCCGCAGAACCCGGCGCAGCAGGCGGAATTCGACAATATCATCGCGCCGCTACGTGAATGGGAAGTCACACACCAGTTGGAGCGACTGGCCGACAGGCCGCTTCTGTTGTGGCATGGTCAGGAGGATGACGTGGTGCCTGCTATCGAAACCTTCCGGCTCCAGCAGGCACTCGCCGCGGCGAAGCTGGATAAGCATGTGACCTGTTTATGGGCCGCAGGCGTGCGGCATCGCATTACGCCAGAAGCGTTGTCGGCGACGGTAGCGTTTTTCCGACAGCATCTTTAAACGCGGAGTATGCTTACACCCTGGGCTTCAAGCTGTTGCAAAACCTGCGGATTGGCATTTTTGCCGGTAATCAGCATAGCGATCTGATCGGCGCGGCTGAACAGCATCCCCGCGCGCTCGCCAATTTTACTGCTATCGACCAGCGCGACCAGTTTCCCGACGACGCTGAGCATTTTTTGTTCCGCCATGGCGGTTAGCATATCGGTCTTGTACAGGCCATCCGCGGTTAAGCCCTTTCCGCTGGTAAACATCCAGTGGCCAGCATAGAGACTGTTTTCACTTCCCTGCGGGCTCAGGGTAATCGACTGGCTTTTATTATACTGACCACCCATGATAATCACGCTGTCATGCTCTTGATCGATCAGATAATTCGCCAGCGGCAGATAGTTGGTAATGATCTGTACCGGCTTCCCGCACATTTCACGCCCCAGCAGGAAAGCGGTGGAGCCGCAGTTAATCACTACGCTTTCACCCGGGTTTACCAGCTGCGACGCCGCTTTCGCGATGCGTACTTTTTCATCGTGGTTTTGCGCCTGGTGCAGATTCATCGGCGTCCAGCGGGGCCGCTGTTGGGTAATGGCCTCTGCGCCGTTGCGCACTTTTTTAAGTTTCCCGCTTTCGTCGAGCTTGTTGATGTCACGGCGCGCTGTCGCCGGGGAGATCCCCAGACGCTCAATCACGTTTTCGACGGTAACAAAGCCCAACTGTGCCAGCATATCCAGCAGTATTTGATGTCTTTGTGCTTCAGTCATGAGCTATTCCGATACAAATTGATTTGAAAAGATGATATTTGAAATAGCCTGGAAATACTAAAGTAAATGGAAAAAATGCCGGGTAATCCCGGCATGATATCGACTCACAGGAAGGATTTGAACGGTAGATCGGGTTCAATGGTAAAGCAATCGTCAAACCCACGCGGATAGTGGTATTCGAAATTGTCTTTATCCAGCGGCCAGGTAAACTTGCCGCCAACCTGCCAGATAAACGGTTTAAAACCATACTTCAGGCGATCTTTCTTCATTTCCCATAGCACGCGGATCTCCTGCGGATCGGCCTGGAAGTTCGACCAGATATCGTGATGGAACGGGATCACCACTTTGGTATTCAGCGATTCCGCCATGCGTAAAATATCCGCGCTGGTCATTTTGTCCGTAATACCGCGCGGGTTTTCACCGTAAGAACCGAGCGCGACATCAATTTGATGTTCGTTGCCGTGTTTCGCGTAGTAGTTGGAATAGTGAGAATCGCCGCTGTGATAGAGATTGCCGCCCGGCGTTTTAAACAGATAGTTAACCGCGCGTACATCCATGCCGTCCGGCAGTACGCCAGCGGCTTTCTGATCGGCGGGCAGGGTGATTAATGCGGTGCGGTCAAAGGCATCAAGCGCGTGAATTTCAATATCTTTCACTTTTACGACATCGCCCGGTTTTACCACGATGCAGCGTTCTTTCGGCACGCCCCAGCCAACCCATAAATCCACGCAGGTCTGCGGGCCGATAAACGGAACATCATCGGCGCAATTCTGCATTACGGCAGCCGCGACATTGACGTCAATGTGATCGTTATGGTCGTGGGTCGCCAGGACGGCGTCAATCTGACGGATAGCGAAAGGATCGAGAACAAACGGCGTGGTGCGCAGGTTAGGCTGTAATTTTTTGACGCCAGCCATACGCTGCATCTGGTGGCCGGTTTTCATCAACGGATTACCGTGGCTCTGTTTACCGGTACCGCACCAGAAATCGACGCATACGTTAGTGCCGCCTTCAGATTTTAGCCAGATCCCGGTACAGCCCAGCCACCACATAGCGAACGTACCCGGCGCGACCTGCTCTTGTTCAATCTCTTCGTTCAGCCAGCTTCCCCACTCCGGAAACGTGCTCAGAATCCATGATTCACGCGTGATGCTTTGTACTTTACTCATCGCATTTACCTTCATGTTTGTTCAAAATAGTTCAAAACGTGATTTGTTTTGATTAATCCTGACACTATTTTCTCAAGAAGGCAATGGGCTATTTTTTGACTTTTGGGTAGGGGATAACGCAGTCAGGAGAAAATTTAATCTTGCCTGGCGTCATGGGGATGTATCCATCTTTATGATTTTACTTATTTAATGAAAAAATGAGTTACCTATAAGTAAACCATGTATTAAGTGCGCTAATTATTTGCGCGCTACGTCACATTTAATCAAATTCAATCTTGTTGTGATTACTTTTGAAAATTACAGTGAAGGGACATTATCCTGAGCGCCTGTGACTCAGCAACCTTATCTACCGGAGATCGTTATGGAGATCCTCTACAACATCTTTACCATTTTCTTTAATCAGGTAATGACCAATGCCCCGCTATTACTGGGTATTGTGACCTGCCTGGGCTATATCCTGCTGCGCAAAAGCGTCAGCGTGATCATCAAAGGGACGATCAAAACCATCATTGGCTTCATGCTGCTACAGGCCGGGTCCGGCATTCTGACCAGCACCTTTAAACCGGTGGTGGCGAAAATGTCTGAGGTCTACGGCATCAACGGCGCGATTTCCGATACCTATGCTTCGATGATGGCAACGATCGAACGGATGGGTGATGCGTATAGTTGGGTAGGCTACGCGGTGTTGCTCGCGCTGGCGCTGAATATTTGTTACGTCTTGTTGCGACGCATTACCGGTATTCGCACCATCATGTTGACCGGGCACATCATGTTCCAGCAGGCGGGGCTGATTGCGGTCTCTTTCTATATCTTCGGCTATTCCATGTGGACCACCATTATCTGCACGGCGATACTGGTTTCCCTGTACTGGGGTATTACCTCCAACATGATGTACAAGCCGACTCAGGAAGTGACGGACGGCTGCGGTTTCTCCATCGGTCACCAGCAGCAGTTTGCTTCCTGGATTGCCTATAAAGTCGCGCCGTTCCTGGGCAAAAAAGAGGAAAGCGTTGAAGACCTCAAACTGCCGGGCTGGCTGAACATTTTCCATGACAACATCGTCTCCACGGCGATTGTAATGACCATCTTCTTTGGTGCCATTCTGCTCTCTTTTGGTATCGATACCGTACAGGCGATGGCGGGTAAAACCCACTGGACAATCTATATCCTGCAAACCGGTTTCTCCTTTGCGGTGGCGATCTTCATCATCACCCAGGGCGTGCGTATGTTTGTCGCCGAGCTCTCTGAGGCCTTTAACGGTATCTCCCAGCGTCTGATTCCGGGCGCAGTACTGGCGATTGACTGCGCCGCTATTTATAGCTTCGCGCCGAACGCGGTGGTCTGGGGCTTTATGTGGGGCACCATCGGTCAGCTGATTGCGGTTGGCATCCTGGTTGCCTGCGGCTCCTCGATCCTGATTATTCCTGGCTTTATCCCGATGTTCTTCTCTAACGCCACTATCGGCGTGTTCGCTAACCACTTCGGCGGCTGGCGTGCGGCGCTGAAGATTTGTCTGGTGATGGGGATGATCGAAATCTTTGGTTGCGTCTGGGCGGTGAAACTCACGGGGATGAGCGCCTGGATGGGTATGGCGGACTGGTCGATTCTGGCACCGCCGATGATGCAGGGCTTCTTCTCCCTCGGTATCGCCTTTATGGCCGTCATCATTGTAATTGCACTGGCTTATATGTTCTTCGCTGGCCGCGCACTGCGCGCAGAAGAAGATGCAGAAAAACAACTGGCAGAACAGTCTGCTTAATAAGGAGTTTTGATTATGACCGTACGTATTCTGGCTGTGTGTGGCAACGGACAGGGCAGTTCCATGATCATGAAAATGAAAGTGGACCAGTTTTTAACCCAATCAAACATTGACCACACGGTAAACAGCTGCGCGGTTGGCGAGTACAAAAGCGAGTTGAGCGGCGCGGATATCATCATCGCTTCTACCCATATTGCAGGCGAAATCAGCGTGACGGGCAACAAATATGTGGTTGGCGTGCGCAACATGCTGTCGCCTGCGGATTTTGGCCCGAAACTGCTGGAAGTGATCAAAGAACATTTCCCGCAAGACGTGAAGTAAGGATGCAACATGAAATTACGTGATTCACTGGCGGAGAATAATTCTATCCGCCTGCAGGCTGAAGCGAATACCTGGCAGGAAGCCGTCAAGATCGGCGTCGATTTACTGGTGGCTGCCGACGTGGTGGAGCCGCGCTATTACCAGGCCATTCTCGATGGCGTTGAGCAGTTTGGCCCCTATTTTGTGATTGCCCCCGGCCTGGCGATGCCGCATGGCCGCCCGGAAGAAGGGGTGAAGAAAACCGGTTTTTCGCTGGTGACCCTGAAAAAGCCGCTGGAGTTCAACCACGAAGATAACGACCCGGTCGATATTCTGATCACCATGGCGGCGGTTGATGCCAACACTCACCAGGAAGTGGGCATCATGCAGATCGTCAACCTGTTTGAAGACGAAGCTAATTTTGACCGTTTACGCGCCTGCCGCACCGCGCAGGAAGTCCTGGATCTCATTGACCGCACCAACGCGGCAGCTTAAGAAGGAATTGAAAATGTCATTACCAATGTTGCAGGTCGCGCTGGACAACCAGACTATGGATAGCGCCTATGAAACCACTCGCCTGATTGCCGAAGAAGTCGACATTATCGAAGTGGGCACCATTCTGTGCGTGGGCGAAGGCGTGCGTGCCGTTCGCGACCTGAAAGCGCTCTATCCGCACAAAATTGTGCTGGCGGACGCCAAAATTGCCGATGCCGGTAAAATCCTCTCCCGTATGTGTTTCGAAGCCAACGCGGACTGGGTGACCGTGATTTGCTGTGCGGATATCAACACCGCAAAAGGCGCGCTGGATGTGGCAAAAGAGTTCAACGGCGACGTGCAGATCGAACTGACCGGTTACTGGACCTGGGAACAGGCGCAGCAGTGGCGTGATGCGGGTATTCAGCAGGTGGTTTATCACCGCAGCCGTGACGCGCAGGCCGCAGGCGTGGCGTGGGGTGAAGCGGATATTACCGCGATTAAACGGCTGTCCGATATGGGCTTTAAAGTGACCGTGACCGGCGGACTGGCGCTGGAAGACCTGCCGCTGTTCAAAGGCATTCCGATCCATGTCTTTATCGCGGGGCGCAGCATTCGCGATGCCGAATCGCCGGTAGAAGCCGCACGGCAGTTCAAACGCTCCATTGCCCAACTGTGGGGCTAAGGAGCGGCTATGCTGTCGAAACAAATTCCGCTCGGCATCTATGAAAAAGCGCTCCCTGCCGGGGAATGCTGGCTGGAGCGCCTGCGGCTGGCGAAAACGCTGGGTTTTGACTTCGTTGAAATGTCGGTGGACGAGACCGACGCCCGACTGGCGCGGCTCGACTGGAGTCGCGAGCAGCGCCTGGCGCTGGTGAGCGCGGTTGCTGAAACCGGCGTGCGCGTGCCGTCCATGTGTCTGAGCGCGCATCGTCGTTTTCCGCTCGGTAGCGAAGATGACGCGGTACGGGCGCAGGGGCTGGAGATTATGCGTAAAGCGATTCAGTTTGCGCAGGACGTCGGGATTCGCGTCATTCAACTGGCGGGGTACGACGTTTACTATCAGCAGGCCAACGACGAAACGCGTTGCCGCTTCCGCGATGGGTTAAAAGAGAGCGTTGATATGGCCAGCCGCGCCCAGGTGACGCTGGCGATGGAGATCATGGACTACCCGCTGATGAATTCCATCAGTAAAGCGCTGGGTTATGCTCACTACCTCAATAACCCGTGGTTCCAGCTCTATCCGGATATCGGCAATCTGTCTGCCTGGGATAACGACGTACAGATGGAGCTACAGGCGGGAATCGGGCATATCGTCGCGGTACACGTCAAAGATACTAAACCCGGCGTGTTCAAAAATGTGCCGTTTGGCGAAGGCGTTGTCGATTTCGAACGCTGCTTCGAAACGCTCAAACAGAGTGGCTATTGCGGGCCCTATCTGATTGAGATGTGGAGCGAAACAGCAGAGAACCCGGCGGCAGAGGTAGCGAAAGCGCGTGACTGGGTGAAAGCGCGCATGGCCAAAGCAGGCATGGTGGAGGCGGCATAATGCAAAAGCTCAAGCAGCAGGTATTTGACGCTAACATGGATTTGCCCCGTTATGGACTGGTGACGTTTACCTGGGGCAACGTCAGCGCTATCGATCGCGAACGCGGGCTGGTGGTGATTAAGCCAAGCGGTGTCGCCTATGAAACCATGAAGGTAGATGACATGGTGGTGGTGGATATGGATGGCAAAGTGGTGGAGGGACGTTATCGTCCTTCTTCCGATACCGCTACCCATCTGGCGCTGTATCAACGCTATCCGTCGCTTGGCGGCGTCGTTCATACCCACTCCACCCACGCCACGGCATGGGCGCAAGCGGGGATGGCTATTCCGGCGCTCGGTACCACGCACGCGGACTATTTCTTTGGCGATATTCCTTGTACCAGAGCGTTAAGCGAAGAAGAAGTGCAGGGCGAGTACGAGCTGAACACCGGTAAGGTGATCATCGAAACGCTGGGCGAGGTGGAACCGCTGCATACGCCAGGTATTGTCGTGTATCAACACGGGCCGTTCGCCTGGGGGAAAGATGCGCACGATGCGGTACATAACGCGGTCGTCATGGAGGAAGTGGCGCGAATGGCGTGGATTGCGCGCGGTATTAACCCTGGCCTCAACCCCATCGACGATTATCTGATGAATAAACACTTCATGCGTAAGCATGGCCCGAATGCGTATTACGGGCAGAAGTAAAACAACGCTCCGGGATCCTATCCCTCAGGGATGTAATTGGTCAGATTCCGGAGCTTCTTTCATAACACTCTATAGAATCATACTACTGTGTCTATCAACGGATTGTTTGTTAAAACTGACCCACAGCGGCGTCGGTATGGAGTAGCTGCGTTAATTGGTTTTGCAGCGGGTATTATTTCAGCATTTGTAAAATGGGGCGCGGAAGTTCCTTTACCGCCGCGAACGTTTTCCGGCGGGCGCGATGAGTTTAATCCACCGTATATTTTTTTGCGGGATTATTTAGGCATTGACCCAACACAAACGGTTTATACCTTTTCTGAGCATGTTATTAACCCTGTGATGGTAACTCATATTATCTTTTCGCTGGTATTCGCAATAGGTTACTGCGTCGTCGCGGAAATTTTCCCGAAAGTTAAATTATGGCAGGGGATACTGGCGGGGCTGATTGTTACGGTTGTCGTGCATGGCATATTCTGCCCGGCGCTGAACTTAACGCCTCCGCTTACACAACTTCCTTTTGACGAGTACGCTTCTGAAATTCTGGGACATGTATTTTGGTTTTGGGTGATTGAGTTAATGCGCCGCGATCTGCGAAACCGCATAACGCATGAGCCGGATGCCGAAGTGCCATTAACAACCCGATAAGCGAAAAAAATGCCCCCTGACCAGGGGGCAAAACTATGGCATTTTCCTGATACTAGCGATAAATCTCCGCGCTGGCATGCATGTTGCCGTTACTACCGGGCTCCCGTAACAAAATCGGGTGGTAGTACATTGCGCCTCGCGCATCAGTTTCTTCTTTCAGCGCCTGGCGGGCCTCGCTTTCAGTCGCGAAATTATGGTTTATGTAAATCACGCCTAAGCTCTGTATATCGTCCATATTTCTGGCCTGACGATTATCAATTTCAATGGCTGCCATTGTATTTACGCTGAGCAAAAATCCAGCCAGAAGGGGGAAAATACGGAAGAACATAGTGACCTCCTCGGCGGCGGTTGCTGACCTGGCCCTGCCTCCTTTTTTGTGAACCTCTGATGTTATTTTAATCGCTACCAGCAGGAGCGATAGCGACCATTTCTGATGCAGTTGTTCAAAAAATTACCGCATTCCACTCTTCTTGTTGATAAACGGGCTACTGACATGCCGCGCCGCGATCAAAATATCTGTTTTGCGGGCAAGAGCTTTTACCGAATGGTCAATTTCCCTGCCGGAATATGCCGTTTATAGTAAGCTGCAACATAAAGATAACTTTATGATAATAAAGCATAAAGTGATGGATGCTTCATTTATGGATTTCAGCTACTTAGCCATTATGTTTATGGTTGCGTTGATAGCCGGTTTTATCAATGTGGTTTCAGGCGGTGGCGGGTTTTTGTCGATTGGCGCGCTGTTGATTTCGGGTTTACCGCCCGCCAGCGCGCTGGCGACCAATAAAATTCAGGCGCTGGGCAGTTCGCTGACCTCTCGAATCTACTTTTTGCGCCGGGGGCATATCAACGTCCAGCAGCACAAGTATGTCTTTTTATCCGCCTTTATGGGTTCGGCGTTGGAAACAACGCTGATTCAGTTTATCGAGCTGGAACTTCTGAAAAAACGGCTGCCGATACTGATCATCGCCGTCGCGCTCTATTTTATTTTTGCTCCCAACCTGACCGAACCCAATAAGAAGCAGCAGGTGTCGTTGTTTCTTTTTTCACTGGTTTGCGGTGGTTGCGAGGGGTTCTATACGGTTTCCTCGGCGCGGGAGCCGGTTCCTTTTATACCCTCTGCTACATTCTGTTGTGGGGATATAGTATCGATATAGCGCAAATTCACTCGAATTTCATCAACTTTGCGTCCAACGTTTCCTCAATTTTGTTCTTTATTTTCGGCGGTAAAATGATCTGGTCGCTGGGGCTGGTGATGTTTGTCGGCCAGTCGCTTGGCGCGAGATTAGGTGCAACGGTGGTGCTGGCGCGCGGTAAGAAAATCATCAGGCCGATGATTGTGATGGTCTCTATCTGCATCAGCGTCAAAATGCTGCTGGATATGTGCTGATGGCTGTCAAATAAGCAAACCCCTAAATTAATTCGGGAGATTATTGCATTATTCCTGCGCCTGCACAGGGATTGCGCTCTTGCGTGCTACATCATGCATTCCGTCTGGAAGTCTTACACGCACCCATTTGTTGCTATCAGCCAGAATCAGAATATTTCCTTGCCAGCTAAAAGCCATTCCTGCTAAACCACAATATTTTGGACGTTGTAATGATGCAATTTTCTTTGCGCTGGCGACTTCCCAGATATCGATTTTGGTTCCCGTACCTGCGGGCTTTTGACAACCAGCCTGAGCATAAAAACGGCCATGAGCGGAACGTGCGGTTGCATCAATGCTGTCAGCATTTTTCAGTTCTGCGCTAAAGCGCCATTTACCGCTGAGGGTATCAATAAAATGGGTTCCGATAGCATATTCATTCAGGCTATTCAGAGGAGGAAAGGGAATCTGATAATGCAATGCAATCCAGTGAGCTTCACTGGAACCTAGCGGCGGCGGGGTATGTTGGGTAGTATTATCATTAGCCAGATCGATGGTGTGAGTTCTGATATTACGAGAAGCGCGGAAAGGAACAGAATACGATGATTCCGCTCTGCCAGTTCTGGCGTTCAGTTTGACTAATCCATTACTGTCTTCAAGCCAGAAATAACCTGGAGTTGAAATGAGTACGGGTCGAATGGAGTTACCACTAGCGTATTGATTACGGCATGTTCTTAATATGACATTTTCTGTCGTCAGAAGGCGGGGATCCATACGCTGAAAAACCAAACATCCTTTTCCTTCATCACTGTAATCAGAATGAAAGGCAATGGGTTCATCGTGTATATCGCTGAACCATGATGATGATGGTGCTGAATAAGTGTCAGTTTCTGCCTGCGGTGTGGTCATTGCAGTGATTCTGCGGTTTAGAATATCCACTTCAAACCATTGTCGTGAAGCGGCTTCAAACCAGGTTTTTGTCCCTTGGTGAACCAACACTAATCTGAATAGGTTTTCCCCTTGCCAAAGCTGGGTGACCTGCCGCGGATTGCCTGGCTCAGTGATATAGAGTTCTGCAACGTTACTTTGTTGCTTTCGGTCATAGCGTGTCGTCGCAAATAAGGCATTTCCATTAGGAAGTTCTTTATATATCTTAAGCTCCCGTGAATCGTCGGTATCAGGGAGTATTTCGTTAAGTGAGACGGTTTCTACGCTAACTGACCCAAGAGGCATCGTTTCTTGAGGCTCATGTTCAGGTGTTTTTTCCGGCAATGGCGTTGATTTAATCCATGCCATTGC
The DNA here is from genome assembly GCF_046548235.1 of Salmonella sp. SAL4457. Classification (NCBI taxonomy): domain Bacteria; kingdom Pseudomonadati; phylum Pseudomonadota; class Gammaproteobacteria; order Enterobacterales; family Enterobacteriaceae; genus Salmonella; species Salmonella sp. SAL4457. Next base: position 256,355 of record NZ_JBGDZO010000004.1, read on the forward strand.
TGTTGAAGTGAGCTCGCTGGTAAGGTTATTCTCTTTCAACAGGTCAAGAATCGGTTTAATACTCTCATCAGGTACAAGTTGGTGGGTGAAATTGCGATTCAGTTTCTGAATGCTTGAACCGAAAAGTTTGAAGTCAGCAAGTCGTGACTTGCTATTTTCGGCTGCTTTTTTAATGGAGTATTCCGGGTTTGGTACTATGTCGCAGGTGGTTAATGTCAATGCGATCTTAGGCTTCCCAAACACGGAACGAGCGTCCATTATTTTCATGTAGGTTGTGCGTTTAATGTTTCCCGTCTTGTATGTTTTTCTGGCGATGATTAACGGGGTATCTTTCTGTAATTCAACTTCCAGTTCTCTCTTCTTGTCTCTCCAGACTCCCCATAACTGATGTTGAGAAATGGCTAGCTCGGTTTTTCGCACGACTTCTTCCGTAGTGATGTCTCCGTTTTGCGCTGCCTGCTGTAATCCGGGGATGATGAATTGTTGCGCCAGACGATTAGCAATCTCCGGGCGGTGCGACAAAAGTACTTGTCCCCAATCGTTTTCCAAATTCACGATTGGCATTGATGTTGACTGGAGTTTAAAATTCTCTTTTTCAAGCAAGCTTGACAATACTGGCGCCAGCGTTTGCCAGTTGCCGTCAATTAACAGCGTCGCTTCATTCGCAGCCACGCGTTTCTTCCCATCTGACCAGACTAATATACTGTTATCGCCGGATATTCTGGCTGGATCCCACGCTTTTGCTGGTATCCATTGCCAGCGAGTAAAAACAGGCGCAGGATCATAATCCACATAAGGAGATAGCGCACAATCTTCTGGCTGTGGTGAGGTTTGGGTCCCCTCGGAAACAAGACACCAGGCCAGTAAAGGTAAGAATACAAACACCAGCCAAACGTACCATTTTTTAATCAGCATTCTGTCGTTCCTGCTCCTTTTATCCACATCCAGATTAAGGGAGTGTCCTTTGTGAAACCTATCCTAAATGTCGACAAAGATAAAAATCACTGCCTGTTCATGGTAAAAAGCACCCACAACGAGCGATTATTTGCAAATCACCTTGAGTTTGCCCGCAGGCGCCAGTATTATAACGCGTCATTTTTCAGCCGACCTTTAACACGTTCCTTGCCTCCATGGGCCGCGGCTGACCCAGACAGGAGGCTGAATAATCCGTAAGGAGCAATTCGATGCGTCATTACGAAATCGTTTTTATGGTCCATCCTGACCAGAGCGAACAGGTTCCGGGTATGATCGAGCGTTACTCTGCCGCCATCACTGGCGCAGAAGGCAAGATCCACCGTCTGGAAGACTGGGGCCGCCGTCAGCTGGCTTACCCGATCAACAAACTGCACAAAGCGCACTACGTTCTGATGAACGTTGAAGCGCCGCAGGAAGTGATCGATGAGCTGGAAACTACCTTCCGCTTCAACGATGCCGTTATCCGCAGCATGGTTATGCGTACTAAGCACGCTGTTACCGAAGCCTCTCCGATGGTTAAAGCGAAAGACGAGCGCCGTGAGCGTCGCGATGATTTCGCTAACGAAACCGCAGATGATGCTGAAGCTGGGGATTCTGAAGAGTAATTTCTGATGACCAACCGTCTGGCGTTGTCCGGCACCGTGTGCAGGGCCCCCCTTCGAAAGGTCAGTCCATCAGGAATTCCGCATTGCCAGTTCGTGCTTGAGCATCGTTCTGTGCAAGAGGAAGCCGGCTTTCACCGGCAGGCGTGGTGCCAAATGCCCGTTATTGTTAGCGGACACGAAAACCAGGCCATTACTCACAGTATAACGGTCGGCAGCCGCATAACCGTTCAGGGGTTTATTTCTTGCCACAAGGCAAAGAACGGTCTGAGCAAAATGGTTCTGCATGCCGAGCAGATTGAATTGATAGATTCTGGAGACTAGCCATATGGCACGTTATTTCCGTCGTCGCAAGTTCTGCCGTTTCACCGCGGAAGGCGTTCAAGAGATCGACTATAAAGATATCGCTACGCTGAAAAACTACATCACCGAAAGCGGTAAGATTGTCCCAAGCCGTATCACCGGTACCCGTGCAAAATACCAGCGTCAGCTGGCTCGCGCTATCAAACGCGCTCGCTACCTGTCTCTGCTGCCGTACACTGATCGCCATCAGTAATCGGTCACGGTCCATTAATACGACTTTGAGAGGATAAGGTAATGCAAGTTATTCTGCTTGATAAAGTAGCAAACCTGGGTAGCCTGGGTGATCAGGTTAACGTTAAAGCGGGCTATGCTCGTAACTTCCTGGTACCAAAGGGTAAAGCTGTTCCGGCTACCAAGAAAAACGTTGAATACTTCGAAGCACGTCGCGCTGAACTGGAAGCTAAACTGGCTGACGTTCTGGCTGCTGCAAATGCACGCGCAGAGAAAATCAACGCCCTGGAAACCGTTACTATCGCGTCTAAAGCAGGCGACGAAGGTAAACTGTTCGGTTCCATCGGTACTCGCGACATCGCTGACGCTGTGACTGCGGCTGGCGTTGACGTGGCTAAGAGCGAAGTTCGTCTGCCGAACGGCGTTCTGCGTACCACTGGCGAACACGAAGTGAACTTCCAGGTTCACAGCGAAGTATTCGCAAAAGTTATCATCAACGTGGTTGCTGAGTAATCAGGCATTCTCGTTTTTGCTAGCAACGAAACGTCGGCCCAGCGCCGACGTTTTGCTTTTTTAACCCCATCGCTTTTCGACTGGCTATCTCCCCCTCTTTTCGCGATAATCAAAAATAAAACATTATTTTAATTTCTTGGTGAAAGAATGGATACCCAACGCCAGGCCTCCCCGTTTGCCCGCAAAAACGTCGTTTATGTGTGTGCCGCATTTTGTTGCCTGCTATGGGGCAGCGCTTATCCAGCCATCAAAAGCGGTTATGACCTCTTTCAGATAGCCACCGACGATATCCCTTCTAAAATTGTTTTTGCTGGTTATCGTTTTTTGTTTGCGGGTGGGTTGCTGCTACTGTTCGCGCTGCTTCAGCGTAAACCGATTGGTCGGTTTCGTCCGCGCCAGTTTGCTCAGTTAACGTTACTGGGGCTGACTCAGACGTCGCTGCAATATCTCTTTTTCTATATCGGCCTTGCGTTCACCTCCGGCGTGAAAGGCTCAATCATGAACGCGACAGGCACATTCTTCAGCGTATTGCTGGCGCACTTTATTTATCAGAACGACCGATTGAGCTACAACAAAACGCTCGGCTGTATTCTGGGCTTTGCGGGCGTCATGGCGGTGAACGTCAGCAACGGCCTGGATTTCAGCTTTAATCTGCCGGGAGAAGGCTCCGTGGTGCTGGCGGCGTTTATTCTTTCTGCGGCCACATTGTATGGCAAACGTCTCTCGCAGACGGTCGATCCGATGGTCATGACTGGCTATCAATTGGGGATTGGCGGTCTGGTACTGGTCATTGGCGGTTACGTTTTTGGCGGTACGCTGACGATACATGGCTTCTCGTCGGTGGCGATTTTAGTCTACCTGACGTTACTCTCGTCGGTCGCTTTTGCGCTATGGAGCATTTTACTCAAATATAACCGTGTGGGGATGATTGCGCCGTTTAACTTTCTGATCCCGGTTTCCGGCGCGGCTCTTTCGGCTATTTTTCTCGGCGAGAATATATTGGAGTGGAAATACATGATTGCGCTGGTGCTGGTATGTTCGGGGATTTGGTGGGTGAATAAGGTGAAGCGGTAATGCTTCACCTGAACGAATAGGGTATAGGCGGGGTAAGGCGTAGCCGGCGTTACTGCGCGCGAATAAAACTGCCGTCAGGCTGACGCGTAAACAGCACCTGTTGACCGTTATCGCCATCTATCGTTAAACCTGTCACCACCCCGCTGGCATTCTGGCGAATTTTAATCATTTGACCATTTTTGAGATTACTCAGCGGTTTGCCAGCGCCTTCTACCTGCGCCATTGCATAAACGTCTGTCGGGGGCAGCCCGTGGTCACGGAACAGTTGCGCCAGAGTTTTACCAGACTCTACCCGGTACGAGCGCCACTGTTGACCGATGCCGCTATCCTGCTGGAAAGGCTGCGTCTGCGGCTGGTTTTGTTCTTCCGGCTGGCCTTCCTGGATAGGTTCCGGCGCAACGGGCGCCACCTGATCCGGATCGTTTTGCGGCGCGACCAGCTGCGCCTGAAGCTGGGCCTCCGTCGGCGGCTGTGATTGCGATTGCAGATCCAATTGCGCTTCCCGCGTGACGACAGGCGAGTCGCTGGTCTCGCTGGCGGGCAGCAGGAAACCGATCACCAGCACGATAGCGGCAATGATAATGCCACGACGATGCATAGGCGGCAGCGGCTCCATGATGCGAAAATTATCCGGCGCGTGCCAGATTTTCGCCAGGGTTGGTTTTAATTCAAAGCGCCCGGGCATGGTTTACCTCCTGCTCCGCATCTCGTTCCTTAATCATAGAGTATAGATGGCTAACGCTATGATACTGGTAGTGCTATCCGCTTTCGTGACATCAATACGGATAATCTATTGTTTCTTTTTCCCTGCGATTTGTCATCCTCCCTGAGACAAAGTTTTACCAGAAGAAGCGTGGCTGTTATGCTGCCCGCTACTTTTTTGATATCCGATGAAGGAAAAATAATGGCCACCCCGACTTTTGACACTATTGAAGCGCAAGCGAGCTACGGCATTGGTTTGCAGGTAGGGCAGCAGCTTAGCGAATCCGGTCTTGAAGGGCTATTGCCTGAAGCGCTGGTTGCAGGCATTGCTGATGCGCTGGAAGGTAAACACCCGGCGGTTCCTGTTGATGTGGTGCATCGTGCGCTGCGTGAAATTCATGAGCGTGCGGACGCGGTGCGTCGTGAGCGTTTCAAAGCGATGGCGGCCGAAGGCGTGAAATACCTGGAAGAAAACCGCGAAAAAGACGGTGTGAACAGTACTGAATCTGGTTTACAGTTCCGCGTTCTGACGCAGGGCGAAGGCGCGATTCCGGCGCGTACCGACCGCGTACGCGTGCATTACACCGGTAAGCTTATTGATGGCACCGTATTTGACAGCTCCGTCGCGCGCGGCGAACCGGCTGAATTCCCGGTAAATGGCGTGATCGCCGGCTGGATTGAAGCTCTGACTCTGATGCCGGTAGGTTCCAAATGGGAACTGACTATCCCACAGGAGCTGGCCTATGGCGAGCGTGGGGCCGGGGCCTCTATTCCGCCATTCAGCACCCTGGTGTTTGAAGTGGAACTGCTGGAAATTCTCTAAGCGCCCCGGGTTTGCCGGATGACGGCGTAAACGCCTTATCCGGCAATCCTGACTTCAGCAGATGCCAATATTTTATTTTGCAAATGGCGTCGTTACGTGTATTTTTGTGAGATAATTCGCATTATCAAAGTGATATAACACTCATTTTAAACATAAAATTAACATTGTATTTGAATCTGAGTATTCATCCCGCCGATTCTTACCTAATATCGATGAGTCCTGATAACAGGATCGTCGTATCATAGACCAAAGGCCGTAGAGCCCGCACAACACAGACAGGTACAGGAAGAAAAACATGGTAGATCAGGTAAAAGTCGCAGCCGACGAACAGGCTCCGGCTGAACAGTCGCTACGGCGCAATCTTACAAACCGTCATATACAGCTTATCGCTATTGGCGGCGCTATTGGTACCGGTCTGTTTATGGGATCGGGTAAAACGATCAGTCTCGCCGGACCGTCGATCATTTTTGTGTATATGATCATCGGTTTTATGCTTTTTTTCGTGATGCGCGCCATGGGGGAATTGCTGCTCTCGAATCTGGAATATAAATCGTTTAGCGATTTTGCTTCCGACCTGCTTGGCCCCTGGGCGGGATATTTTACTGGCTGGACGTACTGGTTTTGCTGGGTAGTGACCGGTATGGCTGACGTGGTGGCGATTACCGCCTACGCGCAGTTCTGGTTTCCCGGCCTTTCCGATTGGGTCGCCTCGCTGGCGGTAGTGATCCTGCTGCTAAGCCTCAACCTCGCCACCGTTAAAATGTTTGGTGAAATGGAATTTTGGTTTGCCATGGTCAAAATTGTCGCCATTGTGGCGTTGATTGTGGTCGGGCTGGTGATGATTGCGATGCACTTTAAATCGCCGACAGGCGTTGAAGCGTCTTTCGCGCATCTGTGGAATGACGGCGGCTGGTTCCCGAAAGGTATTAGCGGGTTCTTTGCCGGTTTCCAGATTGCAGTGTTCGCTTTCGTGGGCATTGAGCTGGTTGGTACTACCGCCGCAGAAACTAAAGATCCGGAAAAATCGCTGCCGCGCGCGATTAACTCAATACCGATCCGTATCATCATGTTCTACGTCTTTGCTCTGATTGTCATTATGTCGGTGACGCCGTGGAGTTCCGTGGTGCCGGATAAGAGCCCGTTTGTTGAGCTGTTTGTACTGGTGGGTCTGCCTGCCGCTGCGAGCGTGATCAACTTTGTCGTGCTGACCTCGGCGGCGTCTTCCGCCAACAGCGGCGTCTTCTCGACCAGCCGTATGCTGTTTGGCCTGGCGCAAGAAGGCGTGGCGCCAAAAGCGTTCGCTAAGCTATCGAAACGCGCGGTACCGGCGAAAGGCCTGACCTTCTCCTGTATCTGCCTGCTGGGCGGCGTGGTTATGCTGATGGTCAACCCGAGCGTGATTGGCGCATTCACCATGATCACTACGGTTTCGGCTATCCTGTTTATGTTTGTCTGGACCATCATTCTGTGTTCATACCTGGTGTACCGCAAAAAGCGTCCCCACCTGCATGAGAAATCCATCTATAAGATGCCGCTCGGTAAGCTGATGTGCTGGGTCTGTATGGCGTTCTTTGCGTTCGTGCTGGTATTACTGACGCTGGAAGACGATACGCGCCAGGCGCTGATCGTGACGCCGCTGTGGTTTATCGCGTTGGGTCTGGGCTGGCTGTTCCTGCGTAAGAACAAACTGGCTAAATGACGGATTTATCCCTCTCGCTTAGGCGAGGGGGTATGCGCATAACGTACCCGCCGGGGCGCTTTCTTCATTTTTACGCCCCATTTTGTCGCTTCCCGCTCCTTAACGAGCTATTTTTCTCGCCACATTTGATAGCGTATGGAGATGAAAAGCTCAGGAAATGAGTGTTTGTCCGCTGATGCAATGACGCGAAAAACGTTTCTTCAGGAAGGGCAGCTGTAAATTGCAGGCTGACGGTAAGTGCCGCCTTGATGAATTCCTATAATGGCGGCTCGCGCTGGATAATACGTTGAAAAAGTGGTTTAAGTAACAAATTAATCTCCTATTTCAAACTGTAATTATGACCATTCGACGCTGGATTTTAAGCGCTACGCTTTTGCTGCTGCCTGTTCCTGCGTTCGCAGATTTTCAGTATCAGCAGGATAAGGACGGCGTTTTTTATACCGCCGACGACGAACCGCAAATTCTCTCCCGACTGCCTGACGTTAGCTATTCGCATTTACGGCGTATTGCCGATTTATCTCACCCGCAAGACCCTCGCCCGTTAATAGAAATCAATCCCGACAGCCATAACTGCGACGACAATCATATTTGTCAGCACGCTTATCTCAGCGATGGGCGCTTTATCCTGTGGGCAGGCAAAATCGTCCAGAATACCGGGGATGAGCCTGCCGTTGATGTTGCCAGCTTTCAGTCTTTTGGCGCCTTTGCCGCCGATAAATACGGTCTCTATTTTGATGGTAAACGTCGTGATAGCAATGCGGGTGAAAAACGTGTGGATATGGCGACTCTGGCAGAGACGAAAATCTGGAATCTGCTGCGGGATAAAAATAATCTCTATTATGAAGGCCGCTGGCTGGGGCGGGCCGATGGGTTTCGCGTGTTGAGGCTGGATTCCACTTCGGCAAGGGAGTTTATTGTGACGACGGCGCAACGGGTGATTGTGAACGGCATACCCATTACCGCTGATGCTAATACGTTTCAAATCATTCGCTGGATGCCTGGCGAGGTACTAATTTATCGTGATAAAACCGGTAAGCATGACTATGAGATTGATAATTCCAGTCGGTACTGCGGCTATTTTAATATTGGCCTGCGTGAGGTGACATGGCTGAAACATGAGGCAACCAACGCCGGGAGCAGTTGTAAAGTGGAAACCCTGCCGGGTGTCGATCCGGAGTATTTTTTTCGTCTGAACGGGAACACCGGTTGGTATAAGGATCGTATTTATCAGGTGAGCACGAATGCGTTGGGCGAGGGGGTACTGCGCATTTTTACGTCGCAGGAAAAACTTCCGGCGCTGAAAATAGATAGAGTTACCTATAATTACTACCATCTGGCTTTGTCCGCGGATGGGCAATTATATCGCCAGATCTCACGTGATCAATGGCAGCGCTATAACCCGATATTAACAGAGTGGACGACGGTATCACCAGCGCCCACTGACGTTATCTCTTTGCTTCCCTCTGATTACCACTAGCGCAGGATGGCGCAATGTTGAGAATAAAACAGTTCTGTTTATCGATTTTATTAATGCTGGCACCAGTGTTAGCTCTGGCCTGTTCCGGCATTCCATATGCTTTGTTTCACTATCAGCCGTGGGGGCAGGGAACGAAATATGTAGTTGAAGAAGATTATGATTATGGTATTAATTTTAAAGATATTGAAATTCGAGAGGTAAAATTTAGTCAACTACGGCACGTTCCTGACCGCATTATTAATGAATATAATGACCGTGGAAAAATGAGTAATGATTTTGTTCATGTCGCCGCTTTTTCATCGCTAATAAAAAATGATTTCTGGCAGTTTTATTGGCTAACCGACGGCCAGCATATTTTATGGGCTGGGAAAATCGTACAAAATCCACCGGGTAAGCCGCCAGTGGATGCAGCGACTTTTCGGGCGTATGGACGCTTTGCCGCTGATAAAGATAGTCTTTACTTCGACGGCGAGCGCACAGATGATAATCATGGTGAAAAAAGGGTCGATATAGATTCGTTGCAGCAGGTCGGCGGCAACATCAAATTAAGCGACTCCGGCGATGTGCTTAAAGACAGGCGCAACCTCTACTTTCAGGGACGCTGGCTGGCTAGTGCGCAGGGATATTCCATCCTGGGCGTTAAATCCTGGGAGCAGCGTAATATTCTGTTTTCGCCGACCAGCTGCGATACTACATCTAATCCTGGCCCGTGGGACACTATTCTACGTACCGCCACGCAGGTTTTTGTTAATGGTGTGGCAATTGATGCCGATCCGAACTCTTTTCATGTTGTGCGCTGGGTCGCTGGCGTGCAGTTACTCTATCGCGACAAAGCAGGCGTAAAACGCTATTACTTCGGCAAAGACTGTCTCAATACGTTTAATGTACAGCGGGATAAGGTGACATGGATGACGCGAGAGGCATCGCGCCGAGGCGATGACTGCCGAATAGCGACTATTCCCAATGTTGATCCAGAATATTTCCATCCCATTCATTACAATTGGACGGTAGCACAGTACAAAGATCTATTGTACCAGGTGAAGTATGTCTCTCCGGTCGACAGGGTATTAACCATCACCCGCTTGCCTGATCCGCAGGTACAGCTGAAAGCTGGCGCTAATTTGGTGGGTAAACAGATCTATTTTATCGGCGATGGGGGCGTGCAGATTATCGACCCTATTGGACCATTGGTGTGGTTTAAAAATCCCGATGGTTCATTTTCTGATGTTTTTGCTCATGACGATCGTTATCTCTATTTCTTCGGTGATACGCTGGTGGATAGCGGGCAACGGCGTAACGTAACGCGGACGCTGGATACTGCGCATATCGACAAGAGCGGTTATTATCTGGTCACTGAGGAGGGGAAATATGAGGTTATTAATAATGCATTCACCTCTCGCTAAAAAGCGTTAGTCGATTCAGAATAAACGATCCTGTCTATACGTTCAGGATCGTTTATTGGCGGTGGATTATTCCCCGGCCAGCGCGCGTGGGAACAGCACGTTATTCTCCAGGCTGATGTGCTCCATCAGATCATCAATCATCTCATTAATGCCGTTATACATCGCTTTCCAGGTGGTGCAGGCTTCTGGCGGCGGCGTTACATTTTGGGTGACGTGTTTGATGACGTCTACCAGCTCTCCCGCCTCGTCATGCTCGCTTTCCATTACGCTTATCGGGCCCGTTGCCTGGCGACCCATACCCTGTTTGATCATGGGGAACAGGATCTGTTCTTCTTTCATCATATGGCTGGAAAGCTCTTCATGCAGCGCGGTGAGATATTTTGTCAGGCCGCGTGGGACGTTTGGCTTATCCGCGTGAACGCGTTCCACTTTGGTTGCCTGCAGGATAAGCTCCGGCAGTTGTTCGCGGTGTCGATCATGATAGCGCACAACGATATGGTCAATAATGTCCGCCAGCGGAACGGCGCGCCAGTCTTTTTCGATGGGCTGTTCAGCCAATTGCGCCAGTTGCGCTTCAATGATGTCAATATCGACGTCGTGACGCGCGGCGGCGCGTGCCAGCGTCTGTTTTCCACCGCAGCAGTAATCCATATCGTACTGGCGAAACAGCGCCGATGCGCGGGGAATAGAGAGCGCCAGTTCGCCTAAAGGTTGATCGCGATAAGCCATAGCCGTTACCTCATTTGCAATAATATAAGTTGTATTTTAAATACATCTTTAAGGCGAGGCTATAACTCTTTCGGGGTGCGTATAATTTAAGCGAGTATGAAATTAGCGTTCCGTGACCGGAACGACGGTCGCTTTTTCCGGTTTCGCTCTCACGGCAATGACCACGCCCGCCACCAGGAGCGCAATGCCGCTTAACGTCAGGAATGGCGGGATTTCCTGGCGCAGAATGAAGGTATAGAGCAGTCCCGCCAACGTCTCAAAAACAATCAGCGGCCCTAAAATAACGGTTGGCAATTTTTGGCTGGCGATATTCCAGCACAGCGCGCCCACCCAGGAACACAGCACTGCGATGGCGATCATCAGACCGATAAACAGCGCGGGATGCGGGCCAAAGGGCAGGGTAAACAACGGTTTCTGGATACTCAGCCACAGACAGACCGCCGCATAGCCGATTAACGAGACCGGCAGCGTAACCAGCGCCTGCGCCGTTGCCCACATCATGGGATGTTTGTCGGGATTTTCCCGCAGCCAGCGGGCGTTGCGCAGCGCATACCATGCCCAGCACGCTACGGAAATCAGCGCCAGCACAATGCCTGAACCATAGCGCCAGCCGCTAACATCGGATAATCCCTGACTAAGTTCAGCAATATTGACGCACAGCAGGCCAAAACCGATAAGCGCCAGCGCGGGCGCTAAACGCCGCCAGGATAATCTGCCGTCTCGTTGGCTATAGAGAACGTTAGCGAAAAGTGGAATGACGACCGGCAATGTCCCGATGATCATCGTCGACACCGGCGCGCCGGTTCGCTGAATAGCGCTGGCGAGGCAGGCGTAATAGATTACATTGCCCATCAAAGTCAGCGACAGGGCGGTGGACCAGTCTTTGCGCGTCAACTGGCGTAACCGCGTGCGGCCTAACCAGGCAATCGGCAGGGCAATCAGCCCCAGCGCCAGATAGCGTCCCATTGACTGTAAGAGGGCCGGGTAATCCGGCACGATTAACGGGCCGACGAAAATCAATCCCCACATTAGCCCTGCCAGCAGGGCGTATAGCACGCCGCTAATCATCAGATTCTCCTCATAAACCGTTCCGTCATTATCAGAGAAGGTCTATGAGGATGCCACATAAATTAACTAAATTTTAACACTTACAGTACGGAGCGAAGGCTTTCTGTGAGCGTCGTCGTCGGGCGGCCGATGAGTTTACGCAGCGTATGGCTGTCATCAAACAAGCCGCCTTTCGCCGCGCCAGCGTCAGAATTGGCCAACATATCCGCCAGTCCGTCAGGCAGGCCTGCGCCTTTTAACGCGGCGGCAAAATCGACTTCGCTCAGGTTCTGGTAGACGATTTTTTTTCCGCTCTGATGAGTAAGTTCATCCGCCAACTGGCGTAATGTCCAGGCGTCATCACCCGCCAGCTCGTAGACATTCCCGGCGTGACCCTCTTCACTGATGACGCGCGCGGCGGCGGCGGCATAGTCAGCGCGCATTGCGGAGGCGATTTTCCCTTCTCCCGCCGCGCCAATAAAGACGCCATGCTTCAGCGCGGCAGGGACGCTCGCCAGGTAGTTTTCCGTATACCAGCCGTTACGTAATAGCGTGTGAGGAATACCTGACTCAGCCAGCATTTTTTCCGTTTCAATATGTTCATCGGCGAGCGCCAGCGGCGATTTATCCGCATGTAGCAGGCTGGTATAGGCGATGAATTTCACCTTCGCGGCAATTGCGGCCTGAATGACGTTGCGGTGCTGCGCGGTGCGTTGTCCCACTTCGCTGGATGATATAAGCAGCAGTTTATCAACGCCCTGTAAGGCGGTGGTCAGCGCGGCTTCGTTAGCGTAATCCGCCTGGCGAACGGCAATCCCGCGCTGACTGAGCGGGGCGGCTTTTTTCGGGTTACGGACGATCGCGATGAGGTGACTGGCGGGCGTCGTTTTTAGCAGGTTTTCAATAACGTGTTGGCCCAGTTGGCCTGTTGCGCCAGTGATAGCAATCATGGTGAACTCCTCAGTGTTGGTCTTGTGTTTTATTACGCTACCACCTAAACTTACTTTTAGTAAGTACGTACAAAAAGGTAAGTATCAATGCGCGCTCATACTCTTTCCCGGCAGTTGCGTGAAGGTAATCTCTTTGCTGAACAGTGCCCGTCCCGTGAGGTGTTAAAACATGTCACCAGTCGCTGGGGCGTACTGATTCTGGTCGCGTTACGCGACGGTACACACCGTTTTAGCGACCTGCGCCGCAAGATGGGAGGCGTGAGTGAAAAGATGCTGGCGCAGTCGTTACAGGCGCTTGAACAGGACGGATTTCTTAACCGGGTGTCATATCCAGTTGTTCCGCCGCATGTGGAGTACAGCCTGACGCCGCTTGGCGAGCAGGTGAGTGATAAAGTCGCCGCGCTGGCGGACTGGATAGAACTGAATTTGCCGCAGGTATTGGCGCAGCGGGAGCGTTTATCAGATGGCGGCTAGCGCTTTATTCGGCCTGCCAGTCAGGCCGAATAAACGCAGCGCCATGCGGGACTCACGTTACTTGCTCAAATCCACCTGATAAATGGCAAAACCGATATCATCGACAGCAACCTTCTTCATCGGATACTGCCCTTTCGCTTTAATGAAGGCAGCGGCTTTATCGCCTGGCGATGTTTCAAAGCGGATATCCAGCGCCGTATCGCTGTGGATTGGCGCCAGACGCCAGTTATTATCCGCCGCCGGATGGATTTCGCCCGCGCGTTTTGACTCTGCGCCAATCCATGCCGCCAGCACGGCGCGATTTTCATCCGGAGACGCAAAGGCGATATGGCTGTCGCCCGTGCCGGCAAACTTGCCGCCGTAAGCGCGATAGTTATTCGTGGCGACCAGGAACGTAGCGTTCGGGTCGACAGGCTTACCGTTAAAGGTCAGGTTTTTAATACGTTCCGCCTGTGGATTCACCATCTGGCATTCGCCATCATAGCGGGCGGGCTGTGACACATCGATTTGATAATTCACGCCATCAATGACATCGAAATTATAGGTGCGAAAGCCATCCCAATTGATCAACGATTGCGGTTTGTTGCTGTGAATATCAATTTGATTAAATTGTCCGGCAGAGCATTCCAGCCACTCTTTTACCTCCTTGCCGCTGGCTTTCACCACCACTAGCGTATTCGGATAGAGATAAAGATCGGCGGCGTTACGGAAGGTCAACTGGCCTTTTTCCACCTCGACAAAGCTGGCAGGATCGTTCTTACGCCCGCCAACTTTAAACGGCGCGGCGGCGGACAGCACCGGCAGTTTCGCCAGATCCGGATCGCCCTGAATAAAGTGTTCCACATACGCTTTTTGCGCGTTATTCACCACCTGTACGGTAGGATCGTCCTGCACCAGAGCAAGATAACTGTACATATTATCGGCGGATTTACCGATGGGCTTGCTGACAAACTCGCGGGTGGCATCGTGATCGGCTTTCAGAATACCGACCAGCTTACTGTCTTCCGCCGCCAGCGACTTTTTAGCGGCGGCGTCGTAAATAGGCCGCGCTTCCGCTTTCGCCTGCGTAACCTGCCATTTGCCGTTGTCGTTGTTGAGCACCAGATCGACCACTCCCAGATGGTCGCCCCACATGCCAGGCATTACCGCAGGAATGCCGTTAAGCGTACCTTTGGCGATATCCGCGCCTTTGATGTCGGCAAAATCTTTACCGGGGAAGACGGCGTGGGCGTGACCAAACATAATCGCGTCAACGCCGGGAACTTCGCTGAGGTAATAAACCGAGTTTTCCGCCATGCTGTGGTACGGATCGGCAGAAAGGCCTGAGTGAGCAATGACTACCACGATATCAGCGCCTTTCTCGCGCATTTCGGGCACATATTTCCGGGCGGTTTCCGTAATGTCATTGACGGTAACTTTGCCGCTCAGATTCGCTTTATCCCAAATCATGATTTGCGGCGGAACAAAGCCGATATAGCCGATTTTCAGAGTTTGCGGGTGGCCGTCTTTATCAATAACGCTCGTCTCTTTAATCAGATAAGGCGTAAAGAGCGGCTTTTGGGTTTTAACGTCGATAATATTGGCGTTAACATAAGGGAATTTCGCGCCGGCCAGCGCGTTATGCAGATAGTCCAGACCATAATTAAACTCATGGTTGCCGAGGTTTCCAACCGCGTAATCCAGAGTGTTGAGCGCTTTATAGACCGGGTGAACGTCACCGTCTTTGAGCCCTTTTGCCGCCATATAATCGCCCAGAGGGCTCCCCTGAATCAGGTCGCCGTTATCCACCAGCACGCTGTTTTTGACTTCATTTCGGGCGGCATGAATCAAACTTGCGGTACGTACCAATCCGAATTTTTCGGTTGCGGTATCCTTGTAATAATCGAAATCCATCATGTTGCTATGTAAATCAGTAGTTTCCATGATACGGAGATCGACGGTGGCCGCATTCACGCTGGCGGCGATCAGCGTAGCCAGAAGCGTTGCACTAAACTTAATCATCAGAGGCACCTTTTAAGAACGCAATAGAAAAGCCGGATAGTGAAAAATAGCGATGATAAACAGTGAAACCCGATATCGTTCCGACCGTCGCCAGAAGAAGGCGAAACCGCCCCATCCGGCCGATTTTTTGCGAGTGTTCACAGAAGGGTGAATCATGCCATGAAAGGTATTATCAAAACCGCAGACGGTATCACAGTTGGCGGAACCCTTAACGATCGGGTATAAGTAAAACAACGAGTTAACGCCCCTGTCATAAAGAGGTGGAGAATGTTAGAACAAGTATGCCAGCTTGCACGGAACGCGGGCGATGCCATTATGCAGGTTTATGATGGAGCCAAACCGATGGAGTACGCCCGCAAGCAGGACGATTCTCCAGTCACTGCGGCGGATATCGCCGCACATACCGTGATTCTCGAAGGGTTACGCACGCTCACGCCGGATATTCCGGTGCTTTCAGAAGAAGATCCGCCTGCCTGGGAAGTGCGCCAGCACTGGCAGCGCTACTGGCTGGTCGATCCGCTCGACGGCACCAAAGAGTTCATCAAGCGCAATGGCGAATTCACGGTCAATATCGCGCTGATTGAGCAGGGCAAACCGGTGTTGGGCGTGGTCTATGCGCCGGTGCTGAAAGTGATTTACTACGCGGCGGAAGGTAAGGCCTGGAAAGAGGAGTGCGGGGTGCGTAAGCAGATTCAGGTCCGGGATGCCCGCCCGCCGCTGGTGGTGATTAGCCGTTCGCATACGGATGATGAACTCACCGAATATCTCCAACAGCTTGGCGAACATCAGACCACCTCTATTGGTTCTTCGCTGAAATTCTGCCTTGTGGCGGAAGGCCAGGCGCAGCTTTACCCCAGATTTGGGCCGACCAGCGTCTGGGACACTGCCGCAGGTCATGCCATTGCTGTTGCAGCCGGGGCGCACGTTCACGACTGGCAGGGAAAAACGCTGGACTATACCCCTCGTGAGTCGTTCCTTAACCCCGGCTTCCGGGTGACTATTTACTGAGGAGCTTATGCAGCAGGTCGACCACCTGCTGTACCTCTTGCTGGGTTAACGCGCCATCTTTCACCCATTGAACCCGACCGTCTTTGTCAAGCACGATGACGGCGGACCCCTCTTCTTTTAATTGCCAGGCGTTACGCGCCACGCCATTGCTGTCGACAATAAATTGCGACCACGGGTAGAGCTTTTTATTACTTTCTATACTGCTACGCACGAACATACCGGAGCCTGGGATCGCATCATCGGTGTTCACAATTGTGGTCGTCTGGTATCTGTCATGCGGGAGCTTGGCTGATTTAATCGCTTCAATCAGCGTGGCGTTTTTTTCCTTCGCTGACGTTCGACCCGCAATGTGCAGCAGGACGCGCACTTTTCCCGCCAGCTGCGCGCTATTCCAGTTTTTATAACTAAACTCATCTTTATTCAACGTCAGTTCGCCACGATCGGCAATGCCTACCGGCGGCACCCGTTGGTTATCTTCAAGGTTATGCGCACAAGCCATTATGGGGAGTAGCAGACACGACATCGCCAGAATTTTACGTAGGGTCATGGTCATTCCTTCTTTATTTTTTTGCAGGTGATCCGACCACTTTGGGCCGATAGTTAATCATATGTGCGATTGATGCTTTTTCCCGCAAAGGGGATGCCAGTTTGCGGGCGGGCGCACACTTCCTGTGAAAAATGAAGGCATATACTGAGAAAAATGAGCTGATGTTTAGATAATTCTGAATAACTGTAATCAAAAGGTAAATATACTTATGCACACTGGAAACGACGTAGATATGGTCTATAGTCATATGGCATTAAAATTTGCGCCTTAAAACTGTTGGGCTGATTGTGGCACCGCAAGGGCGTAATACTCTGCAGGAGACAACAATGAAAATTTTCCAACGCTACAACCCGCTACAGGTGGCGAAGTACGTGAAGATCCTGTTCCGTGGACGGTTATATATCAAGGATGTTGGCGCTTTTGAGTTCGATAAGGGTAAGATTCTTATCCCAAAAGTGAGAGACAAGCAGCACTTGTCTGTGATGTCTGAAGTTAACCGTCAGGTTATGCGTCTGCAAACTGAGATGGCGTAACCAAAAGTGCTATGCAGTAGGTTAAAAAAGTAAAAAAAAACGGCTCCTGAATCAGGAGCCGTTGATGTTTCTGGCAAACGTATTTCAGGCCGCGCTGTCTTCTTTACCTTGCGCATCGGGCAGTTTCGGCGCCGGTACGTTGCTTTTATTGTCGAGACGCGTCACCAGCAACTGATCGATACGGTAGTTGTCGATATCCACCACTTCAAATTTGTAGCCGGAAAACTTCACCGAATCAGTACGTTTTGGGATCTTGCGCAGCATAAACATCATAAAGCCGCCAATGGTTTCATAGTTGCCGGATTGCGGAAACTCATCGATATCCAGCACGCGCATGACGTCGTCAATCGGCGTGCCGCCGTCAACCAGCCAGGAATTTTCATCGCGCGCCACAATTTGCTCTTCCAGTCCCTGGCCGACCAGGTCACCCATTAGCGTGGTCATCACATCGTTCAGCGTAATGATACCGACGACCAGAGCGTATTCATTCATAATGACCGCGAAATCTTCGCCCGCCGTTTTGAAACTTTCCAGCGCCTCAGAAAGGGTCAGCGTATCCGGCACAATCAAGGTATTGCGAATTTGCACGCCGCTATTCAGCGCCATACTTTGGTTCGCCAGCACGCGATTCAGCAGATCTTTGGAGTCTACATAGCCGATGATGTGGTCGATATCTTCATTACACACCAAAAATTTTGAGTGCGGATGTTCGGCGACCTTTTTCTTCAGGCTTTGTTCGTCTTCGTGCAGATCAAACCAGATGATACTTTCGCGCGACGTCATAGAAGACGGTACGGTGCGGGATTCAAGTTCAAACACATTTTCAATCAGTTCGTGCTCTTGCTTGCGCAAGACGCCCGCCAGCGCGCCGGCTTCTACCACTGCGTAAATATCATCAGAAGTAATGTCGTCTTTCCGCACCATTGGAATTTTGAACAGGCGGAAGATGTTGTTTGCCATGCCGTTAAACAGCCACACCAGCGGGCGAAAAACGAACAGGCAGAAGCGCATCGGGTTGATGATACGCAAAGCCACAGCTTCTGGCGCAATCATACCGATGCGTTTCGGGGTTAAATCCGCGAACAGGATAAACAGCCCCGTTACCAGCGAGAAAGAGAGAATAAAGCTCAGCTGCTCGGAGAGTTCTGGCGACATATAGTGCGAGAAAAGGGCGGAAAAGGCGGGCGAAAATGCCGCATCGCCGACGATACCGCCAAGAATAGCGACGGCGTTCAGGCCAATTTGCACAACGGTGAAAAACATGCCGGGATTTTCCTGCATTTTCAATACGCGTTGTGCGTTGATACTGCCTTCATCAGCTAATAACTTAAGTTTAATCTTACGTGATGCGGCAAGCGAGATCTCGGAGATGGAGAAGAACGCACTTACAGCGATCAGGCAGAATATAATGAATATACTGTTTAACATATCTTATCCGGCGAAACGCCAGATCCTCGGAAGGGAAGTTTATAAATCCGTGTGGTAACGTTTAATGAAAACCGGCTCGTAGCAGTGAGCCGATAAGTTCAGGGCTAGTATAGCGTAAGCTACTGTAAAGTCGCCAGAGGGTTCATTTTCAACTCCGACAAGTTCCCCCTACGCCAGCGTCGTCACGCGTCAGGCGGCAGGCAAACGCCGATCCCGCCAATCCCGCAGTAACCGTATGGATTTTTGTGCAGATACTGTTGGTGTTCATCTTCGGCGTAGTAAAACGGCGTCGCATGGGCGATTTCCGTGGTAATAGGGCGATGGTCTCCGGCGGCGGCCATTGCCGACTGAAAGCGCTCGCGACTGGCGTGAGCGGCGGCATTCTGTTCCGGCGTTAAGGGATAAATCGCAGAACGGTATTGCGTACCGTGATCGTTACCCTGTTGCATCCCCTGCGTCGGATCGTGATTTTCCCAGAAGGTCTGTAAAAGCTGCTCATAACGGATAACGGCAGGATCGTACACTATCCGTACCGCTTCGGCATGACCGGTCTGCCCGGAGCAGACTTCCCGGTAGGTTGGATTAGGCGTGTAACCGCCCGCATACCCTGCCGCGGTGCTATATACGCCGGGCAATTGCCAGAATAAACGTTCTACGCCCCAGAAACAGCCCATAGCGAAGTAGGCGATCTCCATCCCGGCAGGGACATTGGTCATAGAGTGTTCATTTACCGCATGCAGAGTGGCGATCGGCATCGGGGTGTTGCGTCCTGGTAACGCATCTGCTTGAGTAACCAGATGTTTTTTATCAAATAAACTCATGAGCTATTCTCCCGAAAGCGTTAATTGGCGTTAAGGTTGTAACGAGACGCATCTTTGCACACAATAACAACATTAATGTATCTGGATTTAACCATAAGAAATATTTGGGCAGTCGTCTGCTTTTCAATCGAAATTGTTGATTTTATGTTAAGCCGCGGAGCGGTAGTGTGATTTTTTCCAGGGGTGGGAATAGGGGATATTCAGGAGAAAATGTGCCACATATCCGTCAGTTATGTTGGGTTAGCTTACTGTGCCTGAGCAGTTCTGCGGTAGCCGCAAATGTTCGTCTGAAAGTCGAAGGGCTATCCGGAGAGCTGGAAAAAAACGTTCGCGCACAGCTCTCTACGATTCAGAGCGATGAGGTGACGCCGGATCGGCGCTTTCGCGCCCGAGTTGATGATGCGATTCGCGAAGGGCTTAAAGCGTTAGGCTATTACGAACCCACTATCAAATTCGACTTGCTTCCACCGCCTGCGAAAGGACGGCAGGTATTAATCGCCAGGGTTACGCCCGGCCAGCCGGTGTTGATTGGCGGTACAGAAGTCATTTTACGCGGCGGCGCGCGCACGGACAAAGATTATCTGGCCTTACTGAAAACGCGTCCGGCAATCGGCACGGTGCTGAACCAGGGAGACTATGACAATTTTAAAAAGTCGTTAACCAGCGTGTCGCTACGTAAAGGCTATTTCGACAGCGAATTCGTTAAAAGTCAGTTGGGAATTGCTCTGGGCCGTCATCAGGCGTTTTGGGATATTGATTATGATAGCGGTGAGCGCTATCGCTTCGGGCCTGTCACCTTCGAAGGTTCGCAGATTCGTGATGAATATTTACAAAATCTGTTGCCGTTTAAAGAGGGTGATGAGTACGAATCGAAAGATTTGGCGGAACTAAACCGCCGACTTTCCGCTACCGGATGGTTTAATTCTGTCGTGGTGGCGCCGGAATTTGAGAAATCGCGTAAAACAAAAATTCTGCCGTTAAAAGGCGTGGTATCGCCGCGAACCGAAAACACGATTGAAACCGGGGTGGGGTACTCCACCGACGTCGGGCCGCGCGTGAAAGCGTCGTGGAAAAAACCGTGGATGAACTCTTACGGTCATAGCTTGACCACCAGCACCAGTATTTCTGCGCCGGAACAGGTGCTGGATTTTAGTTATAAAATGCCGCTGCTGAAAAACCCGCTGGAGCAATACTATCTGGTACAGGGCGGTTTTAAACGTACCGATTTGAATGATACGGAGCAGGACTCGACCACGCTTGCCGTGTCGCGTTACTGGGACCTTTCCAGCGGTTGGCAGCGGGCGATTAACCTGCGCTGGAGTTTCGACCACTTTACCCAGGGGAACGTCACCAATACCACCATGCTGTTCTACCCGGGCGTGATGATCAGCCGAACCCGCTCGCGAGGGGGACTGATGCCAACCTGGGGCGATTCGCAGCGCTACTCGGTAGACTATTCGAATACGGCCTGGGGTTCCGACGTGGATTTCTCCGTGCTGCAGGCGCAAAACGTCTGGATTCGGACTTTGTACGATCGCCACCGTTTTGTGATGCGCGCCAATTTGGGCTGGATAGAAACCGGTGATTTCGACAAAGTTCCGCCGGATTTACGTTTCTTCGCCGGGGGCGACCGCAGTATTCGCGGCTATAAATACAAATCTATTTCGCCTAAAGATAGCGACGGCAATCTTAAAGGCGCCTCAAAACTGGCAACCGGATCGCTGGAGTACCAGTATAACGTCACCGGCAAATGGTGGGGGGCGGTGTTTGTCGATAGCGGCGAGGCGGTGAGTGATATTCGCCGTAGCGATTTCAAAACCGGGACCGGGGTCGGCGTGCGCTGGGCGTCGCCGGTTGGGCCTGTCAAACTCGATTTTGCCGTACCGGTCGGCGACAAAGACGAACACGGTTTACAGTTTTATATCGGTCTGGGGCCTGAATTATGAGTTTATGGAAGAAAATAAGCCTCGGCGTGTTGATTTTCATTGTGGTGTTACTGGCGAGCGTTGCGTTTCTGGTCGGGACGACGACGGGGCTGCATCTGGTATTCAGTGCGGCGAACCGCTGGGTGCCGGGGCTGGAGATTGGGCAGGTCACCGGCGGCTGGCGGGACTTATCGTTAAAAAATATCCGCTATGAGCAGCCGGGCGTTGCGGTGAATGCGGGCGAAATTCATCTGGCCGTCGGGCTTGATTGCCTGTGGCGCAGTAGCCTGTGCGTCAATGATCTGGCGCTAAAAGACATTAATGTCGCTATCGACAGCAAAAAAATGCCGCCTTCCGAACCGGCGCAAGAAGAGGAAGAAAGCGGACCGCTGAACCTCTCCACCCCCTGGCCCATCACTCTGTCGCGCGTGGCGTTGAATAACATCAATATCAAGATTGATGACACTACCGTTTCGGTGCTGGATTTTACCTCCGGGCTGGCATGGCAGGAGAAAAACCTGACCCTGAAACCGACGCGGCTTCAGGGATTGCTGATCGCGCTGCCGAAGGTCGCTGACGTGGCGCAGGAAGAGGTGGTTGAACCCAAAATCGAGAAACCTCAACCGGATGAAAAGCCGCTTGGCGAAACGCTAAAAGATCTGTTTGCAAAACCGGTAATGCCGGAGATGACCGATGTTCACCTGCCGCTTAATCTGAATATCGAGTCATTTCGCGGCGAGCAGCTACGCATCACCGGCGATACCGATCTGACGGTGCGCACGATGCTGCTTAAAGTCAGCAGTATCGACGGTAATATGAAGCTGGATACGCTGGATATCGACGCCAACCAGGGCACGGTGAAAGCCTCCGGTACGGCGCAGCTCGCCAATAACTGGCCGGTTGATATTACGCTCAACAGTACGCTGAATATCGATCCGCTAAAGGGTGAAAAGATAAAACTCAAGGTCGGCGGCGCGCTACGCGAACAACTGGAGGTCGGGGTGAACCTTTCCGGGCCGATGGATGTCGCGCTTCGCGCCCAGACGCGGCTAGCGGAGGCCGGTTTACCGCTCAATCTTGAAGTCGTCAGCCAACGCATTGCCTGGCCATTGACGGGTGATACCCAGTTTCAGGCTGACGATCTGAAGCTCAAACTGAGCGGTAAGATGACCGACTATACGTTGTCGATGCGAACCGCCGTGAAAGGACAAGATATTCCGCCGGCGACCATCACGCTGGATGCTAAAGGGAATGAGCGGCAGATTAATCTCGATAAACTCACCGTCGCCGCTCTGGAGGGAAAAACCGAACTGAAAGCGCTGGTGGACTGGCAGCAGGCGATTAGCTGGCGTGGCGAACTGACGCTGAATGGCATCAATACCGCTAAAGAGATCCCGGACTGGCCCGCGAAGCTTAACGGCGTCATGAAAACCAAAGGCAGCCTCTACGGCGGCACCTGGCAGATGGATGTCCCGGAGCTCAAGCTGACCGGCAATGTGAAGCAGAACAGCGTTAACGTCAACGGGACGCTAAAGGGCAACAGCTACATGCAGTGGACGATCCCGGGGCTGCACCTTGCGCTGGGCCCAAACAGCGCCGATATAAAAGGCGAGCTTGGTGTTAAGGAGCTGAATCTTGACGCCGCCATCGATGCGCCAGGGCTGGATAATGCGCTGCCAGGGCTGGGGGGCATGGCAAAAGGAATTGTTAAAGTCCGCGGTACGGTAGAAGCGCCGCAGCTGTTGGCGGATATCACCGCCCGCGGCTTGCGCTGGCAGGAGCTGTCTGTCGCCCAGGCGCGCATCGAGGGCGATATTAAATCCACCGATCAGATAGCGGGCCATCTCAACGTTCGCGTAGAGCGGATTTCGCAGCCCGACGTTAACATCAATCTGGTGACGCTTGACGCCAAAGGCAGCGAGAAGCAGCATCAGCTACAGCTCCGTGTTCAGGGAGAACCGGTATCCGGTCAACTCTCCCTGACAGGCAGTTTTGATCGCGAGGCGGCGCGCTGGAAAGGGACGTTAAGCGACACCCGTTTCCAGACGCCAGTGGGGCCATGGTCGTTGACCCGCGCGATTGCGCTGGACTACCGTAATAAAGAACAGAAAATCAGTATCGGGCCGCATTGTTGGCTGAACCCGAACGCCGAGCTGTGCATCCCGCAAACCATTGATGCGGGCGCCGCAGGACGGGCGGTGGTCAATCTCAACCGCTTTGATCTGGCGATGCTGAAGCCATTTATGCCTGATACCACGCAAGCCAGCGGGGTCTTTAGCGGGAAAGCGGACGTGTCGTGGGACACCACCCAGGAGGGATTGCCGCAGGGGAAGGTCACGCTTTCCGGTCGGAATGTGAAGGTCACGCAGACCGTCAATGACGCGCCGTTACCGGTCGCGTTTGAGACGCTGAACCTCAGCGCCGATCTGCACAATAATCGCGCCGAGCTGGGATGGCTGATTCGCCTGACGAACAATGGTCAATTCGATGGCCAGGTGCAGGTAACCGATCCTCAGGGGCGGCGCAATCTCGGCGGTAACGTCAACATGCGCAATCTCAATCTGGCGATGGTCAACCCTGTCTTTTCGCGCGGCGAAAAAGCGGCGGGAATGTTAAACGCCAGGCTACGTCTGGGCGGCGATGTGCAAAGCCCGCAGTTGTTTGGCCAGTTGCAGCTTAGCGCGCTGGATATTGACGGTAACTTTATGCCGTTTGAGATGCAGCCGAGCCAGCTCACCATGAACTTTAGCGGTACGCGTTCGACGCTCGCCGGTATCGTGCGAACACAACAAGGGCAAATTAACCTGAACGGTAACGCCGACTGGAGCCAGATTGACAACTGGCGCGCGCGGGTGACGGCGAAAGGCAGCCGGGTGCGGATTACCGTTCCGCCGATGGTGCGCCTGGATGTCTCGCCGGATGTGGTCTTTGACGCGACGCCTTCGCTGTTCACGTTGGATGGGCGTGTGGACGTTCCGTGGGCGCGAATTGTGGTGCACGACCTGCCAGAGAGTGCGGTTGGCGTCTCCAGCGATGTGGTTATGCTCAATAATGACCTGCAACCAGAAACGCCGCAGACAGCGTCTATTCCCATCAACAGTAATCTGACGGTCCACGTCGGCAACAACGTGCGTATCGACGCCTTCGGGCTTAAAGCGCGTTTGACCGGCGATTTGAAAGTCGCGCAGGATAAGCAGGGGCTGGGGCTGAATGGTCAAATCAATATTCCTGACGGCCGATTCCGCGCCTACGGCCAGGACCTGCTTGTCCGTAAAGGCGAGCTGCTGTTCTCCGGCCCGCCGGATCAGCCGCTGCTCAATATCGAAGCGATCCGTAACCCTGACGCCACCGAAGACGATGTTATTGCGGGCGTGCGCGTCACAGGCACAGCTGATGAACCCAAAGCGGAAATCTTCTCCGATCCGGCGATGCCGCAGGCTGAAGCGCTTTCTTATCTGCTGCGTGGGCAGGGGTTGGACAGCAATCAGAGTGATAGCGCAGCAATGACCTCCATGCTTATTGGCCTGGGGGTTGCGCAAAGTGGTCAGGTTGTGGGTAAAATCGGAGAGACATTCGGTGTAAGTAATCTGGCGCTGGACACGCAAGGGGTGGGCGATTCGTCCCAGGTTGTGGTCAGCGGCTATGTACTGCCGGGTCTACAGGTGAAGTATGGTGTAGGGATATTTGACTCTCTGGCGACGCTCACGTTACGTTATCGCCTGATGCCTAAGCTATATCTGGAAGCAGTGTCTGGCGTAGATCAGGCACTTGATTTGCTCTATCAGTTTGAGTTTTAGCAATGCGAATATTTGTCTATGGCAGTTTACGACAGAAACAAGGCAACAGTCACTGGATGACCAATGCCCAATTGCTTGGCGATTACCGTATCGATAACTACCAGTTGTATAGTCTGGGCCACTATCCAGGCGCAGTTCCGGGAAACGGAGCGGTATACGGTGAAGTTTATCGAATTGATAACGCCACGCTGGCCGAACTTGATGCTTTGCGCACCAGGGGCGGTGAATACGCACGCCAGTTAATCCAGACGCCTTACGGCAGCGCATGGATGTATGTATATCAACGTCCTGTTGATGGGTTAACTCTGATTGAAAGCGGTGACTGGTTAGACAGAAACCAGCCCTGAACTGAACACGCCACCCTCGGGTGGCGTTGTTTTTTACATTCTGGCTGATGGCGTTAACGCCGGGCATGGTGAGCTCTTATTCTGCCGTAAATCAATAATGACGCGCCGCCCAGGATAACAATGCATCCGAGAACCATAAATCCCTGCATATAGCTGCCGGTTGTCCGGTAAAAATAGCCGACCATTAGGCCTGCCAGCGTACCGCCGCCGCCGGCGCCGATGCCATTAATAATACCGGAGGCTGGGCCAATCGCATGGGGTTTAACGTTCGACTGGATAATCGACCAGATATTGGGGGTAAAGCTGGCGGCGTAATAGCCCATCGCCAGGGTAATGAGCGTGATTTTAAAGCCTGGCGCATCGACAAATGGCAGGAGAAATAACATCACGCCGGGGATTAGTAGGCCCAGTGAAGCAATAAGTACACGTTTTTGTGTCTTATCACTGATCCATGAGATAGGGATTGCCAGTATAACCGCAGTCAGATAAGGCAGAGAACTGACCAATGCTTTACTGAATCCGGTATAGCCGAGAGAATTGACAACCATGGGGATCCATAACGTAATTCCCCAGAACAACATCCCTTGAGTAATGTAGGTAAAAATAAGAAGTAGGAAGGGGGTTCCGCCCAGCGATTCCAGGGTAAGCTTAGTTTTCTCTGTTGGCGCCGGCGCACGATAATAAGGCGCTTCTTCCTGTTTTTTCAGCATTGTTATATAAAGTGGAACCACAACAACAATGCCGATCACACCAGTGATAATAAAAACATTTCGCCAACCGAAGGCAGCATCCAGCGGGGACAAAATCATAAATCCCAGTCCTAATGCCAGGAACTGTCCATAATACTGGATAATACTATTCGCCTGCGTCCGTTCTTTGTCTGAAAACCAGTCGCTGGCGAAGCGGGACTGCTGCGGCCAATAAATGCCTTCGGTAATGCCAAGCACCAGCCGACAAATCAAAATAACGTACACTGACGAGGTAAATCCGACAAAAACGGTCGCAATCGACCAGATTAGCACCATCAGAATGACTATTTTTTTCGGATCGTATCGCTGGGTAAATACGCCGCCAAAAATATTTGAAAAGGCATAGCCAATAAGAAATATGGTTAATACAATGCTGGCCGTTGCGCCATCAATATTCAGGTCGTGTGTAATCGTAGGTAACGTAACGGAAAGATTAGAACGGTCAAGATAAGCAACAAAAAGGCCGAACATTAATGTCGCGCCGATCCGTAGCCATTTTTGCATTGAGGTCATTTTTCAACTCCGTTTGGCCGCGCGCCAAAATCAATTTGACGAAATAATATCTCACCGGATTTTATGGTCATTTGTGGTACCAGCACATGCGTCCCCGTGAGCGTTTCACCATGAATATCGGCAAATTCAACATGCCTGTTTTTTAATTTAAAGATGGCGATATCGGCAAATGCCCCAGGGGCCAGCGTACCAATTTCTGCTGCCATGCCCAATAAAACTGCTGGGGTATGGGTACAGGCGTTAATGACATCGGTAAGCGCGACGCCGAGTGCTAAATATTTCGATAAAATCCATGGTAAGGCGTAAACAGGCCAGGCGAGTTTAGTGATGGTTGAGAGATCGCTACTGATGATATCCGGAAGAAAGCCATTGGCGATGGCCCGGCGTGCCGTGTTCATTGAAAAATGGCTGCGACCATTGGCGGCATCAAATATAACGCCTCGTTCTCTTGCCTGACGGACTTCGGCTAAGACAGCGCCTTCATCAGTAAGAATGGTGCTACCTTTGCCGTGAAACGCATGAGCGATAATATCGCCGCGGCGTAGCAAGGAGACAAGTTCTTTCATGGGAACGACGGGATGAGTCGAGTGTATTGCCACGGGACACTTTAAATCGTTGGCAATACGAAGGGATTCAGTCAGCGGTTTTAAGCCATATTCAGCAATGTCCTCAGTCTGAACCTTGAGTTTTAATCCCTGAAGAACGTTGCGATACTGACGAAACAGCGCGTGGATCTTATTTTCATCAATATTGTCAGGATCATAATTTTCTTGTGACCAGGTTTGGCCCGGCGGCGACACGGTCAGAAACGCTTTGATTCGAACTTTGCTGGCGCAAATCACCGTTCGGTAGAAGGCATCAAAGTTTGCCGTACCGGCAGAACCTGCATCCACGACGGTGGTGACGCCATTCGGCGGCATATACATATCAGGCCTGACGCCGCCTTCCGTCGCGTCATAAAAAACATGCGCGTGATAATCGATAAGACCGGGAGTGACGATCATGCCGTCGGCATGGATAATCCGGGTCTCCGAAGTTACAGGATATTTATCGGCATCAACGATAATATCGTTAATGATGCGTAAATTGTTAATCTCATTAATATTACGAGCGGGATCGATGATATGTCCACCGGTAATTAATATATCATTTTTCATCATAATCTCTTAAAATAGTAAATAATTATGGCAGCCCTTAAAAATATATTAAAAAGTGTGTTTTGAGCGGATGTTATGTTGGATTAAAAATACAATTATTGGTAGGGAGAGCTTAGGATACCTTATTAAAAAGGTAATCGGGCTTATGCACTAAATAAGACTTTAGCGCTTGCTAATATTTAGGGCGTAAGTCCATGGGAGTCTGGGGGCATTCACAAAACAATTATTATCTTAAGCTTTTTAGAGAAACCGTGAGCGTATTCAACCCTTTTTAATAAAAAATCAGGTAAAGTATTATTCATTCCGTGAATATTAAATTAATAATGATAAAAATTGTGTTCTATTCATTAGCCAATAAAAAGGCCCTCATTACTATGAGAGCCTTTATCTTGACGCTTATGTAAAAGCGAACTTATTTCTTCGCTGCGCGTTCGAAGGAGGCAACGATTTCCGCTTTAGCCGCTTCGGCGTTGTCCCAACCGTCAACTTTCACCCATTTGCCTTTTTCGAGATCTTTATAATGCTCGAAGAAATGAGTGATCTGCGCTTTCAGCAGTTCCGGCAGATCGTTCACATCTTTAATGTGATCGTACTCTTTGCTCAGTTTGGTGTGCGGTACGGCAACCAGTTTCGCATCTTCACCGGATTCGTCGGTCATTTTCAGTACGCCAACCGGACGGCAACGGATGACGGCGCCTGGCTGCAGCGGGTACGGCGTCGGGACCAGAACGTCTACCGGGTCGCCGTCCAGAGACAGGGTATGGTTGATGTAACCGTAGTTGCACGGATAGAACATCGCGGTGGACATGAAGCGGTCAACGAACAGCGCGCCGCTCTCTTTGTCAACTTCGTATTTGATCGGATCTGCGTTAGCCGGGATCTCGATAACGACGTAGATATCTTCCGGCAGTTCTTTACCCGCCGGGACGTTGAGTAAGCTCATGTCTGTTTCCTTTGAATTTATGACAAACAAGTGGCGAGTATTATAGCCAACTCACGCCGAAAGTCTTCGCTTGTTTTCGTTTCCGCCTCATCTGGCGCGTCGTTGCGGAGCATGAACGCCAAAGGTTAAGAACCGGAAAAATCACGTGTCTGATAAGGCAACGCCGCCATTGGACATGTTATTGCCCAATGGCGGCTTCATGCGTTATTCCGCATGGTGGTAAAGATTACGCGTCCGGGTATTCGCGGATAAAGCGTTCCACATCGTCAACCATATGGCGGTTGCCGACGAAGAACGAGCGGCGCTGGTGCAGGCTTTCCGGAATGATATCCAGAATACGTTCTTTACCATCGCTTGCTTTGCCGCCGGCCTGTTCCGCGAGAAACGCCATCGGGTTGCACTCATACAGCAGACGCAGTTTTCCCTGCGGATGGCTGGCGGTGCTGGGGTAGAGATAGATGCCGCCTTTCAGCAGGTTGCGGTGGAAATCGGCCACCAGAGAGCCAATGTAACGTGAGGTATAAGGGCGACTTGTTGAACTATCCTCTTCCTGGCAGAATTTGATGTACTTCTTCACGCCATTCGGGAACTTAATGTAGTTGCCTTCGTTAATGGAGTATGTTTTACCCTTTTCCGGGAAACGCATACGTTCCTGGCACAGACAGAACACGCCCAACGACGGATCGTAGGTGAAAGCGTGTACGCCGCAGCCGGTGGTGTAAACCAGCATGGTGGACGAGCCATACACGACATATCCCGCAGCGACCTGTTTGTTGCCGGGTTGCAGGAAATCTTCTTCGGTGACCGGCGTGCCGACAGGCGTCACGCGGCGATAAATCGAGAAAATCGTACCGACAGAGACGTTAACGTCGATGTTAGAAGAGCCATCCAGAGGGTCCATCAGCACCACATATTTCGCGTGTTCGCAGCCTTCAAAGACGACAATTTCGTCCTCTTCTTCCGATGCGATGCCCGCTACAATATCGCGCGCTTTTAGTGCAGCTTTCAGTTTCTCGTTCGCGAACAGATCGAGTTTCTGCTGAACCTCGCCCTGTACGTTCTCAGCACCGCTGGCACCCAGGATATCGACCAGACCGGCCTTGTTGATATCGCGGTGGATGATCTTGGCGCCCAATTTTATTGCCGACAGCAAAGCAGTGAGCTCACCGGTAGCCTGAGAGAACTCGTGCTGCTTTTCGACAATAAATTCACCTAACGTTTTCATAACACTTTCCCTGCAATTGATTGGAGTAAAGCGACCGTAACAATCTTAACAAACATTTCAGATGATGCGCTCAGGTGAATCGCGCCAGCAAAGTACAGATTTACCTGAAATGCGTTTCTCACTTGCCAGACATGTGCGTAAAATGGCTCGCAGATAAAAAAAGGATAGTGACGTATGCGCATTCATATTTTGGGAATTTGTGGCACTTTCATGGGGGGGCTGGCGATGCTGGCTCGCTCGCTTGGTCATGAAGTAACGGGTTCGGACGCCAATGTGTATCCGCCGATGAGTACCTTACTTGAGAAGCAAGGCATTGATCTGATCCAGGGTTATGACGCCAGCCAGCTCGATCCGCAGCCGGATCTGGTGATTATCGGCAATGCGATGACGCGCGGGAATCCGTGCGTGGAAGCGGTGCTGGAAAAAAACATTCCCTTTATGTCTGGTCCACAGTGGCTGCACGACTTTGTGTTGCGCGACCGCTGGGTACTGGCGGTCGCCGGTACCCACGGCAAAACCACGACCGCAGGCATGGCGACCTGGATACTGGAAGCGTGCGGGTACAAACCGGGCTTCGTGATCGGCGGCGTACCGGGCAACTTTGAGGTTTCCGCGCGCCTGGGCGAGAGCCCGTTCTTTGTTATCGAAGCGGATGAGTACGACTGCGCGTTCTTTGATAAACGTTCTAAATTTGTGCATTACTGCCCGCGGACGCTGATCCTCAACAACCTTGAGTTTGATCATGCCGACATCTTCGACGATCTGAAAGCGATCCAGAAGCAGTTCCACCATCTGGTGCGCATCGTGCCGGGGCAGGGGCGCATCATCTGGCCGGAAAACGACATCAACCTGAAACAGACCATGGCGCTGGGCTGCTGGAGCGAGCAGGAGCTGGTGGGCGAGCAGGGACACTGGCAGGCGAAGAAGCTGACTACGGATGCTTCCGAGTGGGAAGTGTGGCTGGACGGCGAAAAAGTCGGCGATGTGAAATGGGGCCTGGTCGGCGAACATAACATGCACAACGGGCTGATGGCGATTGCCGCCGCGCGCCACGTGGGCGTCGCGCCCACAGAAGCGGCCAGCGCGCTGGGGTCATTTATTAACGCCCGCCGCCGTCTGGAGCTACGCGGCGAAGCGAACGGCGTGACGGTATATGACGATTTTGCTCACCACCCGACGGCAATTCTGGCCACGCTGGCGGCGTTGCGCGGTAAAGTGGGCGGCACCGCGCGCATTATCGCAGTGCTGGAGCCGCGTTCTAACACGATGAAGATGGGGTTATGCAAGGATGACCTGGCGCCGTCGTTAGGGCGTGCGGATGAAGTGTTCCTGCTGCAGCCGCCGCATATTCCGTGGCAGGTTTCAGAAGTGGCGGACGCCTGCGTACAGCCTGCTCACTGGAGTGGCGATGTCGATACGCTGGCGGAAATGGTGGTGAAAACCGCACAGCCTGGCGATCACATCCTGGTGATGAGCAACGGCGGTTTCGGCGGCATCCATCAGAAATTGCTGGATGGGCTGGCGAAAAAAGCACTGGTTGTGGAGTAAAAAATGCCCGGTGGCGCTGCGCTTACCGGGCCTACAATACGTACATTCCCGTAGGCCGGATAAGGCGCCAGCGCCGCCATCCGGCAGACGCTATCAACGTGTAAAATTACCCTTCGTTTTCCGCCAGCTCGCGCAGATACTGGAAAATCTGACGCGCTGATTTCGGCGGTTTGTTGCCTTCTTTCTCTTTCTTCGCATTGCGGATCAATGAACGAAGCTGTTGACGATCGGCGTGCGGCCACAGGGTCAGTACTTCGGCTACCGCGTCATCGCCTTCGACGATCAGACGATCGCGCAGATGCTCAAGCTTGTGAAACAGCACCACCTGCTGATTATGGCGGTTCTTCAGCTTGTCCAGCGCCTGGCGAATAGGTTCAACGTCGCGTTGGCGCAGCATTTTTCCGATAAGCTGCAACTGGCGGCGGCGTCCTTCCATTTTGATACGCTGGGCCAGTTCAATGGCGTCGCGCAGATCGGCGTCCAGCGGGATCTTATCCAGCGCGTTTTTCCCCAGATCCACCAGTTCCGCGCCCAGGCGTTTTAATTCCTCGGCATCGCGTTTAATTTCACTTTTACTGACCCAGATAATTTCATCGTCTTCGTCTTCGATGTCATCACCGGGAACGTCGTCGAGCCAGTCTTCGGGCTGCTTTGTCATGTCAGGCTCCTTAAAAAAAGAGGCTAATATTACCAGTTAAGATGCGCACTGAAAAACGGTTCTCTGTTAGACTTCAGAGAAACTCTCTCTACATTATGGCATTTGCAATGAAAGTAATCTCACAAGTTGAAGCGCAGCGTAAGATTCTGGAAGAAGCAGTTTCGACAGCGCTGGAGTTAGCCTCAGGCAAATCGGATGGGGCGGAAGTCGCCGTCAGCAAGACCACCGGCATTAGCGTCAGCACCCGTTATGGTGAAGTAGAGAATGTCGAATTTAATAGCGACGGCGCGCTGGGTATTACGGTGTATCACCAGAACCGCAAAGGCAGCGCCTCTTCGACAGATTTAAGCCCGCAGGCGATTGCCCGTACCGTGCAGGCCGCGCTGGATATCGCGCGTTACACGTCGCCGGACCCGTGCGCAGGCGTGGCGGACAAAGAACTGCTGGCGTTTGACGCGCCGGATCTGGACTTGTTCCACCCGGCAGAGGTTACGCCAGACGAAGCCATTGAACTGGCCGCGCGTGCGGAGCAGGCTTCTCTAAAGGCGGATAAACGCATCACCAATACCGAAGGCGGGAGCTTTAACAGCCATTACGGCATTAAAGTGTTCGGCAACAGCCACGGCATGTTGCAGGGATATTGCTCCACGCGCCATTCGCTCTCAAGCTGCGTCATCGCCGAAGAGAACGGCGATATGGAGCGTGATTACGCTTACACCATCGGTCGGGCAATGGCGGATCTGCAAGCGCCGGAATGGGTCGGGGCCGAGTGCGCGCGCCGCACCTTATCCCGCCTGTCGCCGCGCAAGCTCTCCACCATGAAAGCGCCGGTCATTTTCGCCAATGAAGTGGCGACAGGGCTATTTGGTCATCTGGTCGGGGCGATTGCCGGCGGCGCGGTATACCGTAAATCCACTTTTCTGCTCGACTCGCTGGGCAAACAAATTCTGCCGGAATGGTTAACCATCGAAGAACACCCGCATCTGCTAAAAGGGCTGGCGTCTTCACCGTTCGACAGCGAAGGCGTGCGTACGGAGCGCCGGGACATTGTGAAGGATGGCGTACTGACGCAATGGTTGCTGACCAACTATTCCGCCCGCAAACTGGGGCTGAAAAGTACCGGTCATGCCGGCGGCATTCATAACTGGCGTATCGCCGGGCAGGGGCTGAACTTTGAGCAGTTGCTAAAAGAGATGGGCACCGGCCTGGTGGTGACGGAACTGATGGGCCAGGGCGTCAGAGGTATTACCGGCGACTACTCCCGCGGCGCTGCGGGATTCTGGGTTGAAAATGGTGAAATCCAGTACCCGGTAAGTGAAATTACCATTGCCGGTAATTTAAAAGAGATGTGGCGTAATATTGTCACCGTAGGCGATGATATTGAAAAGCGCAGTAATATACAATGTGGTTCGGTATTGTTACCGGAGATGAAAATCGCCGGACAATAATACCCGTCATACTTCAGGCTGCAGGCGCGTTGGCTGCCTGCAACCCGAATTATTCAGGGTATTACACTTATCGTTAATAATAAAAAAGGAAGTGAGCAATGCGTAAAAGCCTGTTAGCTATTCTTGCTGTGTCATCGCTGGTATTCGGTTCGGCTGTTTTTGCTGCCGATCTTGAAGATAATATGGATATTCTCAATGATAACCTGAAAGTTGTTGAGAAAACGGATAGTGCCCCTGAACTGAAAGCGGCATTAACCAAAATGCGCGCGGCCGCGCTGGATGCCCAAAAAGCTACGCCGCCAAAGCTGGAAGATAAAGCGCCGGATAGCCCGGAAATGAAGGATTTTCGTCACGGTTTTGACATTCTGGTCGGCCAAATTGATGGCGCGCTGAAGCTGGCGAACGAAGGTAACGTTAAGGAAGCGAAAGCGGCGGCGGAAGCGCTAAAAACCACCCGCAATACGTATCATAAAAAGTATCGTTAATTTTTGTGGGATGGCGGCTTCGCTTTATCCGTAGGTCGCCATCCGGCAAACTGTAATACCCATCACACTTTCTCACTTTATACGACAACGTCATTGTTTCGCCATTTCCTCTTTATGCCGCGATAGATCTCACACTTTCCCGGCGATAATTCATTAATGCCGCCTTTTCTGTGGCGCAGATCACCTATCCCACTCGCGTTTCCACTTCGAGGTGGAAAATAACTCGCTACAAACTTTTAACCCTTGCCGCTAGTTTTATCTCATTGCCATTAACGGGGTGAGACGCGTGGATAACGGAGCAGTAAAACACGATGCCGGTGAGCGAATTAACGAACTGGCTGAACAGGTGTTAACGCAGGTGGATGGCCTGCTGGGGCGACATCACATTGTCCCCAATGCGGTACAGACGCAAATGCTGACCTCGCACGTTCGCGCGATGGCGCACCGGTCAATTACCGGCGAGCCTTTACCGGAAGTCGATGCCAGCTTGTTTGATGAAATCTCAGCCGAATCAATGGCGCTCGCCCGCGAAATCGTGGCGGCGTTTGGCAACCTTCCTGACGAAGAAGCCTGGCTATTATCGGTACATTTTGAAGTCGCGAAAGACAACCTCTAAGGAGCAAAAAATGGAACAGATTACCGTCGTGATTGGCGATCGCCTGGGTAAAGGCCAGAAAGTGGCGGCAGGCGTGGAAAAAGCGGGCGGTCGCGCGGTCGTCGTACCGGGCGTCGCGGCAGACATGAAGCTGGGCGATGTGATGAAAGCGGAAAACGCCACCTTCGGCATTTCATTTTGTGGCAGCGGCGGCGCGGGCGCTATCACCGCGCAAAACAAGCATGGCTACAAAGCCAAATATGGAATGCGGTCAGTGGATGAAGGCGTCACCGCTATCAATGAAGGCTGCAACGTGTTGGGTTTCGGCTTTATGGATAAAGAAGAGCTCGGCGAGCGCCTGGTGCAGGCGTGGCAAAAGAAATACGGCGTCTGATGATGAAAGAGCAATTCACCACCACGGTGAGAGTAAAAGGCAAGGGCGACGCCAAAGCACGCGCCTTTGCCGATGCGCTGAACC
Organism: Salmonella sp. SAL4457; assembly: GCF_046548235.1. Lineage (NCBI taxonomy): Bacteria > Pseudomonadati > Pseudomonadota > Gammaproteobacteria > Enterobacterales > Enterobacteriaceae > Salmonella > Salmonella sp. SAL4457. The sequence goes on from NZ_JBGDZO010000004.1 coordinate 291,563, forward strand.
ATGTTCAGTCGGCGGTGATGAGAGAGTCGCCGTATATCTTACTGCGTATTGAGCCACAGGATGTGCGGATTGTTCAGGCGCATGAGTCGGTGCGTAAAGAGGCCTTTCTGTTTTTCTTTTTGCGCCGGGAACGACGCACTTACAGCGTGGAGCTGGATGTGACCGTCAACGTGACCGCCATCAATCTCGACAGGGTGGATTTCGTCGCGAAACGCTGATTTTTATTAAAAAGGCATAGTTATGTTCCTGATAATACTAATTAAATCGCTCATTATCGGCGCGCTGGTCGGCGTAGGGGTGGGCGCTGGGGCTGCACGCATGTTTCACGCGCCAACCACGCAGGGGATGGGCGCGTTCCGTACGTTGGGCGAACTCAACTCTTGTGAAGGCGACCCGGCATCTCACTTCTCCTTTGGACTGGGTTTCTTCTTTAACGCCTGGGCGTCGTCTGTGGCGGCCGGATCGTTCACCCAGGATGTCGATCACCGCATCATCCCTAACTGGGGCGCGGCGGCGCTAATGATCAAAAACCGTAACGTCGGCGAGACGCTGCACGACCCGAAAAAAATGGCGATCGCCTGCGCCGTCATCGGCATGATCGTCGTGACGTTCCTTAACCTGACTGCCTCATCCGTGCCAGAAGCGCTACAGGTGACGGCGGTTAAGGTGCTGGTACCGGCGGCAAACCTGCTGGTCAACATCGTCATGCCTGTGATCTTCTGGTTAGCGGCGATCGACGCTGGTAAAAAATCGGGCTTCTGGGCCACCGTTTTCGGCGGCGCGGCGCAGCTCATCATGGGGAACGCCGTACCGGGGCTGGTACTGGGTATTTTGATCGGCAAAGGCGTAGAAGAGAGCGGCTGGAACCATGTCACCAAAGTGATGATGGTCGCCATCGTTTTGCTGTTTGTGTTGAGCGGCTTCTTCCGCGGCTTCGACATGAAAATGATCGAGTCTTTCAACATGACGGTACCGAACTGGCTTGAACTGATCCACAACTCGCTCAGCGGCAAATAACGGAGGCCACAATGGAAGAGAATAAAGGTTTTTGGTATGCCGACTGGTCGTTCCCGATCTTTGTTGGCCTGCTCTCCTCCGGCGTTTTCGCCGGGACGCATATGTACTATCTGTACGGCATCGGCGCATTTAACGAAGTCGCTTTTGTGGCGATGTTGAAAGCGGGGATGGATACCGGCGTCTACGGCGCGGTCGCCGCTTTCGGCGCCAGCTTTTTATTTGCCCGCATTATCGAAGGTTCGCTGGTCGGAATTCTGGATATCGGCGGGGCAATTCAGACCGGCGTGGGCTTAGGGGTTCCGGCGTTACTGCTGGGGGCTGGCTTTGTCTTCCCGGTGGCGAACTTTATCGCTTCGCTGATAACCGGTCTGGTGATTGGTCTGGCGATTGGCTACATCATTATTCTGGCGCGTAAGTTCACCATTAATCAGAGCGACTCCACGTACGGGGCGGACGTCATGATGGGGGCCGGTAACACTTCAGGCCGTTTTCTGGGGCCGTTGATTATCCTCAGCGCCATGACGGCATCGATTCCCATTGGTCTGGGCTCTCTGGTGGGCGCGCTGCTGTTTTATATCTGGCAGAAGCCGATTACCGGCGGCGCGATTTTAGGCGCGATGATCCTCGGTTCCATCTTCCCGATTGCGATTAGCTAACTGTTGATTTGTAGGCCGGATAAGGCGGTTGCGCCGCCATCCGGCAAAGGAGAGAGCGATGTTTGATTTACTCCTGCGCCATGCGCGTCTGGTCGATGACACGCTGACTAATATTGCCCTGCAAGATGGCAAAATCGCGGCGTTGGGTGACGTTGATGGTCCGGCGCTGAAAACCATTGACCTGCGCGGCGAGTGTTACGTTAGCGCGGGTTGGATTGATTCTCACGTTCACTGCTACCCAAAATCGCCGATTTATCACGACGAACCGGACAGCGTGGGTATTGCCACTGGCGTTACCACAGTGGTGGATGCAGGCAGCACTGGCGCAGACGACATTGATGATTTCTATGCTCTGACGCGTCAGGCGACCACCGACGTTTATGCGCTGCTGAATGTTTCACGTGTTGGGCTTATTGCCCAAAACGAGCTGGCTAACATGGCCAATATTGACGCCGATGCGGTCCGGCAGGCGGTAAAACGCCATCCGGATTTTATCGTCGGCCTCAAGGCGCGGATGAGCAGCAGCGTGGTAGGCGTTAACGGCATCACGCCGCTGGAACGCGCTAAAGCCATGCAGCAAGAAAACGGCAACCTGCCGTTGATGGTGCATATTGGCAATAACCCGCCGGATCTGGACGAAATCGCGGAGCGTCTGACGGCGGGCGATATCATTACCCATTGTTACAACGGTAAGCCGAACCGTATTCTGACGCCGGAAGGCGAGCTGCGCGCCTCGGTGACACGAGCGCTGGCGCGCGGCGCGCGTCTGGACGTTGGACATGGTACCGCCAGCCTGAGCTTTGCGGTGGCGAAACGCGCCATTAGCCTGGGGATTTTACCGCATACCATCAGTTCCGATATCTACTGCCGTAACCGCATCAATGGCCCGGTGCATTCGCTGGCTAATGTGATGTCGAAATTCCTCACCATCGGCATGTCGCTGCCGCAGGTCATTGCGTGCGTGACGGCCAATGCCGCCGATAGCCTGAATCTGAAAACCAAAGGTCGTCTTCAGCCGGGTCTGGATGCCGACCTGACCCTCTTTACGCTTAAACGCCAGCCCACCGTGTTGGTAGACGCGGAAAACGACAGCTTACAGGCTGAAGAATTGCTGACGCCGCTTGCCGCGATACGCGCAGGCAAGGGCTATATGACCGAACAAGGGAGCGCGGAACATGCCTTCGATTTTTGAGAAGTATCAATTAAAACAGGTGATTAACGCCTCCGGACGTATGACGGCGCTCGGCGTCTCTACGCCGCGCCCGGAAGTGGTAGACGCGGCGATGGCCGGAATGAATCAGTATTTCGAGATGAAAGATCTGGTGAATAAAACCGGCGAGTACATTGCGAAATTGCTGGAGGTGGAAGGGGCGACGGTAGTCTCCTGCGCCAGTGCGGGCCTTGCCCAGTCGGTTGCCGCGGTACTGGTTCAGGACAGCGACTGGTTGCTGGAAAACCTGCACGTTACACCGATTGAAAATAACGAAATCGTCCTGCCAAAGGGCCACAACGTCAATTTTGGCGCGCCGGTGGGAACGATGGTGGCGCTGGGCGGCGGCAAACTGGTGGAAGCCGGTTACGCCAACGAATGTTCCGCCGCGCAGTTGGCGGCGGCCATTACGCCGCGCACGGCGGCTATTCTCTATATCAAATCTCACCACTGTGTACAGAAAAGTATGCTCAGCGTGGAGCAGGCTGCGGTGGTGGCGCGCACGCATAATCTGCCGCTGATTGTGGACGCGGCGGCGGAAGAAGATTTGCAGTGCTACTACCGCGTGGGCGCAGATCTCGTTATCTATAGCGGCGCAAAAGCGATTGAAGGGCCGACCAGCGGGCTGGTGATTGGCAAAACACAGTATGTTGAGTGGGTAAAACGTCAGTCAGCGGGCATTGGCCGGGCGATGAAGGTCGGCAAAGAGGGAATTGTTGGCCTGACCTGCGCCATTGAATTGTACCTGCGGGCGCAAAAAGAGAGCGGCGCGGAGATGGTAGAAAAAATGGCGCCCTTTATCGACACGTTGAACACGTTTAACGGCGTCAGCGCCCGCGTGGTGTGGGACAGCGCCGGACGCGACATCGCGCGCACGGAAATTAAGTTTGATGAAGCCGTTACCGGCATCGCCACTGGCGACCTGGTCGACGCACTGAAGCAAGGGGAATACGCGATTTACTTTCGCGGATACAAAGCCAACGAAGGGATTATTGAAGCGGATGTCCGCAGCGTCGATCGCGCGCAGTTAGCGATTGTGGCGCGTCGTATTGGCGAGGTGATTAATCAGGAGAAACAAGCATGAAACTGACCCCTAACTTTTACCGCGATCGCGTTTGCCTGAACGTACTGGCCGGTTCGAAAGATAACGCCCGGGAAATCTACGCGGCGGCGGAAGGTCATGTGCTGGTTGGCGTGCTCTCCAAAAACTATCCGGATGTGGCAAGCGCAGTCGCGGATATGCGTGAATATGCGGCGCTTATCGACAATGCGCTCTCCGTGGGGCTGGGGGCGGGCGATCCTAACCAGTCGGCGATGGTGAGCGAAATCTCGCGTCAGGTACAGCCGCAGCATGTCAACCAGGTGTTTACCGGCGTAGGGGCCAGCCGGGCGCTGCTGGGGCAAAACGAGACGGTGGTGAACGGTCTTGTCTCGCCGACCGGCACGCCGGGACGGGTGAAAATTTCCACCGGCCCGCTAAGCAGCCGCGCGCCGGACGGCATCGTACCCATAGAAACGGCGATTGCGCTGCTCAAAGATATGGGCGGCAGCTCCGTTAAATACTTTCCGATGGGAGGACTCACCTGTCGCGACGAGTATAAAGCGGTGGCTGACGCCTGCGCCCGCCATGATTTCTGGCTGGAACCGACGGGCGGCATCGATCTGGAAAACTTCGCCGAGATTCTGCACATCGCCCTTGATGCAGGTGTAAGCAAAATCATTCCTCACATTTATAGTTCGATTATTGATAAGGTGAGCGGCAACACCCGTGCGGACGATGTGCGTCAGTTACTCGCTATCGTCCGGTCGCGTGTCGGCTAATCATGAGGAGAGAGACGTGCGATTCCCCAACCAACGTTTAGCGCAGCTATTTGCGATGCTGCAAAACGAGACGCTGCCGCAGGATGAGCTGGCGCAGCGGTTGTCGGTCTCCACGCGTACCGTTCGGGCGGATATCGCCGCGCTGAACATGTTGCTGACGCCGCATGGCGCGCAATTTACTCTCAGCCGCGGCAACGGGTATCAGCTCAAAATTGATGATCCGGCACGTTATCAATCCCTGCAAACGCAGCAATCTCCCGCCCTGGCGCGCGGTCCGCGCACCAGCCAGGAGCGGATACACTACTTGCTGGCGCGTTTTTTAACCTCCGCCTTCTCGCTGAAGCTGGAGGATTTAGCAGATGAATGGTTTGTCAGCCGTGCGACGTTGCAGAACGATATGGCGGACGTACGCGAGCATTTGCTGCGTTATCATCTGACGCTGGAAACGCGTCCGCGTCATGGCATGAAATTGTTTGGCGGAGAGATGGCGATTCGCGCCTGTCTGACCGACCTTTTATGGACGCTGGCGCAGCAGGAGCCCTCCCATCCGTTAATTGTTAGTACCACGCTGAACACCGAGGTGTCTCAACGGCTGCAGTCTCTTTTGCCGGATATTTTCTCTCATTGTCAAATCCGCCTGACCGATGAGAGCGAGCTGTTTCTACGTTTATACTGCGCGGTGGCGGTACGGCGTATTCGCGAGGGGTATCCGTTATCGGAATGTGTGGCGGAGGAGGTCGATGAAAAGGTGCGCCATGCGGCGCATGAGATTGCGGAGCTACTACAACAGCTGGCCGACAAGCCGCTGTCGGAGCCGGAAGTAAGCTGGCTGAAGGTGCATATTGCCGCCCGCCAGGTACAGGAAATTGCCCCCAGCGCCATTAATGCCGATGATGAAGAGGCGCTGGTGCGCTATATCCTCAATTTTATTAATACCCAGTACAACTATAACCTGTTGAATGATAAACAGCTCCACGCGGACTTGCTGACCCACATCAAAACGATGATCACCCGCGTGCGCTACCAGATCATGATCCCCAACCCACTACTGGAAAATATTAAGCAGCACTATCCGATGGCGTGGGATATGACGTTGGCGGCGATATCGAGTTGGGGAAAATACACGCCGTATACCATTAGCGAAAACGAAATCGGTTTTCTGGTGCTGCATATTGGCGTTGGGCTGGAACGTAGTTACAACATTGGCTACCAGCGGCAGCCGCAGGTACTGCTGGTGTGCGATGCTGGTAATGCGATGGTGCGGATGATTGAAGCGGTACTGGCGCGGAAATACCCGCAGATTGAGATTGCCCGCACTCTGACACTACGCGACTATGAGGCGCGGGACAGTATTGTGGAGGATTTTGTGATTTCCACGGCGCGGATCGGCGAAAAAGATAAACCGGTTATCATGATCGCCCCCTTTCCTACCGACTATCAATTGGAGCAGATCGGTAAGCTGGTGCTGGTGGACAGAACCCGTCCGTGGATGCTGGATAAATATTTCGATGCCTCGCATTTTCGCATCGTGGAGGGGGAAATAGATCAACAGACGCTGTTTAAAACGCTGTGCGATCAGTTGCACGAGGAAGGCTTTGTTGATGCGGCGTTTCTCGATTCGGTTATTGAACGTGAAGCTATCGTCAGTACGTTATTAGGCGACGGGATTGCCTTGCCGCACGCGCTGGGGCTGCTGGCGAAGAAAACGGTGGTTTATACGGTGCTCGCGCCGCAGGGGATTGCCTGGGGTGACGAAACGGCGCACGTTATTTTTTTACTCGCCATCAGCAAAAGTGAATATGAAGAGGCGATGGCCCTCTACGATATTTTCGTCACTTTCCTGCGCGAACGCGCCATGACGCGCCTCTGCGCATGTCAGAATTTTACGCAATTTAAAACGGTCGCGATGGAGTGCGTGAGTCGTTTTTGAGAGGCGTTATCCAGAATTCGATGTAATGCGAATGTAATGCTAAACTGCATTACACATTCGATTCTACTGGAGGCATAATGGCCACGCTGAACGTCCGTCTGGATGACAAACTCAAAAATGAGGCTTATGCCGTGCTGGAAAAACTGAACATTACTCCAACGGAAGCCGTGCGATTACTGTTCCAGTACGTCGCGGAAACGGGGCGCATGCCAGTGAAAACCGTCACTCTTAGCGACAGTGAAGATGCATTGATTCAGACAGTTCGGGAGAGGCTGTCTAGTCCGCAAAAGGGAATCAAGGTTAGTCTGGATGACTTATGAACTGGAATTCGACCCGAGGGCCTTAAAAGAGTGGCATAAGCTGGGCGATACGATGAAGGCTCAGCTTAAGAAAAAGTTGGCTGATGTGCTATTGAACCCCAGAATCGACTCTGCCCGTTTAAACGGTCTTCCTGACTGCTATAAAATTAAGCTTAAATCGTCCGGTTATCGTCTGGTGTACCAGGTTCGGGATGAAGTTGTGATTGTGTTTGTTGTTGCGGTCGGCAAGCGAGAACATTCAGCCGTCTATCACGATGCAAACAAACGGCTTTAGCGATCAACGCAAATGATGCACTACCTGGTTGCTGCTACCGCGCCAGATAAGCGCCGGGTCTTTCAGATCCTGCACAAATTTGCCATCGACCAGCACGTTGATGAGATTGACCACCTGCATCTGTGCGGCGTTGAGTTCATCGAGCTTGTAGCCGGTCCACACCCAGATATCTTTCCCCGGGCACTCCGCGTGGATGCGTTGTACCAGTGCCAGGATATCCGGTACGTTTTGCGGATGCAGCGGATCGCCGCCCGACAGCGAGATCCCCTGACGGTGAATGCGCGTGTCGTTCAGATCGGCAATGATCTTATCTTCCATCTCTTTGGTAAACGGCTGGCCGGAGTTCAGCCGCCAGGTGCTTTTGTTATAGCAGCCAGGGCATTCATGCACGCACCCTGACACAAACAGGGTGCAGCGGGTGCCGGGGCCGTTAACGATGTCTACGGGGTAGTATTGGTGAAAGTTCATGTTTCCTCGTTGCATTTGGCGCTGTAGCGGCGTTGGCCGCTCTCGCTTACCCAGGTCACTTACTTATGTAAGCTCCCTGGGATTCGTTCGTTTGCCGCCTTGCTACAACACCAACTGCTTAGAGGAAACTCATGAAATTGGAACTATAGCCAGCGGTTATAGGCCGGATAAGGTGTTTACACCGCCATCCGGCATTTACGCATTGCAAACGGAGGATTAACCTATCTGCCCATTGCCTAAATGCTTCACGCGGCGCTTCACTTCTTCCTGCTTACCGGCGTTAAACGGACGCGCGTCCGGGCTGCCTAAATAACCGCACACGCGACGGGTAACCGAGACGCGCGCGGCGTCGTGGTTGCCGCATTTCGGGCAGGTGAAACCTTTACTGGTACATTCGAACTCGCCGGTAAAGCCGCACTCGTAGCATTCATCGATCGGCGTGTTGGTGCCGTAATAGGGTACATGCTGATAGCTGTAATCCCAGACATCTTCCAGCGCTTTCAGGTTGTGCTGAATGTTCGGGTATTCGCCGTAGCAAATGAAACCCCCGTTCGCCAGCGGCGGATACGGCGCTTCGAAATCGATTTTGTCGTACGGGTTGACCTTCTTCTCCACGTCGAGGTGGAAGCTGTTGGTGTAGTAACCTTTATCGGTTACGCCCGGCACTACGCCGAACTCGGCGGTATCCAGACGGCAGAAGCGGTCACAGAGGTTTTCACTTGGCGTGCTGTACAGGCTAAAGCCGTAGCCGGTCTCGTTTTTCCACTGATCCACGGCCTGGCGCAGACGCTCCACAATCGCGATGCCTTTAGCGCGAAGTTGCTCGCTGTCGTACAGGTGTTCGCCGCCGAACAGCGCGTTAATGGTTTCATGGATACCAATGTAGCCCAGAGAGATGGACGCACGACCATTTTTAAAGATTTCAGACACGTCGTCGTCCGCTTTCAGCCGCACGCCGCAGGCGCCTTCCATATACAGGATAGGCGCGACGCGGGCTTTCACGCCTTCAAGGCGGGCGATACGGGTCATCAGCGCCTTCCGCGCCAGCGCCAGACGTTCATCCAGCAGTTTCCAGAATGCGGTTTCGTCGCCTTTTGCTTCCAGCGCGATGCGCGGCAGGTTAAGGCTAATCACGCCCAGGTTGTTACGCCCGTCGTGGATCTGTTCGCCGTTTTCGTTCTCCCACACGCCGAGGAAGCTGCGGCAGCCCATTGGCGTTTTGAACGAACCGGTGACTTTGACCACCTGATCGTAGTTGAGAATGTCCGGATACATGCGCTTGCTCGCGCACTCCAGCGCCAGTTGTTTAATGTCGTAGTTCGGATCGCCAAACTTGTGGTTCAAACCGTCGCGGATAGCGAAGACCAGTTTCGGGAACACGGCGGTTTTGCGATTTTTACCCAGACCGGCGATACGGTTACGCAAAATAGACGCCTGGATCAGACGCGACTCCCAACTGGTGCCGAGGCCAAAACCAAAGGTCACGAAAGGCGTCTGGCCGTTAGCGGTGTGCAGCGTGTTAACTTCGTATTCCAGCGACTGGAAGGCGTCGTAGCACTCTTTTTCGGTGCGAGAACGCGCATATCCTTCGGCATCAGGAATCTGCCACTCATCGGCGGTTTTGCGGTGCTTGTTATAGCTTTCGGTGACAAACGGCGCCAGCACTTCGTCGATACGGTTAATGGTGGTGCCGCCATAAATATGGCTGGCGACCTGCGCGATAATCTGCGCGGTAACGGCAGTGGCGGTAGAGATAGATTTTGGCGGTTCGATCTCGGCGTTACCCATCTTAAAGCCCTGGGTCAACATGCCTTTCAGGTCGATCAACATACAGTTGAACATCGGGAAGAACGGCGAATAGTCGAGATCGTGATAGTGGATATCGCCGCGCTCATGCGCTTGTACTACGTCACGCGGCAACAGGTGCTGGCGGGCATAGTGTTTGGCGACAATCCCGGCCAGCAAATCGCGCTGGGTGGGAATGACTTTACTGTCTTTGTTGGCGTTTTCATTGAGCAACGCGGAGTTGGTTTGCTCTACCAGGCCGCGAATTTCCTGGTTCAGACGACCACGCTTTTCACGCTGAATGTCGCGATCGTGACGGTATTCGATGTAGGCGCGGGCAAGCTGTTTGTACGGGCCGGACATCAGTTGGTTTTCAACCGCAGTTTGGATCTCGTTAATATCCACCTGACTGCGCGCGTTCATTTGGCTGCTAACGACTTCTGCGACGGTGGCACAGTAATCTGCGTCATCGACTCCCGCTGCTTTAGCTGCACGTAGAATGGCTTCCTTAATGCGCTCTGATTTGAATGGCACTTTACAGCCATCTCGTTTCATCACATGCGGTGTCATGATCACTCCATATTTGTAAGAACAGGTTATCCACAGAGGCTGGGGAAGCCATAACAGGTTTATTCATCTCTTTTCCAACGACTTCCCGCAATCCTGACCCAGGTTATCCACAATTCACCTTGTGTCGAGTGAACAGGTGTTGTAGCAATTGTAGTCAATTAATACAACATATTGGGTCGGCGTGCATTTTAAAGTCTATATGTAGTGATTTGCATCAAGGATGTTTGCAATTTTATTGATGTAGAACAAGGTAAAAATCAGAGCGTACAGATGGCGGGCGCTGTAGCGTTTGTAAAAGATAGCAAGAAAAATCTGATTAATTATTCAACAAAAACAGACAGTAACCTGGAGCAACGCCACAGCCCGTGTCAATAGGTTTGTGGCGTTTATCCGTATAAGGACGTCGCGTTAGCGTTGTAACCACCAGATGGCTTCAAATGGGCGGAGCGTCATCGCGGCTGGCTGGCTGGCGACCTCGCCATAATTATGCAGTAGCGCCTGCCACTGTCCTTTGATATGCGGTGGATGCCACTCCTGGCACTGGTCGCTCAGATTGGCGACAACCAGCAGGATTTGCCCCTGCCACTGGCGGCGATAACACCATACTGATGGGCTATCCGGGAGGAGATCCTGATAATCGCCCCAGATCAGTACAGGCTGGGTTTTACGTAGCGCAATCAGCTTTTGATAGGTGTAAAACACCGAGTTTTCATCGCGTAATGCCGCCGCGACATTAACCTCCGTATAGTTATCGCACAGGCTTATCCACGGCTCGCCCTGGGTGAAACCGGCGTTTTTACTGTTGTCCCACTGCATCGGCGTGCGGCTGTTGTCGCGGGATTTACTGGCCAGGATAGCCAGTAGTTCGTCGGGGTCGCGTCCGGCGGCGCGTAGCGCGGCAAACATGTTATGGCTTTCCACGTCGCGATAATCGGTGATGCGGGTAAAGTGTGGGTTGGTCATGCCGATTTCTTCGCCCTGATAGATATAAGGCGTCCCTTGCATACCGTGCAGCGCCATCGCCAGCATTTTCGCGGCTGGAACCCGGTATTCACCCTCGTCGCCAAAGCGGGAAACGATGCGCGGCTGATCGTGATTACACCAGAATAACGCGTTCCAGGCGACGTTATGCATCCCCTGTTGCCAGTGGCGGAACAACGCTTTCAGCGCCACATAATCAGGTTTTGCCAGCGTCCACTTTTCGCCATTGGGGTAATCCACCTTCAGATGATGAAAATTGAAGGTCATCGAGAGTTCGTCGCCGCTAAGCGCGGCATATTGCTGGCAGTTTTCCAGCGTGGTAGAGGACATTTCGCCTACCGTCATCAGATTACGCGGCGTAAAAACGTCACGGTTCATTTCGCGTAAAAACGTATGCGCGCGCGGTCCGTCGGTATAAAAGCGGCGTCCGTCGCCCGTCGGATCGTCAGGAAAATCCTGATCTTTGGCGATCAGGTTCACCACGTCCAGACGCAGGCCATCCACGCCGCGATCGGCCCAGAATTCGCAGACCTTTTTCAGCTCGGCGCGCACGGCGGGGTTTTCCCAGTTCAGGTCGGCCTGTTCAGGCGCGAAAAGGTGTAAATAATATTGTTCGCTCTGGCTATGCCAGCGCCAGGCGCTGCCGCCAAATTTGGATTGCCAGTTATTCGGGCAGACATCCGGCGTGCCATCGCGCCAGATATAAAACTGACGGTATGGACTCTCTTTGTTCAGCGCTTCGCGAAACCAGGCGTGCTGGGTAGAAGTATGGTTAAACACCATATCCAGGATGATACGAATACCGCGTGCTTTCGCCTGCGCGACCAGCTCGTCAAAATCATCCAGCGTGCCGTAGGTCGGGTCGATAGCCGTATAATTTGCGACGTCATAACCGTTATCCACCTGCGGCGAGATATAAAACGGCGTGAGCCAGATGGCATCTACGCCGAGTCGCTGTAGATAGTCAAGGCGCTGCGTGACGCCGCGTAAATCGCCGGTGCCGCTGCCGGTCGTGTCCTGAAAACTTTTCGGGTAGATCTGATAAATAACGCCGTTTTGCCACCAGAGGGGAATAGTCATTGTTGTTTCCTGCAAGTGCGTTGGGACGCAACTGCGCCCCGAAGAAGTATTAGACAATTTGTAATGTGCCCTGACGATGCTTACGCTGATAGATAAAGGTGGTCAGAATCACCGGGATAACGATCGCGATAACCATCGCCATGCCGTACACCTGCCAGTAGCGCGGCGGTATAGACAGGATACCCGGCAGGCCGCCCACGCCGATACCGTTGGCGATGACGCCGTTCAGACCGCAGAGCAGTCCCGCCAGACCAGATCCGATCATCGCGCACAGCATCGGAAAACGATACTTCAGATTGATACCGTACATCGCCGGTTCGGTTACCCCAAGGTAAGCGGAAATGGCGGCAGGAACGGAGATCTCGCGTTCATTGTGTTTACGGCTGGAGATGATGATGCCCACCACGGCGGAGGCCTGCGCGATATTCGACAGCGCAATCAGCGGCCAGACTGGCGTACCGCCCATGCTCTGGATCATCTGCATATCGATAGCGAGCGTTGTCTGGTGGACGCCGGTAATGACCAGCGGGGCATACAGGAAGCCGAACAGCGCCGCGCCTATCGGGGCGAAACTGCCGGTCATCAGATAACGTACCGCAAAGGCCACACCGTCGCCGATCATACGACCAAAGGGGCCGATAAAGGTGTGGGCGAGAAAGACGGCCAGTATCAACGAACACACCGGGACGACGACCAGGTAGAGATAATCCGGCACGATGCGTTTCAACCGCGTTTCAATAAACCCAAGCGCCAGCCCTGCCAGTAGCGCCGGGATAACCTGCGCCTGGTAGCCCACTTTCTCAATGCTAAATAAGCCGAAGTTCCAGACGTCCGGCGTTTGCTGGCCCAGCAGATACGCATTCATCAACTGCGGCGACACCAGCGTCACGCCGAGCACGATACCAAGAATCGGCGTGCCGCCCATTTTTTTCACCGCCGACCAGCAGATCCCCACCGGCAGATAGAAAAAGATCGCTTCGCCGATCAACCATAAAAAATCATAAAGCGTTTTTAGCGCTGGATGCATCTGCGCCAGCGTTTGGCCGTTGCTCATCGGCACATCGCCGATCACGTTACGAAAGCCTAAGATCAAACCGCCGCTGATCAACGCCGGTAGTAGCGGAAAGAAGATCTCCGCGAAGTGGGAAATTAACTGCTCATGCCACTTCATGTTCTGGCGAGCGGCTTTTTTGGCCTGCTCTTTATCGGCATACGCTTTGCCGGTGGTCTCCAGCAGCGCGTTATAGTAATCGCCAACGTCGGTGCCGATCACCACCTGAAACTGTCCGGCGTTGGTGAAACAGCCTTTAACCATCGGTAATTGTTCGATCTCTTTTGGCCTGGCGTTCGCGGGCTGGTGGAGCACAAAGCGCAGGCGAGTAATGCAGTGGCTCACCGTGGCGATGTTGTCACGCCCGCCGACCAGGTCAATCAGCCGGTCGATATCGGCTTGTTTTACTTTGCTCATCGTAAAGCCTCATGGCAGAGGAGGTATGTTATGGGTTGGCGCAAGAGTATCTCTTCAACGTTGGTTTAAAAATGGGAACGTTCCCGAAACGCAGCGACGATCACAAATTACTCGTGGTATTCCGTTTAATTAGTCACTCAGGCGAGGGTAGAAGGAATGACGATCCGGCGCGGATCGCAGCGGTCATTGATCTGTTCGATCAGCTGCGAAGCCGCCTGTCGTCCGGCTTCAGCATAGCCAGGATCGACAGTGACGATCTCCGGGTGCAGGAATTTTATCAGCGGCGTGTTCCCGACGCTTGCCAGTTGCAGCGTCTCAATACGTTGCTCCTGTAAATACTTACTGGCGCCCAACGCCAGCGTATCGGTGGCGCAGACTAACGCGGTGGTATCCGGCATGATGACGCTTGCCGTATGCTCATAGCCCTGCTTCATGGCAAGACCGGGCAGGGCGGCGACGGGATGAAGTTTATGTTTTTTGCAAAACGCCAGGTATGCGTCATGCCGACGTTTGCCGGTGGTAATATCGCTATGGGGAACGCCCAGAAAGCTAATGTTGCGGTGTCCCTGCTCATACAGCCGCTGCATAAGGATATGAATCGCGCCCTCGTCGTCGTAACAGACGGAGGCAAAACCTTGCGCATCTCTTGCCAGCAGCACCAGCGAGGCTTTCCAGGGGGCGATCAACTCTTCTGTGATGCCGGTAAAGCCAAACAGCACCACGCCATCAATGTTACGTCGTCTGAGCATGCCCAGATGTTCCATTACCAGCGTCGGCGAGAACTGACTTTCCATCATAATAGGGTCGTAGCCCTGTTCATAAAACGCAGGCAGCATGGTCTGAACCGCGAGGTTTTCAGACAACGAATCAAGGCGAGTGACGATAATAGCGACCACTTTATCGCTTTGTCCCCGCATCGCGCGGGCAGAGCGGGACGGGGAGAAACCGTGTTGATTCATCACCGCTTCGACACGCTCGCGGGTACGTTCGCTTACGCCGCTTTCATTGTTAAGCACGCGGGAAACGGTTGATTTCCCTACGCCGCTCAGGCGGGCGATGTCTTTGATAGTGAGCCGGTTTTGCATCCTGTTTTCCCGTGGCGTGACGCTGATGGTGATAAAAAGAGTAACTTTACTCAAGCGAAGGGCAATGGGCAAAGTCTGGTTTATCGTTGGTTTAATTACGTAACGGTATGATACCGCCATAATTGCCACAAAACTTATGGATTTATGCGTATAATCCGCGGCGCAAATTATTTACTTACCGGAGGCGACATGGACCCTGAACCCACCCCTCTCCCGCGATGGAGAATTTTCCTTTTCCGGTAAGCCTGCCTCTGCTGTCTTACCGGTGTGTAAGACAGTGACACAATAACGTCCCTGTTTTTATTTAAACATTGCTCATCGGGCAAGGCTTTGCCGCGCCTGAAGAATTTTCTGCGCCTGACTTCGGCGCGGAGGGATTACCTATGCTAAAAACCATTACCCGCCAGCTTTTTGCCCGGCTTAATCGCCATTTGCCTTATCGTCTGGTTCACCGCGATCCGCTGCCCGGCGCGCAGACCGCGGTAAATGCGACTATCCCGCCTTCGCTGAGCGAGCGCTGTCTGAAAGTCGCGGCAATGGAGCAGGAGACGCTCTGGCGCGTTTTTGATACGCACCCGGAGGGATTAAACGCCGCCGAGGTGACGCGCGCGCGTGAAAAGCATGGCGAAAACCGCCTTCCGGCACAGAAACCCTCGCCGTGGTGGGTGCATCTGTGGGTATGTTATCGCAATCCTTTCAATATCTTACTCACGATTCTTGGCGGCATTTCTTATGCCACGGAGGATCTGTTTGCCGCAGGCGTTATCGCCCTGATGGTCGGTATCTCAACGCTGCTGAATTTTGTGCAGGAAGCACGCTCGACGAAAGCGGCGGACGCGCTAAAAGCGATGGTGAGCAATACCGCTACCGTACTGCGGGTTATTAATGAAAATGGCGAAAACGCCTGGCTGGAATTACCCATCGATCAACTGGTGCCCGGCGATATTATTAAGCTGGCGGCGGGGGATATGATCCCGGCGGATTTACGGATTATCCAGGCGCGCGATCTGTTTGTCGCCCAGGCGTCGCTGACCGGCGAATCTCTGCCGGTCGAGAAAGTCGCTGCGACGCGTGAGCCCCGGCAAAATAACCCGCTTGAGTGCGACACGCTGTGCTTTATGGGGACGAACGTCGTGAGCGGAACGGCGCAGGCCGTGGTGATGGCGACCGGCGCCGGCACCTGGTTTGGTCAATTGGCGGGGCGCGTTTCGGAACAAGATAACGAGCAGAACGCTTTCCAGAAAGGAATTAGCCGCGTCAGTATGTTGCTGATCCGCTTTATGCTGGTCATGGCGCCGGTAGTACTGATTATTAATGGTTACACGAAAGGTGACTGGTGGGAAGCGGCGCTATTTGCGCTCTCGGTCGCGGTAGGGCTCACCCCGGAAATGTTGCCGATGATCGTCACCTCTACCCTCGCGCGCGGGGCGGTGAAACTCTCGAAACAGAAAGTTATCGTGAAGCACCTTGATGCGATTCAGAACTTCGGCGCGATGGATATTCTGTGCACCGATAAAACCGGCACACTGACGCAGGACAAAATTGTGCTGGAGAATCATACAGATATTTCTGGTAAGCCCAGCGAGCATGTACTGCATTGCGCCTGGCTGAACAGCCATTATCAGACCGGTCTAAAAAATTTACTGGATACGGCAGTCCTGGAGGGAGTAGACGAAACCGCCGCGCGCCAGCTCTCCGGACGCTGGCAGAAAATCGATGAGATTCCGTTTGATTTTGAGCGTCGCCGGATGTCGGTGGTGGTGGCCGAAGATTCGAGCGTGCATCAACTGGTCTGCAAAGGCGCGTTACAGGAGATCCTGAACGTGTGTACTCAGGTGCGCCACAACGGCGATATTGTGCCGCTGGACGACAATATGCTGCGCCGGGTGAAACGCGTTACCGACACGCTGAACCGTCAGGGGCTACGCGTGGTCGCCGTCGCGACCAAATACCTGCCTGCGCGTGAGGGCGATTACCAGCGTATCGATGAATCTGACCTGATCCTGGAAGGGTATATTGCTTTTCTCGATCCGCCGAAAGAGACCACCGCGCCGGCGCTGAAAGCGCTGAAGGCGAGCGGAATTACGGTGAAAATTCTCACCGGCGACAGCGAGCTGGTAGCGGCGAAAGTTTGCCATGAGGTTGGGCTGGATGCGGGCGATGTCGTTATTGGCAGTGATATTGAAGGGTTAAGCGACGACGCGTTGGCGGCGCTGGCCGCCCGTACGACGTTGTTTGCGCGTCTGACGCCGATGCATAAAGAGCGCATTGTCACTTTACTCAAACGCGAGGGGCATGTGGTCGGTTTTATGGGCGACGGGATTAATGATGCCCCGGCGTTGCGGGCGGCGGATATTGGTATCTCGGTAGATGGCGCGGTGGACATCGCCCGTGAAGCCGCCGATATTATTCTGCTGGAAAAGAGCCTGATGGTGCTGGAAGAAGGCGTCATTGAAGGTCGTCGTACTTTTTCTAATATGTTGAAATATATCAAGATGACGGCCAGCTCAAATTTCGGTAACGTGTTTAGCGTGCTGGTAGCGAGCGCCTTTTTGCCGTTCCTGCCAATGCTGCCGCTGCACTTGCTGATTCAAAACCTACTGTACGATGTATCCCAGGTGGCGATTCCGTTTGATAATGTCGATGAAGAACAAATTCAAAAGCCGCAGCGCTGGAATCCGGCGGATTTGGGGCGCTTTATGGTCTTTTTCGGTCCGATCAGCTCGATTTTCGACATTTTGACCTTTTGTCTGATGTGGTGGGTATTTCATGCGAATACGCCAGAAACGCAAACTTTGTTCCAGTCCGGCTGGTTTGTGGTGGGATTACTGTCGCAAACGCTGATTGTGCATATGATCCGTACCCGCCGTCTGCCGTTTATTCAAAGTCGCGCCGCCTGGCCGCTGATGGCGATGACATTGTTGGTGATGGTGGTGGGAGTTTCGTTGCCGTTTTCGCCCCTGGCGTCTTACCTGCAGTTGCAGGCGCTGCCGTTAAGCTATTTCCCGTGGCTGATTGCTATTCTGGCGGGCTATATGACGTTAACCCAGTTGGTGAAAGGGTTTTACAGCAGACGTTATGGCTGGCAGTAAACACTTTCGTCGGGGATTCGCCAGCGTGCTTAATCCCCGATATCGCTAACCAGGCCAGATGCCCGTAAAGCTCGACAAGTTTTACGCGATCGGCTTTATATTTAAATTTCAGGGCTTATTCAAGCAGCTGTAGAATGCTATATGCAGGAATAAAAAAGAGGAATGTCCAGCTAAGTTTGTAAAATACATTCTCTGCTCCCGAGCCAGAACGAGAGGAGGAGATGTCCCACCGCCGGATATGTTTTGCGGATATGCGACGAAAGCGGCGAATATAGCTAATGCAATAAACTAAGTAAGGAGGAATCGCTAAGGCGGCAGTGGGTTTAGGAAACATAAGGGTAAGCAATATGGCTGCGACAATGAAGCATAAAAAGACTATCTTCGCGGTAGATTCTATCTGTTTTAATTCCTGGCGTATGCTTTCAGCATGTTTCTCCTGCCAGCGACGGAGCGTGCTGTTGCTAAATCCATATTCTTCGCATAACGCCTTATTCGGCACGCCGTTTTTAGACTGTTGCAGAAAATCGGCGATTTGCTCCTCGGTAAAACGCGCTCTTACCATTGCCGCCTCTCCATGGCTGTTGGTACCCCGAACCGGGCAAACTTGCGCCGCCCGGCGGGGATGACGTCCGGCGCTTAGCGACGAACAGCGATCGCTTCAATCTCAATTTTCACGTCTTTCGGCAGACGGGCAACTTCCACGCAGGAACGCGCCGGGAAGGTGGCGTTGTGCTCGGTGAAGAAGGCTTCGTAGGTGGCGTTGACGGTCGCGAAATCGTTCAGGTCTTTCACGAATACGGTCGTTTTCACAATGTCGCCTACTTTCAGGCCAGCGGCTTCCACGATAGCTTTAACGTTTTCCAGCGACTGACGTGCCTGAGCGGATACGTCTTCCGCTACGGCACCGGTTTTCGGATCGACCGGGATCTGACCGGAAGTGATTACCATGCTACCCAGGTCTACGCCCTGTACGTAAGGGCCGATTGCTGCTGGTGCATTTTCCGTCGCAATAGTTTTGCTCATGATTTCTCCTGAATTACAGCGGTAATAGAATGTCCCCGCTCATTATAGGGAGCCGGGATCTCATAACCAACCCAAATTAGTTGGCCAGCACCACATAATGCGAAAACTCTTTTTCACAGTATTTGCATTTGAGGGCGATATCATTGGCGCGTTTTTTCACTGCAAAGCTGGAGGATACCGGTTCCGCGTGGCTGATGCAGTTGCTGTTCGGGCAAACCAGCACATTATTAATACGCTCTGGCAGGCTGGGGCGTGATTTCCCGACTACGTCGTAGTTGTCGATGCGGTTAACGGTGGCCTGCGGCGCGTACAGAGCAAGTTGGTTAACCTGCTCTTCGGTGAGAAAGGTGTTTTCTATTTTGATTAAGTCTTTACGCCCCATCTCACCAGACGGGAGATTCAGACCGATAGTGATTCGCTGATCGGTCTCGGTCAATTTAAACAGACTCAGCAGTTTAAAGCCTACCTGCGCAGGGATATGGTCAATCACGGTGCCGCATTTAATGGCTTCAACCTGCAGTTTGTTATCGTGTGTCATCGTTTTTCTCCCTTACAGACTCAGTTCGCTATTCAGTACTAACGCCAGTAACGCCTGGCGAGCGAAAATACCGTTGCCCGCCTGTTGGAAGTACCAGGCGTGTGGCGTTTTATCCACATCCGTGGTGATTTCATCAATCCGCGGCAGCGGGTGCAGCACTTTCATATTTTCACGCGCGCCGTTCAGGTCGCTGGCGCGCAGAACAAACTGCGCCTTCACATTGGCGTACTCCGACGGGTCGAGACGCTCTTTCTGTACGCGAGTCATATAGAGGATGTCGACGTCGGCCATGACCTCTTCAATAGAACCATGCAGGCTCCAGGCCATCCCTTTTTCATCCAGCATATCCAGAATGTACTGCGGCATCGCCAGCGCGTCCGGCGCGATAAAATAAAAACGGTTGCCGCTAAATTTCGCCAGCGCCTGGGTTAGCGAATGCACGGTGCGGCCATATTTCAGATCGCCGACCATCGCGATATGCAAGTTATCCAGACGGCCCTGCGTTTCCTGGATGGTGAACAGATCCAACAGGGTCTGTGTCGGATGCTGGTTCGAACCGTCGCCCGCATTGAGCACCGGCACCTGACCGGAAAACTCCGTCGCCAGACGTGCCGCGCCTTCTTGCGGATGGCGCATCACAATCGCGTCCACGTAAGTGCTAATCACTGAGATCGTGTCGGCTAACGTTTCTCCTTTTTTCCCCAGCGACGTGTTGGCGCTGTCGGAGAAGCCCACTACGCTGGCGCCCAGGCGATGCATTGAAGTTTCAAACGACAGGCGGGTACGCGTGGAGGCTTCGAAAAAGCAGCTGGCGATCACTTTATGTTTCAAAAGCTCTGGCTGCGGGTTGGCTTTTAATTTCGCCGCCGTCGCCAGTACCAGATTAAGATCGTCGCGGCTGAGGTCGTTTATGGAAATGATATGTTTTTGATATAGCGGGTTAGCCATGTTTATCTCCTGACGCCTGGGCAAAAAAAAGCCCCTCAATTGAGGGGCTTGGTATTGGTTTTCAACGGAAAGAAAAACGGCAGGCCTGCGTCTTTTTTCAGACGCGGTAAGACAGAATGTCGTACACACTGAACCATGCTTCCTCCCGGCAAATTGTCCGCGATTATACTCAGCTCTGTTTTGGGATCAAGCGATTAATGCATGATTTACTCATCGCAAACGGTTCTTATGAATTTAAATTCATTTTAAGCAAATAATTAATTTGTTTGTGTACCAGCGCCGTGCGCTGAACGACCCGTGGTGCGACCCAGACAATACTGCTACCGGCAACGACGCCGAGAATTTCCGGCAATGCGTGGTAATCCAGAATTCTCGCGACGGCGCGACCATAACCTGCCGCCGTATGGATAAGGATAAATTCGCTATTATGTTCAACGCTAACGACCATTTCGGCTATTGAACGTCCGGCATCCGGCGAAGGACGCCGCTGGGGATTTACGGAATAAATCTTTTGTCCCTTCGTATTTCTGATTTTTATTGCGCCCAGCAGTTTGAGCAGGCGCGAAACCGTAGACTGGCTGATACCTTCAAATCCCTCATTTTGTAAATCGCGGCGAATCTCCTCCTGGGACAGGTAACTTTTTTCACTAATCAGGCGCTGACAAACCGCCAGTTGCTGTTGTTCTTTGGCGGAGTAATCATCGTATTCCTTCATAAATGCACCTTATCTTTATTATTAATATCAACGGACTGGCGAAATTCATCACATTTGTCACATTGATTGCGGATCAATCGGGCGGTTTTGCAGGAAAATGAGAAGCAGATCAAAAAAGGTGACGGCGTGCCTGATGGCGCTGTGCTTATCAGTCCTGTCGGATAAGACGCGTCGCCATCTGGCTCGTTACATCATCGCTCCGATGCTCAGTACCGCCATATTCAGCAATGTCAGGATCAGTAACAGCGGCGCGACCCATTTCAGATAGCGAACATAGGGAACCCGCGCGATCGCCAGACCGCCCATGACCACGGCGGAGGTGGGCGTAACCAGGTTCACAATCCCGGAGGCCGACTGGTAGGCGGTTACGACCAAATCCCGCTGTACGTGGGCAAAATCCGCTAACGGCGCCATAATGGGCATTGTCAATACGGCAAGACCGGAAGAGGAGGGCACCAGGAAGGAGAGCAATACTTCCAGCCAGTAGGTTACGTTTATGAAAATGGTGGTAGAGAGGCCGGAAACCAGACTTTCCGCGCTGTGCAAAATGGTGTGGGTAATCATACCGTTATCCATGACCACCACAATGCCGCGCGCGATACCAATAATTAGCGCCACGCCGAGTAAATCCCGCGCGCCGTCGATAAAGGTACTGGTGAACGCTTCCTCACCCATCCGCGTTATCACGCCAACGATAATCGCCGCCGCCAGAAAAACGCCGGAGATTTCCGCCATCCACCAGCCGAGAACCGCCACGCCGTAAATCATCACCGCGAAAGAGGCGGCGAAGATCAGCAGCACCCATTTCCGGGTAGCCGTAAACTCCAGCAGTGTATTGGCGCGATTGCCGAGGAAATGGGCGCGGTTTTCCTCCATTTTATCCGCCACGATAGAAAGCTCAGGATGGGCGCGGACTTTGCGCGCATAGCGCATTACCCAAAACACGCACAGTATGTAGCCGACAATTAACAGCAGTACGCGCATCAGCATTCCCTGAGTAAAAGGGATGCCGGCGGCGTTGGCGGCAATGACCGTGGCGAAAGGGTTAATGGTCGAACCGAGCGTGCCTATCCCCGCGCCGAGCAGTACGGTTGCCGCCGCCACTAACGGATCGAAGCGGGCCGCCATCATGACCGGCACCAGCAGCGTGTAGAAGGGCAACGACTCCTCCGCCATGCCATAGATAGTGCCGCCTGCGGCGAACAGCGCCATCAGAATGGGGATCATCCACTCATCTTTGCCGTTGAGTTTGATAGTTACCCGTTCAATACCGGCATCAATCGCCCCCGTTTTATTCACCACCCCCAGAAAGCCGCCGATAATCAAGACAAACAGCGCGACGTCAATGGCGCCGGCGGTGTAGGTTTCGTGGTTATAGAGGCCGTCAATCGGCGCCAGTAAAACAGCGGTAATCCCTTGCGGATGCGCGTCCACGGGGGCATACGTTCCCGCCACCGGCACCTCTTTTCCCAGCGTGGCGTTCATCGCCATTTGGTATTTTCCCGCCGGCACAATCCAGGTCATCACCGCGACCAGGGCAATAAGAATAAACAGGATGGTATAAGCGGTGGGAAATTTAAATTTACCCATGATGTTCTCTCCTGATATCACGGATATGCGCCGCGAGGGCGCATATCCTGTGGGATTAGTCGCCGAGCGTCGCCACCATGACTGCTTTGATGGTGTGCATCCGGTTTTCCGCTTCATCGAAGACTATCGAGCCTGCGGACTCGAACACCTCTTCCGTGACCTCCAGTCCTTTCAGGCCGTAAGCCATTTCGATTTCGCGTCCCACTTTGGTGTGCTCGTTATGGAAGGCGGGCAGGCAGTGCATAAACTTCACATCAGGATTACCGGTAGCGTTTACCACCTGCTGGTTGACCTGATATGGCGTCATCAGACTGACGCGCTCCGCCCAGGCTTCTTTGGGCTCTCCCATCGAGACCCAGACGTCGGTATAGAGGAAATCCACACCGTGAACGCCGTCTTCAACGCTCTCCGTTAAGGTGATACGAGCGCCGGTAACGCTGGCGATTTCTCGGCACTGCGCGACCAGCGCGGCATCAGGCCAGAAGGACTTTGGCGCTATCAGACGGATATCCATGCCCATCTTCGCCGCGCCCACCATCAGCGAATTGCCCATGTTGTTGCGCGCGTCGCCCAGGTAGGCGAAGCTCAGTTCCGGCAGCGTTTTGCCCGGCGCATGTTCCAGCATGGTCATTAGATCGGCCAGGATCTGTGTGGGGTGAAATTCATCGGTCAGGCCGTTCCAGACGGGAACGCCCGCGTATTCCCCCAGCTCTTCCACAATGTGTTGACCAAATCCGCGATATTCGATGCCGTCATACATCCGCCCCAGGACGCGAGCAGTATCTTTCATGGACTCTTTATGGCCGATCTGCGAGCCGCTTGGGCCGAGATAAGTCACCTGCGCGCCCTGGTCGAACGCGGCGACTTCAAACGCGCATCGGGTGCGGGTAGAGGTTTTTTCAAAAATCAGCGCGATGTTTTTGCCGATCAGTGTTTGCTTTTCGCATCCGGCTTTTTTTGCGGCTTTCAGCTCAATAGCCAGATCGATGAGGTGTTGGATTTCCGCCGGGGTGTAGTCAAGCAGCTTCAAAAAGTTACGATTTTTCAGTGAAATAACCATTACAATATCCTTGTTAAAATGAATTGCCTGATGGCGCTGCGCTTATCCGGCCCACGGTTATGCGCGCTCTGTAGGCCGAATAAGGCGGAAGCCGCCATCCGGTAAAAAGCCTTATGCGTCAACGTCGGCGGTTTCACACCGAATCAAAGTGCCTTTCTCGCCCGCGAGAATGGCTTGCCCATCCGCCAGCGAGCCGATTCCGGCAATGCCGCGGCAATGGCTGACAAACTCAGCGCAGGCGGTCACTTTCGGGCCCATCGAACCGGCGTCGAACTGCATTTCACGAAGCAGCTCCGGCGTAACCTGCGCCAGCGGGCGTTGGGTGGGTTTGCCCCAGTCGAGATACACCGCGTCGGCATCGGTCAGAATGAGCAGCGCGTCGGCGTGAATTTGGCTGGCAAGCAGGGCGGCGGACAGATCTTTGTCGATCACCGCCTCGATACCGTGGTAGCCATCGGCTTTTTCCACGACCGGCACGCCGCCGCCGCCGTTACAGATAACCAGGTGATCGCGGCTAATCAGCGCGCGGATGGCATCGTTTTCCACAATGCGTTTCGGCTGCGGGGAGGGCACAACGCGGCGGAAGGCGTTACCGTCGGCTTTGAATACCCAGCCCTTTTCTGCCTGTAACGCACGGGCCTGCGCTTCGTCGTAAATCGGTCCGATATATTTGGTTGGATTGAGGAATGCCGGGTCGTTGGCATCGACTTCGACCTGGGTGAGCAGGACGCTGATTTCACGCTCCGGCAGATGATTCTTCAGCGCCTGTTGCAGCATGTAGCCAATCATGCCCTGGCTTTCCGCACCGAGAATATCGAGCGGGTAGGGCGTAACGTTAGCGTAGGCGCTATTTTGTAGCGCCAGCAGTCCTACCTGTGGGCCGTTGCCGTGCACTAACACCACGCGCCATTGCCGCGTAAGCTGGGCGATGGTTCTGGCCGCCAGTTCGATATTTTTACGCTGAATATCAGCCTCCAGCGGTTCGCCGCGTTTGAGCAGCGCATTGCCGCCCAGCGCGACGACCAGTGTGCGTTTGTTTTCCATAACGTCTCCTTTAAATACCATCGCGTTCCAGTGGACAGCTCATGCAGCGTGCGCCTCCGCGCCCGCGGCCCAGTTCATCGCCGGGAATGGGAAGGACGGTAATGCCGGCTTTGTCGTATTTTTCGTTGGTCCAGATGTTGCGCTCATAGCCCACCACCACGCCGGGACGCAGGGTGAGCACGTTATTGGCGTCATTCCACTGTTCGCGCTCAGCTTCAAATGCGTCGCCGCCAGTGGTGATTAAGCGCACCTGATCGATGCCAAGCGCTTTTTCAAGAGCATGAACCAGCGTGCTCTCCTGGGTTCGTTTCAGACCTCCGCGTCCGTCTGGCGTCAGCGTCCAGCACTGAACGTCCGGGCGAACGACTTCCGGATAGACAGAGAAGGTGTCGATATCAATGTGGGTCATGACGGTGTCAAGGTGCATACAGGAGCGATGTTTTGGCAGTTCAACGGCAATGACGCGTTCCGCCTGACGATGTTTAAACAATGCCTGCGCCAGGAACTCGACGCCCTGCGGCGTAGTACGTTCAGACATACCGATCAACACCGCGCCGCGGCCAATCACCAGCACATCGCCGCCCTCTAAAGTGGCGTGGTCGTAATTAATGTCCTCGTCGCCGAAATATTTAATGAAATCACCGCCTGCGAATTGAGGATGCCAGCGATAAATGGCACGTAAATTATTCGTTTCACGTTGGCGTGCAGGTTTCGCCATGGGGTTAATTGAGACGCCGTTATATATCCAGCAGGACGTGTCACGGGTAAATAGGTGATTCGGTAATGGCTTCATAATAAAGTCATTAATATCGTGAGTATCGACCACCATATTTTTTATGGAGGCGGGGATTTCGCCGTAAGTTAAACCGCCGCTTAAATGGCGAGCCAGTTCACGGTGCGGCATATCCGCCAGCCAGGCGCGAATATCTGCGGCAAAGGTGGGCCCAAGGCGATAATCGGAAATTTGCGTGTCCAGTAGCCAGGCTTTAGCGTCAGCCACATCCAGCGTTTGGGTGAGCAGGTCGGTTAACAGCAACACTTCTATCCCTTGCTGGCGCAGCGTGTTGGCAAAAATGTCATGCTCTTCGCCAGCGCGCTCTACGGATAATACATCGTCAAAAAGTAATTCCTGACAATTTGAAGGGGTAAGTCTTTTTAGGCTGAGATTGGGACGATGCAACATTACGCTGCGTAATTGACCAATTTCAGAACCGACAAAATGCTTTTCCATCATTATACCTTTTACATAATTTCAAGAATAAAGAAGGAGTGGCTGCAAATATTTAGCGTGCTTGCAGTCGCGGCGTTTCAGTTAAATTCGGGAGCAATGATTGAATTTTATTTGGGTTGTTAATGTGATGAGATTCACATCAATCAAGGAGTGCTATTTTTCTTACTTAATATATGAGCCGGGTCAGAGAAATTCAAAAAACAATAAGGCATTAAATGAATTACTACGCAGCTATATGGTTTGTTATTTTTTTATTGTTAATTATTTGTTTGCTGTATTGAATGATATTTAAATCTTAACTCATTGAAAATAAAGTAATTATTTTTAATGGTTGCATAACTATGCGTGAGGGGGATTTTATTATCGGGGATATTTAAATAATTTAAAAATAACTATGGATAGAGAAGTCATTTATGCAGGGAGAGCGAATTGTGATCGCTAAAACGTTTTTATGTTAACGCCTTTAATATCAAAGCGTTGTTAGTGATGGCAATTTGGCGCCGCTGGGGTTTATGCATAGGTACTGCATAAAGTTGGGCGAACTATTAACAATATAGAAACACCGCTGGCGATAAACATGCGCTGGCGCAAAATCGATGAGAGTAAGGGTAGTATGGCAGCCATTTTTCTCGTATAAAGAGAAATATAAAACGCTGTTTTAACTAAGGGGATGCGATGATTATTGGCAATATTGAACATCTGGAGGCCTGGCTGCCGACGGCGTTACGGCAGGCGATTGAGCACGTCAATGCGCATGTCACGGCAACGACCGCGCCAGGTAAGTATGACATTGACGGCGACAGGCTGTTTTATATGATTTCTGAAAATATGACGGAGCCGGGCGAATCGCGCAGCGCAGAGTATCACGCCCGTTATCTTGATATTCAGATTGTGCTACAAGGTCAGGAAGGGATGGCATTCAGTACCCGGCCTGCGGGAACGCCGCACACGGACTGGCTGGCGGATAAAGACATTGCATTTTTACCGACGAGCGTCGACGAGAAAACCGTCGTCCTGAACGAAGGCGACTTTGTGGTGTTTTATCCCGGCGAAGTGCATAAGCCCCTGTGCGCGGTGGGAGAACCGGCGCGGGTACGTAAAGCGGTTGTGAAAATGCTGATGGCGTAATATTTTGTGCCGGATGGCGGCGCCTGCACGTTGTGATTTTGTAGGCCAACCGCCATCCGGCATCATAACGACATTATTTAGACAGCGTCGCTACCATTACTGCTTTGATGGTATGCATTCGGTTTTCCGCTTCATCAAAGACAATGCTGGCCGCAGACTCAAAAACCTCGTCGGTCACTTCCATCCCGCCATGTAAACCGTACTCTTCGGCCATTTTTTTGCCGAGCGTGGTTTCGTCATCATGGAACGCAGGCAGACAATGCAGGAACTTAACCTGCGGATTGCCGGTTAACGCCATCATCTGGCTGTTGACCTGATAATCACGCAGCAGGGCAATACGCTCCGCCCATTTCTCTTTGGGTTCGCCCATAGAGACCCAAACATCGGTATAGATAAAATCCGCGCCTTTTACGCCTGAGGCGATATCTTCGGTCAGGGTGATGGCGCCGCCGTTCTTTTTCGCCATGGCGCTGCACTCCGCCACTAACGCGGCTTGCGGCCAGCAGGCTTTTGGCGCGACCAGACGGAGATCCAATCCTGTTAACGCGGCGGCTTCCAGCATGGAGTTACCCATGTTATTACGCGCGTCTCCGGCATAGACCAACGTCATCTCGTTAAAGGCTTTACCCGGCAGATGTTCCTGCATGGTGAGCAGATCCGCCAGTAATTGCGTTGGGTGATACTCATCGGTTAAACCGTTCCATACCGGCACACCGGAATATTCAGCCAGCGTTTCGACGATCTCCTGGCCATATCCTCGATACTGAATACCGTCAAACATCCGGCCCAGGACGCGGGCAGTATCTTTGATGGACTCTTTATGGCCGATCTGGCTCCCGCTGGAACCCAGGTACGTCACGCGCGCCCCCTGATCGTATGCGGCAACTTCGAAAGAGCATCGTGTCCGGGTCGAGTCTTTTTCGAAGATGAGCGCAATATTCTTACCCACCAGCTTTTGTTCTTCTTTACCGTTTTTCTTATCGGCTTTCAGTTTGGCGGCAAGCTGCAACAGAGCAGTGAGCTCGCTGGCGGTGAAATCAAGTAACTTTAAAAAAGGTTTTTGGTAAAACGTAGACATACTTCCCTCACATGGCTTAGGCCTCTCATTGAATTAAAATTCACTTTATATGGGTGATTATTCATTTGCAACCCTGTTTGATAAAACTTTTCTCGATAAGGTGGAGGCAACGTCGGCGGTATGTGACAATAAGAGTATCGGCAGGACATCTATGAGGAACGAGCTATGGCAAACCCGGAATTACTGGAAGAGCAGCGTGAAGAAACGCGCTTAATTATTGAAGAGTTACTTGAGGACGGCAGCGATCCGGATGCGCTGTACACTATCGAGCATCACCTTTCCGCTGACGATTTCGAAACGTTGGAAAAAGCCGCGGTAGAAGCCTTTAAACTCGGCTATGAAGTGACGGAGCCGGAAGAGCTGGAAGTGGAAGAGGGCGATACGGTTATTTGTTGCGACATCCTCAGCGAGTGCGCGTTGAACGCCGAACTCATCGACGCTCAGGTTGAGCAACTGATGAACCTGGCGGAAAAATATGATGTTGAATACGACGGCTGGGGAACCTATTTTGAAGACCCTAATGGCGAAGAGGGTGATGACGACGATTATGTCGATGAAGATGACGACGGCGTGCGTCACTAAAGCTGCATAGTATGACGGTACGGCAGCGTCTGCTGTCGTATTTTTTTAACAGGTTACGTATGAATTACCCGCAAATACTCTCTCCGGTGCTTAATTTCCTGCATTGCCCGACGCCGCAGGCGTGGATTGTCCAGGCCCGCGATCCGCAAAATCTTCCTCTTCTGCTTACCGATCACCTGATCTGCGAACTGAAGGCTGCGCAAACCGCGTTGCTGTTGGTGCGTAAATATGTCGCCGATAAATCGGGCGCCGACGCGCTGCTCTCCTGGCTGCAACCTTACGAGGCGTTCGCGTTTCGTCAGGGGCCGGAGCCGGATTTTGTTGCCCTGCATAAACAGATTAGCAAAAGCGCCATGCCGCAAACTGATGACCCCTGGGGACGTCAGCTTATCGACCGTATGGTGTTATTGATTAAAGAGGAGTTGCACCATTTTTGGCAGGTACGCGAGGTCATGCAGGCCAGAAACATTCCTTATGTGAAAATCACCGCCAGCCGCTACGCGAAAGGAATGTTGAAAGCGGTACGCACGCACGAACCGCTCACCTTAATTGATAAGCTGATTTGCGGGGCGTATATCGAAGCCCGCTCCTGCGAACGTTTTGCCGCTCTGGCGCCCTGGCTGGATGAGGATTTACAGACGTTTTATCTCTCGCTTCTGCGCTCCGAAGCACGGCATTATCAGGATTACCTGGCGCTGGCGCAGCAGATTTCCGCCGAGGACATTTCTGCGCGCGTGCGCTATTTTGGCGAGGTGGAAGCTGACCTTATCTTGTCGCCAGACCGCGAGTTTCGTTTTCATAGCGGCGTGCCAGCCGCCGGATAAAGGGTAAAATTAAAGATTAGCGTTTTTATATTTTACGCTGTCGCCACCTGCGTGGTCATCCGCCCGGCATCAAACTGCTGGCGAGCAGGAAAAGTCATTTTCATGATATTCTGTCCTGAGTAAAGCCTGCCCTGCGGCAGGCAAAAAGAACTCACTCAGTGTTATATTCCCGAAAGGTGACCGTGAACAATGCCATTTTTGCATCATCACTACGGGTTCTTGTGTTGAAATAGTTACTGTTTCACGCCTTTTGACGCTTCAGAGCAGGTCTTGCCAACAAAGGTTTGTTTAATTTTGTTGATGGAGGTTGTTTTATTACCTCCTGCATCGACATCCGATTTCATGGTCATCGCAAATTCTGTATCGCTTATTTTCGTCGTTTCTACAATAGAGTGCGATTTGACATCAGGATTATTACAGACAGTCTCATTGATCAGTTTGGTATCCGTACTTTCTACAAATGTTGTCGTGCAACCGCCTGCACTGGTAGAAAAACCCTTCACCATTTTTTTAGAATCTTCAGACATTTTAGGGGTATAACACATAAGCGTCGCTATGCCCGAATTTTTTTCATCCATTAATACTTCTTTTGTATCTGGATTGATGGTGCGCATTTCTATATTTTCCATTTTCCATTCGCCGGGCTGTATATCTAATGCATATACATTAGAGATACTAATAAACATAGCGGGGAAAACAATTGCTGATAATAGGCGTTTCATTTATAACTTCCTTGAATAATAAGTGATTCCCGGATAACAGGATGTTTCCGGGATTACTTATATCAGCAAAAATAATACCTGGCGAGGATAAATAAACGCCTGGTTTTCAGAGATCCTTTAACATCCTCACTTCGCAATCGACATGTCCGGTGCAGCCGAGCGGTTCGCTAATATGTTCAAATCCTAAACGTTCGTATAGCGCAATCGCCTCGCGTAAAAAAGCCGTTGTTTCCAGATAGCAGCGTTTAAAACCCTGTTCACGGGCATGATCCAGCGCCATCAGCGCCAGCTTTTTCGCCAGCCCCTGACCACGAATCACCGGTAAAAAATACATTTTTTGCAGTTCACAAATGTCTGGTTCGCTACAGGATAACGGCGCCACGCCGCCGCCGCCCACCACACAACCGTTTTGCTCTACCACCCAGTAGGCCGCGCCCGGTTGGCTATAAACCTGATACAGTTCATCCAGATTGGGGTCGGCAACGGTATAACCTTTATCGGCGGTAAGTCCGTATTCCGCTGAAACCTGACGGATGACACGGGCAATAGCGGCATTGTCGGCGGTAGTGATTCGGCGCACCGTGAGCGTTGGCGAGGCGACATTATTCATAATATGGCTCAATTTTTAAAATTTATTTATAGATTACTTTAATACCACCGTCTTGAGTTACGCGCAAGGAGATCCTGAATCAGACAAAATAAAAGGCGGAAAAATTAAACAAAAATAGTATCGTAGTCAAATCAGTAACAATTTACTGGTTTTTATTATTAATTCTAATAGATTGTAATTCAGGGATATGATTCATGAATAACGTTATCAGTAGTAAAGATAACCATAATCACACGTTGGTGTTTACAGGCAAGGGCGGAAAGTATTTTGTTATTTGCCTTGTGAATTTCTTGTTGACGTGTATCACGTTTGGAATCTATGCGCCGTGGGCGATGGTGAAATGTCGACGTTATATTTATACTAATATGACGCTAAACAATCAGCCTTTTGCTTA
Organism: Salmonella sp. SAL4457; assembly: GCF_046548235.1. Taxonomy (NCBI): domain Bacteria; kingdom Pseudomonadati; phylum Pseudomonadota; class Gammaproteobacteria; order Enterobacterales; family Enterobacteriaceae; genus Salmonella; species Salmonella sp. SAL4457. Next base: position 322,807 of record NZ_JBGDZO010000004.1, read on the forward strand.
CAAAGCCACGGGCGGCGCATTATTTATTAGTGTGTTGTTAGTTTTTATTATTTATATTGTTAGCCTCTTTCTTATTGAACACGGTCATCCCGGTCTCGGTTTTACGCTATTCGGCTTATTAATTGCGATTATTCCTTTTATGGCGGTGAAAGGATTACAGTATCAGGCGATGATGACTTCGCTTAATGGCATACATTTTGGATTCCAGTGTTCCATGCGGCGCGCCTGGTGGTACATGTTCGCTCTCCCGGTACTCCTGATGGTGGCGCTTTATATTGTTATTTATATTATCTCACTGGTAACCATCGCCGTCGGCGGTTTAGTGTTCAATATCGTTTTTCTCGGTTTGCTGGCTATTATTGGGATAGGGGTCATTAACGGTATTACCTACAGCAAATGGATGACCTTGTTTGGCAATGGCGCAAACTTTGGCATTCATCGTTTCTCGATTCAGGTTAATGTTAAAACGTGCATCAGAGGGTGCGTGTTGGCAATGTTGACCCTTTTCCCTTTTGCTGTCGTGATTGGTTATCTAATCGCGCCGGTGTTCACCGACATGATTCTTTTGAGTATGATGGGGAATGCGCAGGCAGGAGGGGCGCTTATTCTGCAATATTATGGCCAGATAATGGCATGTTATTTCCTCTATTTTCTCGCGATTATTGTGGTAACCAGTTACTTATATGTGGCGTTACGCAACCTGTTTTTAAACAATTTGTCACTGGCGAACGATTCGATTCGTTTTCATTCCTCTGTCACTGCACACGGTATGCTGTGGCGGTTACTGGTGGTGTTTGTGATTTCCGGCGTGACCTTAGGGCTGGCTTATCCGTGGTTGAAAATTTGGCTGGTGAGCTGGCTGGCGCAGAATACACAGGTCCAGGGCGATCTGGATTCGCTTGAGTTAACCAATGATGAGAAGCCGCTGGAAAACAGCCCGCTAATGTGGATTTCTCGTGGCATTATGCCTTACTTCCCGTTTATCTGATGTAAAAAGGCCGACGTTTACGTCGGCCCATAATTCATGTTGTCGGATGGCGGCGTGAATGCCTTATCCGGCCTACCGATCGCGCCATGTCAATAAGCGAACGTGTAGGCCTGGTAAGCGAAGCGCCATCAGGCTTTCAGATTACAGCGCGCTAATAACCGCCTGCTGCTCAATCAGCTTCGCTTTGGCTTCTGCATAACCTTCCAGCTTCTCACGCTCTTTGGCAATCACCGCTTCCGGCGCACGGGCGACGAAACCTTCGTTGGACAGTTTGCCTTCGATACGGGCAATCTCGCCTTCGATTTTCGCCACTTCTTTCGCCAGACGCGCCAGCTCATCGTCTTTGTTGATGAGGCCTGCCATCGGGATCAGCAGTTCGGCGCCGTCGATGATTTTGGTCACGGAAACCGGGCCTTTGTCATCGGCTGGCAGCACGGTGATGCTTTCCAGACGCGCCAGGGTTTGCAGGAAGCTACGGTTGTCGTTAACACGACGAACGGCTTCTTCACTACAGCCGCGCAGCAGCAGTTCCAGCGGTTTGCCCGGGGCGATGTTCATTTCCGCACGAATGTTACGTACTGCGACGATCGCCTGCTTCAGCCACTCGGTATCGGCCAACGCGGCTTCATCCACCTGTGCGGCGTTATATTCCGGGAACGGCTGCAGCATGATGGTGTCGGCGGTAATACCGCAAATGACCTTCACGCGCTGCCAGATGGTTTCGGTGATGAACGGAATGATCGGGTGCGCCAGGCGCAGCAGACCTTCCAGTACGGTGACCAGCGTATGGCGGGTGCCGCGCAGTTCAGACTCGGAACCCCCGGTCATTACCGGCTTGGTCAGCTCCAGATACCAGTCGCAGAACTGGTTCCAGGTGAATTCATACAGAATGCCCGCGGCGATGTCGAAGCGGAAGTTATCCAGTGCTTCGCGGTAGGCTTTAACGGTCTGGTTGAATTCCGCCAGGATCCAGCGGTCCGCCAGCGACAGCGTCATTTCGCCGCCGTTGAAGCCGCAATCCTGCTCTTCGGTGTTCATCAGCACAAAGCGGCTGGCGTTCCACAGCTTGTTACAGAAGTTACGGTAGCCTTCCAGACGCTTCATATCCCAGTTGATGTCGCGACCGGTCGAGGCCAGCGCCGCCAGGGTAAAGCGCAGGGCGTCGGTGCCGTGCGGCTCAATGCCGTTCGGGAACTGCTTCTCGGTACGCTTGCGGATTTTCTCCGCCATCTGCGGCTGCATCATGTTGCCGGTGCGTTTTTCCAGCAGTTCCGGCAGGGAGATGCCGTCCACCATATCCAGCGGGTCGATAACGTTACCCTTGGATTTGGACATCTTCTGGCCTTCGTCGTCGCGAATCAGACCGGTCATGTAGACGGTATGGAACGGCACCTGCGGCTTGCCGTTTTCATCTTTGATGAAGTGCATGGTCATCATGATCATGCGGGCAATCCAGAAGAAGATGATATCGAAGCCGGACACCATCACGCTGGTGGGATGGAACTGACGCAGGGCGTCGGTGTTTTCTGGCCAGCCGAGGGTGGAGAAGGTCCACAGCGCGGAGGAGAACCAGGTATCAAGAACGTCTTCGTCCTGACGAAGCTGAACGTCGGCACCGAGGTTATTTTCCTGACGCACTTCGTCTTCGGTACGGCCAACGTAGACGTTGCCGTCGTTGTCATACCATGCCGGGATACGGTGACCCCACCACAGCTGACGAGAGATACACCAGTCCTGAATATCGCGCATCCAGGAGAAGTACATGTTTTCGTACTGCTTCGGCACGAACTGAATGTCGCCGTTTTCAACCGCTTCCACCGCCGGTTTCGCCAGCACGTCTGCACGGACGTACCACTGGTCGGTCAGCATCGGTTCGATAACTACGCCGCCACGGTCGCCGTAAGGGACGGTCAGATCGTGCGGTTTAATTTCTTCCAGCAGGCCCAGCGCGTCAACGGCAGCAACGATGGCCTTACGGGCAGCAAAGCGTTCCAGCTTCTGGAACTCAGCCGGAATCTCGCTGGAATAAACGTTAGACTCTTCACCTTTGGTATCGAACACTTCCGCGCTTTCGCGAATGTCGCCATCAAAGGTCAGGATGTTGATCATCGGCAGGGCGTGACGTTTCCCGACTTCATAGTCGTTAAAGTCGTGCGCCGGGGTGATCTTCACGCAGCCGGTACCTTTTTCCATATCGGCGTGTTCGTCGCCCACAATCGGAATGCGGCGGTTAACCAGCGGCAGAATAACGAATTTGCCAATCAGATCCTTATAACGCGGATCTTCCGGGTTCACGGCCACGCCGGTATCGCCCAATACGGTTTCCGGACGGGTGGTGGCGACGACCAGGTAATCTTTACCGTCTGCGGTTTTCGCGCCGTCGGCCAGCGGATAGCGGATGTGCCACATCGAGCCTTTGGACTCGCGGTTTTCCACTTCCAGGTCAGAGATGGCGGTGCGCAGCTTCGGGTCCCAGTTCACCAGGCGTTTGCCACGGTAAATCAGGTCTTCTTTGTACAGGCGAACAAAGACTTCTTTCACGGCATTGGAAAGGCCTTCGTCCATGGTGAAGCGCTCGCGTTCCCAGTCAACGGAGTTGCCGAGACGGCGCATCTGACGGGTAATGGTGCCGCCGGATTCCGCTTTCCACTGCCAGATTTTGTCGATAAACGCATCGCGGCCGTAGTCGTGACGGGTTTTACCTTCTTCAGCGGCAATCTTACGCTCAACCACCATCTGGGTGGCGATCCCGGCGTGATCGGTGCCGACCTGCCACAGGGTGTTTTTACCCTGCATACGCTGGTAACGGATCATGGTATCCATGATGGTTTGCTGGAAAGCATGTCCCATATGCAAACTGCCGGTGACGTTCGGCGGCGGGATCATGATGCAGAAGGACTCTTTGCTTTCGTCGCCGTTAGGCTTGAAATAGCCCTGCTTTTCCCAGTGCTCGTAAAGCGGCTGTTCGATATCTTGGGGGTTATATGTCTTTTCCATTATTTCCAGGTTGCCGTATTCAGGTTAAAACCAGCCACGCGGTAGGCTTTGTAGCGTTCGCGCGCCAGTTGTTTCAAAGTTTCTTCGTAAGGGACGAAGTCTACCACTTCTGTGAAAGCGGTGGCAAAATCTGCAAAGCTTGTACGCAGGCTGATTAAAATATCGCGCGGGCTGCTGTTGCGTTTTTGCGGCCAGGCGATTTCAACCGGCGCGCCGCCGCGTGGGCCTTCGCCTGCCAGATTGTGCGGGACAAAACTTTCCGCCGGTCTTGCCCACAGCGCTTCATCCAGCCGAATGGCCTGCTTCTCATCTTCGCAGGCGATCAGCACGCGCTTGCCGGCGCGCCAACGTTCTGCGGCAATTTCACACACCAGTTGTTCAACGGCGCTTAAACCGTTGACGGTGGTGTCATTATCCAGAAGATAGAACGTCGCATTTTTCATATATGGGGCTTCTTGTGGTGGATTTAAATGCGTTGTCATGATGCCTCCCGTAGGCCGGATAAGCGCAGCGCCATCCGGCAAAACGCCTGATGGCGGCGCTAATGCGCCTTATCAGGCCTACGGGGTAATCTCAAACTTACTCTTCGCCGTTAAAGCCCGCACGATTGAGCAGGAACTGCGACAGCAGCGCTACCGGACGACCCGTCGCGCCTTTCGCTTTGCCGGATCGCCAGGCGGTGCCGGCGATATCCAGGTGCGCCCAGTTATACTTACGGGTAAAGCGCGACAGGAAGCAGCCCGCGGTGATAGCGCCGCCAGGACGACCACCAATATTCGCCATATCCGCAAAGTTGGACTCCAGTTGTTCCTGGAACTCATCGCCCAGCGGCAGACGCCACGCGCGGTCGCCCGCTTGCTCGGACGCGCCGATCAGTTCATGCGCCAGCGGGTTATGGTTCGACATCAGACCGGTAATGTGATGGCCCAGCGCAATCACGCAGGCGCCAGTTAGCGTCGCGACGTCAATGACCGCTTCCGGTTCGAAGCGCTCAACGTAGGTCAGCACGTCGCACAAAACCAGACGGCCTTCAGCATCGGTATTCAGCACTTCAACCGTCTGACCGGACATGGTGGTCAGTACGTCGCCCGGACGATACGCGCGTCCGCCCGGCATGTTTTCACAGCCCGCCAGCACGCCGATAACGTTAATCGGTAGCTGAAGCTCGGCAACCATACGCATCACGCCGTAAACCGCCGCCGCGCCGCACATGTCGTACTTCATCTCGTCCATCCCTTCAGATGGCTTGATGGAGATGCCGCCGGAGTCGAAGGTCAGGCCTTTACCCACCAGCACGATCGGGCGCGCGTCTTCGGACGGATTGCCCTTGTACTCAATCACCGACATCAGCGATTCATTCTGCGAACCGTGGCCGACCGCCAGATAAGCGTTCATACCCAGTTCGCGCATTTGCTGTTCGCCGATGACGCGGGTGATGACATTTTTGCTGTAGCTGTCAGCCAACTGGCGCGCCTGTGACGCCAGGTAGGCGGCGTTACAGATATTGGGCGGCATGTTGCCGAGATCTTTCGCTGCCTTAATCCCGGCGGCGATGGCCAGACCGTGCTGAATGGCGCGTTCGCCGCTGGTGAGCTCACGGCGGGTCGGCACATTAAAGACCATCTTACGTAGCGGGCGGCGCGGCTCGCTCTTGTTGGTCTTGAGTTGATCAAAGCTATAAAGCGTCTCTTTGGCCGTTTCGACGGCCTGACGCACTTTCCAGTAGTTGTTGCGGCCTTTGACGTGCAGCTCGGTCAGGAAGCAGACGGCTTCCATTGAGCCGGTATCATTCAGAGTATTTATCGTTTTCTGAATAACCTGCTTATACTGACGTTCATCAAGCTCGCGCTCTTTGCCGCAACCAATGAGGAGGATTCGCTCGGAAAGAACGTTGGGAACATGGTGCAGCAACAGAGTCTGCCCCGGTTTTCCTTCCAGTTCGCCGCGACGCAGCAATGCGCTGATGTATCCGTCGCTAATTTTGTCGAGCTGTTCTGCAATCGGAGAAAGGCGACGCGGTTCAAAGACGCCCACGACAATGCAGGCACTCCGCTGTTTCTCCGGGCTACCGCTTTTTACACTGAACTCCATGCACTATGCTCCTGAATCTTAAAGACAACAGTGGTGGCTACAGCTATACTCGTCGTCTTTCAAGTTGCAGATGCGTTGGCTGCGCCTGCTCACCCCTGTCACTTACCTGATGTAAGCTCCGGGGCTTCACAGTTCTGCCGCCTGCCTGCAACTCGAAATCCATTAGAGTATAGAAATTGAAAGCTTTCGTAACTCATATCCGCTGTTGCGGTGACTTCGTGTTAATCTTAACGTTATTACGGCATTGGCACGTCAGAACAAGTTCTGAGAGGTGAATCCGCTGAGTATAATGATCTTAGCGATGATTTCGACGACTCAAGAGAATAAATGACGTTTAAGCCATGAAACAAGCTAAATTCCAGCAAAAAAATGGGTTTTTACGGGCGTATTTAAAGTGATAATCATAAGATATCTGGTGCGGGAGACGCTCAAAAGCCAGCTGGCGATACTCTTCATCTTACTTTTGATCTTCTTTTGTCAAAAGTTAGTGAGGATTCTCGGCGCGGCGGTTGACGGCGATATTCCCGCAAATCTGGTGCTCTCGCTTCTGGGGCTGGGCGTACCGGAAATGGCGCAGCTCATCCTGCCTTTAAGCCTGTTCCTGGGGCTGCTGATGACGCTGGGCAAACTGTATACCGAAAGTGAAATTACGGTCATGCACGCCTGTGGGTTGAGCAAAGCCGTGCTGGTAAAGGCCGCCATGGTACTGGCGTTATTTACCGGTATCCTTGCGGCGGTTAACGTGATGTGGGCCGGCCCTTGGTCGTCAAAACACCAGGATGAAGTGCTGGCGGAGGCGAAAGCGAACCCCGGTATGGCGGCGTTGGCGCAGGGGCAATTCCAGCAGGCGACCAACGGCAGCTCGGTGCTGTTTATCGAAAGCGTTGATGGCAGCGACTTCCACGATGTTTTCCTGGCGCAGATTCGCCCTAAGGGCAATGCTCGTCCTTCTGTAGTCGTGGCCGATTCCGGACACCTTACTCAGTTGCGCGATGGTTCCCAGGTTGTCACCTTAAACAAAGGGACGCGTTTTGAAGGGACGGCGTTGCTACGCGATTTTCGCATCACCGACTTCCAGAACTATCAGGCGATTATTGGCCATCAGGCCGTGGCGCTGGACCCGAACGATACCGACCAGATGGACATGCGCACGCTGTGGAATACCGACAACGATCGCGCTCGTGCCGAGCTGCACTGGCGTATCACGTTAGTCTTTACCGTATTTATGATGGCGCTGATGGTCGTGCCGCTCAGCGTGGTGAATCCACGTCAGGGGCGCGTCTTGTCTATGTTGCCCGCCATGCTGCTTTATCTGCTGTTCTTCCTGATCCAGACCTCCATTAAATCGAATGGCGGTAAAGGCAAACTGGACCCGGTTATCTGGATGTGGGCGGTCAACCTGATCTATCTGGCGTTGGCGATTGGTTTAAACCTGTGGGATACGGTGCCGGTCCGCCGCCTGCGTGCCCGTTTTCTGCGTAAAGGAGCGGTATAATGCAGCCATTTGGTGTACTTGACCGCTATATCGGTAAAACCATTTTTACCACCATCATGATGACGTTGTTCATGCTGGTGTCGCTCTCCGGGATCATCAAGTTTGTCGATCAGCTGAAAAAAGCGGGGCAGGGTAACTACGACGCGCTGGGCGCGGGTATGTACACCCTGCTCAGCGTACCTAAGGATATCCAGATCTTCTTTCCTATGGCGGCGCTGCTTGGCGCGCTGCTGGGACTGGGGATGCTGGCGCAGCGTAGCGAACTGGTGGTGATGCAGGCATCGGGTTTCACCCGTATGCAGGTGGCGCTGTCGGTGATGAAAACGGCTATCCCCCTGGTGCTGTTGACCATGGCGATCGGCGAATGGGTCGCCCCGCAGGGCGAGCAGATGGCGCGTAACTATCGTGCGCAGGCGATGTATGGCGGTTCGCTGCTTTCCACCCAGCAAGGTCTGTGGGCGAAAGACGGGAATAACTTTGTCTATATTGAACGGGTGAAGGGCGACGAGGAGCTGGCCGGCATTAGTATTTACGCTTTCAACGATCAGCGTCGTTTGCAGTCAGTGCGTTACGCCGCTTCGGCAAAATTCGACCCGGAGCATAAGGTCTGGCGTTTGTCGCAGGTGGATGAGTCCGATCTGCAAAACCCGAAACAGATCACCGGTTCGCAGACGGTGAGCGGCACCTGGAAAACGAATCTGACGCCGGATAAGTTAGGCGTGGTGGCGCTGGACCCGGATGCGCTTTCCATCAGCGGTCTGCATAACTACGTTAAATATCTGAAGTCGAGCGGACAGGACGCCGGACGTTATCAGCTCAATATGTGGAGTAAAATCTTCCAGCCGCTCTCCGTGGCGGTGATGATGCTGATGGCGCTGTCGTTTATCTTTGGACCGCTGCGTAGTGTGCCGATGGGCGTGCGCGTGGTGACGGGGATTAGCTTCGGCTTCGTCTTCTACGTCCTCGACCAGATTTTTGGCCCGCTGACGCTGGTATACGGCATTCCGCCGATTGTCGGCGCGCTGCTGCCGAGCGCGTCTTTCTTCCTGATTAGCCTGTGGCTAATGCTGCGTAAGTCGTAATCACAGGCAGCCATCCGGCAATGCAGTAAAGCGCAGTGCCTGATGGCGCTGCGCTTATCCGGCCTACCAGAACCCGTAGGCCTGATAAGTCCTTTCCGCCGCCATCCGGCAGACCGCCTGGTATTCCTCGAATGATGTAGTGCGTAACCTGACGCGTGGCGCTTTTGGCTACGCGTTAAGCTCAGGCAAGCTGCGGGAAAAAGTAGATCAAAAAATTTATAACGTGCTGCCGTGATAAATCTGATAACCCAAATCAATCGTATTATGGTTGAGATCGTTATTTTTAATTTTGTTGAGCAACATCTGCGCGGCTCTGCGCCCGATCTCAAAACGAGGGGTAATTACGCTGGCGAGGCTCGGTATCATTTGCCTGCCCATCTCCAGACCGTGGAAGCCAGCGATGGAGATCTGCTCCGGTACGGCCAGTTGACGCTCTCGGCACCACAGTAGAGCGCCCATTGCGATATCGTCATTTGTACAAAAGACGCCATCCACGTCCGGGTGCGCAGTAAGCGCATCACGCATTAGCTGTATCCCCAGATGGATAGAGGAGATAGCGCGGGGATTGATGCGCAACGGCGCCAGCCCCCGGCGCGTCATCGCATCGCAGTAGCCGTGATAACGCTGCTCATCACGGATATCGTCTTTTGAACCCAGATAGAGGATTTTACGCCGCTGGCGTTTATCCAGCATGGTGCTGACCATATCAAAGGCGGCCTGACGGTTATCAAACCCCACCTCCATATCTAAGCGATCGCCCTGGATGTCCATAAGTTCTACAATCGGAAGGGTTGCTGAGCGCAGGAATTTGACGGTTCTGAGGGTATGATATTTTTCTGAAAGAATAATGCCGTCGATATTGTAAGACAGTAAATTGATAACGGACTCTTCTTCCGAATCGCGATTGTAATTGTAATTCGCAATGAGAGTTTGGTAGTTATGACCCGACGTTACGGATTCAATCCCGGCAAGAATGTCGGCAAACAACTGGTTCTGAAAAGAGGGGATCAGCACGCCCAGAGTGTAACTTTGCGCGTTTAACAGCATAGCTGGCGCGCGATTTGGTATGTAGTTAATTTCCTCCATGATCTGCGCAATACGCTCGCCGGTTTCCCTGGCGACTTTTTTCGGCGAGCGGATGTAACGGCTCACCGTCATTTTTGTCACGCCAGCAAGCGTAGCGATATCCTGCAAAGAAATTCTGTGATTCCTCATGTTTTCTCCAGTACCGGGGGCGGGAACGTCGCCCCCATGGTTAATTGGGCTGCGGATGATGAATTAATGCAGAACCGCATTCAGCGCCAGTACGCCCAGCAACCCCATGACAGAAATCAATGTTTCCATAACGGTCCAGGTGCGTAGGGTTTCCCCGACGCTAAGATTAAAATACCCTTTAAACAGCCAAAAACCGGGATCGTTAACATGTGATGCAATAACGCTTCCCGCGCCTGTCGCCAGTACCATTAACGCCGGATCGGCGTGGGTTACGTTAATAATCGGCAATACGACGCCCGCTGTGGTTATCGCGGCCACGGTCGCGGAACCTAACGCAATACGCAGCACGGCGGCTACCGTCCAGCACATTAATAACGGAGATAGCGATGTGCCGGTCATTAATTGCGAGATATATTGACCCACGCCGCTATCCACCAGCACTTGCTTAAACGCGCCGCCGCCCGCGATGATAAAAACAATCATCGCAATAGCGCCAATGGACTCGCCGACGATATCCATCACCTGCTCAACCGTACGTCCATTGCGTCGCCCCAGCGTAAAAATGGCGATGATAATGGCAATAAACAACGCCACTGCTGGATTACCGATAAATTCGAAGAAAACCCGCACGGCATTCGTTTTTGGCAGCGTGATTTCACATACCGCTGCGATGGCCATCAGAATGACCGGGATCACGGCGGCAAAAATACTGTTCCAGAATGACGGCATCTCCTCTTCACTGAATAGGTGAGGATTAAATAATCCTTCAGGCGGCGCTTTCTCAAAGCGCGCCAGCAATTTTGAAAACAGAGGGCCGGCAACAATCACGGTCGGTATGGTAATGATTAACCCATACAGCAGGGTCGTACCGAGATTTGCCTCAAAAATTGTCGCAATAGCGGTAGGGCCGGGATGCGGTGGCAGGAAGCAGTGCGTAACGGATAAGGCGGCGACCATTGGAACCCCGACATACAGCAAGGGCAGTCCCGATGAGGCCACAATCGTAAAAACGAGCGGCAACAGCAGTACGAATCCGACTTCAAAAAACATTGCCAGGCCGACGATAAGCCCGGTGATCACCAGCGCCCATTGCACGCGTTTTTTGCCGAACGTATTAATGAGCGTCGTCGCAATGCGCTGCGCGGCGCCGGTATCGGAAATTAATCTTCCCAGCATCGCGCCAAAACCGAGGATCATGGCGAGTCCGCCCAGAGTACCGCCAATTCCGTTTTGTATGGAGTGCAGGACGTCTTGCGCGCCCATCCCTTCGGCAAATCCCACCACGGCGGCAACCAGAACAAGGGCGATAAAGCCGTTAACTTTAAAGCCAATCATTAAGACCAACAGCAGCGCAACGCCTGCCGCAATAATTATTAATGGCATATTCGTCTCTCTTATTAGCGCCAAAATAGCAGCGCTTACGCGCTGCGTCGTATTTCCCTGCTCAGACGGCAACCAGCATACCGCCATCGACAAACAGCAGATGTCCGTTAACAAAGTCGGAGGCTTTTGACGAGAGAAACACCGCTGCGCCAATAAGCTCCTGGGGATCGCCCCAGCGTGCGGCAGGCGTACGTTTGCATAGCCAGGAGGTGAAGGCTTCATCTTCAACCAGCGCTTTGGTCATCTCCGTTTTGAAGTATCCCGGCGCAATACCGTTGACCTGGATATTATGACGCGCCAGCTCCACACACATGCCGCGAGTCAGCATCTTCACGGCACCCTTCGACGCGGCGTATGGCGTAATCGTGTCGCGGCCCAGCTCGCTTTGCATCGAACAGATGTTGATCACTTTTCCTGCCTGACGCGCCACCATACGGCGCGTAACGGCCTGAGAGACGAGAAAAACCGCGGTTTGATTTACGGCGATGACATCATTCCACTCCTGCTCGGGAAACTCAGTAAACGGATGACGGCGCTGGATACCGGCGTTATTTATCAGGACGTCAATGACGCCGATATCTTTTTCGATATGTTCAACCGCAGCTTCAATATCCTGTTTATGGGTGACATTAAAGGGAGCGGCAATAGCCTTTATCCCTTCCTGCTGAAGTTTCGTCACGGCTGTTTCGGCGCGCTCCGGGGTGATATCGTTAACAATAATGCGCGCGCCATAGCGACCAAGACCGGTCGCCAGCAAATAACCAATTCCCTGAGCGGCTCCGGTGATAAGGATATTTTTACCTGCCAGTGAAAAAAGATCGTTCATGATAGTGTCCCTTATTTTACTTTCTCAGAAAACGAGCTGAACTTTTGCCGCCTGTGTTTTGTCTCCGGCAAAGATCAGCGCCGCTTCCAGGTCGGTAAATGGATATTCCGCGCTCAGTAACGGCAGCGGATTGATAACGCGGTTGGCAAGCCAGGAAACCGCAGTATTAAATTCGGTAGTAAAGCGGAAAGAGCCTTTCAGGGAGATCTCTTTGCTTATTACCATCATCATCGGGAAGTTGGGGACTGCGCCGCCCATGCCAACCTGCACCATCACGCCTTTGGCCCGTGTGACTTCCAGACACGTTGAGATAGAGGAAGGATGCCCAGAGACTTCAAAACTGATATCGAAATACCCTTTTTCTGCTTTCCAGTCATCGAGAGAATCATGCTGTGGGTTCACCAGCGTATCCGCGCCCATCTGCCGGGCCAGCGAGAGAGAACGGGCGCTGATATCGGCACATACTACTTCCGCCGCGCCCAGCGTTTTTACCGCGCTAACAATCAGGCAGCCGATAGGGCCAACGCCGGAGATAAAGACGCGTTTGCCTTGCAGATCGCCCGCCTCATGAGCCGCATGAATGGCAACCGCCAGCGGTTCGGCAAAGGCCATGGCTTTTTCGTCTGCCTGTTCCGGCCAGGGAATGCACTGAACGGTATCGACAGCTTTAAATCGGGTAAAACCGCCATCGACATGCGGAAAATACATGGCGCTGCCAAAGAAACGCATTTCAGTACAGTGGTTTTCTTCATGCTGCAGACAGTATTTGCAATGACCGCAAGGCTTCGATGGATTAATCGCTACCGGTTGTCCTTCACGTAATAAATCTGAGTCGCTATGAACGATTTTGCCAATCACTTCATGACCTAAAATCATTGGCGCTTTTACTGTAAAATTGCCGACTTTGCCTTCCTGATAATAATGTAAGTCAGACCCACAAATGCCGCCACGGGTAATTTGTACGAGTGTTCCTTTATTATTCCATTCAATATTTTGTTCCGTAACGGCAACAGCACGCTTACCCGCAACAACGCAGGATTGAGTTTTTACTTCCATAAATTCCTCACTGGTCAGGTAGTTACCCTGAACGCATTTAAGCGGTTTTATTTGTCATTATTTGTGACTTATGTCACGCTGGAAAATTGTTACACTACAATGTTACGCATAACGTGATGTGCCTTAGAGTTCTTCTCTATGGAAATTAAAAAACGTGAAATTGTCGAACGTAGAGGCGTAATATTGTGGTGTGGAATATGACTCAGAGGTATTTAAATGGCCGGGGAAAGCTATATTTTAATGGGTGTTTCAGGTAGTGGTAAATCTTTAATAGGCAGCAAAATTGCAACATTATTTTCTGCGAAGTTTATTGACGGCGATGATCTCCATCCGGCGAAAAACATTGATAAAATGTCTCAGGGAATACCATTAACTGATGAAGACCGTTTACCCTGGCTGGAACGATTAAATGACGCTTCATACAGTCTTTATAAAAAAAATGAGACGGGATTTATTGTCTGCTCGTCATTAAAAAAACAGTACCGCGATATTTTACGTAAGAGTAGCCCTAACGTACATTTCCTGTGGCTGGACGGCGATTACGCCACCATTCTGCAGCGAATGCAGCGTCGTGCCGGGCATTTTATGCCGCCAGACCTGCTGCAAAGTCAGTTTGACGCGCTGGAGCGACCCTGTGCCGATGAACATGATATTGCGCGTATCGATGTTAATCATGACATCGAGCACGTGACGGAGCAGTGCCGACTGGCTGTACAGGCTTTTCGTCAGGCACTCAGCGCTTCCTGATCATTGTCAAAGCGCTGAGTCAGGCGGTCAGAAGTCAGCTTTTAGCACTACACGATAGCGGGCTTTGCCGTCGCGAACGTGCTGGATAGCCTCGTTGATTTGTGACATTGCGAACAGTTCCGTGGTGGGCGCGACTTTGCTGCGTCCGGCGAATTTCATCAGTTTGCGAAGTTCATATGGCGTTCCGGTTGCCGAGCCTGAGATACTGCGATCGCCGGCAATTAATGTAAACGCCGGTACGGGCAGCGGCTTCAATACCGCCCCAACGGTATGGAAGTTGCCGCCATACGTCAGCGCTTCGAAGTAGGGCTGCCAGTCGAGATCGACGTTGACCGTGTTAATAATGAGATCGAACTGGCCCGCCAGTGCTTTTAACGCTTCCGGATCGCGGCTGTTCACCACGTTATTGGCCCCCATCGCCAGCACTTCCTGCTCTTTCGATGGATTGGAGCTGAACGCGGTGACTTCGCAGCCCATTGCGTGTAACAGCTTTATGGCGATATGCCCCAGCCCGCCAATACCGATGACGCCAACGCGGCTGGTAGCAGTAATATGGTGCATCAATAGCGGTTTAAAGACCGTAATGCCGCCACATAACAGCGGGCCTGCGGACGCCATATCCATATTCTCCGGAAGAGGAATTACCCACTGCCAGCCCGCGCGAAGCTTCTCGGCAAAACCGCCACGATTGAGGATAGTGGGCACTGCGCCTTCCTGGCAGTTAATTTGATTGCCGCTGATACAGGCATCGCAGTGTCCGCAGCTGCGCGCCGTCCAGCCTATTCCAACGCGCTGGCCGACTTTTAGTCCCTTATCCTGTGCCGCGCTGCCGAGTGCGGCCACCCGACCGATGACCTCATGTCCGGCAACCAGAGGGTATTGAGAGAACCCCCATTCATTGTCGATCATCGACAGATCGGAATGGCAGATCCCGCAGTAGTCGACCCGTACCTCGACATCTTCCGGTTGGAGTTCTCCCGCGTCATATTCATAGAGTTCGAGCTCGCCGCCCGCCTCTTTGGCGGCGTAGCTTTTTATTATCGTCATTGTGTTTCCCTTAATGTGGTGTTGAACTGAAAAGTGTAGAGCATGGAGGCAAGGGACGCCCGGCGTTAATCTGCTGGAGAAGGCGGGAAGTAGCCTGATTATTCTATTTAATACTCAACGCTGCTGAAATTTTCAGCACTTAGCGATACAGGTGTATGCTCGTGCTTGCATGGCGGCGTATGACAGGTATAATCCACAACGTTTTCCGCATACCTCTTCAGTGCCGAAGTGGCGAAATCGGTAGACGCAGTTGATTCAAAATCAACCGTAGAAATACGTGCCGGTTCGAGTCCGGCCTTCGGCACCAAGTGATGCAATAATTAGCTACCTAAGGGTGGCTTTTTTGTGTCCATTTCCGTTCAGATTCGTCTATATCCATCTGTAATTCAAAGATAATTTATTTTTCTGTAATAGAAATATTTATTTTGTGGTCTTTCCGTGTTGGTCGTTTTTCATCCATTAACATCCACGCGATCTGGGGGCAAAAAGGGGCAAACCCGGTTCGATAGAGGAGTGCCCCCCAAATGGCACTTACAGATCTCGCAATCCGGCATGCCAGGCTGCCTGGCAAGGCATACAGGCTCTTTGACTGCCACGGTTTTTACATTCAGGTGAACCCCAGCGGATCCAAGCTGTGGTATCTGAAATTTCGCTTTGGAAACAAAAAGAACCGTATGGCATTAGGCCCTTATCCGCTCATTTCTCTCGCACTGGCAAGGGAGAAGCAAGCGGATATAAGCAGGCTTATTTTAGAAGGCACTAATCCGGCGGAAAAACGCAGAGAGGACAAGCGGGGTGGCGAACCTCTTTAATACGTTTGAGTCCGTAGCGCGCGAATGGGGCGCCAGTAACATAATCTGGTCGGCGGAACATTCGACAGCGTTATTTTCTGAGCTTACAGGTTTCAATATTGCACTGAACGCTGTCCAGTCGGGTTCACGGGCTTCTGGAGCGAGTTGCGCAGCCGATAATCCTCTACTGCTTCAGTTATAACGCTATTATGTGACATGCAGCATGATATGGTCGTTTTCTGAACTCCGTATAACCTGAGTATTTGTATTGAAGCGTGAACAAAACATTGCAGCCAGCCTTTCAACGTGGACAATAGTTATTCATACGGTGATTTTATATTCGATAAATCAATGGGTTTCATTGAAACATAGGACTGGTAATGGATGACAATGCTTTAGGGTTTGCCTCATACTGGCGCAATTCGCTGGCAGATGCTGAGTCAGGAAAGGGCAGTTTTGAACGCAAAGACGCCAAAAATTTCACCCACTGGCATGGGATAGCGGCGGGACGTCTTGACGAAACGATCGTTGGTAAATTTTTTGAGGGAGAAAAAGACGACGTCGAAACAGTCGATGTCATCTTGCGGCCAAAGGTTTATTTCCGGTTACTGCAGCGTGGAAAGGACCATTCCGCTGGTGCGCCTGATATTGTTACCCCGATAGTGACGCCAGCCCTATTGAGCCGTGAAGGTTTTTTATATCCGGCGCCAGCGACCTCCATTCCCAGAGACCTGCTTGAACCTTTGCCAAAAGGGGCATTTTCAATTGGTGAGATTGAGCAGTACGACAAATACAAAACGACACATACGTCATTCTCTATCAACTTTGATGACCGCGTTGATAAGACCGCCGAAACAGATGAAGAACGAGAAGCACGATATGCAGCCTGGCAGCAGGATTGGCGTCAATATCTGGATGATTCAGAAAGGCTGCTGAAGAACGTTGTCGGCGACTGGATTAAAAATCCTGAGCAATATGAACTCGCTGAGCACGGTTATATTGTTAAAACGGCGCAATCTGGCGGCGCCAGTTTCCATATCCTTTCACTTTATGATCACCTGCTTGTTTGCAAAAAGGATGTGCCGCTCTTCAATCGTTTCGCCTCGCGAGAGGTTCATGCTGCAGAGTCATTACTTCCTCCGGAAGCAAAATTCAGCGACAGGATTGGACACTCCGGGGATAAGTTTCCGCTGGCAAAGGCTCAGCGCGATGCCTTAAGCCATTTTCTGGATGCGAGGCATGGCGATATCCTTGCCGTTAATGGTCCCCCGGGAACCGGAAAAACCACGCTGGTGCTTTCTATCATCGCCACGCAGTGGGCCCGAGCGGCTCTCGAAAAAGCGGAACCTCCGGTTATTATCGCGACTTCAACGAATAACCAAGCTGTAACGAACATTATCGAGGCGTTCGGGAAAGATTTTTCCCAAGGCACTGGTGCAATGGCCGGACGATGGTTGCCGGAGCTGAAAAGCTTCGGCGCTTATTTTCCCTCAAGCACTCGTAAAGCCGAGGCCGCCAAAAAATATCAAACTGAAGATTTCTTCAACCAGGTTGAGTCAAAAGAGTATGTAGAGGATGCACTGCTGTTTTATCTGGAGAAAGCTAAGGCAGCCTTTCCTGAAAAAGAGTGTTCATCCCCTGAAAAGGTTATTGAACTCCTGCATGGTCAGTTGGCAGCAAAATCCGAGCAACTGGTAAGACTGAACGCAACATGGCAAACGTTAAGCCAGGTTCGGGCAACGCGAGAGCTTATTGATAACGACATTGAGCAATATCTCGATAATTTAAATAAATTACTCTCCGGGCAAGAACAAAAAGTTACTCAACTAAAAAGTGCTAAAGCGGAATGGAAAAAATATCGGGCCAGTGAATCACTGATCTATCCATTATTTTCATGGCTACCAGTGGTTCGCAGTAAGCGGCAGTACCAAATACAACTGTTTCTCGAAGATAAATTAGGTGCGCTGATTGCGGGAAATCAATGGTCGGATCCTGAAACCATCGAACGTAATATCGATAGGTTGCTTAATTCCGCCGAGCGCGAGCAAACAACCTACCGGCAGCAGATTGACTCCGCGCATGAAATCGTTCTTAAAGAACAGCAGGCGGCTCAGGAATGGCAGAGGCTGGCACTTGATTTAGGGCATGAGGGCGACGAGGAACTGAGCTTCTCACAGGCAGATGAGCTGGCTGATACGCAGATTCGCTTCCCTGCATTCTTACTGACGACCCACTACTGGGAAGGTCGTTGGTTGATGGATATGGCCGGCATTGATGATCTGCAGAAAGAAAAGGGCAAGAAAGGTGCTAAAGGGGTAACAGCTCGCTGGCAACGCCGAATGAAACTTACCCCATGCGTGGTCATGACCTGCTATATGCTGCCCGGCAATATGCAGATAAGTGAACATAAAGGGCAGCGTAAATTCGAGAAAAGCTATTTATATGACTTCGCCGATTTACTCATTGTCGATGAAGCCGGGCAGGTGCTTCCTGAAGTGGCTGCTGCCTCGTTTGCCTTAGCTAAAAAGGCATTAGTGATTGGTGATACGGAACAGATCCCGCCAATATGGAGTATTACTCCTGCTATTGATATAGGTAACATGCTGGCGGAAAAAATTCTGTCAGGCAGTACGCAAGAGGAGATTACTGAGAAATATACTGCAATCGCAGAGCTTGGTAAAAGCGCCGCATCTGGCAGCGTCATGAAAATAGCGCAGTGTGCCTCACGCTATCAATATGATCCCGAACTGGCTCGTGGAATGTACTTATATGAACACCGCCGGTGCTTCGATAATATTATTGGATACTGCAATACGCTCTGCTATCACGGTAAGTTGTTGCCTAAAAGAGGGTGTGAAGAGAGCAATTTAATGCCAGCAATGGGTTATCTCCATATTGATGGTAAAGGAGAGCTGGCAAGTAGCGGAAGCCGATATAATTTGCTGGAGGCTGAAACGATAGCGGCCTGGCTGACAGATAACCAGCAAAGTATTGAAGCGCATTATGGTAAATCGCTTCATGAAGTTGTCGGTATCGTGACGCCTTTTAGCGCGCAGGTATCGACCATCAAACAGGCGCTGGGCAAACAAGGTATCAGCACTGGTGTGAATGAAACATCGCTCACAGTGGGCACCGTGCATTCTCTTCAGGGCGCTGAAAGAGCGATTGTTATATTCTCGCCAGTCTATTCAAAGCATGAAGACGGCGCGTTTATTGATAGCGATAACAGCATGCTGAATGTTGCTGTCTCCCGAGCTAAGGACAGTTTCCTGGTCTTCGGCGATATGGACCTGTTTGAGATTCAGCCAGCCTCATCTCCGCGGGGATTACTGGCAAAATATCTCTTTGAGTCAGAGAAGAATGCGCTCACTTTTGATTATAAAGAGCGTAAGGATTTAAAAACTGCCGAGACCAAAATCTACACACTCCATGGTGTGGAGCAGCATGATAATTTCCTGAATCAGACGTTTGAAAATACCGGTAAACACATCACGATAGTTTCTCCATGGCTGACTTGGCAAAAACTGGAGCAAACCGGTTTTCTTGATTCCATGATTGCGGCGTGTTCACGTGGTATTAACGTCACGGTAGTCACTGACAGAAGCTACAACACTGAACATAATGATTTTGAGAAGCGAAAAGAGAAGCAGCAGAACCTTAAAGCGGCGCTGGAGAAACTGAACGCCCTTGGTATTGCGACAAAACTGGTCAATCGTGTTCATAGCAAAATTGTTATTGGTGATGATGGTTTGCTGTGCGTGGGATCGTTCAACTGGTTTAGCGCGACACGTGAAGCGCGATATGAACGATACGATACATCGATGGTTTATTGCGGTGATAACCTGAAGGGCGAGATTGAGGCAATTTACAATAGCCTTGAGAGGCGTCAGGTTTAGGGTGGGAATCTTGATTAGCCATCTTATCGACTGTTTTCCAGCGTAAGATGGCTGTATTACCTGGTGTGATACAGAAAGTATATGATTTACCAAACAATTATGTATGCCTGATACTGTAAGATTCACTGCGCAGTTTGTATGTACGCCCCAGAACAATTGGCAACACTATTGGCTAGCTCTCATAATTAGTACGCTCTGTTGAACGTATATACTGATCAAATATCCAGAACAAATCGTTTCATCTGGGTCAAATGAGTGATATATTTTCACCCATAAACCCCGAGGAGGCATTATGTCTGAATTCGATTTATTTGCGCAGGAACTGCTAGAAAAAGCAGAAGCAGAAGAAAAACAACAACAAGAGCGCGACAGGAAGCTGATTGATCGGGTGCTTGAAATTTACGACCAGAAGTATGTCGCAGAACTACTAAGAAAAATAGGTAAAAATGAGTGGAGCCGCGAAACACTTAACCGTTGGGTAAATGGCAAGTGTGAGCCAAAATCGCTCACCATGGCTGAAGAAGCGCTGTTACGGAAAATGTTGCCGGAGCAACCCGTTCATCATCCTGACTATGATTTCCGCTTTATTGACCTGTTTGCTGGTATTGGTGGTATCCGTAAAGGATTCGAGGCCATCGGCGGGCAATGCGTTTTTACCAGCGAATGGAATAAAGAAGCGGTACGTACCTACAAAGCAAACTGGTACAACGATGAAGATGCGCACACATTCAATCTGGATATCCGCGAAGTCACGCTAAGCGGAGAAGAAGGCATCTCAGAAGAGAAAGCCTACGCTCATATCGATCAACATATCCCGGATCATGACGTCCTGCTGGCCGGTTTTCCCTGCCAGCCATTCAGTCTGGCTGGAGTAAGTAAGAAAAACTCGCTCGGACGCGCACATGGATTCGAATGTGAAGCGCAGGGCACTCTGTTTTTCGATGTCGCCCGCATAATCAAGGCAAAGCAACCAGCCATTTTTGTGCTGGAAAACGTGAAAAACCTTAAGAGCCATGACAAAGGCAAAACGTTTAAAGTCATTATGGATACCCTTGATGAATTAGGCTATGAAGTCGCTGATGCCAATATCACAGGGAAAGATGATCCTAAAATTATTGATGGTAAAAATTTCCTGCCACAACATCGTGAGCGTATTGTTCTGGTCGGATTCCGCCGTGACCTTAATATCCATCAGGGATTCACATTAAAGAATATTGATAAATTCTACCCTGAGAAAAGACCAACATTTGGTCAGCTTCTGGACTCTGTGGTTGACAGTAAATATATACTGAGCCCTAAGTTATGGGAATATCTCTATAACTATGCTAAAAAGCATGCTGCCAAAGGTAATGGATTCGGTTTTGGTCTGGTTGATCCGAATAATGAAAATAGCGTCGCGAGAACATTATCCGCTCGTTATCATAAAGATGGATCTGAAATTCTCATCGACAGAGGATGGGATAAAGAACTCGGCGAAATCGATTTCTCTAATCCAGAGAATCAGGAACAAAGGCCAAGAAGACTGACGCCCCATGAATGCGCAAGATTAATGGGATTTGAACAACCCGGAGGCAAGCCATTCCGAATCCCCGTTTCCGATACTCAGGCCTATCGCCAGTTTGGGAACTCAGTGGTCGTTCCCGTTTTTGAAGCCGTGGCAAAACTGCTTCAGCCTTATATTATGAAAGCCGCTGCTAGTAAGGTGACCAAAAAATAATATAAACAGATCCCCCCGGAATTTATCCGGGGGGAAACAGAATCAAATTATTTCATCGGCATACAATGATTTAGTTTCATCAATAAATGTTTCTAACGAAATAAGATATTCCCGGATAGCTTTTGGGTACTTATCATGAAGGCTACTGGGCACAACTAACCTGACCCTTTCCTGCTGCATCTCTTGAAATTGAGCAACAGAAACACCTTCCTGAAGGGTAAAGAGATAAATATCCTGAATCCTGTCTGCCTCATTTAATATCTGCCGCCAGCGATCTTTACAGGTCGTTTTTACCGCTAACATACGCAGTTTCTGCTCTGGAAAAGCTTCATCGTGATAAGCTTGCGCAGAGGGGAATAAAAAATCTGGTTTCTTATTTCCTTCCGTAACGGCCTGAGTCTCAAAAGTTTTCAGTCCATACTCATTAAAAAGCTGTTCAAGATGCAGCTCCAGTGATTTTCCGGCTCGTGATTTTCGTCTGTTGCTCACGGAATTCGCCAGTGCAATAAAGTCATTTACGGAACCAAACCCAGACTGAACTATACCCAGCACATGCATTTCCTCCACCAGCAGAAAAATTTCGTATTCAACACGACGACGTTCAATGAGTTGCTTATCCGGGCCTACGACATTGGGGGAATAGTGAGCTGCTGCATACTGGATAATCTCTTTACCCGAAGGGAAATTTGTTCTCCACTCTTCCGGAAGACAATACCCACTGGAAACCGGTTCTTTTAAAGCCAGACCGCCCAGAATCTCATTTGCGGGACCATAGACTAACGATCCGGGAACAATTTCTCCGAGCGATGACTCAACAATATCTTCTTCTTCAGCGTCATGACACACCCAGATATCAACGCATTGACTATCTGCTCTCTGACGATGATCAAACGCCAATAAGGCCAGTGCCCCCGTGTTTTCAGAGTTTTGCAGAGGATTCTTTCCTCCTCCCCATCGGGTGATACGTTTTTCATTTCGGGTCTTACCAAAAAAACGTCCATTGTAATAAACGGCTCTGGCCTCACTGTCCGGGCAACTGTGCGAGGAGGTATGTGCATTCAGCGTCACGGACGGGTTAAGATCCCTTGTATGATTAATTGAAGGGAAAAGATGCTCAACAATGCCAGAAGGTATGTAAATGCCAACCTGATGCCCGCCCGTCGCACCGGTATCGTTGGCTGACAGGCGCTTGATGAACATATAGGTGTCACTGGTTGACTTATCTAAAAGCCATGAATGTAGCCCCGACATCATCACTTCCTCGCTGTAAAAATATCTATGATTTATAGAGGGTTATCCTGCCACAGCTCTGCTTTTGTGAATACTCACGATGTCGTTTTATATGATGTCGTTCTTTTCCTTGTTCTCCCGTATTTAGTTCAGATCCCAAGATACTTTAAAAACCGTTTTCAGGTCGTTTTCTGAAATCTCAGTTAAGAGATTTTCACGTGCCAGGGTGCGCAGGTCATTACGCGCAGTGTTATCTGATACGCCAAGCGCTTCCGCTACGCCTGCCGTGGAATATTTCTTGCCAGATTCCGCCAGAGTGATGTTCAGGAGTGTGACTTGCCGTCCACTCAACCGCGATAAGCGCCCAGATTTATACAAAAAAAGATCAATTCGGGCAGCGCGGGCAACCAGAGTGTCTACATGCTGTAAAAGCCTTGTCGTAGCTCTATGGATAATACTTGTAGTGGTCAAGTAATCGGCCACGGTTCTCGCACTATGGTCTGTAGCGCGCTGGTGGAGTCACACCTGTAGTCAAGCGACGCGTAGAGCGCCAGATGAACCATTACGAGCGCAAGCAGAATTTATAAGGGCGGTGCCTTAAAGAGCACAGGGAGATTGTAAGTAGCCCGATATTGCTGGCTTTTGCTTAGCTTGCTGACGGGATTCGTCGTATGAAGCATGAAAATTACCTCATGTTTTATATAAGGATTCGACACTATATCAAAACCGGTAACTCTCAATCTTTCAAAGCTATGTGTCAGATCAGGTCGTGATAAGACACATAAATTTAAAAATCTATATATCTGGCCAGATAGACTTTTTTATAACAGCTTTATAAATTAAACAAATCTGCCATAGAGACAGATTTGTTTAATTTATAATTAGAGGTTTGCAACGTTATGATATACTTTTTGCACATCATCATCATCTTCAAGGGCATCAACAAGTCCTTCAAAGATTTCTAAATCTTCTGGTGAAAGTTCAACTTCTGATTGAGCAATCATTTCTAATTCTGTTGTTGAAAATTCAGTAATTCCAGATGCTTTTAGAGCTGCGATTCCTTTATGCAGGTCTGTAGCTTCAGTATAAATAACGATGTTTCCTTTTTCTTCGGTTACATCACGAACATCAACTTCAGCATCAAGCAAAATTTCAAAAATATGGTCAGGGTCTGTTCCTTTAAATACAATCACTCCAGTATTGTCAAACATATAGCTGACAGCACCTGCCGCTCCGATATTCCCGCCTTTTTTATTAAAAATTGTGCGGATATTAGCAATCGTACGGTTAACATTAGACGTCAACGTTTCAGCGATAACCATTGAACCATTGGGTCCAAAGCCTTCATAACGCCCTTGCACGAACGTTTCATCTCCGCCACCTTTGGCTTTATCAATGGCTTTATCAATAACATGTTTTGGAACCTGTGCTTGTTTCGCACGTTCAATAACGAATTTTAAAGCTGAGTTTGATTCCGGGTCTGGTTCACCTTGTTTAGCCGCAGCATAGATTTCTACACCAAATTTTGCATATACTTTGGATGTTGCACCGTCTTTAGCCGTTTTTTTAGCAACAATATTTGCCCATTTACGTCCCACTGGAAACATCTCCTCAAAAAATTATTTACATTAATGGCAGGTTAATAACCTGCATGTTTTTCTGCCGTATTATATCATAATATATAAATTCTCGTCTATGAGAAATAAAAACATCCAGCTTTTACGGGGGGTTACTTTGATTTTAACAATGGCTAATATGGTGGGTAAGCCATTTTTTAATTTTCTTCTGGTTCTTTTTTTATTTTTAATAATTGAATCGCAGCAATAACGTCTTATTGATGGTGGTGTCGCTCATCAGGTGAGGTGGAACGCTTGCACGTCTTGCGACATATTGTGGCAGAAACTTAATGGCGAAATTAAGAGCCTATCCCATTAGGGCTATTTTACTTGCCATTTTGGACCTGGGCAGTGCTCAAAATCCTCACGTACTACGTGTACGCTCCGGTTTTTGTGCGCTGTCCGTGTCCAAACTGGCTGCGCCAATAACGCCTGGTGGGATAGTCTCTAAGACGATATATTCCCGCCTTGAGCCGTGTTAATTTGTTGCACACTTTTAAATGGAGGTATACCTCTTGTAGGCTATACCTCCTGCTTCACGTTATCGCGCGATTAACGCAAATACGCCCCAGCCAAAGTATTCTCGCGTCCAGGTGACGTGACGTTTGGGGGCTACCGTCAGTTCTGTTCGAACCTCTTGCGCAAACTCATCGTCAGGGTTTTCCTCCAGCCAGCGGCGCATGGTCATCCACTTCGCGGCTTCATATCTGTCCCAGCCTTGCGGGTCCGCCAGCACCATTTCCACTACGTCATAGCCGAGTTGGTCGAAAAAGGCGACCAGCTCGGGCAGGGGACGAAAATCGGCGACGGATGAGACGCCACAGGCGTGGGCGATCTCTTCCGTTGCGGGAATCTGACGCCAGTACGGTTCACCGATGAGAATGATCCCGCCAGGTTTGAGGCTTTTGGCCAGCAGATCTATTGTCCCCGCGACACCGCCCGCAATCCAGGTCGCGCCTACGCAGGCCGCCACGTCATATTTTTCCTCGTCGATATAACCGGCCGCGTCGTTATGAATAAAATGTACATATTCACTGACGCCGAGCTCTTCTGCACGTTGTTTTGCCTGTGTGGTGAAGAGCGGGCTTATGTCAATGCCAGTACCTGTAACACCGTAATCGCGAGCCCAGGTGCAGAGCATCTCACCCGAACCGCTACCGAGATCGAGAATCCGCGTGCCTGGCTTCATGCGTAACGCATGGCCCAGTGTGGCGTACTTTTCCGCTGTAAACGGATTATGGATACGGTGTTCGCTTTCGCTAATGGTAAAAATACGTGGGATATCCATTGGGTTATTCCTTTTACTGAGGGCGATTCCCTCAGCGGGAGGGGCTTTTTCAGCCAGCAGCGCAAACAGCTTGCCTGCAAAAGTCTCGCCGACCGGCCAGGTATGACTGTCCGGGCGCTGCAACACAGTGAAGCCAGCATCACCAAGCAGGCTGATATATTCATCATCGCGCCAGGCCTTCATTTGACTGCCGAAACGGGTGGTACAGCCGTTTTCCGCTATCGCCCAGAACTGCGTTGAGCTGGTTTGGGCCTCTTCATCCCAGGCATTTTCCGTTAACAGCAGATGAGGCTCGGCAAGAAACAGGCCGTGCGGACAACGCTGCCAGCCTGGCTGCGCCATGCCCTGGCATTTAACTTCATCGAAGGTATGCACTTCAACAAGCAGTTTGCCATCCGGTTTCAACCACTGAGCGCAATGACTGATGAGGCTTTGCGCATCAGCAGCGCTAAAGACATTCAGTTCCCCAAACGTCATCATAATGAAATCAAAAGGTTCCGTGGGGTGGTATGTACGAATATCCTGCTGAATGTAGTCAATATTCAGGTTTGCGGCTTGCGCCTGCTGGCGAGCCCATGTGATGGATGCCGGAGAGAAATCTACGCCTGTGCAGTGAAACCCACGCTCCGCTAACAGGCGGGTATAAAAACCGGGTCCACAGCCGAGATCCAGAATGCGGGCGCCAGCGGGTAACTGACGGGTAATCCATGTTACCTGTTGCTCAATCACGGTTAGCCGGCGGCTGGCCCAGTCGTGGTCCTGCGACAGATGATTTTCCAGCATGCGTTGGCTGAAGGCTGGCTCGTCCCAGGGGATTTTGCTTTCATCGGGTAATAGCCGAATGCGATGCGTTGCAAAAATAACGGCGCTGATATCCATCATCATCTCCTTAGCGATTGTCAGGCTGGGCGCGAACGTTGTTCAGTCCGGTTGTATTAATGCGGTAGGGCTGACCGTTAACGGATTTGATCAGCTTTTTGGTTTTGAGTTTTTTGAATACAGCGAGCGTGCAATCGGCGAGCAACAGCCCTTCGCGGCTATAGCACTCAACGGCGGTGACGCGGCCTGACGCATCGCGGATGTGCGTAATGCGTCCGCCTTTGGCGAGAACGTGTAAGGTACGTTGTTCCTGACGGGATAAATTCATACTGAAGAACCTGTGTAATCATCATAGGCAAAACGTGCAAACACACTGCGGTGTCCGCATTCGATTTCGGCGCATTGATAATCAGTCCGGCCTGAAAAGGTCGGGGAACTGATTATCAGATGATGACATTCTCCAGCATCAAAGCCTCGGGTTGAGTTGAAAGGTATTTACGTCGTGAATGATAACACCTGATTTCTGTAAGTGAATAACCGGGAGTGAAAAGTGTGATCTCAAAGGGAGGCTCATGACGTTTAGCGTATCAGATGAATAGCTCCCGCAATTACCATAATGAATATTGATTAAACTCATATACCCGATAATGACCGCTTTGATAGTCTCGACGTATCTTTTGGCCGTTGACAGGGTTGTAGCGTTGGAAATCTTTTTTTAACCCGCTGAAAAATATCACTTAAATATTTTTCATACACAAACATTTATGGTCCGCTGAGTTCGGATCCGGTTTTGTATGGGTTAAAAAAGGTACGTTATGAAAGTCATATGGACTGTCACTCCTGTGGGGTATCAGCGCATAGCGAAACGTTGCCCTTCATGCAGCGTAAAACGGGACTTCACGCCTTCTGGGGCATTTCGGGTTAATTCGCAAAAGAAGGTACTCGATGTCTGGAGTATCTATAAATGCACACACTGCGATTACACCTGGAATATCTCCCTGTTCTCGCGTCTGCCAGTCAGCAAAATTAACCGCGATCTTTATGGCCGACTGATGGCGAATGATGCTGCCACGGTGCAATATTTTGCTTATGACAACGCGATCCTGAAGCGAAACAATGCTGAATTATCGGGGCAGCCTGATTTTCACATTCAGGAACGGTGGCTGGTCAGTATCGCCTCCCACAAGCAGGTCAGTGTTAGCGTCAGGATTTCCCGTTCTTTTCAGGTCAGCCTGCTGTCGATTTTGAAGAAGCAACTCCTGTTAAGCGCAGCCGAAATCAAGAGACGGATTGAAACAGGGCAAATAAGTGGCGTCACGATGAAAATGCTTAAATCGCGAAAACTGAAGAATGCAAAATATGATTTGCAGCTCTCAGTTGAAACACTGTATGACCGGCGAAGGATTGTTCTGACCCGTCGATAAAAACAATAAGCTCACCTTACGTTTAAGTGTGCTGGTATGGCAACGAAGTAACGGAATGAAAGAAGGGTTAAGGGACAGGTGAGCTTTAGTTGAATAACCCTTGTCTGTGGCATTCAGTGAAGACTGAATGCCATGGATAATCCAGATTTTCGCACCAGTGATGATATTGTATGGATTCTTTGCGCAAGCCAGCAGAATGACAAAGGGCAATGGGCTACAATTATCTGTAGAGTAAACAAAAGGAATATAATGTGGCGCTATACAATATCTCTGAGAAAATACTGACTATCCTTGAAAAAACATCTTTCACCATCGAAAGGCTGCAGGAACGCTATGATCTTCAGGAGGCTATCAAGAAGAATATTGATATTGTCGCGCCGGGCTGCCTTGTCATATCCGAAGAATTCTCTGATTGGGAGGATAGTCGGCGGAGGATTGATTTATTAGCGATTGACAAGCAGGCCAATTTGGTTGTCATTGAACTGAAACGTGATGAAATCGGCGCGCATATGGAACTGCAGGCGCTAAGGTATGCGGCAATGATTTCAACGATGAGTTTTGCGAAAGCATGCGAATATTATCAGGCATATCTTTGGAAGCATGGGATCGATGAGAATGCAAAAGAGAAGTTACTGGATTTTGTGGAGTTAGAAGAAAACGAACTCGCTGATTTTGGTAAAGATATTCGCATCGTTCTGGCATCAGCGGATTTCAGTAAAGAATTAACGACAACCGCAATATGGCTAAGAGATAAAGGTGTCGATATTCGCTGTGTTCGCTTAACGCCTTACAACTTTAAGGGTGAAGTGCTGATTAATGCTGAACAAATAATACCAGTCCCTGAACTGGAAGAATATCAGGTCAGATTCAGAGAGAAACGCACGGAACAAATTATTAGCAGTCAAAAGTCGGAGAGGGATTATTCCTTATATAAATATAAAGGAAAAACCTTCAATAAACGGAAGCTTGCACTTGAACTTTTCACTGACTGGATTAATAAACATAATCCTGCGAATATAGATGATCTCAAGAATAAATTGAGTGAAGACTTACAGAAAAGAACAGTAGCACTGGTTGAGCAGATCCCTGAAAAAAGGAAAAACAGATATCATATGCAAGAAGATGCGTTGATTGAGTTGCCGTCCGGTGAGCGTATTGCTATATCGAATCAATGGGGGTTAGGGACTATAGAACTGCTTATTGATTTTGTTCGTCAGGATAATTTTGTAGTTGAAAAAGTGGGTTGACAGGAAGTAATAATAAAACAGATCCCATTCATTAATGGGATCTCACGTTTCATCCGATACGAAGACCCTGGTCTCTTTGACAGTAGCGTCATAATTACGCAAGCCTCTTTACTTTGCTTATCATTTATATTTAATGTAAATATTCACTCAACACCATTAAAAAATAAGAAAAAATGACTCACTGTTGAGCTGATATTAATACCTGAACCACTGAATTAGAGTAATGTGGCGCTATTCATAGCGTAATTTTTTCTGTTGCGGTTACAGGGGGAGGAATGCACACCTTTAGACCATACTCACTAAGGCATAGCGATCTGTTATATGAAGATATTCCGTTAGAAATACGCGAGCAAATAATCTTATTGATTATTAATACGTTAGGGAATTGCTCCTCTTTTTATGATATGACATTATACTGCTATCATAATAGTCATTCTGACGAAGTTTATCGAAGAATATGTAAAACGTTGCGCAAAGAGTATGGCTTATTCACCTTATATGCGCATTCAACGTCATATCTGGATGAAATGAGTAATCTGTTATTAAAAACAGATGATAAAAGAAAGCATATTGATACCATTGAGCTTGCTTTTAACTATATAGATACCTACCTTCGGACCTATGAAGTTACGCTTGGGTTAGAACCGGATAAGGCGATTAGTGAATTAAATAATATATTTCATGAGCATAGTTTAAAATATCGCTATGAAAATGGTAGGATTGTAAGGTTGCGCAGAATAAAACGGCTTAAAAACATATGTTATTATTTGTACTCTCCTGGAGAGTATGGCTTTGTCGAATATGATCTTATGGAAGCGTATAATCGCCTGATGCTTAATGATTTTGCCTGTGTCGTAAAGGAATGTCATGCAGTCTTCAGAAGCGTTCTTCTCAGAATTCATGAGAGAAAAGGTATCGTATATCATGAACAAGATAGTTTAAATACCTTAATGACTAATCTGATGGCGAGAGGCATTATATCTGCTGAATATGCACATAAATTTCATTTTTTAAGTAACGTGCTGGAGTCAGAAATATTTCTGCCGATGGCGCCAGAAAAATCGCATCATCACTACGCAATGATGCTCCGTATCTCTGAAGAGTTGGCCTGTAGTATTTATTATCTTACTGAGCGGAGTATATTTTTTCTTACCCAGCGGGCTGAAGAAGATAGTGTCTCGCCATAATAATGATCGCGCTGTCGCTCAGTCAGACTGGATCATCGTTATTTAAATTTGTTCAGACGTCGGAATTTTTTGTTCTGCCGTCTGTTTTTTTAGTGATGAGCTGTTCAGTGCAACAATAAGGGGTACAGTACGATGACTGATTTTTAAACTGCATATCATCTGTGTCGCATTTACTCATGGGTATTGGGTCAGGGAGAGAGAAGAATGAGTACTATTTTAAAGCCTTTTTTATTGGCGGTAACCCTGATGTTAATCTTAATAAGGCCTGGCTTTGCAACGGAGGATGGAGCGATAACCATGGTTAAAACCTACAGCGCTTATGACTATTTGCAGACCCGAGCGCGGTTGATGCACGCTGTCGCCGATCACGGTCTGGTGTTATTTGGGGAATTTGATCATGCCAGAGCGGCACAGAATGTTAACCTGAAAATGCCGCCGACAACGGTTCTGGTCTTTGGCAATCCTAAAGGCGGAACGCCTCTCATGCTGGCGCATCCCGAACTGGCGCTGGATTTACCGTTTCGGGTGCTCATTAGCCAGCAAGCCGATGGGCGAACGTTAGTCAGTTATCATCCCGCTGAAACGCTGCAACGTTATGGTCTTGATGCCGCAGATATACAGGCTTTGAAAAAACTGGAACAGCTCGTTGAAAAAAGTCTCCACTAAAGCTGAAAATCTGGCTTCAATCGGGCGATGTGTTTGCACGGGTGATGTCGCGAATAAATGCGCTCACATCGTCCATTACCTGATGCGACAAGGCGGCATCGAAGGTGGCGCTATCAGCATCACAGAACCCGTGCCGCGCATCGTACATTTTACACTGCACCCGGGGTCGCTTTTCCAGCGCCTGTCGCATGGCGAGGGGATCAAACGCCGGCTCATAACGCGCGATAATAACCAGTGTCGGACAGAGAGGCGCAAGATGAAGGTACTGGCGTATACGGGAACCGTAATAGCAAATGACGCCATCGCATAACCCACTGGCTGCACTTAGCCATGCGAGCGTTGCGCCGACACTATATCCTACGACGATTAACGTCTCATACTGCGTTCTGAGCTCGTGGAGTAATGTGGTAACGACGGCGGGATCAAAGCCGACATTTGCTGAAAAGTGACGGTAAGCCTCCTCCTGCTGTTCATAGCGAAAGGGGGTATGGTGAGGAAACAGCGCGGGAATATAGATGTCGAATCCGCGCGTCATCCATTCATGGCCTGCGCGTTGGATATGAGCGTTAATACCATAAATTTCATGCAGAATAATCGCTGCCCGGCGATGGCGGCTCGCCAGACTGGAGGCGTTGCTTCCCCCGGATACGCCTGGGGCGAAAAACACGGTGTCTTTTATCATAACGCGTTCTTGATACAAAGAGAGCGGCTGGATTTTCGCCGATCACGCTATGTCAGAGGCATTGTTCCTGTCAATGTACAGACACATTTTATGGCGTAATTTTTGGTTGATAAATTTTATATTGGTAAACCAATATGCTGTTCATATTCAGGCATCAGGGCTAAAGGTGGAACATCAGTCGTGTATTGTCTACTGCCTTTCCTTTCATCTGGCTTCACTAACGAAACGGGGCGCATTATTGTTTTGTTGGTTGACCAGTTTCGCGTTTTTGGTGTGCTACGCGTGCTATCCCCCTTTACAAATGCTATAGTCTGATACCGGGAAATCGCATCGGACGGGCACGACCAATATGAAATCAAACACTTCTCAGCAAAGACCTTACCAGGAAGTGGGCGCAATGATACGGGATCTGATTGTGCAGACGCCGTACCGCCCCGGGGAGCGCTTGCCGCCGGAAAGAGAGATCGCTGAGAGGCTCAATGTGACGCGTACCGTCGTGCGTGAAGCGCTGATCATGCTGGAAATTAAAGGTCTGGTTGAAGTCCGCCGCGGCGCCGGGATCTACGTGCTCGACAGCGCGGATAATAACGAGATGGAAGGCGCTGACGTCAATCACTGTAATGACGCCGGGCCGTTTGAACTGTTACAGGCGCGTCAGTTGCTGGAAAGCAATATCGCTGAATTTGCCGCTCTGCAGGCCACCCGCGAAGACATCATTAAAATGCGCCAGGCGTTACAACTGGAAGAGCGAGAGCTCGCCTCCAGCGCGCCGGGCGGCTCAGAAAGCGGCGATATGCAGTTTCATCTGGCCATTGCCGAAGCGACCCATAACAGTATGTTGGTCGAGCTCTTCCGTCAGTCCTGGCAATGGCGTGAAAATAATCCGATGTGGCTCCAGCTTCATAGCCATCTGGGCGATACGCTTTACCGTAAGGAGTGGCTGGTCGATCATAAGCAGATCCTCGCGGCGTTAATTAAGAAAGACGCCCGCGCAGCGAAGCTGGCGATGTGGCAGCACCTGGAAAACGTGAAGCAGCGTCTGCTGGAGTTTTCCAATGTTGATGACATCTACTTTGATGGCTATCTGTTTGAGTCATGGCCGCTGGACAACGTTGATGCCTGATTATACCTGGAATAGCGTGGGCAGGCCCAGTCCACGTTTTACTTCCTGTAGCGTCTTTTGAGTGACCTCATGCGCCCGCTCGCTACCTTTTTTCAGTAATTCCATTAGCATTCCCTTATCTGCAATAAAGGTTGCCCGTCGTTCGCGTATGGGCGCGATCAGTTCTTGCAGGCAGGTCTCCAGCTCATTTTTACAGACACGGTCGCCTAATCCGCCTTGTTGATAATGTGCTTTCATCGCCGCGACTTTGGCTTTATCCGGATGGAACGCATCCAGCCACGTAAAGACGACGTTACCTTCTATTTTTCCCGGATCGCTAATTTTTAAATGGTTGGGATCGGTGTACATCGCGCTGACCGCACGGTGGATGGTCTCTTCGCTGGCGGAAAGAAGCAGGGTATTGCCGAGCGATTTCGACATCTTGGCGCTGCCGTCAATGCCGGGCAGACGGCCCGTATCGCTCAGGAGCGCCTGACAGGGTCGCAATACCGGCGAGGAGAAAAGACTATTCATCTTATGAACGATCTCATTCGTTTGCTCAATCATGGGCAATTGGTCGTCGCCAACCGGTACCATTTCGGCCTTAAAGGCGGTGATATCTGCCGCCTGGCTAATGGGATACGCCATGAACCCGACCGGCAGGGAACGGGTAAAGCCTTTTTGGGCAATCTCATTTTTTACCGTAGGATTACGCTCCACTCGGGCGACGGTAACAATATTCATATACAGCACCGTTAATTCGGCGAGGGCGGGTAACGCGGATTGCAGGCAGATCGTCGTTAGCGCAGGATCGATGCCGATGGCCAGATAGTCAGCTAACACTTGCGGAATATTATCGCGGATTTTTTGCGGATTACTGCCGTTATCGGTGAGTCCCTGCAGGTCGGCAATCAGGACATACTGTTGGTGATCCTGCTGTAGCGCGATGCGCTGGCGCAGTGAACCGACATAATGGCCGAGGTGCAGCGAGCCGGTGGGGCGATCGCCAGTCAGAATGATAGGAAGGGTGTTCATTAAGGACTCCTTTATGCTTACTGTAAAGCCGAAAGACGTCCCGAAACACAGTAGCCGCCTTTCGGCGGCTACTTAAAGAGGGATAGTGATCCGTGCCGCCTTCAGGAAGGCAGCCACCAGCGGAGATGACGTTGCGTAGTGTTGGATCGTTTCGTGTTCATGTGATCTAACGTATCACGACTAAACGTAAGGGTAAAGCGGCTGGCGTGTCGTCCGGGCATAAAGTCATATCGCCTGAACAGAGAACATGTTACTGACTTTGAAACGCGATTTTATAATTTGCTGCCCAAAAATACGTGGCGCTGAAAGGCGCATTTTTGATGCAAATCATTTATTACTGTGATAACACTGTGCGCGATAAAAACATTAAATATATTCACATAGTAAATATGTTCTATTGGAATGGTTGTTTTCGATATGACAAAAGTCTAAAAAACCCATTGATGTGAAAAGGAATAAGAATTGTCTATATTCCGATTCGGTGTAATTAAGTAATTTCTCGGATAAAAATAAGAAATGATATTGATATTTCTTTTTTGATATGGTTCTTATAGCGGCTATGGTTATTCAGGAAACGATGCTTGAATGCCTGGCGTAATAGATTTCAGGTCAGTAGCGCTATTGTAAAATGGATTGTTGATGGCAGAAGGTATTTAGCAAGAATCCAGTTATAGCAGATTGTCGGTATTTAATCTGGTATACAGAGACACCAACGAAATGGCTGGAAAATGGAACGTTCTTTCATTGTTGGCGTTCCGTCCTTGTCAGCCTGCTTTGCCGCATGATAATCACGGAGGGGGGATGGACGCCATCTATTTAAAACTGGACGGTATTGAAGGCGAAAGCCGGATCAAAGGTTTTGAAAACCAAATAAAACTTATTGCTTACAACCACAACCCGACAAAACGGGAGTCCGGCGAAGCGAGAGGGACATATATTGGAGGGTTGACGCTGACAAAGCCAGTCGATCTTGCTACACCAGGCCTCTATGAGCACTATTGTAACGGGAAAACGGTGAAAGAAGGCGTGCTGACATTATGCCGTCGTGATAAGGGCGCAATGCTGCCATTTATTATTTATACGCTCACCAATGTGCGAATTTCACGCATGAGCAATCATGGCGACGCCGAAGGCAGCGCCACGGAGACCGTGGATTTGGTTTATAGCCATATTCGCTGGGATATTCCCGCATTAGCGTCGAAAAGCAAAACACGGCGGCCTCTTCACCGACAGGCGCTGTGGCGATGAGGACAAAACAAGCTTGCGGACTCGCAGTGGGCGATGCTGTATAGCGAAATGGCATTTAGCGGCTTGCGAAGGTCGATGAGTGCTCATGTAACCAATCGATTGCCTAAAAAGGCGATAACGCATGGCCCTTACACCCGTTATGATTTTTACGCATAGCCGCTAATAAAACGGCATTTTTTATATACACATCAAGTTGATAGTGTGTTTCTGACCTTGACGTAAATAAGCGGGAAAAGCGATGAAACACACCATTGGGATACTGGGGGGGATGGGACCTGCGGCAACGGCGGATATGTTGGAAAAATTTGTTGAATTGCGACATGCCAGTTGTGATCAACAACACATCCCGCTCATTGTCAGCTCTATCCCTGATATTCCCGATCGTACAGCATGTCTGTTATCCGGCGGGCCTTCGCCATACCGTTATCTGGAGCGTTATCTGCATATGCTGGAAGACGCCGGGGCGGAGTGTATCGTTATCCCATGCAACACTGCGCATTATTGGTTTGATGATTTACAGAACGTCGCGAAAGCGCGAATGATCAGCATCCTGGACGCTACCCTGGGGGATATTCCGCCATCGGCGCGGTACGTTGGTCTGCTGGCGACCAATGCGACGCTGGCGACCGGGCTATATCAAAAGAAAGCGCTGGCGCGGGGGCTGACGCTAATTCAGCCAGAAGAAGCGGGGCAGGCGTTGGTAATGCAGGCTATTTATACGCTTAAACGTGGCGATAAAACTGCGGCGCAAACGCTGCTGCTGCCGCAAATCGATAGCCTTATTGCCCGTGGCGCTCAGGCAATTATTATGGGGTGTACCGAAATTCCGCTTATTGTGGCCGGACATGAACGCGCGATAGCGTGCCCGATGATTGATTCCACAGCGTCGCTGGTGCGCGCGGCGATTCGTTGGTATGAGTCCTGGCCAGACACCCGCGCCTCTTTGACCGGGGAACAACGCCTTACCGCCTGAGGTGTTTACAGCGCGGCCTGAAGCCCACGCAGGTCGCGCCAAAATGTTTCGGCTACCTGACTCATGCGGGTATTCATGCGATAAGCATAAGCCTGGATCGGGATAACCAGTTCGTCGGCATCAAGCACTATCAGGCGCCCGTCGGTAATCTCCTGACGGATAGCATACTCGGGCAACCAGGCGATTCCGCAGCCGTCCATCGCAACCTGTTTTAACAATTCACTCATCGAAGAGACGAAAAATGTACTGAAACTCAGTTCAGCATGGCGAGTCAGGGTACGATTTATCAGCCGGCCCATATAGGAGTTCTGACTGTAATTAAGCAGGGGAAAGTGCGGCTGCTCAAGCGTATAGCGCGGCTCGCCCCGGCCATTGTTGGCGCAAACCGGAAACAGTCTCGACTCAAACAGGCGGATATTATCAAACGGCGCTTGTTGCAGGTTTTCATCGTGATAGGAAAAGATAAAATCGCTTTGCCCCTCACGTAACATATCCACCGCCTGGTCGACATCTATCGCCTCAACGGCGTAGGTAAACTGCGTCGGCATCTGCTTAACGATGGTCGGCAACAGGCCGAGGGAGAGCGAGTGGGCGGCGGCAATCTTGATTTTACGCAGCGTATAATCGCTGCCGCCGCGCAGTTCGGTCAGATTGCTTTCCAGCTGCTGTAACAGGTGGCGAACCTGAGAGTGAAAGATTTTACCCTGTTCGGAAAGCTGTAGCGGCGAGACCTGTCGGTTAAACAGTTCAACGCCCACGGCATGTTCCAGGGCGCGAATCCGCCGGCTAAAAGCGGGTTGCGATACGTTGCGGATAATGGCGGCCTGAGAGAAATTGCGGCACTTTTCCAGCGTCAGAAAATCATATAGCCATTTTGTCTCAATATTGTGCAAACCTGCTCCAGTTACATCCATTTACCGTTATCCTGTCAGCCGTCCGAAGGGGCATTCTACGTCCATTCGGGCGGCTGACAACCGCTTATCCCGTCCTCTTTCAGAATGCCGTGATGGGGCAGTCTGAAACTAGCGGGAATTACGCCGGTTCAAAGGTACCTTTTACGCAGGCTTTCCCCTCATTGACCATGCGTTTGCCGCGCGCATACACCTGCTCAATGCGTAAATCTGCGCTAAAGACGAGCAGATCCGCATCGTTACCGGGACGGATTTCGCCTTTGCCGTCCAGACTGAGGAAGGCGGCTACGCTGGTCGTCAGCGGACGCAGAGCATCGGTCAGGCTGAATCCGTAGTGGTTAACCAGCGTCTGCAACGTCTCCAGCAAACTTTCGAAGCCCGCGACGCCGATGCCCGTCAGATTTCCGGCAGCGTCAAATAGCGGCTGGCTGCCGTTGCCGTCTGAACTGAGCGTCACCCGGGAAAGCGGGACGCCGGCTTTTACCGCTCTGGCAATGCCCTCCGCCGGCGCGACGGGATCCGGGATACTGGTGGTAATGTCGATCACGCCGCCTTTAAGCGCAAACGCCAGCGCCTGCTCGAAAAGCGATTCGCTACGGTTGACGTGGGTAGGCAGCAGTTTACCGATCGGCACGTCGCTGTTTTCCAGGATGTCATACAGCGGCTGTAACCCTTTTTTGCTGCTGCCCATATGAAAAACGCTGACACCGGGTTTACCGCCCAGCAGGCCGCCAACGCGTGATTCAGCGGCCATGCTGGCGAGTTGATTCCCGCCGGGCGCGGCGGAACGGTGGTCGGAGACTGCGCATTTCACGCCAATGACGCGGTCGATCAGCGCGACGTCTTTTTCTACCGAGCCAGTAATGGTCGGCGACGGAACGTGATAAGCGCCCGTGAGCATCCAGGCGGTGATCCCCTCCTCATTTAGCGCTCGCGTTTTGGCTAACAGCGACGCGGGATGACGGCTGACGGAGTCGGTGCCAAGCAGGCCGACGACCGTTGTTATCCCGGCTTCCGTCAGGCGGCTCAGAGAGACTTCCGGCGTCCGCGTCGTCGGCCCCGCTTCGCCGCCGCCGCCGATCAGATGAACGTGTTGGTCGATAAAGCCCGGGCACAGCAT
Source organism: Salmonella sp. SAL4457 (assembly GCF_046548235.1). Lineage (NCBI taxonomy): Bacteria > Pseudomonadati > Pseudomonadota > Gammaproteobacteria > Enterobacterales > Enterobacteriaceae > Salmonella > Salmonella sp. SAL4457. The sequence continues at coordinate 360,686 of NZ_JBGDZO010000004.1, forward strand.
ACGGCCGCTAAGATTAATCACCGTACAGTCCGGTACGATATCGCCGGGGATGTCAGCGCCGACGGCAATAATTTTGCCATTCGCGAGTAGAACATCGCAGATGCCCCGGTCTTCTGGCGCAAACAGGTGCGCACCCTGTAATAAGGTAAACTCCGCGGCGGATAAATCAGGCATGATAACTCCTTATTAAACAATAAGCTGCATGACCCAGATCGACAGCAGCGCATTGATGGCGCAGACTGCGATAATATGCGGGTAATATTTGGCGTTGACTTCGGCAGTACCGAGACAGCGGCCGACATTCTGTACCGGGTTTCCCATCAGGTAAATGGCTGGCAGTAGTACGGTAACATCGTGGCCGCTTAGCGCGCCGGCGGTAGCCAGACTGGCCGCCACGCCAACGGCGCCGCCCATACTCATCAGCGAAGCCAGAAGCACCGTAGCCGCTTCGCCGGGAAGCCCCCACAACGCCATCACGGGCTGGCAGATATGGCCTACCCAGTCGAGCAGACCGGTAATTTTCAGCGCCTGAATAATGACAAATGCCATGACCACATTGGGTAACAGGTTGGTCGTGGCGATGGTAAAACCGCGGCGTGCGCCATCGATAAACATATCCATGACATTCTTACGTACCTGAGTCGTCATGATTGGGCTCCTTGCGCAGGGTGACGGCGTTCTTCGATGTTAATCCAGACGCGCAAAAGGTTTGCGCCGATAAATTTGAATAGCAGAATGACCACCAGCGGAATGATGACTGACGTCCCCAGAAAGGCGAATACCGCAACGCCGGAGGAGAAATAGTTGGTGATAATAGCGCTGCCGCTGGTCTGCCAGGCGGCAAAAATCACTTTATCGCGTTCGGTGATTTCACCTTCCTGCGCCAGCTCTTTAGTCATACCCGCCGCGGCGTCGGTATTTTGCAGGTTGGCGATCAGCGCCAGTGAGCAAATGCCGGGAATGCCAAGCAATGGTTTCAGGATAGGCGTCATCAATTGCTGCGCCGCCCGCAGACCGCCCAGTCCATCCGTAATCGCGATGATACCCAGAGAAAGGATAACCGACGGTGCCAGCTCCAGCGCAAAAAGGAAGCCATCTTTCGCGCCCGTTCCGCCCGCGCCGCGAAAGGTCTGCGTACTGGTCACATGACCGAATGACCCGTTGAGTACGGTAAAATCAAAAACGCGCCACCAGCCTTCGCTTCCGGAAAATACGCCGGAAAAGAAAATGATGGTGAGAAAAAACGCCAGGTATCCCTTTATCCCGACCTTTTCTGTATCAAGCGGCATGGCCGCCCCGTCCACTTGTTGCGCCATAGCGATCCCCGAATTTTTTTGATGATGTGTTGGTTGTAGCCACAGGCCAAAAAGCCCGAAACAGAAAGACCTTATCAGCCATAAGGGTAAGGACAAAATGCAAGTATGTATCGTGCTATGCGTTTCTTGCATAGCAGCGCGAAAAATCACCATCCTCGCTACTGCCGGAGGCGCGGGGAACCGTGGACGGTATAACGCGCGGTAAAAAAGCAAAGAAACAGGTGTTGGCGCAGGCCGGAGCCGGGAGCAGGAAAAAGGGGAAATAAATTTGACGTTAGTCAATTTCACGCCACTTAATTATCGTTGTTAAAAAATAGGATTTTTTAACCTAAATTTTACTTTTTTACTGTAATTTTTCACGCCTTAAGAGGAATTGTCACGGTCAGGTCAGTAGCCGCTGATAGGTCAGCTTGCGCCCTAAGAATCCTACGGACAGGTAATAAAAAATGAATAATCGAATTAATTTCGTGATGTGATTTATTTATAATTGTGATGATTTGAGAGGCAGCGATAATCATCATAATGGAATATATAGCCAAAATAATTCGAGTTGCTTAAAGGCGGCAAGGGAGTGAGTCCCCAGGAGCATAGATAACGATGTAACTGGGGTGAGCAACGGCCCGTCAGGGCGAGGCCCATGGATGTGCCGGGTAATCCGTAGCCAACACATAAGCCACTTGAAGTATGAAGGGTATATAAAATAATAGGCAGATTGATAGCACTAAAAACCATAGAATAAGTATAGTTTTTAGTGGCATCTTTACCTTGAAATAACGTGTTGAGGATGTGCTATTAAAAACAGATCCGCATTGCGCCGCGAATAGAGTTAAAGATACAACCCGGTGCGGATAGCGCGGGTTTACTCTACCGCTTATTCACGTATCACAAACCGTTTTTGTTTTATCTGCTGCACAGCGCTGATCAGCGCGGCAAAAAAGAGCGCCGCGGCGCCGCAAAGCGTGGCGTTGATAATTGCCGACGCGCCATTGCCTGACAGACTGGCGGCGAGCGGACCGAGAATTTGTCCAATACCATACGTTAGCGTCACCAGGCCTAACAAATTAATATTACCCGGCGCGCTGAGTTGTCGGGCAAGCGGCATCACCAGCGAGGTTGTGCCCATAAACGTGGCGCCAAAACCAATACTGCTCAGTATTAACAGAAACAACGAGTCGCTGGCGAGAGACAGCAGCACGCAGGCGCTCTGGATCAACAGGTTCGCGGTCAGGCATGGCAGGACGCCCCAATGTTTTGCCGCCCACAGCCAGCCGAAGCAGCCGGGAATGATCGCCAGGCCGACCAACGACCAAAGGTGCGCCGTGAGTAGCGGAGAGCCCGCGCTTTTCGCCATCAGCGGCAAATAGGTAGCGACAATGATGTAGCCGAATCCGGCGAAACCGTACAACAGCGCCAGTTGCCACCAGGGCATAGGCTGATTTTCGATTCTTGCTAAGGGCGCAGGCGGCAGCGCATGAGCGCGGGGGGGAATCAATATTGCCACGATTAATAGCAATATACCGGCGAGCGCCCCAGCCCCCAGCCATAGCGAATGGGCCGAAAGCGCATAATGTAAACCGCCAATGACATATTCGTTGCCCAGTGCAATCCCGGCCCCGACGCCGGAAAAGAGCGCGGCGATCACAAACGGATGGCGGGTATGATGCAACACAATCATTGATCCAAAAATCATCATTCCCGCACTCGCGACGCCTGCCAGGAAGCGCACCAATATGACGACCGCGGGCTGAGTAAATATCGCCATAGACAGAATAAGAATACCGGTGGCGACCGCCGAAGCCAGCAACATGGGGCGTAGACGAGAGGGGAGATGAAAAAGGCCAAAGGAAAACAGTAAGCTTCCCGCCAGGTACCCTGCATAATTGGCGCTGGCAATCCAGGAGAGTTGGTTAAACGTTAGCTGCTTTTCCGCCAGCATTACCGGCAGCATGGGCGTATACAGAAAGCGGCCAACTCCCATCCCCAGCGTCAATACCATCATACCGAAAAGCGCCGTAAAAATGGGATGGCGAGGTGAAGCGCTCTGAGCATGAACCATGGTTTTTCTCTTTGCTAAAGTAAGGCAGTAATGCCGGATTGTTGTTGTAAATGATAATAAAAAGTAAAATTAATGTTTCAAATTTGCAAGAAAAGAAAGTGAAGCGCAGGCGAATAACGGATTGAGAAGAGGGGCATCGGTGGGAAATGGCATTAAATTAATGCCTCCCACGTGCGGGGTTTGGCAGTTAATCTGAACGAGAATTGCGCCTTCCCCTTCTTAGATACTGAGCAGTGCCGGTATTTGCGACAGTAAATATAACACCAGACCAATAGCGCCGCCGACCAGCGTGCCGTTCACGCGGATAAACTGCAAATCTTTACCGATATTAAGCTCAATCTGCTGCGACATATCGCGCGCATCCCAGCCTTTTACGGTATCGCTGATGTGGCGCGTCAGGAAGGCGGCGAATTCCGGCGCGACGCGGTGCGCGGCCTGTTCCAGATGACCGTTAAGCGAGGCGCGTAATGCGTCGTCGGCGATCAGCGTCTCGCCAAACCATTGTCCGGCATGAGCGATGCGCTGCTTCACCTTTGAGTCTTCGGCGTTGATATCTGTTTTTAACCACTGGCGTAGATCCGCCCAGATCTCGCCGAGATAACGGTTAAACGCCTCATCTTCCTTCAGGTAACTTTTAATGTTTTCTGCCCGGGCAGCCATTTCCGGATCATGTTTAAGTTTATCGATCAGCTTATACGTCGCACGATCGAAGGCATGACGAATCTGATGCGCGCGGTCGTGACTGATATCATCCAGCAGAGAATTTACCGCGTCGGAGACCAGTTCAGCGCTGTGTTCTCCCAGCCATTCGGTCGGCAGAATCTTCGCTTTTAACGGATGTTCGGTCTCCAGCCAGCGTATGATCTGTCTGGCGATAAATGTTCGGGAGCTGTCACGCTGTAACAGGGCGATAAGCTGGGCGATCAGCGTATCGAGTAACACCTGGTGACGATCGTTTTTGGTCATGCTTTCCAGCATCAGGGCGCTGGTGCCGGAAAGATCCACTTTATCAATCGCCTTATGTACCGCTCGCTTGAGCAGCCGCTGAATACGGGCGTCATCGGTTAGTTCCAGAAAGCCGCTCATAATTTGCAGCAGATGCTGCCCGACCCGGCTGGCGTTGTCCGGCTGGCTGAACCAGTTTCCGATAAGCAGCGCGGGTTCATGGCGGCGGATTAGCGCGATCAGCGACTGCGTATCAAGGAACTTCTCCTGCACAAATTGCCCAAGATTTTCGCCGATTCGGTCTTTATTACGGGGAATAATCGCCGTATGTCGTGAAATAAACGGAATGGGAATGCGGCGAAACAGCGCCACCACGGCAAACCAGTCCGCCAGCGCGCCAACCATCGCCGCTTCGGCAATAGCTTTTGCGCCCAGCACCCAAAAACTGGGCGGCAGGAAAAGCGTGGTCACAAACGTCGCGGCGGCTATCAGCAACAGTGAGAGCGCCAGGCGTTTGGCGCGTTTGAGTTCGGCGATTTTATTCATAGGGTTAAGGATAGAGCCAGACGGCAGGAACGTGCAAAAAACATCAGATTATCCTGTGCCGGATAAGCCTCTATCCGGCAGAGTGTTTACTTCTCAGCGGCCAGTTCTGCCGCCTCATGCTGGCGCACGCGCTGTAATAGTGTCGCCACAGTGAAGACCACAATCACCCCGGCCACCGCTGCCAGCAGGTGAAACGGCAGTCTCCCGCCGTGAAACCACAGCCAGCGGCCAACTTCGACCGACACCGCCATCACCGTCAGAATCACCATGTTCAGCGAGGCCGAAACCGTCCCTTTTGGCAAGTTGTTGGAAAAAAGCGTGAAGCGAAACAGCGTCGGGAAAATCATGCCAATGCCGAACGCGTACAGGCTGGTGCCCAGCACAGACCAAAGCCAGACGTGCGGCAGAAGAAGATTACCGAGGAGTAATGTCGCCAGCCCGCTTAACTGGATTGGTACGGCGCGCCAGATAAAACGCGGTCGGGTCGGATCTTTCACCAGGCGCACAACGATCATATTGGCCACGATCACCGCGCCGAATACGGGCACCTGCGCCCAGGCGAATTGCGAAGTACTCATCCCGCCAGCATCGATCAGGATCACCGGCGACACCGCCACCCAGCTCATCATCGGGATGTAGCTCAACGACAGCGTCGCCGCCCCGGTGAGAAAAATCGGGTTGCGAAACACATTACGAAAATCGCGCAGTACGCTCACCGCGCTGAACGGCACCGCGCCGCGTTGCACCGTTTCCGGCATCGCCAGCAGCAGGCCGCACAACGCCAACAGTCCCATCACCGCAATAATACCGAACAGTACCTTCCAGTGAACGAAGTGCATCAGCGCGGCGCCGGAGAGCGGGCCGATAACCGGGGCGACCAGTACAATGGAGGTAATAATCGCCATCAGCTTAATGGCTTTGGTTTGACCAAAGGCCTCCTGTACCGTGACGTAGCCGACCGTTGCGATAAAGCAAATGCTGGTGCCCTGCACAAAACGGGCAACCAGAAACTGCGTCATTGAGGTCGTCAACAGCGTTGCCGCGCAGGCGAGAGTAAAAATTAATGCCCCTGCAATCAGCACTGGCCGGCGGCCAATCCTGTCGGATAGCGGCCCCAGAAGCCATTGCAACGCCATTCCGCCCGCCAGATAGAGACTGACCGAGGCCGGCGCAAGACTGACGTCAGCATTAAAATCGCGCACGACGTTAATGATGCCTGGCTGAATCAGATCCGTCGTCAGATAGGCGGCAAAATCGTACAAAATCAGCGCCATCGGGAAAAATAACGTTGTGGCGCGTTGGGAGAAAAACTGAATAATCCGTTGCATAAAAAATGCGCTCCATGTCGGAGAACCCCATGATGGGATAGCGAAACTCAATACCGTCATCGTGACGTCAGGCAGGCGATGGAAACAGCGGCTGCGGATGTACTGAATTTCATGTAATCAAAAACGCTGCCGGTGAAAACACAGACAGGAAGAGACGCGTTCTGAATCTCGTCAGAACGTGTGGCGATTACAGATAACAATCAGCACATCACACCTCGGGAAATTTACGTTGCACGGAAAATATACACATTAAGTGTAATTAAATTTTGATGTTAATCAAAAGAGTTTGTCTGGTTAATAAAGATAAAGGCAGGGCGCGCAGGCTGGTATTTTGCGTGTTCAGTTCCGAAAATGTATGTGCATTACAGATAACAGGATTTATCTTCCGTCGCGCCTCGCAATGCTGAAAAGGTACAGATGAGAAAGGAATTTTCAGGAGGTAGAGTCGCAGCATCCTGGTTTGGGATGACGGAGCGCCATGAAAAAATCGACGACCTCAACACCGCATGATGCGGTGTTTAAAACCTTTTTGCGCCACCCGGAAACCGCCCGCGATTTTATGGAGATTCATCTGCCGGTGTCGTTACGCCAGCTTTGCGACCTGCGGACGCTAAAGCTGGAGCCCGGCAGTTTTATTGAAAAAAATCTGCGAGCCTATTATTCCGATGTGCTTTGGTCGCTGAAAACGCGCGAGGGCGACGGTTATATTTATGTCGTGATTGAACATCAGAGTACGCCGGATGCGCATATGGCGTTTCGGCTGATACGGTATGCGATGGCGGCAATGCAACAGCATCTGGATGCGGGGCATAAGCATCTTCCGCTGGTGGTGCCGATGCTGTTTTATCACGGTGTTGATAGCCCGTATCCTTTTTCGCTGTGCTGGCTGGATGAGTTTGCGAACCCGGAAGTGGCAAGAAGACTCTATGCCGCTGCCTTTCCGCTGGTCGACATTACGGTGGTATCGGATGATGACATTATGCAGCACCGCCGCATTGCGCTGCTGGAGCTCATCCAAAAACATATCCGCCAGCGCGACCTGCTGGGACTGGTTGAACGAATTGCTTCGCTGTTAGTTACTGGTTGCGCTAATGACAGGCAGCTTAAAGCGCTGTTTAATTATCTTATGATTCAGCACGGACATACGCCTCGTTTCACCACGTTTATTCGTGATGTGGTAGGGCATGTCCCGCACACTAAGGAGAGACTGATGACGCTGATAGAGAGGATCCGCGCAGCGGATCGCAGAAAAGGGGAACGGCAAGGAAGACAGGTCGGTCTGGAGGAAGGATTAGCAGAAGGATTAGAAAAAGGGCTGGAAAAAGGTCAGCGTGTTGCCGCATTGCGTATCGCCAGACAGATGCTGGCGGACGGACTTGACCGCGAGACTGTCCAGCGGTTCACCGGCCTTACGGCTGAAGAGCTTCAGGATGTTAGTCACTAACGCGGTTCTAGTCTGAATGTTGCAGGCCCGGTGCCCGCCGGGCAACGCTCTCTATAATTATCGTTGATAACCGCACGAATATACCGAACTTTACCGATAGCGCCAGCCATCTCTACTACCCTTATTGTTCTGAGCGGCATTTACGGCTGCCTTAATGACGATAACAAGGAGACATGTGATATGGCTTACCAGACAGTGAATCCTGCCAATAATCAGCTCATTAAAGAGTATCCCCCGCACACGGACGCGGATATTGAAGCCGCGCTGCAAAAAGCTGACGCGCTCTATCACTCCGACTGGTCCAGGGGAGAGATTGACCAACGTCTGCCGGTACTGCATAAGCTGGCTGACTTGATCGACAGCCGTGTTGAAGAACTGGCAAAAATCGCCAGCCAGGAGATGGGCAAGCTCATCGAGCAGAGCCGTGGCGAAGTCAAACTGTGTGCGCAGATCGCTCGCTATTATGCGGATAACGCGAAGCAGTTTCTTGCCCCGGTGCCTTATAAAACCGAGTTTGGCGACGCGTGGGTAGAACATCATCCGATTGGCGTCATCATGGCCGTTGAGCCGTGGAACTTTCCGTACTATCAGTTGATGCGTGTGCTGGCGCCGAACCTGGCCGCAGGTAACCCGGTGCTGGCGAAACATGCCAGCATCGTACCGCACTGCGCCGAGACGTTTGCCCATCTGGTGCGTGAAGCTGGCGCGCCGGACGGCGCATGGACCAACCTGTTTATTTCCTCCGATCAGGTGGCGAATATCATCGCCGACCCGCGCGTGCAGGGCGCGGCGCTGACCGGATCTGAAAAAGCGGGGAGCGCCGTGGCGGCACAGGCGGCGAAGCACATTAAAAAATCGACGCTGGAACTGGGCGGGAACGATGTGTTCGTCGTGCTGGACGATGCCGATCTTGAGAAAGCGGTGAAAATTGGCGTGCAGGCACGACTCACTAATGCAGGGCAGGTATGTACGGCGGCGAAGCGCTTTATCCTGCATGAGAAAATCGCCGATCAATTCCTCAGCCAGTTCACCGAGGCGTTCAGGAAGGTGAAGGTGGGGGATCAGATGGATGCTTCTACCGAACTGGGGCCGCTGTCGTCGAAAGATGCGCTGGATACATTGACCAGACAGGTCGAGGAAACGGTGAAAAATGGCGCGACGCTGCACGTTGGCGGCAAGCCGCTGGAAAGCAAAGGCAACTTCTTTGAGCCGACCATTCTGACCAATATTACGCGTGACAACCCGGCGTACTTTGAAGAGTTCTTCGGCCCGGTGGCGCAGATGTATGTGGTGAAAGACGATGACGAGGCGGTAAAACTCGCCAACGATTCCCACTACGGCCTGGGCGGCGCGGTGTTTAGTCAGAATATCGAACGCGCTAAACGCATGGCCTCCCGGATTGAAACCGGGATGGTTTATATCAACTGGCTGACCGACACCGCAGCGGAGCTGCCGTTCGGCGGCGTTAAGCGTTCGGGCTTCGGACGCGAGCTATCGGATCTGGGGATTAAGGAGTTTGTGAACCAGAAGCTGGTAGTGGTGCGCCGCTAATCCCTGTTGCCCCTCTGAAAACGGGAGGGGCCTGGCTTTTTGCAGCGAAGGACGCGGATCTTAAATCAGAACGAAATAAGCGAACAAAACACCCTCAATTGCCCTCCTTATTTATCCACGTTGCACTAACCGTGCTTTTGATCCCGATATTGTTTGTACAGACATTCATGATGCCCGCATTTTCTGTTCTATGCGGAGGCTGGTATGGAATTTTACGAGAACCGCCCCAGACAACCATTCATTGGCTTTGTGCAGCTCAGACGGGCGCTAAAAAGGTGGTGGCTGCGTAAGCGGGCCTGTCAGGCGCTGCGACGAATGAGTGACGAGCAGTTAAAGGATATTGGGTTGGAAAGGAAGGATGTGGAATAACAGATAAGAGCCAGTAAAACTGGAAAGGCTGGATAATCTTATCTTAACCTCTCCAGTAGGCGGGTATCCTGGAACGCTAATTTTCCTGCCAGGCTTTCTCGATCAGCAGTTTGGCTTTATCCAGATCATGTTCGTTACGCACAATCAATTCGACGTCGCCGGTTCCCCAGTGGCCAATGTTTGTGACGTCCCGGCTAAATCCTTCTTCAAGCTGGATATGCTGTGGATTGATTTTCAGCCACAGGCGTAGGTGTGGGTCGGTCACGGGATAAACGGCTACGCACAGAAAGTTGCGAATGAGGCGGAAGGCGTCATAGAGCTTAAGCTCTTTAAACTGAACCTCATCACTGAGTGACAGCACATAACTTTTTAGCTGTTCATATAATGAAAGCAGCGCGGGAGAGGCCGAAGAGAGCTGTTCGCGCTGCGTGCGGGTATGGCGTTTACCGCTGCTGACGGAACCGTTCGCGATGATGTACTGAGGGCTATTTTCGACCACGGCGTTAACCAGTTCCAGCATTAACAGGTCGTCGGCAAAAAGCTTGTAGCGAATCAGGTTGATATTGCGGTTGATTTGCTGAACGGCATGTTCGTCGTATTTATTAAAATCGGCGGCAATACAGATTAACCGTGTGCCGGACCAGTCAATGGCTTTGGCCGCGGTTTTACTTATTTTTTCCATCACCAGCAACTGAAATTCCGCTTTATGATCGAGTAGCCAGTCGAGATAAAAGAGCCCCTGGTTAATGACGTTTTCATTGCTGTGGCGTTTATATTCAATAATCACCGGGCAGTTATTTTCGTCGAGGCCGAGGGAATCAATTCGCCCACGATGGGTTTTACCCGTGCGGTATTCGGTCTCGAGAAAGCGGACGCCAAGGAACGTTTCCATATGGGATTCGATCAGCATTTGCAGATCTTTTTCAATGGCTGCAGCTTTGCCCGGCAGTTCTTGTACTTTCCCGCCACCGAGGCGGAAAAGCTGGATATCGCTCATGGATCCCTCCTGAATTTCATATTACCGGGTATGATACTGCACAGAGTAGAATCAGAAAGCATAAAATTGAGTCTGAGGATATGTTATTTGTGGTAATTTATTAATTTGAAAAGAGAAAATGGCAGGAGCGCCAGAATGAGTACGTTTGACACGACGAAAATTGCTTTAAAAGATATCCTGGGGCAGATTACTGATGGACGGGTACAGTTGCCTGATTTCCAGAGAGGGTGGGTATGGGATGATGAGCATGTCCGGTCTTTGCTGGTCAGTATTGCCCGTTCTTTTCCCGTTGGTGCGGTTATGCTGCTGGAGACTGGGGGAGAAGTTCGCTTCCAGGTGCGTCCAGTTGAAAATGTAGAATTGCAGAAAACCGAGCCTGAGATGTTGATTCTGGATGGCCAGCAACGTTTAACGTCCTTGACTCAAGTCCTGATGCTGGATACGCCCGTTAAGACTTTTAACGAGAAAGGAAAGCAGATAGACCGTTTTTATTATATTGATATTGAGGCCGCTCTGGACAATAGGCTTGATGAAGCTTTTATTTCTGTTGAAAAGTCTAAAAAAGTAACGATGAATTTTGGTCGTGATATAAAAACTTTTGTTAACTCCTTTGGAGAAACGGTTGAAATGGATTTTTCTACCGTGCAAAAAGAGTGCGAAGCATTATTTTTCCCTTGTAACCAAATTATCAACTCTGATGCATGGGAAAGTCATTTATATAAGTGCTCACAAGAAAAGTTTTTCACTTATATGCAGTTCCGTGAAAAAATTCTGAATGCCTTTAGGAACTATTTGCTGCCTGTTATTAAATTGGGTAAATCAACTAGCAAAGAGGCCGTTTGCCTGGTGTTTGAAAAGGTTAATACCGGTGGTGTTCCACTATCCGTATTTGAACTGGTGACCGCCAGTTTTGCGGCTGATGGGTTTAATCTTCGGGATGACTGGTTTGGCAGTAATTTGCGTCAAAAATTTGGCCGCCGAAATGTACTGAATAAAGAAGCTATCCTACAGGGCGTAGAGCCGACAGACTTTTTACAGGCTATCAGCATATTGAATACGCTAAAAAAACGGCGTGCCGATCTGGCCGAAGGGAAGACAGGGAAATCAGTTACTGCAGTAAGTGCTAAACGAGTTTCAGTATTAGCCCTTTCTCTTGAAGATTATCATTGCTGGGCCGACGATGTGGAAAAAGGCTTCTTACTTGCCGCTAAATTTCTCCATCATGAATGTTTTATGCACTCATGGGATCTTCCTTATCGTACGCAGCTTGTGCCGCTGGCGGCAGTATTATCGAAATTACAAGGCAATTGGCTGGAGCCCAAAATTTATGACAAACTGGCGCGCTGGTTCTGGTGCGGTGTCCTGGGGGAACTGTACGGCGGCGCGGTAGAAACACGTATCGCAAACGATGTGGAAGAGTTACTAAACTGGATTGAGGGGGAAGGTGAAGAGCCCCGGACGATTTATGAAGCCTCATTCCAGCCAGGGCGTTTATTGACGTTACGTTCCCGATTGAGCGCCGCGTATAAAGCGTTAAGCGTGTTGATCCTACGCAATGGTGCTCAAGACTTTTTCTGGAAGTCGACGATCCAAAAGTTAGATTATGGTGAGATTGCACTCGATATTCACCATATTTTCCCAAAGATATGGTGCGAGAATAATAATATTAGTCCAGCAGTGTATAACTCTATCATTAATAAAACATCAATCTCCTATAAGGCCAACCGAATGATTGGTGGGAGATCTCCGGCTGAGTATCTGTCGCAGATCCAGACGCATCCGCAGGTCGGTCTGGAGGATGCCGAGATGGATGCGATCCTACGCAGCCACTTTATTGAGCCTTCGCTGTTACGGCAGGATAGTTTCGAGGCATTTTTTGCCGATCGAAAAAAACAATTGCTGAAATTGATCGAAGCGGCAATGGGGAAAAATATTAGTCAGGATGATGTTGCTGAATTAGAGACAGCAACAGACGAGATTGATGTCTGATACTGCAACCCAGGTACGAATTAAATCGCACCTGGGTTTCCTGCCTATTTAGAAGAAATCACGCGGATAAACGTTTGAACTTGCTTTTGTTTACGTACTGACAGCTTGCTTACTTGCCGTAAAGACTCAACCAGCTCAGGCTCGGGTGGTTTCACGGTCAGCACGATGCAGCCTTCCATCACCTTAATATCCATTTTACTGCCGGTGGTAAAACCGGCGGCTTCCAGCCACTGGCCTTTCAGGGTGATGGCGGGAATACGGGTGTATTCCGGGTAGCGGCTCGCATAACTGACGGTGGCGAGGCGGTTATTTGTTGGGGAGACTTCTGGATCGGTGAATTCTGCAATAGAATGCGGGGTAGTCATGATGGCTATTCTCCTAAAATAGTGATTGTGATTAGCGAGGCGCTCGTGTTGCAGCACGGGCGTCTTGCGTTAAATACCTGTATATATCATCAGGGAATAGAAGGAAAGTCCAGCTGAAAATGAATGAAAATAGTGGGGTGGATGCGAGGATGGATTATTTTTGGTGATGGGAATAAAGCGGCTATTTAGCCGCTTTATTGGTTTATGAAGGGCGGGTTAATTGATGGCTGCGTCGGTGAGGGCGTCGGCCAGGTGGACCTGGGTTTGTTGGGCGGATTGGATGCTAACTTTCAAATTAGATAAAGTTGTATCTATTTCATTAATTTTTTTAATGATTATCCCTTGTTCATTTTTTGGTGGAAGAGGTACAAGAAGTCCCATAAGTTCATTTGAATTAATGTTTTTGACACCTGTAGTTGTTCTAATAGGACCTTCAATTTGCTCACGTATTAAATTTGATTTCATTACCATGTTTATATATCTGGCATTAATATATTCGTTATGTAGCCGTACTCTAATTATATAGCCAGCATAAGCATGATCTTTTAGATCGTGTTGAACTAATGTACTTTGACCGACAATATTAGTGCTGCCATTAGATCTTATAAATAAGAGATCATTTTTATTTAGTGTAAGATCTTTTAATTCAGAATCGGTTAATGCACCATACTTTATGTCGGCAAGATCGATAATACCTTTTACAATGTTAGGAATTCTTAGAACAGGATAGCCTGAAATATTATAATCACATTTTTGAGAAGTTCCATATTTTATATCATGGAGTATATTTCCCAATTTAACCCATTCCCACCCATCTGGCAGTTCAAATGGTTTTTCCTCATCACTAATCGGTGGCAACGGTTTTTGCTTTTTCATTTTCCCGTCTTTCACCAGCTGTGCTTTTTCCTGCGCAATACGTTTGAGCAGTTCAGAGGCCGGTTCATCGTTCGGATCCTGCGGTACCAGTTTGCCCATCACTGCCAGTTGCAGAATGGTCTGTTTTAAGGCGTCAATGCTGGCTTCGGTGGTAAACAGTGTGTCGAAATGCTCGCTGATACGCGACCAGTTTTCGGCCAGTTGATCGGCGTTCTGGCTGTCGGTTAGCGTGGTTAGCAGGGTTTCAACCAGCTGTTGGTGGGTGTCCAGACTGGTCAGGGAATGCTGCTCCAGTTGGTCGCAGAGGGACATTAGCTCTTCGACCTTAGTTACTATTCGGATTTGTTCACATAAAGGTGGTAGAGAAAATAATTTCTCATTTAACATTTTATAATGCCTAGAATACCCCCTTGATTCAATTTTAAAAGACTTAAGCTGCCAGTAAAAATATTTTTCGTTAATAATGACAGGGGAAAGTATTTTCACACCATCAGCACCCACGATAAAATCAAAATCAATATATTTTATATTTCTGGTATGATCGCCAAATATTATAACGGGATTGTTAATATTAATTAATAGCTCTGAGTTGTTAGAGTAACCAGATATAAATTCAGCATTTTGTTCAATAACAGGGTGACGGCCTTCATCTATAATATCAGATGACTTAACTTTATGTGATGATTCTGACTGAGGGATGTATATTTGTGGTAATCTTGCCCACTCCCACCCCTCCGGTAGCTCAAACGGTTTCTCCTCCTCGCTAATCTCCGGCAGCGGCTTTTGCTTTTTAATTTTCCCCTGCTTCACCAGCTCGGCCTTTTCCGCCGCAATGCGTTTTAGCAGCTCAGACGCCGGTTCATCGTTCGGATCCTGCGGCACCAGCTTGCCGCGCACCGCCAGCTCCAGGATCAGCTCGCGCAGCTTCTTAATGCCGTACAGGTCAATCTTGCCCGAACTGCCGCGCCCCGCCGTGGAGCGGGTTTGCAGCGCCGTAGTCCAGGTATCGATATGGTCGACAATCAGTTTTTCCACCGCCATCAGTTGGCCCCCTTACCGGAGAGCGCCGCGCCGAGAATATCGCGCAGCTGGTGGCGCAGGGTCTGAATTGCTTCCTGCTGCTTGGCGTACTGCGCCAGCAGTTCATCCGGATCGTGGCTGACGGTTTCCGCCTGGTGCGGGTTCTTGATATCGAGGTTAAAGTTGCGGGCAATCACCTCGTCGATGCTGACCTTCCACGCCTGTTCGTTCTCGACGCGGCTGGCGAAGCCGTCAGCCTCGTTGCCCCACCAGTCGATCTCGGCCTGGAACTCCTCAAACTTCATCGGTTTGGTTTTGCTGTAGTTCTTCACCCCCGCCGGGTACGGATGCTCGTAGAACCAGATGTCTTTGGTCGGCTGACCTTTGGTAAAGAACAGCAGGTTGGTTTTGATCCCGGTGTACGGGTTAAACACGCCGTTCGGCAGACGCACGATGGTGTGCAGGTTGCACTCCTCGGTGAGCAGCTTTTTGATCTTGGTTTTCACGCCTTCGCCAAACAGCGTACCGTCCGGCAGCACCACCGCCGCGCGGCCGTTTTTCGCCAGCACTTCAATGATCAGTTGCAGGAACAGATCCGCCGTTTCGCGGGTCTGCATATCGGAAGGGAAGTTCTTCTCGATGCCGTCTTCTTCGGTGCCGCCGAACGGCGGGTTGGTGATAATCACATCCATCTGCTCGTCCCAGGAGGAGAGCGGTTTGTTCAGCGTGTTATCGTGGCGGATCTGTACTGGCACTTCGATGCCGTGCAGCAGCATATTGGTGGTGCAAAGCAGATGCGGTAGCTGTTTCTTCTCCACGCCGTGGATCTGTTTTTGCAGGATCTGGTGGTCGGTGACCGTGTGCGCATAATGATTTTTTACATGATCAAACGCGCAGGCGAGGAAGCCGCCGGTGCCGCAGGCCGGATCCATAATCGATTCGCCGAGTTTCGGATCGACGCGCTCGACCATAAAACGGGTCACGGCGCGTGGGGTGTAGAATTCACCCGCGTTGCCTGCGGCCTGTAAATCCCGGAGGATCTGTTCGTAGATATCGCCGAACAGATGACGTTCGCTGGCGCGGGTAAAATCGATCTCGTTCAGCTTGTTGATCACCTGACGCAGCAGGGTACCGTTTTTCATGTAGTTGTAGGCATCGCTGAACGCCTGCTTAACCACATAGCCGCGCGGGTTGATATCTATCTGCGCGGGCAGATCTTTTAGCGTCGGAAACAGGTCGTCGTTGACGAACGCCAGCAGTTTATCGCCGGTGATCCCTTCGTTATCGGCCGCCCAGTTGCGCCACAGGTAGCGCTCCGGCATCGGCAGCCTGTATTTTTCCTGCTCGATTTCCAGCGCCTGTTCCTGGGCGTCGAAGATCTTCAGGAACAATAACCAGGAGAGCTGACCCAGACGCTGTGCGTCGCCATCGACGCCTGCATCTTTGCGCATGATGTCCTGTAATGATTTGATAGCCGAGCTGATTGACATGGGGTCGTCCCTTTATAAAAAAACAAAGCCACCTGCGGCAGACGGGCCGCAGGTGGCGTAATCAGGATGTTCAGGCGGAGCGGGGAGGAAGCTGGTAAATTTCGCTTTCCAGGTCACTCACTGCCTGCATATAGGTGCCTTTGTCACCAAAGCCGTCGGTGATGATCTCCTGCAGAGTGCCCATCTGGTCGAACGGTTTGAGCTTCAGCACCTGAATATTCTCGATTTCTTCCACGCCCGCATCGGCATATTTGTCCAGCAAATTGCTGAGTACAGTCTGCGCGGCATCGGAATATTTGGTGAAATAATTACGCTTGCGAACATTGTCTGCGCGCTCTTTGCGCGTGAGCGGCGGCTGACCATACACCACATGACAGAGCATGTCGAACGGGTCAAGATCTTTGCCCACCTCTTCCGCCAGAACATCCCAAAGGATGCCCTGTAATTCGAGCTCTTTGATCACCGCCGCTTTGCGGTCAGCATCTTGCCATTTCCGGACAAAATCATCCAGTGAGGCGCACTCTTTGAGCACGGTTTTGCGGGTGTAATCTTTGAAGGATTCGGTGACCAGCCTGCCGTCGGCGTCGTAATACTGGACGCGTTGCGAGACCACACCAACGGTGACGCCGTTAATGTGGAATTTACGGACCCGGTTGTCTTCCTCTTCCGGTAACGGGCCGGAGCCGCCCATCGTGCTGGTGGTGTAGGTGGCCGGATCTTCGTCTGCCCCGTTGATATCCTCGTCGGCAAAGACGTCAGGCGTTTCTTCCTCCAGCGTTTCGTTGAAGCCGGAGTCCGGGTCCGAAATGTCATTTGGCGTGGCTTCCATCACTTTTTCCGGGATACCGTCAAAGCGCTCGTCGGCAAACAGTTCAGTGGCCTTTTTGAAATCAAGAATGGTGAACCACAGTTTGCCGTAGTCTTGTTCGATGCGGGTACCCCGGCCAATGATCTGTTTAAATTTAGTCATTGAGCGGATGGTTTGGTCCAGCACGATCAGTTTGCAGGTCTTAACGTTTACGCCAGTAGTCATGAGTTCTGAGGTGGTCACAATCACCGGCCATTCTTTTTTCTTGTCGCTGAAATTCTGCAGCTGGCCTTTCCCTTCTTCGTCATCCCCGGTGATTTTCATCACATATTTATCGTTACGTTTTACCATCTCCGGGTTGAGGTTGATCAGCGCCCGGCGCATACGTTCAGCATGCGGAATGTCTTCGCAAAACACGATGGTTTTATCCATCGGATTGGTGCGTTTGAGGTAATCGGTAATGGTTTTCGCCACCAGTTCAGTCCGCTCGTCGATGACCATCGTGCGGTCGAAATCTTTCTGGTTATAGATTCTGTCATCGATCAGTTCACCGTTGAGGTCGCTCTGGCCGCGCACGGGTCGCCAGCCTTGTAAATCAACATCAATATCGACACGAACCACTTTGTAAGGAGCGAGGAATCCGTCCTCGATCCCTTCTTTCAACGAATAAGTGTAAATAGGATCGCCAAAGTAGTCGCTATTGGAGACCTCGTGAGTTTCCTTCGGCGTGGCGGTCATACCAATCTGTGTGGCGGAGCTGAAATAATCCAGAATTTCACGCCAGGCGCTGTCTTCAGAGGCGCTGCCTCGGTGGCATTCGTCGATGATAATCAGATCAAAGAAATCCGGCGAAACCTGCTTAAACGCTTTTTGATGCTCTTCATTGCCGGTTAACGCCTGATAGAGCGCAAGATGGATTTCGAAAGCGGGGTCGAGAGTGCGCCCGGTGATTTTGGTCATTGCGGAGCCGAAAGGCTGAAAGTCATCAAGTCGGGTCTGGTCAACAAGGACGTTTCGGTCTGCCAGGAACAGGATGCGTTTTTTAACGCCTGACCGCCATAAACGCCAGATGATGTGAAACGCCGTCAGCGTTTTACCGGTTCCTGTCGCCATGACCAGTAATAATCTGTTTTGCCCGTTAGACACAGCCTCCAGCGTTTTGTTGATGGCCTGAAGCTGGTAGTAGCGCAGCCGCTTTTCGCTGCCGTCGTTGTAATAATCCTGGGTGACGATCGGCATTTGCGCGGCGGTGTACCCTTTCCACTGGCAGTATTTTTGCCACAATTCATCAGGCGTTGGGAATTCGTCGAGGGTAATTTCTCGCTCAATCGCGCCGGTTGCCGTTTTATCATGGAAGATAAAGCCATCGCCATTGGTAGCGAAGACGAAAGGAACGTCCAGCAGGTGCGCATAACCCAGCGCCTGCTGCATACCTTTGCCGATTTCATGTTTATTGGCTTTAGCTTCGATCACCGCCAGCGGCATGTTTAATTTGTGGTACAGCACGATATCGGCAGATTTCACCGTTCTACGCGCCGCGACTTTGCCGCGCACGATGACCTTACCGTCCCGGAGTTTGACCTCTTGTCTGATTTGCGTTGTGTTATCCCAGCCAGCTTTCAGGATGGCGGGCATAACGCGTTTGGTGATGATGTCTGCTTCCGTCAGGGTACTCAGGTTCAGGTCAGCCATTGGGGATTCTCATCGAATAGCGATGCGCAAATTCTACACACAAAATCAGATGAAATCATTACACTCTGTGTGCATTATTGGTGTTAAGTCTCTGTTTTAGATGAATTCGTGAATTCTGTACCCAACATATAAGGTTTTAATATGGAAGTTATTAAGATTTGGAGATCCTTTCTTAAACATTTTAAACAGAAAAAATTAGATTCTGCGGTGATTGTCTATGGCGTGATCGCAATCTATTTAATCCCCTATAAATTTCCTTTAAAAAGTTACCTGGTTGCATTTCTCTTTGTATCTATTCTAATATTCTCTTGCACTCAAGAAAATCGAATTAGAGAATATATCAGTTTCTTTGTACGCACAGACAATGGTCATTTATTGACTCGGTTTGCTGGTATTCTATCGCTAACTGCATGGTCAATTTTTTTGCTTTTGTTGTTGTCTGCTAATGTGTTTGTCAACACCATAACGTATTGGTTAGCTATTTTATTTTCAGTCTCTATCCTCATTAGTAGCATTTTGACTATTTTAGATTTTGCCAGAAATAATACAGCAAAAACCTTTAAGGTAATCGGCTTGGCGGTTACCGCATTTTCAGGTGTTTTTGTTTTTACTAGTAGTTACTCTGCCAGCATTTTCTGGCAAATCAGTAATCTGGAGCTATCCTCTTCTCCGTGGTTAGAATATTGTTGGAAAGCCACCGCATTTCTTATGTTTTTCCTGTGGTTATCACAACCTATTTGCTATGGGCTATTTCTGCGTTACGGTGATAAAGCAAAAGGGTATCGAATCTTTACATTAACAGGTGCTTTTATTATGTCTATGTTTTTGTTTCTGCTTGTTCCTGTGTTGATTGGTGATGTCGCTTATTTTGTGCTAAAAAAGACCATCAACCATGAATGGCGCAATGAAGCAAAGTGCGGTGAATTGGAAGTGAAGAATAAAAACGAAAAATATTTTGGTTTTAATACTGATAAATATACTGTGTTTTATTCGGATAAAAATGATAAGTGGGGTTTCTATGAGATTACCTGTAAAAAAGGGAGCGACAGGAGAGATACTTATAGTGTGGAGCCTTTGCCGGAGTATAATATCCCCTCGTGGTTAAGGTAGTTTGTATTTATCATTATGTAGTGGTGCGCTGGTGGAAGATATAATATGGTAACGGTGAATAGAGAGTGCCATATCTGCTCTGAAGGCCATCATTCTGTGATGGCCTTGATGCGGGTTACTTCCTTAACCCCGCAAACGCCGTTCTAATCTCGTCTTCCGGTAACTGGATCCCGATAAATACCAGCGTGCTGTGCGGCGTTTCGTCGCCCCACGGTCTGTCCCAGTCGGCGCTGTAGAGACGCTGCACGCCCTGGAACAGCAGACGGTTGGGTTCGCCGTCGATCCACAGCATCCCTTTGTAACGCAGCAGTTTATCCGCTGATTCCAGCAGCAGGTTTTCCATCACCCGCGAAACCTCGCTGATATCCACCGGGTAATCCAGCTCCACCACAATTGACGACACATCGTTCTGTTTATCGGCAATAAAGTGGAAACGCGGTTGGCTTGCCAGCACGTTCTCTTCCAGCATAAAGCCGCTGGTATTAAACAACTGACTCAGGTCAATATCGCCGTGTACCACGGTATAAACCGGGGCGCGGGCGTTGATACGCGCCAGCCGCTCGCGCAGTTTCTCGCTGTCGCCTGCCACGTCGGTTTTGGTCAGCAGGATACGGTCGGCGTAGCCTATCTGCGACTGAGCGATGGTGAACTGGTTCATCTGCTCGTTAGCGTGCACCGCGTCGACCAGCGCAATCACGCCGTCTAACAGGTAGCGTTCGCATAATACGTCATGGGAGAAAAAGGTCTGAATAATCGGGCCGGGGTCAGCCATGCCGGTGCATTCAATCACCAGACGGTCGAAAGCAATATCGCCGCGGTCGCGGCTGTCGAGCAGGTCTAATAGCGCATCTTCCAGCTCGTTGGAGCGGGTACAGCAGATGCAGCCGTTAGTCAGGGTTTTGATCTGTGTGGCGCGATCGCCAATCAGTTGATCGTCAACGGAGACTTCGCCAAATTCGTTTTCGATAACAGCAATTTTAAAACCATGTTGTTCGTTGAGGATATGGCGTAGTAGGGTGGTTTTGCCGGCACCAAGAAAACCGGTAAGTAGGGTAACTGCAATCGGGATCATAGTCTCTCCATTAACAACAGCGCATACCGCCTTTGCCATCGCCGCCGTAACGTGCTTGCTGACGTTCGCGGAAGAACTCTTCATAGGTCATGTACGGCTTGTCGGGATGGTTGGTTTTCATGTGCTCGACATAGTTGTCGTAGTCCGGAATACCAATCAACATTTTTGCCGCCTGGCCGAGATATTTTTTTGCCTGACCTAAAGTATCAAACATTCTGCCGTCCTGTTAATGAATAAAGCCGGATGGCGGCTTGCGCCTTATCCGGCCTACACTAGCCGGGAGCGCTGTGCGCTACCCGGCATCAGTTTTAGTGGTGTGAAGAGATCTTCACGCCGCCTTCCGGCACGGGCACATACGGGGTTTCTTTGTCGGTACGTTTATCGCTGTTGCGTACCTTCATCCAGGTGGTGAAACCGTAGAAGATAATACTGTACACCACCACCAGGAACAGAATACTCAAACCAGCGTTAGTGTAGTTGTTCACCACGATATGGTTCATGTTGGCAATCTGCTGCTCGGTCAGGTTGGTGCCGTTGGCAATCTTCTCTTTATACAGGTTTGCCATGTAGAAGAAACCTTCCATCTGTGGGTTGGCGCTGAACAGTTTCAGGCCCAGCGCCCAGGTGGTGCAGATCAGCAGCCATACCGCCGGGATCACCGTCACCCAGATGTACTTGGTGCGCTGCATTTTGATCAGTACCACGGTGCTCAACACCAGCGCCACGGCGGCCAGCATCTGGTTAGAGATACCGAACAGCGGCCACAGGCTCTTCACGCCGCCCAGCGGGTCGACCACGCCCTGATACAGCAGATAGCCCCACAAACCGACGCAGCCTGCGGTACCGATGATACCCGCGACCAGAGAATCGGTTTTTTTCAGGAACGGGACGAAGTTACCCAGCAAATCCTGCAACATAAAGCGGCCGGAACGGGTACCCGCATCCAGTGCGGTCAGGATAAACAGTGCTTCGAACAGAATACCGAAGTGATACCAGAAGCCCATATCCGCCATCGGCAGGACTTTGTGGAACACGTGCGCGATACCTACTGCCAGCGTTGGCGCGCCGCCTGCGCGGTTCAATACTGACGGTTCACCGATATCTTTCGCCGTTTGCAGGATTTGTTCCGGGGAAATCACAAAGCCCCAGGAGCTGACGGTTGCCGCTGCATGTGTGGTAACGTCTTTCAACTGCGCCATAATCAGCGGCGCGTTCTCGCCGCCCATCTCGTGCAGGTTTGGCATGGTAATGCCCAGACCTGCCGGCGGGGTGTTCATCGCGAAGTAGAGCCCCGGTTCAATGATCGAGGCCGCCACCAGCGCCATCACCGCAACAAAGGACTCCATCAGCATCGCGCCGTAGCCGATAAAACGCGCATCAGTCTCACAGGCCAGCAGTTTCGGCGTGGTACCGGAAGAGATGAGCGCGTGGAAGCCAGAGACGGCGCCACAGGCGATGGTGATGAACAGGAACGGGAACAGAGCGCCTTTCCACAGCGGGCCGGTACCGTCGACGTATTGCGTCAACGCCGGCATTTTCAGTTCCGGGTTGAGGATCACAATCCCCAGCGCCAGACCGACGATCACGCCGATTTTCAGGAAGGTAGCGAGATAGTCGCGCGGGGCGAGGATCAGCCATACCGGCAGCAGCGCGGAAACAAATGCGTAGCCGATCAGCGCGAAGGTAATGGTGGTGTCTTTAAAGGTCAGCGCCGGGCCCCAGTACGGGTCGTGGGCAATTACGCCGCCGAAGTAAATAGACGCCACCAGCAGCACGATACCAATAACGGAGACTTCGCCTACGCGTCCCGGACGCAGGAAGCGCATGTAGATGCCCATAAACAGCGCAATCGGCACCGTGGAGCAGACGGTGAAGACGCCCCACGGGCTTTCGGCCAGCGCTTTAACCACGATTAATGCCAGCACCGCGAGGATGATGATCATAATTAAGAAGCAGCCGAACAGCGCGATGGTGCCTGGAACGGTACCCATCTCTTCTTTGATCATCTCGCCAAGAGAGGCGCCGTTACGGCGGGAAGAGATGAACAGCACCATAAAGTCCTGCACTGCGCCCGCGAGCACTACGCCCGCCAGCAGCCACAGTGTCCCCGGCAGGTAGCCCATCTGCGCGGCCAATACCGGCCCGACCAGCGGACCTGCGCCGGCGATGGCGGCGAAGTGGTGACCAAACAGCACGTAGCGGTTAGTCGGCACGTAGTTCAGGCCGTCGTTATTGATGACCGCCGGCGTCGCGCGCGTCGGGTCGAGTTTCATGACCTTCTGGGCGATATACAGGCTGTAGTAGCGGTAAGCCACCAGATAGACGGAAACGGAAGCGACCACGATCCACAGGGCGCTCACGTGTTCACCCCGACGTAGGGCAACAACCGAGAGGCAGAAAGCACCGATGATTCCGAGAATCACCCAGGGTATGTGCTTGAATATCTTTTTCGTATCCATAGTAAAACCTGGTTGTAAGTTTAATTATCAGCCGAAGCTGGGTGGACATTGAGTTCGTGTTTGAGGAGGTAGATTGACTGCTATGCTGAGAGGATCTTGCCAGATCATCGCGCGCGTAAAGTTAGGTAAATCAGTGAGTGGTTGTATGGCGGTTTAAGCGGTCGGACGTACCGGTAAGCGGTTTCGCGGAGGAGGGCGTGGGCTATTTTATGTGATTGAGATCACGATATAAAATGGGACGATCCTTGTTGCGCGGGGCGTCATAACGACTTCACTGAGCTAATCGTGATATTAATGGCGCGCATCCCATAAAGTTTTCCCTTTCCAGGCCGAAAATTCTGTATCTGTCTAGCGGAAAGAGAAAACATGTTAAAGCGAATTAAAATTGTTACCAGCTTACTGCTGGTATTGGCGCTATTTGGCCTTTTACAACTGACATCCGGCGGGCTGTTCTTCAACTCGCTGAAGAATGACAAAGAAAACTTCACCGTATTGCAAACCATTCGTCAGCAGCAGTCTGCCCTGAATGCAACCTGGGTGGAGCTGTTACAAACGCGTAATACCCTGAATCGCGCGGGTATCCGCTGGATGATGGACCAGAGCAATATTGGCAGCGGCGCAACTGTCGCTGAACTGATGCAGGGGGCGACCAATACGCTGAAGCTGACCGAAAAAAACTGGGCGCAGTATGAGGCGTTACCGCGCGATCCACGTCAGAGTGAAGCGGCTTTCCTTGAGATCAAACGAACCTATGATATCTACCACGGCGCGTTGGCGGAGCTTATTCAGCTTCTTGGCGCGGGTAAGATTAACGAGTTTTTTGATCAACCGACTCAAAGCTATCAGGACGCTTTTGAGAAGCAGTACATGGCCTATATGCAGCAAAACGATCGTCTGTACGATATTGCTGTTGAGGATAACAACAGTTCCTACAACCAGGCGATGTGGGTACTGGTCAGTGTGCTGATTGCCGTTCTGGTGGTCATTATCGCCGTCTGGTTCGGCATCAAACTGTCGCTTATCGCCCCGATGAATCGTCTGATTGAAAGCATTCGCCATATCGCCAGCGGCGATCTGGTGAAGCGTATCGACGTGGAAGGCTCCAACGAAATGGGGCAGTTGGCTGAAAACCTGCGTCATATGCAAAGTGAACTGATGCGTACCGTTGGCGATGTACGTAACGGCGCGAATGCGATCTATAGCGGCGCCAGCGAGATTGCGATGGGCAACAACGATCTCTCTTCCCGTACTGAGCAGCAGGCAGCGTCTCTGGAAGAGACCGCCGCCAGTATGGAACAACTGACCGCCACCGTGAAACAGAACGCCGAAAACGCCCGTCAGGCCAGTCACCTGGCATTGAGCGCCTCTGAAACAGCGCAAAAAGGCGGCAAAGTGGTGGATAACGTCGTACAAACAATGCGCGATATCGCCTCCAGTTCGCAGAAAATCGCCGATATTATCAGCGTAATCGACGGTATTGCTTTCCAGACCAATATCCTGGCGCTGAATGCGGCGGTAGAAGCGGCGCGCGCAGGCGAGCAGGGACGCGGGTTCGCGGTGGTAGCCGGTGAAGTCCGTAATCTGGCCCAGCGTAGCGCGCAGGCGGCACGAGAGATCAAGAGTCTGATTGAGGATTCCGTGAGCCGTGTTGATGTGGGGTCGACGCTGGTCGAAAGCGCCGGTGAAACCATGGATGAGATCGTCAATGCAGTGACCCGCGTGACCGATATCATGGGCGAGATTGCCTCGGCGTCCGACGAGCAAAGCCGTGGTATCGACCAGGTGGGCCTGGCGGTAGCGGAGATGGATCGCGTAACGCAGCAGAACGCCTCGCTGGTGGAAGAGTCCGCCGCCGCGGCTGCGGCGCTGGAAGAGCAAGCCAGCCGTCTGACCCAGGCCGTCGCGGTGTTCCGTATTCACCAGCAACAGCAGCGTGCGCGTGAAGTGGCTGCGGTAAAAACCCCGGCAGCCGTGTCGTCACCAAAGGCCGCTGTGGCCGACGGCAGCGATAATTGGGAAACGTTTTAAGGGCGTATGGTGAACAGTCGGCCTACAGATGATCGTAGGCCGGATGAGATGTTCACACTTTTGCCTGATGGCGTAGCGCTTACCAGGCCTGGCAGTCCGCGCAGGCCGATTTTAAACCAGCATCAGGCGCATGGCGCAGCGTGATTCATACGCCAGGCCGTGCGCCGCTTCCTTCTCTCTTTTCTGATATCGCGCGCTAATCCAACGTTGAGTGAAGGTGTGCGGTGATCCACAAAAAATGAATAAAGCGAGAGAACGCACGGCAGGAGAGCCTTGTTTCGCGGCATCATAATTGCTGATGTGATAATCGTGAGAGGATACGATGCGCAAAGATGCCCTGCTTGCTTTCCTGATGAACCAAACGGATTTTTTTGATCCGGAAAATGTCAGTGAGGTGTTTACCGCGCGCTATCTGGCGCAGCGTTTTAATATGCAGCGTAATACCGCCAGCCATTATCTGAACCAACTGGTGGCGCAGGGCGTGCTCTGCAAAATCAATACCCGTCCCGTCTATTTCCTGCATAAGCAGGCATTTAGCCAACAGTTTTTTACCCTTTCGCGTAATGAATACGCCAGCGTCGCGGAGCTGTTAGCGCACGGGGAACAGGAGTGCGCGCCGGACGATCACTTTTCTCTGTTGATTGGTCATAACGAAAGCCTGAAGCGGCCGATTGAGCAACTGAAAACCGCGCTGTTTTATCCCGACGGCGGACTGCCGCTACTGATGACCGGCGAAAGCGGCACCGGGAAAAGTTATCTGGCGCAGCTCATGCACGAATATGCCATCGCCCAGGCGCTTCTGTCGCCGGATGCGCCATTTATCAGTTTTAATTGCGCCCAGTATGCGAGCAATCCCGAACTGCTGGCGGCGAATCTTTTTGGCTATGTGAAGGGCGCGTTTACCGGCGCGCAGAGCGACAGACCGGGCGCGTTCGAGGCGGCTGACGGCGGCATGTTATTCCTGGATGAAGTCCACCGGCTGAGCGCCGAAGGGCAGGAGAAGCTCTTTACCTGGCTCGATCGTGGTGAAATTTATCGGGTAGGCGACACCGCGCAGGGGCATCCGGTTTCGGTACGTCTGGTATTTGCGACGACCGAAGAGATACACAGTACCTTTCTGACGACATTTTTGCGACGCATCCCGATTCAGGTCAACCTGCCGGATCTCCAGCACCGTAGCCGCCAGGAAAAAGAGGCGCTGATCTTACTGTTTTTCTGGACGGAGGCGAAAAAACTTTCGGCCACGCTTATCCTCAAACCGCGTTTGTTGCAGATCCTCAATCAATATGTTTATCGCGGCAACGTCGGCGAGCTGAAAAATGTGGTGAAGTATGCGGTGGCGACGGCATGGGCGAAAAAGCCTGGGCAGGAAACCGTTACCGTGTCGCTGCACGATCTGCCGGATGCCATGCTGTCGGCATTGCCGTCACTGAATGAACCGCTGGCGGACGACACGCCGGTGAGCATCTCGCCCGACACGAACCTTACCTGGCTGCTGCGCGCCCGCGACGAGATGCAGGGCATGATCCATGATACGCAGTGTCATGTGCTGGCGCTATACGAACTGGTACGTAGCGGGAAAGAGGAGTGGGAGACGGTACAAAAAAGAATGGGCGATGAAATTGAGACCCTCTTCGATCGCCTGATTTTTACCGGCGACGATAATGTGCACTCACAGCGGTTGCTGTTAATTACAAGCCAGGTGCGGGAAGAGTTTTATCGTCTGGAGAAGCGTTTCAATATGCAGCTTAACGGCAACTGTATTTACGCGCTTAGCCACTATTTAATCCATCGTACCGCACTGGCGCCTTCTCGTCTCAACAGCGAGCAGATCCGCCAACTGGACGCCTTCCTCGCCCAGAAATATCCGCTGCTGTACAGCTTCTGTTTACAAATTCTGGAGACGCTGGGCCAGAAGCTGGATCTGGAGCCGAGACGCATTGATATGCTGCTGCTGGCGCTTTGGCTGCATAAACAGGGGGCTAACAACCAAAAACAGGTGACGCATGCGGTGATTCTGGCGCACGGTTATGCCACCGCCAGCAGTATCGCCAACGTCGCCAACCGGTTACTGAAAAATACGATTTTTGAATCGTTCGATATGCCGCTGGACGTCACGCCGGAGGCGATAGCGCAGCAGGTGATGCGCTATCTGGAAGAGCATCCGCTCGCCTCCGGCCTGATGATTCTGGTGGATATGGGATCGCTCAAGGCCATTCATCGTCATTTTGATCGCGCGCTTTCCACGCCGGTGACGATTATCAACAACGTCTCGACCAGCATGGCCCTGTATGTAGGGGAGCGTATTTTACAAGGGCATTTTATTGAAGAGATCGCCCGCGATATCGCCCGGGATGTGCCGGTCGAGTATCAGCTCTACTGGCCGAAAAGCAACAAACCGCGCGCCATACTGACCACCTGCGCGACCGGTATCGGTGTGGCGACGAATCTTTGCGCATTACTGAGCGCCAGTATTCCGCAGGCGCTGGAGATTGACGTCGTCGCCTGCGATTATGCGATGCTGGCGAGCAATAAAACCCAAGAGCCGGTATTTATGCGCTACGACGTACTGGCGATAGTCGGCACGCTGGACCCGCACATCGCCAGCGTGCCGTGGATTTCGCTCGACTCGCTGATCTCCGGCGAGGGGAATCACTATCTGATGCGGCTGTTTGGTTCGCTGACCACGCCGGAGCAGGTGGCGGAGATCAACAACCTGCTGCTGAAAAACTTCTCGCTCCGACGAGTGATTGAATCCGTCACCATCCTCGACACCAGCAAAGTCATCAACCACGTTGAGCAGTTTCTGCTGCGCTATGAGCATCTGGCGGGCGTTACCGTCTCGAATGAAAGAAAGGTGGCGCTCTATGTGCATATTAGTTGCCTGATTGAGCGTCTGATCCGTCATGCGGGCATTACTGCTTATAGTGGACAACAGTGTCCGGAACAGGAACTGAATCGGCTACGGGAAGCGTTTAGTGTCATTGAGAGTAACTACAGTGTCAAAATCCCCACCGCCGAGCTTGGCTATATCCATAATATCCTGACCTTCGAAACAGAACTTATCGAGCAAGATCAACAGTTTTAACTATTTCGCTCTGTTAACCCGCATCTTTTTTCGGCGCGCCACTTTTTCTGGCACGCCGCTTGCTCTCTTTTATCACAGTGGAATGTGTTTTAGAGGTCAGGATGAAGAGACATTATATTTTCGCCAGCCACGGCACGCTGGCCAGCGGAGTTTTAAACTCCGTGGAGCTGATTTTAGGCAAACGGTCAAATGTCTGGACGCTGTGCGCTTACGTTGAAGAGAGCGTGGATTTAAGCCAGCAGGTAGATACGCTAATTGCCCGGATCCCGCCGGAAGATGAAATTATTGCGCTGACCGATATTTTTGCCGGCAGCGTGAATAACGAATTTGTCCGTTATTTATCACGAGAAAATTTTCATCTGCTGGCAGGGATTAACCTGCCGCTGGTTATCGATCTCTTTATGTCGGAAAACGATGGCAATACCACGCATACCATAATGACGGCGTTAGCGGATTCAAAAGAAAATATTCAGTACTGCAATCAAACTATCACCAGCGCCATGCAAAGCGATAAAGATTTTTAAGGGGAGGAAGCGTCATGATTGTTTTTTTACGGGTGGATCATCGTTTATTACATGGACAGGTCGCCTTTTCCTGGACGCAGTACGTTGGCGCAGACTGTATTTTAATTGCCAACGACAGCGTACCTAATGATGACCTGCGTAAAACCACCATTAAAATGGCGAAGCCGCCCGCGGTGAAGCTGGTTATTAAAAATATTGCCGATTCAATTGAAGCGATAAAAAGCGGCGTTACCGATAAATATAAACTTTTTATTGTTGTTGAATCCGTGGCGGATGCGTACCGGCTGGCGCGCGAATTACCCGACATTAAAAGCATTAATTTAGGCGGCACGAAGGTACGTGAAGGGAGCCAGAATATTGCTAAAGCCATCAATCTGTTAGCGGATGAAATGACTCAACTTCGGGAGCTGGCGGCTGGCGGAGTAGAGATAGAAATTCGGCTGGTGCCTAACGATCGTAAACAACTTTTTGCCTGAGCGGATTAACGCCTGAGGATATTTTATGATAGAGGCACTTTTACTGGGACTGGTGGCGTTTATCGCCCAGTCTGAATATGCATTAGGGACGTCGCTGATTTCCAGACCTATCGTGACCGGACTGTTAACCGGACTGGTGCTGGGCGACATGGAAACCGGAATTGTGATGGGCGCGACGCTGGAGTTGGCGTTTATCGGTTCCTTTTCGGTGGGCGCGTCGCTGCCGCCGGATGTGGTCACTGGCGGTATTTTAGGTGTGGCCTTTGCGATTAATTCCGGCGCTGGGGCGGAAACCGCGCTGTTATTAGGTTTGCCAATCGCGACACTGGCGTTAATTGTGAAAAATATCTATAACGGAATGTTTATTCCGTTGCTCTGTCATAAAGCCGATGCTTACGCTGAGATGGGGGATACCCGGGGCATTGAGCGTATGCATTTAATCTCCGGCATTGGGCTGTCGCTGACGCTGGGGATTATCGTCACGGTCTCTTATTTAGCGGGCGTGAATATGGTTAAAGGTTTTCTGGATGCCATTCCAGAATTTATTAAACATGGATTAAGCGTTGCCACCGGTATTATTCCCGCGCTGGGTTTTGCCATGCTGGCGCGCTTATTAATTAATAAAAAGGTCGCCCCCTATTTTTTCCTCGGTTTTGTTTTAATGGCGTATTTAAAAATTCCGGTGACGGGTATTGCGATTCTCGGCGCGATCGTCGCCGTCGTGATGGTCAATATGCCGAAATTTGCGGCCTCGCAACCGGCACCTGCGCAAGGAGCGTCTCATGACGATGAAGATGATTTCTGATAAAGACCGCCAGCAGGCGGAAACCACTGGTCTGGTCACCGCGCGTGATTTACGCCGCGTCTTCTGGCGGTCATTCCAGATGGAGTTTTCCTGGAACTATGAACGACAAATGAACCTGGCGTTCGTCTATACGCTCATTCCGGTATTAAAGAAACTGTATAGCCGAAAAGAAGATCTTTCCGAAGCGCTAAAACGCCATCTGGCTTTCTTTAATACCACACCGCACATTGTGACGTTGATCCTCGGTATTACCGTGGCGATGGAGGAGAAAAATAGCCAGCAGAAAGAGATGGATGCCAGTTCTATCGATAACGTCAAAGCGTCGTTAATGGGGCCGCTGGCGGGTATTGGCGACTCTTTTTTCTGGGGAACATTGCGCCTTATCGCCACTGGCATCGGTACCAGCCTGGCGCTGAAAGGCAATATTCTGGGGCCGATTTTATTTCTGCTGGTGTTTAACGTACCGCATATTCTGGCCCGCTGGTTCTTTACCCGCTGGGGCTATGTGCTGGGAACCGGCGTACTGCAACGTATTCAGCAAAGCGGAATGATGGAAAGCCTAACCTATGGCGCCTCGATTATCGGTCTGATGGTGGTTGGCGCGATGACGGCCTCCATGATTGATATCACCATTCCCATTACGTTTGGTACGGGAGAAGCGAAAACCCATGTTCAGGACATTATTAACGACATCATGCCTTGTCTGCTGCCGTTAATTAGCTTCGCCATTGTGTACTGGCTGTTAGGGAAAAAAGTGAAACCGTTAACCATCATTGGCGGTATTGCGCTGGTGGGAATTTTCGGTTCCTGGATAGGGTTATTTTAAGAGGGATACACAATGTCACCAACCATGCTGACCTATATTAACGAAGAGTCTGACGTCCTGGCGAATATTATTCGACGCCATCGCCAGTCTCTGGAAGAAGTATCGCGGTTCGCCAGCCAAAAAACGTTACGACGAATCCTGATATTAGCCACCGGATCGTCATCGAATGCCGCCTTTTGCGCCCGTTATTTCTTTGAGCGCTGCGGTATCTCTATCGATATTAAAGAGCCGTACACCTTTAGCCAGTATGAGAATAGCGATCCGCAAGCCGATATGGTTATTGCTATTTCCCAGAGCGGGAAAAGCGCTTCTACCTTGGAGGCGATGCGTAAAGTTCAGGCGCAGGGACGTCCGGTATTCGCTCTGACCGCCGATCCGCAAAGCCCTCTTGGCAAGGCCAGTGATTATCCACTGGATATTCTGACCGGGATTGAGTCCGTCGGCTTTGTTACCCGTGGATTTAGCGCGACGGTACTGAATCTGTTGCTTATCGCGTTGTTAATTGCCCGTCAGCAGCAGCGACTGACGGAATCGCAGGTCGAGGAGTATGTGGCGCAGCTTCAACGTATCGCGGCAACCCTGCCGTTGGTTATCGTGCGTACGGAAGCGTTTATTCACCAGCACCAGTCCGTTTTACGAAACGGGACGCGTTTTGTGGCGACAGGCTACGGCGCGCTGGTTGGAGTGGCAAAAGAGTTGGAAACTAAATTTACCGAGACGGTGCGTGTTCCCTCAAGCGGGTTTGAGCTGGAAGCCTATATGCACGGCCCGTATCTGGAAGCCAATGCGGAACACGTGATGTTCTTCTTTGAGGACCGGCCCGACGCGCGCTCCAGGGCGCTACGGGAGTATATGACGCCTGCGGTCGCCAAAACCTTTACTCTCACGCTGGCGAAGGCGGCGCAGGATGACCAGACGCTTGCGCTGGATGTAGCGGTTGATCACCATTTCTCGCCATTACTGTTGATTGTACCGGTACAACTCATGGCGTTTCATATCGCCTCACTGAAAGGCATCGACCTTTCGGTACGCATTTTTGACGATTTCGATCGCGTTTTAAAAAGTAAAATCTGAACAATCAGGAGAAAAATATGTTGGGTTTTAATCAGGACGAGTACCTGACGAGTGCTCGTGAGATCATCGCTGCGCGCCAGAAGGCAGAACAGGTTGCTGACGAGATTTATCAGGCCGGGTTCAGTTCTTTATTTTTCGCCTCTGTTGGCGGTTCACTGGCGCCAATGATGGCAATTAATGAATTTGCCAAAGAATTAACAACGTTGCCGGTTTATGTTGAGCAGGCGGCAGAATTAATTCATAAAGGAAATAAGCGGCTGAATAAAGACTCTGTGGTTATTACGCTGTCTAAATCCGGCGATACCAAAGAATCGGTGGCGATCGCCGAGTGGTGTAAAGCACAGGGAATACGCGTAGTCGCTATTACCAAAAATGCGGACTCTCTGCTGGCTCAGGCGGCGACATGGCATATTCCGATGCGTCACAAAAATGGCGTGGAATATGAATATATGCTGCTGTACTGGCTGTTTTTCCGCGTGCTGTCGCGCAATAACGAATTCGCCAGTTACGATCGCTTCGCCAGCCAACTGGAAATTCTGCCGGCGAATCTGCTGAAAGCGAAACAAAAATTTGATCCGCAGGCCGATGCTATCGCCAGCCGTTATCATAACTGTGATTATATGATGTGGGTCGGCGGCGCGGAGATGTGGGGCGAGGTCTATCTGTTCTCCATGTGTATCCTGGAAGAGATGCAGTGGAAGCGCACGCGCCCCGTCAGCTCTGCGGAATTTTTCCACGGCGCTCTGGAGCTGCTGGAAAAAGACGTTCCGCTCATTCTGGTGAAAGGAGAAGGGAAATGCCGCGTGCTGGATGAACGCGTGGAGCGCTTCGCCAGTAAGATTACCGATAACCTGGTGGTGATTGATCCGAAAGCGTATGCGCTGGACGGCATTGATGATGAGTTCCGCTGGATCATGGCGCCCTGCGTCGTCTCGACACAGCTGGTTGATCGGCTGGCGGCGCACTTCGAGAAATATACCGGCCACAGTCTGGATATTCGTCGTTACTACCGTCAGTTCGATTATTAACAGAAAGGGGCGTGTAATATATACAGTGCCTGATGGCGCTTCGCTTATCAGGCCTGTGCGCCAGTTTATTGATAAAGATGATGTGTAGGCCGGGTAAGGCGCAGCCGCCACCCGGCATATATGACATTCTCTTTTAACTCTCAACATTCACCACTTTGATCTCCACCATGCCAATCCCCAATTTGCGCGGCGAATGGCCCAAAATATTACCTTCGTTGGTGGAGACGGGAGTGGGCGGCGCAATGACTAAGGTATTCGCGTCCGTCGGGTTGTTGAAATGCAGCGTGATAGTGGACACATCGTGACCCAGCACCAGCGTCTGTTCTTCGTTGCCTACGCGTACCGGAATCGGCCGATTCGCGTTGTCGCCGAAGGCTTTGGCGGTGATCACCAGATCAAACTTTTTCGGCAGCGGCGCTTTATATTCGATTTTAACCTCATCGCCCAACTGCGCATTTGACCAGCGCCCCCAGGACTCCGGCCGGGAAATGCCGCTAAACTGCTTCACCTCCTCCGGGGCGCCCGCCACGTTAAAGATAAAGCTATCGGCTTTATAACGAATATCGTTATCGACAATCTTTAAGGTATCAACATTGCCTTTGTAGCGTTCCATATCGATCATCGTGTCTTTAAACGCCGTCTTACCCTGCCACTGCGCTTTATCGACATGCTGTACGGTTTGCTGCCCGCCAAGCTGCCCCTGCGAGACGCACCAGTCGGTGGAGAGCGCCAGCGCCGGCGCCCATAGCTGCGCCATTTTGTAGCAGCGATCGACCCAAACGAAATTATCGCGCGGGGCGAAGTCGGCCAACTGGAACCGTAGCGGAGCGGAGTATTCACTTTCCGGTAACGGCTCGACGCGCTTATCCGATACGCGCAGTAGTAACGGCAGGCGGAAGTGGCTCCCGGAAAAAGCGATCATGTTTTTGTCCCGATCGACGGTAAAATCTTTTATCTCTTTCGGAAAATTCCACAGGCGAATAATATCCGGCTTCATCGCCAGCACTTTCTCTTTTACATTCAGGAATACTTCCGACAGCGACTGCCCGGAAAGGCTGCTACGTCCCAGACCGATAAAATTATCGCCGCCGAGAATATCCAGCACCGTTGCGCCGTTGTCCATCGTGTTGCGTTTGACCGCCAGAGTCTCCTGCTGTGGTTTATCGCCGCGCAGAATGAAAAACAGATTGTTGCGATCTTGCTTATTCAGGTATTTCCAGGCCGTATTATTCATCGCCAGATGGTCGGAAGAGACGACGATAACGGTATCTTTAAACCACGGTGACGCTTTGATTTTGTTGATAAACTCGGCGATGTTTTCCTGGCTGCAACTTACGGCGCTAAAGGACTGGTTGGGTTTGCCGTCGTAATCATAGCGTTTACGGTTGCAGGTGCGTGAGATAAACCCGTCCGGGTGGTGAGTATCTACGGTCAGCGTAAACAGC
Source organism: Salmonella sp. SAL4457 (assembly GCF_046548235.1). Classification (NCBI taxonomy): domain Bacteria; kingdom Pseudomonadati; phylum Pseudomonadota; class Gammaproteobacteria; order Enterobacterales; family Enterobacteriaceae; genus Salmonella; species Salmonella sp. SAL4457. Next base: position 395,413 of record NZ_JBGDZO010000004.1, read on the forward strand.
GAAAACCGCTGGCCTGAGCGGGAAAGCGCTTCAAATTTCTTCCATGCCTCATCAAGTACCGTATCGTCGTAGAAGCCCCAGTCGTTACGATAAGACGGGTCCGCCACCACCGTTTTTAGTTCTTCAGCGCCGTACAGATGATCAAATCCGTGTGATTTCAGGAACACGTCTTTCCCGGCAAAACGCAGGTTAGCGCCCTGCACGAAATAGTTCTGGTAGCCGGAGTTTTTCAGAATATCGCCGAGGCAAATATTTTGCGGGAAGAAGCTGGAAACCGACGCGGACGCATTGCCCTCAAACGGCGCAAACAGCGGAATACCACACTGGGAAGCCACCATCCCGGCGATGGTGTAATCCGTTCCCGGCAGTTGCATGGTATGGCTGAAATCCAGCCCCTCATTTTTCAGCGCGCCCAACTCTGGCGTGAGATTGGGGAACGCGTCATTATCAAAATAGGTCCGTTCCAGGCTCTCGCCGTAGATATAGACCAGATTGAGCTTCGGATTAGGAATGGTTTTTGCTGGTTCTTTATAATAAACGGCAAAATCCGGATCGCCATCGCGCATTTGTGATTTTACCAGTTCGGTAATCTGGCGAAACGCCGGGCTGGCGTCGACCGAACCCAACGCCAGCAGTAACGCCAGCAGGCTGTAACCGACATGATGAGGATGGTGACGGCGGCGGCGTAGTACCCATCCCAGCGCGCCGAATACCGCCACTAACGCCAGGGCAATGCCGATTCCCGGCAGAATATATTTGCCGACTCCCGCTCCCGTCAGACTATTCGTGAGCGTATAAAGCACTGCGTCGTTGATCCCGTCGCCGGTAAAATAGTCGCTGGCATACAGGGTAATATTCAGAATGACAAAAAGTCCCAGCACCGTGAGAGTGGCGGCAAACCACCAGGTGTTACGGCCCGCCTTCCAGGCATATATCAGCACAGAGGCGAGAAACAGAGCGACAGAGAGCAACTCGGACAACTGACGATCCTCAATAAACCAGGCTTATCGCTGGCAGGAAAAAATTTCTAACAATGTAATAGCGATGTCACATTGCTGCAATTCTAATAACTTTACACGGCGCTGTTATTTAGAATGAGTTTAGAAAGTTGGTTTTTTGATCGGCATCACTTCCTGCCATAGCGGTTAATAACAGGAAAAGACGAAGAGAAAAATCGGGTTAATGCCGTGTTGGCGGGTAAAGGGCCAAAACACGGCTTTTATCAGGGCGTCCCGGCGTGGCGCACGGTCAGAAAAACGCAGTCAGGAGAGGAAATTCAGCCCTTGCTGCAACACCAGATCGCAAGCTTTGGTTTTCACCTTTTCCGCCAGCGGCGTACTGCCGATATTATTGAGGTTCAACTGCTGGCCGTCCTTCGTCTTGAGCAACCCTTGCAGGCCGTTCAGGTAGTTAGTGTCCTGCTCCTGCTGTGTGGTATCCAACCCCAACTTGTTCAGAATCTGATTTTTAACGTTTTCCACGTTGGTAGCGGACGCCAGTTTCTGTTTGGCGCAGTACTGCAAAATACCGGCGGCATTATTCATATTATCGGCGCTGAGCGACTGGGCACCTCTGCTGAGCAGACCGGTTAGCGCAGAAAGCGACATCCCGCCCTGCTGTGCGTTCGCGCCCTGAGCGCTTAACTGACTGGCGGCAATACCGCTGGTGGAAATCAGTACGCTGGCGATCGCCGCGCAGCACAGAACATGTTTCGCTGTATTCATGGTAATCACCTGTGTTATGCCAGCCAGGCGTTGTATCGCCCTGGCGCACGTTGCAATTTAATACTCTTTACCCGTCACCCGGCTGCGGTAACTGTCCCAGGTAAAATTAACCCATAAACTGTTGCCGAGACGCATACGATCCATGACGCGTTCGCCAAGCATTTTCGTCATCTCTTCCATATTGCTGTTCGTCAACATGCCGGTGGGACGTTTTGACGAGGAACGACGATCGACAATTTGATTGATGATCACTTTTTCATAGCGAGATTCGGTCTGCACGCCGATCTCGTCGATCACCAACAGATCAACGTTACTCAGATCGTTAAGCAACTGCTCTTCGCTGGTTTCCCGATTGCTGAACGTGTCTTTCATCGCTGACATAATATCCGCTACGGTGATAATCAGTACCGACTTTCCGCGCAGCAGCAGCTCGTTACAAATAGCCGCGGCGAGATGGTTTTTACCGGTTCCCGGCTTGCCGGAAAAGACAAAGCTGGCGATATTGCCGTCAAACTCATCAACGTACTGTCGGGCTTTGCTTAACGCGTTCATTTGTCCGTCGCACTCAACCCGATAGTTATCAAACGAGCAGTTCTGATGCAGCGGTCGAATGCCGGAACGGTTAAAGGTGCGCTGCATTTTCATCGCCCGGTTTTCCCGCGCCAGCGCTGCCGCCCGGATCTCGCCTTGCTCTTTCTGCCACGCCAGCAATTCTTCGCCCGTTTTAAACGCCGGCGTAATATGCGCAGGCATCATTTTTTGTAGACGCTGCATCAGGTCGCCAACATTTTTCATCGTTACCCCCTAAAACCTGGTGGAATATGATTGTCAGGTTCGCTGACGCTATTGATGTCGCGCTGCGGCATTCCGCCATTGCTGGAACGGCTGATTTGCACGCTGCGCGCCAGCTTTTGCTGCCACTGGATATGGTGAAAAACCTTACCTTCCGCCTGCCAGTAGGCGATAAACGCCGCCAGCTCTTCTGCGGTGACCGGCTCCCGAAGCGCCACGCCCCAAAGGGCAGCCTGACGCTGAAAATCCGCATCCGGTTGCCAGGCGGGATACATGGCGAATTTTCCGCAGGGAATCGCAACGGGGGCGGCTTCGGGTTCTTCGTAAAATTGTGCGTCTAACGCCACATCGCTTCCCGGACGTGATAACTTTTCTTCAAGCGCCAGCAGTTCAGCCATGCGTGCAGGCGTCACGGCATAAAAGGCAGGCGCATTATTAGCGAATACCGCCACTGCGCCGCCCGTTGACTTCGCCAGCACAGCATGATGATCGTGTAAAAGGGCGTCAATACCGATGACGTCCGACGTTAAAATTCTGGAAGACATAATGTTTCTCAATATGGAACAACAACCGAGAAGGGCGACTGTTTTTATAGTACCACACAGACCTGTAAGAACAGCAGGAGGCGTTCCACCGATCACACGCGGGGGCGTTTGCGGTACAGCCATAATCCCGGTACAGAGAGGCCAATTGAGAGCGCGCCAACAATGGAAGAGGCTTTCAGAAAATTGGTCAGCAGCGTAATCATCATCGGTTCGCTATAGCCCAGATGGCTAATTTTTACTGCGGAAATCATCGCGGTATAGGCGGAAATCCCCGGAAACATCGGGATCACGGCCGCGACGGTAAACACTTTAGGGTGAGCGAGATACCAGCGTGACCACTGAATACCAATACTGCCGACCAGCAGCGAAGCCATAAACGTCGACCATTCGATATTAAAGCCAGCGCTCATCATCAGCATACGCGAGCCATGACCCAGCGCCCCCAGTAGCGCGCACCACGGAAGCGCCCGGTGGGGAACATTAAAGACCATCGCAAACCCGACGGCGGGGATCGCAGACAAGATCATGTCCTGCATTAGCGCCAGTAAAAAGTCGATTATACCCATCCTCGTAGCCCCCATACTGTCATTGACATCACTACGCCCACACAGGTGGCCAGTGTCAACAGGCTGGCGATAGCCCAGCGCGCCAGCCCGGTATTAATATGTCCTTTAAACATATCTGCGACGGAATTAATCAGCGGAAAGCCCGGCACCAGTAGCAGTACGCTCGCCGCCATGGCGATAGTGGGCGTCTGGCTAAAGGCGGGAAGGGTGAGCATCAGCCCGGAAATCGTGGTAGCGACAAAGGCGGTAATGCAAAAATTGATCTGCGGATGTAAATGCCGCTGCGCCAGCATCTGGCGAATATACATGGCTATCATACTGGCGAAAAAGGTGATAACCGCGCCATCCCAGCCGCCATTATTCAGCTTACAAAAGCAGGAGCAGGAAAGACCGACCATAAACGCCACCAGCCAGCGCGGATAACGCAGCGGGCGGAGCTGGCTAAAGCGTTTTTCCACGCCTTTGTAATCCAGCAGACGATGTTCCGCGAGGATAACGATATGCTGAACCTCCGTGACGACGTGCATATTAATGCCGCGATCCTGGTTTTTACGTGTCGATGTCAGACATTGTCCGTCTTTAATGGTCGTCAGGACAATGGCGTTAGAGGAGATCGCGCTTTCGACGCTATCCATACCGAGCGCCAAACCGAGTCGGGTGGAAAGCTCATCAACCAGTGCGCTTTCCGCCCCGTGCTGCAATAAAAACAGCCCGCATTGAATACATAACCGTGTTACTGCTCGTTGAATTGATTGCTCTTCTTGCATGACTCGTCCTGTCCAAAAAGACATTCTATGCGCCGCCACTATGACAGAGGCTTCCTTTTTAACACGAAGCGCAGGCATGATGGCGTTGGTTAAGATCAATTTCTTGTTGATAAAAACGTCAGCCGCCAGACGCAACGCATAAGCTTCTTGAGACGTGCGCTTCGTCACAGGCAGGATATCCTTATGGGCGACGGTTCTCGTATGTCCGTTTCCAGAATAGAGGCATTATGCCAGCCTGGCCGCTCATTTTTGAATCAATGATGTGGTGAATTTTATCAACGATATGCATTAATGGTTTAACCACAATGGCGTGAGCAGCGGGCGTAAAATTAGGCATGACTTAGTGTAATTCGCAGATATTACATGGGTTTTATGGATTGTAGACAGTATTGTTGGGCTTTTGTTTTAGGACTTAGCAATATGAATAAAGAGCGAACTCATATTTTAAATTTATTAATATGATGAGTTTTCGTTAGAATTACTAATGTGCAAATTTAGTTAATTTAATTGTCTTGCTTCTGGTTTTATGAGTAACTATGCGATAGTGATTTCATGTTTTTGTGCTATGTGGATTGTAGCGCAATCAATTTTAGATATTTAAAAATAAAACAAGGATAATTAATCCACTCGGCCTATATTTCTTTGCGCTCATTGTTAATAGTGTTTTTATTAATGGGGCAATGAAAGGGGGCGGCGTGGGTGCGGAGGAATTATGCTGCCAGGATGCTGCAAAAATGGACTTATTATCAGTAAAACCCCTCTTATACAGGAAGGCCTTAAAGGGGCTATAACAGGTAATTTCCCCGATTATAAACTGGTGTATTGTCGTACGATAGAAGAGCTAACGCTGCTACAGCTACGCCGAAGTAATTTAGTTATTGCTGATTTAGCAGTTAACAATGCCTCTCCCCGCGCTATCTGCGAATATTTTTATAGCTTACTCTCGCAATATCGCGACATACATTGGGTATTTCTGGTTCCTAAATCCTGCTATCCACATGCAGTTGATCTCCTGATGGGCCCCGTCAGCACCTTGCTTTCAGACGAAGAGCCAATCGAGAATCTTATTAGCGTTATCCATGCGGGAAACGCTCGCTCAGAAAGAATAAGCAAAACATTATTATCGCCTCAGGTACCGTCTGAAATTCAGCAGTCCCACGACAGGCCGATTGTCCTTACGCTGTCTGAACGAAAAGTATTACGCCTTTTAGGAAAAGGGTGGGGCATTAACCAAATTGCGGCGTTACTTAAAAAAAGTAATAAAACAATTAGTGCCCAAAAAAATAGCGCCATGCGACGCTTATCAATACACAGTAATGCAGAGATGTATGCATGGATAAACAGTTCTCAGGGAGCCAGAGAATTGAACCTACCTTCGGTATATGGAGAAACCATGGAATGGAAAACAGAATCAGCAAGAGAAATGTTGCGCTCGTAGAAAAATGCGTGATGAGCACCATTGGTATTAAAGGGCTATTTGATGCAATGCCGGATTGCCGACATACGCTTCATATTTTTTCAAAACCATCCACGTTTTATAAGGCTGCGCTAAAGACGCCGTTTTCTGCCGTTATTTTTTCTCTTTCTGCGTTAAGAACTGAACGCCGGACAGGATTATCCAGTCTGACGGAATTGGCGATAAATTATCCCCATATGCGGCGTCTGGTGATTGCCGATGATGATGCTGAAGCCCGCTTAATCAGCGCGCTATCCCCGCTGCCGCTGGATGGGGTCATCAGCAAAGCGTCGCCGTTGGATGTTTTACAGGATGCCTTATTTACATCGCTTAATAGCGCCCGGCGGACAACGGAGCGTACAGACAATCTTTGGGAACTTCACCAGAATTGTATGCTTAGTCCAACCGAGCGGGAGATTCTGCGTTTCATGTCGAACGGCTACTCAATGCCGCAAATTGCCGTCCAGTTAGAACGTAACATTAAGACTATCCGGGCGCATAAGTTTAATGTGATGTCCAAGCTGGGCGTGAGTTCTGATGCCGGGTTACTCGATGCGGCGGATATTCTGTTATATCTGCGCGCCGGAGATGCTACCGCGCTCCAGCATCGGGTATAGCCCGCGCCGGATGCGCCGTGCTTGTTCGGGGAATCCGGGTGTCAGGCACGTTATTGGCACACGTCTACCCAGGTCGCCGATGTCAGTTCAGCCATTCTTTCCGGCGTGATGCGTACCGCGCTGTGCGTGGCGCCTGCGGCAGGCAATACTTCGTTATACCCCTTCAGAGAGATGTCGCAATAAACGGGCAGCGGGTGCTCCAGCCCGAAAGGACATACGCCGCCGACAGGATGTCCGGTTGCATTGACCACTTCATCGCTGCTCAACATACGGGCTTTTGCGCCGAAAGTGGTTTTAAGCTTCTTATTATCCAGGCGGGCATCGCCTTTCGCGACCACCAGGATAATGGTGTCTTTTACTTTAAGCGAGAGCGTCTTAGCTATCTGCCCTGGCTCTACGTTGTGTGCTTTGGCTGCCAGCTCGACAGTCGCTGTACTTTGATTTAATTCGATAATTTCAATATCGGGAGCATGATCGGCCAGAAATTGCCGTACAGATTGCAGACTCATTCTTCTCTCCTGAGACCTTACCAATAGCCACGGTAGACCCAAAAATGGCAAAACGTAATTTGGCATACGGAGAGCGCCGCTGTAAATATAATAATGTGACAGGCCAGCAGCAGTAAGCCGTGACGATAACTGAAGGCAACGTAAAGCGGTTTACTTTAACGTGCAGTCGCCGCACTGCTGTACGTCAGGTAAGCGGTAACGTTGGCAGCAGGTTCTGCGTACCAGAAGACCGTCGCGCATTACGACGGTCCGCCACAGCGGGTTATCCTGACCGTCGGATAGCTGCTTTTCAAAAAAACAGCGCTGGCGTAGCGTTGCCAGCAGGGCTTCGCCAAGCAGCGGTTTCATCTCAGTCAGATACCAGTTGATTAAATAACCGGTATTGCTCCAGATAAGTTTCGCGTTGATGTCGCCAGTCGCCTCCAGCGCCTGAATGACCGGCTGTAGTGCGGAGACTATTAGCGTTTCCATTCGTTCTTCCGGGGAACGCCCCGTTGCCAGGTTATCCTGATGCACATCAAGCCAGAAACACGCGGCGCGCCCGGTTTCATGAAATTCAACGTGAATATGTTCTGCGGAGACATTGATAGCGCGCGCTTGCGTCAGTAATGCCAGCATCAGCGGCGGCGTCATCAGCCCGATATACCATTGCGCCCACAGGGAGAGTAACGGCTTATTTTCACGTGGCAGGCCTGGCGTGTGCCGATAGATGTGATCGGAATAGGCGGCCAGCAATGAACGAAACGTCGCGGGGCGCGTCCACTGGGCAAGAGTCATCGCCGTTGGCGGCGGCGTTTCATCCAGCCGGATGAAGTCCAACAGGTGCTGACGGGTAGAGGCGATCGTCTCGCGTACTGCGTCCGCCAGCGAGGCGTCTTCCGGCTGGAGAGCAGCTCGCCAGATAATATCGTCAGCAATCGGTGCGGAACGGTAGGCCATAGCGCAGTTTAATGATGTTAATCTAAATGATAATGATTGCCAATCCTATCGATAGCGATAAACGATGGCAAGCGGTTTATGGTTAACGCTGTTGGCGTAGCACGATTACGTCAGCAGGATTCATAGGGCGCGCATGTCGTCGCTGACCAGAATGTGGTTACGTCCAAGATGCTTGGCTTCGTAGAGCGCTTTATCCGCTTTTTCGATAGCATCTCCGATATTGCGATCCGTCAGGGGCGCAATGCCGATACTGACAGTGACATTGGTGGCGACGCTTTCGTTAAACATATGCGGGATTTTAAGATCGTATACTTCCTGTCGGATACGTTCTGCGGTAGCGCGGGCTTGCTGTGGTTCGGCGGTGGTCAGCAACACCAGAAATTCTTCCCCGCCAAAACGGCAGACGACATCGCGCGATCGCACGGCGTCCCGAATTGCCGCTGAGACGCGGATTAACGCCTGATCGCCCATCATATGACCGTAGTGATCGTTATACGCTTTGAAATGATCGATATCCAATAGCAGGACGTAGTGTTCATGGCTGCCCGGCGCCTGTAACGTATCCAGCCGATTTTGCAGGCCACGGCGGTTATATAAGCCGGTTAATGGATCAAGCATACTCAGGCCATTGAGGGTTTCCCGCTCGGCCAGCAGCTTAAACATGAGCTGTTGGGCAAAATTATCGTAGCGTTTCTGGATAACATGTTGAATAGCGATTCCCACCATTGGCAGGGCCAGCAAATAGAGAATTCGCAAACCTTGTTCATTACCGTTCAGCCACAGGCAGACCGCGACTGGCGGTAGCGAATAGAGCGTAAACGCGACGATATTCGCGGCAAAGGCTATCGAGCCGATAAACAGAACGCTAAGCAGGGAAATCAGTAAAAAAGAGAAATCATAATGGCCTAACGCCGGATACTTTAGCGCAATATGCGCCGCCCATATTCCCCCAAAGAGTAGGGAGATAAAGGGGAGATTAATTCTTTTTTGTCCATATTTCCCATGCCATATCAACAGTAATACGCTCAGGACCACTATCCCGATCATTGGCGTGCAAAATACATTGATCTGATAAAGGGGGAAAACGAGAGTAAATAGCGCCGACACGGCGTTGAGAAACAAGAAAAGACGTAAAGAAAACTGATACTTCTTAATACGAAGCGACCGCCAGGATGGTGTTGTCATGGGTAATTGTCGTTATTTATCGGTGATATACACGGAATCGGGCGCCAACATGAAAATAACGTATGAGAAAAGGTCGCCTAAAGCGAGGTGTTGTTGTTTTTACGTTAACAGTCGGACAATTTATCACCTTACTGAATACGTGTCATCAACCGTTAAGTAAAACTCATCTCTTTAGCTTTCTCCCTGGCTGACAAATGAGAAAATATATCATATGATATTGGTTATCATTATCAATTCCAGAGGTGAAACCATGTTGCAGCGGACGTTAGGCAGCGGATGGGGCGTGTTATTGCCTGGAGTGATTATCGTTGGACTGGCGTTTATCGGCCTGTCAGCTGATGCGCTGAAGCTGTTGATTGTATCAGGATTGCTACTGTCTGCGCTGATGTTGTATCACAAACAATTACGGCATTTTGTACTGCTGCCATCGTGTATGGCGCTTATTGGCGGCATGATGTTGGCAATGATGAACTGGAATCAGGGATGAAAATGAAGAGACAAAGGAAGGATAAGATAATTGGTGCGAGGGGGGGGACTTGAACCCCCACGTCCGTAAGGACACTAACACCTGAAGCTAGCGCGTCTACCAATTCCGCCACCTTCGCACAGTTATCTTACTTTTTGATATCGCCTCGTTGGTGCGAGGGGGGGGACTTGAACCCCCACGTCCGTAAGAACACTAACACCTGAAGCTAGCGCGTCTACCAATTCCGCCACCTTCGCCCAGTGCGAGCAATATCAACGTGGTTTTGGTGCGAGGGGGGGGACTTGAACCCCCACGTCCGTAAGGACACTAACACCTGAAGCTAGCGCGTCTACCAATTCCGCCACCTTCGCATACCATCGATTCTTGAAAAGAATCACTACCACGGAGGCGCATTCTAGTGGTTTTCAGCTATTCGTCAATAGTTAATTGCATGGGATAGATTGATTGCTGCAAAAATGGGCGCGAGACGTAGGTTGGATAAGACGCTTTGCGTCGCCATCCGGCACATGCAACCAGATGGCGCTGCGCTTATCAGGCCAACTATTTCTTCGCCTGACGGGTCATCACGGTACGATAAACCTTAAAGCGCCCGGTTTGCGCGATGACTTCATGGAAGCCAAAAGTCTCATCCAGAATCTTAGGATAGGGCAGAAAGGCGTTCGCCACGATGCGTAACTCCCCGCCGCTGTTCAGATGGCGCACTGCGCCGCGAATGAGCGTTTGCGCCGCATCGAGGCTGGTTTGCATTCCGTCGTGGAACGGCGGGTTGGAGATGATCATGTCAAAACGTCCTTTGACTTCCGAAAAGACGTTGCTGGCGAATACCTCGCCTTCAAGACCATTAGCGGCAAGCGTGGCGCGGCTGGCTTCCACCGCCGGAGCGCTGACGTCACACAGCGTCAGGCGCACTTTCGGCGAATGGCTGGCCAGCGCGGCGGAAAGCACGCCAGCGCCGCAGCCGACATCCAGCACTTTACCTTTGGTGTGCGGCGTCAGCGTAGACAGCAGCAGTTGGCTACCAACATCCAGTCCGTCGCGGCTGAATACGCCCGGCAACGTTTTGATGGTCAGCCCGTCGATGTTGTACTCGGCCCACCAGGATTCAAGACTAAACTGCGGCTGCTTTTCCAGACGGCCATGGTAAAGGCCGCAACGTCGCGCGCTATCTACTTTGTTCAGCGGCGCATAGTCCGCCAGCATCGGTTCGGCGCTACGCACGCCGCTGCGGTTTTCCCCTACGACGAAAACATCGACGCCCGACGGCATCAGCGACAAAATATTCATCAACTGGAACTGCGCTTCGGGTTTATTTTTCGGCCAGTAGTAGATCAGCGTATCGCAGTCAGCGACATCGCTGGCTTGCGCGACCAGGCTAAAACGGACGTTATCGCCCATCTGGCGGCTTAATACCTGCCAGTGGTGAAACTGTTGCGTATGCGCGCGGCTGGCGGCGCATTCAAAGCGCGCGGGCAGGTCATCCTGCAAATCTCCGGCAAAAAGAATACGGCTTTGTTCGAAATCATCACTGTGGCGCAGCAAGACTTCACTTGCCGGGGTAAAAGCAGACATGGAATGCTCCTTAATTCAGACTGGCGGCGATTATAGTAGTTTGATGGCGCAGATTCGACAGATTTGCTATATTTGCGCCCCTGATTACAGGAGCGTTTCGCTATGACATCCCGACGAGACTGGCAGTTACAGCAACTGGGTATTACGCAGTGGGCGCTGCGACGTCCTGGCGCGCTACAGGGCGAGATTGCGATTTCCCTTCCCGCGCACGTTCGTCTGATCGTGGTTGCAGAGGAATTACCCGCGCTGAACGAGCCGCTAATGCGCGATATCTTACGCGCGTTGACCGTGAGTCCCGATCAGGTTTTACCGCTGACGCCTGAGCGCGTCACCATGCTGCCGCAGGGCAGCCGTTGTAATAGCTGGCGGTTAGGAACTGACGCGCCGCTCCAACTCGAAGGCGCTCAGGTCACGACGCCGGCGTTTAATGAACTCCGGGCAAACCCGACGGCACGCGCCGCACTATGGCAACAAATCTGCGAACATGAACACGATTTCTATCCTCAGCACGACCGATCTCCCCGCAGCCTGGCAGATTGAGCAACGCGCTCATGCGTTTCCGTGGAGCGAAAAAACGTTTTTCGGCAACCAGGGCGCACGGTATCTCAACCTTAAGCTGACCGCTGATGACAGAATGGCCGCGTTTGCCATTACACAGGTGGTGCTGGACGAAGCGACGCTGTTCAATATCGCCGTCGATCCGGATTTTCAGCGTCGGGGGCTGGGGCGTATGCTGCTTGAGCATCTGATTGATGAACTGGAAAAACGTGGGGTTGTAACGCTATGGCTGGAGGTACGCGCCTCTAACGCTGCCGCCATCGCGCTGTATGAAAGTCTGGGGTTTAACGAGGCGACGATTCGCCGCAATTACTATCCCACGGCACAAGGGCATGAGGACGCCATCATCATGGCGTTACCGATAAGCATGTAATAAAAGAGGCAAGGTGTAATGATGAAGTGGGACTGGATTTTCTTTGATGCCGATGAAACGCTGTTTACGTTTGATTCTTTCACCGGCTTACAGCGGATGTTCCTTGACTATAGCGTCACCTTTACCGCTGAGGATTTCCAGGATTACCAGGCCGTGAATAAGCCGCTATGGGTGGATTATCAGAACGGCGCGATTACTTCATTACAATTGCAGCACGCGCGCTTTCAAAGTTGGGCTGAACGGCTAAACGTTGCGCCGGGGCTGCTGAATGACGCTTTTATTAGTGCGATGGCGGAGATCTGTTCTCCTTTGCCGGGCGCCGTTTCGCTACTTAATGCGATTCGCGGGCAGGCTAAAATCGGTATTATTACTAACGGTTTTACCGCGCTACAACAAACTCGTCTGGAGCGCACCGGGCTGCGCGAGTATTTCGATCTGCTGGTGATTTCCGAGCAGGTTGGCGTCGCGAAGCCCGATCCGAAAATCTTTAACTACGCCTTGGAGCAGGCGGGGAATCCTGACCGCTCGCGCGTATTAATGGTTGGCGATACCGCGGAGTCCGATATTCTTGGCGGCATTAACGCCGGACTGTCGACCTGCTGGCTTAACGCGCATCATCGCGAGCAGCCCGCGGGTATTCATCCAACCTGGACTGTGGCGTCATTAAGCGAACTGGAGCAGCTCCTGTGTAAACACTGATTGCCTCCCCCAGGTTGATGGGTAAAATAGCCGCATTTTTCGTATTCAACATGCGTGGTCAAACGCCGCGCTTACTCAAGAAGATTTGACTATGACGTTGTCTCCTTATTTGCAAGAGGTGGCCAAACGCCGCACTTTTGCCATCATTTCTCACCCGGACGCCGGTAAAACCACCATTACCGAAAAAGTGTTGCTGTTCGGACAGGCGATTCAGACCGCCGGTACGGTAAAAGGCCGTGGCTCCAGCCAACATGCAAAATCTGACTGGATGGAGATGGAAAAACAGCGTGGTATCTCTATCACCACCTCGGTGATGCAGTTCCCGTATCATGACTGTCTGGTGAACCTGCTGGACACCCCGGGGCACGAAGACTTCTCCGAAGATACCTACCGTACCCTGACGGCGGTGGACTGTTGCCTGATGGTGATCGACGCCGCAAAAGGCGTTGAAGACAGGACCCGTAAGCTGATGGAAGTTACCCGTCTGCGCGATACGCCGATCCTGACCTTTATGAACAAACTCGACCGTGATATCCGCGACCCGATGGAGCTGCTGGATGAAGTCGAGAACGAGCTGAAAATCGGCTGCGCGCCGATCACCTGGCCGATTGGCTGCGGCAAGCTGTTTAAGGGCGTTTATCACCTTTATAAAGATGAAACTTATCTGTATCAGACCGGTAAGGGCCACACCATTCAGGAAGTGCGCATCGTTAAAGGGCTGAATAACCCGGATCTGGACGCTGCCGTCGGTGAAGATCTGGCGCAGCAGCTGCGCGACGAGCTGGAACTGGTGCAGGGCGCGTCTAACGAGTTTGATGAAGAGCTGTTCCTGGCAGGGGAAATTACCCCGGTATTTTTCGGTACCGCGCTGGGTAACTTTGGCGTTGACCATATGCTGGATGGTTTAGTGGCGTGGGCGCCCGCGCCGATGCCGCGTCAAACCGATACCCGCACAGTGGAAGCCTCGGAAGAGAAGTTCACCGGTTTTGTCTTTAAAATTCAGGCCAATATGGACCCGAAACACCGCGACCGCGTGGCGTTTATGCGCGTGGTTTCCGGTAAGTATGAGAAGGGCATGAAGCTACGCCAGGTCCGTACCGGCAAAGATGTGGTGATTTCCGACGCGTTAACTTTTATGGCGGGCGACCGTTCGCACGTTGAAGAAGCGTACCCGGGCGATATTTTGGGTCTGCATAACCACGGCACCATTCAGATCGGCGATACCTTCACCCAGGGCGAGATGATGAAGTTTACCGGTATCCCGAACTTTGCGCCGGAACTGTTCCGTCGTATTCGCCTGAAAGATCCGCTCAAGCAGAAGCAGCTACTGAAAGGGCTGGTGCAGCTTTCTGAAGAGGGGGCGGTGCAGGTATTCCGTCCCATCTCCAACAACGATCTGATTGTCGGCGCCGTGGGCGTTTTGCAGTTTGACGTTGTTGTCGCGCGCCTGAAAAGCGAATACAACGTTGAGGCGATTTATGAATCCGTCAACGTGGCGACGGCGCGCTGGGTGGAAAGCGCCGATGCGAAGAAATTCGAAGAGTTCAAGCGTAAGAATGAAACACAACTGGCGCTGGATGGCGGCGACAACCTCACCTATATCGCCCCAACAATGGTTAACCTGAACCTGACCCAGGAACGTTACCCTGACGTTCAGTTCCGTAAAACGCGCGAACACTGATCCCTTTCCGGGCGCGGCATCCGCCGCGCCTTCGTACTTTCCCTGCCTTTTTAACCGCTTACGGAATGTTCTTAAATCCCGCGTTTTTTCTCCGATCTGCCTGTTTTTTATACGCACCGACAAGCGATTTTAAAATTGTGATCTATATTTAACAAAGTGATGACATAAATGTCGGCTTTAATGCCTGTTCAATGCGTGAATATGAGAGCTTAAAGCTGAGATTTGTTTCAGTCACGATATTAATAACTGAAACGGAAGGGTGGCAGGCGACGCGTCGTTACAAATTCACGAATGTGATGCCAGTCATTGACTTCAGAAACCGGTGAGTTTCACCGCATTCAGCAATGCAACCTCGTGTTGCCTGAGCTCAAATTACGAGCAAACTATACAGGACAAAATCGATGACTATGACAAGACTGAAGATTTCTAAAACTCTGCTGGCCGTAATGTTGACCTCTGCTGTTGCGACAGGTTCTGCCTTTGCAGAAAACGCAACAACGGACAAGGCGCAAAGCGGAACCGAAACCGCAGGGCAAAAAGTCGATAGCTCTATGAATAAAGTCGGTAACTTCATGGATGACAGCGCCATCACTGCGAAAGTCAAAGCTGCGCTGGTAGACCATGACAATATTAAAAGCACCGATATTTCTGTCGAAACCAATCAGAAAGTCGTCACCCTGAGCGGCTTTGTAGAAAGCCAGGCGCAGGCTGAAGCCGCCGTGAAAGTGGCGAAAGGCGTAGAAGGCGTGACCTCCGTTAGCGACAAACTTCACGTTCGCGACAATAAAGAAGGTTCCGTGAAAGGCTATGCCGGCGATACGGCCACGACCAGTGAAGTCAAAGCCAAGTTGCTGGCGGACGATCTCGTCCCTTCCCGTAAAGTGAAAGTGGAAACGACCGATGGCGTCGTACAGCTCTCCGGTACTGTTGAAACTCAGGAACAAAGCGACCGCGCTGAAAGCATCGCGAAAGCCGTTGATGGCGTAAAAAGTGTTAAAAACGATCTGAAAGTTCAGTAATTCGTCGTAATTCGTCCTCCCGACGTTTGTCGGGAGGCGTAATGTGCACCACACTAAAAATATCGCGAATGAGTAGCCTGAGCGCTCATATTTAGCGGTCGACATTAACTATGGTAAAGGAGAGGCTTATGTTTCGTTGGGGCATTATATTTCTGGTTATCGCGTTAATTGCCGCCGCATTGGGTTTTGGTGGACTGGCTGGTACGGCTGCCGGCGCGGCGAAAATCGTCTTCGTCGTCGGGATCGTGCTCTTCCTGGTCAGCCTGTTCATGGGCCGTAAACGACCCTAGCAGGCATCTGTAAAGATATATTGCTATCAAGCCAGTCCAGCGGACTGGCTTTTACGGTTTTAGCCGTTAACGTTTTGCGTTACCTTGTCAGCCTGGAAAAAAATGAAAAACAGGAAGGCAGAGGTGGGCCAGCGAATACCGGTTACGCTCGGCAATATTGCGCCGTTATCATTAACACCGTTCCGGCCAGGCCGTATGGCGCTGGTCTGTGAGGGCGGGGGGCAGCGGGGCATCTTTACCGCAGGCGTGCTGGATGAGTTTATGCGTGCGCAGTTTAATCCTTTCCATCTCTACTTCGGCACATCAGCCGGTGCGCAAAATCTCTCGGCGTATCTCTGCAACCAGCCCGGCTACGGGCGTAAAGTCATTATGCGCTATACCACCAGGCGCGAATTTTTTGATCCGCTGCGATTTGTACGCGGAGGAAACCTTATTGACCTCGACTGGCTGGTGGAATCCACCGCCGCCCGAATGCCGCTGCAGATGGATACCGCAGCGCGCCTGTTCGACAGCGGAAAATCCTTTTATATGTGCGCCTGCCGGGGGGATGATTACACGCCGGGCTATTTCTCGCCGACAAAACAAAACTGGCTTGATATCATTCGCGCCTCCAGCGCCATACCGGGTTTCTACCGTACCGGCGTTACGTTAGAGGGCATCAACTATCTGGACGGTGGCATTAGCGACGCCATTCCGGTTCAGGAGGCGGCAAAGCGGGGGGCGAAAACCATTGTGGTGATCCGCACCGTACCCTCGCAAATGTATTACACGCCGCAGTGGTTTAAGCGTATGGAGCGCTGGCTGGGAGAGAGCAGTCTACAGCCGTTGGTCAACCTGGTGCAGCATCATGAAACGTCCTACAGCGCGATCCAACAATTTATTGAAAAGCCGCCGGGTAAGCTGCGGATCATTGAAATTTATCCACCGAAACCTCTGCACAGCATGGCGCTGGGCAGCCGTATCCCGGCGCTGCGTGAGGATTACAAAACCGGGCAATTATGCGGGCGTTATTTCCTTGCCACCGTTGGTAAATTGCTCGCCGCAACGCCGCCTCTCCTGCGCCATACGTCGCGGATTGCCGTGCCGGAAACGGTGGTCGTGCCTCCGGCGCCGGTGGCCAATGATACGCATGTGGCGGAGGTCATTAGCGCGCCGCAGGCAAACGACACCACATTTACCGACGAGGATCTGGCGTGAGCTGGCGCTTTATTGATACGCATTGCCATTTTGATTTCCCGCCCTTTACGGGCGATGAGCGCGCCAGTATTCAGCGTGCCTGTGAGGCGGGCGTTGAAAAAATCATCGTGCCGGCGACCGAGGCGGCTCACTTTCCCCGCGTGCTGGCGCTGGCGGCGCGTTTCCCGTCGCTTTATGCTGCGCTGGGATTGCACCCCATTGTGATTGAGCGTCATGCCGATGACGATCCTGATAAGCTGCAACAAGCGCTGGCGCAACAACAGAACGTCGTGGCGGTAGGCGAGATTGGTCTCGATCTTTATCGCGACGATCCGCAGTTCGCCAGGCAAGAGCGATTTTTAGACGCGCAACTACAACTGGCAAAACGCTACGATCTGCCGGTGATCCTGCACTCGCGGCGCACGCATGACAAACTGGCGATGCACTTAAAGCGCCAGGATCTGCCGCGAACCGGTGTGGTGCATGGTTTTGCCGGCAGTCTGCAGCAGGCCGAACGCTTTGTGCGACTGGGCTATAAAATCGGCGTCGGCGGCACCATCACCTACCCGCGCGCCAGTAAAACCCGTGATGTTATGGCGCGGTTGCCGCTGGACGCGCTGTTGCTGGAGACCGATGCGCCGGATATGCCGCTAAAGGGGTTTCAGGGGCAGCCGAACCGCCCGGAGCAGGCGGCGCGCGTATTTGATGCGCTCTGCGAATTACGTCCGGAGCCCGCAGAGGTGATAGCCGATACGCTGTATCGCAATACCATTACCTTGTTTCGGCTCTGATGGCATCGCAGCCGCCGTCCGGCAGGCGACGCTTACAAATATAGCGCCGGCAAAATCAGCTTCGCCACCCCACGCGCGCGCAATCCGTCAGCCAGCCGTTCCACCTCTTGCGGCGTCGCGCCTGGCCAGGCCTTCGCTTCGCCATAGACGCCGTGCGCATGAAAGGCATTCAGACGCACCGGAACCTCGCCCAGCGAAGTAATAAACGCCGCCAGTGAATCAATATGCGCCACATAGTCCACCTGACCCGGGATAACCAGCAACCGCAGCTCCGCCAGTTTTCCCTGCGCAGCAAGAAAGCGGATACTGTGCTTAATATGCGTATTATCACGTCCGGTCAGACGGTGATGACACTCGCTCTTCCAGGCTTTCAGATCGAGCATTACGCCGTCGCAAACCGGCAGTAGTTTTTTCCAGCCGGTCTCGCTTAACTGACCATTACTGTCCACCAGACAGGTCAGCCGTTGTAACTGCGGATCGGCTTTGATCGCCGTAAATAGCGCCACAATAAACGGTAATTGCGTGGTCGCCTCTCCGCCGCTGACGGTAATACCTTCAATAAACAGCGATGCTTTACGAATATGACGCAGCACATCGTCAACGCTCATGGTTTGCGCCATTGGCGTTGCCTGCTGTGGGCACATTTTCAGGCAGGTATCGCACTGCTCGCAGACGTCCGACCGCCATACCACTTTCCCGCCATCAACGCTGAGGGCGTGATGCGGACACTGCGATACGCATTCCCCGCAGTCGTTACAGCGTCCCATCGTCCACGGGTTATGGCAATTCTTGCAGCGCAAATTGCAGCCCTGTAAGAATAATGCCAGGCGGCTGCCTGGCCCATCGACGCAGGAAAACGCAATGATCTTACTGACTAAAGCGCATCTGTTGTTCATGGCTGACTACGCGTGGCTGTCGTTCCAGGATGCGGGTATTACGTGCGGCTTCTTCTCCCAGCCAGGTGGTATTCGTGCGCGAGCCTTCGGCGCGAAATTTCGCCAGATCCGACAGGCGCACCATATAACCGGTGACGCGCACCAGATCGTTGCCGCTGACATTGGCAGTAAATTCCCGCATCCCGGCTTTGAACGCGCCAAGACAAAGCTGAACCAGCGCCTGCGGATTACGCTTGATGGTTTCGTCCAGCGTCAGAATGTCGCTGATCCCGGCATGGTAAAAGGCATGGTGCGGCGCGACGGTTTGCAGATGGGTGATAGGGTCCGGTTCATCGCCATACGGCAAACGTGCGCCCGGCGTAGTGCCAATATCGGAACTGATGCCAGACTGGGCATGGAGCAGCGCCCGTTGCTTCCAGCCATACTTCACTGGCGTATTTTCGACGAAATCCGCCAGTTGGGTGCTAATACGGTAGCCCAGCTCGTTCGCCGTATCATTCTTGCCGTAACGGGCGGTCAGGCCCGCGTTTTCGCACAGCAGATTCACGGCTTCCGCCAGCCCGTACATACCGAACATCGGCGCAAAACGTTCGGGATCGATCAAACCTTCCTGTACAAGAAAGCTATTCTCAAAGAAATGTGACTTTTCATAGAGGAATTCACATCGTGAATTAATGATGGCGATCTGCTGTCGGCAGTAGTGCGGTAGCGTGCGTGAAAAGAAGTCATCGACAGACGTACTGCGTTCTGCCACGGCTTTCAGGTTGAGACGTACCAGCGTACTGCCGCCGCCGCCAAGCGGTAGCGAGTTATAACAACTGACGATGCCATAATGGCCTTTTGTGAAAATTTTATCATTTACAGGGCCGTTGGAAATGTGTGGCTTACTGCATTCGCAAATGTTTTTGGCGACCTCCAGCAGCAGATCGTCCGGCGTAATTTCCGCATCGTAGATAAACGTCAGGTTAGGCGCCACCTGCTTTAGCTCGGCATCAGCGCGCAAAATCGCTCGTGTGACAGGCGTATCGGCAGGGCCAATATTGGCATGCATAAAGGCGTCTGGCAGCGTTCTGTCGAGATAACGCCAGAAACGTTTTATTCGAATATCGATCGCATCTTGTGTTAGAATTCTAACATACGGTTGCAGCAACGCATCAAGCTGGCCGAGATAAACCGGCATGGACGTCACGGAAGGAACGTGATGATACAGAATGGTGAGTAGGGATAACGCATCATCCAGATCTTTCGCGCCTTCCAGTTCCAGCCACTGTGAACCGTTAGCCAGAAATCGGGCGTAATCGGGCAACACGTAGCGTGGTTTGAAGGGGGCGTGCCCCTCAAACATATCGCAAATGACGCCTTCATCCAGCGCCTGGCGGGCATCTTCCGGCAGGGTGGGATAAGGCAGGGCGTTTTCAGCTTCCAGCGCCAGAAAATGGCGTTTTTGTTCAGGCGTGAGCACCGGGCTGGTCACAATTTGCTGGCAACGCTGCTGGAGCGCAGTTTCGCATGAGGCAGGCATCTTCGTTTCCTCTTTATGCCGGGACGATGCGCTATTGTAGAAAATGGCGGCAAACCGACTTTGATCCTGATGCGCTTATCGCTCGAAGAACAGGCGGTGACGGCGGGATAATTTGATTCAGATCTCATTACAGTAATGCAAATTTGTACGTAGTTTTCATTAACTGTGATGTATATCGAAGTGTAATCGCGAGTGAATGTTAGAATATTAACAGACTCGCAAGGTGAAATTTTATACGGCAATGCCGTTGGAGAATGTCATGACTGATTTAAAAGCAAGCAGCCTGCGTGCGCTCAAACTGATGGATCTGACCACTCTGAACGATGACGACACCAATGAAAAAGTGATCGCGTTGTGTCATCAGGCAAAAACCCCGGTCGGGAATACGGCGGCGATTTGTATTTACCCGCGTTTTATCCCGATTGCGCGTAAAACCCTCAAAGAACAAGGTACGCCGGACATCCGCATTGCAACGGTGACTAACTTCCCGCATGGCAATGATGACATCGATATTGCACTGGCGGAAACCCGTGCGGCGATCGCCTACGGTGCTGACGAAGTGGACGTGGTATTCCCGTACCGCGCGTTGATCGCCGGTAACGAGCAGGTGGGTTTTGACCTGGTAAAAGCCTGTAAAGACGCTTGTGCCGCAGCGAACGTATTGCTGAAAGTGATCATCGAAACCGGCGAGCTGAAAGAAGAGGCGCTGATTCGTAAAGCCTCTGAAATCTCCATCAAAGCCGGTGCGGATTTCATCAAAACCTCTACCGGTAAAGTGCCGGTAAACGCTACGCCGGAAAGCGCGCGCATCATGATGGAAGTGATCCGCGACATGGGCGTTTCCAAAACCGTTGGCTTCAAACCGGCGGGCGGCGTACGTACGGCGGAAGACGCGCAGAAATTCCTCGCGATTGCAGACGAACTGTTTGGCGCTGACTGGGCAGATTCTCGTCACTACCGCTTTGGCGCATCCAGCCTGCTGGCAAGCCTGCTGAAAGCGCTGGGTCACGGCGACGGTAAGAGCGCCAGCAGCTACTAAGCTCTGATTTGCCGGATGGCGCTGCGCTTATCCGGCCTACAAATCCAGGCCTGTAGGCCGGATAAGGCGTTAACCGCCATCCGGCGATGTAAGCCTTCTACTCTTTTCCCTCAGGAGGGTACCGTGTTTCTCGCACAAGAAATTATTCGTAAAAAGCGTGATGGTCATGCGTTGAGTGACGAAGAAATTCGTTTCTTTATCAATGGTATTCGTGACAATACTATCTCTGAAGGGCAGATTGCCGCCCTGGCGATGACCATCTTCTTCCACGATATGACCATGCCGGAGCGTGTTTCGCTGACCATGGCGATGCGGGATTCCGGTACTGTCCTTGACTGGAAAAGCCTGAATCTCAATGGCCCGATTGTCGATAAGCATTCGACCGGCGGCGTAGGGGACGTGACGTCTCTGATGTTGGGGCCAATGGTAGCGGCCTGCGGCGGTTATGTGCCGATGATCTCCGGTCGCGGCCTCGGACATACCGGCGGTACGCTCGACAAACTGGAAGCGATCCCGGGCTTCGATATCTTCCCGGACGACAACCGTTTCCGCGAAATTATTCAAGACGTGGGTGTGGCGATTATTGGGCAAACCAGCTCGCTTGCACCGGCGGACAAACGTTTTTACGCCACCCGCGATATTACCGCGACGGTGGACTCTATTCCGCTGATCACCGGCTCCATCCTCGCCAAGAAACTGGCCGAAGGGCTGGATGCGCTGGTAATGGACGTCAAAGTCGGCAGCGGCGCGTTTATGCCAACCTATGAACTTTCTGAAGCCCTTGCTGAAGCGATTGTCGGCGTGGCAAACGGCGCGGGAGTTCGCACTACGGCGTTGTTAACCGATATGAACCAGGTGCTGGCTTCAAGCGCCGGTAACGCGGTGGAAGTGCGTGAAGCCGTGCAGTTCCTGACCGGTGAATACCGCAATCCGCGCTTGTTTGACGTCACTATGGCGCTATGCGTGGAGATGCTGATCTCCGGCCAGCTGGCGAAAGACGACGCCGAAGCGCGTGCCAAACTGCAGGCGGTGCTGGATAACGGTAAAGCGGCAGAAGTCTTTGGTCGTATGGTGGCCGCGCAGAAAGGGCCGAGCGATTTCGTTGAGAACTACGATAAATACCTGCCGACCGCCATGTTGAGCAAAGCGGTATATGCTGATACTGAAGGGTTTATCAGCGCAATGGATACGCGTGCGCTGGGGATGGCGGTCGTCTCGATGGGCGGCGGCCGTCGTCAGGCGTCTGACACCATTGATTACAGCGTTGGCTTTACCGACATGGCCCGTCTGGGCGACAGCATCGACGGGCAGCGCCCGCTGGCGGTGATTCATGCCAAAGACGAAGCCAGTTGGCAGGAAGCGGCGAAGGCCGTCAAAGCGGCAATTATCCTTGACGATAAAGCGCCAGCAAGCACACCTTCGGTCTATCGTCGAATTACTGAATAGTTGTATACTGATCTGATCAATTATTTTTGAAGCACTAAGTACGGAGAAGATATGAAACGTGCATTTATTATGGTGCTGGACTCATTCGGCATCGGCGCTACTGAAGACGCGGATCGTTTTGGCGACGTAGGTTCCGACACTCTGGGCCACATCGCAGAAGCTTGCGCCAAAGGCGAAGCTGACAATGGCCGTAAGGGCCCGTTGAATCTGCCTAACCTGACTCGTCTGGGGCTGGTTAAAGCGCATGAAGGCTCTACCGGTAAAATTGCCGCCGGTATGGACGGCAACGCGGACGTTATTGGCGCATACGCATGGGCGCACGAACTGTCCTCCGGCAAAGATACGCCGTCCGGCCACTGGGAAATCGCCGGCGTGCCGGTGCTGTTCGACTGGGGCTATTTCAGCGACCACGAAAACAGCTTCCCGCAGGAACTGCTGGATAAGCTGGTAAAACGCGCCAACCTGCCGGGCTATCTCGGTAACTGCCACTCTTCCGGTACGGTCATTCTGGACCAGCTCGGCGAAGAGCACATGAAAACCGGCAAGCCGATTTTCTACACCTCCGCTGACTCCGTGTTCCAGATTGCCTGCCACGAAGAGACCTTTGGCCTGGATAAACTCTACGAGCTGTGCGAAATCGCCCGTGAAGAGCTGACCGAAGGCGGCTACAACATTGGCCGCGTGATCGCGCGTCCGTTTATCGGCGACAAGGCCGGTAACTTCCAGCGTACCGGCAACCGTCACGACCTGGCCGTAGAACCGCCAGCGCCGACTGTGCTGCAGAAACTGGTCGATGAAAAACAGGGCCACGTGGTGTCCGTCGGTAAGATTGCCGACATCTACGCCAACTGCGGCATCACTAAGAAAGTGAAAGCGACCGGTCTGGACGCGCTGTTCGACGCGACCCTCAAAGAGATGAAAGAAGCGGGCGATAAAACCATCGTTTTCACTAACTTCGTTGACTTCGACTCTTCCTGGGGCCACCGTCGCGACATCGCGGGCTACGCCGCAGGCCTGGAGCTGTTTGACCGCCGTCTGCCGGAGCTGATGGAGCTGGTGGGGGAAGATGACATTCTAATCCTGACCGCTGACCACGGCTGTGACCCGAGCTGGACCGGTACTGACCATACCCGTGAGCACATTCCGGTGCTGATCTACGGTCCGAAAGTCAAACCGGGCTCTTTAGGTCACCGTGAAACCTTCGCGGATATCGGCCAGACGCTGGCGACCTACTTTGGCACATCGCCGATGGACTACGGTAAAAACATGCTGTGATACCCATTGTCTTTCGCGCTGTAGATGCGTTGACTTCATTCGCTCACCCCGGTCACATAGTTAATCTATGCTCCCGGGGATTCACGAATTCGTCGCCTTCCTGCAACGCGAAATCCTTAGGGTATTTCACTGTTTTGACACACGTTTTGTAGGCCTGATAAGGCGTAGCCGCCATCAGGCAATAACAACAAATTTAAAGGGAACTGAAGATGGCAACTCCACATATTAATGCAGAAATGGGTGATTTCGCTGACGTCGTATTGATGCCGGGCGACCCGCTGCGCGCGAAGCACATTGCTGAGACTTTCCTCGAAGATGTTCGCGAAGTGAACAACGTTCGCGGCATGTTAGGTTTCACCGGGACTTACAAAGGCCGTAAGATCTCCGTGATGGGCCACGGTATGGGTATCCCGTCCTGCTCCATCTACACCAAAGAGCTGATCACCGATTTCGGCGTGAAGAAAATCATTCGCGTCGGCTCCTGCGGCGCTGTGCGCATGGACGTCAAACTGCGCGACGTGGTGATCGGTATGGGTGCCTGCACCGACTCCAAAGTGAACCGTATCCGCTTTAAAGATCATGACTTTGCGGCTATCGCTGACTTCGACATGGTGCGTAACGCGGTTGATGCGGCAAAAGCGCTGGGCGTTGACGCGCGCGTAGGCAACCTGTTCTCCGCTGACCTGTTCTACTCTCCGGACGGCGAAATGTTCGACGTGATGGAAAAATACGGCGTACTGGGCGTAGAGATGGAAGCGGCGGGTATCTACGGCGTTGCGGCTGAATTTGGCGCGAAAGCGCTGACCATCTGCACCGTATCTGACCATATCCGTACCCACGAGCAGACCACTGCCGCTGAACGTCAGACGACCTTCAACGACATGATCAAAATCGCGCTGGAATCCGTACTGCTGGGCGACCAGGAGTAAGCAGCAAATCGACCCGGACGAGGTGCGTCAAGGCCTGGTCCGGGTAATGCCAGCGCTATATCCACTCTCTTCTGATAATCTATTCATCTTTCCTCTCGCTCTTTCTTTGTTTGTATTGACAATCAAAGGGCTGTGTCCTTAAATCCATTCAAGTATCTATTCATTAATCTATTCATCTATGAGCGCATTAACCGATTTGCTCTTACAGGGGCCGAGTTCCGCCGCTGAATTAAGATCATCGCTGGCCGTTAGTCAGGCGACGTTCTCTCGTCTGGTTTCCGCGCATCAGGACGTCATCCAGTTTGGTAAAGCTCGTGCTACGCGCTTGTTCGGCCTGTTCGCGGCGTCGCGGCCTTTCCCCTCTGGCAGGTCAATGCACAAGGACAGGCCGCTAAGTTTGGCGTTCTTTATCCGTGTTGGCCTCAGGGGAGTTGCCTGGTTGCGCTTGATACAGGTGAATGGCAATGGTTTGACAGCCTGCCATGGTATCTGACCGATCTTAGGCCACAGGGATTCCTTGGGCGAGCTTGGGGAAGGGCCGTGGCTGGGTATGCGCATCTGCCTGATGACATCCGGTTGTGGCAAGAGGATGAAGTCCTGTATGCGCTGCGGGCGTATCAGGGTGAAAATGCGGGCGGCTGGATCGTGGGTGAGGAGAATTACCAGCGTTGGGTGACCGCGCCGGATGCGACGGCGATTACGCAGTCCGAAAAACTCAATCGCTATCAGCAGCTGGCGGAAGACGCGCTCGCAGGTGAGGTCATTGGCTCTTCAGCTGGTGGTGAGCAGCCTAAATTTGCCTGTTTTGCAGAAACAAGATGGGGCAATCAGAACGTACTGGTGAAATTCAGTGCGCGTGAAAGGAACGCCGTTTCTGAACGCTGGAGCGACCTCTTGATTGCCGAGTCCATCGCATTAGCCGTGCTTTCTGCCGCCAGCATCAACGCCAGCTTAGCCACGGCTATTTGCAGCGAGGGAGGACAGGTCTTTCTGGAAAGCATTCGCTTCGACTGCACCGGGATACGTGGTCGTCGGCAAATTGTTTCCCTGGAGGCGTTGCAAGGCGAGTATGCATCTTCGCCAGGCATCTGGCCGGTGGTCACGCATCGGCTTGCCGGGCAGGGCATTATAGATGCTGTTGCCCATCAGCAAATTGAGAAAATTTGGGCGTTTGGTCGGCTTATCGCCAACAGCGATATGCATGCGGGTAACCTCTCGTTTTATTACTCCGATGCCCCGATGGCGCTCGCGCCTGTCTATGATATGTTGCCGATGGATTACGCTCCGGCGGCATCGGGCATGTTGCGCTACGCGCCTGTCGACATTCGTGTGGAGGCCACAATCGATAAGAAAGCGTGGGAATTTGCCTTGCCGTTGGCCGAGCGCTTTTGGGTGCTGGTCGCTGATGATAAACGCATCAGCGCGGGCTTTCAGGAGATTGCCCGCGCGATGGTGGGAAAATTGAAGTTAGCCGCGCAGACCATCGGGCGGCTGGCGTAGACGCTTAGCGTACAGCTTGAGCCATCCACGCAGCCAGTTCCCGCAGCTCACCTTTCTGAGCCGGGAATTCAGCAATTAAAGATTCGCAGGCCTGCTCCAACACATCCACTCGATACTGGCACCCTTGCAGCCGCTCGGCCAGCGCTTCCAGCGGTGCCGGGTTCAGGCTATCGGTAAACGCCTGTGCGCGGGTAATCACACCTTTCTCGACGTCAAAATGCAGCTCGACGCCGCCCCAGGTGAAACGCTCGTCCAGCAGATGGCTGAACGCCGGTGCCTGGCCGAAATTCCACTCCCAACTGCTCTGGCGCGCAAAGGTTTCGGCAAAATTCGGCAGATCCGGCGTTTTATCCGGTGAAATCACTTCCGCGTCGACGCGTTCGCCGTAATGGGCGAAAAAGGCTTCCGTGACCGCCTGGCAGACCTGTTCATGGGTGATACCCGGTAATAGCTCGGTAAGATTGGCCACGCGGGAGCGAACGGAGGTGATTCCTTTCGCCGCAAGTTTCTTTTTATCGGGATTCAGATAGTTCGCCAGACGGCTGAGGTCGGCGTTCAACAGCAGCGTACCGTGATGGAAGCAGCGATCTTTGGTTTCGCGATAGGCTGAACCGGAGACTTTGCGATCGCCGTCCGGCGTTTTTACGACCAGATCGTTGCGTCCCGAAGCATCGGCCATGACCCCCAGCGAATTCAGCGCCGCGAGCACAATATGGGTGGAGATGGTTTTATCGTATTCCGGTTTACCAGCCATAAAGGTAAAGCAGGTATTACCGAGGTCATGGAATACCGCGCCGCCGCCGCTGCTACGGCGGGCCAGACGGACATTATCTTCTTCCATACGCCGCGTATTACACTCTTTCCACGGGTTTTGCGCGCGTCCAATGACCACCGTATCTGCGTTGCGCCACAGGAACAGCACGCGCTGGGTGGCGGGCATCTGGCGGAAAATGCACTCCTCGACCGCCAGGTTAAACCAGGGATCGTAAGAGTCAGAAATAAGCAGGCGTAATGTTGTCATGGTGGTTTTCCTTACCTTTATTAAGCCGTCATTTTACTCTTTTTCCTCACGCTCTTCCTCTTCCGGAACAGGCTTGCTGGCCGTTAGCAGGAAGGGCGACTGCTGCCAGCGGGTGCGTTTACCTTGTAGCAAGGTGCGCGTCAGCACCACGCCTATCGCCAGCGAGAGTAGCAGCATCAGGCGTAGAATGTTGGTGGTGTTATCGACCTGCTTTGCTTCGGTGGCCAGCGTGTGGGTATCCAGCGTCAGACGCAGGTAGCCCAATGGGCCGTTTTTCCCCTGGATAGGCTCGACAATTTGTTGGTTAAAATAGCTGCCCGCTTTTTTGCCATCCAGCGCCAGCCTGTCGCGCACATTGACGCTTTCGCCAGCGCGAGTAATAAGATCGCCCTGTTCATCATAGACGCCGGCATCCAGAATACGGCTCTCTTGCGTGAGCTGACGCAGCACGGCGTTGATGCGATTTTCATCCGGTGTTTCGCTGCGCATCAGCGGGGCGATGTTGAGCGTCACCTGGCGCGCCAGCGTGCGGGCCAGCTCTTCCAGCTGCGGGTTGCGCTGTCGCTGGTGGTTTTGACTAAACCAGGACGCGCCCTGCATAAGCGCGACGAGCAGTGTGAGACAGAACAATACAATGACTGCACGATGCAGCCGAAATTTCAGTTTTGCGCGAGCCATATTCCACCTGCTGAAAATTTGAGGCTTAATGTTGCCAGAAGCGATGGTTACAAGGTAGCCTCATGCGTTATTTTCCGCGGGGCGGTTACCGGCCTGAACGATTTACAGGAGCTTTAATGCCTAACATTACCTGGTGCGATCTGCCTGAAGATGTCTCTTTATGGCCTGGTTTGCCTCTTTCTTTAAGCGGCGACGAGGTGATGCCTCTGGATTACCATGCAGGCCGCAGCGGTTGGCTGCTGTATGGGCGCGGGCTGGATAAGCAGCGTTTAACTCAATATCAGACCAAACTGGGCGCCGCAATGGTGATTGTCGCCGCCTGGTGCGTGGAGGATTATCAGGTCATTCGTCTGGCGGGGTCGCTGACGCCGCGTGCGACGCGGCTGGCGCATGAGGCGCAGCTGGATGTTGCGCCGCTGGGTAAAATTCCGCATCTGCGCACGCCGGGGCTGCTGGTCATGGATATGGATTCCACGGCGATCCAGATTGAGTGTATCGATGAAATCGCGAAGCTGGCCGGTACCGGTGAGAAGGTGGCTGAAGTGACGGAGCGCGCGATGCGCGGCGAGCTTGATTTTACCGCCAGCCTGCGCAGCCGCGTGGCGACGCTGAAAGGCGCGGATGCCGATATTTTGCGCCAGGTGCGCGGGAATCTGCCGCTAATGCCAGGATTAACGCAGTTGGTGCTAAAACTGGAAGCGCTTGGCTGGAAAATCGCTATCGCCTCCGGCGGCTTCACTTTCTTCGCCGACTATCTGCGTGACCAGCTACGCCTGACGGCGGCGGTCGCCAATGAGCTGGAGATCATGGACGGTAAATTTACCGGTCACGTTATCGGCGATATTGTGGATGCTGAGTATAAAGCCAATACCTTGCTTCGTCTGGCGCAAGAGCATGACATCCCGCTGGCGCAGACGGTGGCGATTGGCGACGGCGCTAACGATCTGCCAATGATCAAAGCGGCAGGGTTAGGTATTGCCTTCCATGCCAAGCCAAAAGTAAACGAAAAGACGGAGATTACGATCCGCCACGCTGACCTGATGGGCGTGTTTTGCATTCTCTCCGGCAGCATGAACCAGAAATGATTAACCTGCCCAATGGCAAGGCGACCGTAGGCCGGATAAGCGCCAGCGCCATCCGGCAACAGCGTTAACGAAAGAGGTAAAACGTGGCAAAAGCTCCAAAACGCGCCTTTGTTTGTAATGAATGTGGTGCCGATTACCCACGCTGGCAGGGGCAGTGCAGCGCCTGCCAGGCCTGGAACACCATTACTGAGGTGCGCCTTGCCGCGTCGCCGACGGTGGCGCGTAACGAACGTCTGAGCGGATACGCCGGCAGTGCGGGCGTATCAAAAGTGCAGAAACTGTCTGACATCAGTCTTGAGGAACTGCCGCGCTTTTCTACCGGTTTTAAAGAGTTTGACCGCGTGCTGGGCGGCGGGGTGGTACCCGGCAGCGCCATTTTGATTGGCGGTAACCCCGGCGCGGGCAAATCAACGTTGCTGCTACAAACGCTGTGCAAGCTCGCCGAGCAGATGAAAACGCTGTACGTCACCGGCGAAGAGTCGCTACAGCAGGTGGCGATGCGTGCGCACCGTCTCGGCCTGCCGACCGCTAATCTGAATATGCTCTCCGAAACCAGCATCGAGCAGATCTGCCTGATTGCGGAAGAAGAACAGCCGAAACTGATGGTGATCGACTCCATACAGGTGATGCATATGGCGGACATCCAGTCGTCGCCAGGCAGCGTCGCCCAGGTCCGCGAAACGGCAGCCTACCTGACGCGCTTCGCCAAAACGCGCGGCGTGGCGATCGTGATGGTCGGCCACGTCACCAAAGACGGGTCGCTGGCGGGGCCGAAAGTGCTGGAACACTGTATCGATTGCTCAGTATTGCTCGACGGCGACGCTGATTCTCGTTTCCGCACGCTGCGCAGCCACAAAAACCGCTTTGGCGCAGTCAATGAGCTGGGCGTCTTCGCCATGACCGAACAGGGGTTGCGCGAAGTGAGCAATCCGTCCGCCATCTTTTTAAGCCGTGGCGATGAGGTCACTTCCGGCAGTTCAGTGATGGTCGTCTGGGAAGGCACGCGACCGTTGCTGGTGGAGATTCAGGCGCTGGTCGATCACTCGATGATGGCGAACCCCAGACGCGTGGCGGTCGGTCTGGAACAAAACCGTCTGGCAATCCTGCTGGCGGTGCTACACCGACACGGCGGTCTGCAAATGTCGGATCAGGACGTCTTCGTTAACGTGGTCGGCGGCGTGAAAGTCACCGAAACCAGCGCGGATCTGGCTTTACTGCTGGCGATGGTCTCCAGCCTGCGTGACAGGCCGTTGCCGCAGGATCTGGTGGTGTTTGGCGAAGTGGGGCTGGCAGGCGAGATTCGTCCGGTGCCGAGCGGGCAGGAGCGTATTTCCGAGGCGGCGAAACACGGCTTTCGTCGGGCGATTGTGCCTGCCGCCAACGTACCGAAAAAGCCGCCGGAAGGAATGCAGGTGTTCGGTGTTAAAAAGCTCGCAGATGCGTTAAGCGTGTTTGACGACTTATAATTCTCTGTATGTAGTGATGTTGTATAATTTGCCGGATGGCGATGCAATGCGTCTTATCCGGCCTACGGATTGATACGGATTGATGTTGTAGGCCTGATAAGCGAAGCGCCGTCAGGCAGTGTTATGCGATTTTTCCAGCAGGAGGCTCTTGTGTCATCGTTCGACTATCTCAAAACCGCGATTAAGCAGCAAGGTTGCACTCTGCAACAGGTGGCTGACGCCAGCGGTATGACCAAGGGGTATCTGAGTCAGTTACTTAACGCCAAAATCAAAAGCCCCAGCGCGCAAAAACTGGAGGCGCTACACCGTTTTCTCGGGCTGGAGTTTCCCCGCCGACAGAAAAACATTGGCGTGGTGTTCGGTAAATTTTATCCATTGCATACCGGACACATCTACTTGATCCAGCGCGCCTGTAGCCAGGTGGATGAGTTGCATATCATTATGGGATATGACGATACGCGCGACCGCGGGCTGTTTGAGGATAGCGCCATGTCGCAGCAGCCCACCGTGTCGGATCGCCTGCGCTGGTTGCTGCAAACCTTCAAATACCAAAAAAATATTCGCATCCACGCCTTTAATGAAGAGGGGATGGAGCCTTATCCGCATGGCTGGGACGTCTGGAGCAACGGCATTAAAGCGTTTATGGCAGAGAAGGGAATACAGCCGAGCTGGATCTACACTTCCGAAGAGGCTGATGCGCCGCAGTACCTTGAGCATTTAGGGATTGAGACGGTGCTGGTCGATCCTGAACGCACGTTTATGAATATCAGCGGGGCGCAAATCCGCGAAAATCCGTTTCGTTACTGGGAATATATTCCTACCGAAGTGAAGCCGTTTTTCGTGCGTACCGTCGCGATTCTGGGCGGGGAATCAAGCGGCAAGTCTACGCTGGTCAATAAGCTCGCCAATATTTTTAATACCACCAGCGCCTGGGAATATGGCCGCGACTATGTCTTTTCGCATCTGGGCGGCGATGAGATGGCGTTACAGTATTCCGACTACGATAAAATCGCGCTGGGTCATGCGCAATATATTGATTTCGCAGTAAAATATGCGAATAAAGTGGCGTTTATCGATACCGATTTCGTCACCACCCAGGCATTTTGCAAAAAATACGAAGGGCGCGAGCATCCCTTTGTCCAGGCGCTGATCGACGAGTATCGCTTCGACCTGGTGATTTTGCTGGAGAATAATACGCCGTGGGTAGCTGACGGACTGCGAAGCCTGGGCAGTTCAGTGGATCGCAAAGCGTTCCAGAGCCTGTTGGTCGAGATGCTGAAAGAGAACAACATTGAGTTCGTTCACGTTAAAGAGGCTGACTACGATGGCCGCTTTTTGCGCTGTGTGGAACTGGTGAAAGAGATGATGGGCGAGCAGGGATAAGAACCAATGCCTGATGCGACGCTTACCGCGTCTTATCAGGCCTACAGTTTCACAACGTATTGGAATCGCTGGGTTTGTAGGCCGGGTAAGCGCAAGCGCCACCCGGCATTCAGACATTTATTTGGCAATACGCTTGTACTTGATACGCTTCGGCTCCAGCGCCTCGGCGCCCAGCGTGCGTTTCTTGTACTCTTCGTATTCGGTAAAGTTACCTTCGAAGAATTCCACCTTACCTTCATCCTGATAATCCAGAATGTGGGTGGCGATACGGTCAAGGAACCAACGGTCGTGCGAGATAACCATCGCGCAGCCAGGGAACTCCAGCAGGGCGTTTTCCAGCGCGCGCAGGGTTTCGATATCCAGGTCGTTCGTCGGTTCGTCGAGCAGCAGGACGTTGCCGCCCACCTGCAGCAGTTTCGCCAGGTGCAAACGACCGCGCTCACCGCCGGACAGTTCGCCAACGCGTTTGCCCTGATCGACGCCTTTGAAGTTGAAGCGGCCTACATAGGCGCGGCTTGGCATTTCGGTATTGCCGATCTTCATGATATCCAGCCCGCCGGACACTTCTTCCCAGACGGTTTTGCTGTTGTCCATCGCGTCGCGGAACTGATCGACCGAGGCCAGCTTGACGGTTTCACCCAGCGTAATGGTGCCGCTATCAGGCTGCTCCTGACCGGACATCATGCGGAACAGGGTCGATTTACCCGCGCCGTTTGGCCCGATGATCCCGACGATAGCGCCTTTCGGTACCGAGAAGCTCAGGTCATCGATCAGTACGCGGTCGCCGTAGGATTTACGCAGGTTGCTGACTTCAATGACTTTGTCGCCCAGACGCGGTCCTGGTGGAATAAACAGTTCGTTGGTTTCGTTACGTTTCTGATACTCAACGCTGTTCAGTTCTTCAAAGCGAGCCAGACGCGCCTTACCTTTCGATTGACGGCCTTTCGCGCCCTGACGCACCCACTCCAGCTCTTTCTCAATGGATTTACGGCGCGCCGCTTCGGCAGACGCTTCCTGCGCCAGACGCTGATCTTTCTGCTCCAGCCAGGAGGAGTAGTTGCCTTCCCACGGAATACCTTCGCCGCGGTCAAGTTCCAGAATCCAACCGGCGACGTTATCGAGGAAGTAACGGTCATGGGTAATCGCCACGACGGTGCCTTCGAAGTCGTGCAGGAAACGTTCCAGCCACGCAACAGATTCGGCATCCAGGTGGTTGGTGGGTTCGTCGAGCAGCAGCATATCCGGCTTTTCCAGCAACAGACGGCACAGCGCCACGCGGCGGCGCTCGCCGCCGGACAGTTTTTCGACTTTGGCATCCCAGTCCGGCAGACGCAGGGCGTCAGCAGCGCGCTCAAGCTGCACGTTCAGGTTATGACCGTCGTGCGCCTGGATAATCTCTTCAAGCCGGCCCTGCTCTGCAGCCAGCTTGTCGAAGTCGGCATCCGGATCGGCATACAGCGCGTACACTTCATCCAGACGTTTGAGGGCGTTAACCACTTCCGAAACGGCCTCTTCAATCGACTCGCGTACCGTGTGTTCCGGGTTTAGCTGAGGTTCCTGCGGCAGGTAGCCAATCTTAATGCCGGGCTGCGGGCGCGCTTCGCCCTCGATATCTTTATCGAGACCCGCCATGATGCGCAGCAGGGTAGACTTACCGGCGCCGTTAAGGCCCAGCACGCCGATTTTGGCGCCAGGGAAGAAGCTCAGCGAGATGTTTTTCAGAATATGACGTTTCGGCGGAACCACTTTGCCGACACGATGCATGGTATAAACGAATTGAGCCACGTTGGACTTCGCCTCTATGTTTATCGTGATGGTGAATAGATTTCAAAGGCGAAGTGTAGCCTTTTTCCCTGCCTAAGCCCAGCCAGCAGATCGCACTCGCAATAAAAGTAAAAAAGTGTCCGTAACGTGGCGCAAATGGCTATGACTGGTTAGCATAAATTCATTACGCGGCATGATGCTGCATTAGATAACAATTGAGGAAGTGCTTGTGGATAGAGCCAAACCATTTGTCTGGCGTCTCGTCGCCGCCAGCGTATGCCTGCTGACCTTTTGTCACCTCGCGCGGGCCGACTCACTGGAAGAGCAGCGTAACCGCTATGCGCAGATTAAGCAGGCCTGGGACAACCGCCAGATGGATGTGGTAGAGCAGATGATGCCGGGTCTGAAAGATTATCCGCTCTACCCGTATCTGGAATACCGTAAGATCACCGACGATTTGATGAACCAACCGGCGATTGCTGTCACGCAGTTTGTGCGCGCCAATCCTACGCTTCCGCCTGCGCGTACGCTGCAATCACGCTTCGTCAATGAGCTGGCGCGTCGTGAAGACTGGCGCGGCTTGCTGGCGTTTAGCCCGGAGAAACCCGGCACCACGGAAGCGCAATGTAACTATTACTACGCGAAATGGAGTACCGGGCAAACGGAAGCGGCCTGGCAGGGCGCGAAAGACCTTTGGCTGACCGGCAAAAGTCAGCCGAATGCCTGCGATAAACTGTTCAGCGTTTGGCGGGCCTCCGGCAAGCAAGACCCGCTGGCGTACCTGGAACGTATTCGGCTGGCGATGAAAGCCGGGAATACGGGTTTGGTTACGGTGCTGGCCGGACAGATGCCGGCGGAATATCAAACGATCGCCTCAGCGATCATTACCCTCGCTAATGACCCTAATAACGTGTTGACCTTCGCACGCACCACTGGCGCCACCGATTTTACCCGCCAGATGGCGGAAGTCGCGTTTGCCAGCGTCGCCCGCCAGGACGCGGAAAATGCGCGTCTGATGATCCCCTCGCTGGTACAGGCGCAGAAACTTAATGAGGAACAAACGCAGGCGCTGCGCGATATCGTTGCCTGGCGACTGATGGGCAACGATGTGACCGATGCGCAGGCGAAATGGCGCGATGACGCGATTATGCGCTCGCAATCGACGTCGCTTATCGAGCGGCGCGTGCGTATGGCGCTGGGGATGGGCGATCGTCGCGGTCTCAATACCTGGCTTGCCCGACTGCCAATGGAGGCGAAAGAGAAAGACGAGTGGCGTTACTGGCAGGCGGATTTATTGCTGGAGCGCGGTCGTGACGCCGAAGCGAAAGAGATCCTTCATGCTTTAATGCAGAAGCGCGGTTTTTATCCGATGGTCGCGGCGCAGCGTTTAGGCGAAGAGTACACGCTTAAAATCGATAAAGCGCCCGCCAACGTAAACAGCGCGTTGACGCAGGGGCCGGAGATGGCGCGTGTACGGGAGCTGATGTACTGGAACCTGGATAACACGGCGCGCAGCGAATGGGCGAATCTGGTAAAAAGCCGTAGTAAATCTGAACAGGCGCAGCTGGCGCGCTATGCGTTTAACCAGCACTGGTGGGATCTGAGCGTACAGGCGACGATCGCCGGAAAACTGTGGGATCATCTGGAGGAGCGTTTTCCGCTGGCGTATAACGATCTTTTTACCCGCTATACCCGCGGAAAAGATATCTCACAAAGCTATGCCATGGCGATTGCCCGCCAGGAGAGCGCCTGGAACCCGAAAGTAAAATCGCCGGTAGGGGCCAGCGGCTTAATGCAGATTATGCCGGGAACGGCCACCCATACGGTGAAAATGTTTTCGATTCCGGACTACCGTGGCCCCGGCCAACTGCTGGAGCCGGAGACCAACATCAACATTGGCACCAGCTATTTGCAGTATGTCTATCAGCAGTTTGGTAATAACCGTATTTTCGCCTCGGCGGCGTATAACGCCGGGCCGGGGCGCGTGCGCACCTGGCTTGGCAATAGCGCCGGGCGTATCGATGCTGTAGCGTTTGTCGAAAGCATTCCCTTTTCGGAAACGCGCGGCTACGTGAAAAACGTTCTGGCCTATGACGCTTACTATCGCCACTTTATGGGGCAGAAAGAGGCCTTAATGAGCGACTCTGAGTGGCAGCGACGGTATTAATGCAGACGGGTTATGTTATCATTTGTACTCGTGTAACAGTACAAACGGCGGTATAACATGACCCAGCATTCCCCTTATTCATCGGCTATCGCCGAACAACGTAATCAGGAGTGGCTTCGTTTTGTGGAGTTACTCCGTCAGGCATATGCAGAGGATCTGCATCTGCCTTTATTACAACTGATGCTTACGCCGGACGAGCGTGAAGCGCTGGGAACGCGCGTGCGCATTATTGAGGAGTTGCTGCGTGGCGAAATGAGCCAGCGCGAGTTGAAAACCGAGCTGGGGGCGGGCATCGCCACCATCACGCGCGGGTCAAACAGCCTGAAATCCGCGCCGGTTGAACTGCGTCATTGGCTTGAGAACGTACTGCTGAAAAGCGCCTGATTTGCTCGTAGGCCGGATAAGGCGAAGCGGCCATCCGGCAACATCGCCGCGAAATGCCTGATGGCGTTGTGCTTATCAGGCCTACAACATAGCGCAAATAATTATCGATACACCGCGTTATGAAACGGGCTTAACGCCAGAATCACCGCCTGGTAGTAAACGCTGGAGCGCGTTAATTTTCCGGCGGTAAATACGCCAATGGCGCCCTCTTTGCGACCAATCTCGTCAATACCGGTATAGTGGGACATCACCGGGCCAAGCGCTTCTCCCTGGCGGACTCTGTCGAGAATGACGGCGGGCAGCGGCAGCGTGGCCGATCGCGCTTCACCGCGCTGAACGCCGTTATCAATCACCACCCAACTGAAGGTGGCGTCATCGTCAATTCCGGCTTCAATGGCTACCCAGAAATCAGCTTGTGGATGCAGGCGTCGCGCATTATCCACGCGATTTCGTGCGCCAGCACGCGTTTCCTCGCTTCCGAAGGGCTGCTCCGGTACGCCGCTCTCGACGGCGACGGGCGTAATATGGCACGATCCTTCGCCGAAAATCTCTTCAAATGCCTGTAGAATTGCCTGAATTTTGGCAGGATTGGTGGTCGCAGAGATAACCTGGTGCATAATTAAGCTCAGTTTTAAAAATTTATCGCAGTATAACGGAAAAAAAACATGTTACAGGTATACCTTGTTCGCCACGGTGAAACGCAGTGGAACGCCGAGCGACGTATTCAGGGCCAATCGGACAGTCCCCTGACAGCAAAAGGCGAGCAGCAGGCCATGCAGGTAGGAGAACGCGCCCGTAGCCTCGGCATCACCCATATCATCAGCAGCGATTTAGGCCGCACAAAACGCACGGCGGAGATTATCGCCCAGGCGTGCGGGTGTGATATCACCTTTGACTCCCGCCTGCGCGAGCTGGATATGGGCGTGCTGGAAAAGCGCCAGATCGATTCGCTGACGGAAGAAGAAGAGGGCTGGCGTCGTCAGCTGGTCAACGGCACGCAGGATGGCCGCATTCCCGGCGGGGAATCGATGCAGGAGTTGAGCGATCGCGTTCATGCCGCGCTGGCGTCCTGTCTGGAGCTACCGCAGGGCAGCCGACCTTTATTGGTCAGTCACGGTATCGCGTTGGGCTGTCTGGTCAGTACTATACTGGGACTACCCGCCTGGGCGGAACGCCGGTTACGTTTGCGCAACTGCTCTATTTCCCGCATCGATTACCAGGAAAGTCAGTGGCTGGCGTCTGGGTGGGTGGTAGAAACCGCAGGGGACGTTTCGCATCTGGACGCCCCTGCATTGGATGAGCTACAGCGTTAACGGCGAATCGGGATCAGAAATTCGCAGCGCAGGTTGATAGGGCGATCGCCGGTTTTGGTATCTTCTGACGGGTAGTATCGCTCTATATCCTGTCCTTTACGACGGGTCAGATTCAGCATTGGCATACAGGTGCCGTAAACGGTCAGGATAAAATCCTGCACGCCGGTTCCTAACCCTTCATAGGTGAACATGACGTATTCACCGCCCTGCAACAGCACAGGATGCGCCGACTGAACATAGCCATCGGCCTGCTCTTGCGGCAGTGCGGTGGTATAGAATACTTCCTGCTCATCGTCTTTCTCCATGCTGGGGCGCGTTTCATTAAGCCCATAAAGCACTGGCGGAATAGTTGGCGAATGACCGAGGAAATCATGCCAGAATTGCACGCGCATTTCGTGGCGGAAGTCGGAAATCTGTTCCAGCGAGCAGGAATAGCTCTGCGTGACGCCAAGGAGCGGCGTATCTTCCAGCGTAACGAACTGATGTTCCGGCACGGTAAACTCGCCCAGCCGTAATGGCGGGCGAATGCCAAAGGCGCTCCATTCCGAGGAGCGACGATACAGCGCTGGCGTCTGGGAAAACTGTTTCTTAAAGGCGCGCGTAAAGGTTTGCTGAGAATCGAAGCGGTACTGAAGAGCAATATCCAGAATTGGACGCGCGGTCAAACGCAGCGCTACTGCTGATTTCGATAAACGACGGGCGCGGATGTAAGCGCCAATGGCGTGGCCCGTCACGTCCTTAAACATTCTCTGCAGGTGCCACTTGGAATAGCCTGCTTTTGCCGCCACATTGTCAAGTGACAGCGGCTGATCCAGATGACCTTCCAGCCAGATTAACAGGTCGCGAATTATGCCAGCCTGATCCATAAAATATCCCCATCCTTTCAACAACGAGCACCCGATATCAGGTAAGAGGATAATAGCATTTTTTGTTCTTTTAGCATTCAGTGTTTTTTTTGAGCTTAAATGCTTTTTTTAAGCAACGTGACAGGTAATTATTCTAATCCTGTGATCTATAACCATTTTATTTTAGAATGTCTAATAATTACGCAATGTAACTTTTATGAATGGTAACAATATGAAATACAAGAGCTTAGTACTTTTCTCAATTTTGTTGCTGCTGGGGCAGAGCGCCCGCGCGGAACAAATTGGTTCAGTCGATACGGTATTTAAAATGTTCGGTCCTGACCATAAAATCGTGGTGGAAGCTTTTGACGATCCTGATGTCAAAAACGTGACGTGCTATGTTAGCCGGGCGAAAACGGGCGGCATAAAAGGCGGATTGGGGCTGGCGGAAGATACGTCTGACGCCGCCATCTCTTGTCAGCAGGTCGGGCCTATTGAACTGAGCGACAAAATTAAGAACGGCAAGGCGCAG
Organism: Salmonella sp. SAL4457; assembly: GCF_046548235.1. Taxonomy (NCBI): domain Bacteria; kingdom Pseudomonadati; phylum Pseudomonadota; class Gammaproteobacteria; order Enterobacterales; family Enterobacteriaceae; genus Salmonella; species Salmonella sp. SAL4457. Next base: position 434,401 of record NZ_JBGDZO010000004.1, read on the forward strand.
GGAGAGGTGGTTTTCAAAAAACGCACCTCATTGATATTTAAGTCATTGCAGGTCGTGCGTTTCTATGATGAGAAACGCAACACGCTGGCGTATCTGGCCTACTCCGACAAAGTAGTCGACGGGTCGCCGAAGAACGCCATCAGCGCAGTGCCGGTCATGCCGTGGCGACAATAACAGGGAAAGAGTATGCAGCAACCGCAGGTCTGGTTAGTCGAGGATGAACAGGGAATCGCCGATACGCTCATCTACACCCTGCAACTGGAAGGGTTTACCGTTGAGCTATTCGCTCGCGGGCTGCCCGCGCTGGAAAAAGCGCGTCAGCAACGGCCGGATGCGGTGATTCTCGATGTGGGACTACCGGATATCAGCGGCTTTGAGCTGTGTCGGCAGTTGCTGGAACGCCATCCTGCGCTGCCGATTCTTTTCCTGACTGCCCGTAGCGATGAAGTGGATCGATTGCTTGGTCTGGAGATCGGCGCAGATGATTATGTCGCCAAGCCGTTCTCGCCGCGCGAAGTGAGCGCCCGCGTGCGCACGCTGCTGCGCCGGGTGAAAAAGTTTGCTGCGCCGTCGCCGGTGGTGCGTACCGGACATTTTGAACTCAATGAACCGGCGGCGCAGATCGCCTGGTTTGGTACGCCGCTCTCGCTGACGCGTTATGAATTTCTGCTCCTTAAAACCCTGCTGTTGTCGCCGGAGCGCGTGTACTCGCGCCAGCAATTGATGGATATTGTCTGGTCTGATGCCCAGGAGACCTTCGATCGGACGATCGATACACACATCAAAACCCTGCGCGCTAAGCTACGCGCGATCAACCCGGATCTCTCGCCAATTAACACGCATCGTGGGATGGGATACAGCCTGAGGAGCGTCTGATGCGCATCGGAATGCGTTTGCTGCTGGGCTACTTTCTTATTGTCGCCGTCGCCGCCGTGTTTGTGCTGTCTATCTTCGTTCAGGAGATAAAGCCGGGCGTCCGCCGCGCGACGGAAGGGACGCTGATTGACACCGCGACGCTGCTGGCGGCGCTGGCCGGCGACGATCTCCTTTCCGGCAACCCGACTGACGGCCAGCTGGCGAAGGCATTCGCCCAACTGCAACATCGCCCGTTTCGCGCCAATATCAGCGGGATCGTCAAAGTGCGCAATGAATACCATGTCTATATGACGGATGCGCAGGGGAAGGTGTTGTTTGATTCGGAAAACAAAGCGGTGGGACAGGATTATTCTCGCTGGAATGACGTCTGGCTTACCTGCGCGGACAGTATGGCACCCGCAGCACGGCAAAAGATTCTGCCGATCCCAATAGCACCGTGATGTACGTAGCCGCGCCGATAATCAGCGATGGACGGATTATCGGCGTCCTGACTGTCGGCAAACCGAATGCGGCAATGGCGCCGGTGATTAAGCGCAGCGAACGGCGCATTCTGTGGGCCAGCGCCGTTTTACTGGGAATTGCGCTGGCGATTGGCGCGGGGATGGTCTGGTGGATTAACCGCTCCATCGCCCGGTTGACGCGCTATGCGGATTCCGTCACCGAAAACCGCCCGCTTGCGTTACCTGCATTAGGCAGCAGCGAGCTGCGTAAACTGGCGCAGGCGCTGGAGAGTATGCGCATTAAGCTGGAAGGCAAGAATGAGATTGAGCAGTATGTGTATGCGTTGACTCATGAGCTGAAAAGTCCGCTGGCGGCGATACGCGGCGCGGCGGAGATTCTGCGTGAAGGACCGCCCGCGGATGTGGTTACCCGCTTTACAGAGAATATACTGGCGCAAAATACGCGAATGCAGGCGCTGGTAGAAACCCTGCTGCGCCAGGCGCGGCTGGAAAACCGACAGGATATCCCTCTCGCGCCGGTTGCTGTTGATGAGCTATTTACGCAGCTTAGCGAGGCGCGCAGTATTCAGTTGGCGGCAAAAAAGATCACGCTTACTCTACGGCCTTCCTCGCTGGTTGTCGTCGCCGACGCGGAGCTTCTGGCGCAGGCGTTGGGCAATGTGTTGGACAATGCCATCGACTTTACGCCTGAAAATGGCGTTATCACATTAAGCGCTCAGCCGATGGGGGAGAAAGCGATCCTGCAGGTGACGGATTCCGGCTGTGGTATTCCTGATTTTGCGCTGCCGCGCATTTTCGACCGATTCTATTCGTTGCCCCGTGAAAACGGGCGTAAAAGCAGCGGGCTTGGGCTGGCGTTTGTCAGCGAGGCGGCGCGGCTCCTCAACGGTGAGGTGACGTTGTGCAACCGTCCCGAAGGCGGCGTGCTGGCCTCGTTGACACTTCACCGTCACTTCACATAACTTCAAATTCTCCCCACATCGCGTTCTTACACTGCTGGCATTGCAAAGGAGAACGCTATGTTGAAATCCCCCCTGTTGTGGAAAATGATTACGTTAGGCGGCGCCATGATCCTGCTGTTAATTCCCCTGATGATGGTACGGCACACCATCGTGGAGCGTGCTGATTATCGAAGCCATGTGGAGAATGCTATTCGTCAGAGTACCAGCGGCCCACAAAAGGTTGTCGGCCCGCTGGTGGCGATTCCGGTGACAGAGCTTTATACCGTGCTGGAAGAGGAGAAAGAGGTCCAGTATAAGCGCAGCTATCTCTATTTTTGGCTGCCGGAGTCGCTATTGGTCGAAGGCAATCAAAACGTTGAAGCGCGAAAAATAGGTATTTATCAGGGGCAGGTGTGGCATACCGATATGGCGATAAAGGCGGAGTTTGATGTGGCCCGTCTGCATGAGCTGAACAGACCGAACATTACCCTTGGAAAGCCCTTTATCGTCGTGGGCGTCGGCGATGCGCGCGGTATCAGCGCAGTAAAAGCGCCGCAGGTGAATGGTGAAACGCTCACTGTAGAACCGGGGACCGGCTTACCGGAAAGTAGAGAGGGCATTCATATCCCGCTGCCGGACAGTCAGTGGGCGACGCGCAACCTGACGTTGGCGATGTCGTTAAATTTAAGCGGAACCGGCAGCTTTTCACTGGTTCCCGTCGGGCGTAGCAGTGAAATGACCCTGACCAGTAACTGGCCGCACCCAAATTTTGTGGGGGATTTTCTTCCCGGTAAACGCGAAATCAGCGGTTCAGGATTTCAGGCCCAGTGGCAAACCAGCCGGTTTGCCACGAATCTCGGCGAACAGTTTGCTGATGCGCAAAAGGTGGATTGGGACAACTTACCGGCGTTTAGCGTCGCTGTATCGACGCCAGCCGATCAGTATCAACTGACGGACAGAGCGACGAAATATGCCATTTTGTTGATTACGCTAACGTTTATGGCTTTCTTTGTCTTCGAAACCCTGACGGGGCAGCGGTTACACCCGATGCAGTATCTGCTGGTGGGGTTATCGCTGGTGATGTTCTACCTGCTGTTGCTGGCACTGTCGGAACATATCGGTTTCACGCCAGCCTGGATCGCCGCAAGCCTGGTGGGCGCGTTGATGAATAGCGTTTATTTGCAGGCGGTGCTGAAAGGATGGCGCAATAGCGTACTGTTTACGTTAGCGTTATTGGCGCTGGATGGCGTGATGTGGGGATTGCTGCGTTCGGAAGATAGCTCGTTGCTTCTGGGGACCGGCGTTCTGCTACTGGCGCTTGGCGGCGTGATGTTCCTGACGCGCCATCTGGACTGGTATTCGCTCTCTTGTCAGCAACGTAAGTCATTACCGCCAGTAAAAGATGACGAATTACGTTTGTGGAAATAAATTTTACGGGCGCGCGCGTTAACGTTTTCCCGCGCAGCGCCAGAAAATGTGATGCCGTTAGTTATAGGTCAGGTTTAATGTTGCCGTGGCATTCGCTTGCCCGGCTGTTACCGTGGCGGCGGTTTTATAGTAGCGCGCGCTAATTTTCAGGGTGGTGGACATATTCATGGTTCCGCCGTTAACCGTCTGGCTGCCATCGGCATTGGTGGTAATCGTGTGAGTAAAGAGATCAATTTTTTGATTGATTGGCAAACTGTCGGTAAAGAAACCGGCGTCCGGCGCCTGAATACCCAACTGTACGCCAACGCCGGTTGCGCTGGTTGGCGCGCTCGCATTGCTCAACTGGATGACTGAATTATCAGGGTTATTTCCGCTGGCCGGTTGGGCGCTTAACGATGCGGAAATAGCGGTGCCTTGTTCGCAGGTCAATAGGATATCCTGCTCGCCTGTGCCCGCGGTTTGACTGTTAGCGAAACTGCCTAAATTGACGCTGCCTAAATCCACGGTGATGGCAGGTGTTTCTACCCGACATCCCATCGCTTTCATAATCAATTGCGTATTCCCCAAATACAGATGGGTCAGGATATCGCCGCCGGAGTCTTCCGTTGCGCTATCGCGAAAAGATACGCGCGCCAGTGGGCTTTGGAATGTCGCGGTACCGGAGGTGATCGGACCGCCTAAGGCGACCAGTTCAACATTGTAGGCGGGAGCCATCGCATGGTGTGTTTTATTGCCATCGCCATTATGGTAGGTATTATCGATTGGCATGACATTATCGTAAGGGCCAGCATTCGTTTGGGTTTTAATCGCAATGCCCACGCCGGAAATCCCGGTGCTAAATACCGGCGTGTTGTTCCCGTCATTCGCATTGATTGTCGCTGATGCATTTGACTGCGCGCTACCGGGTTCATATAAAAAACCGACCTTATAATCGCGACTACAGCCATCCATTGTGACTTCGGAGGTGGAAACCCAGCCCGATTGCCACAACACTTCGCCTGCGGTATAGGCGTGGCTATCCACCACAAGCTGCGACGGCGGGGTGATAGTGATCGCGCCTTCATTTCCGGAACGTTTACAGGAGGCGTAACCATGACCGGAATACGCGAACAGCAGAATAAGCGCCAGATATAACCTTCTCATGAAAAATTCCTGCTTTTATACCAGGTGAAATAGAAAGATGTTATTGCCATGCGATAGTGATCGTCACAACGGACGTGAAATCCCCTGCCGTGACTTTTCCATACGGGGTATACATCCTTGCGGCGACAGGCAAATTGGCTTCATGGGTATTACTGTTGATATCCACCGTGTAAGTGACGTTGTTGGCCAGATTGACCAGACTTTTACCGTCCAGGTTAAAAAGCTGTAATCCTAAATCCTGCGCCGGATTGGCCGCGCTGTTTGCATAAATCGCAGAAGCATAATTTGGATCGGGATAAGGTACGCCGTTAAATGAAATCGCGGCTTTTGTGGTCGTTGCCGGGCAATTCGTCATTTTTATGGTGAAAGGAATGGTGGCGGTATTGCCGCCGGCCACGGCGATATCCGCCCGGGCATATTGTCCAAGAGAGAGCGTGTCGGGGACCGTCACGGTACACGGATCGGCATAAATTAATCCCGTAACGTTAATGTCTACGGCATCTGCGGTATTGTATGCCGCGCTGATCGATGGCGACCATAATGCCAGACCCGTGAACGTTAACAGGGCGGCTAATGCAGCAAATCTGTTCATATTCATCTTTTATCCCACCAGAATCACTGGCATTGCTCGTGTAAGATTTCTACGCCAGAAGCGGAGGGGGAGCTCGGTATACGATAAGAGACCTGACACCGGTCTGCTGCTGTTGGTCCCCACTTCACTAATAACCGCCCTTGTTTTTCCAGTCCGGTTAACCAGGCCTGCCCCGCATCACCAACAAAACTGCTGTGATTGTCTGGTTTTGTTAAAGACGAGACGGTCGCGCCAAAAGGAACAGGCAGATTGTTTATGCGGGTTAATACCATCAATGCCTTGTAACCAATATTGGTTTTATATTCAGCCCTGACCACCGCGCCACGGGTAGGCACCAGCGTTTTACTGGTATCAATGAGCTCAATATTTTTTCTAATGCCAGTCGTATCTAAAGAGACTTCATTACGATGGTAAGGCGAAGCATAAGGTACGACGGCATAACCCCGAAAATCGGTGTCCACGCCCGTTTCGTTATTCACGGGGACACCCGCTGCGCCAGGGGCTTTAACCAATATGATGGTGTCGTCCATTGGCTGGGATAGTGTCAGGCCATTTCGATGTAACAGTACGCCGCCCTGAACGCCATAATTCAGGCGACGCATATGATTATCGTAGCTATATCCGCCGTTAATATCCGCATACGTCCCGTTATAGGTTGCGCTCACATTACCGCTGGTGGCTTTCTCTTGAGAGGAATAACCTTCCTGAACGCTCCATGAGAGATTTTTCTGTGCCAGCGCTGTTCCGTTTAAACCGACAGTATGCGTGGTATCGCCGTCTTTCGCGGAGTTCATATTGTAGGTGGCATACGTTGACGGCATAAAGGCATCTAACGGAATACTAATATTGATTGAAATTTGCTGGTCATTACTGTCTTCCGTATCGTCGTCTTCATCCTGAGAATTATCGGCGTTCAGCGTATAAGAATAGTTAATGCCATAGCTTACGTTATGCCATGTGTTGTTATAGCCAATACCTAATGATGTGGTATGAGTGTCATTCCAGTAATCTTCATTATATAAAGTGAGTGAAATGGAACCGTAGATAATGTCTTGCGATAACGACAGGTCGGTGCGATTACGTACATGATCATAGTGACTATTATCGCTATAGGTATCCAGCACATCCTCAAGAGCGTAGTAATCTTTGGTCGAATAACGGTAGCCGGCGACAGTGAAATTGGTGCCTGTTGACTGAATATCTTTGCTGTAACGAATACGCCAGGATTGTCCGGTAAGCGTATCGCTAACCACATCGCCTGCTTTAATTTTTGACCATGAGTTGGTGACGTCTAAAGACAATGCGCCCAGATCGCCAAGGTTTAAGCCTGTCCCGATGAGCGCCGCATGATAAACATCATTGCTCAGCGTACTCTCTATTCCGCCATAGGCGGTTATGCCGCCTGCTAATCCGTATAAGGCCGTCAGTTCAGCGAAGTTCTGTTGCGCGGAATGCGTATCTGATGAACGCGTGCGGCCTACCGTCAGGTCGTATTTCAGGTGGCCTTCACGCTGTAATACCGGAACGCTGGCGTAGGGCACAATGAAATGCTGTTCAGAACCATCGGATTCTTTGATGGTGACGTACAGGTCGCCCGAACCGCCGGTTGGATAAAGATCGTTGATGGCGAATGGACCCGCCGGAACGTTAGTTTTGTAGATGGTATAACCGTTTTGTTCAACGGTTACCTGCGCGCTGCTTTTGGCCACCCCGCGAATGACCGGGGCGAACCCTTTCATACTGTCCGGCAACATATCGTCATCAGAAGAGATCTGTACGCCCTTAAATGAAATACTGTCAAAGACGTCTGCGGGCGTGTTATTTTCCCCGGCGATCAGCTGTCCTTTTAAAAATTCGATATCGCGAGAAACATAGGTGTAGGCAGAATCCCAGCTATTTTGCCCATCGCTATCATGATTCCAGGTTGAGTAGTTACGAAAACGCCATGCGCCAATGTTAATACCAGGGCGCAGGTTAGCGTATTCGCTATTTTCCGTCCGGTTTTCATCAATATCGTGATCCTGCGATCCGGTAAAACTGTAGTTCAGCAAAAAAGCATTAATGCCTTCATCCCATTCGCTGGTAGGGACGAATTCTCGCGGGTCGGCGATCAACGCGATTTGAGGGATCGCTAAATCCAGCCGGTTACCGATGACATTAAACTTTGCTACAGCGCCAGCCAGCAGACTAAGATCGGTACACCCGTTTGGGTCATTTTTAAGCTCGGGGAAGTTTTCTGTTTTTACGCCCCACTGCTTGAGTTGTTCAACGCTAAGACACGGCTGTAGGGAGAGCTTATTATCTGCTGATTTTTTATTTTTAAAGGCAATATTTTTTGTTTCAACACTGGTGTTATTAATATAAATATCAACATTATAGGTGCCTTCTGCCTGCCCCCCCTTTTCGAAAACCGATAGATCGACATTCTCCACGCCCGGTTCATCATTTTCCAACGATAATGGATTAAAATGATCATGCGCTAACGCTGGTTTTATGGAACAGCATATAAAGAGAAACGATAACGCTAATTGAGAACGGGGCTCTACTCTGGAGAATTGCACAGTAAAAGTCCTGAAAGGGTAAAAGTAAAGTGAAGTCGTTAATGGCTAGAATGAACCGGAATGCGGCTCTAAACTCATCCCATAATCGCTGATTAATCGCCACGTTACCGTGCCATGAGGGGCGGCAGTAGAACCCAATTTAAATGACGCTGATGATTTTGGCGGAACGAAGGTCGCTGATTTCACTTCATGGCTGTTAAGCGTCACACTGGCAAAGTTCATATAATAGGGAGTGGGGTTATTTACGGTAATAACATCACCTGCCGTCTGCCATTTTAATTGTTGGCTCTGGCTATCAGGCGTTGATTTTGTTAATGCTGGCGGTCGATATATAAGCTTTATTTGGGTATTAATGGAGATTTCCACGCGGTTCGCGGAGGCATTATCATCAATAGAAGGAATACCCTTAATATTGAGCCAGTACATAGATTCCCGATCTGCAGGTAGGGGGGCGCCAGAGCGAATAACCCGAATACTGTTCTTTTGCCCGGCATCAAGGCGAAAAAGAGGCGGGGTGATAATAAACGCCTGCTTATTTGTGACCTGGGGATCGGCAACCGATAACCATGACTGAACAAGATTCGCTTTGCTGTCTTTATTCTCTACATTGATTGACGACTCATCATTATTGCCGTCGAAAACCAGTCGGGTTCCGCCAACAACAATGCTGGCATGGGCAACATGGCTTGTCAGTAATACGACCAACACGGATTTCTTTATGTGTTTCATTTTTTACTCTGTAAAGATGTTTTACGCTATGGACTGGCATCCTGCCTGTCCACATCAGGATGAGAATGCCTTACTGATACGAAACGGTATACGTAACCTGAGTGCTAACATCTCCACCGGTTACGGTTGCGGAACCATCGTTTGCCATGGCGGCGTAATAGATAAAGTCTGCTTTCGAGCCGTCGGTTGGCAGGTTTACTGCAGCATCATCCGTGTTATCTGTCACATCGCTATGTGAGGCGTTCTGAATAGAAATACCGACACCCGCGGCGCCCGTTTCCGATCCTTCGTCCGCGTTTTTGAAGTACGTTGGGTTGGAATCATCCGTTGCGCCGTGGAAGCGGAACATGGCCTGGGTTGGTACGCCAGTCCCTGCTTCCGGGCAGCTAACCAGGCTTACGGTAAACGGCACGTAATCGGTTGTGGCGCCTTTTTCCGCGATGCGTTCTTTGCTGTAATTACCTAAATCAATGGTGGTATCCGTGGAGCCATTAACCTGAACCGTACACGCCTGATCGTAAATTTTGCCATTGAACGTAATCGTGTTCTGGGCAAATACCGGTGTGGATGCTACGGCAGTTAACATTGCCAGGATGATAATTTTCTTATTAAACATATTAATTGTTGCCTGATTCTATTCGCTGAAAAATAAAGATAGCTATATAAAATAAAATATTATATTTTACTCTGTATGCGCTTCTTTCTGTTCTGTAGATAAGCAGGCGGCTATTCTACGTATATCAACTATGAACTCAATGAAAATTCTGATGCAATATTGAACGGCAGTCCAGTTTCGGACTCGGTAACAAAGTTTAATAAAATACCACTAAAGAAGTATGGTTGATGACTGGATTTATAGAGCAAGATCTCTTTTTTGATAATAGTTATTATTTCCTGGAGGATTTATTTAACTCTATATTGCTTTATTTTTAAGAGTATACGACGCTTGTCCGTTTAAAATGAAACCGGCAGGTTTCGAAGCTCTAACAGTCTTCCATGCAGTATTTTTATATAGTCCCCCGCTTTTAGTTCTGAAAGTACCTGCATGATACGGCTGCGTGAAAGCCCGGTTCTCTGCTGTATGAAGTTCTGTGCGTTGATCTCAAATCGTGAGCTTTCAGGATACGACCACAGTTCAAGTAACAGCGCTTTTATCTGGCTATAGGCGTCCTGCCCGATAAGGTTTCTGTCACGGTTAGTCATGAAAGCAATGCGGTACATCAGGATGTTCGAAATGTCACGCCAGAGATGCTTTTCATCGGCTATTTCCACAAAATCTTTTACTGGGACAGGATAATATTCACAGGTGGTTTCGGCGATAAAAAAGACGTCTGAATTCTCTTCTAACTGGTATAAGTCAGCATAGGCATCTACAAGGCCTAAAATCATTGGTGAGACACCGCAGCCCATTACAATGCTGTCGATACGCCGACATACTTTAATAGCGCCTTTAGTGATTAACAGGATGTGGGATTGATTATCAATCTTGATATCCAGTGTTTTACCGGCCGTAATAGTGACAGGGGAGATGTTTTGAATAACGTGCCGATGAATATTTAAAATGGCTTGCAGGTTTTTTTCTTTCCCTGTGGGACGATACACATTCCCGCCGTTTAACTGCTTCATATCTTCCCCATTATTATGGCTGATAAAGTGGTTGACTATTAAAAGGTAAAGATAAATTTAATATTCACTTAAAATTATAATTAAGTAAATTAAAATAGCCAACAAGAATATTTAAGTCAATGTATTCACCTTATCAATGCATGAGCGACAACGCTGTTTGTAAGGTTAACCATAGTAAATGTGATGATTTTATTTGCAATCATTTTATGACAGCTATCATAGGTACCGTGCTTAACGAGCGCGTAGAGCGTACAGGATAGCGAAGCGATGAACATCGCTGTTGTAGGATACGAATGAGAGAAAAGTACAAAATGCAGGCGGGCGGCGTTTTACTGAGCGAAATCGCCGCCTGCCGGAACTCCTCCCGGCGGGAGTCATAAGCGGTTAGCGGTACTGGACGATCAGGCTTTGAATCTCCGGATGATCTTTTAACGACACGTGCCGTACCGTGGCGATTCCATTCATCAACGAAATAGCGTTTCCAGACGGTGTGGCGACTGTCTGTAAATGGGGGATATTATTCCGCAAACATGATACCTCGATATTGCGATCGTGAGGCGCAAGATTACAACCATATTCGACAATCTGGCCTTTGAAATGAATAACGCCTGCGGAGACCGGCGCGGTAGCAGCCAGCGCGGCTGATGAAGCTGACATCGCTGCACAAAACAGGTAGCAGCATAATGGTGATTTTTTCATCCTTTGAAACCTCACGTCCTGTGAGCATCCCCTTATTTTTTGGGGACTAACAAATCCCGTGTATTACTCTTTAATGTAAATACACAAACTACCTTAACTTTCGCAAGCTGAGATAAACAGCGCTATACGACAATTTTTATGTAAAAGAGTACGTCATAACGGCAGGTCAGGAGGGAAAGCGAGGCCGCTTAGCGGAAGGGGGACATAAGAAACAGCCAGTAAGAATAACTTACCGGCTGTTTTTACGGTTTGGCGCCTGGGCCGAATTAATCCTGCAGGTCGCCGCAGAAGCGATAACCTTCGCCGTGAATGGTGGCGATGATTTCCGGCGTATCCGGCGTGGATTCGAAATGCTTACGAATACGACGAATGGTAACGTCAACAGTACGGTCATGCGGCTTCAGCTCGCGGCCGGTCATTTTCTTCAACAGCTCTGCGCGCGACTGAATTTTGCCAGGGTTTTCGCAGAAGTGAAGCATCGCGCGGAACTCGCTGCGCGGTAGTTTATACTGCTCGCCGTCCGGGCCGATCAGTGAACGACTGTTGATATCCAGTTCCCAACCGTTGAACTTGTAGCTTTCAACGCTACGACGCTCTTCGCTGACGGTACCCAGGTTCATGGTACGGGACAGCAGGTTGCGGGCACGGATGGTCAATTCGCGTGGGTTAAACGGTTTGGTGATGTAATCATCCGCGCCGATTTCGAGGCCGAGAATTTTGTCGACTTCGTTATCGCGGCCCGTCAGGAACATCAGCGCAACGTTAGCCTGTTCACGCAGTTCACGCGCTAACAGGAGACCGTTTTTCCCTGGCAGATTGATATCCATGATCACCAGGTTGATGTCATATTCAGAGAGGATCTGATGCATTTCCGCGCCATCTGTCGCTTCGAATACATCATAGCCTTCCGCTTCGAAAATACTTTTCAACGTGTTGCGTGTTACCAACTCGTCTTCAACGATAAGAATGTGCGGGGTCTGCATGTTTGCTACCTAAATTGCCAACTAAATCGAAACAGGAAGTACAAAAGTCCCTGACCTGCCTGATGCATGTCGCAAATTAACATGATCGGCGTAACATGACTAAAGTACGTAATTGCGTTCTTGATGCACTTTCCATCAACGTCAACAACATCATTAGCTTGGTCGTGGGTACTTTCCCTCTGGACCCGACAGTGTCAAAAACGGCTGTCATCCTAACCATTTTAACAGCAACATAACAGGCTAAGACGTACCGGACACCTAATAAAACTACGCTTCGTTGACATATATCAAGTTCAATTGTAGCACGTTAACAGTTTGATGAAATCATCGTAGCTAAATGCTAGCTTTCATCACAAATTTGCAATATTCCAACTAGTTACGTAAGCCAACTAATAAATGTGATGAATCCAAAGAACAGGATCTATTTTAAATTAAATTATCCTAAATAAACAGCAGGATAACGATGTTCTGTTAACATAAACAGCAATAGTACAGATACGCAATAGTGTAGCGTCTTTTACGAAATCAAAAATGCTTTTTCAGTGATATCCGTTAAAATTTTGTAAATTTGCGAAGCGTAATATGCTTACAAACGCCAGCTAATTTCCTGTAAATTAGTCAAAAAGAGTAATGAAATGCGTGTAACAATCGTTCTTGTCGCTCCCGCCAGAGCGGAAAATATCGGCGCAGCCGCCCGGGCTATGAAGACCATGGGATTTACTGACCTGCGTATTGTCGACAGCCAGGCGCACCTGGAGCCCGCCACCCGTTGGGTCGCACATGGATCTGGAGATATTATTGATAATATTGAGGTTTTTCGCACCCTTGCCGACGCGCTCCACGATGTGGATTTTACCGTCGCGACGACAGCCCGCAGCCGGGCAAAATTTCATTACTACGCTTCGCCCGCTGAACTGGTTCCCTTATTACAGGAAAAATCACGCTGGATGCGTCATGCCGCGCTGGTTTTTGGCCGTGAGGATTCCGGTTTGACCAATGACGAGCTGGCGCTGACGGATGTGTTGACCGGCGTGCCGATGGCGGCGGATTACCCTTCGCTCAATCTGGGGCAGGCGGTCATGGTGTATTGCTATCAATTAGCAGGTTTAATGCAACAGACCACAGAATCCGTTGATATTGTTGATGAATCGCAATTACAGGCGTTACGCGCGCGCCTTTTACGCCTGCTAACGACTCTGGAGGCGGCCGATGACCACAAATTAACCGACTGGCTACAACAGCGAATCGGCCTGCTGGGACAGCGAGATACGGTAATGTTGCACCGTTTGATCCATGATATTGAAAAAAAACTAACAAAATAACGTGCTGTAATTTTTAAAATAATAAGAGATTACGTCTGGTTGCAAGAGATCATGACAGGGGGAATTGGTTGAAAATAAATATATCGCCAGCAGCACATGAACAAGTTTCGGAATGTGATCAATTTAAAAATTTATTGACTTAGGCGGGCAGATACTTTAACCAATATAGGAATACAAGACAGACAAATAAAAATGACAGAGTACACAACATCCATGAACCGCATCAGCACCACCACCATTACCACCATCACCATTACCACAGGTAACGGTGCGGGCTGACGCGTACAGGAAACACAGAAAAAAGCCCGCACCTGAACAGTGCGGGCTTTTTTTTCGACCAGAGATCACGAGGTAACAACCATGCGAGTGTTGAAGTTCGGCGGTACATCAGTGGCAAATGCAGAACGTTTTCTGCGTGTTGCCGATATTCTGGAAAGCAATGCCAGGCAAGGGCAGGTAGCGACCGTACTTTCCGCCCCCGCGAAAATTACCAACCATCTGGTGGCGATGATTGAAAAAACTATCGGCGGCCAGGATGCTTTGCCGAATATCAGCGATGCCGAACGTATTTTTTCTGACCTGCTCGCAGGACTTGCCAGCGCGCAGCCGGGATTCCCGCTTGCACGGTTGAAAATGGTTGTCGAACAAGAATTCGCTCAGATCAAACATGTTTTGCATGGTATCAGCCTGCTGGGTCAGTGCCCGGATAGCATCAACGCCGCGCTGATTTGCCGTGGCGAAAAAATGTCGATCGCGATTATGGCGGGACTTCTGGAGGCGCGTGGACATCGCGTCACGGTGATCGATCCGGTAGAAAAACTGCTGGCGGTGGGCCATTACCTTGAATCTACCGTCGATATCGCGGAATCGACTCGCCGTATCGCCGCCAGCCAGATCCCGGCCGATCACATGATCCTGATGGCGGGCTTTACTGCCGGTAATGAAAAGGGTGAACTGGTGGTGCTGGGGCGTAATGGCTCTGACTACTCTGCCGCCGTGCTGGCCGCCTGTTTACGCGCTGACTGCTGTGAAATCTGGACTGACGTCGATGGCGTGTATACCTGTGACCCGCGCCAGGTGCCGGACGCCAGACTGCTGAAATCGATGTCCTACCAGGAAGCGATGGAACTCTCTTACTTCGGCGCCAAAGTCCTTCACCCTCGCACCATAACGCCTATCGCCCAGTTCCAGATCCCCTGTCTGATTAAAAATACCGGTAATCCGCAGGCGCCAGGAACGCTGATCGGCGCGTCCAGCGACGATGATAATCTGCCGGTTAAAGGGATCTCTAACCTTAACAACATGGCGATGTTTAGCGTCTCCGGCCCGGGAATGAAAGGGATGATTGGGATGGCGGCGCGTGTTTTCGCCGCCATGTCTCGCGCCGGGATCTCGGTGGTGCTCATTACCCAGTCCTCCTCTGAGTACAGCATCAGCTTCTGTGTGCCGCAGAGTGACTGCGCGCGTGCCCGCCGTGCGATGCAGGATGAGTTCTATCTGGAGCTGAAAGAGGGGCTGCTGGAGCCGCTGGCGGTTACTGAGCGGTTGGCGATTATCTCTGTTGTCGGCGACGGTATGCGCACGCTACGCGGCATTTCAGCGAAATTCTTCGCCGCGCTGGCGCGGGCCAATATCAATATCGTGGCGATCGCTCAGGGATCTTCTGAGCGTTCCATTTCTGTGGTGGTGAATAACGACGATGCCACCACCGGCGTGCGGGTAACGCACCAGATGCTGTTCAATACCGATCAGGTGATTGAAGTGTTTGTCATTGGCGTCGGCGGCGTCGGCGGCGCGCTACTGGAACAGCTTAAACGTCAGCAAACCTGGCTGAAGAACAAGCACATCGATCTACGCGTGTGCGGCGTGGCGAACTCAAAGGCGTTGCTAACCAATGTGCATGGCCTGAATCTGGACAACTGGCAGGCGGAACTGGCGCAAGCGAACGCGCCGTTCAATCTGGGACGCTTAATTCGCCTGGTGAAAGAATATCATCTACTCAATCCGGTGATTGTTGATTGTACCTCCAGTCAGGCGGTGGCCGACCAGTATGCCGACTTCCTGCGTGAAGGATTCCATGTGGTGACGCCAAACAAGAAAGCGAACACCTCGTCGATGGACTACTACCATCAGCTACGTTTCGCCGCCGCGCAATCACGGCGAAAATTCTTGTATGACACCAACGTCGGCGCCGGTTTGCCGGTAATCGAAAACCTGCAAAACCTGCTGAATGCCGGTGATGAACTGCAAAAATTTTCCGGCATTCTTTCCGGGTCGCTCTCTTTTATTTTCGGTAAACTGGAAGAGGGGATGAGTCTCTCACAGGCGACCGCCCTGGCGCGCGAGATGGGCTATACCGAACCCGATCCGCGCGACGATCTTTCCGGTATGGATGTGGCGCGGAAACTGTTGATCCTCGCCCGCGAGACGGGCCGCGAGCTGGAGCTTTCCGATATTGTGATTGAACCGGTGTTGCCGGACGAGTTTGACGCCTCCGGCGATGTGACCGCCTTTATGGCGCATCTGCCGCAGCTTGACGACGCGTTTGCCGCCCGTGTGGCGAAAGCTCGTGATGAAGGTAAGGTATTGCGCTATGTGGGCAATATCGAAGAGGATGGCGTGTGCCGCGTGAAGATTGCCGAAGTTGATGGTAACGATCCGCTCTTCAAAGTGAAAAACGGTGAAAACGCGCTGGCGTTCTACAGCCATTATTATCAGCCCTTGCCGTTGGTGCTGCGCGGCTACGGCGCAGGCAATGATGTGACGGCGGCGGGCGTGTTTGCCGATCTGTTACGGACCCTCTCATGGAAGTTAGGAGTTTAACATGGTGAAAGTGTATGCCCCGGCTTCCAGCGCGAACATGAGCGTCGGTTTCGACGTGTTGGGCGCGGCCGTCACACCCGTTGACGGCACGTTGCTGGGCGATGTGGTATCCGTTGAAGCAGCGGACCATTTCCGTCTGCATAACCTGGGGCGATTTGCCGATAAACTGCCGCCGGAGCCGCGTGAAAATATTGTTTATCAGTGCTGGGAACGTTTTTGCCAGGCATTGGGGAAAACCATCCCGGTGGCGATGACGCTGGAAAAAAATATGCCGATTGGTTCCGGGTTAGGGTCCAGCGCCTGTTCCGTCGTCGCCGCGCTGGTCGCGATGAATGAGCACTGCGGCAAACCGTTAAACGACACGCGTCTGTTGGCGCTGATGGGCGAGCTGGAAGGCCGTATCTCCGGCAGCATCCATTACGATAACGTCGCGCCGTGCTTTCTTGGCGGTATGCAGTTGATGATTGAAGAAAACGGCATTATTAGTCAGCAGGTGCCGGGCTTTGATGAGTGGCTATGGGTACTGGCTTATCCGGGCATTAAAGTTTCCACCGCAGAAGCACGGGCCATTTTGCCTGCGCAGTATCGCCGTCAGGATTGCATTGCGCATGGACGGCATCTGGCCGGTTTTATTCACGCCTGTTACTCGCGGCAGCCGCAGCTTGCCGCCGCGCTGATGAAAGATGTTATTGCCGAACCATACCGCGCGCGTTTACTGCCGGGCTTTAGCCAGGCGCGACAGGCGGTGTCGGAGATCGGCGCGCTGGCGAGCGGGATTTCCGGGTCGGGGCCGACGCTGTTTGCGCTATGCGATAAACCGGAGACGGCGCAGCGCGTCGCGGACTGGCTGAGCAAACATTATCTGCAAAATCAGGAAGGCTTCGTCCATATTTGCCGGCTGGATACGGCGGGCGCACGAGTAGTGGGATAATCAATGAAACTCTATAATCTGAAAGACCATAATGAGCAGGTCAGCTTTGCGCAGGCCGTCACGCAAGGACTGGGCAAACAGCAGGGACTTTTTTTTCCGCACGAACTGCCGGAGTTTAGCCTGACGGAAATTGATGAGATGCTCAACCAGGACTTTGTCAGCCGTAGCGCAAAGATCCTCTCGGCATTTATTGGCGATGAAATACCGCAGCAAATTCTGGAAGAGCGCGTCCGCGCGGCGTTTGCGTTCCCGGCGCCGGTAGCGCAGGTAGAAAGCGATGTCGGCTGCCTGGAGCTGTTCCATGGTCCGACGCTGGCCTTTAAAGACTTCGGCGGGCGTTTTATGGCGCAAATGCTGACGCATATCAGCGGCGACAAACCGGTGACGATTCTGACCGCAACGTCAGGTGATACCGGCGCGGCGGTGGCTCACGCGTTCTATGGCCTGGAAAATGTGCGGGTCGTTATTCTCTACCCGCGCGGTAAAATCAGTCCGTTGCAGGAAAAACTGTTCTGTACGCTGGGCGGCAACATTGAAACCGTGGCGATCGACGGCGATTTCGACGCTTGCCAGGCGCTGGTGAAACAGGCATTTGATGACGAAGAACTGAAAACGGCGCTGGGGCTGAATTCGGCTAATTCGATTAATATCAGCCGCCTGTTGGCGCAAATTTGCTACTACTTTGAAGCCGTGGCGCAACTGCCGCAGGGGGCGCGTAACCAACTGGTGATCTCCGTCCCCAGCGGCAACTTTGGCGATTTGACGGCAGGACTGCTGGCGAAGTCGTTAGGCCTACCGGTGAAACGCTTTATCGCCGCCACCAACATTAACGATACGGTGCCGCGTTTCCTGCAGGACGGGAAGTGGGCGCCAAAAGCGACGCAGGCGACCCTGTCGAATGCGATGGATGTCAGCCAGCCGAATAACTGGCCGCGCGTGGAGGAGCTATTCCGCCGTAAAATCTGGCGTCTGACTGAGCTGGGCTATGCGGCGGTGGATGACACTACGACACAACAGACGATGCGCGAGCTGAAAGCGAAAGGTTATATCTCGGAACCTCATGCGGCGGTAGCGTATCGGGCATTACGCGACCAGTTAAACCCTGGCGAGTATGGCTTGTTTCTCGGAACGGCGCATCCGGCGAAGTTTAAAGAAAGCGTGGAGTCCATTCTGGGAGAAACGCTGGCCTTGCCTGAAGCGCTCGCCGAACGCGCCGATCTGCCGCTGCTTTCACATCATCTGCCTGCGGATTTTGCCGCCCTGCGTAAGCTGATGATGACCCGCCAGTAACCATTGCGCCCGGTGGCGCTGTCGCTTACCGGGCCTATGGGGTGGTGTCGATTTGTAGGCCGGATAAGGCGTAACCGCCATCCGGCGATGCCGTTACTGCTCGTAGCGTTTAAAGACCAGCTCGTCTTGTGTGGAGGTTTCTTCATCAAAGAAATACCCTTCACGGTCAAACGCGGTAAGCTGTTCCGGCTTCGTTAAGCGGTTTTCAATAATAAAACGGCTCATCAGTCCGCGCGCTTTTTTGGCGTAGAAGCTTACCACCTTAAACTTGCCGTTTTTCTCATCAAGGAACACGGGCTTAATCAGTTCGGCATTCAGTTTCTTCGGCTTCACCGATTTAAAATATTCCTCGGAGGCCAGATTCACTACCACCCGATCGCCCTGCGCCTCAAGCGCTTCGTTGAGCTTATCGGTAATGATATCGCCCCAGAATTGATAAAGATCTTTGCCGCGCGGATTCTCCAGGCGAATCCCCATCTCCAGACGATAAGGCTGCATTAAATCCAGCGGGCGCAATACGCCATACAAGCCAGAGAGCATACGCAGATGTTGTTGAGCAAAATCAAAATCCGCGTCGTTGAACGTTTCCGCCTGTAGGCCGGTATAAACATCGCCTTTGAACGCCAGAATCGCCTGGCGTGCATTATCCGGCGTAAAATGAGGCTGCCAGTCATGAAAACGCGTGGCGTTGAGATCCGCCAGTTTGTCGCTAATTCCCATCAGCCTGGAAATTTGCGGCGCCGAAAGCTGGCGGGCCTGTTGAATAAGCTGCTGGCTGTGATCCAATAGCTCCGGCTGGGTATAGCGGGTCGTGGCCAGCGGGCTTTGATAATCAAGCGTTTTTGCAGGTGAAATCAGAATCAGCATATCCAGTCCTTGCAGGGAATTTTCTGCGACTTTAGCAAAAAAACGCCGCAGAGTTGACCGATGGTTGCGATTGTCGGCTTAATCGCGCGATGCCGCATCCCAGGTATCTGGCGCCAGTTGTGGTTCGATATCCGGGAAGCGCCGCGGATCGAACTGCGGTCTTACGCCCAGTTTCCGTTGTCGCAGATAATCGCCGGCGAGGGTATACACCACCGGTGAGAGCAACAAAATCGCCGTCAGATTGGTAATAGCCATACAGGCCATGATCATGTCAGCGAGCTGCCATATCAGCGGAAAACTGATGAGCGTACCGGCGATGACCATGCCAAGCGTCGCAAGGCGTAATAGCCAGATGGCCTTTGCGTTATGTAACCGCAGAAAAAACAGATTGTTCTCGGCGTAAATATAGTTGGCGACGATAGAACTGAACGCGAACAGAATGACGATAAGCGCGACAAAACTGGCGCCCCATTCACCGGTCAACGAAACCATTGCATGTTGGAGAAGCTGAATGCCTTCTGTTGACGAATGGGACGCGTGATTCCCCGCCAGCAGGATAATCATCGCGCTGGCGGTACAGATGATAATGGTGTCGCTGAATACGCCAATCATTTGCACAATCCCCTGCGCGACAGGATGAGGTGGATACGACGTTGCCGCTGCGGCCGCATTAGGCGTTGACCCCATTCCCGCTTCATTAGAGAACATCCCACGCTGAAAACCGCTGGTAATAGCCTGGGTGAGCGTATATCCGGCTGCGCCTGCCGCGGCTTCCTGCCAGCCAAATGCGCTTTTGACTATCGAGGCGATAACGCCAGGCATTTGCTCAATATGCCAGAGGCAAATGAATACGCTGCCGGCGACCCACAATAACGCGATGATGGGAATCAACCATTGCATCAGACGGGCGACGCCTTTGATGCCGCGAATGATAATTAACAGGGCACAGAACGCCAGAGCAATGCCGGAGATAAGCGGCGGAATGTTGAAGGCGAAATGGAGCGCGCGTGAGACGGCATTCGCCTGCACGCTATTAAAAATCAACCCGTAGGCGACGAGCAGAAAGAGGGCGAAAACCACGCCCATCCAGCGCATTCCCAGCCCACGCGCCATATACCACGCCGGGCCGCCGCGGAACTGGCCTGTCGGGTCACGTTCTTTATAAAGCTGGGCAAGCGAACACTCGGCGAAGGAGGTCGCCATGCCAATGATGGCCGAGACCCACATCCAGAATACCGCGCCGGGACCGCCTGCGGCGATAGCCAGCGCCACGCCGGCCAGATTACCGCTGCCAATCCGCGCCGCGAGGCTGGTACACAGTGCCTGAAATGACGTCAGGCCGCCTGGCTGCGGGCTAAGGCTGCCTTTCAGACTGCGGCTAAATTGGCGAATATAACGAAATTGAATGAATCCGGTACGCCAGGTAAACCAACATCCTGCGCCGAGCAGCAGGTAAATCATTACCGAGCCCCAGAGTATTTCGTTAATAAAACTGAAAAACTCAGGCATTAACGTCCCTCTTGTTGATGCCGTCACGCTTTGATGATCCTGTATAAGCGTGACCCATGATGTAGATGACCTTGTCAGACTAATATTAACGGCAGTTTACCATAAATACGGCGGTATCCTTTAATTGCGCATCAACCGTCGGCAGATACGCAAACAGTTCACAAGGGCAGCCAGGTGCATGTAGGCGGTTGCGCTGTGAGTGCGTCGTGTTATCATCAGGGTAGACCGGTTACATCCCCTAACAAGCTGTTTAAAGAGAAACTCTATCATGACGGACAAATTGACCTCCCTTCGTCAGTTCACCACCGTAGTGGCTGATACCGGAGATATCGCGGCAATGAAGCTGTACCAGCCGCAGGATGCTACAACTAACCCTTCTCTCATTCTTAACGCAGCGCAAATCCCGGAATATCGTAAGCTGATTGACGATGCTGTCGCCTGGGCGAAGCAGCAGAGCAGCGACCGCGCGCAGCAGGTTGTTGACGCGACCGATAAGCTGGCGGTGAATATTGGCCTGGAAATCCTGAAGCTGGTGCCGGGGCGTATTTCTACCGAAGTTGACGCGCGTCTGTCTTATGACACTGAAGCGTCTATCGCCAAAGCAAAACGTATCATTAAACTCTACAATGATGCGGGTATCAGCAACGATCGTATCCTGATCAAGCTGGCGTCCACCTGGCAGGGCATTCGCGCAGCCGAACAGCTGGAAAAAGAAGGCATCAACTGTAACCTGACGCTGCTGTTCTCCTTCGCGCAGGCGCGTGCGTGCGCCGAAGCGGGCGTCTACCTGATCTCGCCGTTCGTAGGTCGTATTCTTGACTGGTATAAAGCCAATACCGACAAGAAAGACTATGCGCCAGCTGAAGATCCGGGCGTGGTTTCCGTAACGGAAATCTACGAGTACTACAAACAGCATGGTTACGAAACCGTCGTTATGGGCGCAAGCTTCCGTAACGTAGGCGAAATTCTGGAGCTGGCGGGCTGCGACCGTCTGACTATCGCGCCGGCATTGCTGAAAGAACTGGCGGAAAGCGAAGGGGCGATTGAGCGTAAGCTCTCTTTCTCCGGCGAAGTCAAAGCGCGTCCGGAACGCATTACCGAAGCCGAGTTCCTGTGGCAGCATCACCAGGACCCCATGGCGGTGGACAAACTGGCGGATGGTATCCGTAAGTTTGCGGTAGACCAGGAAAAACTGGAAAAAATGATCGGCGATCTGCTGTAATCATTAACGCGTGGCCCTGATATGGGTCACGCTACCTCTTCTGAAACCTGTCTGTCCTTCCCTTCGCAGTGTATCATTCTGTTTAACGAGACTGTTTAAACGGAATAATCATGGATACCTTACGTATTGGCTTAGTTTCTATCTCCGACCGCGCTTCAAGCGGCGTTTACCAGGATAAAGGCATTCCTGCGCTTGAGGAGTGGCTCGCTTCTGCGCTGACCACGCCTTTCGAGGTCCAGCGGCGCTTAATTCCTGATGAACAGGAAATTATCGAGCAAACGTTGTGTGAACTGGTTGATGAGATGAGCTGTCATCTGGTGCTGACCACTGGCGGTACCGGTCCGGCGCGTCGCGACGTCACGCCGGACGCGACCCTTGCCATCGCCGACCGTGAAATGCCAGGTTTTGGCGAACAGATGCGCCAGATCAGCCTGCGCTTTGTGCCGACCGCCATTCTTTCCCGCCAGGTGGGCGTTATCCGTAAACAGGCGTTAATTCTTAATCTGCCTGGACAGCCAAAATCGATCAAAGAAACGCTGGAAGGCGTAAAAGCGGACGATGGCAGCGTTAGCGTGCCGGGCATTTTTGCGAGCGTGCCGTATTGCATACAGCTGCTTGACGGGCCGTATGTCGAAACCGCGCCGGAAGTGGTTGCCGCTTTCCGTCCAAAGAGCGCCAGACGTGAGAATATGTCGTCCTGACCGGGAGATACTGATAGTAGGGTTATTCCTCCCGGTGCGGGAGGAATAAAAGAGATTTAGTGCGCCTCGCCGATTGGCAGAATAGTGCGGCCAAATTGCTCGTTTAGCACTTCACCCATCGCCAGATAAATAGCGCTGGCGCCGCAAACCAGACCAACCCAGCCTGCGATATGGATAGTTGCTTCGTTACCGGTGATATTGCCGACCGCCAGCAGAGCGAACAGTACGGTCAGGCTCAGGAAAACAAATTGCAGCGCGCGGGCGGCTTTCAGCGTACCGAAGAACATAAACAGCGTGAACACGCCCCACAGACCTAAATAAGCGCCGAGTAGCTGAGCGTCAGGCGCATCCGTCAGACCCATTTTCGGCATCAGCAGGATAGCGACCAGCGTCAGCCAGAACGAACCGTAAGAGGTAAAGGCCGTTAAACCAAAGGTATTGCCTTTTTTGTACTCCAGCAGACCGGCAAAAATTTGCGCGATACCGCCGTAGAAAATCCCCATCGCCAGAATAATACCGTCCAGGGCGAAAAAACCGGCATTGTGCAGGTTAAGCAGAATGGTGGTCATGCCGAAGCCCATCAGGCCCAGCGGTGCCGGATTAGCCAACTTAGTGTTGCCCATAATTCCTCAAAATCATCATAATTGAATGGTGAAATAGTTTCCCAGAATAACGAGTTCCGTATTCGGGGCGCGGCATAATAATCAGGGGGAAGAGGACTGTCTATGATCTAATAAGGGGGAAAAGAAAATATTTCCCCCAGTGAGGGCATTCACGCCTGAACGGCTGCCATCATTCGTCGCAGGCAGGCTATTTGCAAGACCGCCGGAATAGTCACGCGATACGCGCTGCCGCTCATCGCTTTGACGCCGTTTAACGCCGCGCCGACCGGGCCGCCAAGACCTGCGCCGCGCAGCAATCCGTGGCCCAGGATGCTCATTGCGGCATGGGTACGCAAAATGCGGGTAAGCTGGGTGGAAAGCAGGTGGGAGACCCCTTTTGCCAGACTGCGATCTTTCATGAGCAGCGGCAGCAGTTCTTCCAGTTCAGAAACTTTGGCGTCTACGGCTTGCAGAAATTCCTGCTTATGCGCCGCGTCCATCTTCTGCCAGGTATGACGTAAAAAATGCTCCAGCAGTTGCTGTTCTATTTCAAACGTCGACATGCTTTTATCTGCTTTGAGTTTTAGCCGTTTTGCGACATCCAGCAGAATCGCGCGGTACTGTTTTCCGTGTCCGCGCAATTTGTTGGCGATACTGTCGCCGCCGTAATGCTGAAACTCGCCGGCAATGAGCTGCCAGTTACGGCGGTGTTGCTCCGGGTGACCTTCCATCGCTTTGAACAGTTCGTTATGACTAAGGACGCTTGACAAGCGAGCTTTGCCCTTTTCGTTATGCGTCAGCAAACGGGCGAAATCGGCGAGTTGTTCTTCGCTACAATGCTGAAGAAAGTCTAAATCCTCGTCGTGTAAATAGGTGACGTTCATTTTCAGTCTGGCTTTTGGAATAGAAATAACAGCGATTAATCGTCGCCAATGACTTTAAGTCTCGCCATATCGGAAGAATTTACCGTATGGCCTGAGAAGGTAATCTTTGATACGCAGCGTTTGTTGTCGTTATCGCTATTAATATTGATCCAGCCTGTTGTCTGGCCCTCTTTGATTGAGGAAGGGACGTTCAGGCTTTGGCTGGCGCTACGCGCAGTTTTAAAATAGACGGATGCGCCGCTAAGTTCGATGTCGCCGTGATCCGCCGTGAGTTGAATGCGCTTCACGATGCGGCAGACGGGAATTTTCAGCGTGAGATCGTTCGTTTCATTTCTGGGCATGGCAATAACACCCAGTATTTTATGGTCGTTCGCGTGCGCGACGCTACTTAACGCCAGGCCGAAAAGCAGGCTGGCGGAAATCGTTAACACAGATCGCATGAAATTTCTCTTTGACGGGTTCAATAAGCAATACCGTCTATCATACTCTGCTCATGGCAACGATTCAGTTTTGTAATCTTTTCTTTTTATTACAATTTTTCTGTGAATGGTATTCGTTTTTTAATTTATTTCATGAATATTTATCTGTCTGGTTTTCCATCGCGCCCTCTCGTCACTAAAAAATTTTTTCATCTCCCCCTTGATGACGTGGGTTACGACCCCATCTTGTAGTCAACCGCAGTGGTGAGTCTGAAAAAAAACGATTCAGGGTAGTTGAAACCGCACGTTTCGCCCTTATTACAGATTCACAACCACATGATGACCGAATTTTTAGTGGAGACGTTTAGATGGGTAAAATTATTGGTATCGACCTGGGTACTACCAACTCTTGTGTAGCGATTATGGATGGAACGCAGGCACGCGTGCTGGAGAACGCCGAGGGCGATCGCACTACGCCTTCTATCATTGCTTATACCCAGGATGGTGAAACTCTGGTTGGTCAGCCGGCTAAACGTCAGGCAGTGACAAACCCGCAAAACACCCTGTTTGCGATTAAACGCCTGATTGGCCGCCGCTTCCAGGACGAAGAAGTTCAACGTGACGTTTCTATCATGCCGTACAAAATCATCGGCGCCGACAACGGCGACGCATGGCTTGATGTGAAAGGTCAGAAAATGGCGCCGCCGCAGATTTCTGCCGAAGTGCTGAAGAAAATGAAGAAAACGGCTGAAGATTATCTGGGCGAACCGGTAACTGAAGCGGTTATCACCGTACCGGCTTACTTTAACGATGCGCAGCGTCAGGCAACCAAAGATGCTGGTCGTATCGCGGGGCTGGAGGTTAAACGTATCATCAACGAACCGACTGCCGCAGCGCTGGCTTACGGTCTGGATAAAGAAGTCGGCAACCGTACTATCGCGGTTTACGACCTCGGTGGTGGTACTTTCGATATCTCTATTATCGAAATCGACGAAGTTGATGGCGAAAAAACCTTTGAAGTTCTGGCAACCAACGGTGATACCCACCTGGGTGGTGAAGACTTCGATACCCGCCTGATCAACTACCTCGTTGACGAGTTTAAGAAAGATCAGGGCATTGACCTGCGTAACGATCCGCTGGCCATGCAGCGCCTGAAAGAAGCCGCAGAAAAAGCCAAAATCGAGCTGTCTTCTGCGCAGCAGACCGACGTGAACCTGCCGTACATTACCGCAGATGCCACCGGTCCGAAACACATGAACATCAAAGTGACTCGTGCAAAACTGGAAAGCCTGGTTGAAGATCTGGTGAACCGTTCTATCGAGCCGCTGAAAGTCGCACTGCAGGACGCTGGCCTGTCCGTGTCTGATATCAACGACGTGATCCTCGTCGGCGGTCAGACCCGTATGCCAATGGTGCAGAAAAAAGTGGCTGAATTCTTTGGTAAAGAGCCGCGTAAAGACGTTAACCCGGACGAAGCTGTGGCTATCGGCGCAGCGGTACAGGGCGGCGTGTTGACCGGTGATGTGAAAGACGTACTGCTGCTGGACGTTACCCCGCTGTCTCTGGGTATCGAAACGATGGGTGGCGTGATGACTCCGCTTATCACCAAAAACACCACCATCCCGACCAAGCACAGCCAGGTGTTCTCTACTGCGGAAGACAACCAGTCTGCGGTAACCATCCATGTGCTGCAGGGTGAGCGTAAGCGTGCGTCTGATAACAAATCTCTGGGTCAGTTCAACCTGGATGGCATCAACCCGGCACCGCGCGGTATGCCGCAGATCGAAGTCACCTTCGATATCGATGCTGACGGTATCCTGCACGTCTCCGCGAAAGATAAAAATAGCGGTAAAGAGCAGAAGATCACTATCAAGGCGTCTTCTGGTCTGAACGAGGAAGAAATTCAGAAAATGGTTCGCGATGCAGAAGCGAACGCTGAATCCGACCGTAAGTTCGAAGAGCTGGTTCAGACCCGTAACCAGGGCGACCATCTGCTGCACAGCACCCGTAAGCAGGTTGAAGAAGCAGGCGATAAACTGCCGGCTGATGACAAAACCGCTATCGAGTCTGCCCTGAGCGCGCTGGAAACTGCCCTGAAAGGCGAAGATAAAGCCGCTATCGAAGCGAAAATGCAGGAACTGGCGCAGGTTTCCCAGAAACTGATGGAAATCGCTCAGCAGCAACATGCGCAGCAGCAGGCTGGCTCCGCTGACGCTTCTGCAAACAACGCGAAAGATGACGACGTTGTCGACGCTGAGTTTGAAGAAGTAAAAGATAAAAAATAATCGCCCTTTGAACGGGTAATTACTGGCACGGGCGAAGAGGTTTCCTCTCCGCCCGTGTATGCATGTTAAGGGCAGATAAAAAGAGATGGCGAAAAGAGATTACTACGAGATTTTAGGCGTTTCCAAAACAGCGGAAGAGCGTGAAATCAAAAAGGCGTATAAGCGCCTGGCCATGAAATATCATCCGGACCGCAATCAGGGTGATAAAGAGGCCGAAGCTAAGTTTAAAGAGATTAAAGAAGCCTACGAAGTGCTGACCGATGCGCAAAAACGCGCAGCCTACGATCAGTATGGTCACGCCGCGTTTGAACAAGGCGGTATGGGCGGCGGATTTGGCGGCGGCTTTAATGGCGGCGCTGATTTCAGTGATATCTTTGGTGACGTTTTTGGCGATATCTTTGGCGGCGGGCGTGGTCGCCAACGTGCGGCGCGTGGGGCTGATTTGCGTTATAACATGGATCTCACCCTGGAAGAAGCGGTGCGTGGCGTGACCAAAGAGATCCGTATTCCGACGCTGGAGGAGTGCGACGTTTGCCACGGCAGCGGCGCGAAAGCTGGCACGCAACCGCAAACCTGTCCGACCTGTCATGGTTCTGGTCAGGTACAGATGCGCCAGGGATTTTTTGCTGTACAGCAGACCTGCCCACACTGTCAGGGCCGCGGTACGCTGATCAAAGATCCGTGCCATAAATGTCACGGTCATGGGCGTGTTGAAAAGAGTAAAACTCTGTCCGTTAAAATCCCGGCGGGCGTGGATACCGGCGATCGTATTCGTCTGGCAGGCGAGGGCGAAGCGGGCGAGCATGGCGCACCGGCAGGCGACTTGTACGTTCAGGTCCAGGTGAAACAACACCCTATTTTCGAGCGTGAAGGCAATAATCTTTATTGCGAAGTGCCGATCAACTTTGCGATGGCGGCGCTCGGCGGTGAAATTGAAGTGCCGACGTTAGATGGTCGCGTGATGCTGAAAGTACCGAGCGAAACACAAACGGGCAAGCTGTTCCGTATGCGCGGCAAAGGCGTGAAGTCCGTACGCGGTGGTGCGCAGGGCGATTTGCTGTGCCGTGTGGTGGTTGAAACGCCGGTCGGTCTGAGCGAAAAACAGAAGCAATTGCTAAAAGATCTTCAGGAAAGTTTTGGCGGCCCGACGGGAGAGAAAAACAGCCCGCGTTCAAAAAGCTTCTTTGACGGCGTGAAAAAATTCTTTGACGATTTGACTCGCTAACCTTTTTCCCGTTGTATTTTTCTTCAGCCCGGGTGTATGTATATCCGGGCTTTTTTCTGCCTGTACGCGCCCAGGCTTCTGCTAAACGCATCGTATCCTCTCATTTGTTGGTATTTTGTTTTACTGATAAACAAATTGATGTTAATCAGCAGGTTTGCATACGCTCATTTTTAAAAAAAATGTAATGTGATGACATTAACGATTGCTTTTTTAGACGCTGTGAATTGATTTATCTTGAGTATTATCTATATTGCTTTTTTTAGTTTCCGGAGGCAGACAGCGAATGGGATCGAAAGGTGCCAACAAGAGCTTTGATTATAATTTAATCAAAATTCTTGACGCTGTTATTTTGTCAGGAAATGCGGCTATGGCGGCAAAAAAGTTAGGCATTACACCGGCTGCCGTTTCTCTGGCGTTAAAGCGCCTGCAGAGTTATTACCCGGAAGAACTGTTTAGTAGAGGGAAAGGCGGGCTCATCCCCACAGCTAAGGCTGTCGACATTCACCAAAATTTCAGTCAGGTGATGAAACTGGTGGATGACACATTTCTCTGTAATAGCAAAAAAGATGAAGCGTTCCAGATAACGTTATTAGGCAGTGATATTGTTGAAAGCTATTATCTTTCTCAGCTCTATAACAGCGATATATTTGACCGTATTTTGATAAATCATTTCACTGTCAGAAATATGAGTCGGGAGCATATCAGCGAACTTCTGTTTACTGCGCAAGGCGATCTGTTGATTAGTGCCGAACCTTTGCTGGAGTCCGGCATAGAGAATCAAATTATTGATAGTTTTAAATCATTTGTTTGTATCTGTAGCAGTAAACACATGCTGAGTACCCTCTCACAACTGTCGCTACATCATTTTTATTCTTCGCGTCATGCGT
Source organism: Salmonella sp. SAL4457 (assembly GCF_046548235.1). Classification (NCBI taxonomy): domain Bacteria; kingdom Pseudomonadati; phylum Pseudomonadota; class Gammaproteobacteria; order Enterobacterales; family Enterobacteriaceae; genus Salmonella; species Salmonella sp. SAL4457. Next base: position 463,407 of record NZ_JBGDZO010000004.1, read on the forward strand.
TATATCAGCCGGGGATGGGGGCTTCAGTGATATATCATGATAGCGAATTATTTAAGGATGATCTTTACTATACTGGCAGGCGTATTGTCGGCTATCGCAGTGATTCGCTTAACGGTTTGATGAGCATGATCGAACGAACCTCATTGATTGCATTGATGCCTTTGAAATTAGCGCTTTTTTATAAAAATCATCGTAAATATGACATTAAATTTATTCAGCCTCCGCCCGAACTGGCTTTGAAGTCAGTTCAGGTCTATGCATCCTGGAATAAAAATAGTAGAAATATATCGACGATTAATGAGATGGTAAGTATGTTACAAACACTTTCCTCCTTCCGTCGCTAATACACCTCATTTTTACGCTTTGATTTAATATGGTTTTAAATGATGTGCTTTGATTTTTACCCTCCTGACAGGGCGCTTACACTCCTTGTGTTAATTATTCATTTATAATGATTTCGGAGTGTTAAAATGTCTATTCCCAACCATGTGTCGACAACGGAAGTTGTGCTATTGGAGCTAGAGATCTTACTCACTATTATTTCGATTGGCGCGTGGGGAGGCTTTGTCAGCTATCTTTTACGCAAAGATAAGACAGAATATAATAGTTCTCATGAAAGTATTAAATATTGCTTAACGCAGATCGTGATTTCCTGCTTCACCAGTTTCTTGTTAAGCGCGATTGCGATCGAAAAAGAATGCAGTTTCAACATTGTTCTGTTGGCGGCAGGCTTAGGCGGTGTTTTCGCGAGTCCGATCTTAAAGATTCTTGGGCGGCGGATTAAAAAAATTATCGAAGGTAATAATTCAGATTAATTATCATTTGCAGTATCAGGCTCATCCGTGAGCCTTTTACGCGTCTTTTTTCAGCCTGGTCTAGGTCACTCTATTCTTGATCCAGCCATAAATAAATTGTTCGTTATTGTGGTTTTTCTCAGCAACGTTTAAGTAGTACGTGCCCTGACTGCAATTGAGGGCTTTCACCAAAACGGCTTCCCCTTCCTGGCCTCGCCAGGCCAAATAATGTTCGAGAGCGGCAAGCGTCCGCGGGCCAATATTGCCATCCACATGAATATCCGGGTAGCGTTTACCTTCGTGATTAAAGACGTTCAACCAGCGTTGCAGCCACGCGCTGGGGTGGTAAGCGCCTATGTTGACTGCCGCATCGCACAGCTCGAAGGAGACTGGCCACGATAGCGTCGAGATGACGTCAAAACCTGGTTTTATCCAGTAATCCTCTTCGAGAATCGCGTAGGCTTCAGCGTGGGTCAGATCCCGCATATCGCCAGCATAGCCATGCGCTCGCGCCGTGGCTTCGGTAATGCCCCAATGGGTGGCGCCGCCTTTATCTTTAGGGTTAAATACGTAACCGCCTTCAAGCGCAATAATTCCATCTATAATTGGATTCATCTTCCCTTTCCTTCGCTTAGTGAATATGCAGATACATGAGAGAACCTAACGTTACTGAAAATACGGTCGTCAGGGCGGCGATGGTTTGCCGTACAATCTGTTTTTTTCTTCCCTTTGTTTCGCTATCCGTCGCGATAATGGCGATATCACTATTCACTTTGAGACCCTGTCTTGGAATGGTAATAAAAAGATCGTTAATACCAAGCGCTTTAAGGTCACGTCTGATTAAATAGAGAATCTGCGTTAGATTTGCATCATTAACATAGTGGCTTCGACTTCCCCATAACGCAGTGGTTATTTTTTGTCGCTCGATAATCTCCAGATGAGCATTCTCGATGATGAAACTGAGACATTTGGCTCTCATCGCAGTCATTTTAATAACCTGTGAATTTGAGACCGTCCTCAGTTCATATTTACCTTCATTGTAAATGCAATTGCTATTAATGATATAAGTTTTCATAACGTCTTCCTTTAGAAATGTACATCTTGGTTGTCTGTGGTGACTATATTGTATGAGAAATGTCTTAATCCAATAAATGTCACTGGTTTTATTGTATTGTCATTGTCTATAGCGAGTGTAATCACATTATTTCATTGTAATTAAATGATATTTAATTACATGATAAATGATATTTACTATGTTCTCACCAGAACGGAGTAAGCGGGCGCTGAGAGGTGTTGTTTTCTCTTCGTTAGACGGTGTTGTTAACCTCATTTTTATGATTTTTATATCATCTAAAAAGATGATGTTTTGTGATTAGCTATTTTTTATGCCTGTAACGATTATGGACCCCGCAGAACGAGCTGCGACAATTTTGAAACGTAAAAGGAAATTTGAAAATGGCTACAAGCAAACTGATTCAAGGCGATACGATTACTGAAACTACCCATGCAGCGAATGGTTTTGACCCTGCAACAAGCGATGATAAAATAAGCTATACTTCCGCTCGTGTTGCGAAACCGGTATACAATAAATATAAAAATTCCACGACTAAACCGAAGGTATTTGGTTATTACACCGACTGGTCACAGTATGACAGCCGTCTGCAAGGCAATATGTCCCAACCGGGCCGTGGTTATGATTTAACCAAAGTTTCACCGACAGCTTATGACAAACTGATTTTTGGCTTTGTTGGCATCACCGGTTTCAGAAAAATTGATACAGAAGACCGCGATGTCGTAGCAGAAGCGGCAGCGCTGTGCGGCAAAGTGAAATATGAGCCGACCTTCCTCGACCCATGGGGCGACTTCCAGTCTTATATCAACCTCGGCTTTGATGTCAGCGGCTGGGATGTGGATCCGAAGACTGTAACTCAGTCTAACGCCAAGGGTCTGCTGGGCGCGCTGCGTGATATGCAGGCAAAAGCGAAAGCCGCAGGTCACACGCTGGCGCTCTCCATGAGTATCGGCGGCTGGAGCATGAGTAACGGGTTCCACGAAACCGCCGCTTCTGACTCTTCTCGTAAAATCTTCGCCAAAGGCGTGGTGAAACTGTTCAAACAGTTCCCGATGTTCAGCGAAGTGGATATTGACTGGGAATACCCGAACAATGAAGGGGCGGGCAACCCGTTTGGTCCGGAAGATGGCGCTAACTACGCGCTGCTGATTGCCGAACTGCGTAAACAGCTTGATTCCGCGGGTCTGAGCAATGTGAAGATCTCTATTGCCGCTTCTGCTGTCACTACTATTTTTGACTATGCGAAAGTAAAAGATCTGATGGCTGCCGGCCTGTATGGCATCAACCTGATGACCTATGACTTCTTCGGTACGCCGTGGGCGGAAACGCTGGGCCACCACACCAACCGCAAAGCGCTGGAAGAGGGCGGCTGGGCTGTCGAAACTATCGTTGATCACCTGCTGGCGGAAGGTTTCTCCGCTGACCGTATCAACATCGGTTATGCCGGCTATACCCGTAACGCTCGTCAGGTAGAAATTGAATCCCTGTCGCCGCTGAAAGGTTCTTACAACCCAGGTTCAGGCCCTACTACCGGTTCCTTTGAATCCGGCACCAGTGAATGGTATGACGTCATTTATAGCTACCTGGATCTGGAAAACCAGAAAGGCCGTAACGGTTTCAACGTTTACACCGACCAGGTCGCTGACGCTGACTACCTGTATAGCCCGGAATCCAAACTGTTTTTATCCCTGGATACGCCGCGTACCGTCAAAGCAAAAGGCGAATATGCAGCGAAACTGGGCCTGGGCGGCGTGTTTACCTGGACTATCGATCAGGACAACGGCGTGCTGGTTAACGCCGTGCGTGAAGGTCTGGGTTATGAAATCGAATCTGAAGTTATCGATATGGAACCGTTCTACTTTGAAGGTATCAATGTAGAAAAAGATGAAGAGCAGAGCGACAGCGACGACGCGCAGAAGGTCAACCACGCGCCGAAAGCGGCGATTGAACTGCTGGTCGTAGGCGGATCTACGGTACAGCTGTCTGGCGCAGGTTCTTCTGATGAAGATAACGATGAGCTGTCCTTTAGCTGGGGCGTGCCTTCTCAAATCGATGTGGCAGACAAAACGGCTGAAATCATTGAGGTTGTGGTACCGGAAGTTAGCGAAAAAACAGCCTTCCAGTTCACCCTGTTTGTACGCGACTGCTACAACGAACCGTCCTCTCAACAGCGCTTTGTTCTGACGGCTGTGCCTGCGCTATCTCAGGTTCAACCGGAACCGGAAGAGGAAGAAGAGATTATCGTTCCTGTACCGGACGAGGAAGAAGATACCACGCCGGCTGAGGATGATACGCCAGCAGATGACAAAACGTCACCTTACGCGCAGTGGGATGCTTCTACCGTTTATGGCGCAAACTGGGGTTCTTTCGAAATCGTTAGCTGGAAAGGCCATAACTATCAGGTGAAATGGTGGTCTATGGGCAACCAGCCTGACCTGAACTGCGGTGTCGGCGGTGCATGGACCGATCTTGGCGCTTACTAATACACGGTATTAAGCCGATGTATTGGGCTTCATGATTCAAGCCCCGGTTTACCGGGGCTTTTCTCCACCAGGGACAGAGGAAGAGTAGACCATGACCATTTCCATTCACGCCAGCGCATTTGACGTCAACAGCTGGTATCAAAAAATCACCTTAACTTTCATCAATGAGAGCGGTAATGCGGTCGATATGAACCATGCCGCAATATCATTCACGGCTTCCGGGCACATCGATCCATGGGGAAATAGCGGCGGTACGCTCAAAGGGAACCTGCCGCTTACGCTGAATGAGAGTTCGTATGGCACGCTGGAAACTAACAACATCATCATTAATAACAGCGATGCATTACTTCTTCAGCCGGGCGAACGCGGGACGCTCTCTTTCAGCCTCGCGGCGACGCAGGTGCCGGTAAAAATGTCCGCCATCACCTTGACGCTGGCGTCATCGTCATCCGAAGACGCAGAGTCTGAAACCCCATCCGATCAGGAGACGCCAGCGATACCCGCCGCAGACGAACAACCCGCCGAACCCGATGTGCCGGAAAAGGACAATGACCTTCAGGAACACGGCCTTACGCTTAACGTTAGCGAGTTGAATACCGCAAGTTGGTATCAACGCGTCACCTTTACGCTGACCAACCTCTACGCCCAGGCGGTAGATCTCAATCAGCTTCAACTGAATTTTACGGCCAGCGCGCACCCCGATCCCTACAGTCCGTTTCAGGGAACAATGTTGGGGAATCAGGCCGTGACGCTGGCCAGCGATGGGGGATGGCCCATCGAGAAGAATACTATCACCATTAATCATGACGGCGCGCTGATGCTGGCGGCGGGGGATACCGCCGAATTACAGTGCTATCTGGCCGCCACGCAGACGCCAGTTGCCATCAGCGATTTGAACGCGACGTTGGCCCATGATCCTGCCCGTCAGGGAAAAGTTTGCGTTCATTTTCCTGCCATGACGCAGACCGTGGCGCTCAAACCGGTGATTGAGCTGCTGTTTCCTGCCGGCGAAACCCGGCGCTTTGTCGGTGAGTGGGGCGAGGTTCTGACAATAGGCGATCTTAGCGCAGGAACGTATCGGCTTACCGTACCGGTACTGGCGAATGATGAGATGCAAATCGCGCCAGTCGAGTCCTCTTTTACCGTTACGCTGCAATCCGGCGATGCCGCCGCGCAGGTCCAGGTATCCTGTCTGCCAATTGTCCGTTATGCCAGCGCGCGTCTGATGATTGACGCCCCTGCGCTTGGTAATGCGAAATTGACCGTTGAGTTCGCCGATGTTACGCAAGCGGATGAGCGTACCGTCACGCTGATCGCCAACCAACCGCAGTTAATCACCCGGCTACTGGCGGGGCATCATTATACGGTCAATCTACAGCCTGCGATGATTAATAACCGCTTTATAGCGGCACCCATACAGCTTACGGGTTTTATCCCTGCTGCGGCGCAGGTTGCCGAGGTTGCTGTCGCTTACCAACAGTCAGCGCTCGACACGGCGAGTTTCGTGACGGTGGATGCCACTATACTGGGTCTGCCCGATGGCGTCGTGCCGCAGCGTTATCTGTTCAGCAGCGGTAAATATCAATACTCATTAATGCTGGAGAGCGGCAGCGATCGGCAGACGTTGGCATTACGCTTTGCGCCTGGGCTGTATGATGTTCAGACGGACGATATTTTCATCGACAGCGTGCCGTGGCGTTGTGAACAGGCCGGGCCGCTACGGTTGTTGCAAAAGGTCAACCATGTGGCGCTGGAGTTTCTGCCCGGCGTGACGCTACAGGTAAAAGGTTGGCCTGATTACCTTGCTCATGGCGGCGTGACGGTTAACGCGCCAGAGACGGTTTCTCTTTATCGCGATATACCGTTTAGCGCGTTGTTTAAATACGATGGTTTTGACGGCGGCGGCGATCCGGTTCCGGCCGCGGAGGTTGACGTGAACGGGGATGGTTTTCTGGATTACGCGACGTTACCGATCCATAAAACCGTTGCGCTGGTGCGCCAGATAGAAAAAGAAGCCGGGCGTAGCGTCATGCCGGTAATGGTCATTTATACCGCGAATGCCAGCGGCGGTAGCGCGCTGGCGGATTTACAGGATGCGCAAAAGCTACGTAACCATTTTGGTAACTTTATTACCCAGTGTCTGGCGGCGCAGTCATACAAAGATGAGACGCATCCTGTCCCGGCCACCTTTGTGCTTAACCCGGATTTTCTCGGGGCGCTACAGCAAGGACCGTATGGCTATACCGTAGTACGGCAAAAAAACAGTGTGCCGGTGAATGCCCAACTGGCGGCGGCGATACAAGCATTACCGGCGATGGCTGGCTTTATCGTGCCTTCGTTGCCGACGTTTAGCGACGATCTCTACGGCTATATTCAGGCGGTGAACTATCTTGTTCGTCAGTTTGCCCCGGATGTGGCTTTTGGCTGGCAGACGAATGTCTGGGCGACAGGAACGGCGGACTGGGTGCTGCGCGATACCGCTGATCCGGTAGCTGAAGGGCAGGCGATCGCCGGATTTATTCATGAACTGGGCGTTTATAGCGGAGAATATGCGCCGGACTTTATTGCGTTTGATAAATTTGAGCGTGACTGTTTCAGTCCTGATGCGCTTGCCCACTATGGCTGGAATGCGACATGCTGGCTTAATTACCTGGCGATGGTCAAACAGGTGACGAAAGCGCTGCTGACGCCCGCCATGCTGTGGCAAATCCCAGGCGGCCATATGCCTACAGTAGAAGAGGGCGTCAGTAAAATCAGCGCTGCGCACTTTGCATCCGGCGGAACCTTTTTTATGGGTGACGCCCGTATTGGCAGCGATCCTGACACGCTCTCTTTGCAGCTACTCAATACGGCCTTAAATAGCGCGACTTACGGCGTCCCGACCGTCGGCGACTTTTTACGTAAAGATAAAGGGTATGACTGGGGCCAGATGCAGGCGCTGAACCTACCGGACTTTAACGTCTTTTCGATCTTATGGGGCGGTGGTTCTACTATCAGTATTACGACAATCCATTCTAACGGTGAAGACGGCGGCTGGCTGGCGGATAAAATGGTAGAGTATTATGCTGCCCCTCGCTATTTCAGATAATATCACTGCTTATTTGCATTAATCTGGACTATTAGTTTGAGATTCGAAGGCGCGTTCTTTCGAATCTCTTTTCCTGCGCCCCCTGACCTCTCATTCTTTATGCGTAATTTGTTATTAATTTTCTGTAATCATTTTGTATTAAGAATTATCTTAATCTTAAAAATATTGCGTATTAGTGCGTTGTGAATACAGAAATACTGCATAGCGATGTTATTTATTATTAATTTAAGTACTTTTTGAGAGGTTATACTGTGACGCTACATTGAGTAGACAACCGTTAATGAAAAAAATGATGAACGACGCTTTTGCTAAAGATAATAATGAGAATTCATTACACTCTTTTCTTTTTTCTCAGCAGGCTAAACCTCACGCGGCAATTGATGCCTTATTTTCGGCCTTGTTGCCATTTGGTCAACCGTTTACGCTGGGTATCGGCGATGAGTTTTATTTACAGGCAAACGATGAACACTACATTGTATTACTGGAGTCAGGCGTTGTTTCTTTCTGTCATGATGACAAACGACTCCATATATCTTCATCGTTTGCGCCATCGGTCGTGGGTATGGTTGACAGCTATGGCGCTACCTATAACGTCCCCGCGCGACCGGAACACTTTTTGCTCGCAGAAACGGTTTGTACCGGTAGATTTGTTCGCCTGCCGGATTTTATAAAAATCGCCGATGAATGCGATTTGTGGCACGACGTGGCCCGTTGTCTGGCTTACCGTCTGATGGTGATGAGCGCGCGCGATCGTGAATTAGTCGGCGTCGATTCTTATCTGAAAGTTCGGGCGCTGCTGACTGAAATCTGGGCTTATCCACAGGCCTACCGGGAAAGCATTATCGTGTTGAATTTTATTCAACGGCGTACCGGGATATCGCGCAGTCGGACCATGAAGATTCTGTCTGAACTAAAAAAAGGCGGGTATATCCATATTGATAATGGGCGGCTGACGGCGCTCGGAAAACTGCCAGTGGCGTATTAATGCACTATCCGCAACGATATATTTACATATCTCGACTGAATTTGCCTGGTATCGTTAATAGAATGTTTTACTGAAGGTTGTTATGAAAGCTATTTTTAAAAAGTCAATATGGCTAAAGGAGATAGGCCGAACGACTGCTGTAAAGTTAATATAAAACAACATGTTATGCCTGGTCCTATAAAACAAAATGTCGATGATTGCAACTTGCCGTTGGCTTGCTAATAATTAATAACATCGTTATCTCATTATAACGTAAAGATAAACTCACGACGTTGAGTGGCTGTTTTATTGCTTCTGACATTTATATCAGAACAAGAAGACACTTTTTTCGCATAAGAAAAAGTCGTGATATTGCTGTGAAGAAATATCAGCAGCCGTTTCGTTAAAAAATCTGATTACCCTTATTTTTATATTTAAAAGGAGCTTGAATGAAAAAGCCTGTACTAGCATTAATGGTCTCTGCCATTGCCTTTGGCGGAATGTTGTCCACCGCGCAAGCGGATACTACAACCGTCACTGGCGGTACGGTAAATTTTGTCGGACAGGTCGTTGACGCTGCCTGTTCTGTTTCCGCTGACTCTGTCGATCAGACCGTGACATTAGGCCAGGTTCGCGCCAGTAAATTAACCGAGGCCGGTATGGTGGCGAATCAAAAAGAAGATTTCACCATCAAACTGGAAGACTGCGATACTCAGACCAGCCAGAATGCGGCGGTGATTTTTAATGGCCAACAGGACGCAAACCAGCCGGGGTCGCTGGCGAATACCGCTGGGGCAGGTTCGGCGACGAATGTGGCATTACAACTTTATGGACCAGATGGCCAGGCGCTGAATATCGGTGAATCGTCCAGTACTGTTACCTTGAACGATGGCGAAAACGTTATTCCGCTTAGCGTGGATTATATCGCTACCGGTACGGCGACTGCCGGTAATGTTACCGCGACGGCGACATTTAGCATGGTTTATTCCTGATTCCTTATCGGGATTTTTTTCTCGTCTGTTGGGAGGCGAGAAAGGGGCGTTACGCGCGTCACTGCGCGTAACAAACCGACGGCATCAGGATATTACGCAGATGAAAAAAAACGTACCGATTTTCCTTCGATTATTGCTACTGCTGTCGGCGGCCGGCCTGTCGTTTGCCGCGCAGGCGGGAGGCATTGCGCTGGGCGCGACCAGGGTGATTTATCCGCAGGGAAGTAAGCAAACCTCCTTGCCGATTATTAATTCTTCTGCCAGCAATGTTTTTTTAATTCAGTCATGGGTCGCCAATGCCGATGGTTCACGCTCGACGGATTTTATCATTACGCCGCCTCTCTTTGTGATCCAGCCTAAAAAAGAAAATATATTACGTATTATGTATGTCGGGCCGTCATTACCGACCGATCGCGAAAGCGTATTTTATTTAAACAGTAAAGCGATACCCTCTGTCGATAAAAATAAATTGACCGGCAACTCCCTGCAAATTGCGACGCAAAGCGTGATTAAGCTATTTATTCGCCCGAAAAATCTGGCGGAGGCGCCAGCTCATGCCCCGTCGACGCTTCGCTGCCGTAACGAGCGCGGCCAGCTAACGATTACTAACCCTTCGCCGTACTACGTTTCGATGGTTGAACTGTACAGCGCGGGGAAAAAACTGCCGAATACTATGGTACCGCCGAAAGGCGCGATCACTCTCCCGGCGACGCCCGGCCAGGTATCTTTGCGCACGGTAAACGATTTTGGCGCAACGACGCCAGCACGCGTTTGTCCAGCTTCATGATGTTATGCGTAATCAGCTTTTCATGACGCGATATTACTCCAGCGTAACTAAACCCGTATTAACCCCGCTGGCGTTGGCTATCGCACTGGCGCCTGCGCCGGGGTGGGCGGAAAACTATTTCAACCCGGCATTTCTGTCTGACGACCCGTCTGCGGTGGCCGACCTATCGACCTTTTCCCGTAATGCCCAGGCGGCGGGGATGTATCGCGTTGACGTTTACCTGAACAATACGTTTCTCGCGACCAGAGACATTGCCTTCCAGGCGGTGAAAACGACGGGAAAAAGCGCGCCCACCGATGACAGCGGATTACGCGCCTGCCTGACGCCTGAAATGCTTAAAAATATGGGGGTAAACACCGGGGCATTTCCACTGTTGGCGAAGGCGGCGGCGGGAAGTTGCCCGGATCTCGCCAGTGCGATACCGGCCGCCCGGACCCGCTTTGATTTTGCGCAGCAACGTCTCGACATTAGCATCCCGCAGGCGGCGATGGTTGCCAGCGCCAGAGGCTATATCCCACCGCAATACTGGGATGAAGGTATTAACGCGTTGCTATTGAATTACACCTTTACCGGCGCGAATAGTCAGGATCGGAGCCCAGGCGGCAGTGCGGAGAACAGCTATTTTCTTGGATTGAATAGCGGCCTTAATCTGGGGGCCTGGCGGTTACGCGACTACTCCACATGGAACGCGAATAGCGGCGATCAGAATAGCGACAGCGACTGGCAGCACATCAGTACTTATCTGGAACGTGATGTGGTCTTTTTGCAGGGAGAACTGACGGCAGGCGATAGTTATACCCCCTCCGCATTATTCGACAGCCTTCCTTTTCGCGGGCTACAACTGGCGTCTGACGACAATATGTTGCCAGACAGCATGAAGGGCTTCGCACCGACCATTCACGGCATTGCCAGAAGCAACGCGCAAGTGACCATTCGGCAAAACGGCTACATCATTAATCAGCGCTATGTGCCGCCCGGGGCATTTACTATTAATGATCTCTATCCTACCGCCGCCAGCGGCGATTTGACTGTGGAAGTCAAAGAGTCCGACGGTTCTATTAATCGTTATAACGTGCCCTATTCCGCCGTGCCGATTCTACAACGAGAAGGGCGGCTGAAGTATGCGGCGACGGTGGCGGAGTATCGCAGCGATAGTAGTCAAAAAGAGAAGGTGAAATTCAGTCAGGCGACCTTGATATGGGGGTTACCGCATGGTTTTACGCTGTATGGCGGAACACAACTTTCCAGTCATTATCACGCGCTGGCGATCGGCAGCGGCGCAAATCTGGGCGACTGGGGCGCGGTGTCGCTGGATGTCACCCAGGCTACCAGTACGCTGGCGGATAATAACACCTACCAGGGGCAATCGCTGCGTTTCCTGTATGCCAAATCGCTTGCACAGTCAGGAACCAATTTACAGCTTATGGGCTATCGCTATTCAACCTCGGGCTTTTACACGTTGGATGATACCACGTGGAAACGGATGAGCGGCTATGACGATGACAATCGGACTGACAGCGATAAAAGCAGGCCGGAATGGGCGGATTATTACAACCTTTATTACACCAGAAGGGGGAAAGTACAACTCGATATCAATCAACAGCTAGGCGGGTTGGGATCGCTTTTTATTACCGGCAGCCAGCAAAGTTACTGGCACACTGATGAAAAGGATTCTTTGTTGCAGGTGGGATACAGCGATACGCTGGCGGGGATTGCATGGAGCGTTTCTTACAACAATAACAAATCCGCAGGCGATGCGGAGCGCGATCAAATTTTCGCGCTGAATATCTCGGTGCCGCTAAGTCAATGGCTGCAACACGATGATGAGGTCACGCGCCATCACAATGTTTACGCTACCTTTAGCACCAGTACGGACAAACAGCATAACGTTACGCAGAATGCGGGCCTTAGCGGCACACTGCTGGACGAAAACAATCTTAGTTACAACATACAACAAGGTTATCAGAATCACGGTATTGGCGAAAGCGGCGCCGCCAGTCTGGAATACGATGGCGCGAAAGGCAACGCCAACATTGGCTATAACGTTAGCGATAACGGCGATTACCAGCAGGTGAATTATGGCCTGAGCGGCGGCCTGGTGGCGCACGCGCATGGAGTGACACTAAGCCAGCCGCTGGGCAATACCAATATTTTGATTGCCGTGCCGGGCGCAGCCAACGTCGGCGTTGTCGACCAGCCGGGTATTCATACGGACGCGCGTGGCTATGCGGTGGTGCCGTATGCGACAACATATCGCCAAAACCGTATGGCGCTGGACGTTAACGCCATGGCTGATGATGTCGATATTGATGACGCGGTGACTCGCGTTGTGCCGACCGAAGGCGCGCTGGTTCTGGCCCGCTTTAAAGCGCGGGTCGGCGCGCGTGCCCTGGTAACGCTGAATCATAACGGTAAGCCTGTACCCTTTGGCGCAACGGTGACGGTGAATGATCGCCATGCGGAGGCGATTGTTGACGAGGCCGGGGAAGTCTATCTTTCCGGGTTGTCAGCGCAAGGCGTTCTGCACGTTCGCTGGGGGAACCTGCCGGATCAACAGTGTGTCGCGTCCTATCATCTCTCTTCCTCCCGTCAGATTCTGAGTCGACAACATGCGGAGTGTCATTAAATGAAAATACCTCTTTTATTTGCTCTGCTGGCTGGAAGTGTCGTATCGCAGTACGCCTTCGCAGACGTGTGTAAAAACGTTAACGGCGTGCCTTCCAGTATTAATTACGATTTAACGACCACTCTGACGGCAGAACGAAACCAGGTGGGAAAGACGGTTCAACTGGAAAAAAGCCAGGAAGTTAATGTACAGGCGGTGTGTCCCGCCGGCGCGTCGACCTATAGCCAGACTTATCGCTCCTATGTGTCGCCATATCCGGTCGTAGAAACGAGCGGTAACTGGAAATATTTAAAGCTGGACCCGGACTACCTTGAAGGCGGAATGCGAATTGAGGATTCTTCGGCGGGCGATATCTATCCGCCAATGAACAATGTCCTGATGGGATATGATGAAAATGTGAAAGCGGGTCAACCGTTTTACGTTCGTGACTCAAATCTGGAGTTTCAGCTCAAAATTGTTAAACCGTTCGTCGGCACGGTAATATTAGTCCTAAGACTATGTTCAATGTTTATGTCATGACCGCCGCAGGCGATCCGCTGACAGATGTCGTGTACAGCATTCTTTATAGTGGAACGGTGACCGTTCCGCAAAGCTGCGAAATCAACGCCGGACAAACGATTCTGGTGAATTTCGGCGCATTATACAGCGGCAATTTCAACCATGCAGGCCAAAAGCCGGAGGGGGTACGAGCGAAAAAATTCAGCGTACCGGTAAAGTGCAGCGGTCTGGATTCGCAGGTCAATTTAACAATGCGTCTTATCGCTACGCCGGATAGCCACGTTCCCCAGGCTATCGCTTCGGATAATGCGGATGTCGGCGTAGTGGTCGAAACCGATGAAGGAAACGCGCTTATCCCCAATGATGTACAGAGCGTCGCGCCTTTTATCACCGATAGCGCCGGACGCGCTAACATCACATTGCAAGCCTACCCGGTGAGTACAACAGGTGAAACGCCAGCGGAAGGGGCGTTTACCGCCCTGGCCAGCCTGCGAGTGGACTTTGACTAAATGAACAGATCACACTGCGCTCTTTTTGTCATGGGACTAATCCTGTGTCCACAAATCAATGCCAGCGCTGACGACCTCGCTTATAACCTCGAATTTACCGGCACTATTGTGGCGCAAACCTGCGACATAGATATCTCCAGCCTCAGTCAAAGTATTGATTTAGGACAGTTTGCGGTTGGCGACTTTCCTTCGACAGGAACAACGACAAAATTTAAGCCCTTTAATATCAACCTCAAAAATTGTTCCCGAGGAATTGCCGGGGCGAAGATCTGGTTTACCGGCGAACCCGATCCGGACAATCCCGCGCTACTGGCGATAACCGACACCGGGATGGGAAGCGGAAACATGTTAGCAAGCGGGGTTGGGGTGGAAATTCTGAATGATGATCAGGATACCATCAGTATCAATAATGCCGACTCGGTGGTCTATCCGTTGAAAGCCGGACGCAACACGCTGTCTTTTTATATTCGCTATAAATCGACCCGGCCGACGGTCACGTCCGGGAACGCGACGGCGGTCATGTATTTCGATATGCAGTATGAATGAGGAGCCATCGTAATTATGCGTAACGATATCCTGTACGGCATCGGGATGCTGCTGGCGGCATCCGGCGTCCAGGCGCACGATGGCCGGGTCTATGTTTCCGGAACCATCACGGACAATACGTGCTCGCTCTCTCCTGGCTCGGAAAATATTAACGTGGCGATGGGCGCGGTTTCTCAACGGCAGTTTTATCGCGCAGGCGACGGTTCCGCATGGCAACCTTTTGCTATCGATTTACAAAACTGCGGCAGCACTGCCAGCGGCGTAACGGTCAGTTTTAGCGGTGCGGCGGACAGTCGTAATACGGATTTATTGGCGCTTACCGCAGGGGAAAGCGACGCTTCAGGCATTGGGATTGCGCTTTATGATCAAAATAAAACCTTAATCCCACTGGGGCAGGAGAGTGATGTGGTGACGCTCAGTCCGGGTCAGGCGTCGGCGCATCTGCAATTTTATGCGCGTTATCTTGCCGATGGCGGCACGGTAACGCCCGGGGACGCCAATGCCTCCGCAACCTTCATTCTTGCCTATGAATAAGCTCTTTTTACGCTGCGCGATATATTGGTGCTTGCTTCCCATATCATGGGCGCAGGCTGGCGTGGTAATTGGCGGTACTCGCTTTATCTATCATGCGGGCGCCCCGGCATTAAGCGTACCGGTAAGTAACCATTCAGAAGCGTCCTGGTTAATCGATACGCATATTTTACCTGGTGGCCGCTGGCCCGGAACCAAAAACGAAGGGAATATCACGCCCTTCGTAGTCACGCCGCCATTATTTATGCTTTCAGCGCGCCAGGAAAACTCAATGCGGGTGGTTTATACCGGCGCACCGCTACCCGCCGACAGGGAAAGTCTGTTTACCTTGAGTATCGCCGCTATTCCCTCCGGTAAACCGGAAGCGAACCGTGTACAAATGGCGTTTCGTTCGGCTTTAAAATTGCTCTATCGCCCTGAGGGACTCGCCGGCAATCCGCAGCAGGCCTACCGGCATCTGATCTGGTCGCTTACCCCCGATGGCGCGACGGTACGCAATCCGACACCCTATTACGTTACGCTCTTTTTATTACGCGCTAACGAGCGCGCCCAGGACAACGCCGGGGTCGTGGCTCCCTTTGCAACGCGTCGAACGGACTGGTGCCGGCACGCGGTTCGCTGCACTGTGCGCTGGCAAAGTATTAATGACTATGGGCGGGTAATGCCAGCGCAAACCGTGGATCTGACGCGTATTCATTAACCTATTTTTCAGGCGTCTCCCGATAGCGGGAGGCTTTCCGATCTTATCGAACGAGACTTTTATTATGTATTATCACGCGTTAAAACTTTCCCGACTGGCGATGTTGACGTTGGCAGGCGTTGCCGTATCCGCCTCGGCAATCGCCGCCGATTCTGCCCCGACGTCGCAAATTGGCCCGACGGCGGAAGCCTACATCGTCAGTCATCCGGATAAAGTGGGAGAGGTGGTGGCAACGTATTTGGCCGAACATCCGGAATTTTTGGTCGCCGCCAGCGAGACGTTGCATCAGCGTCAGCAGATTGCGCAACAACAGGCGTATGTTCAACTGGCATTACAGTATCGTGCTGAGTTGCTCAGTAGCAGCAGTCCTTCCGTTGGGCCCAGCGAGGCAAAAGCGGCGGTGGTAATGTTCTTTGATTACCAGTGCTCGTGGTGCAGCAAAATGGCGCCTGTGGTCGAAAACCTGATTAAGGCGAACCCGGATACCCGGTTTATTTTCAAAGAGTTTCCTATTTTTTCCTCCCGCTGGCCGGTATCCGGACTGGCGGCAAGAGTCGGCGAACAGGTATGGCTTACACAGGGCGGGGCGAAATATCTCGACTGGCATAATGCGCTTTATGCCACAGGGAAGGTGGAAGGCGCGTTAACGGAACACGATGTCTACACCCTGGCGCAACATTATCTAACGCCGACGCAGTTGGCCGCCGTAAAAGAAGCGCAAAGCAGCGGTGCAGTGCATGATGCGCTCCTCACTAACCAGGCACTGGCGCAGCATATGGACTTTAGCGGCACGCCTGCTTTTGTCGTCATGCCTCAGACGCAAAACGGTGATGTAAAACGGGTGACCGTGATCCCGGGAAGCACGACTCAGGATATGTTGCAAATGGCGATTCAGAAAGCGAAGGGGTGATATTCGCTCAGAGGAGAACGCACAGGAGTGAAAGTAAAATGAAGTCTATGCGTTGCGTCATACCGGTGATTTTACTTTCCTTTATCGTTCATGAAGGGACAGCGAAACCGACCGCTCAGATTCATTTTATGGGATCGGTTGTTGAGGCAGGCTGCTGGAATGACGTGGGAACCTTAGAAATTCAATGCCATAATAAAGAGGGAGTTGAACGTTATATTATTGTCGAGAATATTATCACGCCGATATCGTCTCCTCATGCAACGGTAAAACGAGATTATTTGGATGAAGATAAGCAATTAACAGTGCTACGCATTGTCTATGACTGAACCGCGTAGCAGACCGCAGGTGGTGTCCCGTCAGTGTCGTGTGAGGATATTATGAAAAATGTTCTCACCTTCCCGGGACACGGTCTACAGACTTTATCTTCAGATAAACGGCGCTAAAAAGAAAAGCACGATCAATAAAAAAAGAGTGGGAATACCAATGGATATAATTTTATTACATCGGTGAGTATGATGTTGAATAGCTTGTGGCGGTATGTCAGCAGCGTCAATGATAAATCTTTCATCGATTTTTATCCCCTGCCTGGGGAGCGTAACAAACAGTTCGAAAAGCCCGATTTGTTGTAAATCTCGTCGCAGCAGATAAAGAAGTTGCGTCAAATTAGCATCGCTAACAAATTGACTTCGCTCTCCCCAAACTGCGTGTGAAATCATCTCCCGCGTAATCAGTTTCTTGTAGGCATTTTCAAAAAGATAGCTTAAACAACGCGCACGCATTAGCGTCACCTTTAGCACTTTTTTATCATGTAATGATATTATTTCTCTTAACGACTCATTATAAATAAATTCGTTATTAATAGTATATTGTCTCATGAATTCACTCCGTTTTGATATTCATAAGGTACGTTTCACACTGTCAGTGTGTTCACTGGCGGTAAAGTACTCCTTACATCAGTACGGATAAGCGTAGAGAACCGCAAAGAAATAAGAGAATCATTTGTGATTAAATAGGATAATATTATGTTTTTTTACTTTTTTATAAAGTGTGCCAGATGTTTTTGATTTTTTTTATAAAATAGCATCATGTGTTTTTATTTCACACAGGCTGAAATGATATCAATAAAATTATAATTTAATAACAAACAGATAGAGGCAATGATTTACTTATTGAAATAAGTGTGGTGCAAGGTTAATCTGCGCCTTAAATGATGGTGCCAGATTATACCAGCCAGGATAACCTATATGCGGCCAATAAAAAATGCTAAAAAAATTGACTACAATCTGATCAAAGTGTTCGATACGGTTATTACTGAAGGAAATGCAACCAGGGCGGCGAGGAAACTGGATGTCACGCCTGCGGCGATCTCTCAGGCTCTTCTTCGTTTACAAAATCTTTATGGCGAAGAGTTATTTATCAGAACCCGCAAAGGATTAGTTCCGTCCAGCAAAGGTAAATCGCTTCACCAGGTATTTCGCCAGGCAATTGAATCTATAGAAAGCACACTGTGCGATAAAACAGATGCTCAGGAGAGTAATGAACTCATTGTTCTGGGAAGTGATATCACTGAAAATTACTATTTTCCAGCATTGCTGGATACTGTGTTGATGAATCGATATATTATTAAACACTATGCGATTAAAAAAACAGGGGAATACTCACCAGCCTCCATGCTGACGCATGGCTATGCGGATGTCATCATGGGAATTCTGGAAATTAAGAATGAGATGATCGAAAGTTATCTTATTGATAATTTATCTGATTTTGTTTGTGTTTGTGGTGAAAAAAGTCCATTGGTTGGGCTTGAAAAAATTTCTTTATATAATTTTTATGCTGCCAGACATGCTGTCTATCATTCAGATATGTTCTCTTCTTTCACCGCTGATAGCATTGATTTATTCAAGAGCAGTACGCCTTATGCGGGGCGCAGGGAAATAGGTTATTATAGTGATTCACTATTTGGCGTTATCGGTGTTGTTGAAAAAAGCGATATGGTTGCGATTTTGCCAGGAAAGATTGCTACTTATTTTAGAGATGTGCGGCGTTATAATATAAAAATACTACGTATGCCTGATGAAATGATTTTTCGTACGTTACCCGTTTATGCTTATCTGGCTACAAACAGCACCCATTATAAAAATGCCAAAAAACTGATATCAACATTTCAGTCGACCTTTCTTTTTAGCCAGGAAAAACAGCCTGACGCTTTGGTTGAAGGAAGCACATCCTTATGCGATTGATCAGTTTAATATCAAATTACTGTATTAAATAAATAACCATTATGACCATGGTCAGTAAAGCAAAAAATAATGCTATATATTTATCCCCTTCTTTTTTTAAAGAAGAGGGGAGGTTTTTGTTTTCATTGCTGATAATAATGTTAGCATCTACTTTAATACCCGTTCGAGGCACCGTGGAAAAAAACTGGCTCAAGCCAAAGCCTTTAAGGTCGCGCCGCAGTAGATATAAAATCTGGGTCAGGTTGGCGTCGCTGATAAATTGACTTCTTTCCCCCCAAAGTTCATTAGTGAGTTGTTTTTTATAAATAATCTCTTGTTGTGCATGATTCAGCATATATTCCAGACACTTTATGCGCATTGCGGCAATTTTTATCATCTTTCCCGTTTTTATGTTTTTTAGCTCATTGGTCTTATCATTGTAAGTGTGCGTGCTGTTAATTAAATAAATAGTCATGATGTTATTTAATGGGTTTAATTGGGGTAGCGATAATAATATGCATATTAAATTTGTGGATCAACTGGCGTGATTGTAATAGCGTCTTTTTTCCAGAGAAAATCGTATCGTGTCACAAAAATGATGGTTTTTTAGAAAAACTAAAATTTTATTTTTAGTCGTTCTAAAAATAAAATGATAGTAGTGTTAATTTTTATCAGTAGATTGATATGCTTTGATTGCTTTATTGTTGATATAAAATAATTTGAATTATGGCGCAAGGCCTATGCCAACCATAAAAAAGGTATAGGCTATTAGTCACAATGCATTAATGCTACATAATTGTTATGCTTTTATAGTAGCGCCAGGGAAATAAAATCTTCGGATGATAAAGAATAGTTTTAGTCTGGGTGTTATTTTATGGATGTTTTATTTTAAATTATTAAACCGATTTCTCTTGTTGACGTAGGGTTATTTGCTAAGCAACGGGCTGGCATGTTGTAGCTGCTCGTTGTCTATATCCCAATTAATCAGGAGAAACGTATGAATAAGAAAAGTTCGTCAATGGTTAACATGCCCGCACCGCGTGAGCCGATTAACCAGAAAATCGATACCAATAACGCACTGGTGTTAAACCATAACGCCATATATGAACAACGATTAGCGGAGATTACGCAATCTAATACCTGTGACAAGGCTATTGTCACCGTAAATCCCTACGGGACTGCCCCGTTGAGTCTCTATCTGGGGATTTGGATGGATGAAGCTGCCGCGCTTGAGATCAATGTTGTTGATAGCGAAGCGACGACAGAGGAAGTGCGTTATCAATATGATGTACATCCGGGCGCTAACCTTATTCCTGTGTGTGGGATGGTATCTGCGGTGAATAATCAGATTACCCTACGCCTTGCCTCGCAAATTGTCGGGCAATATACAGTAATGACAGACGCATTACCGCCCACGGATTCGGCTAACGTGAGCCTCGGCTTCCCTATTATTAGCGTCTCCTGTCCTGCGCAGCAGGCCTCGCTGATGGAGGAAGGACTTTATTTCTCCACTTATTTTGATCGGTATAATCTGGCTTTTGATCATAACGGGATTGTCCGGTGGTATGTAAGTCAGGAAATCCCTTCTTATAATTTTGTCAGAATGGATAACGGCCATTTCCTGGCGACGTCACAGGGAATAAACCATTGTCTGAATATGTATGAATTTGACATTATGGGACGGGTTTATACGGTTTATCTTCTCGACAATGAGTTCCATCACTCCATTCTTCCCATTGAGAACAATCTGGCGATTGCGCCTTCAGAATATAGCAATGGACGGCCAGACGGTTACTCAACCGGGAAAGATGGCGTTTCTATTATTAACTTATCTACCGGACTTGAAGTCGCCTATTACGATATGCTGTATGTGATGGATTATTCCAGATCGCCGCGTCCTTCCGGAAGCGCGCCAGGTCAGGACGTATCAATGGATGACTGGCTGCATATCAACCAAAGCTATATTAATGAACCCAACAATTTGCTGATCTGTTCCGGTCGACATCAGAGCGCGATTTTTGGCGTAAATGTGGATTCCGGCGAACTGCGCTTTATTATGGCGAACCATGAGGATTGGTCTGACGAATTCAAGCAATACTTATTAACCCCTGTCGATGATGATGGTGTCCCGCTGTACGATCTTACCTCGCCGGGAGGGATTGATGCGGCAGATAAGAATTTCTGGACCTGGGGGCAGCATAACATTGTTGAAATTCCAAACGATGAGCCTGGTATCCTGGAGTTTATGGTCTTTGATAATGGTAACTATCGTTCACGCGAAGATGCGAAAAGTCTGTTGCCGCTCGATAACTTCAGCCGGGTGGTGCAGTTTAAAATAAACCTAAATACGATGACCGTAACGCGTCCGTATGAGTATGGTAAAACGGAAGTCGGGAACCGGGGCTATAGCAGTTTTGTGAGCGCTAAGCATTTATTGACTAATGGTCACCTGGTTATTCACTTCGGCGCGACGACGGTTGATGAGTTTGAACATACCATTACCGCGCAACCAGGTTCCAGCGATCTTGTCGATCCGGATGAAGGGCAACAGGCGTTAGGTCGACTGGTATTACAAGAAATCAATAAAGAGACGAAAGAGGTCTTATTCGAAGCGATGGTGACGTCGGGCTATTTCAAGAACGAAGAGACGAATGGCACGAATTATCGTTATGATATTTCTGCATTTCGGGTATACAAAATGCCGCTGTTTGCATAACTAAGTATGTTATGCGGCCGGTTATCGACCGCATAACATTATGGCTTATTTGCTAATATCATCCACGCGCATGGTGTGGTCAGGTTGAATATTGTTAACCTGCTTCATATAGTTAACCAACGCCGGTGCGGTTTGTATCCCTATATATTTGATATTTTTACCTTTAGTGAAGGTAAATCCGCCACCACCTTTACCGATAAAGGAGTCCAGCGCGACGGTATAGAGTTTATTGTCTTCTACCGGTTTGCCTTTGATATCAAATTCAACAATACGCTGGCCCAGCGGTTTGGTGCTGTCATATTTAAACTGGACGGTTTTAGATACGTGCAGCATACCGTTTTTCAGATCGGCAGCGTGTGACATGATGGATTTCAGGTCCTTACCGCTGATTTCCATGCTCATGACATCGTTGGTGAACGGATACATACTCAGCACATCACCATAGGTGATATTACCTTTAGGCAATTCGGTACGGATGCCGCCAGCATTATAGAAGGAAGCGTCGGCGCCAGGAACGGTAGCCATCAGGGCATCGGTGATTAAGTTGCCGGTTGGCGCGGATTCACCGTAAGAACGGGTCAGCACTTCCGGAGAGTGCGCGACCACCTCATCGGTAATTTTCTTAACCTTGTTATCCCATTCGTCAATTTTGGCCTGCGTGACCGGATCTGGCTTATAAGTATCCGCATACATGGTGATCAACTTACCATTGTAGCTGTCCACTTTTTTGGTTTCCGGGTTCCAGTCAAGCACCAGTTTACCTAATTCGATGGTGTACGCATCCGTGGAAACGACAAGGGTATCGCCCACTTTAATCGGTTCTGGCGTACCTTTATGCGCATGGCCGGTAATCAGGACGTTAAGTCCATAGCCTTCCAGCGATTTCGCCATATCAACGTCGGTTTTCAGTGCGCGTGCGACATCAGCCTCGCCTGCGCTGGACTGCATACCCGGCACGCCTTCGTGGGCGAGCAGCACGGTCAGGTCAACTTTCCCTTTTAACTCTTCCAGCTGTTTTTTCACATAAGGAATCGGATCGCGGCAGTCAACGCCTTCACGCACGCCTGCAGCAATCGCTTCATAGAATGCGGAAACGCCGTGCATACCGATGACGCCGATCTTGAATCCATCTTTTTCCACGATGGTATACGGTTCTTTAATTAATGGCGTATCTGTGCCGCTGTAAAAAACATTATCCAACAATACCGGGAATTGCAATTTGCTGAGTTGTTTAACCAGATTCTCATGGCCATGGTCAAATTCATGGTTACCGACAGAGACGGCGTCGTAAGGCATGGTATTTAAAATATCAATAATAGCCTCGCCTTTGGTCAGCGTACTGATAAAAGGTCCGGTGAAATAGTCGCCAGCATCAAAGAAAAAGACATCTTTCTCTTTCGCTTTTGCATCTTTGACAATTTTCGAGATGGGCGCAAAGCCGCCTACCGGACGTGTCTTGGATACATAGGGGATAATTTCTGGGGTTACATGGGCATGTAAATCGTTTGTATAATAAATTGTGATGTCACGCGCATCGGCTGAAAAGGAAATGGCTGAAGACAAACCAATGCACAGCGACAGTAGGGATATCGAAAACTTTTTGTTCATATAAACCATCCATTTACGCTACATTAAAGAAAAACAATGCCTGTAGTCGTGTCATTCACGACTACAAACCGGGGAAATTAAGTAATATTCATCAAGTTTATTAATTATTAAAACTCGAAGCCGATCAGGTAATTCATACGGTCGCCGTAGCCGTCATACCCCAATTTATTATTGAAGTAACGGTAAGAGACGGAGGCGGTCCATCGCGGCATAAATTTCCATGTAAACGTTACCGCGCCGTTCAGGCCGGTCGTCCCACCCTGTTGTTCGGCGTAGGCATCATTACGATCCATTTCAACTTCGTTCCAGTTTGAAATGACGAACTTTTCATTAAACATATCGAAGTTATAAGCCGCGACCCAACCGAGAACATAACCGTTAAAGCCTGTCGCCTGTCCATACTTTTTAGAGGTATAATCGTTCGATAAGTTATGAACAGCGAAATAGGGCTTAATAAAGCCTGATGGGCTGGTTAAACCCAGATAACCTACCCCGTACATCATGTTTAATTCATCACCGAATTTATTCTCCATCGACATATAGAGTTTCATCATTGCGGTAAAGTTAGAGCCTTCTACTACCCTATAATGTCCCAGAAATTGGGTTACATGGTTACGGCCTTCTACCGGATGGTTGAGCACGTTCATTTCATAAAATGATGCAAATTCGCCCCTGTCAAACACGGCGCCGAAATCGGCTACCGCTTTCCACACTTCGCCGCGATCGACATTGACAAAGCCTTTATTCCAGTCGCCATATCCGAAGCTAAGTTTACCGTATACGCGTTTCAATTCCGCTGCCTGGCCATTAAAGCAAGAGAAAAGAACACATGCGGCGAGTAGACTATTAATATATTTCTTATTTTTCATGCTCAACTCCATGAGGTAAAAACACAGTGAAATGTTGTGTAAAGAAGCGAATTCTAAGGAGTGTCTTTTTATACGTAGGTGATAGATGTCTCAAAAATATCAGCGACATATAATCGTCAAATATTCGTGTCAGATAATGTTGTTTATTACGTGATAACTATTTGATTTATAGTTTATGTCTCTGTTGTAAAAGTCACACCGGATAGCATGAAATTAATGAAACTTCGAATGGGAATAATCTCTCGCAAAGACAACTTACTGCCATTAAATGAGGGTGTTACCGTTCAAACAGCAACATATATTGACATCACAATAGCGGTTCTGACATATGGGCCATATTTGAGATCTGCATCACTCGTTCGCGATTTCTTTTTTTATAGACTGCTTCAGGCGTGTTTTCTTTAGCACGAAATATATTTATGGTATTAATATTATAATGAGTGTGAATAATTTTCTACGATAAAACGATGTTAATGGAAGAAATATAAGACAAATCGAATATATATAGTGCAATTAATTTAGGCTGTATTCCGCAGCCGGGTCTATCGGCAAATATATCGTAATCAGACCGTGCGATAACTCAAAGGAGTTGAAATGAAAAGAACAGTCGTTGCCAGTATGATAGGGTTGGCGCTATGCGCTGGATGCGTATTATCAACCGCGCAAGCGGCAACCGCAAAGCGTCCTAACTTAGTCATTATTCTGGCGGATGATTTAGGGTATGGCGATCTCGCCACCTACGGGCACCGCATCGTTAAAACACCTAACATAGACAAATTGGCGCAGGAGGGGGTGAAGTTTACCGACTATTATGCGCCAGCGCCTCTGTGTTCTCCTTCCCGCGCGGGCCTGTTAACCGGTCGTATGCCGTTCCGTACCGGAATCCGTTCCTGGATACCGGAAGGCAAAGATGTTGCGCTGGGGCGTAATGAACTGACTATCGCCAATCTGCTAAAACAGCAGGGCTACGATACGGCGATGATGGGGAAATTACACCTGAATGCGGGCGGCGATCGCACCGATCAGCCGCAGGCGAAAGACATGGGCTTTGACTATACGTTGGTTAATCCGGCGGGATTTGTCACCGATGCTACGCTGGATAACGCCAAGGAGCGCCCGCGCTATGGCGTGGTGCATCCTACGGGGTGGATTCGTAATGGCCAACATATTGGCCGCGCAGATAAGATGAGCGGCGAGTTTGTGAGCTCTGAAGTGGTGAACTGGCTGGATAATAAAAAAGACGATAATCCGTTCTTCTTATATGTCGCCTTTACCGAAGTCCATAGCCCGCTGGCGTCGCCGAAAAAATACCTTGATATGTATTCGCAGTACATGACCGACTACCAGAAGCAGCATCCGGATCTGTTCTACGGTGACTGGGCAGACAAACCGTGGCGCGGTACCGGCGAATATTACGCCAATATCAGCTATATGGATGAGCAGGTCGGTAAAGTGCTGGATAAAATTAAGGCGATGGGCGAGGAAGATAACACTATCGTCATCTTTACCAGCGACAACGGCCCTGTCACGCGTGAAGCGCGTAAGGTATACGAGCTGAACCTGGCCGGGGAAACCGACGGTCTGCGCGGGCGTAAAGACAACCTGTGGGAAGGTGGCATTCGCGTACCGGCAATCATCAAATACGGCAAGCACATTCCACAGGGGATGGTAACGGACACGCCGGTATATGGTCTTGACTGGTTGCCGACGCTGGCCAACATGATGGACTTTAAACTTCCGACCGATCGTACCTACGACGGTCAGTCTTTAGTTCCGCTCCTGAAGGACAAGACGTTAAAACGCCAGAAACCGCTGATCTTCGGTATCGATATGCCGTTCCAGGATGATCCGACGGATGAGTGGGCGATCCGCGACGGCGACTGGAAGATGATCATCGATCGCCAGAATAAACCTAAATATCTCTATAACCTGAAAACCGATCGTTTCGAGACGCTCAATCAAATTGGTAAACAGCCGCAGATTGAGAAACAGCTTTACGGTAAGTTCCTGAAGTATAAAAAGGATATTGATAACGATTCGCTGATGAAAGCCCGTGGCGATAAGCCGACGCCTGTCACCTGGGGCTAATGGAATAATTATAAAAAATTAAGTATGCCACTTAGGGCGATGCCCACCTGATCCGGTCACTCTGTGCCGGATCAGGTTCTTTTATTTCAGGGAAGGTAATGATGTTTGGGAAAAGTTGTCAGGTCATGGTTAAACCGACCGGATCGGTGTGTAACCTTGACTGTAAGTACTGTTTTTATCTGGAGAAAGAAAAGCTCTATCCGGATCGAAAAAACCATTACAAAATGTCGGAAGAGACCCTCGAACTCTTCATCAGGCAGCAGATTGCCGCACAGGATATTGATGAGGTCATTTTTGCGTGGCAGGGCGGGGAACCCACATTAATGGGCATCCCGTTTTATCGTAAAGCCGTTGAATTTCAGCAGCGCTATTGTGGCGGCAAAACCATCGTCAATACCTTCCAGACCAACGGTATCCTGATCAACGACGACTGGGCGACCTTCTTCCGGGAGCATGATTTTCTGGTTGGCGTCTCTATTGATGGCGATGCCGCGTTACACGATGAATGGCGAGTGACGCGCTCCGGAAAGCCGACGCATGAAAAAGTAGAAAATGCGGTGCGTTGTCTGGCGCAGCACGACGTAGAATTTAATACCCTCACGGTGGTTAACCGTACCAATATGCATCATCCTGTTCAGGTCTATCGCTACCTGAAAAGCATTGGTAGCCGCTATATGCAATTTATCCCTTTAGTTGAACGCTGTGGGGAAAATGGGCTGGCGCAGCCGCAGGATAAACATATCGCGATGACGCCGTGGTCGGTCGATAGCCTGCAATTTGGTCAGTTTCTGAATGCGGTATTTGATATCTGGATCCGTGAGGATATCGGCGATATCGGCATCCAGCTATTTGAACAGACGCTGGCGGCCTGGTGCGGCCTGCCGCCGCAGGTTTGCGTTTTTGCTCCCACCTGCGGCAGCGCGTTTGCGATGGAAATGAACGGCGATGTTTATAACTGCGATCACTTCGTGTATCCGCAATTTAAACTGGGGAATATCCACCAGAAGACGCTGCGTCAAATGAATCAGGGCGAACAAAATCGCCAGTTCGGCAGCGATAAACAGCGTTCAATGGCGCAGGAGTGCCATCGCTGTCAATGGAAGTTCGCCTGCTATGGCGGCTGTCCGAAACATCGTTTTTTACCCTCTGCGTCAGGCGCAACCAATCATAACTATCTGTGTGCAGGTTATCAGGCTTTTTTCTCGCATACCGCGACGGCGATGAGTGCCATGCGAACCCTGTATGAAAAAGGCATCTCACCTGCAGAAATAAAGTCAATATTTGTTTGAAGGTAGTATTCGCAGGGAGTGAATATGTTTTCTCACATTAATGTCGATGCTTGCAAAACGCCAGGCTGCAAAAATCTGGGGATTCTGGGGAGCCCAGACTATCTACCGCAAGGGAAAAATGTTCTCTGTCGAGCGTGCGGTTTTTTGTTCCCCATTATCTCAGCCAGATCGCTTAATCTTTTTCGCCAGGCGGCGAATCAACCCTGGAAAGGTCTGGTGAAGTCCTGTCCGCATTGTGGCGGGACGTCGCTGAAAAAATATGGATTTTCCACTAAAGGTGAACGGCGTATGTATTGCCGCCAGTGTAATAAAACGTTCATCTCCTATACCGCTATCAGGAGCGACGCCAGACAAGAGAACCTTGCCACGTTGATTGGCGAAGGAGCGTCGCTAGTTGAAATACGCGCGGCGCTGGCGATAGACAGCACGGGTTTTAGCCGCGAATTACAAAAACTGTCCCGTCGCGCTAATCAAGCGGAACGCGATTTTGTGTTTCCCGCGTTTGATATCGCTATGAGCACGCGGGCGTTTCGTGTGAAATTTAACGGCGGCGACAGCAGCTTATACGTGCTGGTGACGGCGGAAGAGGAGAGCGGTAAGGTCGTCGCGATCTCAACGAATTACTCCGCCCAACCGGTGGAAGCGGATTATCAATATCATTCTGATTACGAAGAACGACTTCCGTCCGGCACGCTGGCGCATCTGGTGCAGCGAAAAGAGGCGCTGACCATGCGCCGCAATGTATTATTTGATGTGGATTACGGCCCCGCCGTTTTATATAAAAACGATCCGGGGATGTTAGTAAAACCCGTATTACCTGCTTATCGACATTTTGAGTTGGTTCAGGCGTTGACGGATGAGCGTTCCCTGAATGTCCAACATTATCTCGATCACGAATGCTTCATTCTGGGCGGCTGTATGATGGCGAATTTTAGCTATCTTCGTCAGGGGCGCTGTCATATTTCGTTTGTGCGTGAAAGAGGCGTTACGCCGCCCAAACGCGATCTCCCTCCGCGGTTGTTTTTGAGCGGCGGAATTCGCAACAACGTCTGGCGTACATTTTCCACACGGGATTATGCGATGGCGGTATGCAATCTCACAGGAAATAAAAAGGTGAGTTTGTTACGCCATGCGACGCTAAATAGCGCGACGGCGTTTATTCGCTATGTTCACAACCATCCCTTCCTGCCGCATCTTAACCGGATGTCTCCTGGCAATGTTGTTGCCGTACTGGATTACCTAAAATTTGAATATAACGCTTCACGTAACTGAATTGCTAAAATAAAAAGTGTGATGAGGTGTTGTTGCGGTATTTTATTCGGACGGCTTAAAAATCCAGAGTATTAATTTTCGTGGTCCCCATGAGGGGCGATGAGATTAATACACTGGAGATTTATCATGAATACGTTAACTACAACGTCTGTTGTCCTTCCTGCGCCGCGTCCGGCGATTAATCAGGGTATCGATATCAATAATGAAATGGTGCTTAACCATACCGCTATTTATGAAAATTGCCTTGCGCAGGTCACGCAAGAGAATACGGTAGAAAATGCGCTCATGTTGTTAGACCCTTACGGCACGGCGCCTTTAAGCGCTTATGCCGGGGTCTGGAGTCTGGAACCGGCTGAGATCATAGTCACGGTCCAGGATGCGGCAAAAACGGCGATGCAGGTAGAACATCTTTACACCCTTACGGCAGGCGCAAATCTGTTGCCGGTTCTGGGGCTGGTAGCGGATACTGAAAACCGTATTGTCTTTTCTCAGGCAGATACGCCGCTTGCCGTCTATACGCTCATCACACAGCCATTACCGCCGGTAGATTCCGCGGAGGTCGTATTAGGTTTTCCGATTATCAACGTGACGCAACCTGCTACCGATGCGGACAAGATGGCGCCAGGGTTTTATTTTATTACGCATTTCGATCGCTATAATTACGCATTAGATCAGAATGGTCTGGTGCGCTGGTACGTTACTCAGGATTATCCGTCTTATAATTTTGTTCGAATTGATAATGGCCATTTCCTCACTACTTCAGAAGCGAAAAATACCTATCTGGATATGTATGAGTTCGACATGATGGGGCGTCTTCACACATTCTATAATCTCGATAATCAATTTCACCATTCTATCTGGCCGTGGGATAGCAATACCATTGTTGCGCCCTCTGAATATACCTCGGGTCGGCCCGACGATTTGAAAACCAATGAAGACGGCGTATCGGTTGTCGATCTGACTACCGGACTGGAGACGGCTTACTACGATATGGCGAAGGTGCTGGATACGACGCGGGTTTCCCGTCCTTCAGGTACGGCGCCGGGAGAAGACCCGACGGTTAAAGACTGGCTGCATATAAACCAGAGCTACGTGAATGAGACGAATCAGTTGTTAATTGCGTCCGGGCGTCATCAGAGCGCGGTGTTTGGCGTCGATCTGCAAACGCAAGCGCTACGCTTTATTTTGTCAACGCATGAAGACTGGGACGACGCTTATCAGCCTTATCTTTTAACCCCGGTCGACAGTGAAGGTGTGGCGCTTTATGACTTTAGCAAACAGGAGGATATCGACGCGGCCGACCGTGACTTTTGGACGTGGGGCCAGCATAACGTCGTTGAAATCGCCAATAATACGCCGGGTATAGTGGAGTTTATGGTATTTGATAACGGTAACTACCGTTCGCGTGATGACAGCAAAAGCCTGTTACCGCCGGATAACTACAGCCGCATTGTCCATTTCGTGGTGAATATGAATGAGATGACCGTTATGCGGCCATTTGAATACGGCAAGGAGCTGGGCGCGCGTGGCTACAGTAGCTGCGTTAGCGCGAAAGAGATCCAGCAGAATGGCAATATTGTGGTGCATTTTGCCGACTGCACGTTTGATGAAAATGGCCGCGCCATCTCTTGCCAGCCTGGCGAGAGCGATATTATCGATCCGCAGGCGGGCAGCGAGGCGATGGGGCTGCTAATTTTACAGGAGATTGCGCCTACGGAGAAAACCGTGCTTTTTGAAGCGACCATGACGTCAGGTTACTACAAAAACGCGGAAACGAACGGGGAAGGCTATCGCTACGATATTACCAGTTTCCGGGTGTATAAAATGGATCTGTACGCGTAGCGGTCTATCATCAATGACTGACTGCACTAAAAAAGTCCGGCGTAAGTCGGACTTCATTTCGTAAAAAACGAGCTATTCATCATATATAATCTAATTTTAACGATGAGTCAGGCGAGGTAAGATAGTAGATCCGAAGAATTCACCTGATTGAGAGAATAAAAAGTGAAACATCTGCACCGATTTTTTAGCAGCGATGCCTCTGGGGGCATCATTCTCATCATCGCCGCTGCGCTGGCTATGCTGATGGCCAATATGGGCGCGACCAGTGGATGGTATCATGATTTTCTGGAGACGCCGGTTCAGCTACGGGTTGGGGCGCTTGAGATCAACAAAAACATGCTGTTGTGGATCAACGATGCGCTGATGGCCGTGTTTTTCCTGTTGATTGGCCTGGAAGTTAAGCGCGAACTGATGCAAGGCTCGTTAGCCAGTCTGCGCCAGGCCGCTTTTCCGGTGATTGCCGCCATCGGCGGGATGATTGTACCGGCGTTGCTCTATCTGGCCTTTAACTACTCCGATCCGGTCACTCGCGAGGGCTGGGCTATTCCTGCCGCGACGGATATCGCCTTTGCGCTGGGCGTGTTGGCGCTGTTGGGCAGCCGGGTTCCGCTGGCGCTGAAAATTTTCCTGATGGCGCTGGCGATCATCGATGATCTCGGCGCCATCGTTATTATCGCACTGTTTTATACCAGCGATCTTTCTATCGTCTCGCTGGGCGTGGCGGCGTTCGCGATTGCCGTGCTGGCGCTGCTGAACCTGTGCGGCGTCAGACGGACTGGGGTATATATTCTGGTCGGGGCAGTGCTGTGGACGGCGGTACTGAAGTCCGGCGTTCACGCGACGCTGGCAGGCGTCATTGTCGGTTTCTTTATTCCGCTGAAAGAAAAACACGGTCGCTCGCCGGCGAAGCGTCTGGAGCATGTTCTGCACCCGTGGGTCGCGTACCTGATCCTGCCGCTCTTCGCTTTTGCGAATGCTGGCGTTTCTCTTCAGGGCGTCACGATTGACGGTCTGACCTCCATGCTGCCGTTGGGAATTATTGCCGGTCTGCTGATTGGTAAGCCGCTGGGGATTAGCCTGTTTTGCTGGCTGGCGCTGCGTTTCAAGCTGGCGCATCTGCCGCAGGGGACCACTTATCAGCAAATCATGGCGGTCGGCATTTTGTGTGGCATTGGCTTTACGATGTCCATCTTTATCGCCAGCCTGGCATTTGGCAATGTCGATCCGGAACTTATTAACTGGGCGAAATTGGGCATTTTGATTGGTTCATTGCTCTCCGCAGTGGTGGGGTATAGCTGGTTGCGCGCGCGTTTGAACGAGCCGGCATAACCAGTACGAAGGAAAGGGGGAGCGATGTATCGCTCCCTTGCGACATTGAACAGGGAGAGGAATGAGCATGTCTCATATTAACTACAACCATCTTTATTACTTCTGGCATGTCTATAAAGAAGGTTCTGTCGTGGGTGCCGCAGAGGCGCTTTTTCTGACGCCGCAAACCATTACTGGTCAAATTAAAGCCCTGGAAGAGCGTTTACAGGGAAAGCTATTTAAACGTAAGGGACGCGGTCTTGAGCCCAGCGAACTGGGCGAGCTGGTTTTTCGCTATGCGGACAAAATGTTTACGCTAAGCCAGGAGATGCTGGATATCGTCAATTACCGCAAAGAATCAAACCTGTTGTTTGATGTCGGCGTCGCCGATGCTTTATCCAAGCGTCTGGTCAGCAGCGTTCTGGATGCGGCGGTGGTGGTAGACGAACCCATACATCTGCGCTGCTTCGAGTCGACGCACGAAATGTTGCTCGAACAGCTCAGCCAGCACAAGCTGGATATGATTATCTCCGACTGCCCGATAGATTCCACGCAGCAGGAGGGGCTATTCTCAGTCAAAATCGGCGAATGCAGCGTCAGTTTCTGGTGTACGAATCCGCTTCCTGAAAAAGCGTTCCCTGCCTGCCTGGAAGAGCGACGTTTGCTGGTGCCGGGACGGCGCTCGATGCTGGGGCGTAAATTGTTGAACTGGTTTAATTCGCAGGGGTTGCAGGTTGAGATCCTCGGCGAATTTGATGACGCGGCCTTAATGAAGGCGTTTGGCGCGACGCACGATGCGATTTTTGTGGCGCCGAGCCTTTATTCGCTGGATTTTTATGCCGATGAGTCGGTAATAGAGATTGGGCGCGTGGAGAATGTCATGGAAGAATATCATGCGATTTTTGCCGAGAGAATGATCCAGCATCCGGCGGTGCAGCGTATTTGCAATGCGGACTACTCGGCATTGTTTAAGCTACAGTAGACGTACCTACCGTAATACTTCCGGCTGCGGTATTAACCCGCAGCCGGAATCATTCTACAAGTTCAGCAGGCTACGGTACTGCCCACCTTCGCGGATAAACACCGGAATTCTGTTCAGTGGCGTAGCGTAATGCAGCGTCTGCCCTCCTGAATAGCTTTCACCAGTCGCAAGATCCGTCCATGTTTCCCCTTCTGGTAGCCAGACATCACGTTCGCGCATACCTTCATGCATGACGGGGGCGATCAGCAGGTCAGGACCAAAACAATACTGGTCGGTGATTGCCCAACTTGTTTCCTGTTCGGGGAATTCAAAGAACAGGGGGCGCATCACTGGCGAATTGTGCTTATGGGTTTCCTCCATCAGCGCTTTGATATAGGGCTTGAGTTTTTCTCGCAACGCCAGGCAACCTGTCAGTACGTCGCATACTTCCTCACCGTAGCTCCAGACCTCGTTCGGCGCACCTGTAGGGCATTGAGCAATGCCATCCCGGTACGGTTGCGCGGGTAAAATCTGCGGATCGCGGTTGCCGTGCAGACGCATCACCGGACTAAAGACGCCCCACTGGAACCAGCGAATTAGCAATTCATGGAATTTCGGGTCGTGAATATTACCGCCATGGAAACCGCCGATATCCGTCGTCCACCACGGTATCCCTGCTATTCCCATATTGAGTCCGGCGGCAAACTGGTTGCGCAGCGATCTAAACGAGGAGTGAATATCCCCTGACCAGACCAGAGCGCCGTACTTCTGACTGCCGGCCCAGGCGCAGCGTAGCAGGTTGATAACCTGGTCTTCGCCATCGGCTTTCATGCCATCAAAAAAGGTTTTGGCGTACATGCGTGGGTAGATATTGCCCACTTCCAGTACCGGCCCGGCATGGTAGCGATAGTTGTCGTAGTCGTAAACGCTGAACTCAGGTTCGGCTTCATCTAACCAGAATAACTTCACGCCTTTATCGTAATAGTTGCGTTTGGCTTTGCCCCAGACGTAGTCGCGCGCGCCCGGATGAGTCGCATCAAAGTAAGTGGTATTGCCGAGGAAATCCATATTGATCGGCAAGCCACGTTCCGTTTGTACCAGCCAGCCGTTTTCGCGCATCTCCCGATAGCTTTCGGTACGGTTATCCACCGTCGGCCAGACGGAGACCATCAGCTCAATTCCCAGCGATTTCAGCTCGGCAATCATGGCATCAGGATCGGGCCAGTCGCGCGCATCGAACATCCAGTCACCCTGATTCGGCCAGTGAAAGAAGTCGATAACGATCACTGAGATAGGCAGATTGCGGCGCTTATATTCGCGGGCGACCTCCAGCAGCTCTTCCTGCGTACGATAACGGAGTTTGCACTGCCAGAAGCCCATGGCGTAGTCCGGCATCATCGGCGGCGTGCCGGTAGCCAGCGCGTAAGCCCGGCTAATTTCTGCCGGGGTATCGCCAGCCGTGATCCAGTAGTCCAGCTGTTCGCTGACCTGCGCTTCCCATTCGGTAACGTTTTGGGCAAAGGTTACGCGTCCGACTGCCGGGTTGTTCCATAAAAATCCGTAGCCCAGACTGGAGAGCATAAACGGTACTGAGGCCTGGGAGTTACGTTGCGCCAGCTCAAGCACGCATCCTTTGAGATCCAGGTTGGCCTGTTGATACTGCCCCATGCCATAAATTTTTTCCCCTTCGGTGGCTTCGAAGCGGGCTTTCAGTGAATATTTCCCACCCTGAATCGGGCGGAACTCGCGTCCCTCAAGGTTGAGTGCGCTAACGTACTGGCCGTGAGATGATTCATCCTCGCCAATTTCGCCCCGCAGGCGCCAGAACTCCTGCAACAGGGGTTTGTGTGGATGGCGGTAAAAGGTAACTTGTCCTTTTTGATTGACGATAGCGATAATTTTGCCGTTGGTCAGCGTTGCCTGGTGGTGCTCATAATCAATGTGGCACTGACTTTCTGCGACTGGCTCAGTCAATGCCCAGTCTTCATTTCTCATTACCGGCAGATGACGGCCGCTGCGTACGCGCAGGCTGTTCTCGCCCCAGGGTTCAATCCATAAATAGCGATCGTTTTGCTGCCAGACCAGACGACGCGGGTCTTGTTGCATAAATGGCATGGTGGTGCCTCCCATATTCGAGGGTGAAGGTAAAGAACGTTATGAGTTGACGGTTTCCAGATCGTGGCGAATCTTCTCTTCCATCGCTTCGTATTTGCGAAAGAAAAGTAGTGGGATCGCTGCGAGCGCGAAGAGTAGGGCGGGTGCCCAGATAAAGGCCCAGATAATGCCCTCCAGACCCGCAGCACTCTGGGCATGGTTGGGGACATAGCCAAAACTGTTCATGATCCAGGCGGCGAAAGCGGTGCCGAGGCCACTACCCATCTTGATGCAGAAGGTGCTGCCGAAGGCGATAAGAATGCCGGTAGCCTTAATACCGGTCTTCCAGGCGCCGAAATCGACGGCGAAGCCCAGCATGGCAAACGGCATTGAGCAGGCGATACCGCTGCCGATATTGCCGAGTATCCAGGCGGCGATGAGGAAAGTAATGTTGTCCGCTGCCAGCCACATCATGACGCCGCCAAACGTGGCGACCAGCAGACCGCCTACCCATATCCAGGTTTTAGCCAGGTATTTGCTAAAGAAGGGGATAGCGATGATAAACAGGATCTGAATCGTCGCCAGGCTGTTAATCAGCGGTACCAGATCTTTACGGTCGAGGTTGTAGGTCAGATAATAGACAATGGTCGTGTTGCGCTGCTGTAGGGCAATCCAGAAGATCAGATTAGCCAGCACCATCAGGATCCACGGCCAGTTACCTTTCATCGCCGCGAAACTTTTTTTCATCGGCAACTTAGGTTCATGCTGTATTTTATCCGTATCCATTTCACGAATGTTTTTAAACGCAAAGAGCGTTAGCGCGCAGGATATAATGGCAAACGTAATTGCCGTATAAATAAAACCAGCGTGATCATCACCGTTACCTAAAAAAGCGACTAACGGCAAGGCGGTCGCGTTCATTAATAAAACCCCAATTTGCCCACCGGTCATTCGCCAGGAATTTAAAACCAGTCTTTCTTTGGGAGATAAGGTCATCAGGGGTAATATTGCACTGAGTGGTGTATTAAGTCCGGTAAATAGAATGCTGGCAATCATATAAGATATTGCTGCATAGATGGCTTTTCCTGTCATACTGATATCAGGAGACCAAAATGACAGCGCGCTGAATACCGCAAAAGGCAGCGGTAACCATAAAAACCAGGGACGACATTTACCGTAGCGTGAACGTGTTTTATCGATGATGATCCCCCATATGGGGGCGTCTATGCCATCGATAATACGCGCCAGCAGCAGGATAACGCCTGCTACGGCAAGGTTAATGCCCGCAACGTCTGTGTAGAAATATAAAATGTACGTTGAACCGAAGCAGTACAGCAGATTACCCGCCACATCCAAAGAGCCGTAGCTAATACGCTGTAGTAAAGACAATGATGCTGACCCGGAAGGCTGGGTATCCTCAATGACAGAACTCATAATGATAACTCCGATATTGGTACGATACGCCCAGAAAAACAACCTCTACTTTCTAAGCAAGTTTTGAATATTATTTTTATGTCGTTTCTGAATTTAACCTCAGATTAAAATGAGTAAGTAAGGTGTACATGAAAAGTAGTTAACCCGACGGCATCAATCAATTATTAAATCTTACATCAGGATTGCGTTTATTAGTTTTTGAATGAGCGATGTTTTTATTTGCTAAGGTGGTCACAATTTTTTCAGTAATGAAATAAAAAAAGGAAAATAGTGAAAGAAAATAACTTTCAAGTATTACGTGACTAAGGGAGGGGTAGCTGAAAAAATAGGCTGGTCAGGAAGAGCGTGAACGAGTGAGGTCAGAGCCAGCGGTTGTCGAGCAAAACGGCAGATAGCAGGCATAAAAAAACCCGCTTTACGCGGGTTTTTCTACAAAGCTGATAACAAGCAGGCGATTAAGCCAGTTTGTTGATCTGTGCAGTCAGGTTAGCTTTATGACGTGCAGCTTTGTTTTTGTGGATCAGACCTTTAGCAGCCTGACGGTCCACGATCGGTTGCATTTCGTTAAATGCTTTCAGTGCAGCAGCTTTGTCGCCAGCTTCGATAGCTGCGTATACTTTCTTGATGAAAGTACGCATCATAGAGCGACGGCTTGCGTTGTGCTTACGAGCCTTTTCAGACTGAACGGCGCGCTTCTTAGCTGATTTGATATTAGCCAAGGTCCAACTCCCAAATGTGTTCTATATGGACAATTCAAAGGCCGAGGAATATGCCCTTTTAGCCTTCTTTTGTCAATGGATTTGTGCAAATAAGCGCCGTTTAAATTGCAGCACTCGTTGCGTAGTGATGGCGCAGGATTCTACCAGCTTGCGTGCTGTGAATACAGCCTTTCCATGAGAAAAATTGCATTAAGCGGCGGGTTTTGGGGCGGAGTTTGCCGCATGGCGATGAAAAGCATCTTCTTTATGTTTCATCAGGGCAATCGCCGGTTAACCTTAACCGCTGTACAAGGTATACTCTTGCGATTTTCACTGTTTTGAGTCAGACATGAAGCTGATACGCGGCATACATAATCTCAGTCAGGCCCCGCATGGGTGTGTGCTGACCATTGGTAATTTCGACGGCGTACATCGGGGGCATCGCGCTCTACTGCAGGGTTTGCAGGAAGAAGGACGCAGACGCGGTCTGCCGGTGGTGGTCATGATTTTCGAACCGCAGCCGCTGGAACTGTTCGCGACGGATAAAGCGCCCGCCCGCCTGACGCGCCTGCGTGAAAAACTGCATTACCTGGCGCAGTGCGGCGTGGACTATGTGCTATGCGTGAAATTCGATCGCCGCTTTGCCGCTTTGACGGCGCAAACGTTTATCAGCGAACTGCTGGTGGAGCGACTTGGCGTGCAATTTCTTGCCGTCGGCGATGATTTCCGCTTTGGTGCTAGCCGCGCGGGCGATTTCTTGTTATTACAGAAGGCGGGGGCGGAGTATGGTTTTGCGGTTTCCAGCACCCAAACCTTTTGTGAAGGCGGCGTGCGTATCAGTAGTACCGCAGTGAGACAGGCGCTGGCGGAAGATAACCTGGCGCTTGCCGAAAGCCTGCTGGGACATCCCTTTACTATTTCCGGGCGTGTCGTTCATGGCGACGAGCTGGGACGTACCATTGGCTTCCCGACGGCGAACTTACCGCTGCGCCGTCAGGTCTCCCCGGTAAAAGGGGTCTATGCGGTGGAAGTCACCGGGCTTGGCGATAAGCCGTTACCCGGCGTAGCGAACATTGGCACTCGTCCAACGGTTGCTGGCGTGCGTCAACAACTGGAAGTGCATCTGTTGGACGTTGTAATGGACCTCTACGGTCGCCATATAGATGTAATACTGCGTAAAAAGATACGTAATGAGCAGCGATTTGCGTCGCTTGATGAGCTAAAAGCGCAAATCGCACGCGATGAGTTAACGGCCCGCAAGTTTTTTGGGCTAGCCGGGCAGGTGTAACCCTGACGGTGTTTATCAAACCGAAATACGGAACCGAGAATCTGATGAGTGACTATAAATCGACCCTGAATTTGCCGGAAACAGGGTTCCCGATGCGCGGCGACCTCGCCAAGCGTGAACCGGGAATGCTGGCGCGTTGGACCGATGATGATCTGTACGGCATCATTCGTGCGACCAAAAAAGGCAAAAAAACCTTCATTCTGCATGATGGCCCTCCATATGCGAATGGCAGCATTCATATTGGTCACTCTGTTAACAAGATTCTGAAAGACATTATCGTGAAGTCCAAAGGGCTGTCGGGATTTGACTCGCCTTACGTGCCGGGCTGGGACTGTCACGGTCTGCCTATCGAGCTGAAAGTCGAGCAGGAGTTCGGTAAGCCGGGCGAGAAATTCACCGCCGCTGAATTCCGCGCCAAGTGCCGCGAATATGCCGCCACTCAGGTTGACGGCCAGCGTAAAGACTTCATTCGTCTGGGCGTGTTGGGCGACTGGTCGCATCCGTACCTGA
Source organism: Salmonella sp. SAL4457 (assembly GCF_046548235.1). NCBI lineage: Bacteria > Pseudomonadati > Pseudomonadota > Gammaproteobacteria > Enterobacterales > Enterobacteriaceae > Salmonella > Salmonella sp. SAL4457. The sequence continues at coordinate 502,103 of NZ_JBGDZO010000004.1, forward strand.
CCATGGACTTCAAAACCGAAGCCAACATCATCCGCGCGCTGGGCAGAATTATCAAAAACGGTCATTTGCACAAAGGCGCTAAGCCGGTGCACTGGTGCGTTGACTGTCGTTCCGCGCTGGCGGAAGCGGAAGTTGAATATTACGACAAAACGTCGCCGTCTATCGACGTGGCGTTCCGCGCCGTCGATCAGGATGCGGTGAAAGCGAAGTTTGGTTTGCCGGGCGTGAGCGGCCCTGTGTCGCTGGTTATCTGGACCACCACGCCGTGGACACTACCGGCTAACCGCGCCATCTCCCTGGCGCCGGACTTTGATTATGCGCTGGTGCAGATTGACGGCCAGGCGGTGATTCTGGCGAAAGATCTGGTTGAAAGCGTCATGCAGCGTATTGGCGCGGCTGAATACATCATTCTCGGCACCGTTAAAGGCGCGGAGCTGGAACTGCTGCGCTTTACCCATCCGTTTATGGGCTTTGACGTGCCGGCGATCCTCGGCGATCACGTCACCCTGGACGCCGGTACCGGCGCGGTACATACCGCCCCTGGCCACGGCCCGGATGACTACGTGATCGGCCAAAAGTATGGCCTGGAAACGGCTAACCCGGTTGGGCCGGACGGCGCTTACCTGCCAGGCACATATCCAACGCTTGACGGTGTTAACGTCTTCAAAGCGAACGATATCGTTATTGAACTGCTGAAAGAAAAAGGCGCGCTACTGCATGTCGAAAAAATGCAGCACAGCTATCCGTGCTGTTGGCGTCACAAAACGCCGATCATTTTCCGCGCGACCCCGCAGTGGTTCGTCAGCATGGATAAAGAAGGGCTTCGTCAACAGTCGCTGAAAGAGATCAAGGGCGTTCAGTGGATCCCGGACTGGGGTCAGGCGCGTATTGAATCAATGGTCGCTAACCGTCCTGACTGGTGTATCTCACGTCAGCGTACCTGGGGCGTACCGATGTCGCTGTTCGTGCATAAAGAAACGCAGGAGCTGCTGCCGATTGAGCGTACTCTGGCGGCGATGGAAGAGGTGGCGAAACGCGTCGAAGTTGACGGTATCCAGGCGTGGTGGGATCTCGACCCGAAAGAGATCCTCGGCGAAGATGCCGATCAATACGAGAAAGTTCCGGATACGTTGGACGTTTGGTTTGATTCCGGTTCCACCAGTTACTCCGTGGTTGATGCACGTCCGGAATTCGCCGGTCATGCGGCCGATATGTATCTGGAAGGCTCTGACCAGCATCGCGGCTGGTTTATGTCCTCCCTGATGATTAGCGTGGCGATGAAAGGCAAAGCGCCATACCGCCAGGTACTGACTCACGGCTTCACCGTCGATGGTCAGGGGCGCAAGATGTCCAAATCCATCGGTAACACCGTGTCGCCGCAGGATGTGATGAATAAACTGGGCGCGGATATCCTGCGTCTGTGGGTGGCGTCTACTGACTATACCGGCGAAATGGCGGTCTCTGACGAAATCCTGAAACGCGCTGCCGACAGCTATCGTCGTATCCGTAATACCGCGCGCTTCCTGCTGGCGAACCTCAATGGCTTCAATCCGGCCACCGATATGGTCAAACCGGAAGAGATGGTGGTGCTGGACAGGTGGGCGGTGGGCTGCGCGAAAACGGCGCAGCAAGAGATTCTGAAGGCATACGAAGCTTACGACTTCCATGAAGTGGTACAGCGCCTGATGCGCTTCTGCTCCGTTGAAATGGGTTCGTTCTACCTCGACATCATTAAAGACCGCCAGTACACCGCGAAGGCCGATAGCGTCGCGCGTCGTAGCTGCCAGACTGCGCTGTATCATATCGCAGAGGCGCTGGTTCGCTGGATGGCGCCGATCATGTCCTTCACGGCTGATGAAATCTGGGGCTACCTGCCGGGCGAGCGTGAAAAATATGTCTTCACCGGCGAATGGTACGACGGGTTGTTTGGCCTGGAAGAGAATGAAGAATTTAATGACGCATTCTGGGACGATGTCCGCTATATCAAGGACCAGGTCAACAAAGAGCTGGAAAATCAGAAAGCCAATGGCATCAAATCGAACCTGGAAGCAAAAGTGACGCTGAAATATGCTGACGATGCTAACGGTACGATCAAGAAGCTGAAACTGTTGGGCGAAGAGGTCAGATTTATCTTCATTACTTCCCAGTTCGTGATTTCTGAGCAAGCGGGGGGTATTGATGATGAAAATATTCAGTACAATGCTGGTAATACGACAGTTCAGGCAGTGGTAACGCGTGCCGAGGGTGATAAGTGTCCGCGCTGCTGGCACTACACTACTGATGTCGGCAAGGTGGCGGAACATGCAGATATCTGCGGACGCTGTGTCAGCAACATCGCCGGTAATGGCGAACAACGTAAATTTGCCTGATGAGTAAACCACTCTGTTCAACAGGACTACGCTGGCTATGGCTGGTAGTAGTCGTGCTGATTATCGATTTGGGCAGCAAATACCTGATCCTCCAGAATTTCGCTCTGGGGGATACGGTAGGGCTGTTCCCGTCGCTTAATCTGCATTATGCGCGTAACTACGGCGCGGCTTTTAGCTTCCTGGCGGATAGCGGCGGCTGGCAGCGCTGGTTCTTTGCCGGGATTGCGATAGGGATCTGCGTAATTCTTTTGGTGATGATGTATCGCTCGAAAGCGACGCAGAAGCTGAATAACATCGCTTATGCGTTAATCATCGGCGGCGCGCTGGGTAACCTGTTCGACCGCCTGTGGCACGGCTTTGTTGTCGATATGATCGATTTTTACGTCGGCGACTGGCATTTCGCGACGTTCAACCTTGCCGATAGCGCGATCTGTATCGGCGCGGCGCTGATAGTACTGGAAGGCTTTTTGCCGAAGCCGACAGCGAAAGAACAGGCATAAGCGTAAATACCGGGTAGCGCTTATCCGGTTTTGTAGGCCTGATAAGCGCAGCGCCATCAGGCAAACGTGGTGCCGGATGGCGGTGAAAACGCCTTATCCGGCCTACGGTTTTATCGTTCTTTATGCCTCCGGGCAAAACACGTGAGCAATTTGCATGTCTAAATCCGTACAGAGCAACAGCGCGATCCTCGTTCACTTCACCCTGAAACTGGATGATGGCTCAACGGCGGAATCTACCCGCAATAACGGCAAGCCAGCCCTGTTCCGTCTTGGCGATACCTCGCTTTCCGAAGGTCTGGAGCAGCAGCTTCTGGGGTTGAAAGAAGGGGAAAAGAAAGTGTTTTCGCTGGAGCCTGACGCCGCGTTTGGCGTCCCCAGTCCGGACTTAATCCAGTATTTCTCGCGCCGTGAGTTTATGGCGGCGGGCGAACCGGAAGTCGGGGCGATTATGCTTTTTACCGCAATGGATGGCAGCGAAATGCCTGGCGTGATTCGCGAAATCAACGGCGACTCGATTACCGTTGATTTTAACCATCCGCTGGCCGGGCATACCGTTCACTTTGATATTGAAGTGCTGGAAATCGATCCGGCGCTGGAGGCATAAACATGCAGATCCTGTTGGCCAACCCACGCGGTTTTTGCGCCGGGGTAGACCGCGCTATCAGCATTGTTGAAAATGCGCTCGCTATTTACGGCGCGCCAATTTACGTTCGGCACGAAGTCGTGCATAACCGCTATGTAGTGGACAGCCTGCGCCAGCGCGGGGCGATCTTTATAGAGCAAATTAGCGAAGTGCCGGATGGCGCCATTCTGATCTTCTCCGCTCATGGGGTTTCCCAGGCGGTGCGTAACGAGGCGAAAAGCCGCGATCTTACCGTTTTTGACGCCACCTGCCCGCTGGTGACGAAAGTCCATATGGAAGTGGCGCGCGCCAGCCGTCGCGGTGAGGAATCTATTCTCATCGGCCACGCCGGGCACCCGGAAGTGGAAGGCACCATGGGTCAGTACAGCAACCCGGAAGGGGGGATGTACCTGGTTGAGTCGCCAGAGGACGTCTGGACGCTGAATGTCAAAAATGAAGGCAAGCTCTCCTTCATGACGCAAACCACGCTTTCCGTGGACGATACGTCCGATGTGATTGATGCGCTGCGTAAACGCTTTCCGAAAATCGTCGGCCCGCGCAAAGACGATATTTGCTATGCCACTACTAATCGTCAGGAAGCGGTGCGGGCGCTGGCGGAGCAGGCTGACGTAGTGCTGGTGGTCGGCTCGAAAAACTCTTCTAACTCTAACCGATTGGCGGAACTGGCCCAACGGATGGGAAGAACCGCGTTTCTTATCGACGATGCGGCGGATATCCAGGAGGCGTGGGTGAAAGACGCCGCCTGCGTCGGCGTCACCGCTGGCGCTTCCGCGCCGGATATTCTGGTGCAGAATGTTATTGCGCGTCTGCGGGAGTTTGGCGGCGGCGAAGCTGTCACGCTTGAGGGTCGCGAAGAAAATATTGTTTTCGAAGTGCCGAAAGAGCTGCGTGTGGATGTTCGTGAAGTCGAATAAGATTTCACAATTCAGAAATCTGCCCGATGACGCTACGCTGACCAGATCTTAAGGATTTCTTTTGATATTCAATGTGCGACAGGAAAAATAAGGCGTAGTCGTCATCCGGTGCTAATGCCCCACCTTTTTGCTATTCATCTGAAAAACCAGCACAATCGTTGCTGGTTTTTGGGTTGTAATACCTACAGGGATAAGGGAAATGGGCAAAATAAAATATGGATTGCCAACGTTACTCGCCATCGGCTTTTGGATGGACGCAACAAGCGCCACGGTGCTGGAGCTACCTGCCTGGGAGCGAAACTATACCGGGACTATCGCGGGGAAACCGGTAAACGTTAATATCACGCGATTTGGTAACTCTCTTAATGGGTATTACTGCTATGAACCTTGCAATCAGCACAAGGCAGTGATTGTTCTACGCGGCTCACTCCAGGATAAAGAGGTGCATCTTGAAGAACGCGTAAAGGCGCTTTCGGGTTACTGGAATGCGGAAATCTCCAGCAGTGAGATTAAAGGCGAATGGACGTCCGCAGATAAAAAACGACATTTTCCTGTTGCCCTTATCTATTACAAACCTAAAAACTCCCCTGATATTGTGCTGGTCACGAACACGAATGATGCAGGGGGTTACGACCCTTCCAAAGAGATTGATTGCGGCAATACGCCGGCCATTTCGGCGATAAAATTATACCGTGATGGTAAACTCATACAGACCTTAGATACCGCCTCGGTGGGCACTTGTAGCCCGTTTATGCCTCAATGGGGGGATGTCAATTTTGATGGCTACCCGGATCTATCGATTGTAACAGAGTTACTTGCTGGGCCGGATGCTCCAGTACAAACATGGCTCTATGACCCCGCCAAACAGCGTTATGTTGATGCGCCAGCGTCTTATCAGGAAATCACTTCACCAGAGATCGATGCTGAACATAAACAGATTGTCAGCTATTGGCGCGGCGGTTGCTGCAGCCATGGCGTCAATGTGTATCGCTGGAAAGGAAAAACGATTGAACTGATCGATCGCGGTGAAAGCTACTTTCAGCCTGTGATAAGTAAAGGCAAAATGTATAACTGCTACATGACACCTTCCTACGCTGATGGGCGTATTATTTATCCGCTAGTACGTAAAAATGGTCATTTGACGCCGCCTCTTAGCCTTGATGGGACGTGTCAATCTTTTTGGCTAACCGGTAATGTTCGTACCGTGATTCAGGCAGAAAAACCCGGCGCTGAGCCCGAATCGCTTGAGATTCAGTGGCAGGAAAACAAAGCATCGCCAGGGCGTTTTTGCCCATTAGTTCCGTTTGTCGAAGGTGATAAGCTAAGTCCGCGTCTGGTGACGGATGACGATGTGCCTGATGCCTGTATCAGTCGCGCTGAGTATGAAGATATAAAACAATAGGTCAGGAGAGCATTAATGACAGCATCCCTACACATTATTCTTGATACCGATCCGGGCATTGATGACGCGGCTGCGATTGCCGCTGCGCTGTTCGCCCCCCAGCTTGATCTGCAACTAATAACCACCGTCGCAGGTAATGTTTCCGTTGAAAAAACGACCCGTAATGCGTTGCAGCTTCTGCATTTCTGGGACGCCGATGTGCCACTTGCGCAAGGGGCCGCGACGCCGCTGCTGCGTCCGCTACGTGATGCGGCATACGTCCACGGCGAATCCGGTATGGAAGGCTATGATTTTGTCGACCATCAGCGCCAACCGTTGGCGAAGCCTGCGTTTATCGCTATCCGGGATGTGCTGATGAACGCCCCGGAGCCCATGACATTAGTGGCGATTGGGCCATTGACCAATATTGCGTTGCTACTGATGCACTATCCGGAGTGTGCGTGTAACATTCGCCGTCTGGTGTTGATGGGCGGTTCCGCAGGGCGCGGCAATTTTACGCCTAATGCTGAATTTAACATTGCTGTCGATCCGGAGGCCGCGGCGCTGGTGTTCCGCAGCGGTCTGGAGATTGTGATGTGTGGGCTTGATGTCACGAATCAGGCAATGCTCTCGCCAGATTTTCTGAATAAACTGCCCGCGCTGAATCGCACCGGTAAGATGTTGCACAGCCTGTTCAACCATTATCGCAGCGGTAGTATGCGCACTGGCGTCCGGATGCACGATCTCTGCGCTATCGCCTGGCTGGTGCGTCCGGAGCTTTTTACCCTGCAATCCTGTTTTGTGGCCGTAGAAACGCAGGGGCAATATACCGCCGGTACCACGGTGGTGGATATTGAAGGGCGTCTGGGGCAGCCCGCCAACGCGCAGGTGGCGCTGGCGCTGGATGTGGACGGTTTTCGTCAGTGGGTGGCTGAGGTGTTTGCCTATGCGCCGTAATTACATGTTGGCGCCATAATCTCATACTTTGCCGCGATAGAGTCTCTCCGGCCTGCCCACTTTCCCGTAGCTGATCTCCGCTTCGAGAAAGTTATTTTTCACGCCTTGTTCCAGATAGCGTCGGGCAGTGGTTTTACTGCTGCCCAGAATTTGCGCCAGAGTGTCTGCTGTATGTACTGCCTGCGGGTCGGCGAATATTTGTCGTACCCGGTTGAAGGTGTTTTCATCAATTCCCCGCAGTCCGCTATTCGGTTCTGCGGTTTGTTCTTTGGCCTGGATATTAAATAAGGCATCAACGTGCGTCTGGTTTGCCTGCTCACTGGAACGTAACGAACTGCGGTAACGGGTGAACCGCTCCAGGGTATGCTGCAGGCGCTGATAATGTACCGGCTTAATCAGGTAATCGAATACGCCCATGCGTAAGGCATCGCTGATGGTATCCATATGATTGTCGGCGGTAATGAAAATAATTCGCCCCGTGTAGTTGGTGCTGATGGTATGACGAATTAAATCGATCCCTTTGCCATCGGGTAAAAAATTATCCAATAGAATTAACTGTGGTTGATAGAGGCGTATTTGCTTCTTCGCACTTTCCAGCTTGTCTGCGATGCCGACGATTGAAAACTGGGGAAAAAGCTTGATGGTGTCCACCAGGATTTCCGCTAGCATCGGTTCGTCTTCAACGATGAGTGTCGTAATGCTATCCATGTTATTCTTCTCTGGTAAAAGGGATATAGAGGGTAAAAATGGTGCCAAAAGGATTATTGTTATCGACGATAATGTCGCCATTGGCCTGCTTGACGTAGCTGTGCACCAACCATAATCCAATTCCGTGATCGCCGTTATTGTGGGTGGTCACTCCACGCTCGAAAATATGCTGGCGGATATTTTCGTCAATACCACATCCCTGATCGGCAACTTCAATAATGACTTCATTACCTTCGCTATTGATCAGGCACTCAATCTGTCGCGAGCCTTCGCGATTGAGCAGGGTGGCGTTATAGGCGTTGTCCAATAAATTGCCAACAATCGAAATCCATTCATTATGCGAGAGCGATGACGGCAGGTGTTCAACAAAGCTTGAAGGATCGAAAATCAGCTCCAGCCCCAGCTCTTTTGCCCGATAATATTTACCGATTAATAGCCCCGCAAGGTGGTGGTCGCGGAAATTATGGGAAATAAAATCGAGTACTTTCTGGTGGCTTTCCGACTGCTGCTGAATCAGCGCCAGCGCATTATCGTAGCGCTTCAGGAACAGCAGACCGGCAATGGTGGAAATAAGGTTGCGATGCTCATGCTGCACGGCGCGCAGGTTATCGGCGTATTGCCGCACCTGACTTAACTGCAGGCTGAGTGTATTGATATCGTCTTTGTTGCGAAAGCTAATAACCCAGCCCTGAGGCTGGTTGTCAATAATGACCGCCATGCGACTGGCGATGACTTTCATTTGGTTAAAGGTGACGATCTCATCTTTTTTGTTTTTTTGCGGCGCATCATAAAAGAAGGCCTCCGGCAACACGACATGGTGGATTGCATAGCCAATGAGTTCAGATTCCGGTTGGCTCAGATTCAATAAGCGGCGAGCCGTTTGGTTAATGGCGGTAATACGGTGATGGGAGTCAATGGCGATCAACCCTTCAAATACCGACTCAAATAACACGCTTTGCTGAATTAATAGTTGTGAAAGCTGCTGCGGCTCCATGTTAAGCATCTGCTTTTTAATATGCAGCGAGAAGCGGCGGGCGCAGTACAACAGCACCAGCAACAGTATCGCCATCGGGAACAGCAACGAGCTGATTTGTAAGTTAAGCCAGCTCTCCAGCTGTTCCAGAGTATAGCCGACGGAAACAATACCGATGACTTTACCGGTACTGTCCTGAATCGGGGATTTACCACGCAAGGAAGAGCCTAATGAACCTTTGCGCACCGATACGTAGCTTTTAGCATTATACAGCGCGTCGTCGCTATCGCCGCCCTCCATATATTTGCCGATCTCATCCGGGTTGACGTGATACAGTCGCTGACCTTTTTCGTTGCCAACGGTAATGTAAGTCGCATCCGAAAACGAGCGCATTGGGTCAATCAGCGCTTTGATGCGTGACAAATCATGCGCCTCTACGGCTTCAACTAATTCTGGCATAGCGGATATTTGCATTGCCTGAATAAGCGCACGTTGGCCCACCTGATAATGCAGGCGCTCTTTCGTGATATCGGTCAGATACCAGGTGATTGCCAGCATCACGATGGTGGATGTAAACAGGATCAGTAGAAATATCCGGTTTTGAAACGAGCGTCTGGCAAACCAGCGTGTAATTTCCCGTATAAACATATTGGTATTTAGATATTTAATTACGGTATTTTCTTGCATTCGGCATCACCGGAACCTGAACCAGTTCATACTTACTTTTCTTTCAGAAAAAATTTGGATGAAAATGGGATACGACATGCGTATCCCATCCACTATTACATCGCCAGCACGTACTTCAGCATCACGCCCGCCGCAATGGCCGAACCGATAACCCCCGCCACGTTCGGGCCCATCGCGTGCATCAGCAGGAAGTTCTGCGCGTCTGATTCCAGCCCCACTTTGTTCGATACGCGGGCCGCCATCGGCACCGCCGACACCCCCGCCGAACCGATAAGCGGGTTGATTTTGTT
>NZ_JBGDZO010000005.1:0-122166 GCF_046548235.1 Salmonella sp. SAL4457
GTGACGCCCGGCGGGCGGTGATAGAGCGCAGTATCCGGCTGGCGCAGGAGAAATAAGACCCTGACGGCCCGGTGGCGTGGCGCCACCGGGCCTGGCTATCCCAACGATACGCTAAAGCCTGAAAGTGAAGCCCGTGTGCAGTATGATGACGAGCATCGTCTCTTATCAGGACATCCTATGAAACAAATCACCTTTACGCCGCGCCATCACCAGCTTACCAACACCAATACCTGGACTCCTGACAGCCAGTGGCTGGTCTTTGATGTGCGGCCTTCAGGCGCGTCATTTACGGGCAAGACTATTGAGCGTGTCAATGTGCATACCGGCGACGTGGAGGTGATTTATCGCGCCGTGCAGGGCGCGCATGTCGGTGTGGTGACGGTGCATCCTGCCGACAATCACTATGTGTTTATTCATGGCCCTGAAAACCCTGATGAGACGTGGCATTACGATTTCCACCACCGCCGGGGCGTTATTGCAACGCCGGGAGGCGTGACTAACCTCGATGCGATGGATATTACTGCGCCGTATACTCCCGGCGCGCTGCGCGGCGGCAGTCACGTCCATGTGTTTAGCCCGAACGGCGAGCTGGTGAGTTTTACCTATAATGACCACGTTCTGCATGAGCGCGATCCGGCGCTGGATCTGCGTAATGTCGGCGTGGCCGCGCCGTATGGGCCGGTAACGGTGCCGGTTCAGCATCCGCGCGAATACAGCGGTAGCCACTGGTGCGTACTGGTTAGCCGCACGACGCCTGCGCCGAGACCTGGCAGCGATGACATTAACCGCGCCTATGAAGAGGGCTGGGTGGGCAACCGCCAGATCGCCTTTATTGGCGATACGCTGTCGCTGACGGGCCAAAAAGTCCCGGAGCTGTTTATTGTCGATTTACCGTGTCATGAAAACGGCTGGAAACAGGCAGGCGACACGCCGCTGACGGGAACCGAATCAACGATGCCATCGCCGCCGTTGGGCGTAGTTCAGCGGCGTCTTACCTTTACTCACCAGCGTGTTTATCCTGGACTCACTAACGAACCACGCCACTGGGTCCGCAGTAATCCGCAGGCGACGGCGATCGCCTTTTTGATGCGGGACGATAACGGCGTAGCGCAACTGTGGCTGATATCGCCGCAGGGAGGCGAGCCCCGGCAGTTAACGCATCATGCGACCGGCGTACAGTCAGCGTTTAACTGGCATCCGTCGGGTAAATGGCTGGGACTGGTGCTGGAAAATCGGATTGCCTGCTGCGACGCACAAAGTGGGAGGATCGACTTCTTAACCGCCAGGCACGACAACCCGCCGTCTGCGGACGCCGTCGTTTTTTCACCGGATGGGCGACACGTCGCATGGATGGAAGAGGTGAAAGGGTTCCGTCAGCTATGGGTGACGGAAACCGGGCGATAAATCAGGGAGGAGGCATCTTCGCCGGGGGGATGACGGCATTGGTCATTTTCGTCTCCTCCTCGCTTTTCTCTACGCGCGATCTTACCGAACTGTCTTTGCGGAAGATGTCCCACGGCAGAAGGATCGTATCCATCACGGCGGTAAACGGCATATCCAGGATGGCCAACGATTTTGTGCCCCAGTTTGTCTCATCGTTACCGATCATCGTAGCGCTGGCGCGCGTGCCAGGATAAGTACCCTCTTTACCGCCGGTGTGCGACATGACGCTTGAACAACCGCTTAATAAAAGCATCCCATTCCATATTATCAGCGTTAACCACACGTTTTTTATCATCACTCATTCATCTATTGGTTGTCGTTATTTGCATGATGAGTTATAGCGATCCGTTGCTAAAAATAACATCACCAGTACGTGGCACTGTGGCGGTAATCGCACTTTAACAATCAGTGCTGTCCCAACCAGTCTATGCAATAGCCAATAAACTGCAAAAAAAAGTCGGATTAAAATACTTGAAAAGTACGTATTCAGACCCATTTATAAGACGTAGTGAATAGAAGGGCACGCCTGATGGGTGTTCTGGCAATCCTGGCCTGTCCATGATGGAAGGTCTGACATTCTCGCTGATTTCAGGAGTTTATGATTATGCGTAACTTTGATTTATCCCCGCTGTACCGTTCTGCCATTGGTTTTGACCGTCTGTTTAACCTGCTTGAAAATAACCAAAGCCAAAGTAATGGCGGCTACCCTCCGTACAACGTTGAGCTGGTAGACGAAAACCACTACCGCATCGCCATTGCCGTTGCCGGTTTCGCGGAAAGCGAACTGGAGATTACCGCCCAGGATAATTTACTGGTGGTAAAAGGCGCTCATGCGGACGAGCAGAAAGAACGTACTTACCTGTATCAGGGCATTGCCGAGCGTAACTTTGAACGTAAGTTCCAGTTAGCGGAGAACATTCACGTTCGCGGCGCAAACCTGATCAACGGGCTGCTGTATATCGAACTGGAGCGCGTGATTCCGGAAGCGAACAAACCGCGCCGTATCGAAATTAACTGATTCCGTCGGGTCGCGTCGCGCGGCCTGTCATCCCATGCTCGCCGTCAGGGAGCATATTCGCACGTAAAGTGTGAAGGTAAAAACTCGCTTCTTAGAAGGAGAAATGATTATGCGTAACTACGATTTATCCCCACTGCTGCGTCAATGGATCGGTTTTGACAAGCTGGCCAATGCGCTGCAAAACAGCGGCGAAAGCCAGAGCTTCCCGCCCTATAACATCGAAAAAAGCGACGATAACCATTATCGCATTACCTTAGCGTTAGCCGGTTTCCGTCAGGAAGATCTGGATATTCAACTGGAAGGCACGCGCCTGACGGTGAAAGGTACGCCGGAACAGCCGGAAAACGAGCCCAAATGGTTACATCAGGGCCTGGTCATGCAGCCTTTTAGCCTGAGCTTTACGCTGGCTGAGAATATGGAAGTTTCCGGCGCGACGTTTACCAACGGCCTGCTGCATATTGATTTAACCCGTAACGAGCCGGAAACCATTGCGCCGCAGCGTATCGCCATTAACGAACGCTCCGCATTAAATAGCTAATAAGCTCCTTGCCTTGCCCCGCCAGAGATGGCGGGGCTTTTTTGTGCCACGAAAAAGGGTAAGACGCTGCCGAAGTCAGGACGTCTGGGCGGTTTTGTAACATGAGAATGTGCGCCATGCTGTATATATGCCTTAACGGTTCAGTCATAATCCCTATAAATTGAAATGTTACTCACAGGGAAGAAAAGATGAGTGATATCGCATTGACGGTCAGCGTTCTGGCGTTGGTGGCGGTTGTCGGTTTATGGATCGGCAACATTAAAGTGCGCGGTGTCGGCTTTGGTATTGGCGGTGTTCTGTTCGGCGGTATTATCGTCGGCCACTTCGTCGATCAGGCTGGGGTGACGCTGAGCGGCGATATGCTGCACTTTATCCAGGAATTCGGCCTGATCCTTTTTGTTTATACCATCGGCATACAGGTGGGGCCGGGGTTTTTCGCCTCGCTGCGCGTTTCCGGGCTGCGTCTCAATCTGTTTGCTGTTCTGATTGTGATTATGGGCGGGTTGGTCACCGCGATTCTGCATAAAATTTTCGCTATTCCGCTGCCAGTGGTGCTGGGGATTTTCTCCGGCGCAGTCACCAATACGCCTGCGTTAGGGGCGGGTCAGCAAATCCTGCGCGATCTGGGAACGCCAGTGGATCTGGTGGATCAGATGGGGATGAGCTATGCGATGGCGTATCCGTTTGGCATCTGCGGTATTTTGCTCACCATGTGGCTGATGCGGCTGATTTTTCGCGTTAACGTCGAGGCGGAGGCGCAGAAGCACGAATCCTCTCTCGCTAACGGTCATTCATTAATTCAGACAATGAATATCCGTGTCGAGAATCCGAACCTCAATAATATCGCTGTTCAGGATGTGCCGATCCTGAACAGCGATAAAATCATTTGCTCACGCCTGAAACGCGACGACACGCTGATGGTGCCGTCGCCGGGGACGATTATCCAGGCAGGCGACCTGCTGCACCTCGTCGGCCAATCTACCGACCTGCATAACGCGCAACTGGTGATCGGCAAGGAAGTGGACACCTCGTTGTCGACGCGCGGCACGGATTTACGTGTCGAGCGTGTGGTCGTCACCAACGAAAAAGTGCTCGGCAAACGTATCCGCGATTTGCACTTTAAAGAGCGTTATGACGTGGTTATCTCCCGTCTTAACCGCGCGGGCGTTGAGCTGGTCGCCAGCAGCGACGCCAGCCTGCAGTTTGGCGACATTCTCAATCTGGTGGGGCGTCCTGCCTCGATTGATGCGGTAGCCAATGTGGTCGGCAACGCGCAGCAAAAACTCCAGCAGGTGCAGATGCTGCCGGTGTTTATCGGCATCGGATTAGGGGTTCTGCTTGGGTCAATCCCGTTGTTTGTGCCGGGATTCCCGGTCGCGTTAAAACTGGGGCTGGCTGGCGGGCCGCTGATCATGGCGCTAATTTTGGGGCGTATAGGCAGCATCGGTAAGCTGTACTGGTTTATGCCGCCGAGCGCCAACCTCGCGCTGCGTGAGTTAGGCATCGTTTTGTTTCTGGCGGTCGTTGGGCTGAAATCCGGCGGCGATTTTGTCGATACGCTGACGCAGGGCGAAGGATTAAGCTGGATTGGCTACGGTATTTTCATCACCGCTATTCCGCTGATTACCGTCGGTTTGCTGGCGCGGATTTTTGCCAAAATGAACTATCTGACGCTGTGCGGGATGCTGGCCGGTTCGATGACCGATCCGCCAGCGCTGGCATTTGCCAACAATCTTCATGCCACCAGCGGCGCGGCGGCGCTCTCTTACGCGACCGTCTATCCGTTAGTGATGTTCCTGCGTATTATCACGCCACAACTGCTGGCGGTGATTTTTTGGGGAATGGGTTAGCGCCTGATGGCGCGTTGCTTATCCAGCCTACGCACTGTGTTAAATCCAGGCTGGATAACGCGCGCCGCACCGGTCACACTTCTGCTCTTCTTCTTATCTCCTTCCTCAATGAACGTGCTAATCAGCGTAATGGCAATGAGCATAATTCCATTTTATTTCAGTTGGTTATCAATCTTCATCGCCTTTTTTTTCGTCGCGACGGGTGGTTTTTCAGCTTTTAATTCGGCAATAATGCCTTTCCTGGCGGTGGCGTTGAAAAAGGTCGCAACTGAAATGAAAAATAGCGGGAATGAGCGCGGTTGCGCCGAAACGCGTCACCAGTGAACTACAGTTATTTTGCAATAAGATTCCCTTGCTGCGGGATAATGTGAAGCATATCAGCAACAACGTGAGTGGTATTCTGAAAACGAACGGGAATACATAAGAACGTAAAAGGAGTCGTCATGAAGATTTCCCGCCTCGGAGAAGCGCCGGATTATCGCTTCTCACTGGCAAATGAGCGCACCTTTCTGGCGTGGATTCGCACCTCGCTGGGATTTCTGGCGGCAGGCGTCGGTCTTGATCAGCTCGCCCCGGATTTTGCCACGCCGGTGATCCGTGAACTGCTGGCGCTACTGTTGTGTCTGTTTGCGGGCGGCCTGGCGATTTATGGCTATCTACGCTGGTTACGTAATGAAAAAGCGATGCGCCTGAAAGAGGATTTGCCTTATACCCATAGCCTGTTGATCATCAGCGTTATTTTGATGATTGTCGCGGTGATAGTGATGGGGCTGGTACTGTATGCCGGATAGTCGTAAAGCCCGTCGGCAGAACGATCCGGGACTGCAACCGGAGCGTACGTCGCTGGCCTGGTTTCGCACGCTGCTGGGATACGGGGCGTTAATGGCGTTAGCCGTCAGGCACCACTGGCATCAGGCGGGGTTCTTGTTCTGGGTGTCAATCAGCGTTCTGGCGATAGTGGCGGTGATTCTTTGGCGTTATACCCTGAGTCGTAATTTGATGGATGTCGCGCATAGCGATTTTTCCGAAACTCATGTCATGCGTGACAAATTTTTGATCTCCCTCGCGGTGTTGTCGCTCGCAATCCTGTTTGCTGTTACCCATATTCGCCAACTTATTGCATTTATCGGGAATTTTATATGACAGGACGTCAGGACATTGTCGTGAGTGATGACCAGATTCAGGTCGTCGTAAATCGCCAGAATAGCCAGCGCCCTCAGCAACTGTACCGTAACTTACAACGGCTCGGCATTCGCAATGTCCATTTTATCCCATTGTTGGAACATGACCGGAACGGAATGTTGACCGAGGATTCATTGTGTTCAGCAGACTGGGGGCGGTTTTTAAATAGCGTATTTGATATTTGGGTACGTGAAGATATTCAGAGTATCTCGGTCCGCCTTTTTGATGAGACGCTACAGCAGTGGTGCGGCGGCAGGAATAGCGCTGAAGCGCCGGACATGGCGCCGCTAAGCGCTGAATGTCAGAAGTGCTTTTTATTACGATTTTGCGGCGGCGGATGCCCTGAGCATCGGGATAGCCAGGGGAAAAATCAGCTTTGCGAGGGCTACCAGACCTTTTTTAACTACTCCTCGCCGCATATGCGGGTGATGCGGGATTTACTGAAACAGCATCGCTCGCCGGAGGAGTTGATGGCGATGCTGCGTTAACGTTACAGGCCTGATAAGCGTAGCGCCATCAGGCGATGGCGTGCCGGATGGCGCAGCCGTCTTTCCGGCACTGAGCGAGTATTAGCGTCCTTTCGCCAGGTATTGTTCCATTTCATCTTCCGGCACCATGCCGCCCCCGGTTGCCCATACCAGATGCGTCGCGTTGCCGAGCTGCGTCTGACTGAATCCATGCCTTTGCTGATACGTGGCGGCGGCGCAAATGCGCTGTGGCCCGGCCATCCCCGCCAGAGCTGATGGCTCCAGTCGAATTCCTTCCTCCTGCGCCAGCCAGCCCAGCATGTCGTACATTGTTTGATCGTCTAAGGTATAGAGGCCGTCAAGCAGACGCTCCATTGCCCGACCAACAAAACCCGAAGCGCGACCTACCGCCAGGCCGTCAGCCGCCGTCAGGTTATCAATACCGATATCTTGTACTGAGATGGCATCGTGCAGACCGGTATAAACGCCGAGTAACATGCAGGGGGAATGGGTCGGTTCGGCAAAGAAACAGTGGACGTTGTCGCCAAACGCCAGTTTCAGGCCAAAGGCGACGCCGCCAGGGCCGCCGCCAACGCCGCACGGCAGATAAACAAACAGTGGGTGACTGGCGTCAACGACGCGTCCCTGTTGCGCGAATTGCGCTTTCAGGCGCTGGCCCGCTACCGCATAGCCCAGAAATAGCGTGCGAGAGTTTTCGTCGTCGATAAAGAAACAGTTTGGATCGGATTGCGCTGCTTTTCGGCCCTGCTCAACCGCCACGCCGTAATCATCTTCGTATTCCACGACCGTCACGCCGTGGCTACGCAGCTTTGCTTTTTTCCAGGCGCGGGCGTCGGCAGACATATGTACCGTCACTTTAAAACCGATGCAGGCGCTCATGATACCGATCGATAGCCCCAGATTGCCGGTTGAACCGACGGCGATACTGTACTGGCTGAAGAATTGTTTACATTCCGGCGAAAGCAACACGCTATAGTCATCGTCGGTGGTTAACAGACCCGCCTCCAGCGCCAGTTTTTCCGCGTGCGTTAGCACCTCATAGATGCCGCCGCGCGCTTTAATGGAACCAGATATTGCCAGGTGACTGTCTTTTTTTAACAGCATTTCACCGTCGATCGTTTGCCCATACTCTTTTTCCAGCCGTTTTTGCATGGCCGGAATAGCGACCACGTCAGATTCGATTATGCCGCCAGCGGCAGCGGTTTGCGGAAACGCTTTTGCCAGATACGGCGCAAAGCGCGCCAGACGGTCATGGGCGGCGTTTACGTCCTGCTCCGTCAGGCCGACATACGGTAGACCTTGTGCAAGAGAGGTGGCGCCCGGGTTAAACCAGGTGGTTTCTTTGAGGGCGACCAGATCCTCGACCAAAGGATACCGGGCGATGAGCTTTTGTATGTTTTCCATAGTACGTCTCTTTACGATCAGATGATAAAGGAAAGCAGGAATGTGCCAGCCAGTGCAACGACAGATGCGATAAACGTGGCCGTCGTATAGTATTTAAACGTTTCATTCAGCGTAGCGCCGCAATACTGCTTGACCAGCCAGAACAGGGAATCGGTCACGATCGTGCAGCCAATGGCGCCGGAACCAATGGCAATCGCAATGATCTCCGGGCTGACGTCAGGATAGAGCGGCAGCATGGGCGCAACAATCGCGGTGGCGCCCATCATGGCTACCGTCGCAGAGCCGACCGCCGCGTGCAGAATCAGCGCTACCAGCCATGCCAGCAGAATCGGGTGCATATGCATATTTGAGAGGATCACCGCCAGCGTGTCCGCCAGCCCGCTACTTTTGAGAATGGCGTTGAACGCGCCGCCCGCGCCGATAATCAGCAGGATGTTCGCAATGGCGCCAAAGCCGTTTTCGGTGTGGGTAAGTAGTGTGCCCATACCCATATGCTGGCGCAGACCGAGTATGTAATACGCCACAAAGACAGCGATAAACATTGCGGTGATCGGATTACCGATAAACTCCAGCAGCGTATACAACGTGCCGTCTTTCGCCATATTCAGTTCAGCGACGGTTTTCACCAGCATCAGGCCAATCGGCAGCAGAACGGTAAACAGCGTTGCGCCCAGCGACGGCAGGGTGTTTTCGGCGCGCACTTCAAGATCCGCAAACTCTGTCGGTACGGGCTTGAACGGCAGACGATTACCCAGAAACTTTAAGAACAGCGGGCCGCCGACCAATGAGGCCATCAGTCCGACCAGCAGACCGTAGACAATCACCGAGCCGATATCCGCCCCCAGTTTATTTGCGACAAACAGCGCAGCCGGATGCGGCGGTACCACGCAATGGACGGCCATCAGCGCGGTACACAGCGGAATGGCCAGCTTCAGCAGCGAGGTATGGGTCTTTTTAGCGATAGAAAACGCCAGTGGGATGAGCAACACGACGCCCACTTCCACGAACAACGTGATACCGCAAATCAGCCCCACCAGTACCATGATCACGTCAGCAGAGAGCCAGCGGCAGCGCTGGAGCGTAAGCCCGATGCGTTCCGCCGCGCCGGAAACCTCCATCATTTTGCCGAGGATGGTGCCAAGACCGATAACGGCGGCCAGAAAACCGAGCGTACCGCCTATTCCGTTTTCTATCGCCGTGACCATCTCCAGCGGCCCCATGCCCATCATCGCGCCGACAAAGAAACTGGCGAGCAGTAACGCCAGGAAGGGGTGGAATTTAAACTTCACGATGGTCAATACGATTAACACGATGCTGATCAGCAGCGTGCTCACTACCCAGATTTGAGCGTGCATATCTCACCTACCCTGTGATTAATCTGTTCTTATTGGACAGAAAAACAGCGCCCCCTGACAAACGATATAATTTGCCATTCACATGATGTAAATTGAATCAACTATGTGATTTCCATCTAATATTGCCTTTATTTTGCGATATGGTTCATTTTACTTCATCTATGTGCGGATTTTTTCAGCGCGTTTTTTTACACTTCGGGAAATTAAAAGATGACTGAGGTTGCCATGGAACCCCTTCGCAATACCCGAAACCGCTTACTCAACGGCTGGCAGTTATCCAAACTCTATACTTTTGAAGTCGCGGCCAGACACCAGTCCTTTGCTCTGGCGGCAGATGAGCTGTCGTTAAGCCCCAGTGCGGTAAGCCATCGTATCAATCAACTGGAAGCCGAGTTGGGAATCCAGCTATTTGTCCGCTCTCACCGTAAAGTGGAGCTTACCCATGAAGGCAAACGGGTATTCTGGGCGCTGAAATCGTCGCTGGATACGTTGAATCAGGAAATCCTCGATATCAAAAATCAGGAACTGTCCGGCACGCTGACCGTGTATTCCCGTCCCTCTATCGCCCAGTGCTGGCTGGTACCCGCGCTGGGAGACTTTACCCGTCGCTATCCGTCAATTTCTCTCACTATGCTGACCGGCAACGATAACGTTAACCTACAGCGTGCCGGCATTGACCTGGCTATCTATTTTGACGATGCGCCGTCGGCGCAGCTCACGCACCATTTTTTAATGGATGAGGCGATTTTGCCCGTTTGCAGCCCGGATTACGCCCGTCGTTTCGCCTTGCAGGACAACCTGAATAACCTGCGGCACTGTACGCTCTTACACGACAGACAGGCGTGGAGTAACGATTCGGGCACCGATGAGTGGCACAGTTGGGCGCAGCATTTTGCAGTAAATTTGCCGGATTCATCCGGCATTGGCTTCGATCGTTCTGATTTAGCGGTGATTGCCGCGATGAACCACATTGGCGTGGCGATGGGGCGTAAACGGCTGGTGCAAAAGCGTCTCGACAGTGGTGAACTGATTGCGCCTTTTGGTGACATGAGGCTGAAATGTCATCAGCATTATTATGTCACCACTCTGCCTGGCAGGCAGTGGCCGAAAATCGAGGCATTTATTCGCTGGTTGCAGGAACAGGTGTGAAGATTTATTACGCTTTGTCGCTACACCTGCCGGGAGTGAATATGCTAAATACGTGCTATCACCGTGGTAAAAATTTTAGGGGGCGTCGTGTTTAAACCGCTTATTGCCTCTCTCATGCTGACCAGCGCGGTTGTCTATGCGAAACCGATGCCTTTGACGGCGGCGCGCTATGCGCAGCAGCTTGGCGTTGGGATGGATGTTGACTGGGCGCGAACGGAACGGGGTATCCGCGAGTTTGATCCGCTGGTCGTGCGGGATTTTAAGGCAAAAGGGTTAACGCATGTCCGTATTCGTGTGGCAGGCGCGCCGACGGAAGCGCGCCTCATCCATTTGCGTAAGCTGGTAGAGGCCTGCGAATACTATGGCGTCATACCCATTATTGCCTATCAGGCGGATGCGTATAAAACCGATCCCAGCGCCAGCCATGAAAAGGAGCTGATCAACTGGTGGAGCGTGGTCGCGCGCTATTTTGGTCAGACATCCCCGCTTCTGGGGTTCGATCTCATTTATGAGCCTGCCGACAAACTCAATCATAATATGGCGTCGCTGAATCGCGTATATGACAAAACCATCCGCCTGATTCACGCCATTGACCCACAGCGGATGATTTTCGTTGCCCCCCGCATGCGCGCCGCGCCAGAGGATTTGTCGGCGCTTAAACTGCCGGCGCAAAGCCAGAACTATGTACTGGCGGAGTGGCACATCTTCCCGTGGGGGCCACTGAAAAGCGGCGGTAAATATCCGTGGACGTCAGGCACGGCGGCGGAAAAAGCGGCGATTCGGGCACGGATCAACGCTGCGGTTCGCTGGCAGCATAAGACCGGC
The DNA here is from genome assembly GCF_046548235.1 of Salmonella sp. SAL4457. Lineage (NCBI taxonomy): Bacteria > Pseudomonadati > Pseudomonadota > Gammaproteobacteria > Enterobacterales > Enterobacteriaceae > Salmonella > Salmonella sp. SAL4457. Next base: position 11,253 of record NZ_JBGDZO010000005.1, read on the forward strand.
CATGCAAGCTGGGTGGGCGGATGGGCGCCGGGAGAGTCGATAAAAATGACGCCGGTCGCTTCACAGTTCGCGTTTGCCCGTTTTATGGCCTGCGAGCTGAAAAAAGCGCATATTCCGTATGCGATAAACGCGGACACTCAGTTTTATGACGGCGAAGAAGGAGCGTGGCGTCCGGCGCAGGAGTCCCTGCTCAATGCGATGATCGCGCCGGAATGTGAAACGCCCGGCAAAACGCCGGGCGAGGGAAACGTTAAACCGTCTGTCCCTGATGCGATATCCGTGACGCCAGCGGCAGCCAGCACGCCAGGATCAGCAATCCCATAAGGGTCATCAACAGTCCCAGACTGCCCTGACCGTTTTGCGGCAACATTGCCGAAAGCCACGCCAGTACGCCGGAACCAATATTTTGCAGCCCGCCGACCAGCGCGCCAGCGGTGCCTGCGAGGAACGGAAACGGCTCCATCGCGCCGCTGGTGGCCAGTGGAAATAACATCCCGGCGCCGAAGAAAAACAGCGCAGCGGGGATGAGTAGCGTCCAGACGTTCATCACGCCAAACCAGCCGGGAATCCACATCATAAGGCCTGCCAGCAGACAGCAGATAACTGACTGCCACATCAGGGTTGAGAAGCGTTTATTCGGGCGTCCGGCAAACCAGGCGCCGAAGAACGCCGCCGGAATCGGCAGAATAAACAGAATGCTTACCACCATACTGCTGAGACCTAATACTGCCCCCATCAGCACGCCGGAACAGGCTTCAAAGACCGCAATGCCAGCCAGCCCGCCGATTAGCATCAGCAGGTAACAGTTAAATGCGCCGTTACCAAACAGCGTTTTATAGCTGGCGATCAGCCGTGTGCGCGGCGCGCCGGCGGGGCGGGTTTCCGGCATCCAGCGCGCCATGCTGAAGGTGACGCCAGCGCAAAGCACCAGCAGGAAAGCGTAACACGCGCGCCAGTTCCACAGGGTGTCCAGCAGACCGCCAATCAGCGGCGCTAACAGCGGGCTGACCAGAATCCCCATATTTAACAGACTATTGGCGTGACGAAGTTGCGTTCCTTCATACAGATCGCGCGGGAGCGTTCTCGCCATTACTCCGCCAACGCCGGTTCCCATCCCTTGCATGGCGCTGGCGGCAATCAACACCGTCAAACTATGCGTGGTCATGGCGATCAGAGTCGCTACCATAAAAATAGACATGCCGACGAGGATTACCGGGCGGCGCCCAACCCGGTCGGAAAGCGGGCCGTAAAACAGTTGCGAGACGCCGTAGGTCAGGAGGTAAGCAGCCATTACGCTCTGGACGGCGCCTTCCCGGACGTTTAGCGCTTGTGCCATATCGGCGATGGCGGGAATATAAATGGTTTGCGCCATCTGCCCTACGGCCACCAGTAACACCAACATCAACAACAAATTGACGTTTCTCTGCCTTTTCATTTCGCTGATTACTTTTCAAAAAAAGAAAAAATAAGAATAACTTGCTGCGCATTCCCATAAATGCGAGAGGAATCTATCACACCAGAAAAAGAAGGCCAGACAGCAACCAGCAATGGCAGACGAAGGAACGGCAGGATATGTAAACAAAAGCGGCAACAAATGTTGCCGAGAATGTGTTACGTCTGTGGCTGTTATTGGGCAATCATGACAGACGGAGTAAAATCGCCCCGAGGGCAATCCCGCCTGCCGCCACCAGACGTAGCCCGGCCACTTTCTCTTTAAGCAACAGCCAGGCTATCAGCGCGCCGAATAAAATCGACGTCTCACGCAGCGCGGCGACCACCGCCAGCGGCGCCTGGGTCATGGCCCATAGCGCCAGCCCATAAGATCCCATAGTGCCAATCCCGCCAAAAATGCCTTTTTTCCACTGTTGCGCCAGATAACGCGACGCTTCCCGCCGCCGCGCAATCATCGCCCAGGTTAACAGGCAGGCGCCGTTGAGAAAAAATGACCATAGCGTATAGCCCAGCGCCGTTTCGGAGAGCCTTACGCCGGCCCCGTCCACCAGCGTATATCCGGCAATAAAACAGGCGTTAGTTAATGCCAGCACGACACCACGTTGAGAGCTGGCGCGGCCATTACAGGCCATCCCAAGTATCGCCATGCAGATCACTGCGATGCCGACCCAGGCCATCGACGACAGGCTGTCGCCAAGAAACAGAACGCTAATGAGCGCCACCAGCAGCGGCGCGGTGCCGCGCATAAGAGGATAGGTCTGGCTCATGTCCGAGACCTGATAGGTTTTCGCCACCAGGACGGTATACACCACCTGGAGCGCGGTAGAGGCCGCTAAAAAAGGGATACTGGCGTGAGCTGGCTGCGGCGAGAAGGGCAAAAGGATCAATGCCATGACCGCCGCGGAACCGCTGACGCCGATCGCGGCGTAGAGCTTATCGTTTCCCGCTTTGACAATGGCGTTCCAGCTGGCATGTAGCAGCGCGGCGAACAGCAAAATGCAGAAAACGGAAAGGGTCATAGCGTCAGGCGTCGTTGAGGGTGTCATAAAAACGTAACATACCCGGGAAGCGAAAGACCAGCGGATAAGGTGAAAGGGGAGCGGTTGCCCGCTCCCCTTCGGTGCGGCTTGAATCTGAATTACTTAAGGTATTTCAGAACAGCATCAAGCAGTTGCAGTGCTGCAACAATGAGTTTCAGGATAAGAATGGTGATATCCACTACGCTCATACGCGTCTCCTGTGGTTAAGGAGCACTGCCAGCCGACGTACCTTTCCGCTGCCTGTTGCCAGCTGTTGCGCACGCGATCCCTTTTGCGAGGAATAGTGTGCGTGTTGACATAACACAGTGTGCTCACGAGGGGGTTAAGGCGCTGACGGCACCACCCGTTTCAGCCAGGACTTCGTTGCGCCGGTTTACGATGCGGCCCCCGCATAACACATTGTGTCAAAGACATTATAGTTAAGCACTGTATAAATGAACAGTAATTTATAGACAGAACGGAGCTTCTGATCCATACTCAAATTCATCAAAATTCGCGCCGAAATTGCGCGTTCTGCACAGAACGCGTATACTTCTGCTGTTGACATAACACAGTGTGCTTCGCGGCTACCACCCGCATTACGCTGTAAGAACCTCGCTTCGGCGAGGTTTTTTGTTTTCCGGCATTGTGAAACGCGTAATCATCAATCCCGGCGATTACCGGAGGGCGCTACGCTTATTACGCCTATACTCAAAACGTGTAAATTCGTAGAAAAATGTGATCGCTGACGCATTTTTGTGCAGATGAAAATTTTTCCGTTGTCATGCTGAAAGCGCTGTGCTTGTATAAAACGTGTTAATAACAAACAGACAAGGCCCCTAATGAACCCTTCCATGCTGAACGCGACCCTACTAACAACTGCGCCATCTCGCGCAGTGGTCGTCGTGCGTGTGGTGGTGGTCGTCGGCAATGCGCCGTAGGGTCCGGAACACACACGATTCCAAAACCCCGCCGGCGCAAACCGGGCGGGGTTTTTTGTTTAAGACACCTTCCCGGAACGTCGGCTCAGAATAAAAGGAATGGAGCATGGCAAGTTCGGGCACAACATCTACACCTCAGCGCCTTACGGGCGCGGAATTTATTGTTCATTTTCTGGAGCGCCAGGGGATTCGTATCGTCACCGGCATTCCTGGTGGTTCGATCCTCCCCGTTTACGACGCGTTAAGCCAAAGCACGCAAATTCGTCATATTCTGGCGCGCCACGAACAAGGCGCGGGGTTTATTGCGCAGGGGATGGCGCGAACGGAGGGTAAACCTGCTGTTTGTATGGCCTGTAGCGGGCCGGGCGCGACCAATCTGGTCACGGCCATTGCCGATGCGCGCCTGGATTCCATTCCGTTAATCTGCATTACCGGGCAGGTTCCGGCGTCCATGATCGGTACTGACGCGTTTCAGGAAGTGGATACCTACGGTATCTCTATCCCCATCACCAAGCACAACTATCTGGTCAGAAATATCAATGAGTTGCCTCAGGTGATGAGCGATGCTTTTCGTCTGGCGCAGTCGGGGCGTCCCGGCCCGGTGTGGATAGACGTTCCTAAAGATGTGCAGACGGCGACAATTGAGCTGGATGCGTTGCCGTCGCCGGCGGAAAAATCACCCCCGCCGGAGTTTAGCGCGGAGAGTATCCGCGAGGCCGCCGCAATGATTAACGCGGCGAAGCGTCCGGTGCTGTATCTGGGCGGCGGCGTGATCAATGCGCCGACACGCGTGCGCGAACTGGCGGAAAAAGCGCAACTGCCGACGACAATGACCTTAATGGCGCTGGGAATGCTGCCTAAGGCGCATCCGCTGTCGTTAGGAATGCTGGGGATGCACGGCGCGCGCAGTACCAATTTTATTCTGCAAGAGGCCGATTTACTGATTGTCCTGGGCGCGCGTTTTGATGACCGGGCGATTGGCAAAACGGAGCAGTTTTGTCCGAACGCCAAAATCATCCATGTGGATATCGATCGCGCCGAGTTAGGCAAAATTAAGCAGCCGCATGTGGCTATTCAGGCGGATGTCGATGATGTACTGGCACAGTTAATTCCCCATATCGAGGCACAGCCGCGGGAAGCATGGCATCAGTTGGTGGCGGACTTGCAGCAAGAATTCCCTTGCAGTATTCCCCAGGAAAATAACCCGCTTAGTCACTATGGGCTGATTAATGCGGTCGCCGCCTGTGTGGACGACAACGCGATTATTACCACTGACGTAGGTCAGCATCAGATGTGGACCGCGCAGGCTTATCCGCTCAACCGTCCGCGTCAGTGGCTGACTTCCGGCGGGCTGGGCACCATGGGGTTTGGTCTGCCCGCGGCGATTGGCGCGGCGCTGGCGAATCCGGGCAACAAGGTGCTGTGTTTTTCCGGCGACGGTAGTTTGATGATGAATATTCAGGAGATGGCTACCGCCAGTGAAAACCAGTTGGATGTGAAAATTATCCTGATGAATAACGACGCGCTGGGACTGGTACATCAGCAACAGAGTCTGTTCTATAAACAGGGCGTTTTTGCGGCGACCTATCCGGGAAGCATCAACTTTATGCAGATTGCCGCCGGGTTTGGTCTGGATACCTGTGATTTGAATAACGAAGCCGATCCGCAGGCGGCGTTGCAGGCTATCATTCGTCGTCCTGGACCGGCGTTGATCCATGTGCGCATTGATGCAGAAGAAAAAGTGTATCCGATGGTGCCGCCGGGCGCGGCAAATACAGAGATGGTGGGGGAATAAGCCATGCAGAAACAATCACATGATAACGTTATTCTGGAGCTGACCGTTCGCAACCACCCTGGCGTGATGACCCACGTCTGCGGGCTGTTCGCCCGACGCGCTTTCAACGTTGAGGGTATTCTCTGTTTACCGATTCAGGGTAGCGATCAGAGCCGCATCTGGCTTCTGGTCAATGACGATCAGCGGCTTGAACAGATGATCAGTCAGATCGATAAACTGGAAGACGTGGCGAAGGTGGTACGAAACCAGTCCGATCCCACCATGTTCAATAAAATTGCCGTCTTTTTTGAGTAAGTTATTCACTTTCCGAATCAGGCGTGATGACTTTGACGGAACCATTCCGACAGTGAGCGGCATAATCTGTCGGTAATGGGCGATCGCTAATCAGGACATCAAAGGCAGAAAGCGGACCAATGCTGGCAGGCGCGACCTCATCAAACAGGGCGTGACGCGCCAGCAAAATTTTGCGCAGACCGCGCTCCATCGCTTTACGTTTGGCGGCAAGATCATCCGGGTTAAACCAGCTCACGCCAAAATGTTCATGTACGCCGCTGGCGGAAATAAACACTTTGCGCGGATTGAGCGAATCCAGCGCCGAAGGATTATTGGCATCATAAAAGGCATCGCTCTTGGCCCGATAGGTGCCGCCGCACAAAATCGCCGTGGCATTAGGCTTTTCATTCAGCGCGATAAATACCCGATGCGAGTAGCAAATCCCGGTAAAGGTAATATCATCCGGTATCATGCTGATAACTAATGGCATTTCCGGACCGTTATCAAAAAAAACCAGATCGTTTTCACGCACCAGGCCGGCGGCCAGGATCGCAACGGGAAGGTCGTCCCGATGATGCGTTTTTTTCGCCGGCAGCGGCATATTGGTTGAAGACGCAGGCTTATTTACCATAACGATATAGCCGCCGAGCAGCGTCAGCGGTAAAGGGTCATCATCCTGGCTGAGATCGCGGCGAATGGTCATCACCGAAACTTCCAGCATCCGCGCGGCGTCTTTCAGATGGATTCGATCGGTCTTTTTCAGTAACTCCATCAAGCGTCGGATACGTTCTTTTTGCTTGGTCTCCATTCACCCTCTCCGCAAATCATGTTGTTATGTTCCATCAGTAACATTTATGTGTTTCTGAGAACATTACAGTGTGGCACTACTATACGTCCGGCCGTCAGGAAATAAAAGTGGGTTTATTCGCGTTTTATAACAATAAATAGTTAATTTTCAGTAAATTGTAACCCTAAAAATGATTTAATGCGCGTATGTTCCGCCAGGGGTTGTTCACGAAGTAAATGGCAAAATGATCCTCTAATCGCGATCATAGTCACAAATGATACGGAAGTAACATGATAATGTTATTTTAATATCATTGTCGTGTGACGATTTCTGAGAGGGAGTAAAATGGATATCGCGGTTATTGGCTCTAACATGGTGGACCTTATCACCTACACCAACCAGATGCCCAAAGAAGGGGAAACTCTGGAAGCGCCGGCGTTTAAAATCGGCTGCGGCGGAAAAGGGGCGAACCAGGCCGTGGCGGCCGCTAAGCTCAATTCAAAAGTATTGATGTTGACCAAAGTGGGCGACGATATTTTTGCCGACAACACCATTCGTAATCTCGAATCCTGGGGGATCAATACGACGTATGTAGAAAAAGTACCGTGTACCAGCAGCGGCGTAGCGCCGATTTTCGTCAACGCCAACTCCAGCAACAGCATTCTGATCATCAAAGGCGCCAACAAGTTTCTCTCGCCGGAAGATATCGATCGCGCGGCGGAAGATTTAAAAAAATGCCAGCTTATTGTTCTGCAACTGGAAGTTCAGCTTGAAACGGTTTATCACGCAATAGAATTTGGCAAGAAACATGGGATTGAAGTGTTATTAAACCCTGCGCCAGCATTACGGGAATTAGATATGTCTTATGCCTGTAAATGCGATTTCTTTGTACCCAATGAAACCGAGCTGGAAATATTAACCGGTATGCCAGTGGATACCTATGACCATATTCGCGCAGCGGCACGTTCGCTGGTGGATAAAGGGCTGAACAATATTATCGTCACCATGGGTGAGAAAGGCGCGCTGTGGATGACGCGTGACCAGGAAGTCCATGTTCCGGCGTTTAGAGTGAACGCTGTCGATACCAGCGGCGCGGGCGATGCCTTTATCGGCTGTTTCGCGCATTACTACGTCCAGAGCGGGGATGTGGAAGCCGCCATGAAAAAAGCCGTCCTCTTTGCCGCTTTCAGCGTCACCGGGAAAGGCACCCAATCCTCTTATCCAAGTATTGAGCAATTTAATGAGTATCTTTCGTTGAACGAATAACAATCACCCTGCACTGTTAAAGGTAGCACTATGAACGATAAAAACATCGTTCAGATGCCCGACGGGTATCTGAATAAGACACCTCTGTTCCAGTTTATTTTGTTATCCTGTTTATTCCCATTATGGGGATGCGCAGCCGCGTTAAATGATATTCTGATTACGCAATTTAAAAGTGTATTTTCGCTGAGCAACTTTGCTTCGGCATTAGTACAAAGCGCCTTTTATGGCGGTTATTTTTTAATTGCTATTCCGGCCTCGCTGGTCATTAAAAAAACCAGTTATAAAGTGGCGATACTTATCGGCCTGACGCTATACATTGTCGGCTGTACGCTCTTTTTCCCGGCGTCGCACATGGCGACCTACACCATGTTCCTCGCGGCGATTTTCGCCATTGCGATTGGCCTGAGTTTCCTGGAAACGGCGGCGAATACCTACAGTTCGATGATCGGGCCGAAAGCCTACGCCACGCTGCGGCTGAATATCAGCCAGACCTTTTATCCGATCGGCGCGGCGGCAGGCATTTTATTGGGTAAATATCTGGTCTTTTCCGAAGGGGAAAGCCTGGAAAAACAGATGGCGGGCATGAATGCCGAGCAGGTCCACAACTTCAAGGTGCTGATGCTGGAAAACACTCTGGAACCCTATAAGTACATGATTATGGTTCTGGTAGTGGTGATGGTACTGTTCCTGCTGACGCGTTTCCCGACCTGTAAAGTCGCGCAAACCGCGAGTCATAAACGCCCCTCGGCGCTGGATACGTTACGCTATCTCGCCAGCAACGCCCGTTTCCGTCGCGGTATTGTGGCGCAGTTCCTGTATGTGGGAATGCAGGTGGCGGTCTGGTCGTTCACTATCCGTCTGGCGCTGGAGTTAGGCGATATCAATGAGCGCGATGCCTCAACCTTTATGGTCTACAGCTTCGCCTGCTTTTTTATCGGCAAGTTTATCGCCAACATTCTGATGACACGCTTTAACCCGGAAAAAGTCCTGATCCTTTACTCTGTGATCGGCGCGCTGTTCCTGGCCTATGTGGCGCTGGCGCCCAGCTTTAGCGCGGTATACGTGGCGGTGCTGGTCAGTGTTCTGTTTGGCCCCTGCTGGGCGACCATTTATGCCGGAACGCTCGATACCGTCGATAACGAGCATACCGAAATGGCGGGGGCGGTGATCGTGATGGCGATTGTCGGCGCGGCGGTGGTTCCCGCGATTCAGGGCTACGTGGCGGACATGTTCCACTCGCTACAGCTCTCATTCCTGGTTTCCATGCTGTGCTTTGTTTACGTTGGCGTTTACTTCTGGCGCGAAAGCAAAGTGCGCGGCAACCTGGCTGAAGTCGCCGCGTCCTGAGGAGATCAACCATGACAACACGTATTACATTATGGCGGGAGCTTTTTAGCGAGCAGCCGCGTATCTTGCTGGAAAATGATGATTTTACGGTTACGGCGTTTCGTTACGCCAGCGGCGTGGAAGGACTGAAAATACAAAACAGCCGCGGTCATCTGGTGATTCTGCCCTGGATGGGGCAGATGATTTGGGACGCGCAGTTTGACGGTCATGATCTGACTATGCGCAACATGTTCCGCCAGCCGAAGCCGGCTGCGGAAGTGGTGGCAACGTATGGTTGCTTTGCTTTCCATTCCGGACTATTGGCGAATGGCTGCCCGTCACCAGAAGATACACATCCGCTGCACGGCGAGATGCCCTGCGCTGCCATGGACGACGCCTGGCTGGAGTTAGAGGGCGACAGTCTGCGCGTGACCGGGCGCTACGAGTATGTGATGGGGTTCGGTCATCATTATCAGGCGCAACCTGCGGTGGTAATGCGTAAAACAAGCGCGCTGTTTGATATTCAGATGACAGTGACTAACCTGGCTTCAGTCGCCATGCCGCTACAGTACATGTGCCACATGAACTATGCCTATGTGCCGAACGCCACGTTCCGTCAGAATATCCCGGATACCGCGCTGAAGCTACGCGAGTCGGTGCCGGCGCATGTCAAACCCACGGCGCAGTGGCTGGCGTTTAATCAACGACTTTTGCAGGGTGAAGCCTCGCTGGCAACGCTCAACGAGCCTGGCTTTTACGACCCGGAAATCGTGTTCTTCGCCGATGAACTGGACAAGTACACGGATACCCCGGAATTCAGTATGATCGCCCCGGATGGCACCACGTTCGTGACACGTTTCGCCAGCGCGGAGCTAAATTACATGACCCGCTGGATTCTTTATAACGGCGATCAGCAGGTTGCCGCCTTTGCCCTGCCCGCGACCTGTCGGCCTGAAGGTTTTCTCGCGGCGCAGCGAAATGGAACCTTGCTTCAACTGGAACCGCAGCAAACCCGGACGTTCACCGTCACGACAGGCATTGTCTGACCGCTCAAGGCTTGAACAGCCGCGCGCTTATCGTTAAGGTAAGCGCGTTTTTTTTATCCATCAGGACAGAACCCATGATCACCGTTGCCCTTATCGACGACCACCTTATCGTCCGCTCCGGCTTTGCACAGCTACTGGGGCTGGAACCTGATTTGCAGGTGGTCGCCGAGTTTGGTTCCGGGCGCGAAGCGTTGGCAGGCTTACCGGGGCGCGGCGTACAGGTGTGTATCTGCGATATCTCGATGCCGGATATTTCCGGACTGGAGCTGCTAAGCCAACTGCCAAAAGGGATGGCGACGATCATGCTCTCGGTTCACGATAGCCCGGCGCTGGTGGAACAGGCGTTGAACGCCGGCGCGCGCGGTTTCCTCTCTAAACGCTGTAGTCCGGATGAACTGATCGCCGCGGTGCATACGGTGGCGACGGGCGGCTGCTATTTGACCCCCGATATTGCCGTGAAACTGGCGGCGGGTCGGCAAGATCCGCTGACCAAACGCGAGCGTCAGGTGGCGGAAAAACTCGCCCAGGGTATGGCGGTAAAAGAGATTGCCGCCGAGCTGGGGCTGTCGCCAAAAACGGTGCATGTCCATCGCGCGAATCTGCTGGAAAAATTAGGCGTCAGCAATGACGTTGAACTGGCGCATCGCATGTTTGATGGTTGGTAATGAACACCTTTTTTTCCCGTTTAATCACCGTTGTTGCCTGCTTTTTTATTTTCTCTGCCGCGTGGTTCTGCCTGTGGAGCATCAGCCTGCATCTGGTAGAGCGCCCGGAGCTGGCGGCGCTACTTTTTCCCTTCGGCCTGCGCCTGGGACTTATGCTGCAATGCCCGCGCGGATACTGGCCAGTATTGCTGGGCGCGGAGTGGCTGCTGGTGTACTGGTTGGCGCAGGAAGTTGCGCTGGCCCATCTGCCGCTTTTGATGATCGGTGGTGTGTTGACGCTACTGCCCGTGGCGCTGACTTCGCGTTACCGCCATCAGCGCGACTGGCGCACGTTATTGCTTCAGGGCGCGGCCCTCACCGCCGCGGCGCTACTGCAATCCCTGCCCTGGCTGGGGCAGGGGGAAGCGGCATGGAACGCGCTACTGCTGACCCTCACGGGTGGTCTGACGCTGGCCCCCATCTGCCTGGTTTTCTGGCACTATCTTACCAGCACTACCTGGCTGCCGCTGGGACCATCGCTGGTATCGCAGCCGGTAAACTGGCGCGGGCGGCATCTGATCTGGTATCTGCTGCTGTTTATCGTCAGTCTGTGGCTGCAACTGGGGTTACCTGCTGAACTTTCGCGCTTTACGCCGTTCTGCCTGGCGTTGCCGATTATCGCGCTCGCCTGGCATTATGGCTGGCAGGGCGCGCTCATTGCCACACTGATGAACGCTATCGCGCTGATTGCCAGCCAGACATGGCACGATCATCCCGTCGATTTATTACTTTCGCTGTTGGCGCAAAGCCTGACCGGGCTACTGCTTGGCGCGGGCATTCAGCGTCTGCGCGAGCTGAACCAGTCGTTGCAAAAGGAGCTGGCGCGCAACCATCGGCTGGCGGAGCGTCTTCTGGAGACCGAAGAGAGCGTGCGGCGCGATGTTGCGCGTGAGCTGCACGATGACATCGGACAGACCATCACCGCGATTCGAACCCAGGCGGGCATTGTGCAACGACTGGCGGCGGATAACGGCGGCGTGAAGCAGAGCGGGCAACTTATCGAGCAGCTTTCGCTGGGCGTGTATGACGCCGTGCGTCGCCTGCTGGGGCGCTTGCGCCCGCGCCAGTTAGACGACTTAACGCTGGCGCAGGCCATCCGTTCGCTGCTGCGCGAAATGGAGCTGGAAAGCCGCGGTATTGTCAGTCACCTCGACTGGCGAATTGACGAAACGGCGCTGAGTGAAAGTCAGCGCGTGACGCTGTTTCGCGTCTGTCAGGAAGGGCTGAATAACATCGTAAAACATGCCAATGCCAGCGCGGTGACGCTCCAGGGCTGGCAGCAGGATGAGCGGCTGATGTTGGTGATTGAGGATGACGGCAGCGGCCTGCCGCCGAGCTCTCACCAGCAGGGCTTCGGCCTGACCGGAATGCGCGAACGCGTGTCGGCGCTCGGCGGGACGCTAACCATCTCTTGTACCCACGGTACGCGGGTGAGCGTCTCGTTGCCCCAGCGTTACGTTTAAGGAAGGATAATGCTTTCGTTTTTAAAAGCCCCGGCCAACGCGCCGCTCATCACCGATAAGCACGAGGTTGACGCCCGCTATCGCTACTGGCGGCGGCATATCCTGATCACCATTTGGTTGGGTTACGCGCTGTTCTATTTCACCCGTAAAAGCTTTAACGCCGCCGCGCCGGAAATCCTTGCCAGCGGCATTCTGACCCGCAGCGATATCGGCCTGCTGGCGACGCTGTTTTACATCACCTACGGGGTGTCGAAATTTGTCTCCGGCATCGTTAGCGATCGCTCTAACGCTCGCTATTTTATGGGCATCGGGCTGATTGCGACCGGCGTAGTGAATATTCTGTTCGGCTTCTCGACCTCGCTGTGGGCCTTTGCGCTGCTATGGGCGCTGAACGCCTTTTTCCAGGGGTTTGGATCGCCGGTTTGCGCCCGTTTGCTGACTGCCTGGTACTCGCGTACCGAGCGCGGCGGCTGGTGGGCGTTATGGAACACCGCGCACAATGTCGGCGGGGCGCTGATCCCTCTCGTTATGGCCGCTGTCGCCCTGCATTATGGCTGGCGCGTCGGGATGATGGTGGCCGGATTGCTTGCCATCGGGGTGGGCATGGTCCTCTGCTGGCGGCTGCGCGACCGTCCGCAGGCGATTGGTTTACCGCCGGTAGGCGACTGGCGGCACGATGCGCTGGAGGTCGCCCAACAGCAAGAGGGCGCGGGGCTAAGCCGCAAAGAAATCCTCGCTAAATATGTGCTGTTGAATCCCTATATCTGGCTGCTTTCGTTGTGTTATGTCTTAGTGTACGTGGTGCGCGCGGCGATCAACGACTGGGGCAACCTGTATATGTCCGAGACGCTGGGCGTGGATTTGGTCACGGCCAACACGGCAGTATCGATGTTTGAGCTGGGTGGATTTATCGGCGCGCTGGTGGCGGGCTGGGGCTCGGACAAACTCTTCAACGGCAACCGCGGACCGATGAATTTAATCTTCGCTGCCGGGATTCTGCTCTCTGTGGGTTCGCTGTGGCTGATGCCGTTCGCCAGCTACGTCATGCAGGCGGCCTGTTTTTTCACCACCGGTTTCTTTGTCTTTGGCCCGCAGATGCTCATTGGCATGGCGGCGGCGGAGTGCTCGCATAAAGAGGCGGCGGGCGCAGCCACCGGCTTTGTCGGCCTGTTCGCCTATCTCGGCGCGTCGCTTTCCGGCTGGCCGTTAGCGAAAGTGCTGGAGATCTGGCACTGGACCGGTTTTTTTGCGGTCATCGCCATCGCGGCGGGGATCTCCGCGCTATTGCTGCTGCCATTTCTGAACGCTCAGGCCCCACGCGAGACCAGCGAAGCGTGATGCACCTCACCTTTTTGCGCTGAATGGGGCAAAACTAAGAAATTTTCCCGGTTTTGCCTGGACGCTGTCGCAGGCCACTTTTCCTGTGGATTTTTACAATGCCTGCCATTCGCAGGTATAAAAATTAGCTCAGGAGTAATCCATGCTGGCCTTCTTAAACCAGGTGCGCAAGCCGACCCTGGATCTGCCGCTCGATGTGCGGCGTAAAATGTGGTTCAAGCCGTTCATGCAGTCCTATCTGGTGGTTTTTATCGGCTACCTGACCATGTACCTGATCCGCAAAAACTTTAACATCGCGCAGAACGACATGATTTCTACCTACGGGTTGAGCATGACCGAGCTGGGGATGATTGGCCTGGGCTTCTCGATCACCTACGGCGTGGGGAAAACGCTGGTTTCCTACTACGCTGACGGTAAAAATACCAAGCAGTTTCTACCGTTTATGTTGATCCTCTCCGCTATCTGTATGCTCGGCTTCAGCGCCAGCATGGGCGCGGGGTCAACCAGTCTGTTTCTGATGATCGCTTTCTATGCCCTGAGCGGTTTCTTCCAGAGTACCGGCGGATCGTGCAGCTACTCGACCATCACCAAATGGACTCCGCGTCGTAAACGCGGCACCTTTCTCGGCTTCTGGAATATCTCCCACAACCTCGGCGGCGCGGGCGCGGCAGGCGTGGCGCTGTTCGGCGCCAACTACCTGTTCGACGGTCACGTCATCGGCATGTTTATCTTCCCGTCGATTATCGCGCTGATTGTTGGCTTTATCGGTCTGCGTTTTGGCAGCGACTCCCCGGAGTCTTACGGTCTGGGTAAAGCTGAAGAACTGTTCGGCGAAGAGATCAGCGAAGAGGATAAAGAGACTGAAGAAAACGAAATGACCAAGTGGCAGATCTTTGTTGAATATGTGTTGAAAAACAAAGTGATCTGGCTGCTGTGCTTCTCCAATATCTTCCTGTATGTGGTACGTATTGGTATCGACCAGTGGTCAACCGTCTACGCCTTCCAGGAACTGAAACTTTCTAAAGAGGTGGCGATTCAGGGCTTTACCTTGTTTGAAGTGGGCGCGCTGGTCGGCACGTTGCTGTGGGGCTGGCTCTCTGACCTGGCGAACGGTCGTCGCGCGCTGGTAGCCTGTGTGGCGCTGGCGTTGATCATCGCCACCCTCGGCGTCTACCAGCACGCCAGCAACCAGTATGTCTATCTGGCCTCGCTGTTCGCGCTCGGTTTCCTGGTGTTTGGGCCGCAGCTATTAATTGGCGTGGCGGCAGTCGGTTTCGTACCGAAAAAAGCCATCGGCGCTGCGGACGGTATCAAGGGAACCTTCGCTTATCTTATCGGCGATAGCTTTGCCAAGCTGGGTCTGGGCATGATTGCCGACGGCACCCCCGTTTTTGGTCTGACCGGCTGGGCGGGCACCTTCGCCGCGCTGGACGCCGCCGCGATCGGCTGTATCTGCCTGATGGCGATGGTCGCCGTGATGGAAGAGCGCAAAATCCGCCGTGAGAAAAAAATTCAGCAAGTCAATATCGCTTAAATGTGTGCATTTGGTAACGTTTTGCCCGGCTTAACGCCGGGCTTTTTTATGCCTTGCGTTCGTCAGACAGGACATCCGGCGTCTGGCGTAAATGAAGACAGGCGTTAATAAATCACATCCTGACAGGCCAGAACGTCGACAGTTATAAATTTACCGTTATGATGGGCATCCTGTTTGGTGACGGATGTGCGCATGATTTGGTTGATTCTGGCCACGTTTGTGGTGGTGTTTATTGTGGGTTTTCGGGTGCTGACATCGGATACCCGCCGGGCGATTCGCCGCCTGAGCGAACGTCTGAATATTGATGTAGTGCCGATAGAATCGATGATTGATCAGATGGGTAAAACGGCGGGCGGTGAATTTTTACAGTATCTGCATCGCCCTGATGAGTCGCATTTGCAAAATGCCGCTCAGGTGTTACTTATCTGGCAAATGGTGATTGTCGATGGCGGCGATCAGAATTTGCAGCGGTGGCATCGCTTGCTACAAAAAGCGCGTTTAGCCGCGCCGATCACCGATACACAGGTACGGCTGGCGCTGGGCTTTTTGCGCGAAATGGAACCCGATATGCAGGAGATCAACGCGTTTCAACTGCGCTATAACGCCTTTTTTCAGCCGGAAGAGGGTGTCCACTGGCTGCATTGATACTCTTCACTATCTCGTTAACAAAAGACGAGATGAATGAGGCTGGCAAGGGCGGCGAGCCACGATTAACGGCCTGGAGACGCGATTCATCGTTAGCCAAATAAAGCGTAGCCGCCATCGTATTTGCTAAGGGTGAACCACAGAAGTAACGCACCGAATAACCGCTAACGACGCCAAAACATCAGAGACTTACAGCTCATCATTTCCGTGACATATATCACGGAAATGTGATCTTGTTTTGAACACTAAAACTGTGACTCCTTGCCATACCTCCTGTCTCAAAATTTCTTATCATAAACTCGAAGTTGTACATGATTGTCTATAGACAACTCTAAATGTTTAGGCGCGCACCATGAAAACATTGTAGTGGCACACTGAATTTGCCCACCCCCAGACATCCGACTTAGCCTTAACAGACCATCGGTAAAACCCTCATACCAGCACCTTTAGCCCGTGTTTTTGGACAACATTAAGTAGTTTCAGTGACATCCCGCTGGGACGCTTGGCGCCGCTTTCCCACTTTTGAACCGTTGATACGCTGGTATTCAGGTACCGAGCGAAAACCGGCTGGCTAACGTTGAGTTCTTCTCGTAACGCTTTTATTTCAAGTGGCTGCAGGTCTTTGATGCTGCTTAAGCAGGCCGTGTCAAAACTGCGCATTGTCTCCTGGGGAATGGCATCCACGCTAAATAATCCAGATGCCGCGCTATGAATCGCTTCAAAGGCAAGGCTTTTGAATTTAGTTTTTGCTGACATGGCGCACCTCTACCAGTTCTTTGTTATTAATGAGTGCCGTTATCTGATCTTCGGTCAGGCAAGCATAGTGTTTTGCTAACTCACGGAAACCCGCGAGTTCGCGATAGCTAATGTTGGCCATATCCTGTTTGGCATACAGGAAGGTGTAAAACCAATGTTCGCCTCCCTTTGCCAACACGATTGCGCGATCGCGGTTTTGATTGAGACGTTTTTTATAAACCCCGCCGCCGAGATTATCTGCTTTTCCTTGCAGTACGGCGTTGATGGCCTCGTTTAACTCGTCATCTTTTATCGTGTGGGACTTCGCTTCTCTGCTAAACCACCTGGTTTTGAAGATTCGCATCAGGTTGACATCCTGTAATCTAAAGTATAGCACCAGGTGATACACTATGTCTCACCTTTTGGTTTTGCACGCAGCGAGAGAAGATAATTCTCAACGCTCGACCAGCCTCGCAAAATGCAGCGCAACAATGTCAGTTGCTAAAACGTTAATCAGATCACATTTTGTAATGTTACACTGCATGAATTTTCCGCACTAAAACGACGCAGGTAATCACAATGAATGAAAATATCGCAGAAAAATTCCGCGCTGATGGGGTTGCCAGGCCTAACTGGTCAGCCGTTTTTGCCGTGGCGTTTTGTGTCGCCTGCCTGATTACCGTTGAGTTTTTGCCCGTTAGTCTGTTGACGCCGATGGCGCAGGATCTGGGGATCTCCGAGGGCGTCGCCGGTCAGTCGGTCACCGTTACGGCGTTTGTCGCGATGTTTTCCAGCCTGTTCATTACCCAGATTATTCAGGCGACCGACAGGCGTTATATCGTTATTCTGTTCGCCGTTTTGCTGACGGCTTCTTGTCTGATGGTCTCCTTTGCCAGCAGCTTTACGCTGCTGTTGCTGGGCCGCGCCTGTCTTGGGTTGGCGCTGGGCGGATTCTGGGCGATGTCGGCGTCGCTGACCATGCGACTGGTTCCCGCGCGTACCGTGCCGAAAGCGCTGTCGGTGATTTTTGGCGCGGTTTCCATCGCGTTAGTGATCGCCGCGCCGCTGGGCAGTTTTTTGGGCGGTATTATTGGCTGGCGTAATGTCTTTAACGCCGCTGCGGTGATGGGCGTACTGTGCGTCATCTGGGTGGTGAAATCACTGCCGTCGCTGCCGGGCGAACCTTCTCACCAGAAACAGAATATGTTTAGCCTGTTGCAACGCCCTGGCGTGATGGCCGGGATGATCGCCATCTTTATGTCTTTTGCCGGGCAGTTCGCTTTCTTTACCTATATTCGCCCGGTCTATATGAATCTGGCGGGCTTTGACGTTGATGGTCTGACGCTGGTGTTGCTCAGTTTTGGTATTGCCAGCTTCGTTGGCACTTCTTTCTCCTCTTACGCCCTGAAACGTTCGGTAAAACTGGCGCTGGCCGGTGCGCCGCTGCTACTGGCGCTGAGCGCGCTGACGCTCATTGTGTGGGGAAGCGACAAAACCGTGGCGGCGGCAATAGCGATTATCTGGGGACTGGCGTTTGCGCTGGTGCCGGTGGGATGGTCAACGTGGATCACTCGTTCTCTTGCCGATCAGGCGGAAAAAGCCGGTTCCATCCAGGTCGCGGTGATTCAACTGGCAAATACCTGTGGCGCGGCGGTGGGCGGTTATGCGCTCGACAATTTCGGGCTGCTTTCGCCGCTGGCGCTTTCCGGCGGACTGATGCTGTTGACGGCGTTAGTCGTGGCGGCGAAAGTCCGTATTACGCCAATGAGTTGATATTGCTGCCATTTGTAGGCCGGATACGACGTTAGTCGTTATCCGGCAATAATAAATGCTTAATCAAAACCGTTATGCTCTGCGGTGGCGGCAAACCATTCTCCGCTTTTTTTCACCGTGCGCGTTTGGGTGGCTAAATCCAGTTGTACAAAACCATAGCGATTTTTATAGCCGTTCAGCCATGACCAGTTATCGATAAAGGTCCACATGTGGTAGCCAAGACAGTGACAGCCCTCGCTAATGCCTTTATGCAGCCATTTAAGATGCTCAGAAATAAAGTCAATCCGGTAATCATCGTGAATCTGTCCCGCTTGCACAAAACGCTGCTCGTTCTCAACGCCCATCCCGTTTTCGGAGATAAAACAGCGCGGATTGCCGTAATTATCCCGCAGGTTGGTGATGATGTCGTAAATTCCTGGCGCGTAAATTTCCCAGCCGCGGTAAGGGTTCATCTTGCGCCCCGGCATGTCGTAATAGTCAAATAACCACTCCGGCATAAACGGCGCTTGCGGATTCACCGCCGTATCACGGCATTTCACGCGGCGCGGCTGATAATAGTTAATCCCCAGTAAATCGATTTTGCCGTCGGCAATAAGCTGACGGTCGCCTGGCTGACAGGCAGGCAGCTGGTCATAGGTTTTCAGCAGCGCCACCAAGTCCGCCGGGTATTCTCCCTTTAATACCGGGTCAAGAAAACTGCGGTTGAATAACAGATCCGCATGATGCGCGGCTTGCACATCGGCGGGATGCTGCGAGCGTGGGTAGGACGGCGTCAGATTCAGCACCACGCCGATTTCACCGTCGTAGCGCCCGGCGCGCCAGGCGCGCACGGCGGTCGAGTGCGCCAGCACGGTATGGTACGCCACGGTGGCCGCACGTTTAAAATCCACCACATTGGGATAGTGGAAGTCGTACAAATAGCCGCCTTCCACCGGCACAATCGGCTCATTAAAGGTAAACCAGTGCTTCACGCGGTCGCCAAACAAGGTAAAACACGTTTGCGCGTACCGACCAAACGCCTCTACGACGTCGCGATTTTCCCAGCCGCCTTTCTCCTGCATGACCATCGGCATATCAAAATGGAACAGCGTAATAAACGGCGTGATGCCCTGCGCCAGTAGCTCGTCGATGACGTGATTGTAGAAGCTCACCGCTTGTGGATTCACCTCGCCTACGCCGTCTGGAATGAGCCGCGCCCAGCTTAGCGAGGTGCGAAAACTGTTATGTTTTAACTGTTTCAGTAGCGCGATGTCTTGCTTCCAGTGGCGATAGAACGTTGAGGTTTCCGCTGGACCGACGCCCTGATGAAAACGACCCGGCTGGCGCTCGAACCACACATCCCACGTGGTCTGGCTTTTACCGCCATTCAGACTATCCCCTTCGGTTTGCAACGCTGAGCAGGCGCTGCCCCACCAGAAGTTATCGGGAAAACGGTATCGCATTGTCGTACTCCTTGGTCGCGTAAATTCGCTCCAGAATACGCGCTTTTAGCGAACAGAAACCGGTTACAGTCCGCATTTTCGCGACCAAAAAGCGGAAAAGCGGTGCTACATCTCCGGGCATTCCACCTTGCCGAGAGCCTGCCAGTAGTTATGCTGATTGTTGCGCTCTATCGCGATCATCGCCTCCCGAATATGCTGCTGGTTCCCCTCGCTTGCCATGATTTTTTTCTCCCAGGCTTCATCGGTTAGCGCGCCTTTGGGCGTACACATTTTGCGCAAATCCTTTAAAATCGTATTTTTTTCATGCGCCGACTGGAGTGAGCTAAACGGAGAGTCGGCATACGTGACGCCCGGTAGCGCGACAAGCGCGGCAATAAGCAGAAGCGTTTTTCGTTTCATAAACGGTATCCTTATCGGTTTGCACTTTTTCAAGAGTAAGTGTAGACCGTGCGACGTTCACTCATCGGGGCGTGCTATCCGTTGGCGTTGAAGTCAGGCAAAAGTGGGAAGGCGGTTTCTCGCTGCGCCTTCACTTTCTTGCGTGGCAGAATAGTGTATGTTCTGACTACTCTTTTATTTCGTAAGCGGTAGTGTAATGAGACGTATTGAGATCGTACTGGGAGAGCTGGAACGGCTGACGCGCGGGCTATGCCTTGCCGATTTGGCGCAGGAGACGGCGTTTACGGCGGAGGCGATAGGTTTCAATCTTGGGCTGGCGCGTAACTCCGTCAGCAAAGATCTCAATCAGTTATGGAATGACGGCCTGGCAATCAAAAGCCGTGGCCGCCCGGTCTATTTTCTGCATCGCCAGGCGCTGGAAACGTTGCTGGGACGACAGCTGGAAGAGTCTGAACGCGAAGTGCGGTCGGTGGCGGATGTGCTGCCGCATGAAGAGCATTACGCGCCCGACGATCCGTTTACCAGCCTGATTGGTTACGATCGCAGCCTGCGCGATGCGGTAGAAAAAGGCCGTGCGGCGGTGCTCTATCCGCACGGTTTACACGTTCTGCTTACCGGGCCGTCCGGCGTCGGTAAAACCTTTTTTGCGGAACTGATGCACCGTTTCGCCTGTGAACAGGCGAGCGGCGCTATCCCGCCGCTGGTCTACTTTAACTGCGCGGAATACGCCCATAACCCGGAACTGCTCTCCTCGCATCTGTTTGGTCATCGGCAGGGGGCGTTTACCGGCGCGAATGAACATAAAACAGGCCTCGTGGAGCAGGCGGACGGTGGTTATCTGCTGCTGGACGAGGTGCACCGTCTGTCTTATGAAGGGCAGGAAAAGCTGTTCTCTATTCTGGATAAAGGCGAGTACCGTCCGCTTGGCGTGAGCAGCCAGCCGCGATCAATTTCGGTACGCCTGATTTGCGCCACTACCGAGCCGGTCGGGTCGGCGCTGTTACGTACTTTCCAGCGGCGTATTCAGGTATGCATTGATTTGCCGGGCATTCGCCAGCGCTCCGTTGAAGAACAGATCGAACTGATCGTGGGGTTCTTACAGCGGGAAAGCCGCAAAATAGAACGCACGGTCAGCATTGATAAACCGTTGTTGCTCTGGTTGCTGAATAAACCCCTTGAAGGCAATATCGGTCAGCTAAAAAGCGATATTCAGTTTCTCTGCGCTCAGGCGTGGGCATCGGGAATGACCGAGCATAACGACACGCTACAGCTGGATAAGCGGCTGGCGGAGATGTCGGTTAACCCGACGCCGGAACAGCGTCTATTGGTGGATACTCTGTTTGACGGTAAAGCGCGGCTAAATATAGACGCGCGCACGCTGCCCGCATTGAAGACGTCGCTGGCGACCGGGGCGGAAATTGAAGAGAGCGACCTCTTTTACAGCTTCCTGACGCGCGAATATGTTAATTTGCGCAACAGTAACGTCCCCCCGGCGGAGACGCTGGCGATCCTGAAAAATAAACTCAGCTCGATTTTTGAATACGGTCTCTACAGCCGCGACAGCGTGGCGCATCCGCCGCGCTATGGCGACCAGATTGAAGAGCGCGTGACGCTGCTGATTGGCTGCGTAGAGCAGGTGTTGGGCTTTTCGCTGCCGGAAAATCTGGTTAACCCACTGCGTAAACACTTCCTGGCGCTGATAGGCTACGTGCAGCGCGGCCTGATCCCGCAGCTTTACTCTTCCAGTTTGATCCTGGATCGCTGCAAAGACGAATATGACAACGCCACGCTGCTGTGTCGGAAAATCAACGAACTGCTGCATATTCAGTGTCCGGCGACGGAAGTGGTCTGGCTATGCCTGTTCCTGAAAGAGTGCCGCCATTATCGTCAGCGCATCGATGCCAGCCCCGACTGCGGGGTCATTTTGATCGCCCACGGCGCGACCACCGCCACCAGTCAGGCGCAATATGTCAACCGCGTGCTGGAGCGCGAGTTGTTCAGCGCCATCGACATGCCGTTTGAACAGTCGGTGCATGACACGCTGGAAACGCTGACCCAAATGATTCAAACCCGCCAATATCGGCGGCTTATCCTGTTGGTGGACATCGGTTCATTGATCCATTTCGGCAGCACCATCAGTAAATTATTCCAGATAGATGTTTTGCTCATGCCGAACATCACGCTGACCAGTCTACTGGAAGTCGGGCTGGATTTAAGCTATGAAACCAGCGACTTACCACAGTTGACGGCGCTCCTGCAGAGTAAAAATATCCCCTGCCAGCTTTGTACGCCGCAGCAGGAGAACGGCGGCAAAGTGCTGGTCATCTCCTGTATTACCGGCATGGGAACGGCGGAAAAAATCAAAAAGGTGCTGGAGGAGAGCTTTGGCGAGCTGATGTCGCAGGACACCAGGATGGTGATCCTTGATTATAACGAGGTACGAAGTCTGGAGCGCGTTCAGCAGGCATTGAATGCCAGCGAGCGGCTGGCGGGGATTGTCGGCACTTTCCAGCCGGGGCTGCCGGATATTCCGTTTATTTCGCTGGAAGAGCTTTTCTCCGAACAAGGGCCGGAACTGGTGTTGAGCCTGTTAACGCCCGATCTGTCCAATGCTGAACGCCGTCTGGAGATGGAGCGCAGCGCCATGCGCTTTATCAGCGCGCTAACGATGGAGAGTATCATCAACCATATTTCCGTGCTTAACCCGCAGCGTATTCTGAAAGAGATGGAGGGCGTTTTTAACCATCTGACGTCTTCGCTTTCCCTGAAACCAAGCCGCCAGGTGACACTGCGCTTCCTGATCCACTGCTGCTGTATGGTAGAGCGTATTGTGATTAACCGTAAACCGTTACAGATGGCGCTGGAACGTCAGCCGAATCTGGACGCGCGCGCGTTTAGTGTCATCAAATCCGCTTTTCTGCCGATCGAAGACGCCTACGCCATCCGTTTATCGGATGCGGAATATTTTTATATCTACGAACTGCTCTATAGCTAATCCTTTTACTGGCGGGGCTTCGCGCCTCGCCAGACCTTTCTTCTTCCTCGCGTGACACAAATTCTGGCACAACCTTTGCTTTTCTGATGATGCGTTATGCCAGATAGCGGCGTAAACGCCTTATCCGGCCTACCGGGAGTGTCCTGTAGGTCCGGTAAGCGCAGTGCCACCGGGCAATATATGCCGGTGTTCTCATGTAATTGCGCCAGGAGGCCATTTTGACTACCACACAACCGTTGCCCCACATCCTGCTGCTGACGCATGGCGGCTGGGGACAACCGCTTTGCAACAGCCTGCGTATGGTCACGGGCGAAATTAAAGGCGTGACGGAAATCGCGCTAATGCCTGTCGATACGCTGGGCGAGTTTTATCAACGCGTCGAGGCCGTGGTGAAAACGCTGCCGGAAGGCTCGCTGATCCTGACGGATTTTGTCGGCGGCACGACATCCAACGTCGCGGCGCGACTAAGCGCCGATTATCCGGTGGCGGTGATTGCCGGACTGAATGCGTCGCTACTGCTGGAGGCGCTGGACAGGCGCGAACAAGGGATGCTAACCGCCTGCGTGGACGAGTTAGTTGAGGCCGGGCGCAGTAGCTGCCTGGATGTGGTCGCCCATGTACGTCAGCTACAACAATCACTCTAAGGAAAACATCATGGCCAATATCGTTTTATGCCGCATCGACAGCCGTCTCATTCATGGACAGGTTGTCACGAAGTGGGTCGGACAATCTCAGGCGAACCGGATAGCCGTTGTGAGTGATGAACTGGACGCCGATCCGTTTATGAAAAATATCTACCTGATGGCCGCGCCGCCAAATATCAAAGTGGATTGCTTCGGCAACCAGAGTTTTGCCGCCGCATGGAAAGAAAATCAGCTTGGCGACGGTAACGTGCTGGTGCTTTTTCCCTCACTGGCGGCGGTGCAGGACGCCATACAGCTGGGCTTTGACGTCACCCGCATTCAGGTTGGCGGTCTCGGCGGCGGGCCAAACCGCAAGGCGGTTTTTCAGAATATTACGCTGGATGAAAAAGACGTCGGCATTCTTAACGACCTGAAAAACCGTGGCGTTCAGGTATTTTTCCAGACCATTCCGGAAGATAAGCCGCAGCCGCTCGACGATATCCTGAAAAAATTCTAACCCTTTAATAGACACAAAATCATTCTGGATGCATCGAGGCGGCAACTGAGTGAATCCCCTGGAGCTTACTAAAGTAAGTGACTGGGGTGAGCGAAGGCAGCCAACAAAGAGGCAGCCTGAAGGATGAAGTGTATAGGATAACACTATGGATACCTTACTCTTTGCAAGCCTGATGGGGTTGTATTACTGGTTTGCCCGTTTACGCCTCGGCTACACCTTCTCCGCGATGCTGTTACAACCGGTGGTGATCGCGGTATTTGTCGGGCTTTTGCTTGGCAACATGCAGACCGCGATGATCATCGGCGCAGGGATGCAGCTCGTTTATTTGGGCGTGACCTCAACGCCGGGCGGCAACGTGCCGTCGGACCCGGCGCTGGCGGCCTGTATCTCCATTCCTATCGCGGTGAAGGCCGGTATGGACCCAAACCTGGCGATCGCGCTGGCAATCCCGTTTGGCGTGATTGGCGTGTTTCTCGATCAGCTTAGGCGCACGCTGAACGCCGCCTGGGTGCATATGGCGGATAAACACGCGGAAACGGCAAACATGGCGGGCATCATGCGTTGCGCCTTTCTTTACCCGGCATTGCTGGGGCTGGTGCTGCGCTTCCCGGTGGTCTTTGCCGCTAACTACTTTGGCCAGGATGTGGTGGAAAGTTTCCTTAAACTGATGCCGCACTGGTTAACCCACTCCTTTGAAATCATGGGCGGCATTCTGCCGGCGCTGGGCTTTGCCATCACCATTATGGTGATCGGTAAAAAGAGCCTGTTGCCGTGGTTTATCGGCGGGTTCTTCGCGGTGTTGTACCTCAAGGTCGACATCATGGCGATGGCCATCTTCGGCACCTGTGTCGCCTTCCTGATTAAAGGCCTGGCGAAAAATGAAGGAGCAGCATGATGAGCAGTGACGTAATGCAACATGAACTGGTTGAGCGCGCGCGGGAAAGCGGGGCGCTGACCAAAGCAGACATCACCAAAGCCTGGTTTATCTACTGGCTGGGCGCCGAGGTTTCCAGCTCCTATGAGCGCTTACAAAGCCTGATTTTCTGCGCCT
Source organism: Salmonella sp. SAL4457 (assembly GCF_046548235.1). Taxonomy (NCBI): domain Bacteria; kingdom Pseudomonadati; phylum Pseudomonadota; class Gammaproteobacteria; order Enterobacterales; family Enterobacteriaceae; genus Salmonella; species Salmonella sp. SAL4457. Next base: position 36,377 of record NZ_JBGDZO010000005.1, read on the forward strand.
CGATGACGCCGATCATCAAAAAACTTTACCCAAAAAAAGAGGAGCAGGTAGAAGCGCTAAAACGCCACCTTAACTTCTTTAACTCCGAGCAGACCTTCGGCGCGGTGATTCAGGGCATCTCTATTGCCATGGAAGAACAAAAAACGCGCGGCGAGCCGATTAACGACTCGTCTATCACCGGCATTAAAACGGGCCTGATGGGGCCGCTTGCCGGGATGGGCGACTCGATTATCTGGGCGGCGGTGATGCCGCTGTTGATAGCGATCTTTATTCCGTTCGCGGCAAATGGCAGCGCGATGGGCGGTATTATTCCGCTGATTCTCTACCCGGCGATCACCCTGGCGATCAGCTACGGCATGGTCCACAAAGGATATACGCTGGGGCGTGATTCGATTATCGGCCTGCTGCAAGGGGGGCGAATCAAAGAACTGATCTACGGGGCCAACGTGCTGGGTTTGATCATGATGGGCGCGCTTTCCGCCAGCTACGTCAAAATCACCACGCCGTTAAAAATTAGCGCTTTGAAAGGATCTGAAGTGGTGGTTCAGCAGATCCTCGACTCTATCGCGCCGGGCTTACTGCCACTGGCGGCGGTATTCGCCATCTACTTCTATCTGGTAAAAAAAGGGCCGCGCTACACCACCATTTTGCTGTCGATTGTCGCACTGAGCATAGTCTGTTCGTTGTTGGGAGTGCTGTAAATCATGACGCCGAATATCTATCAACAACTGGGGTTGAAAAAGGTCATTAACGCCTGCGGCAAAATGACCATTCTGGGCGTCTCAAGCGTCGCGCCGGAGGTCATGCAGGCCACCGCGCGCGCGGCTTCCGCTTTCGTCGAGATTGACGCGCTGGTGGAAAAAACCGGCGAACTGGTATCGCGCTATACGGGTGCTGAAGATAGCTATATCACCTCGTGCGCCTCGGCGGGTATTGCCATTGCCGTCGCTGCCGCCATCACCCACGGCGAGCGGGCGCGCGTCGCCCTGATGCCGGACAGTAGCGGTATGGCCAATGAGGTAGTGATGCTGCGCGGGCATAACGTTGACTACGGCGCGCCAGTCACCAGCGCCATTCGTCTTGGCGGCGGGCGCATAGTGGAAGTGGGGGCGAGCAATCTGGCGGCCCGCTGGCAACTGGAAAGCGCCATTAACGAAAAGACCGCCGCGCTACTGTATGTGAAATCACACCATTGCGTACAGAAAGGCATGTTGAGCATTGACGATTTTGTACAGGTGGCGCAGGCCAACCACCTGCCGTTGATTGTCGATGCCGCGGCGGAAGAGGATTTGCGCGGCTGGGTGGCGAGCGGCGCGGATATGGTTATCTATAGCGGCGCGAAAGCCTTTAATGCGCCAACCTCCGGCTTTATTACTGGCAAGAAAACGTGGATTGCCGCCTGCAAAGCGCAGCACCAGGGGATTGCCAGGGCGATGAAAATCGGCAAGGAAAACATGGTTGGGCTGGTGTATGCGCTGGAGAATTACCACCAGGGCCAGACGACCGTGACCGCAGCACAGTTACAGCCGGTCGCGGAAGCGATTTCCGCCATCCATGGACTTTATGCCGATATCGAACAGGATGAGGCCGGGCGTGCAATCTGGCGTATTCGTGTGCGGGTGAACGCATCTGAATTGGGGCTGAATGCGCAGGACGTCGAAGCGCAGTTGCGCGGCGGCGAGATAGCGATTTACGCCCGCAAATATCAGCTTCATCAGGGGGTTTTTAGCCTCGATCCACGCACGGTAGCTGAAGGGGAAATGGCATTGATTGTGGCGCGACTCAGGGAGATTGCAGAACATGCAGCAGATTAATTTTTATCGTCAGCGGGTAGCGATTAACGTACTGGCAAAGGATATCGCCAACGCGAAGGCTATCTATGAAGCCGCCGAAGGCCATGCGGTCATTGGCGTACTTTCCGCGCAGTTCGCTACGGTAGAAGAGGGCGTGCCGGAGGTGAAACGCTGGATGGCGGAGGTGCCGTCTATCTCGGTGGGACTGGGCGCAGGCGACCCGGCGCAGTACTACAAAGCGGCGATGATTGCCGCCCATACTCACCCGGCCCACGTCAACCAGACCTTTACCGGCAGCGGCTTCGCAGCGGGCGCACTGGCGGCGACGGGCGGCGAGCAAACGCATATCAACGCCCTGGTCAGCCCGACGGGAACGCCTGGCGAGGTGGTGATTTCTACCGGCGTCAGCAGCAGCCAGGGAACGCCAGCCCGCGTTTCCTGTGAAGCGGCGGTACGCATGATGCAGGATATGGGCGCACATGCGGCGAAGTTTTTCCCGATGGGCGGCGAAAAGTCGTTACCGGAACTCTATGCGCTGGCGACAACCGCCGCCCGCCACGGCATGACGCTCATCGAGCCGACCGGCGGTATCTCACTGGATAATTTCGGTATTATCCTGCAAACCTGCCTGGAAGCAGGCGTGCCGCGCGTCATGCCGCATGTTTACAGCTCGATTATCGATCCGCAAACCGGCAATACGCGCCCCGAAGACGTCATTCGGTTGATGGAGATAGTCAAAGCGCTGGTGTGAGATTTATCGCCGAAGAGCGCTGCGTTTACCTGGCCTACAGATGACGTGTATTTGTAGGCCCGGTTAGCGTTACGCTATCGGGCGATAATGCGTAGCAGGCTGGGCAAAAATGTACGTATTGCAGACGTCAGTGATTCTCTTTCGAGCCCCCTCGCAGGGTTAAATTTTCCTGAATGCTGTCTGTATTTTTGGCGAGTACAGTGGCGTCATCTTATTCCTCAGGTGACGGATCGCCATGAAAAAAAGCCCCACGTCCACGCCTCATGATGCGGTATTCAAAACGTTTTTACGCCATCCGGATACCGCACGGGATTTTCTCAATATTCATCTTCCCCATTCGCTAAGAATACGTTGCGATCTGACGACGTTGAAACTGGCGCCGGACAGTTTTATCGAGAAAAATTTACGCGCGTTTTATTCCGACGTCCTTTGGTCGCTAAAAACGTGTGAAGGCGATGGTTATATCTATGTCGTTATCGAGCACCAGAGTACGCCGGACGCGCATATGGCGTTCCGGTTAATGCGTTACGCCACTGCCGCGATGCAGCGCCATCTGGATGCTGGCCATAAAACGTTACCGCTGGTGATTCCCATGCTGTTTTACCATGGCGCGAAAAGCCCGTATCCCTTTTCGCTTTGCTGGCTGGATGAGTTTGACGATCCTGCACTGGCGCGTCAGCTTTATGCGACGGCATTTCCACTGGTAGACATTACGGTGGTGCCGGATAACGAGATTATGCAGCATCGACGTATCGCGATGCTGGAACTGGTACAAAAGCATATACGTCAGCGCGACCTGATGGGATTGGTCGAGCGTTTAGCGGTACTTCTGATTACGGGAAACGCTAATGACAGTCAGCTAAAAGCGCTGTTTAATTATTTGCTAATACAGCATGGCAGCACGCCTCGTTTTGGCAAGTTTATCCGCGAGGTGGCGCGTCGTGTTCCCCAACACAAGGAGAGATTAATGACGATCGTAGACAGAATACGTGAATCGGGGCGCAGAAAAGGTAAGCGTGAAGGCGTGCAACAAGGTATACATCAAGGTAAGCAGGAGGAAGCCTTGCGTATTGCGCATACGATGCTGGAACAGGGGATCAATCGAGAGATGGTGCTGATGATTACCGGGCTTTCTGACGAAGAGATTAAGGCAAAGCGCCATTAAACTTTTCCCTCTTCCGCCCGGTCATCGTGATTATCAACGGCGTTAAGCGGCCCGCGCGCGTCGACGGGAATCGAGGGAGATCAGAATCACTGACGAGAGAATGAGCAGCGTGCCCAGCCAGTCCGGCAAGGTAAAACTAATCCCCAACAGCAGCAGCGACAGCAGGGCGCTGCTTAACGGTTCCGCGCAGCTTAAAATGCTGGCTTTGGGGCCACCAATCAGTTGCGCGCCTTTCAAATACAGGCTGAACGTCAGCGACGTACCGATCACCACCAGGTAGAAAAAGGCCAGAATCAGGCTGCCGCTCACCGCAAAGTGCGTTCCTTCTTTAGCGTAGAAGGGCAGCAGAATAAGGCCGCCAAAGGACATACTCCAGCCGACCACTGGCAGCGTGCCGTATTGGGCGATTAGCCTGGAAGGCCAGGTCGTATAAAAGGCGGCGGCAAATGCGGAGGCGATACCCCAGAACAGCGCGGCTGAAGAGATCGACAGCGATGTTGGATTGCCGTGAGTCACCAGTAAAAAGGTGCCGATAAGCGATGTAAGAATGGCGGTTAAGACCAGAATGCCTGGTCGTGTTCTTCGCGCTAATGCAAACCACGCTACAATAATGGTCGGCGATAAAAATTGCAGCACTGTCGCGGTGGCGGCATTGGATTTTTCAATCGTGAGCAGGAAGGTTAGCTGAACGGTGAGCGCGCCCACCACGGAGAAAATCAGCAGACTCAGGGCATCTTTGCGGTTTTTAAGAATTGAAAATATCTTATCGCCGTGCATAAAGGAGAAGGTCACCAGTATCAGCCCGGCGAATAACAAACGTATCATCGTCAGGAACTGTGACGACATACGGCTTTGCTCCATGATGTACTGCGCGCAAACGCCTGAACTCCCCCACAATACGGCGGCAATCAGGACGTTTAGCATCCCTTTTCTGGTGGAACCCATTTTTTCCTCGTCATGTTGTTTTATTTTTTTACGTGCAGGCATCATAACAGAGCTATCGCCGGTATTAAGCAGGAATTTATTGTTTAATGATTTCAGACGAGCTTGTTATCGACATAATATTGTCATTTTTTTGTCATAAGAAAAAATATCAAACAAACTTAAACAGAACGTCACTAAACCCGCCTTTGCACTTTACGGAACATATTGGCTGACTATAATAAGCGCAAATTCATGCAGGAGTAATATGTTGGACAGTCACTTTTACGTAAATCATCTGGCAAGTTAACGCACGCTATTCCTGCGCTGCTTGCCGAACCGGTGGGCAGCAATCTCCCCTTGTGACGATTGTCATCCCAATAATGTTACAACACGCGCATTGTCGCGAGGTAATCGTCATGTTCATGTTTAAACACGCTTTATTTCCTCCGCCGTTAACACGACGCTAATTGCCTCAGGGCAGAAATTTGTCGTGTGCTAAATATAGCACGTACTTATTCTTCCAGAAAAAATGGAGGAACGTATGTTAATGTTTCCTTATATTTTAAATTTACTGGCCGCTATGCTGTTGGGCGCGCTGATTGGCGCGGAAAGACAATGGCGTCAACGTATGGCGGGATTACGCACTAATGCGCTGGTGGCGACAGGCGCCGCCGTTTTTATTCTGAGCTCCATGACGACATCGCCAGACAGCCCCGGGCGAATTGCGGCGCAGATTGTCTCTGGGATTGGCTTTCTGGGGGCGGGCGTCATCATGCGCGAAGGGATGAATGTGCGCGGGCTGAACACTGCGGCAACGCTATGGTGTTCGGCGGGCATCGGCGTGTTATGCGGCTTAGGGCAGTTCAAAAATGCGCTGGCGGCGACGATCATTATTCTTTGCGCCAATATTTTACTGCGTGAAGCGGCGCAGCGTATAAATCAACTCCCGGTATCCGCCGAGGGAGAAAAACGTTATATCCTGAAAGTAACCTGTAATAAAGAAGATGAAAGCGAGGTTCGTCAGTGGTTACTGAATATCGTAAAAGAGGCCGCGATCTGTTTACAAGGGTTAGGTTCGGTCCCCGCTCAGGAACAGGGCTATAAAGAAATTCGTGCCGAGCTCGTGGGTCATGCTGATTATCGTAAAACGCGAGAACTGATTATATCCAGAATAGGTGATAACGATAATATCACCGCAATTCACTGGAGCATTGATAGTCAATAATAGTTTTTTATTCAATTGCAACATTACGCCAGGCGTATAAGGAGGGAATGATGGATATTCCCGAGTCGATAAAATAAAACCCACTCAAAATAGTGAGTAAGCAATAACCTTTTTTATGCATAGATAATTCTCCCGGGGCATTCACCTTCAAATCGTGAGTTTACTATTCCCTGGGCGTGATATGCAGGAAACACTACACCTTAATTTTGGGGATTCATCATGACTGACATGAACATTGAAAACCGGAAACTCAATCGCCCGGCGTCAGAAAATGATAAGCAGCATAAAAAAGTATTTCCGATCGAAGCGGAAGCTTTTCATAGCCCGGAGGAGACACTGGCGCGGCTGAACAGCCATCGTCAGGGCCTCACGATAGAAGAGGCCAGCGAACGGTTGAAAGTGTATGGGCGCAATGAAGTGGCGCATGAGCAAGTTCCTCCGGTGCTGGTTCAGCTTCTGCAGGCATTCAATAACCCGTTTATTTACGTTCTGATGGCACTGGCAGGGGTCAGTTTCATCACGGATTACTGGCTCCCGTTACGCCGTGGCGAAGAGACCGATCTCACTGGCGTGCTGATTATTCTGACGATGGTCAGTTTGAGCGGGTTATTGCGTTTCTGGCAGGAGTTTCGCACTAACAGAGCAGCACAGGCGCTGAAAAAGATGGTTCGCACCACCGCCACGGTGTTGCGTCGTGGGCCGGGCAATATAGGCGCGGTGCAGGAAGAGATTCCCATTGAAGAACTGGTGCCGGGCGATGTGGTTTTTCTGGCCGCAGGCGATCTGGTGCCCGCCGACGTTCGACTGCTGGCGTCGCGCGATCTCTTTATCAGTCAGTCAATTCTTAGTGGTGAATCATTACCCGTAGAAAAATACGATGTTATGGCTGATGTGGCAGGTAAAGACAGCGAGCAATTGCCTGATAAAGATAAAAGCCTGCTAGATTTGGGCAATATCTGTCTGATGGGAACCAATGTAACCAGCGGCAGAGCGCAAGCGGTCGTGGTCGCGACGGGAAGCCGTACCTGGTTCGGCTCGCTGGCGAAATCCATTGTGGGTACGCGTACCCAGACGGCTTTCGATCGCGGAGTCAACAGCGTGAGCTGGCTGTTGATACGCTTTATGCTGATCATGGTGCCGGTTGTCCTGCTGATCAATGGTTTCAGTAAGGGAGACTGGGTAGAGGCTTCGCTGTTCGCGCTGGCAGTTGCGGTGGGGTTGACGCCGGAAATGTTGCCCATGATTGTCAGTTCCAACCTGGCAAAAGGCGCGATTGCGATGTCGCGGCGCAAAGTGATCGTCAAACGCCTGAACGCTATTCAAAACTTCGGCGCGATGGATGTGCTGTGTACAGATAAAACCGGTACCTTAACCCAGGACAATATTTTTCTGGAGCATCATCTGGATGTGAGCGGTGTAAAAAGCGGCCGGGTATTGATGCTGGCCTGGCTGAATAGTAGCAGCCAGAGCGGCGCCCGGAATGTGATGGATCGCGCCATACTGCGTTTTGGCGAGGGTCGAATCGCACCATCGACAAAAGCGCGCTTCATTAAACGCGATGAACTGCCATTCGACTTTGTACGTCGCCGGGTATCGGTCCTGGTGGAGGATGCGCAGCATGGAGACAGATGCCTGATCTGCAAAGGCGCCGTTGAAGAGATGATGATGGTAGCCACCCATCTTCGCGAAGGCGATCGTGTGGTGGCGCTGACGGAAACACGCCGCGAGCTACTGCTGGCGAAAACCGAAGATTACAATGCGCAGGGATTCCGTGTATTGCTGATAGCGACACGTAAGCTGGATGGTTCCGGGAACAATCCGACATTAAGTGTGGAGGATGAGACCGAACTTACCATCGAAGGGATGCTCACTTTTCTCGATCCGCCGAAAGAAAGCGCCGGAAAAGCTATTGCCGCGTTGCGGGATAACGGCGTGGCGGTCAAAGTCCTCACCGGCGATAATCCGGTTGTGACGGCGCGTATCTGTCTGGAAGTGGGTATTGATACGCACGATATCCTGACCGGAACCCAGGTTGAGGCGATGTCAGATGCCGAACTGGCGCCTGAGGTGGAGAAACGCGCAGTATTCGCCCGGCTGACGCCGTTACAAAAAACGCGTATTTTGCAAGCGCTACAGAAAAATGGTCATACCGTTGGTTTTCTTGGAGATGGGATCAACGACGCGCCCGCGCTTCGTGATGCGGATGTGGGAATTTCCGTCGATAGCGCCGCCGATATTGCTAAAGAGTCATCAGATATTATTCTGCTGGAAAAAGATCTCATGGTGCTTGAGGAAGGCGTTATCAAAGGGCGGGAAACCTTTGGCAATATCATTAAATACCTGAATATGACCGCCAGCTCTAATTTCGGCAATGTTTTTTCGGTACTGGTAGCCAGCGCGTTTATTCCGTTTCTGCCGATGCTGGCGATTCATCTGTTGATCCAGAATTTGATGTACGACATTTCGCAGTTGTCGTTGCCGTGGGACAAAATGGATAAAGAGTTCCTGCGTAAGCCGCGGAAATGGGACGCGAAAAATATTGGCCGTTTTATGCTATGGATTGGCCCAACGTCTTCTATTTTCGATATCACAACCTTTGCGTTGATGTGGTACGTCTTTGCAGCTAATAACGTAGAGGCGCAGGCGCTCTTTCAGTCCGGCTGGTTTATTGAGGGTCTGCTCTCGCAGACACTGGTCGTGCATATGCTAAGGACGCAGAAAATACCGTTTATCCAAAGTCGGGCGACGTTGCCGGTATTATTGACGACCGGCTTGATTATGGCGATAGGCATTTATATTCCATTCTCACCTCTGGGCGCGATGGTTGGACTGGAGCCGCTGCCACTGAGCTACTTCCCATGGTTGGTGGCGACATTATTGAGCTACTGTCTGGTGGCGCAAGGCATGAAGCGCTTTTATATCAAACGCTTTGGCCAGTGGTTTTAATGATGTTTGAGGATCGCCCAGATGAATCGCTCACCCGATAAAATCATCGCGCTGATATTTTTACTGATTAGCCTGTTGGTGTTGTGTTTAGCCCTCTGGCAAATCGTTTTCTAACGAGGTGACGCCATGCAAAAAAGAGGGTTGGACAAAATTTTTTATCAGGTTGTCCTGATAGCAATCATCCTGATTTTACTGACTATCTGGATACGATAAGCTGCTGTTGGCGAGCCCCGCTTAAAATAAGAATCGATGTAGTTGTTCTTTTTATGGCGGGGCGCTATTTTCATGGTATCCCACATCAGAAGGGCAATATCATGAACAATCGTCGTGGTTTAACCGCCGTCCTGGCGACGTTGATTACGTTTTCCCTGAGCGCTACGCCTGTGCTGGCGAATCCGGGAAATGGCAATGGCGGCGGACATAGTAATAACGCGGCTAATCAAGGTAATAACGGTAACGGGCATAAAGGAAATGCCGGGCAAAGAACGGAACACCGTAAAAATGGCGGTAAACCGGATCACGTCGAGTCGGACATTAGCTACGCTGTCGCCAGGCAACTGGCAGTAAATTTAGGGCTGACGGGTTATCAGTCTTTACCACCGGGGATTGCGAAAAATCTGGCGAGAGGAAAACCGCTGCCGCCGGGAATCGCTAAAAAAACGGTGCCGGCGTCTATGCTGGGACAATTACCTTATTATCCGGGCTATGAGTGGAAAATCGTTGGGGATAATCTGGTGCTGATCGCGCTCAGTACCGCGGTGGTCACGGCGATTATTAATGGCGTATTTGATTAAGAGCCTATCCCACCAGGCGTTATTGGCGCAGCCAGTTTGGACACGGACAGCGCGCAAAAACTGGAGCGTACACGTAGTACGTGAGGTTTGACTCGCTACGCTCGCCCTTCGGGCCGCCGCAAGCGGCGTTCAAAACGCTAATGCGTTTTGGCGAGCACTGCCCAGGACCAAAATGGCAAGTAAAATAGCCCCATTAAATGGGGCTATTTAGCCGCTTCAGGGCGTTATTTATGCGCGTTGAGAATCCAGCAGTTCATTATTTTTTACTACTTCCTGCGCTTTGGTATAACTTTCAATCAGTAGCTGATAGGCCGGGAATATTTTGGTATATACATCCGCCCATTCTGCGGCATCTTCCCTATTCCAGGTACGTTGCAGCTCAGAGGCTACCGCCGCGGTATCCATTGGTACTACGCCCGCCTGCACCACGCGGGCCATCGTAATTTCCTGCGCCATTTTACTGTACGTGCCGGAGGCATCAATTACCGCAAATACCTTGTACCCTTCCGCGACGGCGCTGATGGCTGGAAAAGCCATACAGACACTGGTAATAGTGCCAGCGATGATCAGCGTTTTACGGCCTGTCGCTTTTACCGCTTGTACAAAATCGGCATTATCCCAGGCATTAATTTCCCCTTTACGCGCGACATATTGCGCGTGGGGCGCATTCGCATGGATTTCCGGAATCAGCGGACCATTTGGTCCCTGTGGTACGGATGCGGTAGTAATGACCGGCATATTGCATAAGGTAGCGATTTTAGCCAGCGCCGCGGCGCGCGCGCGTAATTCCGGCATCGGCATGTCGCCGACGGTCTGAAACAGGCCACTTTGGTGGTCAATCAGCAGCATTACTGCGTCGTTAGCATCAATGGCAGGGCGTTGACCGTTAAAATTCGCGGGTGTAGACATAATTCATTCCTTGTTGTTGCCTTTCACTGATAATCACTATCAGTGTTAAAGTCATTAATCGCCGGGGCGATTTCCGTTTTTAAGCTGATGACAGTAATCCGTTGCCGATCCTGGATTACCTTATTGAGTTCTTTCTGAAGGAATATTCATCGGCATCACCTTCAGTCGATTTACTTTCACGCGAATCTGTTATCACAACAATATTCATATTATGAATAAATGTTTCTATTTTACATGTCAGAGAGGATTATTGATTGAAAAAACAAACTATGTCCCTACAAATTGTTTCTGATGGATAGTTTTAAAATTATTTAGTATAAGTTTGAAATATATCAATTAAGAGTTAACTTATTTATATTTAAATAACATAAAGCACAGCTTAAATATTAAGTGGGAAGCGTGCTTTTATTAAGTATGGCTACTGTAACTCTTAATAAATTGGAAACTATCCCTACATAACGAGTGCTGCTTTTTTGGATATTACAAGTCATTATAGAGAACACGTTCAATAAAACCCTCTCTTTCATATGATATAGATTGTCAGGATATATTTTCTCATGATTTATCTATGCGATATTAAAGCGTAGCGGCACAGTAAATTTGGCCACCTGATTAAAGGTGATATTCTCACCTCAATACAAAACAGGAGACTTAACGAACAAGAAAACCAAACGTACTTTCACTCCTGAGTCTGCTATAATGAGAAAAGCGGTGTCTACGCTTACCTGTTAATGTCTTATGCCTCTCGCTCTTCTATATGATCGGTATGTGCAGGGGACAATCCATGTCCTGCTACGCAGCCACAGCATCAGACTATACTCAGTGGTGTCTATTAACCCTCTCCAACTACGTTATGTTTTGGCATGGTAACAATGCGATGTTATGGATAATTAACGATAATATTGAATTTAATCCAGAAATGAATCGCCTGGCGTCATTATCGAGGCCAGATCTCAACATTATTCTGACAACGCCCGCCAGCCGCTGCTTGCGCCTTCTGCTGGAAAACGCCCCCTCCGTCGTCTCACAACAAACATTCTTTCAAAAAGTGTGGGAAGAAGACGGCATGGTGGTGTCGGCAAATACGCTTTATCAGAATATCTCCATTATTCGCCGCGGATTACGTACCGTTGGCGAAAATGAAGATACGCTGATAATCACGGTTCCGCGTAGAGGCTTTCAGATTGAGCCTGGCGTGAGCCTCATGACCATCCGCAAAGACTTCGCTCAGACAATAGAAAAAAAGGGTGAGACGCCACCGCGTATGTCAGGGCGTTGGTTTAAACATTATGTACCTGTACTTTGGATGACCGGGACATTTGCTGTCGGTATTTTGCTTGGCACTATCAGCTGGCAAACCGTTCCCGATAAGGATTTTTACGATCGCTACACGCTGGTTGAAACAACTCAGGGCTGTCATTTTTTCTCGCGGAATGAAGATATCGAAAGCGGCAGCCGCTTTGCAAGCTATAAGTCAATGATTCTAAAAACCGGTATGGATTGTCAGAAATACCCATGGGTCTATTTCCCTTCCAGCAGTCGCACCCCAGCGGTTACGGCATTGATTTGTCAGCAACCTTATAAAACGCGCGGTGATACAGGTTGCGTGACGCTTTTTTTCCGCGGGGTGACACATGGGTAAAAAGGCACTGATGTTAGCCTGCCTGACTCTACTGTTTCTGGGAGTAGGGCTTGGGCATCTTTTTCATTTGTATACGGAAAAGAACCGGGATCCAGAGAAATGTACGGCGCCTGTGATTGTGTTTTATAACAATACTCAGGCTAACCTGACGCTGGACTTTATGTATTCGCTGAAAAAACGCACTGGGGTGGTTTCCATCAGCGGAACATATTACGTCGATAATAAAATGAGCGGCGTGATCCGCCGTGATGTTTCCTATGTATGGAGTGAAAATAAAGACAGCACCCATTTTATATCGACGGATATCAACAAAGTCACGCGTGACGAAACACTGTCCGATGCGGTTATCGAGACGGTTTTACCCGACTTTTATGTCTACCCAGGGAAAAGTATCAGTTACACCATCCTGACTCAGGGCCATCGTGGCTTTATGTTCACCATCGGGAAACGCCCGATATTTTTCTGTACACATTAAGCTGTTTTGGGAGCCGTTCATGGAACGTATCAGCCAAATGAAAGCGCTTCCGGGTAAAAGCCGCTGAAGATCAGCGGCTCTGTTGTTACCTGAATCAAAAACTGTATTTAACCCCCAGTAGGCCTTGGGTATTACTATAGCCCTGGTCACCTACCTGTTGCGCCACGTTACCCCATACGTTCAGGCGCGAGGTAATTTGCCCTTCAATACCCACTTTCAGTTCACCAATATTTTTCGTACCACGCATATCGCTGCTGACATCGTCCATCTTCACGCTGGCAGGCTGCGTATTATGGATCCAGTTCGCCTCCACGAACGGCTGGAACTCTCGAGATTTATTGTCATCAATAGCATTGTGGCCGTTAATATAGGCTTTTACGCCCATGCGGGTTAGCAGATTACCGGCGGTATCATCCTTGACGAGGGTACCATTGGCTTCGCGATTGTCGTCAGCCTGCACGCCCATCCATACCACCTGCGCTTTGGGCTGCAACCAGTAGCTTTGATGCGCGCTTTCACCTAACCTGAAGCTGTAACCGGCTTCAACCGAGGCGGTAATTCCTTTGGATTTATATTTCTCAGCGGCCTGATCCTGACCCATGACCTTGTTATCAAACCAGTTGTACAGCATCCAGGTATCCACATAAGCCCCAGACCGATCGATATTGTTAGCATACCAGGTGCCGTAAAGGCCGACGCTGTAACCGGTGACTTGACCACGGGAATGATAGTCACTCACGGACGACAGCGTGCGGTTCTGGCTGTTGGCATAACCTGCCATTGCACCAATATGCCAACGGTCAAGACCGTCAGTGCTCCACTGTGCCAGATCGCCTCCCAGTTGTAACACATAGCTGTTGATGCGGGTTTTTAGCTGCCCGCTGCCATCGTTGAAGCGAGTATGGGCGCCGACGTTACGCATCCACAGGCTGGTGACCTTCTTCTCACCCGTCAGCATGTCGGTGTACTGGGTTTCACCCAGACGGTCATGGAGACGCGTCATGAACAGCGTATTTGCCGCATAGTTGTTGGCAAGATAGCTGCCCACTTCCGGACGGAACTGATGTTCTGTTATCGGCGGTGTGTCAGATTGCCCTATGTCAGGAATTGTCGGATCAGGGATGACCGGGTCTACTGGCTCAGGGTCTACAGGATCAGGGTCCACCGGATCGGGAATAACAGGGTCAGGGATAACCGGGTCTACAGGATCAGGGTCTACCGGATCGGGAATGACAGGGTCAGGGATAACTGGGTCTACTGGATCAGGAATAATCGGTTCGTCCGGCTCAATGTAGCTGGTCAGATACCAGTTTTTACCTTTCTGCACCACGTTGTAGTCATAGGCTCCGGCAACAATACGGCTTGCTTTTTCGAAAGTACCGTTGGAATTGCCAGCAACGTTAACAATTTCAATACCTTCAATGGTTTGCGCCCCGGCTCCTCCAATATTATTTACTGCAACAAATGTGTTGCCTGAAGTATTGCCGAGAACCTGCAGCCTGTCCGTTTCGGAATCATCATCGTTGAGCACAGTATTAAAGACCAGCTTACCGCCGTTGCCTACATAATCTTCATTGATGGTGAGCGTTTGCCATGGTTCGCCATCTTCATGGCTGAAGTTAATGGTTGCGCCACTATTCAGCGTCAGGTCAGTGAGCGTTGAGCTGCTGGTTATATTCCAGGTCGCATCGCTCATTTGTACAGAGATAACGCCTGTGCCCGCCGTAGCGCTGGTGATGTACGACGCCCCGTCCCATCGCGAGTTGTCCGTCATATTGAGCTTAATTGTACTGTTCTGCTGCGGTAGCGTACCGCTGGCAGCGGTGGCGCCAGCAGCACGAATATCACCGTCGATGACGAAACGACCTCCTGAAGAACCGTCAACAATGCCGCCAGTTTCCGTGCTGATGGCGTAACTTTCGCTACTGTTATCGCCCGCCATAGTAATAGCCGCACCGCCTGCCAGATTAATGGCGCCTCGGGAGAGGGCGTATAAACCGGCAGGGGCTTTACTATAGGATGCAGCCTTACTGGCGCTGTTAACGCTAATAGTGGCATTCTCTCCCAAATTAACGGTAGCGTTAGTTGCATATACCGCGTGTGCGCTGGCACCGTTCACCGTAATAGTAGCGTTGTTGCCAAGCTCGGTTCTGGAGGAGGATGCTGCGTAAATCCCCGTTGAGGATGCGCCGGAGGTTTCGATGGTTGCATCGTCACCCAGACGAATCAAAGAACCGCTTTGTCCGGTACGCAGCCCCTCTGAACTGTCGCCGGTAGTAACAATATGTGCACGATTGCCGACGACAATCGTATTTTTGGCACGTGACGCATCCCGCATGGCGTTAGCTGTAATTCCACGTCCCTGGCTACCTGTTGTTTTGATATACAGATCGTCGCCGACGTAAATATTGGCCGATCCGGTCCAACCCTGGCCCAGTGAGTTATATCCGGCGTTAATACCGTCACCATCCTGACCATCCACGTAGATGTTGGTACGGTCACCGGTAATAATAAATACCGGGTTATCCGGAGTATTTGCGCCGTGAGTACGGATGCCATCGACGTCTCTACCATTATTCGCGGCATTCGCCGACTGCGTCCGAATGGTCAGGTCGTTGCCAAAAATCACGCCCGGACTTCCCGTCCCGCTGTTCTGAATAACCGTGACAGTGTGTTCAAACGCCTCCGCGCCCGGCCCATTAAGCGTGAGGCCATTGCCATAAACCGGGGTGGTGCCGGTGTTCCACTGATAAACGTAGTTGGGCATAGTACCGACTTTGGTGAAACCGGTACTGGCCTGAGCGGGAATAATAGCCTGTAATTCCGGCGGCAACTGGCTGACCAGCCCACTGGATGGCAGACTATCAACGTCAACCCAGGCCGCCTGGGAGGGAAATACCATAGAGGCTAACGCTGCTGATACCGCTATGGCGATGAATGAGTAATTTTGGGGAGTTGGCATTCTGCCTCCTGCATTATGGCGTAAAGCGTCTTCCACATCGCAATAATATGGAAATAATAAAAATGGAAACGGACCTATAAAATATTTGATATTATTTTATGAATGCTATGCCCTAGCTTATTTTCAAGCCGCAGCTTATGCACATAAAGTTTCTTAATATCAATATTGTCAATATTTACAATCTGCTGAATACTTATTCCTGATACAAAGCGCTTCAGTAATATAAATTCCGTATAGTTAAGCGTTCGTCCACGTTTACTGTTGGCAAGCCGACCGGTAAACAAGCGGTGCATCTTTTGCTGTTGCACAATATCATCGTCATCGGAATAAATAATTCCTTGTATTTTATTGCTTTTCAAAATCCAGTAATTGGCCAGCGGAGTTAAACTTCTGTCAGAAATCAGGACAATATGCATGCCACTGTCTGCCAGACTGTCAGCCCATTGCAAATCGGTAAATCGTCGAAGATTCGGGAAAGAAAAATCAACAAAGATAAAACCGCTGGATAAATGATTGTGTCTATCAAGCAATAACTTTTCAATAAACCCTTTTTTCAGGAAAGCATTACCATCTGGCCAGATGGAAAATGCCGCATTATGACAGTATTGCACCCGTACTGCGCTGTCAGGAAATAATTGACAGGATAAATCGCAACTAATGCAATGGACAATTTGTGAAGGCTTTCTCATCATCCTGAACGACTCCTGTCGATGTTTCTATTAATATTTCATTGGTAAATAAATGTGTCAATCCAGATAATATAAAGTACTACGACTGTCAAAAGTCGCGAAATATTGTCAGTGTCATAAACTCCTGGAAAGCACTAAAATACAGCTTTAAAAAACCATGACAGATCCGACAGTCGTAATACATCATTTCGGATTTGTATTTCACCCATTGAGATTTTTATACAGTATCTCCAGTATCATAAAAAATCTTAAAACAGCACTATTTGCTAAATCATGAGAGTGATAAATAACGGTTCTCAATACCAGCTGTCTGCTGCCTTTGTCACTATCGGGGTGATGTGATGAAATATAAAAGTAATTCCTGTAAACCTGTAATGAATTCTTATTATTAAAAGCTAATTTAAGATTTTTTCTTTTATTGCATTGTTATTCAATGACTTAATGGTGATATTTGTGCTCTCATCAACTTCTTATATACAAATTTAAGACTATTTTATAGAGACGCATGTAAACTTTAAGAGGGTGTAATGCTAATGCCATGAGAAAATTTTGTAACTTAACGCCGGGAGTCATACCTTGCCAATAAGTTGATCTGACTTAATTCTGATCGTGACAGTCTGAGCAAGTGACAGACTTATTGGTCGAAGCAACTTCAGCTTCTGGCTTCTCTTTTCAATCGCTCATCTGATGAAAACTCTTTCCCGGAGCACATTAGTGAGAAACAGGATGTGGTGAAACCCAATGTCCATAGATATAGTCAGTCACTTCACAAATATCCGCCTCAGGGCAGATATCTTTAACCATTCATCCGGCTTCGACCAACTTAATTACGGCGATGTTTTGATGCTCAGTAAGACGGACTTTACGCATAGAGATTCCTTCGTCAGCAGATCGATTACGTGATCTCTAAATGTGAGTAGCACGATTATGTGGGATACGTACAAAAAATTAAACTAACTGCCAGTAAAAAGCAAACGCGCATGCCGGGAGTGGCAGACACATTATGCGGTGAAATAAAGTTGAATAAATCTTGCGGGTGTAACTCAGGAAGGCGACTCACAATAAATCACGCTGTCGCCCTGAATCAGGAATAGTGGTGTTAAATTAATGCTGGGGCGTGGATCTGTAATACCTGTTCAGCTTCTTGCTGGAAAAACTGGCGTGTAATGCTGAAGAATTCATGCAGTTTATGATCTAGCGAAGGGACCAGCTCAAGCTGAAGTAATTGTTGCAGATCCCAGCCTTTTTCAATATGTTCCTCAAAAAGCTGTTCCAGCTCTTCCCAATGATTACGACGTTCCGTTTGAAGGAATCCGCTGTTCAGATTTAGTAGATCAATGGTGTACTCTGCCCTCTCCATTTCCTGGGCATTTAGCTCATCAGCCGGTACTATTCGGCCATCAGAAAGGTAAGCAAAATAACGAGAACAGTCAGGGAGGTGACAATGAATAAACTTTGCCATATCCACGGCCTCTTGTTTTCCTCTTGCGTGACCGCCGAAAGCGTTGATACCAAACAGGTGCAAACCATTCTCAGAGTCTAACGCGCTGGCGGCGAGATTTTGATAATCGAAGGTTCGCCCTGGCTGCTGACTTTTATTTTCGACGTGTTCAATGTGATAGCCGAGGCCACGCAAATCAGCACGGATTTCGCTGTAACAGCAAAGGTGATATTGCTCATTGAGAAGCAGAGTCATTAAGGCTGCTTTATTCTCACGACCAAAGTGCTGCCAGCGACGAGTTGATTGATCTGAATTTTGTGGTGGTTGCTCATGTGCAGTGAGTAAGGCATCTGTTCCACGTCGGGTTTTTATCACATGCCTCATTGCGCTTTCCCTTTCAGCATGTTCTGCCGGGCAATGCTGCGCTGTAAGCGTTGGAGTTGTGGATGTTGATCACCCAGCGCCGCCTGTAATGCAGCCATCAGTTGCTGTGCTTCTGGCTCGTCGTACTTCCCTTGATCTACCCAAGCCGTCAGCTTTTGTAGGTCAGCCTTCTCCTTAACCGGAGGTTGCGGATCGACACCCATCACACTTTGTAGCACGTCGTTACTCGGCTCGCCGTAGGTCGCTCCGAGCGGCATCAACGCTTTCCCGTTGCCATTCTCATCCTGCTCAAGCAGACGAATGGATTCACGTTTTACCGTGCTGATAACCTGCGGGCTATGGGTAGTGACAATAAACTGGATTAGTGGAAATGCGCTGCGCAAAGACTGGATAATTTGCTGCTGCCAGGCTGGGTGCAGGAACATATCGACTTCATCGATCAGCACAATCCCCTGTGTTTTTAAGGCGGCTTCATCGCGTAAATGGGGGTTGAGTTTGACACAGCGAAACGCGATATCCGCTACCATCGCAACCGCATTACGCAGGCCGTCGCTGAGCTGGGATAAGGGAATCTTACCGTGCTGTGGATGGTTCATCACCAATTGCTGGTTATGGCTGGAGCTGTATTCCAGATCGTGCCAGCCAGTCACTTCCTGCGTCAGACAGTTAATGGCTTGCTGGATGGCTTGAATAGCTTCTTTCATCCGCTGAACACGAACACCTTCTTTTAACTTTGCTGAAGGTGATTCAAGTTGTGTGATTTGATGTTCACGGTAGCTAAGCCATAACCAGCTATACCATTGTTCAAATTGCTTATAATTTGATGTGGCAGAAAGGCAATCGTCATAACCAGACAAACGTGAAAAGGCGCTGTTATCCAGACGCTGTTCAGTAGGCTGTGTCTCATAACGTTCCTGATACCACAAGCGAGCAGTCCCCAGATAAAGCATTAGGGGAAGCTCAACCTGCTGCAAATTATGCTCTTCACGCACCAGCGTCTGAAGTTGTTCACCCCAACGGGTAAGCTGCGCCGCTGTCTTATCTTCATGCGGCGGCTGTTCTCCTCGCTTGTCGAGCATCCAGGTTGCCGTTTTTCCACTTTCCCATTCCCCGGTAGCCGTAATCATGGCCGGAGACGACATTTCCATGTTCAGCGCTTCGGGGCGGAAAACCAGACGTACATCTTCTGTACGGATCGCCAGCGATTTATCTTTTACGTAGAGGCTGGCATCAAAACCACGAATAAAGGGAAACAGCGCCAGGCGTATCGCATCCAGCACTGTCGTCTTGCCCGCGCCATTCGGTGCAACCAGAATCGTAATGTGCTCATCAAAAGTAATATCGAGCTGTCTGAAGCAACGAAAGTTAAGCAGTGAAAGTTTGTCGATTCTCATTACACCAGCCTCACCTGTTTTTATGTTTTAGTATAATAACATCTCTTGCCTGCAATCTTGCCCGCTTTAAGCGGGCAAAGGTTACGCCTTTTATCACGTTTTAACTATTTATCCTGTTGATTAACATGGTTTTTCTAAGGAATTAATAAAATCCTTTCCTGTCGTGTCCGTAGAATATCGACAGCCTGGAGACAAGGTGACTGTTGCTGGTAACCATATTCTTTGCGTTCGATACCAACTCGTTCATGTTTTTTCTTCAGAAAGTTACGGCATCGACAAACGTAGCGCCTGCGTTGATAAACGTAAGGCTATAGTGCCTTCAAGTAGATGAGTAAGCTGCGACGTTACTGCTCGTATGAACACCATCCACCCTTATGATGTGAGCCTGTACCCCCATGTGGATGTTGACCCTTTGGGCAGGCAAGCGCACTGGATGATGCCGTGACGGTAATAAAAGCGATAATCATCGCTGTAAATAATCTCTTCATATATAACTCACATTAATAAATTAGAACATATTACTACCTACTACAGAATACGCATACTTGATACGGACTTAGGGGATAATATAACGCGTACTTTAGTTTAAATTGTATCCTTCATGTGGCATAGGTTATCAGGATAGGTTTTCGTTATGAATTTTATCTGGGATATTGAAGCAACATATTGGGGGGGATATGAGTTATAAATATGTTGGTAAGCATGGCTGTGATGTTGCATTGCGGATGGGCTATAAAGAATGCCCCGATGAAAATGCTTATGGTGATGCCTATTATATTAAAGATGGGTTAAAATGGATATTTAATATAACAGGCTTAAAAAAACGGCTTGGCGTATACAGCGACGACGATCTCCGTAAACAGAACTATGATGTAGATACCTATTATCGAGTTGAAAACCAACCGGAAGAAAGTGCAGATGATGAAATGCAATCGCTATATCATAATTTAGCGGTAGAAGAAGGAGAACCCGTGTATCTGGAGGGAGGCATGTATCTTTATCCGGATGGCTCTATACGTTGATCTCATAATTTTGGCCTGGTAAGCGTTACCTCTTTTGAGAAAGGATGAGCCTGTAAGTATGACCCACAAGTTCGTTTGGTGATTAGTTAAGTCCCGCCCGCGTTAGTTCTGGCGTACTTTTATCCCTTCTTTGCGGACGATATCCCACAATAAATGGACGTTTGGTTTTAGCAATCGGTAAATGGTGATTAATAAAATAATATTCCACTTTCTCTCTCCACCTTTCCTTTCGTATTATATGCAAGAACTGGTCTTAATAATAAGCAAATACTTTGTCCCGAAATAGAGGACGAATGGTGGGCATGAGAGAAGGATTTTGGCGGAAGATCACAGGAGTCGAACCTGCCCGGGACCGCTGGCGGCCCCAACTGGATTTGAAGTCCAGCCGCCTCACCGGAGACGACGATCTTCCGCGCCTCGATTGCTACATGGAGGCGCGCGCATTATAGCTACTTCCTGGCGTTTCCACATCCCCTCCCGTGCTTTTTTAACTTCCCTTTCCTTCTGCCATGATCGGTTTCATATAAACCCCCATAAAATCCATTAGTTACATTTCATCACACTTTTTGACGCTACCCTGATCACAGAAAACAAGAATCGTAATTTGATAACCAAATAACGGAATATTCACGCTCGCAGGGAAGGTTTACAAAAACTGTAACCGGTATCAGTGAGCGTTGTGAGCGTTAAGGATGCGTAATGAAAAGTGAAATTCTCTCCGTTAAGGAGAAGATTGGCTATGGTATGGGCGATGCCGCCAGCCACATCATCTTTGATAACGTCATGTTATATATGATGTTCTTCTATACCGATATTTTCGGCATTCCCGCTGGTTTTGTTGGCACCATGTTTTTACTGGCGCGTGCGCTTGATGCCATCTCCGACCCTTGTATGGGCCTGCTGGCCGACCGCACCCGCTCTCGCTGGGGCAAATTCCGACCCTGGGTGCTGTTTGGCGCGTTGCCGTTTGGTATCGTTTGTGTGCTGGCTTATAGCACGCCGGATCTCAGTCTGAACGGCAAAATGATTTATGCCGCCATCACCTACACGTTGCTCACCCTTCTGTACACTGTGGTCAACATCCCTTACTGCGCGTTGGGGGGTGTAATAACCAATGACCCAACGCAGCGTATCTCCCTGCAATCCTGGCGCTTTGTGCTGGCAACGGCGGGCGGAATGCTTTCTACCGTACTGATGATGCCTCTGGTGAAACTGATTGGCGGCGAGAATAAGGCGCTGGGCTTCCAGGGGGGTATCGCAGCGCTCTCGGTGGTGGCGTTCCTGATGCTGGCGTTCTGCTTCTTTACCACCAAAGAGCGCGTTGAAGCGCCTGCCACCCATACCTCCATGCGTGAAGACCTGCGTGATATCTGGCACAACGACCAGTGGCGCATAGTCGGCCTGCTCACCATCCTGAATATTCTGGCGGTATGCGTGCGCGGCGGGGCGATGATGTATTACGTCACCTGGATATTGGGCAAACCGGGCGTGTTTGTCGCCTTCCTCACCACCTATTGTGTCGGCAACCTGATTGGCTCGGCGCTGGCAAAACCGTTGACCGACTGGAAATGCAAAGTGAGCGTTTTTTGTTGGACCAACGCTTTACTCGCAGTAATCAGCGTGGCGATGTTCTTCGTACCGATGCACGCCACGATCGCTATGTTCGTCTTTATCTTTGTGATTGGCGTATTGCACCAGTTAGTCACGCCTATCCAGTGGGTGATGATGTCTGACACCGTCGACTACGGCGAATGGTGTAACGGCAAACGCCTGACGGGGATCAGTTTTGCCGGCACGTTGTTCGTGCTGAAACTGGGTCTTGCCCTCGGCGGGGCGCTGATTGGCTGGATGCTGGCAGGCGGCGGTTACGACGCGGCGGCGAAAACGCAAAACAGCGCCACGATCAGCATCATCATCGCTCTGTTCACTATCGTTCCGGCCATCTGTTATCTGCTGAGCGCCGCGATCGCTAAACGCTACTACACCCTGAAAAGCCCGTTCCTGAAAACCATTCTGGAACAACTGGCGCAGGGCGCACACCGCAACGAACAAGAATTTACCCATAAAGAATTGCAGAACTAAAGGAACAGACTATGAAAATTAGCGACGGAAACTGGCTGATCCAGCCTGGCCTTAATTTGATTCACCCGGTTCAGGTGTTCGACGTTGAACAGCACGGGAATGAGATGGTGGTCTATGCCGCGCCGCGCGATGTCCGCGAACGAACCTGGCAACTGGATACCCCGTTGTTTACCCTGCGCTTTTTCTCGCCGCAGGAAGGAGTGATAGGTGTACGGATGGAACACTTCCAGGGCGCTTTGGATAACGGCCCACATTATCCGCTCAATGTCTTGCAAGATATCAACGTGGAGATGCAGAACAACGCCGAATTTGCCGAACTCAAGAGCGGCAGCCTGAGCGTGCGCGTCACCAAAGGCGAGCTCTGGTCACTGGATTTTCTGCGCAACGGTGTACGTATCACCGGTAGTCAGTTGAAAAATAACGGCTATGTGCAGGATACCAACAGCGGGCGCAACTACATGTTCGAGCGTCTGGATCTCGGCGTGGGCGAAACCGTCTACGGGCTTGGCGAGCGTTTTACCGCGCTGGTGCGCAACGGTCAGACGGTGGAGACCTGGAACCGTGACGGCGGCACCAGTACCGAGCAGTCTTACAAGAACATCCCGTTCTATATCACCAACCGTGGCTACGGTGTGCTGGTGAATCATCCGCAGTGCGTGTCGTTTGAAATTGGCTCCGAGAAAGTCTCCAAAGTTCAGTTCAGCGTTGAGAGCGAGTATCTGGAATACTTCGTCATCGACGGCCCGACCCCGAAAGACGTGCTGAACCGCTATACCCAATTTACGGGTCGTCCGGCGCTGCCGCCCGCCTGGTCGTTTGGCCTGTGGCTGACCACCTCATTCACCACCAACTACGACGAAGCGACCGTTAACAGCTTTATCGATGGTATGGCCGAGCGCAATCTGCCGCTGCACGTCTTCCACTTCGACTGTTTCTGGATGAAGGCTTTCCAGTGGTGCGATTTTGAATGGGACCCGGTGACTTTCCCCGATCCGAAAGGGATGATTCGCCGCCTGAAAGCGAAAGGGCTGAAAGTCTGCGTGTGGATTAACCCCTACATCGGCCAGAAATCCCCGGTTTTCCAGGAGCTGAAAGAGAAAGGGTATTTACTTAAACGCCCGGACGGCTCCTTGTGGCAGTGGGATAAATGGCAGCCGGGACTGGCGATTTACGACTTCACCAACCCGCAAGCCTGCGAATGGTATGCCGACAAGCTGAAGGGCCTGGTGGAGATGGGAGTGGACTGCTTCAAAACTGACTTCGGCGAACGCATTCCAACGGATGTGCAGTGGTTTGATGGTTCAGATCCACAGAAAATGCACAACCATTATGCCTACATCTACAACGAACTGGTGTGGAACGTGCTGAAAGAGACCGTGGGCGTTGAAGAGGCGGTGCTGTTCGCCCGTTCCGCCTCGGTGGGCGCGCAACAGTTCCCGGTGCACTGGGGCGGCGACTGCTACGCCAACTACGAATCGATGGCGGAAAGCCTGCGCGGCGGGCTGTCCATCGGCCTGTCAGGGTTTGGCTTCTGGAGTCACGATATTGGCGGATTCGAGAATACCGCGCCGGCGCATGTCTACAAGCGTTGGTGCGCATTCGGCTTGCTCTCCAGCCACAGCCGCCTGCACGGTAGCAAATCCTACCGGGTTCCGTGGGCCTATGACGACGAGTCCTGTGACGTGGTGCGCTTCTTCACCGAACAGAAGTGCCGGATGATGCCGTATCTGTATCGGGAAGCGGCGCGCGCCAACGAAGCCGGCACGCCAATGATGCGGGCGATGATGCTGGAGTTTCCGGAC
The DNA here is from genome assembly GCF_046548235.1 of Salmonella sp. SAL4457. Taxonomy (NCBI): domain Bacteria; kingdom Pseudomonadati; phylum Pseudomonadota; class Gammaproteobacteria; order Enterobacterales; family Enterobacteriaceae; genus Salmonella; species Salmonella sp. SAL4457. The sequence goes on from NZ_JBGDZO010000005.1 coordinate 60,777, forward strand.
GATCCGGCGTGTGATTATCTTGATCGCCAGTACATGCTGGGAGATGCGGTCATGGTAGCGCCGGTATTTAGTGAAGCGGGCGACGTGGAGTTCTACCTGCCAGAAGGACGCTGGACGCACCTGTGGCGCAACGATGAAGTGCAGGGCAGCCGCTGGCATAAACAGCAGCATGACTTCCTGAGCCTGCCAGTGTACGTGCGTGACAATACACTACTGGCGCTGGGCAACAATAGCCAGAAGCCCGATTACGCCTGGCATGAGGGTACGGCCTTCCAGTTATTCCATCTGGATGACGGTTGCGAAGCGGTCTGCGAAGTCCCTGCTACGGATGGTTCGACAATCTTTACGCTGCAGGCGAAACGCACAGGCAATACCATTACGGTGAGCGGCGAAGGCGAGGCGCGCAACTGGACGCTGTGTCTGCGTAATATTACGCAGATTAGCGGTACCAAATGCGGCTCATATGCGGGAAGTGAACTGGGCGTAGTGGTCACCCCGCAGGGAAATGAAGTGGTGATTACGCTTTAAATCTGAATCGCCGGATGGCGCCGTGAGCTGCGCTTATCCGGCCTACAAATGAGCAAGAACCGTAAGCCCGGTAAGCGCCATCGCCACCGGGCAAGCCCTCAATTACAGCGCTGGCTCCGTTGACGTAACTTCACCGCCGGACACCACGCCCGCTTGCATCGTCTGTGTTATCTGCTGCTTTTGTGCGTTGACCGCGTGTAATTGCCCGTTTACCGTCGGTTTCAACGGCGCATCGGCCTGAATATTGCCGCTGGCCGTGAGCTGAATATTGCCATCGCCAGCAATCGGTAATGCCGGCCAGCCCCACTGCTGTAGCACATCCATTGGTACGCCGCGTCCGTTCAGGCTGATTTGCGTCTGACGCTGCGGCAGTTGCGATACGCTGGCAGTGGCTTCCAGTATCCCTTTTCCAGTAAACGCGCTCAGATCGCTGATGTTGACCGTGCTGGCATTAGCCGTCAACGACAGCGACGGGCGGCGCACGTCCACACGGTTAAAGGTTGCCGCTGCGGCGTTGAGGGTCGCATTGCCGCTCCAGACGCCCCATTGATGATGTTGTACCAGCTCCAGGTTTGCGCCGTAGCCGTCCAGAGCGGTGATTTGCCACGGGAAGGCCGGGTCGATATCGATCACCAGATTGCGGCTGGCGCTGAATTTTTTCAGCGTCAGGCTGTTCAACCAGTCGGGCAACGGCTTCATCCATAACTGCTTCCAGTTTTCCGGCAGCGTATACTCCAGCCCGGCGATAGCGGTATCGTCCAGAATCAGCGCTTTGCTCTCGCGTAACCAGGCGCCGGAGGTTCTGACCATACCGCCTTCCCAGCGGGTGGTGAACTGGCGTAGCGCAACGCCCTGTGGTGAAAATTCGGCGTTCAGGATTGGATCGAGCAAGTGCAGTGAGCCGTAAATAAACTCACTGGCGTTCATCGATAATTTACCTTCCTGACTTTGCCAGTCTTCTTTGCGCAGAGTCAGATTGCGCAAACTCAGGTCAAGATCGGTGACTGCCCAGCCTGGTCCTTGCAGGCTGGAGTCCGTCACTTCAAGACGACCAATCTGCAAAGATGGAACCGTAGTCAGCGGCGCGAAAAACTCGCTCAGGGATTTATCGCTTTGTAACCGAATATCATTCAGCCGCAGATTTTCAACGACCCAACTACCATCAGCGTTACGTCGGGCGACGCCGGTTAACGCTCCGCGCGCCATATCGGCGCCGACGGTGTTTAACATCACCTGATTATGGTCGATACTGCCTTCAATAAGCACATTAGTGGCGGGAACGTCGTTTAACGTCAGCGAACCGGCGCTCAGTTGGATCTGGGCTTTATTGCCTAATACCCGACCGGCTTCGGGGCGCCAGGGCATAACGCCGCCGTTAACGCGCTGGGCGCTCAACCGCCATTCGCTGCCGGGACTATTGAGCGCCATATTGCGAAGTTGCAGGCGGTCGGCCTCAAACGGGAAAGGGGCGGTTTGCACTGAAATATTCAGCGTGCCGTCCTGTAACAGGATCGTGTCGACATGCAGCGGCGCGGTTAACTGGCGAATGCTCAGACCGATATCTACGGTTTTCGCGACCAGGGTAGCAGGCTGACCATCACGACCAAAGGTCACATTCTCCAGTAAAAGATGGGATGGGGCGGAAAAACGATGATCCATCACGTCGAATGTGAGGTGATAACCGCTGTTCTCTGATACCCAGTTGCTGACATGATCTGCGCCCCAGCGCGTTTGCAGCAGAAAATAAAAGCCGAAAATCACCACTACACAGGCGATCAGCACGTAGAGAAGCAACCTCCCAATCAATTTCATGGTCTTCCATCCCGTGAAATGCACATAGGGGATTTATGCACGATTTGCGTGCAATCCTCAAGACAGGAATGGTGAAAGAGCGTTACAGCAGCGGCGAATCGTGTCGCCGCCGCAGGGTTTTTACGGTTTTTCCGGCGGGAGAATCAGGTTCAGCACGATAGCCGTGATGCCGCCAGCGGCAATTCCGGATGAGAGCAGATTTTTCACCCATTCCGGCGCGAACTGCAGGATCTGCGGCTGTTGCGAGACGCCAAGACCCACGGCCAGCGACAGGGCGATAATCAGAATCGCGCGGCGGTTCAGCGGCTCACGCGAGACAATACGCACCCCGGAGGCGGCAATGGTGCCGAACATCACCAACGTGGCGCCGCCGAGCACCGGTTCCGGGATATGCTGCACAAAACCGCTTACCGCCGGGAACAGGCCGAGCACAATCAGCATCAGCGCGACGACAAATCCCACATAGCGACTGGCGACGCCAGTCAACTGAATTACGCCGTTGTTCTGACCGAAACAGGAATTCGGGAACGTATTAAATACCGCTGAAACAAATGAGTTCAGGCCGTTAGCCAGTACGCCGCCCTTTAGCCGTTTCATGTACAAGGGGCCGGATACCGGCTGCTCGGAGACATCAGAGGTGGCGGTGATGTCTCCGATGGTCTCCAGCGACGTAATCATAAAGACCAGCATCAACGGCAGTAACAGGTTCCAGTCAATGCCCAGACCATAATACAGCGGGGTCGGCACCATCAGGATGTCCTGCGAGACCGGCGCGTTATTCTCAGGCAACATGCCCATAAACCAGGCCAAAAGATAGCCTGCCGCCATGGCAATAACCAAAGAAGCCACGCGCAGGTAGGGATTACGTTGCCGATTCAGCAGGATGATAATGGCCAGGACGACGCCGGCCAGTAACAGGTTTTTCGGTGCGCCAAAGGTGTTGTCGCTCATGGCGGCATAGCCGCCGCCGATGGAAGTTAGCCCCACCTGAATCAGCGACAGGCCAATAATCATCACCACGACGCCGGAGACTAACGGCGTGATAATCCGGCGCGCCAGATGTAGAATGCGAGAAAGCACCATCTCGGTGCAGCTTGCCAGCATCAGCGTGCCGAACAGCGCCGCCATCATCGTCGGGACGTCCGCGCCGCCGGTTTTCAGCGCGGTACCGCCCATAATCAGCGGGGCGACAAAGTTAAAACTGGTTCCCTGGATGGATAACAGCCCCGATCCTACCGGCCCCCACGCTTTGATTTGAATAATAGAGGCTACGCCGGAGGCGAACAGCGACATGCTGATAATGTGCTGCGTATCCTGCGCCGGTAAACCCAACGCCTGGCAGATTAACAGCGCTGGCGTGATTACCGCGACAAACATGGCCAGCAGATGCTGACAAGCGGCAAAAAGGGTTTGAGGGAGCGGCGGGCGATCTTCAAGACGGTAAATTAATTCGCTGTTTTGCGTCTGCGCAACCGGTTGCGCATCTGCCGGCTCGATGGCGTTAACGGACATCAGGGACATTCTCGTGGTGGAAAAGCGGTGATTTTATCTGACCAGATGGTAAAAGCAAACGATTGCGAGCGAATATTCTTAATATTTAAAAAAGATAAATGCACCTTTTTATATAACTTTTTGCCTTTTTCTGCTTAAAATCCATGCCGAAGACTCGCAAAGAGCTAAAAAACTGACTCAGGAAATGATTTGTGCGCACGTGTCACAGCGCACTACAGGAGCTTTAAATGTTTGAACTCGATACCTTATCGACCCTTGTCGCCGCCACGCTGGTGCTGCTACTGGGTCGCAAGCTGGTCCAGTCTGTCTCCTTACTGAAGAAATATACGATTCCGGAACCGGTGGCGGGGGGGTTACTGGTCGCGGTTGCTCTGCTTGTGCTGAAAAAAAGCGTCGGTTGGGAGGTCAACTTTGATATGACCCTGCGCGATCCGTTGATGCTGGCGTTTTTCGCGACGATCGGCCTTAACGCTAACCTTGCCAGCCTGCGCAAGGGGGGACGCGTTGTTGGCGTCTTCCTGGTCGTCGTGGTCGGATTACTGCTGATGCAGAATGCCATCGGTATCGGCATGGCGAGTCTGTTGGGGCTGGACCCGTTAATGGGGCTGATTGCCGGGTCAATTACGCTGTCCGGCGGACACGGTACCGGCGCGGCGTGGAGTAAACTGTTTGTCGAACGTTATGGTTTTGCCAATGCCACCGAAGTTGCGATGGCATGTGCAACCTTTGGCCTGGTGCTGGGCGGGTTGATTGGCGGCCCGGTAGCGCGTTATCTGGTGAAACACTCCACCACGCCGGATGGAATGCCTGACGATCAGGCCGTGCCGACAGCCTTTGAAAAGCCGGATGTGGGTCGTATGATCACCTCTCTGGTGCTAATCGAAACTATCGCCCTGATTGCTATCTGTCTGACCGTGGGCAAAATCGTAGCGCAGCTACTGGCGGGAACGGTGCTTGAACTGCCGGTCTTCGTTTGTGTGCTATTTGTTGGGGTGATCCTCAGCAATGGCCTGGCGCTGGTGGGTTTTTATCGCGTATTTGAGCGTGCTGTTTCGGTGCTGGGGAACGTGAGTTTGTCACTGTTCCTGGCAATGGCGCTGATGAGCCTGAAGCTGTGGGAACTGGCGTCGCTGGCGCTGCCGATGCTGGCGATTCTGGTGGTACAGACCATCTTCATGGCGCTGTACGCGATCTTCGTCACCTGGCGCATGATGGGGAAAAACTACGATGCGGCGGTGCTGGCGGCGGGTCACTGTGGTTTTGGCCTGGGCGCAACGCCGACCGCCATTGCTAATATGCAGGCGATTACCGACCGTTTTGGCCCCTCGCATATGGCGTTCCTGGTGGTGCCGATGGTCGGCGCGTTCTTTATCGATATCGTCAATGCGTTGGTGATCAAGCTGTACCTGATGTTACCGATTTTCGCGCAATAAGGGTTTGTACGGCGGCATTAAAGCCGCCGTGCTCACTAGGCGTTGGAATAACGTTCGGTTTCCGGCATCCAGCGCTCAATCAGCGCTTGTGCCTGCTGCGGATAACGTTCGTGAATATGACGGGCAATACGCTGAACTTCGGGGATTATGGCTTGATCGCGCAGTAAATCCGCAACTTTAAATTCGGCGTTCCCTGTCTGGCGCGTGCCCAGTAATTCCCCCGGGCCGCGAATCTCTAAATCTTTTTGCGCAATCACAAAGCCGTCGTTGCTGTCGCGCAATACCTGTAAACGCTTCTGCGCCGTTTTCGACAACGGCGATTTATAGAGCAGCACGCAGTGCGACGCGACCGAGCCACGGCCAACGCGTCCTCTGAGCTGGTGTAATTGCGCCAGGCCCAGTCGCTCCGGGTTTTCAATAATCATCAGGCTGGCGTTAGGAACATCGACCCCCACCTCAATCACCGTAGTGGCGACCAGCAGATGCAGTTCGCCCTGCTTAAAGGCCTGCATCACCGCCTGTTTTTCGGCGGGCTTCATGCGGCCGTGTACCAGGCCGATATTCAACTCCGGTAACGCCAGCTTGAGCTCCTCCCAGGTGGCTTCCGCCGCCTGCGCTTCCAGCAGGTCAGATTCTTCAATCAGCGTACAGACCCAGTAGGCCTGACGGCCTTCGGTTGTGCAGGCGTTGCGCACACGATCAATGATTTCATGGCGACGGGTATCCGGAATCGCAACGGTAGTGACAGGGGTACGGCCCGGCGGTAGCTCGTCAATCACCGAGGTATCGAGATCGGCGTAGGCAGTCATCGCCAGGGTGCGCGGAATGGGCGTTGCGGTCATAATCAACTGATGCGGATGAAAGCCCTGTTGTTGGCCTTTTTCCCACAATGCCAGCCGCTGGTGGACGCCAAAGCGGTGCTGCTCATCGATAATGACCAGCGCCAGCCCGTTAAACTGCACCTGTTCCTGAAAGATAGCGTGGGTGCCGACAATCATCTGCACCTGACCGCTGGCAATAGCCTCTTGCTGCGCCTGACGCGCTTTACCTTTTTGCTTACCGGCCAGCCAACCCACCTCAACCCCCAGCGGTGCAAACCAGCTACGGAAGTTGTTAGCGTGCTGTTCGGCGAGCAGTTCGGTCGGCGCCATCAGCGCCACCTGCTTACCGTGGGCAATAGCGCGCAAGGCGGCAAGCGCCGCAACCAACGTTTTACCGGAACCCACGTCGCCCTGAACCAGACGCATCATTGGCACATCGAGCGCCATATCACGTTCGATCTCTGCCACCACCCGCGCCTGCGCGCTGGTGGGTTTAAACGGCAACGACGCCAGCAGCTTGTCTTTCAATATGTTGTTGGTACTTAGCGGCTGCGCGTGATAGCGCTGCGCGCCTGCGCGAAGCGCCAGCATACTGAGATTATGCGCCAGTAGCTCTTCAAGAATAAGCCGCCGCTGCGCCGGGTGTTTGCCGGTTTCTAAATCGGCGAGCTGGAGCGTCGGCGGCGGGCGATGCAAGGTACGTAGAGCCTCCGGCAGGCTCATCATACCCTGCGCCAGTTCCGGTGGCAGTAGTTCGGCAATGGCGCAGGTGTCGAGCAACTCCAGCGCCTGATCGGTAAGCTTGCGCAGTGTCGCTTGCTTCACGCCCTCGGTGGTCGGATAGACGGGGGTGAGCGTTTCCTGAAGTTCCGGCGTGCTGAGATCGCCCTGCAGGCGATATTCCGGATGGATCATCTCTGCGCCATACTTGCCGCGCTTCGCTTCCCCGTAGGCCAGCACACGTCGTCCCGTCGCCAGGCTGTTTTTCATCGCCGCGTTAAAATTGAAAAAGCGCATGGTAAGAATGCCGGAACCGTCGCTAATCTGGCAGGTCATCATCCGACGACCGCCGAAAGTGATATTGCAGTTCAGCACTTCACCTTCAACGGTGGCGTAGATGCCAGGTAGCAGTTCGCCAATAGGGTAGAGATGGGTACGGTCTTCGTAACGCAGAGGGAGGTGGAGCAGGAGGTCCTGCACGGTATGCAGGCCAATTTTCGCCAGTTTACTGCTTTGCGCTGCGCCGACGCCTGTCAGGGAATTGAGCGGAACAGCGTCTAACAAGCGGCCTGACATGGTGATTACCCTGCCGCCTGCATCGTCGTCCACCAGTCAGCATCGGCGTCTATTTCGCCCTGCTGATTGACGCGAGGATAAGGCAGACCTTTACGTTTAGCGACTTTCGCCAGCACCGGATAACCACCCTCAAACAGCAGGCGCTGCTGTTCATCTTCCGGCAACATGCTATTTTCACGCAGATACATGCCCGCGTTCTGCCGCTGGCGCTGGGCTTCATAAAGAATGAGCGCGGAGGCGACGGAAACGTTCAGCGACTGTACCATGCCGATCATCGGAATGATGATATCCCGATCCGCCAGGGCTAATGCTTCCTGAGTAATACCGGTTTTCTCCTGACCCATCAGAATACAGGTCGGGCGCGTGTAATCAATCTCGCGAAAGTCTACGGCCTTATCAGAAAGATGGGTTGCCAGAATCTGCATTCCCCGTCCTTTCAAATGGGCTACCGCATCGCCAATGGTACGGTGAGTTTTCACCTGTACCCAACTGTTGCTGCCCGCCGCCGCGGAAGCCATGGTGCGCATCCGGCTACCTGGCCAGATAGCATGGACTTCATGGACGCCAACGGCATCTGCGGTACGAATGATTGCAGAAACGTTATGAGGTTTGTGGACTTGCTCCATGCAGACCGTGAGATCAGGCTGACGCCTGGCGAGCATTTCGCATATACGCGCATAACGTTTTGGATTCATAGCGCTAGTTTCGGTTACGGGTGACTTTAATGACGTCTGGCATCACGCGGATTTTGCGCATGATATTCGCCAGATGTACGCGATCGCGTGCGGTAAGGCGAATAAAGGTACTATAGACGCGACCATCTTTTTCTTCAGTATTCAGGCTTTGAATATTGGAGGTGGTGGTATTAATCGCCGCCGTCAGGTTAGCCAGCGCGCCCTGATGGTTAAACATTTCCACCTTGATTTCGGTAATGAATTCCTGCTCCGTCTCTTTGTCCCATTCGACCGCCATAAATTTCTCTGGCTCTTTCTGGTATCCACGGATATTACGGCAGGATTCATGGTGGATCACCAGTCCTTTACCTGGGCTTACGTGAGCGATGATCGGGTCGCCTGGGATCGGACGACAACACTTCGCAAAGGTGATAAGCACGCCATCCGCGCCTTTAATCGGCAGGTGGCCGTGATTCGATTGCGCAACGGTCGGCACCACGGCTTCGCCTTGCTGCAGATTTTTCGCGACCACTACGCTCATCGCGTTGCCGAGACCGATTTCCGCCAGCAGATCGTCAAGCGTTGCCAGCTTCATACGATCCAATTCGCGCTGAATATTTTCCTGCGGAATTTCCGCCAGCTTACGACTGCCGCCTAAAGCATGGTTAAGCAGACGACGGCCCAGGCTTACGGAGTCATCACGTTTGAGGTTTTTCAGCAACTGACGAATTTTAGCGCGCGCTTTAGAGCTGACGACAAAGTTCAGCCAGGCGGCGTTGGGGCGCGCGCCCGGCGCGGTAATAATTTCGACGGTCTGACCGCTGCTAAGCGGCTGCGACAGCGGATAAGGCTGGCGGTCGACACGCGCGCCGACGCAGGCGTGACCGATGTCGGTATGCACTGCATAGGCAAAATCCACCGGCGTAGCGCCAGCGGGCAGTTCGACAATACGCCCTTCCGGGGTGAAAACGTAAATCTCATCCGGGAAGAGATCGGATTTTACGCTTTCGATAAATTCAAACGAACTACCGGCGCTCTGTTGTAGCTCCAGCAGGCTCTGCATCCAGCGCTGGGCGCGGATCTGCGCCGTGGTGCTGGTCTCACCGTGTTCTTTATACGCCCAGTGCGCCGCGACCCCCATTTCCGCCATCTGATCCATGTCTTCGGTACGGATCTGGACTTCAACAGGAACGCCGTGCGGGCCGATCATTGAGGTGTGCAAAGACTGATAGCCGTTCGCTTTGGGAATGGCAATATAGTCTTTCACCCGTCCCGGACGCGGCTTATAGAGACTGTGCATCTGGCCGAGTACGCGATAGCAGGTATCGGAGTCATGAACGATGACGCGGAAAGCGTAAATGTCCATGATCGAGTGAAAACGCTGCTCTTTGAGCACCATTTTGCAGTAGATCGAGTAAAGATGTTTTTCGCGACCGCTAACGCGACACGGAATTCCCGCCTCTTGCAAACGTCCTTCGATTTCAGAGAGGATTTTTTGGATCATCTCCTTACGGTTGCCGCGCGCCGCTTTTACCACTTCTTTGATGACGCGGTAACGATTGGGATACAGCGCTTCAAAACCCAGCTCTTCCAGCTCGGTTTTGATGTGATGAATACCTAAACGGTGCGCCAGAGGACTGTAGATTTCCAGCGTTTCACGGGCAATACGACGACGTTTATCCGGGCGTAACGAGCCCAGCGTGCGCATGTTATGGGTACGGTCAGCAAGCTTAATGAGAATGACGCGGATATCCTGCACCATCGCCATAATCATTTTGCGAAAGTTTTCGGCCTGCGCCTCTTTCTTATCGCGGAACTTGAGCTTATCAAGTTTCGACACCCCCTCTACCAGCTCGGCAACGCTTTTACCGAAAAGCTGTTCCATGTCCTGATAGGTGGCGGGGGTATCTTCAATCACGTCATGCAGCAGAGCGGCCATCAGCGTTTCGTAGTCGAGTTTCATCTCGGCCAGAATACAGGCCACCGCTACCGGGTGCGTGATATAGGGTTCACCGCTTGAACGTGTCTGGCCCTCGTGAGCGTCACGTGCAACGAGATACGCCTGCCGAAGACGCTTAATCTGGTCTTCCGGCAGGTAGGTTTGAATCAGTTGATTCAGGCTTTCAAACAGATACAAGGGCGACCCGCTTTGTGATTAACGACGACCTTCAGCAATAGCGGTAACGGCTTGTAATTCAGCGGCTTCCTGCTCTTGCTGTTCCTGGCGCTCGCGGACGTCGAGGATCTGGTTGTTAATCAGACCTTCTTCGATTTCGCGCAGCGCGATAACGGTAGTTTTATCGTTTTCTTCCGGTACCAGCGGATCCTTTCCGCCTACCTGCATCTGACGAGCGCGACGCGCGGCGACCAGTACCAGGTCAAAACGGTTACCAATTTTCTCTACAGCGTCCTGAACAGTTACGCGTGCCATACTTAAAATGCTCCACAGGTGAAGAAATGACTGGGCATGATACTGAAAGTGGGTTCAGTCTGCCAACAATTTGCTGATTAAAGCGTCATGACGCTGCTTTTGGCGGCTCATACGCAGACGTTCAGCGCGAATGATGGTTTTCAAGTCGCTTAACGCGGTATCAAAGTCGTCATTCACAATAAGATAATCATATTCGGCGTAATGGCTCATTTCTGCAACCGCTTGCGCCATTCGTTTGGCAATGACTTCTTCGCTATCTTGCCCGCGGCCGCGTAAACGGCGATCCAATTCGATCTTTGACGGCGGCAAAATAAAAATGCTGCGTGCTTGCGGCATCTTTTCGCGAATTTGCTGGGCGCCCTGCCAGTCGATATCCAGAAAAACATCAACGCCGGTTGCCAGCACTTGCTCAATGGTTTCGCGCGAAGTGCCGTAGTAATTGCCAAACACTTCCGCGTGCTCCAGAAACGCCTCCCTGCCAATCATGGTTTTAAACTCATCATGATTTACAAAGAAATAGTGCTCACCGTGCACTTCACCCGGACGCGGCGCGCGCGTGGTATGTGAAACGGAAACCTGAGTGTCATACAACGGTTGGGTTTTTAATAAAGCCTGAATCAGGCTGGATTTACCCGCGCCACTGGGGGCAGAAACAATATAAAGCGTACCTTGAGCCATGAGTATCTTACGTCTGTGATTATCGAAATAGAGCCTTAATACGGGCTTATTATACACATCGCCGTTATGCGACGTAGTCTTTGTCACACTTTTTGCGCCAGATTATTGCATTTTGCGTCCCTTTTTCCGCTTTTATCGCGTCGTTGCAGCAACCCACCAAAAAATCTGGAAAGCGGCTCGGATGGTGCATTTTTACCTGTCGGTTTTTATTCACTAAAGCGCTATACCTGCCGGGCAATGTGCGCAGGAGGTTGTGATGAGATTATGGAAAAGTATGGCGTGGGGAATTTTATTGTGGCATTCGCAGAGTGGGGCGCTTTGCCCGGCCTGGCCGCCAGCAAGGGCCGCTGAAGAAATCACCCGTTTACAGCAACAGCTCGCTGACTGGAATGACATCTACTGGAAACAAGGTGTTAGCGCGGTTGACGATAGTGTGTACGACCAGCTCAGCGCAAGGCTGGTTCAGTGGCAACGCTGTGTTGGTCAGGATGTTTCATCTACTCCGGTTTCACCGCCGTTAAACGGTACAACAATGCACCCTGTTGCGCACACGGGCGTACGTAAACTCGCGGACCGACAGGCGGTAGAACAGTGGATGCGCGGGCGCAGCGAGCTTTGGGTACAGCCAAAAGTGGATGGCGTAGCGGTAACACTGGTTTATCAAAACGGTAAACTGACCAGGGCCATTAGCCGGGGTAACGGACTACAAGGCGAGGACTGGACGCCAAAAATTCGCCTGATCCCCTCTATACCGCAGACAACACAAGGCGCGCTTGCTAACGCGGTGTTACAGGGCGAAATCTTTCTACAGCGCGAGGGACATATCCAGCAACGGATGGGCGGGATGAATGCGCGCTCGAAAGTCGCAGGAATGTTAATGCGCCAGGATAACGCCTCCGCGCTAAATTCGTTGGGTATTTTTATTTGGGCGTGGCCGGACGGTCCGGCAAATATGCCCGAAAGATTAAGCCAACTTGCTAAGGCTGGATTCAGTCTGACGAATAAATATACCCTGGCGGTAAAAGATGCCAGCGAGGTCGAGCGGGCGCGCCAGTCATGGCTGACGTCAGCATTACCCTTTGTAACGGATGGCGTAGTGATACGCATGGCTAAAGAACCTGCGTCACAACACTGGCGACCCGGGCAGGGCGACTGGCTGGCAGCATGGAAATATCCGCCAGTAGCGCAGGTCGCGCAAGTGAGCGCTATTCAGTTCTCGGTGGGGAAAAGCGGCAAAATTACCGTAGTAGCGTCGCTTGTCCCCGTTATATTGGATGATAAGCGGGTTCAGCGGGTCAATATCGGTTCTGTGAAACGTTGGGAAGCGTGGGATATCGCGCCGGGCGATCAGATCCTGGTGAGTCTGGCCGGGCAAGGCATTCCCCGGCTTGATGAGGTCATCTGGCGGAGTCGTGAGCGGAGTAAGCCTGTACCGCCTGATAGCCATTTCAACTCGCTGACCTGCTTTTACGCGTCGGCAACGTGTCAGGAACAGTTTATCTCCAGGCTGATATGGCTGGGGTCACGGTCGGCGTTGGGTCTGGACGGAATGGGCGAAGCCAGCTGGCGGGCCTTGCATCAGACGCATCGCTTTGAGCATATCTTCTCCTGGCTTGCCCTGACGTCAGCGCAAATAGCCAACACGCCAGGCTTTGCTAAAGGAAAAAGCGAGCAGATATGGCGGCAATTTAACCTGGCGCGCCGGCAGTCGTTTACCCGCTGGATCATGGCGATGGATATCCCCTTAACGCAGGCTGCATTACAGGCCAGCGGCGATCGTTCATGGGAGCAGTTATTAATGCGAACAGAGCAACACTGGCGGCAGTTACCAGCGACGGGCGAGCGTCGTGCCGGGAGAGTCATCGACTGGCGGAATAATCCGCAGATCAAAACGCTGAGCAGATGGCTGGCTGCTCAGCATATTCCCGGATTTGGGTCTTAGTGCCCTTCATGGCGGTAATAAAATACCGGCAGGCCAAGTTTAAGACGTAGCGCTAATAACCTTGCTGTAAAGCCAAACAGTAACGTAGAGATAACGACGACATCCGGATTCATGACGTAATGTTGCAGCGCAATATAGAGCACCGCCGAGGCGAACGAAATGCCGGCATATAGCTCTTTTTGAAACACCAGTGGAATGCGTTTGCAGAACATATCGCGGAGCACGCCGCCAAAGACGCCGGTAGTGACGGCGGCTACCACGGCGATAATTGGCCCTTCGCCCATATCAAGGGCTATCTGAGCGCCAATAATAGAGAAAACCACCAACCCCAGCGCGTCAAGTACCAGGAAAAGCTTGCGTAAATAGGGCATGACGGGGGCAACAATGGTGGTCAATACAGCGGCAGTCGCCACAATAATGACATATTCGGGATGCTTCACCCAACCCAGCGGATAGTGACCGAGCAGAATGTCGCGAACCGAGCCTCCACCAATGGCGGTGGCGGTAGCAATAATAATTACGCCGAATGTATCCATGCGACGACGACCCGCAGCGAGTGCGCCCGTCATGGCCTCGGCAGTGATGCCAATTAAATAAAGAACGTGCAACAGCATGATTTCCCCCTAATTTACTGGGGGCGAAGATTAACGATTTGTGCGCTGTATCACGATTGAGATTTTCTAAGGCATTACGCGATTAATAAATTTTAGTAATGATTTTAAATTTATAATTAATAATTATTTATTATAAATATCAATAAATTGAACATCATTTTTGTGGTTTATTGTATGCGAGGTTTTTCTGTTTTGACTTAGATAATTTAAAAGAACGGCGCCCTGGACGCGCCGCCGGTGAGTCATTTCATTATGGCTGCTGTGCGGTAAGTTGTGTGATGAAGCGCTGACGCGAGCGTTCCACATACTGTTGCAACCCATTGGAATCAAAGAATGCGTGTGTATCGCCGTTGCGAAGTTGCTGTCGTTTCTCCAGTAGCCCGAAGCGGTCACCTTTGTTGGCAATAAAGATATCAACATGCTGGGCGGCCAGTGTCTTAAAGCTACTCTGAATATCAGTAACCAGGTCAGGGTAATTTTTGTTGTTAATCAGCAGATAGTCAGGTGTGGCGAGACTATCTGCGTAAATTAGCGTCTTGCCGTTGCGGAGCGTTACGCGCCAGGAAGTTGAGCCGGGCAGATGTCCAGGCGTGAATAGCGCTGTCACGGTTATCCCTCCGAGGATGATGCTTTCCTGGTGGTGGATAATTTTATCGGTGGTGACGGGCGGGAAGGGGAGCGCATCGCCAAGCGCAAAATCCTGTCGTCCACCCCTCGCCATCTGATCGGCGTTGGGTTGGCTGGCGACCAATTGTGCGCCGCTCCACGCTTTCAAACGTGCCATGCCCCCCGCTTGATCCAGCCGCGCATGGCTGTTCAACAGATAGCGCACGTCTGTGAGGCGGAATCCTGCCGCTTCAATATTCGCTTTAATTTGCGGTGCGCTTTCATCCAGCCCCGCATCAATAAGAATATGCCCTGCCGGAGTGGTCAGCAGAATAGAAGAGAGATTTTTCGTACCGACATACCACACGCCTTCTGTGATTTGAAACGGCTTTATAGGCTTAGCCCACGCTTTAAACAGTGATAACGGAGGCGCGGGTGATAACGGTTGTGAAGGATCTAATGCCGCCATGGCAGGAAGTGCTGATGTTGAAAATATACATACAAGGAATAATGCATAGCGATTCATAATGTTCTCCTGATTGAAGCGCCCGCAGTATACCTGGCAGTAATTTAGCCAGGTTCAATAAGAGAGACGTTTAATGAACTTGCTGCAAATGGATATGAACCTGTTAAAAGTACTGTATGTGCTGCTGGAGACGAGCTCTACGGGGAAAACGGCGCAAAAGCTGGCTTTATCGCCTTCTGCGGTAAGTCATGCGTTAATGAGATTGCGCGATGCGCTAAACGACCCGTTGTTTCGACGGGAAGGGAACCGCCAGATTGCTACGCCTTATGCGCAGGCGCTGCGTGACAAATTGGCGCCTGTGTTTGTTTCGCTTAATGAGGAGCTGTTTGGCGATAAAGAGAACGGCTCCCGTTGTTTCCGGGTGGTACTTCCTCCCGCATTGAACGCGCTGCTTACGCCCGTTCTCGCAGAGAAAGGTCATCTTCATCAGGCGGTGATCGAGTGCCTTCCTTTTGCCCGCCGACCCTGGCGTGATGAACTGTTGGATAGCTCGGTTGATTTGGTGCTGGCAATTGGCGACCATCAAAAGCAGGTCAGCGCTCTGCATTACGAGCGGGTGGGGACTACGCGTTTGATCGCGGTTTATGGCGCGCCATTGCGTTCACGTCTGGAGAATGCCACAGCGTTGAATTTTGCTGATCTACAGCATTATCAACACATTTACTGTTTGCCGTGGACAAAAGAGAACAACGAACTGGACAGGCAGCAGGCTCGTGCCGGGTTTGAACGTCCGCTGGCGTTTGTTTGTCATGATTACAGTCAACTGGCGCCTGCTGTCCAGTCGGCGCCGCTAATGGCGATTGTACCGCGCCCCTGGTATGAAAATTTATCCGATAAGCGCGGTCTTTTTGTCCTGCCGCTTGCCGGGGAGCAGGCGGAAGGCGCTATTTTTATGCAGTATCGGGCTTCAACGGTAGAGTGGAAGCGACGCCTTATCGACGCTATTCGCCGGAAATTAAAAACGTACTACCGATAAACGCGAGAGCCCGCATAAGGCGGGCTCTGTGACATATTGAGCGCCAGAATTATTCAATATTCTGGATTTGCTCGCGCATTTGCTCGATCAACACTTTTAATTCAATAGCGGAGTTAGTTACATCAGCGTTGATGGATTTGGAGGCCAGGGTGTTCGACTCACGGTTAAATTCTTGCATCATGAAGTCCAGACGGCGACCTACCGCCTCTTTTTTCTTCAGAATGTTGTAAGTCTCTTTGACGTGCGCTTCCAGACGATCCAGCTCTTCCGCCACATCAATGCGCTGCGCCATCATCACCAGCTCTTGCTCCAGACGGTTGTTTTCCAACTGAACCTGAGCATCTTCCAGCTTCGCGACCAGGCGTTCACGCTGCCATTGCAGGATTTCCGGCATATGCGCGCGGACTTTCGCTACTTCGGCGCTGACGCCTTCCAGACGTTGTTCAATCAGCGCTTTCAGCGCCTGGCCTTCCGTTTCGCGCGCGACGATAAAGTCATCCAGGGTACCGTCCAGCGCGGCTAAAATTTCTGCGGCAATCGCGTCCAGATCCTGCTCTTGCGCCGCCATGACACCTGGCCAGCGCAAAATATCAACCGGATTGATTTCCCCTTCGTCGCTCTGCATTTTGACCCAGTTTGCGGCGCTAACTAATTGTTTCGCGAGCTTTTCATTCAGAATAAGCTCGCCTTGCGCGCTGGCATCGGGTTCAAAACGCAGCATACATTCGACTTTGCCGCGCGTCAGGCGTGTACGAATGCGTTCGCGCACGACGGGTTCAAGACTACGGAACTGTTCCGGCAGACGAAAGTAAGTTTCCAGATAACGCTGGTTTACCGAGCGCATTTCCCAGGTCGCGCTACCCCATTCACCCTTGATTTCACGCCGGGCGTAGGCGGTCATACTGCGGATCATAGATGTTCCCGTTTTTAAAGGAGAGATGAGGGGATTATAGCTATCCAGGCCTTGTCAGGATAGGAATAACCATCGGAAGTCCGTATAATGCGCAGCCACATTCGTTTTAAGCCGGAGATCTCAATATGCGTCCAGCAGGCCGTAGCGCTAATCAGGTGCGTCCCGTAACCCTGACCCGTAACTATACAAAACACGCTGAAGGCTCGGTACTGGTCGAATTTGGAGATACCAAAGTGTTGTGCACTGCCTCCATTGAAGAGGGCGTTCCACGTTTTCTGAAAGGACAAGGCCAGGGGTGGATCACCGCAGAGTATGGCATGTTGCCTCGCGCTACCCATACCCGTAACGCGCGCGAAGCGGCAAAGGGTAAGCAGGGCGGTCGTACTATGGAAATTCAGCGTTTGATCGCGCGTGCGCTGCGTGCGGCGGTCGATCTGAAAACGCTCGGCGAATTTACCATTACGCTGGACTGCGATGTAATCCAGGCCGATGGCGGTACGCGTACAGCGTCTATTACCGGTGCCTGCGTGGCGTTGGCGGATGCGCTGAATAAATTGGTTGCCAACGGTAAGCTGAAAACCAATCCGATGAAAGGCATGGTGGCGGCGGTTTCCGTAGGCATCGTTAACGGCGAAGCGATCTGCGATCTGGAATATGTTGAAGATTCCGCCGCAGAAACCGACATGAACGTCGTGATGACTGAAGACGGCCGCATTATTGAAGTACAGGGTACCGCGGAAGGCGAGCCGTTCAGCCATGAAGAACTTCTCACTTTGTTGGCGCTGGCCCGAGGGGGAATTGAATCCATTGTGGCGACGCAGAAGGCGGCGTTAGAAAATTGATTTTAAGGCGACTGAAAAGTCGCCTTTTTTTTGTCCGTAAATTTCGTAAATGATGAAAGTAAGAAAAGGAGCGAATCCATGAAACCGTATCAGCGCCAGTTTATTGAGTTTGCGCTTAACAAGCAGGTACTAAAGTTTGGCGAGTTTACGCTGAAATCCGGGCGCAAAAGCCCCTATTTCTTCAACGCCGGGCTGTTTAATACCGGGCGCGACCTGGCGTTGTTAGGCCGTTTTTATGCCGAAGCGCTGGTGGATTCCGGTATTGAATTTGATCTGCTGTTTGGCCCCGCGTACAAAGGTATTCCGATCGCGACGACGACGGCGGTTGCGCTGGCGGAACATCACGATAAAGACCTGCCGTACTGCTTTAACCGCAAAGAGGCAAAAGATCATGGCGAAGGCGGGAGTCTGGTGGGCAGCGCGCTACAGGGCCGCGTGATGCTGGTGGATGACGTGATTACCGCAGGTACGGCGATTCGCGAGTCGATGGAGATTATTCAGGCGCACGGGGCTACACTGGCTGGCGTACTGATTTCGTTGGATCGTCAGGAACGTGGCCGCGGCGAGATTTCCGCGATTCAGGAAGTGGAGCGCGACTATGGCTGTAAGGTTATCTCCATCATTACGCTGAAAGACCTGATTGCCTATCTGGAAGAAAAACCTGATATGGCTGAGCATCTGGCGGCTGTGCGAGCATACCGGGAAGAATTTGGCGTGTAAGCGAATTGCCCGGTGGCGCTTTACCGGGCCTATGTTTCTGTCGCCTGGATAAGGCGTGAGCCACTATCCAGTCAGCGTTACTGTAGCTGAGCGGCAATGAGCGGCCAGCGGGCGTCGAAATCGTCCGTTGGGCGGTATTTAAATTCGCTACGCACGAACCGTGAAAGCATACCTTCACAGAAGGCTAACAGCTGGCTTGCCAGCAGATTTTCATCCGTCGTGTAGCCTTCGCCTTCACGCATTCTTTTTTCTCGTAGCACCTGGCGGAGCTGCGCTTCGATGCGTTCAAAAAGCTGATTAATGCGCCCCTGCAGGCGATCCTGTTCAAACATCAGCGCGTGCCCGGTAAGAATGCGCGTCAGGCCAGGGTTGCGTTCGCCAAAACCCAGAATCAGCAACACAATCAGGCGCAAACGCGTGCTGGTGTTTTTTTCATCTTTTAAAATCAGATTGATACGGGTAATCAGACTATCTTCGATAAACTCAATCAGGCTATCGAACATGCGGGTCTTGCTGGGAAAATGGCGGTATAGCGCCGCTTCGGAAACGCCGACCGAGGCCGCCAGTTTTGCCGTCGTGATGCGTTGGCTTCCATCGCTGGATTCAAGCATCAGCGCCAGTGACTGAAGTATTTCTTCGCGACGATTCCTTTTCGCAGTTTGTTTTTCTGCCATGTTACAAAATACCCCTGAAAATAAGCACTTGCCAGGCGAGCACCCACGCTATAACCGCAAACTCAGCGCTTGCGGCAGTATTATGACGTTATGGGGATGCGTAAAATTTACTTACGGCCAGAATGACCGAAGCCGCCCTCGCCACGTTCGGTGGCGTCAAATGCTTCCACCAGATTAAATTCGGTCTGAACGACCGGAACAAACACCATTTGCGCGATACGTTCGCCCGGTTCAATGGTAAAACTGTCCTGACCACGGTTCCAGATCGAAACCATCAGTTGCCCCTGATAATCGGAATCAATCAGCCCGACCAGGTTGCCCAGCACGATACCATGTTTATGGCCCAGGCCCGAACGCGGCAACATGACTGCCGCCAGTGATGGATCGGCGATATGAATGGCCAGTCCGGTAGGTACCAACGTCGTTGCGCCAGGCGCCAGTTCTACGGCGTCGTCGAGACAGGCGCGCAGGTCAAGCCCGGCAGAACCAGAAGTAGCATAAGTCGGCAGCGGAAACTGCTGACCAACACGCGGGTCCAGAATCTTAACGTCGATTTTTTTCATCATAACGGGTCACGATCTCGTCGAGTAATAATTGGCCCAGGAGTTCTTTTCGCTCAAGCGGTAAGACTTTATCTCCATCCTGCCAGAAAAGGTGTAAAGCGTTTTTATCGCTATTAAATCCTTGATTTGAAAGTGAAACATCATTTGCACAAATCAGGTCAAGGTTTTTACGGATACGTTTTTGCCGGGCGTATTCTTCCACATTATTCGTTTCCGCGGCAAACCCAACAACGTAGGGTCGATTGTCACTGAGTGCGGCCACCCCGGCGACAATGTCCGGGTTTTTGACCATTTTTATTAGTAATTCATCACCTTGCGCCGCCTGTTTTTTGATTTTTTCACTGGCGATAGTCTCTGCGCGATAGTCAGCCACGGCGGCGCAGCTAATGAAAATGTGCTGCTGTTGAACGGCGGCCTGAACAGCGGCTTCCATGTCCAGCGCGGTTATGACATCAACCCGTTTTACAAAAGGCGGCGTCGGTAACGAAACGGGACCGGAGACCAGCGTGACATTTGCGCCGCGACGCGCTGCGGCCGCCGCAATAGCGAAGCCCATTTTACCGGAGCTGTGGTTGGAAATATAACGCACCGGGTCGAGCGGTTCGCGCGTCGGACCTGCCGTAATCATGATATTAAGATGTCGCAAATCGTTGACGGCAGCGAAATGCGCGGCGGCCTTATCAACGATAACTAATGGGTCCAGCATTCGGCCTGGGCCTACGTCGCCGCACGCCTGACTGCCGCTATCCGGCCCCCAAATGAACAGGCCGCGAGAGGCGAGCACCTCCAGATTATGTTGCGTGGCGGCAGCGCGGTACATCTGTTGGTTCATGGCCGGAAGAACGGCCACCGGGGCTGGCGTCGCCAGGCAGATGGTGGAGACTAAATCATTGGCCATACCCGATGCTACACGGGCGATCAGATCGGCGGTCGCGGGGGCAAGAATCACCAGGTCGGCCCATTTCCCCAACTCGATATGCCCCATCGCGGCTTCGGCGGCAGGGTCAAGCAGACTGTCGGATACGGGATAACCCGACACTGCCTGTAAGCTCAGGGGGGTAATAAAGGCTTTTGCCGCCTCGGTCATTGCCACGCGCACGTCAGCGCCGCGCTCACGTAAACGGCGCACCAGTTCCGGCGTTTTATACGCAGCGATACCGCCGCTAACGCCGAGAACAATTTTTTTACCGGCCAGGCTCATCATGTCTTTCCTGTTGGGTGACTTTGAAAGGCGGCTATTTTATCACAATCTCTACGGCGTCGTGTCTTTGCCTGCGCTCCACTTTGCGAGGCGCTACGCAAGAACAAAATCGGGGCGTCGATCTCTCCCAAAGGCTGTGCCACTATGCCGCTTCCTTAAAAAAGGAGGTGCGCGTATGGATACGTTGGACGAATTATTACCGCGTGAAAAAATGCTCAGATCCGGCATTGCTTCCCTCAGCGACGTGGAGCTGCTGGCGCTTTTTTTACGTACCGGCACGCCGGGAAAAGATGTTATGACGTTGGCAAAAGAGATATTGCAGCACTTTGGGTCGCTGTATGGCCTGCTGTCGGCGGACTTTGCGCAGTTTCGCGGCGTAAACGGCATCGGCCTGGCGAAATTCGCGCAGTTGAAAGGCATTGCTGAGCTGGCAAGGCGCTATTACAGCGTGCGCATGAATGAGGAAAGTGCGTTGCTGAGTCCGGAAATGACGCGGGAATTTCTGCAAAGCCAACTGACGGGCGAAGAGCGTGAGATCTTTCTGGTGATCTTCCTAGATGCCCAGCACCGGGTGCTTCAGCACAGCCGCCTGTTTTCCGGCACGCTTAACCACGTAGAGGTGCATCCGCGTGAGATTGTTCGGGAAGCGATTAAATTCAATGCTTCAGCGGTCATTCTGGCGCATAATCACCCTTCAGGCTGCGCAGAGCCAAGTAAAGCAGATAAACTTATCACTGAGCGCGTGATAAAGTGTTGCCAGTTTATGGATATCCGGGTGCTCGATCACCTGATAATTGGGCGCGGAGAGTACGTTTCTTTTGCCGAACGCGGCTGGATTTAAGACTCTTTGCGCGATCCATCGGGATCTTTGTCTGTTCGGGACTTGAGCATATCGCCGGGTCAGCGTATACTACGCCACCTTTGAGAATCTCGGGTTTGGCATTTGGGCCTGGCAATCGAGAGTTCAATAGAACTGCGCGATGACCAGGCTGTAAAGCCTGACGAGGCGCCGATACCCCATACGAAGCTCGAGCTAATTTGATTTTTGGAGAATAGACATGTCCCGAGTCTGCCAAGTTACTGGCAAGCGTCCGGTGACCGGTAACAACCGTTCCCACGCACTGAACGCGACTAAACGCCGTTTCCTGCCTAACCTGCACTCTCACCGTTTCTGGGTTGAGAGCGAGAAGCGTTTTGTCACCCTGCGTGTATCTGCTAAAGGTATGCGTATCATCGATAAAAAAGGCATCGAAACAGTTCTGTCTGAACTGCGTGCCCGTGGCGAAAAGTACTAAGTACTAAGAGGAAATAAATCATGGCTAAAGGTATTCGTGAGAAAATCAAGCTGGTTTCTTCTGCTGGTACTGGTCACTTCTATACCACTACGAAGAACAAACGTACTAAACCGGAAAAACTGGAACTGAAAAAATTCGATCCAGTTGTCCGTCAGCACGTGATCTACAAAGAAGCGAAAATCAAATAATTCTCGCTTTGATGTAACAAAAACCTCGCTTCGGCGGGGTTTTTTGTTTTCTGGCCGTCCCCATATTAATGAGACCTGCCACACAGCCGGAGACGTTATGCCTGAATTACCCGAAGTTGAAACCAGCCGCCGGGGTATTGAACCCCATTTAGTTGGCGCTACTATCCTGCACGCCCATATCCGTAACGGCCGTCTGCGCTGGCCGGTTTCAGATGAAATTTATCGTCTGAGCGATACACCCGTCCTTAGCGTTCAGCGTCGTGCTAAATATCTACTGCTGGAGCTGCCTGACGGCTGGATAATTATTCACCTGGGGATGTCGGGAAGCTTGCGGATACTGTCGGAAGCGCTGCCGGCGGAAAAGCACGACCATGTCGATTTGGTGATGAGCAACGGCAAAATTCTACGTTATACCGATCCTCGCCGCTTTGGCGCCTGGTTATGGACCAAAGAGCTGGAAGGGCATAACGTACTGGCGCATCTGGGACCGGAGCCGCTAAGCGATGAGTTTAATGGCGAATATTTGCAGCAGAAATGCGCGAAGAAGAAGACGGCGATTAAACCCTGGCTGATGGATAACAAGCTGGTGGTCGGCGTGGGGAATATCTACGCCAGCGAGTCGCTGTTTGCCGCTGGTATTCACCCTGACCGCCTGGCGTCGTCACTCTCGACAGAGGAGTGCGACCTGCTGGCGCGGGTGATTAAAGCCGTTTTGCTGCGCTCTATTGAACAAGGCGGGACAACGCTGAAGGATTTTCTGCAAGGCGATGGGAAACCGGGCTATTTTGCGCAGGAGTTGCAGGTGTACGGGCGCAAAGGCGAGCCGTGTCGGGTATGCGGTACGCCGATAGCCGCAACGAAACACGCACAGCGTGCGACGTTCTATTGCCGTCACTGTCAGAAGTAAAACGCCAGGCCCGGCAGGGAAGGAAACTTATTTCAACTTATCCATTAGCGCCTGATGCACATTGTCCGGCAGAAAGTGGGTCACATCGCCCTGATGGCGCGCCACTTCTTTGACCAGCGACGATGAAATAAACGACCACTCTTTGGACGGCATCAGGAAAACGCTTTCCAGTTGCGGCATCAGATGGCGATTCATATGCGCCAACTGCATTTCATATTCAAAATCCGCCACCGCGCGCAGACCACGAATCAGGATATTCGCCTGTCTGTCGCGGGCGAAATTGGCCATCAGGTCGCTAAAGCCTACCACCTCTACGTTACCCAGGTGTGCGGTCGCTTTTTGCGCCAGCGCCACACGTTCGTCCAGGGTGAACATGGGTTTCTTGCCGGGGCTGGCGGCGATAGCCAGAATGACATGGTCGAACATCTGCGTTGCGCGCGTCACAATATCGAGATGACCGTTAGTAATCGGATCAAACGTACCTGGATAAATCGCCCGTTTTTGCATGACAGTCCTCAATGCGTTTTCGGTGGCAGATAAGGTTCCAGCAGTTGCAGCAGACGCTGGAGCGCGCCCTGATTTTGATACAGCACTTCAACTGCGTGACGTCCGTAGAAATTACGATAATCAGCGTCGGTCAGTAAAGAGGAAACTTCTTTTGCCAGCGTAGCCGCATCGGTAATCGTGATAAGTCCGCTCGCCTGATCCAGACGGGCGCAAATATCTTTAAAGTTAAAGGTATGCGGACCCATCAGTACCGGAATCGCATGAGCGGCGGCCTCCAGCGGGTTATGACCGCCGCGTTCAACCAGCGAACCACCAACAAAGGCGAGATCGGCAATGCCATAGAGCAACATTAATTCGCCCATGGTATCGCCTACCACGACCTGGGTGCTGGCGGACGGTACTTCGCCCGAAGAACGAGTGATGTAGCTTAACCCTGCCTGACGCACAAGATTGATAGCATCCGGGAAACGCTCCGGATGGCGGGGCACCAGAATCAGTAATAAATTCGGGAATTGATGTAATAACGCCTGGTGAGCGGCGATAACGATACTCTCTTCGCCATCGTGGGTGCTGGTGGCAATCCAGACCGGACGGTGCGGCGCCCACTGGCGGCGTAGCGTAACGGCTTTAGCCGCCAGCTGCGGCGTAACTGAAATATCAAATTTCAGACTGCCGGTGACCGTGACCTGATTGTTCTTCGCGCCCAATGCCACAAAGCGTTCGCCATCTTCTTCGTTTTGCGCGGCAATCAGGGTGATACGGCGCAAGAGCGTACGGACAAACTTGCCAAGCTTCGCATAACCCGCGGCGGAGCGGGCGGAAAGCCGCGCATTAGCGATAACCAGCGGAATATGACGTTTGTGCAGCGCAGCAATCAGATTTGGCCAGAGCTCAGTCTCCATGATCAATACCAGCTTAGGATCAATCTTATTGAGGAAACGATTGAGCGCATCGGGCAAATCATAAGGCAAGTAAACGTGCTGAACATCGTTGCCAAAGGCGGACTGGACGCGCTCCGAGCCGGTCGGCGTCATGGTCGTTACGGTAATAGGCAGATCGGGATAGCGATGACGTAGAGCGCGGACCAATGGGATGGCCGCCAGAGTTTCGCCCACCGAGACGGAATGCAGCATGATTCCGCCCGGTTTCAACGGACGGCGGTAGAATCCGTAGCGTTCACCCCAGCGTTTACGATAGGCCGGCGCTTTACGTCCACGCACCCAAAGCCGTATCCAGATCAGAGGCTGAATAAGGTAGAGAAGAGCGGTGTAAAGCAATTCGAGCATAGTAAATAGCTGACTTATGGATGTGCTGGGGATTCTATGTATTTAGCCTGGGCTTTACCATTACTTTTCCCATTTTTGCGCCAAATTGGCTCAGAAGCGAGGATTCCAGGCGCTGAACCCCATTATTTTTGCATTTTTACGCAATCCATTGAAATTTGCCGCCCTTGTCGCCCCAGACAATGGGAATGACCATTCACAAGAGAGGGATAAATTAATATCTCTTTGAATTTATGATTAAAAAAATGATTGTGTATAAAAATTATTCGTATCGGATTGCTGCGAAAGAAGTGTTACACTAGCGCATCTAAAATGAGTGCGGTATTAGCCATCGGGTTGCTGTGAAGCCTGGGGCGGTAGCGTGCTTTTTTCTGCTTATTTATCCGGACAATTTCAACCAAAGAGTCGCTTGTGGAAAAGCCATTTCGAAGAATTCTGATTATAAAAATGCGTTTTCATGGAGACATGTTACTTACCACCCCTGTCATCAGCACGCTGAAGCAGAATTATCCCGATGCAAAAATCGATGTGCTTCTTTACCAGAACACCATACCGATATTGTCGGAAAATCCGGAGATTAATGCACTCTACGGCATCAGTAACAAAGGCGCAGGAACAAAAGAGAAGATCAAAAACGCGCTATCGCTAATCAAAAAATTGCGTGCTAACTCGTATGATCTGGTCGTCAATCTCACCGATCAGTGGAGCGTGGCGCTTATTGTGCGTTTTTTAAACGCAAAAATAAAAATCTCGCAGGATTTCGGTAATCGTCAGTCTGCTTTATGGAAAAAGAGCTTTACGCATTTAGTACCTTATGCGGGAGAACATGCTGTTGAGCGCACATTATCCGCGCTAAAGCCGTTAGCGCTAAAACAGTATGTCACGGAAACCACCATGAGCTATCGCCCGGAACATTGGGAAAACATGCGACAACAGCTCAAACAACTTGGTGTGACCCGACAATATGTTGTTATTCAGCCTACGGCACGGCAGCTATTTAAGTGCTGGGATAATGATAAATTCTCGCAGGTTATTGATGCCGTGCAGCGCCGCGGTTATCAAGTTGTACTGACGTCAGGCCCGGCCGCAGACGAGATGGCCTGCGTGGATGCTATTGCACGCGGCTGTGAAACAAAACCGGTTACTGGTCTGGCGGGTAAAACTCGCTTTCCTGAATTGGGCGCGTTGATTGACCATGCGGATCTCTTTATCGGCGTTGATTCGGCCCCTGGTCATATTGCCGCAGCAGTCAAAACGCCGGTCATTTGCCTTTTCGGCGCGACGGATCATGTGTTCTGGCGTCCCTGGACCGACGACATCATTCAGTTTTGGGCAGGAAATTATCAGCCGATGCCTGAACGGCATGAGCTTGATCGTAATAAAAAATACCTTTCCGTGATTCCGGCTGAAGATGTTATCGCCGCGACGGAAAAAATGCTGCCGCATGAGGCACGCGCCATAGATTTGGACAGCCTGCTATGAGAGTTGCCTTTTGCTTATATAAGTATTTTCCTTTTGGCGGTCTGCAGCGTGATTTTATGCGCATTGCCCAAACCGTGGCGGCGCGAGGGCATCAGGTTCGTGTTTATACTCAGTCATGGGAAGGGGAATGCCCGGATAACTTTGAATTAATCCGCGTGCCGGTTAAATCCCGGACGAACCACGGTCGTAACGCAGAATATTATGCCTGGGTGCAACACCATTTGCGCGACCATCCTGTCGATCGGGTGGTTGGGTTCAATAAGATGCCAGGCCTTGATGTGTATTACGCCGCAGACGTGTGTTACGCCGAAAAAGTCGCACAGGAAAAAGGTTTTTTCTATCGCCTGACATCACGCTATCGGCATTATGCTGCTTTTGAACGCGCCACGTTTGAACACGGCAAGCAGACGCAACTATTAATGCTGACGAATAAGCAGATTGCTGACTTCCAAAAACATTATCAGACTGAAGCGGAGCGTTTCCATATTCTTCCTCCGGGGATTTACCCGGACAGAAAATATAGCCAACAGATCCCGAACAGTCGTCAAATTTATCGTCAGAAAAATGGTATCTCAGAACAGCAAAAATTACTGTTGCAAGTAGGGTCTGACTTCACCCGTAAAGGTGTGGATCGCTCTATTGAAGCGCTGGCATCGCTACCCGAATCTTTACGGCAAAATACGGTGCTCTATGTTGTCGGGCAGGATAAGCCGAAGAAGTTTGCAGCACTAGCTGAAAGAAGCGGCGTCGGCACGAATGTACATTTTTTCTCCGGACGTAATGATATCGCGGAGTTAATGGCGGCAGCCGACCTTTTACTGCACCCAGCCTATCAGGAAGCTGCTGGTATTGTTTTGCTGGAAGCCATTACTGCTGGTTTGCCGGTGCTGACAACTGCGGTGTGCGGTTATGCACATTATATTGTGGATGCAAACTGTGGCGAAGCGATGACTGAACCATTCCGCCAGGATGCGCTAAATGAGGTTTTACTCAAAGCGCTGACACAGCCTTCCTTACGCAACGCCTGGGCTGAAAATGCGCGGTATTATGCTGATACCCAGGATTTATACAGCTTACCGGAGAAGGCCGCAGATATTATTACAGGTGATTTAGATGGTTGAGCTGAAAGCGCCGTTAACCACACTATGGCGCGGTAAAGATGCTTTTGAGGAAGTGAAAACGTTACAGGGCGAAGTGTTCAGAGAGCTGGAGACGCGTCGAACATTGCGGTTTGAGCTGGACGGCAAAAGTTACTTCCTGAAGTGGCATAAAGGCACTTCGCTGAAAGAAATTGTGAAGAACCTGATTTCGTTACGTATGCCTGTTCTGGGCGCTGACAGAGAATGGCACGCCATTCATCGTCTACATGAGCTGGGCGTTGATACGATGCACGGCGTTGGTTTTGGTGAAAAAGGCGTAAACCCGCTAACCAGAACATCATTTATTATCACCGAAGATTTAACGCCCACCATTAGCCTTGAAGACTACTGTGCTGACTGGGCTGTTAATCCACCGGACGCGCAGGTGAAGTGGATGATCATTAAGCGTGTTGCGACTATGGTACGTAAAATGCACGCCGGGGGAATTAACCATCGCGACTGTTATATTTGCCACTTTCTTCTGCATTTACCTTTCACTGGTCGCGAAGAGGATTTAAAAATCTCCGTAATTGACCTGCATCGCGCGCAGATACGTCAGCACGTTCCCCTTCGCTGGCGTGACAAAGATTTAATTGGGCTTTATTTTTCTTCAATGAATATTGGCCTGACTCAGCGAGATATATTCCGGTTTATGCGTGAGTATTTCTCTCTCCCCCTGCGAGAGATTTTGCAAAAAGAATCGGGGTTGATTCATCAGGCGGATGTTAAAGCCGCTCGAATTAAAGAAAGAACAATAAGAAAAAATCTGTAATTATAATAATTATGCACTCAGTGAGTAATTTATGAGTGAGACAAGGATAGACAGAATGTCTGTCATTAAAAGTTATATTTCAAACCAAAAAAACGTAATTCAACATGATGATTTTTTTGGAAGAAGACTGGACATTGCTCTTTGCTTTGATCATGGTTTTATAATGCCAGCAGGTGTGGCAATATATTCCATTATCGAAAATAATAAAGATATTGAATACGCCTTAAAGACAAAAGAGAGATGTCAGGTAAAAATTACTCTATAGGGTTATATTACTATTTTTGCTATTTAATATCTAAAGTCTTTAGATTAAAGTTTTAACTCTGGAGTATATATGAAAATAGCTTTTATTGGCGAAGCGGTATCCGGTTTTGGAGGGATGGAAACCGTTATTAGCAACGTTATCCATACGTTTGAAAATAGCTCTCCGAAGATCAACTGTGAAATGTTTTTCTTTTGTCGTAATGACAAAATGGATAAAGCATGGCTAAAAGAGATTAAATATGCGCAATCATTCTCAAATATAAAATTAAGTTTTCTTCGTCGAGCTAAACATGTTTATAATTTTAGTCAGTGGCTGAAAGAAACGTCACCGGATATTGTGATATGTATCGATGTCATCTCATGTCTTTATGCCAATAAAACACGAAAGAAAAGTGGTAAACAGTTTACTATTTTCTCGTGGCCGCATTTTTCGCTCGACCATAAAAAACATGCAGAATGTATAACGTACGCGGATTATCATCTGGCCATCAGTAGTGGTATTAAAGAACAGATCATGGCACGGGGTATCTCAGCGCAAGATATTAGCGTCGTTTATAATCCTGTCTCTATTAAAACAGTCATTGTGCCGCCGCCTGAGCGCGATAAACCCGCTGTATTTCTCTATGTAGGGCGTCTTAAATTTGAAGGGCAGAAAAGAGTTAAAGATTTATTTGATGGCTTAGCTCGTACGACAGGGGAATGGCAGCTACATATTATTGGTGATGGCTCAGATTTTGAAAAGTGCCAGGCCTATAGTCGGGAGCTTGGTATTGAGCAGCGTGTGATCTGGTATGGTTGGCAAAGCGCGCCGTGGCAAGTCGTACAGCAAAAAATAAAAAATGTCACCGCGTTACTACTTACCTCTGCATTTGAGGGATTTCCTATGACCCTGCTGGAAGCAATGTCATATGGAATTCCGTGTATTAGTTCTGATTGTATGTCTGGTCCGCGCGATATGATTAAACCCGGTTTGAATGGTGAGCTTTACACTCCGGGTGCTATAGATGATTTTGTAGGACACCTTAATCGCGTTATTTCTGGTGAAGTAAAATATCAGCATGATATTATTCCCGGCACGATTGAGAGATTTTACGATGTGCTATATTTTAAAAATTTTAATAATGCAATATTCTCGAAATTACAAAAGTGATCACTATGAGCAGAAAATATTTTGAAGAAGAAGTCATTCAACAGACTTTAGATTATAACTATGCACAACATAGTGATGCTGATAAATTTAATATAGCTTATGGGATTGATAAAAACTTTCTTTTTGGCTGTGGTGTCTCTATTGCATCGGTTCTCCTCGCTAACCCAGAGAAGGCGTTAGCTTTCCATGTTTTTACCGATTTCTTTGGCTCTGAAGATCAGCAGCGATTTGAGGCATTAGCAAAACAGTACGCTACGCAGATTGTTGTTTACCTAATCGACTGTGAGCGCTTAAAATCGCTACCCAGTACCAAAAACTGGACCTATGCAACATACTTTAGATTCATTATCGCCGATTATTTTTCAGATAAAACAGATAGAGTACTTTATCTGGATGCAGATATTGCATGTAAGGGGAGTATTCAGGAACTTATTGATCTTAATTTTGCTGAAAATGAGATTGCGGCTGTCGTTGCTGAAGGCGAGTTGGAATGGTGGACTAAGCGCTCGGTTAGCCTGGCAACGCCTGGGCTGGTTTCTGGCTATTTTAATGCCGGTTTTATTTTAATTAACATACCTCTTTGGACCGCAGAAAATATCTCTAAGAAAGCGATTGAAATGCTAAAAGATCCAGAGGTAGTACAGCGCATAACGCACCTTGATCAGGATGTATTAAATATATTGTTAGTGAATAAAGCGCGTTTTGTTGATAAAAAATTTAATACACAATTTAGTCTTAACTATGAATTAAAAGATTCAGTTATTAATCCAGTCGATGCTGAGACTGTATTTGTTCATTATATCGGACCAACGAAGCCCTGGCATAGTTGGGGGGCTTACCCCGTGTCACAATATTTTTTACAGGCTAAGAGCAACTCACCATGGTCTCATTGTGCACTTTTAAATCCAGTCACTAGCCATCAATTACGTTATGCGGCAAAGCATATGTTTAATCAGAAGCATTATACTTCGGGTATAAATTACTATATAGCCTACTTTAAACGTAAACTTCTTGAATAAAACCCATAGGTGATGTAATGGATTCATTTCCTGAGATAGAAATAGCTGAATATAAAGTTTTTGATGAAAGTAATAATAATGATAATAACGTATTAAACATTTCTTATGGCGTTGATGAAAACTATCTTGATGGTGTGGGGGTATCAATCGCTTCAGTTGTATTAAACAATAATATCCCGCTCGCTTTTCACATTATTTGTGATTCATACTCCCCGTGTTTTGTAAAGTATATAGAGCGTTTAGCCGTACAGCATCACATAAAAATTTCTCTTTATCTTATTAAAGTAGAAAGCCTTGAGGTATTGCCTCAAACTAAAGTATGGTCGAGAGCAATGTATTTTCGTTTATTTGCTTTCGATTATCTCAGCAAGAAGGTAAACACCTTACTTTATTTGGATGCCGATGTTGTATGCAAAGGATCTTTGCAAGATCTTTTACAGCTTGATCTGACAGAGAAGATCGCTGCGGTCGTAAAAGATGTTGATTCCATCCAGAATAAGGTAAATGAGAGATTAAGCGCTTTTAATTTACAAGGTGGTTATTTTAACTCCGGCGTGGTTTTTGTTAACCTGAAATTATGGAAAGAGAATGCCTTAACTGAAAAGGCATTTTTACTTCTGGCAGGTAAAGAAGCTGACTCTTTTAAATATCCCGATCAGGATGTTTTGAATATTCTCCTACAGGACAAAGTCATTTTTCTGCCGCGACCGTATAATACCATTTATACTATCAAAAGTGAGTTGAAAGATAAGTCACATAAAAAATATAGCAATATAATTAATGATAATACTATTTTAATTCATTATACGGGCGCTACAAAACCATGGCATGCCTGGGCAAATTATCCTTCAGTTATCTATTATAAAAATGCACGACTGAACTCGCCCTGGAAGGATTTTCCCGCAAAAGATGCGCGTACCATAGTCGAATTTAAGAAGCGATATAAACATCTTCTCGTGCAGGGGCATTATTTTAAAGGCCTTCTGGCTGGAAGCGCATATCTTTATCGTAAACTTTTCCAAAAATAATTCCCTTCCCTAAATCTCCATTATGATTATTGAAAAAAAGGTTAAAAACTATACCGTCTTTGTCAAAAAAGACGGTGAAAAATACATTGAGATATTCAAAGATTTTCTATCTTATAATCATCAGGTTATTAAAGTCTTCCGTAATATAGAAGATACAAAAGTTGTATTGATTAATACAAACTACGGAAAATATATTCTCAAAGTATTTAGTCCAAAAGTAAAAAATACTGAACGATTTTTCAAATCGTTAGTAAAAGGAGATTACTACGAAAAGCTTTTTCATCAGACAGATCGCGTGCGGCGTGAAGGGTTTGCGGCGCTTAATGATTTTTACCTGCTGGCGGAAATTAAAACATTACGCTATGTAAAAACATACGTGATGATAATTGAGTATATTGAAGGTATTGAACTTGTTGATATGCCAGAAATTTCTGACGAAGTGAGAGGGAAAATCAAACAGTCGATATATTCTCTGCATCAGCATGGTATGGTTTCGGGCGATCCCCATAAAGGTAACTTTATCCTACAAGGCAATGAGATCAGAATTATCGATTTGTCCGGAAAAAGACCTTCCAGACAACGAAAAGCAAAGGATCGTATTGATTTAGAAAGACATTATGGTATCAAAAATAATGTGAGAGATATCGGATTTTACTTATTGATTTATAAGAAAAAACTTCGAAATTTCTTGCGTCGTATTAAGGGTAAGGAAAAGCGCTGATCAATGTAGCACGTTTGGTTTAATTTAAGGGACTGACTGACTTTTATTTGCTGCAGCGTTATGACATACTTGAGAGAATTTGAGATGTAATATTAGTTATTGAATATAACATTTATTTATAGGTTGCATGATAAACATACGAGTTTTTTATGGGCAGCGTTAACTTCATAACTCACGCCGATGTTCTGCAACTTATTGCGAAAAGAACGGCTGAAGATTGTATTATTTTTCTTTCTGGTCCTACGTCCAGAAAGACGCCGCTGTCCTTGTTACGAATGAAAGATGTCATTGCAGTCAATGGTTCTGTTCAATATTTGCTAAACAATAACGTCAAGCCATTTTTGTACCTTCTGACGGATGTTCGCTTCCTCCATCGCCGGCGCGAAGATTTTTATAACTTTAGCCGTAACAGTCAGTTCACTATCGTCAATCTTGATGTGTATGAACAGGCTTCAGTGGATGATCAAAAATATATTGAAGAAAAGTGTTTAATTATTCGCTCCTTTTATCGCCGAGAAAAAGGGGGCTTTTTAAAGAAAATTAAATTTAATATCCTCAAGCGGGTTCATAAAGCATTACTTATTTCAGTTCCTCTTTCGAAAAGAGGACGACTGGCTGGATTTTGCAAGGATATCAGCATCGGGTATTGCTCTTGCCATACTATTGCTTATACCGCTATTCAGGTTGCTTATTCCCTCAAGTATGGCCGTATTATATGTTCTGGGCTTGACTTAACAGGGAGTTGCCCACGTTTCTATGACGAATCTACCAGCCCTATGCCATCTGAGCTTAGTAAAGACCTGTTTAAAATACTGCCATTTTTTACTTTTATGAGAAAAAATGTGAGTGATTTAAATATCTTTAATTTATCAGATGATACTGCAATTCATTACGATATTATTCCATATATTACAGCCTCGGAACTTGAGGATGAAATATATTACGATAAAATTGTCTAGACACTAGATACATCATTGTTTTGAGTTGCTTCGGCACGCATTTCTTTTTCTATAACATTTCTTTTTCTATAAAGTTAACTATTCTGGATTATAGCTATTATGATTAAAAAAATCATATTTACTGTTACTCCTATATTTTCAATTCCTCCACGTGGCGCGGCTGCGGTAGAAACCTGGATTTACCAGGTTGCAAAACGACTATCAATACCGAATGCTATTGCTTGTATAAAGAATGCTGGCTATCCTGAATATAATAAAATAAACGATAACTGTGATATTCATTACATCGGGTTTAGTAAAGTTTATAAGCGTCTTTTTCAGAAATGGACTCGTCTCGACCCACTACCCTATTCCCAGCGCGTCCTTAATATTAGAGATAAAGTGACTACCCAGGAAGATAGCGTCATTGTTATTCATAATAGTATGAAACTGTATCGGCAGATCAGAGAGCGCAATCCGAATGCAAAACTTGTTATGCACATGCATAACGCATTTGAACCAGAACTTCCTGATAAGGATGCAAAAATTATCGTGCCCAGTCAGTTTCTTAAAGCGTTTTATGAAGAAAGATTGCCCGCCGCTGCTGTTAGTATTGTGCCTAATGGTTTTTGTGCTGAGACTTATAAAAGAAACCCACAAAATAACCTCCGTCAGCAATTAAATATTGCGGAAGATGCCACCGTTCTCTTATATGCCGGGAGAATTTCGCCTGATAAAGGCATCCTGTTGCTTTTGCAGGCGTTCAAAAAATTACGTACCTTAAGAAGTAATATTAAACTTGTCGTTGTTGGCGATCCTTATGCAAGCCGCAAGGGTGAAAAAGCAGAGTATCAAAAGAAAGTACTGGACGCCGCAAAAGAGATTGGAACTGATTGTATTATGGCTGGGGGGCAATCTCCTGACCAGATGCATAACTTCTATCATATAGCCGATCTGGTTATTGTGCCATCTCAGGTTGAAGAAGCATTTTGCATGGTGGCTGTAGAAGCGATGGCAGCAGGAAAAGCGGTTCTTGCCAGCAAAAAAGGGGGGATTAGCGAATTTGTGTTAGATGGCATAACGGGCTATCACCTCGCAGAGCCTATGTCGAGCGACAGTATAATTAATGATATTAACCGTGCGCTTGCTGATAAGGAACGCCACCAGATTGCCGAAAAAGCAAAATCCCTGGTGTTTTCAAAATACAGTTGGGAAAATGTAGCGCAGCGTTTCGAGGAACAAATGAAAAGCTGGTTTGATAAGTGATTGAGTTCTGATGATGAAAAACGCGCTGATACCGTAATAAGTATCAGCGCGTTTTTTTATCTATTTCTTAGCGCCAGCAGAAAACCAGTAATGATACCAATTTGAGCAATATCGACCTGTTCAAAATTGCCACGAACGATATAAAAACCGACGAAAGATAAAAATAGCAAGAGATGAGCATTGTAGGGGCTTATCTCTACTTTCCTGAAGGTAGAGCTGGCTGTTTCCCTGATGATAGCGCCATATAAATAGACCAGGCTCGCCAGACCCAATATGCCTGCACTAAACCAGATGTACAGAATGGTATTATGCGGACCGATAGATTCTTTAAAGGTCCACGTTGGATAATCGACAACGCGTTTATTATAAACACCATCATACACATCATTACCATAGCCGTAGCCCTTGATCGGGTTTTCCTGAATCAGTATCCACGCGGTGCCCTGGGTTCCGTTAGTATAACGATATGAGCTATCTGTCTGCTGTAATTTATACAGTAAATGTTCTGGGTCTGGTTTGTTATTATGTTGAGTGATAACCAAAGCGCCGATAATGGCTAATAAAATGGCACCAACTCCTATTAACTTCCATTGGCGGTTCAGTATTGCCCACAGAACACCTACTATAAGCACCGCCAACCATGCCCCTCGCGATAGGGTTCCCAGGATAAAGAAAAGGTAGATAGCGCTAAGCACCAAAAAAACCAACTTAATTGCATTTTTTCTAAACAGCCAAATATTCAATAATGCTGGAAATAAGAAAACCATGGAATCGGACATATGTCGATGCGCATAGCTTATGAATGGCATAATCCCTTTATTATAGTCCTCGATATACAGAATACTCTCTGCAAGGCAGCGAAGTCCTAAACTTGTTAAAAAGGAGAAAAGTACTATTTTCGCAACCGTTTCTTTTGTTTCATCTTTTAATAGTACGGGAATTAATAAAGTATATAATAAGAAACCCTCCAGTACCGTATTTTCAAATTCCTTGAAACTTTCTTTCATATCTGGCGATATGAGTATGGAATAAACAAGGATTAATGATAATACTGCTACGCTATAAAATACGCTATTTTTGAAAAGAGGAGAAAAACTTTTCGGTGAGCGTGAGACATGGTAAATCGCGGTGATAACCATAAGTATGATTATCAAATGTTTATAACGCGTAATACCATCCAGAAAATACGTGGCAACAAAAAGAAAAACCAGCGCTTTATTCCAGATCGGCTTCCATTTCTCTTTATTTAACGTTAATGATGTGGTTAGCATCTTTTCTCCACAATAGGTTTGGGATGAGACAGAGTCTCTTTAATGAATCTTTCCAAATACGCTTGTGGCATCTAAATTCGCCAAGTTCTGTTCTGGTGAGCAGCATGCCATTTGGTTCTTCCCATAACCTCCAATTAACCCAGGGTCCGTTGGGCCATATAGCGTAATATTCGGTCTGTCGAGCGCGGCGGTGAGATGGCTCAGGCCGGTATCAACCGATACGACAAATTTTGCGCCAGCCAGCACTCTGGCGACCTCCTCCAGGCTCATGCGCGGTAACACATCCACATAGTCAAAGCCTTCGGCCAGTCGTTTAGCCCGGGCCTCCTCATGAGGCGCGCCCCAGGGAAGTTTTATCCGTAATCCGGTGTTGCCCACCATACCGATAAGCTCGCGCCAGTTTGCTTCCGGCCAGTGTTTATCATCGCGGGTCGTGGCATGTAAAAACACCGCATACGGATCGCTAACCGCCTGCTGGCAATGCAGAAAATGTTTTGCGATGGCATAATCGCCCTGCGATTGCGGTTTATCGTATCCTAGGCTTTTGGCGAACAGCTCGCGCGTCCGTTCAACCGCATGTTGTTGCTTTGCGATATGGTGTTTACGGTTATAAAACAGGCTGGCCAGCGGTTCGCGGGCGGTACTCCAGTCCATACCGTGCTTTATCCCATGCGCCAGACGCGTCACCAGCACCGCGCTTTTTACCAGCCCCTGCGCATCAATCACAGCGTCGTATTGGTATGCGCATACCGCCCGATGAAAGGCTGTGCGTTCCGCTTTAATGGGCGCGGAAAACCAGGCTTTGCGCCAACGGCGAATAGCGACGGGAATCACGCGATCGACAGCACTGTGCCAGGACGGAATTTGCGCAAACCCTTCTTCGACAACCCAATCAAATTGAATCCCCGGAATCGCCTGTTGCGCGTCGGTAAGCGCAGGCAGGGTATGTAATACGTCGCCCATTGATGATGTTTTAACGATCAAAACCCGCATTAAACGCCCTCTTCCGACAACAGCGAATGAAGCTCTTCCAGAACCCGCTGCGGCGTGATATCGATCAGGCTCTGGTGATAGCCTTGCGCCGTATCACCTTTACGCACTTTGTGATAACCCGTAATGAGACGAATCACCCGGGCCTTATGAGACAGCGGCGGCGTGAAATCCGGGCTACTTGGGCCATACAAGGCGACCAGCGGGCGGTCGAGCGCCGCCGCGACGTGCATCAGTCCGGAATCGTTGGTGACGATGGTTTTACAGGCGGCTATCAGAATGACGGCCTGTTCCAGCTGGGTTTCCCCCGCCAGGTTGCGACACCATGCCTGCTGCTCGCTATTCAGCGCCGCCAGGATCTCATTTCCGGCTTCATGGTCTTTTGCCGAGCCAAACAGTACGACCTGATACCCTTCGTTAATGAGCTGCTTTGCCAGTTCGGCGTAGTGATAGTGCGGCCAACGTTTTGCCGGGCCAAATTCCGCGCCGGGGCAAAAGCCGATCAGAGGACGTTCAGAAGATAGTGAAAAGTCGCTGCACATCAGCGACTTTTCACCCTCGCTAACCTGGAGCTGCGGCCAGAGTAGCGGCTGCGGCAGATCTTTCGCCGTGCGCATCACGCCCTTGTCATAAGCCAGCGCCACGTAGCGCTCCACCATCAGTGGCCAAGCGTCCTTATCAAGGACGCGCGCATCGTTCAGCAGGCCATAGCGCATTTCGCCGCGCCAGCCGGTACGGTGCGGGATATTGGCAAAGAAAGGAATCAGCGCCGATTTAAACGAATTTGGCAACACCCAGGCGCGATCGTAGCGCTTCTCTCGCAGGCTATGGCCCAATCTGCGGCGCTCGCCGATTTCCAGCGCGCCGTGGCCCAGCGGCATGGGTATCGCCTCGTTAACTTCCGGCATACGCGATAACAACGGACGGCACCAGGCTGGCGCCATCACGTCGATTATCGCCTGGGGATAGCGCGCTTTAAGCGTGCGATAGAGACTTTGCGACATCATCATGTCGCCCACCCAGGACGGGCCAATGACCAAAATTTTCATACTTACGCGTCGCGGTTCAGCCAGGCCATATACTCCGTGACGCCTTCGGCGACGGTCTTAAAGGGTTTGTCGTAGCCCGCGTTGCGTAGATTGGTTAAATCCGCCTGCGTAAACGCCTGATAGCGGCCTTTCAGCTTATCCGGGAACGGAATGTATTCAATGCTGCCTTTTTTATGGTATGCCAGCGTCGCGTCGGCGACGGCCTGGAAAGATTCCGCGCGGCCTGTGCCCAGGTTAAAGATGCCGGACTTGCCGCTTTCCAGGAACCACAGGTTAACGGCGGCCACATCGCCCACGTAAACGAAGTCGCGCTTGAAGTTTTCGCTGCCTTCAAACAGTTTCGGGCTTTCGCCGTTGTTTAACTGTGTATTCAGATGAAATGCCACGCTTGCCATGCTGCCTTTATGGCCTTCACGTGGTCCATAGACGTTGAAATAGCGGAAACCGACAATCTGCGAGTTCGCTTCTGGCAGGATCTGGCGCACATATTCATCAAACAGGAATTTAGAATAGCCGTAAACGTTAAGCGGTTTTTCGTATTCGCGCGATTCGATGAAATCAGACGTGCGACCGCCATAGGTGGCGGCAGAAGAGGCATAGAGGAACGGGATTTCGCGCTCAAGACAATAGTGCAGCAGCTCTTTGGAGTATTGATAGTTATTATCCATCATATACTTGCCGTCCCACTCGGTGGTGGAAGAGCAGGCGCCTTCATGGAAAATAGCTTCGATATCGCCGAGCTCTTCTCCGGACATAATCTGGATCAGGAAATCTTCCTTATCCATATAGTCAGCAATGTTCAGATCCACCAGGTTTACAAACTTGGTGCCGTCTTTCAGGTTATCCACCACCAGAATATCGGTGATACCTTTATCATTCAGGGCTTTAACGATATTGCTGCCGATAAAGCCCGCGCCGCCGGTAACGATGATCATAACTGTAACCTTTGAATTATGGTGTCAGAGACTGTCTCAGACATGAATGCTCTTATCATAACACTATTCATCCATTCACTGATAACCCGTGAGGATACGCGTGATTTATGCTGCATTTTAAAGAAGTGATGACGCGTCATCTCGTATCAACGTATCGCTTTGGGTAATATGTGCTGAAATTTGCCCAGTCTGGAGAATCGCAATGCGTGGGGATTTTTACAAACAGTTAACCAACGATCTGGAAACCGCCCGAGCGGAAGGATTGTTTAAAGAAGAGCGCATTATTACGTCTGCGCAGCAGGCGGATATCACCGTGGCGGATGGAAGCCACGTTATTAACTTTTGCGCCAATAACTATCTCGGGCTGGCGAATCACCCTGAGCTGATTAATGCCGCAAAAGCGGGCATGGACAGCCACGGTTTCGGTATGGCGTCCGTGCGTTTTATCTGCGGCACCCAGGACAGTCACAAAGCGCTGGAGCAAAAGCTGGCAAGCTTCCTCGGCATGGAAGATGCGATTCTGTATTCCTCCTGTTTCGACGCTAACGGCGGCTTGTTTGAGACGTTGCTGGGCGCGGAAGACGCCATTATCTCCGACGCGCTGAACCACGCGTCTATCATTGACGGCGTGCGT
Organism: Salmonella sp. SAL4457; assembly: GCF_046548235.1. Classification (NCBI taxonomy): domain Bacteria; kingdom Pseudomonadati; phylum Pseudomonadota; class Gammaproteobacteria; order Enterobacterales; family Enterobacteriaceae; genus Salmonella; species Salmonella sp. SAL4457. The sequence goes on from NZ_JBGDZO010000005.1 coordinate 100,377, forward strand.
TTGTGTAAAGCGAAGCGCTATCGCTATGCCAACAACGATATGGCAGAGCTGGAAGCGCGGCTGAAAGAGGCGCGTGAGGCCGGCGCGCGTCATGTCCTGATCGCCACCGACGGGGTGTTCTCAATGGATGGCGTCATCGCCAATCTGAAAGGCGTCTGTGATCTGGCCGATAAATACGATGCGCTGGTGATGGTTGATGATTCTCACGCGGTAGGCTTTGTCGGCGAAAACGGTCGCGGTTCCCATGAATACTGCGACGTAATGGGCCGCGTAGATATTATTACCGGTACGCTGGGCAAAGCGTTAGGCGGCGCATCCGGCGGTTATACCGCGGCGCGTAAAGAGGTCGTTGAGTGGTTGCGTCAGCGTTCCCGCCCATATCTGTTCTCCAACTCCCTGGCGCCGGCAATCGTGGCGGCTTCTATTAAAGTGTTGGAGATGGTGGAAGCGGGCGCAGAACTGCGCGATCGCTTGTGGGCGAACGCCCGGCAGTTCCGTGAGCAGATGTCTGCCGCGGGATTTACGCTGGCAGGCGCGGATCACGCCATCATCCCGGTAATGCTGGGAGATGCGGTTGTCGCGCAGAAATTTGCCCGCGAACTGCAAAAAGAGGGCATTTACGTTACCGGTTTCTTCTATCCGGTCGTACCAAAAGGTCAGGCGCGTATTCGTACCCAGATGTCTGCGGCGCATACGCCTGAGCAAATTACGCGTGCGGTAGACGCGTTCACGCGTATTGGTAAACAACTGGGCGTGATTGCCTGAGGATGTAAGATGAAAGCGTTATCCAAACTGAAAGCGGAAGAGGGCATCTGGATGACCGACGTTCCGGAACCGGAAGTCGGCCATAACGATTTGCTGATTAAAATCCGTAAAACAGCCATCTGCGGTACTGACGTTCACATCTATAACTGGGATGACTGGTCGCAAAAAACCATCCCGGTTCCGATGGTCGTGGGGCATGAATATGTCGGCGAAGTGGTCGGCATCGGTCAGGAAGTGAAAGGCTTTAAAATCGGCGATCGCGTCTCCGGCGAAGGTCATATCACCTGCGGTCATTGCCGCAACTGCCGTGGTGGTCGTACTCACCTGTGTCGCAACACCACCGGCGTGGGCGTCAACCGTCCCGGCTGCTTCGCGGAATATCTGGTCATCCCGGCGTTCAATGCGTTTAAAATCCCGGATAACATTTCTGATGATTTAGCCTCTATTTTCGACCCGTTTGGTAATGCGGTGCATACGGCGCTGTCTTTCGATCTTGTCGGCGAAGATGTACTGGTATCGGGGGCGGGGCCAATCGGCGTAATGGCCGCCGCGGTGGCGAAACATGTTGGCGCGCGTCATGTGGTGATTACTGACGTCAATGAATACCGTCTGGAGCTGGCGCGCAAAATGGGCGTCACCCGCGCGGTCAACGTCGCGAAAGAGAGCCTGAACGACGTCATGGCGGAGCTGGGAATGACCGAAGGATTCGATGTGGGTCTGGAGATGTCCGGCGCGCCGCCGGCGTTTCGTACCATGCTGGACACCATGAATCACGGCGGTCGTATTGCGATGCTGGGGATTCCGCCATCAGATATGTCTATCGACTGGACAAAAGTCATCTTTAAGGGCTTGTTCATTAAAGGTATTTATGGTCGTGAGATGTTCGAAACGTGGTACAAAATGGCGGCGCTGATCCAGTCCGGTCTGGATCTGTCACCGATTATCACCCATCGTTTCTCTATTGATGATTTCCAGAAAGGTTTTGATGCCATGCGTTCAGGCCAGTCAGGAAAAGTTATTCTGAGCTGGGATTAATATGTATATACCCAAAATAATTCGAGTTGCTTAAAGGCGGCAAGGGAGTGAGTCCCCAGGAGCATAGATAACTATATGACTGGGGTGAACGACAAATCTGCCGGGAGCAGATTTGAACGTCGCTTGCGACGGCCCGTCAGGGCGAGGCCCATGGATGGGCCGAGTAATCCGTAGCCAACACATAAGCAACTTGAAGTATGAAGGGTATAGAGACCCGATAATTTTATCGGGTCTGATATACGTTTCATCGTAAAAGGTTGGTGTCATTCGCCAACCTTTTTTGTTAGGGAAAATCTGGAAAGCCGTAAAGAATTGTCATAGACATCAAGCATTCGTAATTGCGCTTTACTCTTATTTTACTCGCTAACGTCACGCTCTACTCTGAGTTTTGTGCTTGCTTTTTACTGTAAAAATTAATTATGGCGGCTTAATAGTTTCTTAATAGAGCCACAGTATAAAGGCAGGGTAAATTAAGGTTTTTCTGGTAATCGTTATGAAAAATAGTAAAACCAAAGTGAGTATCATTGTCCCGTTATATAATGCGGGAGCGGATTTTAATGCTTGCATGGCGTCGTTAATCGCGCAAACGTGGTCGGCGCTGGAAATTATTATTGTGAATGATGGATCGACGGATCATTCCGTTGAGATAGCAAAACATTACGCGGAACATTACCCACATGTTCGACTGCTTCATCAGGCCAATGCTGGCGCATCTGTCGCCCGTAATCTTGGCCTGCAAGCGGCGACCGGCGATTATGTCGCCTTTGTCGATGCGGATGACCAGGTCTACCCGAAGATGTATGAAACGCTGATGACTATGGCGCTTAACGATGATCTGGACGTTGCGCAGTGTAATGCGGACTGGTGCGTCCGAAAAACCGGGCACGCCTGGCAATCTATTCCGACCGATCGTCTGCGTTCCACCGGGGTATTAAGCGGACCGGATTGGTTGCGTATGGCGTTGGCCTCGCGACGCTGGACGCATGTTGTCTGGATGGGCGTTTATCGACGCGCGTTAATTACCGATAACAATATTACTTTCGCTCCCGGACTACATCATCAGGACATATTATGGTCGACGGAAGTTATGTTTAATGCCACGCGCGTACGTTATACCGAACAATCATTATATAAATATTTCCTGCATGATAATTCGGTAAGCCGTTTGCAAAGACAAGGCAATAAAAATCTTAATTATCAGCGGCATTATATTAAAATTACGCGGTTATTAGAAAAGCTCAATCGTGATTATGCCTGTCGTATTCCGATTTACCCGGAATTTCGCCAGCAAATTACCTGGGAAGCGTTACGCGTTTGTCATGCGGTACGTAAAGAGCCTGATATTTTGACCCGCCAGCGTATGATTGCCGAAATTTTTACTTCTGGCATGTATAGACGGATGATGGCTAACGTACGCAGCGCGAAAGCGGCTTATCAGACGCTGCTCTGGTCTTTCCGGCTGTGGCAATGGCGCGACAAAACCTTGTCGCACCGTCGTATGGCCCGTAAGGCGCTCAATCTGTCTTAGCGCTCACGTTTTTAGGCGCGGCGATTTTCCCCCAGCCTTGCCACTGATGCTGAAACCAGACAACCACGGAACTTTGCGTAATGCTCTCGCCGATGACGCTGAAAAAGCGCGTAGCGTAGACCGGTTGCAGCGGTTTTTTCGGCTTGCACATCTTCACGCCGCGGAAGGGATTGCGCGGTGCGTCAATTTTCTGCGGCGTTACACCAGGTCGGGACGTATCTACCTGCGGTTCGTTGAGCAGGCTGCCTGGGCGTACCAGGGTGATATCCGCCGGCAGGCGATAAACCATCTGTTGCAGCACGCGAACCGTTGCGGGATGCGGATGTCCAATCGCGATAGCGGAACCGTTGCGACGGGCCAGTTCGATAGCGCGATTAAACTGACGGCGAATATCCGCCTCGTTTTGCGTATCGTCGAGGAACACTTTGCGCTTGATCACTTTCACACCCGTACCGGATGCCGCGCGCATCGCCTGGCTATTGCCAATCGTCATGCTGTCGAGAAAATAGAGATTGTAATGTTCCAGCGCCTGCATAACTTTTTGCATACCGAACAGGCTGGAAGTCATTGCACTGCCCATGTGGTTATTAAGCCCGACGGCATACGGCACGTTGTTTACCGCCTCGCGGATAATGCGCTCGATCTCATCGCTGCTCATATCTGGTCGCAGCGTATCCTTCTCCAGCGGCTGTTTGCTTAGCGGCGCCATCGGCAGGTGGATTAACACCTCATGCCCGCTATTGTGCGCTTTAGTTGCCATTTCGCGCGCGTGCGGCGCGTTGGGCAGTACGGCGACGGAGATGTTTGGCGGCAGCGCCAGAACCTGGTTTTCCGTATGCGGGCGATAGCCAAAATCATCAATCACGATGGCGAGCTTGCCAGCGAAAACGGGATGTGCAAACGCCAGCAAAGTGGCCAGCGTGAGAATGGAGCGACGAAACTGAGGCAAAACTTATCTTCCCAACCACGGCTGTGGATTGACGGCCTGACCCTGGCGACGAATTTCGAAATAAAGCGAAGGTCTGCCCTGACCGCCGCTACTGCCCACAAGGGCGATAGGTTGTCCGGCGCGCACCTGCGCGCCTACGCTGACCAGCGCGCTCTGGTTATAGCCGTAAAGGCTCATATCACCTTTACCATGCTCCACGACCACCACCAGGCCATAGCCTTGCAGCCAGTCCGCCAGAATCACCCTGCCGTCGGCGATGGCTTTGACCTCGGTGCCTTCCGACGCGCCGATCACCATCCCCTTCCAACGTAGCTCACCCTGCAGCCGTTCGCCATAGCGATGTAATATCGGGCCGCGTACCGGCCAGTATGCCTGACCGCGTGGCGCGCCCAGACCGCCGGTGCGGGACATTAGCGAACGCTCGCTTTCCGTCGGCTTATAGGTGCTGCCTTTACGCGAGGCTTCCTGCTGCTTATCGCGTACCGCCTGCGCTTCGCGGGCTTCACGCTCCGCTCGCGCTTTGGCCGCCGCTTCCGCCCGCGCGATACTGTTGCGTAGGCGTGATTCGTTGGCGCGTAGTTCGCTTAACTGTTGCTGGCCTTGCTGAATAGACGACTCCAGTCCGGCAAGCGTTTTCTTACGTTCATTACGCGCCTGCTCCAGCTTCGCCTGCTGGGCGCGCTGCTCATACAGCAACGTTTGTTGTTGGCTTTGCTTCTCTTCCAGCTCGGCTTTTTGCGTGGCGACCTGTTCGCGAGTCTGTTTCAGCTCGGCGATAGTCTCCTGGCGCGCCTGGTTCAGATAGCCGAAGTAGGCCTGCAGGCGTTGCCCACGCTGGCTTTCTTCTCCGCTAAGAATAAGCTGAATGCCGGTGTGTTCGCCCTGGCGGAAAGCGGCGTCCAACTGCGCGGCAAGATTACGCTCCTGGCTGGCTTTTTGCTGCTCCAGTTTGGCAATTGAGGCGTTCATCTCATCAATTTGCGCGTTTAACTGATCCAGGGTGCTTTGCGTTTCGTGCAGCTTACGTGCTGCGGCCGAGATGGCCTCTTCCTGGGCTTTCAGTTGTGCCAGGAGGCTGGCGCGTTGTTGCTGCTGCTGGCGTACGTCGCGTTCTTTCGCGGCGATATCGGCCTGAATAGATTTGAGTTGATCGCGGTCATCCGCGTGGGCGGAAAAGGCGCACAACAATACGCCAGCGCTAAGTACGCTGGCGTAGAACAAAGGCCTGACTGAAAACGTTCTTGGTTTCACGGCCTGTTGAATGGTGTTAATCGCCTTTCCCCTCATGGGGAGGGATTATTCCACGATGAACAGCGGCTTACCAGTCATCTCTTGCGGGATTTCCATCCCCATCAGCGACAGCATGGTAGGCGCAATGTCTGAAAGTTTGCCGCCTTCGACCGCCTTCACGTTTTTCTCGCCGACATAAATCAGCGGCACCGGCAGGTTGGTGTGGGCGGTATGCGCCTGACCGGTCGCCGGATCGCGCATCTGCTCCGCGTTGCCGTGGTCCGCGGTAATCAACAGTTGTCCACCAACGGACTCAACCGCTTTTGTTACCTGTTCAATGCAGTTATCCAACGCTTCCACCGCTTTGATGGCGGCTTCCATCACGCCGGTATGACCGACCATATCGCCGTTTGGATAGTTACAAATGATGGTGTCGTACTTACCGCTTTCGATCGCCGCGACCAATTTTTCAGTCAATTCTGCAGAGCTCATTTCCGGTTGCAGGTCATAAGTGGCCACTTTCGGGGAGTTGATCAGAATGCGCTCTTCACCAGCAAACGGTTCTTCTACGCCGCCGTTAAAGAAAAAGGTTACGTGCGCATATTTTTCCGTTTCGGAAATACGCAGCTGAGTTTTGTCGTTTTTCGCCATCCATTCGCCAAAGGTATTCGCCAGCGACGCTGGTGGGTAGGCAACGGCAGTTTTGATGTCGGCAGCGTATTCGGTCAGCATCACGAAGTTCAGATTAACCACTTTCTTACGCGCAAAGCCGTCGAAATCAGCGTTAACGAAAGCGCGGGTAATTTCGCGCGCGCGGTCAGCGCGGAAGTTCATGAAAATCAGCGTGTCGCCGTCTTCCATCGCCGCATCAGCCTGGCCCTCGGCGCGGATAACGGTCGCTTTGACAAACTCATCGTTTTCATCACGAGCGTAAGCGGCCTGCAGGCCAGCCACAGCGGTATCTGCCTGGAATTCGCCCTGCGCCAGGGTCATCAGATCATACGCTTTTTCCACGCGATCCCAACGGTTGTCGCGGTCCATAGCGTAGTAACGACCGACGATAGACGCCACGCGGCCTTTGCCCAGCGCGGCGAATTTGTCTTCGAATTTTTTCAGCGAGGCTTCAGCGCTGCGCGGCGGCGTGTCGCGACCGTCGAGGAAGGCGTGCAGATAGATTTTTTCTGCGCCTCGCTCTGCGGCCAGTTCCACCATCGCCATAATGTGATCTTCGTGGCTGTGGACGCCGCCCGCGGACAGCAGACCCATAATATGAACCGCTTTACCGGCGTTTTTCGCCTGGTCTACCGCATTGGTCAGGACTGGGTTAGCAAAGAAAGTACGCTCTTTAATTTCAACGTCCAGACGCGTCAGGTCCTGATAAACGATGCGACCTGCACCCAGGTTAACGTGGCCCACTTCGGAGTTGCCCATCTGGCGGTCAGGCAGACCCACTTCCAGACCGGATGCGTCGATCAGGGTATGCGGACGTTTTGCCCACAGAGCATCCATCACCGGGGTTTTGGCGTTTAAGATAGCGTTATCCTGCTGTTCTTCACGGTAGCCGTAGCCATCCAGAATCACCAGTACCATAGGTTTTTTAGAAACCGACATTGCGACAACCTCATACTCAATAGACAAAATAATTGCGTAATTTTACTACAGCTGAATCGATAAAATAGCCTCAGAAGATCAAAGAAAGGGATCGCGCTGGCGTGAGAAGGCAAGTAATAGCGTGATTTTTTTTCGTAGCGCCCCGCAAAAATGCATTCCAGTGCACGCTCTGGCTGTATTTGCGCCACTGCGCAGGTATACTCCTTTCCTGGTTTTTTAATCACTACGTCGGGAGTTGTTACCCCCCATGCAAGAAATTATGCAATTTGTTGGCCGTCATCCCATACTGAGTATCGCCTGGATTGCGTTACTGGTGGCGGTTTTATTTACCACGTTCAAAGGTCTGACTTCAAAAGTTAAGGTGATTACACGCGGCGAAGCCACGCGCCTTATCAACAAAGAGGACGCCGTTGTTGTGGATTTACGTCAACGTGACGATTTCCGTAAAGGCCATATCGCTGGCGCGACCAATTTGCTGCCGAGCGAAATCAAAGCCAACAATGTTGGCGAACTGGAAAAGCACAAAGACAAGCCGATTATCGTGGTCGACGGTTCTGGTATGCAGTGCCAGGAATCCGCTAACGCGCTGACAAAAGCCGGCTTTGAAAAGGTCTTTGTGTTGAAAGAAGGCGTAGCAGGCTGGAGCGGCGAGAATCTGCCTCTGGTGCGCGGTAAGTGATTACCCGTCGTTTTCATGGCGCAAGGGGAATGACTTGCCTTTGCGTCGACATGAAATCCATCGGGTAAAAAAACAGGAGCGAAGTCATGGCCAATATTGAAATCTACACCAAAGCAACCTGCCCGTTTTGCCATCGTGCAAAGGCGCTGTTAAACAGCAAGGGCGTGAGTTTCCAGGAAATTGCGATTGACGGCGACGCCGTGAAGCGTGAAGAGATGATCAAACGTAGTGGCCGAACGACGGTTCCGCAAATTTTTATTGATGCACAGCACATTGGCGGTTGTGACGACTTGTATGCGCTGGATGCGCGTGGTGGACTGGATCCGCTGTTGCGTTAAGGCGTACTCAAGTATTTAAGGACAACACTAAAGGGTTTTACACATGTCAGAACAAAATAACACTGAAATGGCTTTCCAGATCCAACGTATCTATACCAAGGATGTTTCTTTCGAAGCGCCAAACGCACCGCATGTTTTCCAGAAAGATTGGCAGCCAGAGGTTAAACTGGATCTTGATACGGCATCTTCCCAACTGGCGGATGACGTTTATGAAGTTGTGCTGCGTGTTACCGTAACGGCTTCCCTGGGGGAAGAAACCGCGTTCCTGTGCGAAGTTCAGCAGGCCGGTATTTTCTCCATCAGCGGTATTGAAGGTACTCAGATGGCGCATTGCCTGGGCGCATACTGCCCGAACATTCTGTTCCCGTATGCTCGCGAGTGCATCACCAGCCTGGTTTCACGCGGTACGTTCCCGCAACTGAACCTTGCGCCGGTCAACTTTGATGCGCTGTTCATGAACTATTTGCAGCAGCAGGCTGGCGAAGGTACTGAAGAACATCAGGATGCCTGATGAACCAAAGTAATGCGTCAATGACAGTCATCGGTGCCGGCTCGTACGGCACCGCTCTCGCCATCACTCTGGCGAGAAACGGCCACCAGGTTGTCCTGTGGGGCCACGACCCAAAACATATCGCGACCCTGGAGCACGATCGCTGCAACGTCGCGTTCCTTCCCGATGTGCCTTTTCCCGATACGTTACACCTGGAAAGCGACTTAGCAACCGCGCTGGCGGCCAGTCGTAACATTCTGGTGGTGGTGCCAAGCCATGTTTTCAGCGACGTGCTGCGGCAGATTAAACCGCTGATGCGTCCGGATGCGCGTCTGGTATGGGCGACCAAAGGCCTGGAAGCGGAAACGGGGCGCCTGTTGCAGGATGTCGCTCGCGAGGCGTTAGGCGATCAAATCCCGCTGGCGGTGATTTCCGGTCCGACGTTCGCTAAAGAGCTGGCGGCGGGTTTGCCGACGGCAATCTCGCTGGCCTCAACCGATGAGACCTTTGCCGACGATCTCCAGCAACTGTTGCACTGCGGAAAAAGTTTTCGCGTCTATATCAATGCGGATTTTATCGGCGTGCAGCTTGGCGGCGCGGTGAAAAACGTGATTGCGATTGGCGCGGGGATGTCTGACGGCATCGGCTTCGGCGCGAACGCCCGCACGGCGCTAATCACGCGTGGACTGACCGAAATGTCGCGGCTTGGCGCAGCGCTTGGCGCCGATCCCGCCACCTTTATGGGGATGGCGGGTTTAGGCGATCTGGTGCTGACCTGTACCGACAACCAGTCGCGCAACCGTCGTTTTGGCATGATGCTTGGCCAGGGCATGGACGTTAAAGGCGCGCAGGATAAGATTGGCCAGGTGGTCGAAGGCTATCGCAATACGAAAGAAGTTCGTGAATTGGCGCACCGTTTTGGTGTTGAAATGCCAATAACCGAGGAAATTTATCAAGTATTGTATTGCGGAAAAAACGCGCGCGAGGCAGCATTAACGTTATTAGGTCGCGCCCGCAAGGAAGAGCTGAGTCGCCACTAGCCGTAAGGAACTGTTTGCATAAACGACCCAACCCGCACAGAACGGGTTGGTCGTTTTCTGCCCGTCTGGAGTAAGCCATGCCGTGTGAAGAACTGGAAATCGTCTGGAAGAATATTAAAGCTGAAGCCCGCGCTTTAGCTGACTGTGAGCCTATGTTGGCCAGTTTTTATCACGCCACGCTACTCAAGCATGAAAATCTGGGCAGTGCGCTGAGCTATATGCTGGCAAATAAACTGGCTTCGCCCATCATGCCCGCTATCGCTATCCGTGAAGTAGTTGAAGAAGCCTATGCCGCCGACCCGGAAATGATCGCGTCGGCAGCCTGCGATATTCAGGCCGTGCGCACTCGCGATCCGGCGGTGGATAAATACTCCACGCCGCTGTTATATCTGAAAGGCTTTCATGCGCTACAGGCCTACCGCATTGGTCACTGGTTGTGGAATAAAGGTCGCCGCGCGCTGGCTATCTTCCTGCAAAATCAGGTTTCGGTCTCGTTTCAGGTGGATATTCACCCGGCAGCGAAAATTGGCCGCGGGATTATGCTCGACCATGCCACCGGTATTGTGGTGGGGGAGACGGCGGTTATTGAGGATGATGTGTCGATCCTGCAATCCGTCACCCTGGGCGGTACCGGGAAAACGAGCGGCGATCGCCATCCTAAAATCCGCGAAGGCGTGATGATTGGCGCGGGCGCGAAAATTCTCGGCAATATCGAGGTGGGGCGCGGCGCGAAAATTGGCGCAGGTTCCGTTGTTTTACAGCCTGTCCCGCCGCACACTACCGCCGCAGGCGTTCCGGCGCGTATTGTCGGCAAGCCGGGCAGCGATAAGCCGTCGATGGATATGGACCAGCATTTCAACGGGATACACCATACGTTTGAGTATGGCGACGGCATCTGAATTGCGCGGTACAACTAAAAAACGCTGTTCCGATGGAGTGCAATCCCGGAACAGCGGAGCGAAGAATTCGCAATGTGGACAATCAGGCTGCGGATGATGTCAGCGTGATGCGATCCAGCGGGCCGACGATAAACAGATATGAAATGAGACCAATAAGTCCCATCGAGCCAACGTATAAAATGGCAAAGTCGAACGACTGAGTATTGGCAAGAATCACGCCGATGACCAGCGGCGTAACGATGCTTGCCATATTGCCGCACATGTTAAATACGCCGCCGGCAATACCCAGAACTTCCTTCGGCGAGGTGTCGCTGAGTACGCACCAGCCCAGGTTACCAAACCCTTTGGCAAAAAAGGCCAGACTCATCGCCGCAATGACCACAAATTCTGAAGAGGTGTAGTTGGCGATCACAATTACGCAAGAGAGCAACATACCGCAGATAACAGGCAGTTTCCGCGCGACGGTAAGGCTATAGCCGCGTTTGAGTAGCCAGTCGGAGAACACGCCGCCGAGCAGGCCGCCAATAAAACCGGCAATGGCTGGAATACTGGCCACAAAACCGACTTTCAGAATCGACATGCCTTTCGCCTGGTACAGGTAGGTCGGGAACCAGGTCAGGAAGAACCAGGTGATAGAGGTGACGCAGAATTGCCCGATGTAAACACCGATCATCATCCGGTTAACACAGACGGTTTTAATCTGCGCGAACGTTATTTTCTGCGGCTCCTTTTTACAGCCCAGAGAGGGCTCGCCACCACCGCTACGAATATAGTCAATTTCCGCTTGATTAACTTTTGGGTGGTGCATCGGATCTTTGACTTTCATTAACCAGAATATACCGAGCATCACGCCAATAGCGCCAATATAATAGAAGACAAAATGCCAGCTTAAATTATGCAGAATGATCGTCATTAGCGGGGTGATAATGCCCAGCGAGATATATTGCGCAGCCTGATAAACTGAAGTAACGAAACCTCGTTCATTATTGGGAAACCATTGTACGCTTAAACGACTGTTCGCCGGAAAGGCAGGCGCTTCAATCGCGCCCATCAGCAGACGTAGAATAACCAGTACAATTAATGGGCTGCCATACAGATAGATCGTTCCCTGAAACATGGTTACTAACGACCAGCCAATCAATGCGCAACCGTAAACCAGTCGTGAACCGTAGCGGTCTAATAGCCAACCACCGGGTAGTTGCATAATGACATAGGCGATACCAAATGAGGAGAAGGCCAGGCCCATCGCTTCCGGATCAAAACCTAATTCTTTACTCATTATTGGGGCAACTACGGATAGAGTTGCGCGATCCGCATAATTAAATACGGTAGCAAGAAATAAAAATATAAGAATGGTATGACGCACTTTTGTGCGCTTTATTATTGTGTTCATTATCTACTCCTCAGATAAGGGCAGAATGCATCCTGTAAGGTAAGAGAGGCGGGACGGATTCCCGCCAGTCGGGTTAAGGGCGTTTGCCAAATTCACATGTTAATTGTGTCCAGCGGCGCGCTTGTTCACTGAGCGTAAAACCCAGACCATGACGATCGGAAATCCACATGCGGCCATCGCGCAGCTCAAGTTGCTCGTTGAATAATGGGTTCAGCCACTCGAAATGTTCCAGCCACGGCTCCAGGGGATACGCTGCGGAAAGGTGCAGGTGTACTTCCATCGCAAAGTGCGGCGCCAGCTTACGCCCGTGTTTCGCCGCCAGATCCATAATCTTCAGGAACGGAGAGATACCGCCGACACGCGGCGCATCTGGCTGAACGAAATCGCTGGCATTGCCCAGAATCAACTGCTCGTGTTCCCGGAAACTGGTCAGCATTTCCCCGGTGGCGATAGGCGTATCCAGCGCGGCAGCAAGCTGGGCGTGGCCTTCGATGTCGTAAGCATCTAGTGGTTCTTCAATCCAGATAAGATTGAACTGTTCCATTTTACGCCCCATGCGGATAGCCGTTTCGCGATCCCACTGCTGGTTAGCGTCAACCATTAACGGGAACTCATCCCCAAGCGCTTCACGTACTGCGGTTAAGCGGCGAATATCCTCAGCGCAGTTGGGTTGTCCGACTTTCAACTTAATACCGCCAATGCCATTTTCGCGGGAAATCACCACATTTTTCAGCACTTGATCGAGCGGTGTATGCAAGAACCCCCCTGAGGTGTTGTAACACTGAACGGAGTCGCGGTGCGCGCCCAACAGTTTTGCCAGTGGCAGACCGGCACGTTTAGCCTTCATATCCCATAAGGCGATATCGATAGGGGAGATAGCCTGTACCGCCATCCCGCTACGCCCCACCGAGGCTCCGGCCCACAGCAGCTTGGTGTATATTTTGTCGATATCATTGGGGTCTTCGCCCAGTAGATTGTCGGCTATCTCTTTGGCGTGAGCATAAATACCCTGGCCGCCAGCACGTTTGGAGTAGCTAAAACCAACGCCCTCAAAGCCATCGCGACTGCGGATTTCGGCAATGATGATTGCCACTTCGGTCAAAGGTTTCTGGCGACCGGTCAGTACCTTCGCGTCACTCACTGGCGTCGCCAGCGGTAGAAAAGCCAGTGATAGCTTCACCCATTCGATACGATCGCCGGTTTCTGCCGCGGTTCTGGTATTCGCCGCTTTTGCATACGTTACGGCGTCGGAATTCGCGCTTAAAGCCATTTTTTTTCTCCTGATAAACACAAAATGATTGCGCTAACATTTTTATTATTAAGCGAACGCAGGATCCAGAAAGTTGATGTTGATTTGAACATTTGATCACATATGTCGTATAAAAAGCAGGATTTATTGCAAAATGGATCACGATCCAAAAATATCTGGGGAAATGCATAATACAAAATGATGGCGCTATCATTTTGTAATGACTGAGCTTGATAAGCTACTGTATTTACGGCCTTTCCTGATGCGAAGCTGGCAATAGCCGCAGGCATGATGAATAATGCGCGGATAAATCAGCCAATCTTTGCAGGGGCATCAGACGTGAAGAGAACCAAATCACCTCGTGCGCCGACGCTGGAAGATGTAGCACGTAGCGCCGGGCTGTCTCCGATGACAGTCAGCCGGGCATTGAATTCGCCACAACTGGTTCGCCCCAAAACGGTTGAGAAAGTCATGCAGGCGGTTCGCGTCACAGGCTACATACCCAACGCGTTAGCCGGTGGTCTGGCGTCGCGACGGAGTAAATTAATCGCTGTCGTCGTGCCGCAAATTAACAACAACATGTTTGTCGATACCATCCAGTCGCTGAGCGATGAACTGGCCCGACGCGGATATCACATATTGCTGTGCGTGGCGGGATATACCGAACAAACGGAAGCGGAATTGGTGGCGACACTGCTTTCCCGCCGCCCCGATGGCGTGGTGCTTACCGGGATCCATCACACGATAGAACTGAAAAAGGTCATCCTGAACGCGGCTATTCCGGTGGTGGAAATTTGGGACTTAACGCCCACGCCGCTTGATATGCTGGTCGGTTTTTCCCATGAAAAAGTCGGGCAGGCGACGGGGGAGTATCTTCTGAGTAAGGGCTATCGTCGTCCCGGCTTGTTGTGGACCGCCGATCGCCGAGCCGCGCAACGTAAGCAGGGGTTATGTAGTGTTCTTCAACGCCACGCTATTCATGCCGTACCGCAGGTGGATGTCCCCCTTCCGGCATCGCTTTCGCTGGGGCGCAGCGGTTTAAGCCAGCTTTTTGACGAAGGGACGTTTGATGTCATTGTTTGCAGTTCTGATACCCTGGCACAGGGGGCGATGATGGAGGCGGAAAGCCGTGGTTTGCGCATCCCGCATGATTTAGCGGTTATTGGTTTTGGCGATCTTGATTTTGCCGCCAGCAATCGACCGTCAATTACTACCGTAAGCGTTGACAGACGCGCCATTGGCCAGCGCGCCGCTACGCTGTTGGCCGATCGTATTGAACAGAAACCGTGCGCAGAAGCTATTGTGGATATTGGCTTTCATTTGATTGAGCGAGAGTCCGCATAAACGGGAACATGCCATCGGGATCGGCCAGGCCGGATCAGGCGTTAGCCGCCATCCGGCATTGAATATATTACGACCGCAATACCGCGCCGGGGTATCCTAACTGGCGCCACGCTTCATACACCACCACCGACACCGCATTCGACAGGTTCATGCTACGGCTATCCGGCATCATCGGAATGCGAATCTTCTGCTCTTTAGGCAACGCATCGAGAATGCTGGCGGGCAGGCCGCGCGTTTCCGGGCCAAACATCAAATAATCGCCATCCTGATAGCTTACGGCGCTATGGGCGGGCGTGCCCTTTGTCGTCAACGCAAACAGGCGCTGTGGATTTTCGGCGGCGACAAAGGCGGCATAATCGTGATGGCGCTGAACCGCGGCGAATTCGTGATAGTCCAGCCCTGCGCGGCGTAAGCGCTTATCATCCCAGGTAAACCCCATCGGTTCGATGATGTGCAGACGAAAGCCGGTATTGGCGCAAAGACGAATGATGTTGCCGGTATTCGGCGGGATTTCTGGTTCGAAGAGTACGATGTTAAGCATGATGCCCCCTTAAATGCGGGGGGCAGAATAGCAGAAATTTACCGGGCTCTCACGCGCCAGGCGTTCAGGCGGCATCGCCTTTGCTCATTGGCGCCAGCGCGGCGGGCAAACTTTTCCCCAGTTCCCGCACCAGTGAATCGCCACTGATTTCGCTAATGGATTTCGCGCCGGTCAGGGTCATGGCGACTTTCATCTCTTTCTCGATCAGGTCCAGCAAGTTGGCGACCCCCGCTTTTCCTGCCGTCGCCAGCGCGTAGAGATAGGCCCGACCCAGCAGTACGGTATCGGCCCCCAACGCAATCATACGCACGACATCCAGCCCGTTACGGATCCCGCTATCCGCCAGAATGGCGATATCGCCTTTCACCGCATCGGCAATGGCGGGCAGGGCGCGGGCGGAAGAGAGCACGCCATCGAGCTGGCGGCCGCCGTGATTCGACACCACGATACCGTCAGCGCCGAAACGTACCGCATCGCGGGCATCTTCTGGATCGAGGATCCCTTTGATCACCATTGGGCCGTCCCAGAATTCGCGTATCCACTCCAGATCTTTCCAGGAGATGGACGGATCGAAGTTATTTGCCAGCCAGCCGATATAGTCCTCAAGGCCGGTCGGTTTACCCAGATAGGCGGAAATATTGCCTAAATCATGCGGGCGACCGTTCAGGCCGACATCCCACGCCCATTTAGGGTGCATCACCGCCTGCCAGTAACGGCGCATGGCCGCGTTTGGGCCGCTCATCCCGGAGTGGGCGTCACGGTAGCGCGCGCCCGGCGTCGGCATATCCACGGTAAAGACCAGCGTGGAGCAGCCCGCCGCTTTCGCACGTTCAAGCGCGTTGCGCATAAAGCCCCGGTCACGCAGTACATAAAGCTGGAACCACATCGGGCGCTTAATGGTTGGTGCAACTTCTTCAATCGGACAGACGGAGACGGTGGAAAGGGTGAACGGAATGCCCTTTGCGTCTGCGGCGGCGGCGGCCTGTACTTCGCCGCGACGGGCGTACATGCCGCACAGACCTACCGGCGCTAATGCCACTGGCATCGACAACGTTTCGTTAAACAGGGGCGTTTCCAGGCTTAAATCGGACATATTTTTCAGCACGCGCTGGCGCAGAGCGACTTGCGACAGGTCTTCCACATTTCGGCGCAGGGTATATTCCGCATACGCGCCGCCGTCGATGTAGTGGAAGAGGAAAGGAGGCAACGTGCGCTGAGCTGCGGCGCGATAATCGCTGGCTGCTGAAATAATCATGATTTATTCTCCCTGGTCATCTCATTATGGTCGCCGGGCAGGCGGGTAATACGCGCCTGGCGGGCCTGGTCTTCATCAAATCGTTTAATCGTGGTGTGGACAAAACTGAGGTGCGCCATCATCGCTTTACGCGCGCCCTCGGCGTTACCGTCCAGAATGGCGTCCATCACTGCCTGGTGTTGTTCCGTCAGCTTTGAGAATACGGGCGGAACGAGATACATACGCTGGCGACTCTGTTTGACGGAGGATTGCAGGACGTCGAAGAAACCGCGCATCGTTTGCAACAGCACCACATTGTGCGAGGCTTCCGCGATCGCCAGATGAAAGCGCACGTCGGCCTGGGAGGCGAGATCCGGGTCTTCGCTGAGCGTCGCATCAAAGCAGAGTCTGATTTTCTCTTTGTCGGCAGCGGTGGCACGCATGGCGGCGTGCCAGGCCGTACTGGCTTCAATGGCGTGGCGGGCCTCCAGAATGTCGAAACTGTAGTCCGGATCGTTCGCCATCAGCATTTTCAGCGGTTGCACGATATTCTGTTCAGACCAGGTTTCGTGCTGCCAGCGGACAAATGTCCCGCCGCCGCGACGACTCACCAGCACGCCTTCACTGACCAGCTTCGCCAGCGCTTCGCGTAAAGAGTTGCGTGATACGCCAAGCTGTAGAGCCAACTGGCGCTCGGCGGGCAATTTCATGCCCGCTTCCAGGTTTTGTTCTTCAATCAGCGCCCGCACGCGAGAGGCAATCTCGTCTGACAGGCGTTTTGGCATCACAATCACGGAATCATCCAGGTTAAAACATAGGCCTGAAGCGTAGTGATCACGCCCACCATACAGGTGAAGATCAGGCTGTGTTTGACGGTAAAACGGAACAGATCGGACTCTTTCCCTACCAGTCCCACCGCCGCGCAGGCGATGGCGATAGACTGCGGCGAGATCATCTTCCCGGTTACGCCTCCAGTGGTGTTCGCCGCCACCATCAGCACATCAGAGACGCCGATTTGCTGCGCCGCGGTAGCCTGTAGAGAGGCAAACAGCGCGTTAGATGAGGTGTCGGACCCGGTCAGGAAGACACCCAGCCAGCCGAGGAACGGCGAGAAGAACGTGAAGGCGCTGCCGGTGTGCGCCAGCGCTAACGCCAGCGTGGAAGAAAGCCCGGAATAGTTCGAGATAAACGCGAACGCCAGCACCATGCCGATGGAGTAAATCGGCAACGCCAGCTCTTTCAGCGTGCTGCCAAAGGTCTGGATTGCGGCTGAGGGCTTCATTTTCAGCCAGACGATAGACAACAGCGCGGCAAACAGGATTGCAGTGCCGGTGGCGGAGAACCAGTCAAATTTATACACCGCCGCGTAAGCGGTCGCTTCGTGTACGACCGGCGGCATACGGGCGACCAGTTTGTCGAGATACGGTACCGGAACGTTAATTACCCAGTCATACAGCGCGCCGCCGGGGGCAAACAACGCTTTAAACGGCGGTACGCTCCAGAGAGTGACCGTGGCGGTCAGGAACAGAAACGGCGACCAGGCGCGAACAATTTGCCCTGTCGTATAGCGGGTGCGGGCCAGCGTCTGATCGACCTGCGACGCGCCCATATCGCCGAAGCGGAAGATGCGTACCGGCTGCCAGCGTTTGAGGAACAGCGTCAGACACACCAGAGACACCAGTGAAGAGATGATGTCCGGCAGTTCCGGCCCGATAAAGTTGGAGCTGAGATACTGGGCGATAGCAAACGAGCCGCCAGCGACCATCACCGCAGGCCAGGTTTCTTTCACGCCGCGCCAGCCGTCCATAATCGCCATAATCCAGAACAGCACGATAATGGTCAGGAACGGTAGCTGACGACCGACCATCTGACCGATTTCAAAGCTGTCCAGGCCCGTGACCTGTCCGGCAACCAGAATCGGGATCCCCATCGCGCCAAAGGCGACTGGCGCGGTGTTTACAATCAGGCACAGCCCTGCCGCATACAGCGGATTAAAGCCCAGACCCACCAGCAGCGCGGCGGTTATCGCCACCGGCGCGCCGAAACCTGCCGCGCCTTCAAGGAACGCGCCGAAGCAGAAGCCGACAATCAGCATTTGCAGACGCTGGTCGGGGGTAATCGACAGAATTGACGAGCGAATAATGTCAAACTGCCCGGTCTTGACCGAAATTTTATAGACAAAGACCGCGGCGATGATTATCCAGGCTATCGGCCATAGCCCGTAGAAGAAGCCATACACGACCGATGCCAGCGCGTGATCGACCGGCATTTTATAGAACAGCAGCGCGACGGCGAGCGCGATAACCACCGTCCACGAAGCGGCAACATAGCCTTTCAGCTTGAGTTTAATCAGGGCGAAAAAGAAGAACAGGATTGGGAGCGATGCGATCAGGCTGGAAAGCCAGATATTACCCGCCGGGTCATAGTTTTGTTGCCAGAGGTTCATTGCAGGTCTCCTGAGAACCACACGCATAATGGGATGAATCTTTGCTCATCTCGTTGAAGTCACATTATGTGTAAAAGTGGTCCTGCCAATATTGTTGTGTATGGATAATGACAACAAATAGTTAACCAGATGTTATTTATTGGCAACGGTATTGTAGAGTTAATTTAATGAAATGTGAGTGGGTAGTGATAACGCGCTAAAATTGGTAGGGCCAATTGAGAGGAGAGGACCACAAAGGGAAGTGAAAAGGCAATGGCATTATGCCATTGCCTTTGATGTCGGGAGTGTTGTTACTTCATTACCACTGGAAGCCCGCGCCAATGGCCGCAGAGTAATCGCCCTGGCTGTTGCTGGTTCCTTGCAATTTATACACCCAGCCCCCGCTTTCACTTACCATGGAGACACCAATGGCGACGGCACTTTCACCATTAAACGTACCGCCAGCAATCGAGGTCATGTTGGCGCCCGGGGCGTAGGCTTGTGGCAGACCGGCCATCGCCATCGCTGAAGCGATACCGCCGCTCATCTTGTTTTCTACTCCTTTGATTTTGCTGTTCATTTCCCCCATTTTCTGGTCGGTATAGGTGTTTGCTTCTTCGACGCTGCGTTTCAATTGCGCATAGTTAACCGCATCCGTATCATTCACCGCCGCTGAAACATTGCCGATCCGAGTGGTGCCGCCACTCCCGTCTCCCAGGTTGAGCACGCTATAGTTAACCGAGCCATCTGCATTGGTTTCATAACGCACGGAGCCTGCTTCTGAGGCTTTCAGTTGCGCCACATTAACCGCGCCAGTGTTGTTCACCCCTGCGGCAACGTTGGTAATACGGCGTTGTTGAGTAGAAGAGCCAACAGACACAGTATTAGCTTCATCTGCGACGGAATTTGTGCCTAACGCCACGCTGTTTTCAGCGGCAGCAATAGAGCCAGAGCCAATCGCGACGCTGTCCGCACCCTGGGCATTTGCATCTGCGCCATCGGTGTTGGTCTTGAAGTACTTGGTGCTACCGGTAGTGACGATATCGCCAATGCCGTTTTCGATATTGGTGACGCGGGTATCCAGATTCGATACCTGAGTATTCAGGTTAGTAATGCTCTGGGTATTCCTGGAAACCTGCGCGTCCGTTACTTTCAATTGACTCACGTTAACGGCATCGGTATCTGCCGAACCCGCCGCGACGTTAGTGATCTGACGTTGACCGTCTTCACTGCCGACAGAGAACTCACCGACAGAGTTCTGCGGTGTGTCCATGTTGTAGGCGGTGTAGTCAGTCTGTGCGCCGCGAGTGGTCTGAGAACCATTACCCATTGCAATACTGTTTGCATGATTGGCGCGTGCGTTAGAACCGATAGCAATACCGTTGATGGCATCAGCCATCACCAGTGTATTCAGACCAATACCAATACCTGCATCAGCATTGACGATGGTCTTCGCACCCATTGCCAGTGAGTCAGTTCCGACAGCCAGTGAATCTTCTTCCGTTGAG
This sequence comes from Salmonella sp. SAL4457, assembly GCF_046548235.1. Classification (NCBI taxonomy): domain Bacteria; kingdom Pseudomonadati; phylum Pseudomonadota; class Gammaproteobacteria; order Enterobacterales; family Enterobacteriaceae; genus Salmonella; species Salmonella sp. SAL4457. Next base: position 120,635 of record NZ_JBGDZO010000005.1, read on the forward strand.
TTTGCGTGGTAGTACTTGGTCGGTGTAGTAGTGACCGCACCAATGGCATTTTGTAACTGACGAACTGTTACCGCATCTTGCGCTTCAGAGCCGTCAGCAACGTTGGTAATTTGACGATAGCTTTCTCCATCCGTCCCCAATGACAACGCGCCCAGCAACTCTCTGTCTGTTGTATTGTAGCCAATGACGACTCCATCGCTTGTTGCGCTCGTTTCTCGTATACCGGTTGTAATAGCGCGGTTAGAGGTGGAGCCACTGCCCAAAGCGATACTGCCCTCAATGCTGCTGCTGTTTTGGCCAAGAGCCAGACTGCCAGCGCCAGAGGCGACGGCGTCGTAACCTACTGCCGTTGCGCCGTTACCCGTTGCGTATGCATCCTGGCCTTCAAGCCCATTATCATTCGTACGGATGTATTTCACGCCGGTACCATTTTCCGTGATATAGGTTTCGCTGGTATCGCCGGCTAGTTGGCTAATAGATTCACTATACTGAGAAATCAGCATGTTAGTTTCATAGAGCTGAGAGCCATTAACAGCGTCAGTACTGTCACTGGCGATTTCACCTGCAGCCACATTGGTTATCTTATTGGTACCGCTGGTACCGTGGCTGGCGCTGAACGCGCCTTCTTCGTCATCCCAGCTCAGTGCATCGGTACCAAGATTGGTGATGGACGTATTGATATCCGCGATAGCAGAGGTGTTTTGATCCACCTTCTGGTTAGTTTCATACAACTGTGAGCCGTTTACCGCGTCTGTACTGTCCTCAGAAAGCGCCCCGGCGGCGACATTGGTTATTTTACTGGTGCTTCCACCGTGGTTTGCGCTGAAAGCGCCGATGTCTTCGTCCCATAACAGAGCGTTATCAGTGAGGCCGGTAATGGACGTATTAATGTCGGAGACAGAAGTATTCAGGTTCTCAATCGCGGTGCTGTTCTGAGTGATGTTAGTGGTATTGGCGGCGATATCGGTCGTGTTCTGATCCACTTTTTCGTTGGTTTCGAACAGCTGCGATCCGTTAACCGCGTCGGTACTTTCTTCAGACAGCTCCCCGGCAGCAACGTTGGTGATTTTGTTTGTCGTACTACTTCCGTGGCTGGCAGAGAACGAACTCGTTGTCTCATTCCAGCTCAGGTTGTCAGAGCTAAGATTGGTGATGGACGTATTAATATCTGCGATAGCAGAGGTGTTTTGATCCACCTTCTGGTTGGTTTCATACAATTGTGAGCCGTTAACGGCGTCTGTACTGTCCTCAGAAAGGTCCCCGGCGGCGACATTGATGATTTTACTGGCGCTTCCGTTGTGCTTAGCGCTGAATGCGCCAGAGGCTGCATCCCATAGCAGTGCATCGTCAGTGAGCGTGGTGACGGAATTGCTCAGGTTGTTGATACTGGTGGTGTTGGTGGCGATATCAGTGGTGTTCTGATTGATGCTGGTGGTGTTGGCAGCGATATCAGTGGTGTTCTGAGACACATTTTCGTTGGTGGCAAACAGCTGAGAGCCGTTAACGGCGTCGGTGCTGTCAGCGGCCAGGGT
>NZ_JBGDZO010000005.1:122261-429206 GCF_046548235.1 Salmonella sp. SAL4457
AGGGTACCCGCCGCCAGATTGGTGATTTTGCTGTCGCTTCCGTTGTGCTTAGCGCTGAATGCGCCAGAGGCTGCATCCCACAACAGGGCATCATCGGTGAGCGTGGTGATGGAATCGCTCAGGTTGTTGATATTGGTGGTGTTGGTGGCAATATCAGTGGTGTTCTGATTGATGCTGTTGGTATTGGTGGTGATATCAGCGGTGTTCTGATCCACTTTCTCATTTGTATCAAACAGCTGAGAGCCGTTAACGGCGTCGGTGCTGTCAGCGGCCAGGGTACCCGCCGCCAGATTGGTGATTTTGCTGTCGCTTCCGTTGTGCTTAGCGCTGAATGCGCCAGAGGCTGCATCCCAAAGCAGTGCATCATCGGTGAGCGTGGTGACGGAGTCGCTCAGGCTGTTGATATTGGTGGTGTTGGTGGCGATATCAGTGGTGTTCTGATTGATGCTGGTGGTGTTGGCAGCGATATCAGTGGTGTTCTGGTTAATGCTGTCGGTATTGGTGGCGATATCAGCAGTGTTCTTATCCACTTTCTCATTTGTATCAAACAACTGAGAGCCGTTAACGGCATCGGTGCTGTCCGCAGCCAGGGTACCCGCCGCCAGATTGGTGATTTTGCTGGCGTTTCCCGTGTGGCTAGCGCTAAAGGCGCTGATGCTTTCATCCCACAACAGCGCGTCTTCGGCTAATCCTGAGACAGAGGCCTCTGTGTTAGTGATAGACGTGTTAAGTGCGCTTAATGCACTACCTACGTTATTGTAGATGCCTGTGCCTACCTCGTAGAGGGGCGCATTCACTGTACCATCACTATTAACGGAAGCCCCTCCGCCGAGTCGGTCGGCGACGGATTGACTTAAAGAATAAATTTGCGCACCTGTAACGGCATCGGTACTGGTGGAATTGATGTCGCCTTTAGCAACGTAGGTTATCTGCCGCTGAGTGGTGCTGTTACCCACGGCGACGGAATTGTCTTCCTGGGCGACAGAGCCCGAGCCAAGGGCAACTGAGTTGGTGCCTATCGCTTTTGCGCCATTACCAAAAGCAGCGCTGTCGTCGCCGCTCGCAGTAGCTTGATAACCTAATGCAGAGGAAGTTGCTCCGCTCGCGACAGATTTATAACCTAACGCAACCGATTTTGCGCCGCTCGAATTGGCATACACGCCCATTGCCATTGAATAACTTCCACTGGCTGAGGATGAGGCGCCCATTGCAATGGCCCGGTCACCGGCTGAAACCGATTTTACGCCAAGCGCTAACGAAGAGTCGCCGGTGGACTGGCTGTAGGAACCAATGGCGGTACTCCATTTCCCCATCGCGGAGGCTTTATAACCCATTGCGGCGCTTGCGCCATCAACGTTGGTGTAAGTATTGGCTGTGGCATCGGTACCAATTGCAATCCACCCTTTTCCTCCAGTCTGGGTACCCGTTGGAGTAACGCCGTCGCCTGTATCGTTTCCTGCGTTGGCCAGTGCATCCGCAGAAACCATAATGCTGCTAAGACCGATGAGTGCGGAAACCGCCAGCTTTCTGCGGCCGTTTTTTTTGCCGCGGCTTTTTGCGGTTTCGCTGGTGACAACAAATGTTCCCGTAGCGGCATTCCAGAGGACTTTAAATATTCTATTCATGAATGAGTAATTTCCTTTTCTAAAATAATTGTATCAATGGCTATTATTTTTTTGGCTTCTTTTTTGTATCGTTAATAGGTTGTATGCTGTCGAATATGACATTCTCCATGTCAATACCTATTTTTAGATACTTAAGATTATTGGGCGATACGCCTTTTAATGTTAGCGTGACGTTTGTCCATGCTCCCGGTAAGAGTTCGATTGTCGAGTCCATTTTCGTGTTGAGCAGGAGTTGTTTCCAGCGAGGCAGATCTTTTGCCTCGGAAGGTTTTTTCGTACCCCATGTCATATTAAACGCAAGGTTTGATACCGGAATGCTGAGTAAGTTAACTAAATCAAGATGAATAACACTTCCATTATCTATTGGCTCAATAGATAGAATACGCCCGGCTAATCCGATATTGCCGTTGTTAATAATAAAATAGTGCGTTTGTGATGGGTCCAGTTCTGTATAGTCGAATAGCCGTTGTTTGCGTTCAACGCGGCCAACGACTTCGGTGACCTTTTTGGTTGTGTTGATAATCGTAGCTTGTTGTTTTTCTAACAGATTTATCTTTGCTCCTTGTTCTTTTTGTTGTTTTTCTAACAGGTTTATCTTTGTTTCTTGTTCTTTTTGTTGTTCTTTCATTTCTTCAACAAGGTGTTTATCTGCGAAGTAATCACAACCAGATAAAAAGAATGTGAATCCCAACGCAAGCAGGGGGATAAATTTTCCATTTTTGTGCATATGAAATATCCTTGTTAATAATTTATATAATATAAATAGTTAACCTGTTATTTATACAACTAGCTCATCATTCAGCGAGTATTGCCAATAACTCATTAACGTATGGTTAGAATGAAAACATTCGTCGCTTCTATAGAAGCGCGCAAAAACCCGACGTTATTTATCAATTGCTCATAGCAATGCTTTATAAAAATATAATTATAATGTTTATGTATGGGGATTTTTTTCAGGGATGATAATGTTATTTAATTTTGCGGGTCAATCATATTCTGCGGGGTATGAGAAAAGAGGATGAAAAAATTCATTGTATAAATACAAACAGGCACGATAGTGGGATTTTTCATCCTGAAAAAGCAGGGATTACCGTTAAAAATGAACTTGTATATAATCGGTGTAAATACTTCCATGAAAAATTCGGAATATAGCCCGATGCTCTCAAGACATCCTCCGTACAACGGGTGTCCTGAGAGCCTGGGATGCGGAAGGTTTAGAACTCGCTCTTCGCGAAACCTGTCATCTCTTTGAGCCCCATTTCCCGGCCCAGCGCCGTCATCGGGTGGACAACAATCAGGCCACGCACGCTTTTCTTCAACTTGCCCATGTCGGCCTGCTCTTTTTTAGTGATCGCGCGGCGAAACGGCAGGTTCATCAGCTTCTGCGCTTCTTTACTCAGTTTCTGGCTGTGTACTTCGCGCAGACGGATAATTTCTGCTTCTAGCGTCTCTTTTTCTTTTTCCAGCTCCGCGTATTTATCGGCGGATTCAACCAGAGAGAGACCTGCCTGCTGGTGGCGAATAGCGTCAAGACGATCGCTCAGGCGTTTAATTTCGTTTTTTTCAACTTCTTTCATGGGATAGCTTCTGATAGAAATGGGATAGATACCTTATAGTATGCGCGCAGTGAGTGATTCTTCACAACTCATGACGTAAAGATAATCAATTATGGCAAGTATTACACTGCTCATTATTTAATTATCTCGTTGAGAATAAAATCCTTTTTGTCGAAAGAAAAGATGAAGCGCCCTTTTGTCGGCAAGAAAAGCGATTAAGCACATTTTCCTCAATGACAACGCTAAATTGATCCTAAACTCAAATAAGCGACCGCGGGAGTCAGACGCGGGTCCCACATGGAGGATCTATCATGGCAAAAATAGGTGAGAACGTACCACTTCTTATTGATAAAGCCGTCGATTTTATGGCGTCCAGCCAGGCGTTCCGTGAATACCTGAATAAAACGCCGCCGCGTGATTATGTTCCTTCCGAGGTGCCGTCGGAGAGCGCGCCCATTTATTTGCAGCGTCTGGAATATTACCGGCGGCTGTACCGACCAAAAGAAGAAGAAAGAGGTTAACGGCGGGATTTACTTTTGAAAGGCCTTTTTTAAGCTGATTTTAGAAATCAGCTCGGTCAGAGAGAGGACCATCGTCGAACGCACCGCCTGCTGGTAGCGCTGAATTTGCATGGCGTATAGCGCCGCGTCGGACGTATCAAAATGCGGCGGCGGCGGTAGCGCCATGACGCAGTGCAGTTCGCCAAACGGCCCGAGGATTTCATCGTCGGTAAAGGCGTACTCATTGCCATCGTGATTCAGCTCTTCGCGCAGCGCCATTAACAGCTCCGCATCTTCATATTCGGTGCGGCTGAGTACGCCCAGGCCATAGATAAGTTTCAGACGTACCGAAAGATCGCCCAGCGGCCCGTCGCCGTCCAGCAACGGTTCCACAGCGTATTTCACGGCATAGTCGTCTTTGCGAAACACCTGGAGCACCAGAATGTTCACCGCCTCGGTCAATAACTCGACGGCGGTAATCAGGAAGCTCCGTACGGTTTTGCCAGCATTCAGACGCTCAAGCACACGATTTTCAAAGGCCTGGGTTTGTTCCATTATTGCCTGCATATCTGACAATCTGTTATTTGGGCGCAGGCTAACCTGCGCCGGGTTCTGCGTCATTTGGTCGCGTTATATGCGTTAACCGCCTCCGCCACCACATCGCTATTGGCATCCAGCCCGGAAATTTGCGCCAGCGCGGCCTGCGGGCCTTTTTCGGTAATCAGTGCCGCCAACTCTTGCGCCTGCGGATCTTCATCGCTACGGAAATGCATCGCCGCCGCGATCCCTTTGACCAGATTCACATGCGGCAGACCATATTCCAGGGTGCCAAGCAGCGGTTTGATCAGACGGTCGCCCGCGCTGAGTTTGCGTAGCGGCTGACGACCTACGCGTTCGACGTCATCTTTCAGATACGGGTTTTCAAAACGACCGAGGATTTTCTGAATGTATGCCGCATGTTTGTCGGCATCAAAACCGTAGCGTTTGATCAGCACCGCGCCGCTTTCTTCCATCGCGCCTTTCACCACCGCGCGAATACTCTCATCGAGAATAGCGTCGCGAATGGTCTGATGACCGGCTAATTTGCCGAGGTACGCGGTTATAGCATGACCCGTGTTCAGCGTGAAGAGTTTACGTTCGACAAATGCCATCAGGTTATCCGTTAACTCCATCCCCGGAATGGTCGGCAATGCGCCTTTAAACTGGGTTTTATCGACGATCCACTCGCTGAAGGTTTCTACCGTCACTTCCAGCGGGTCATGGGTGGCGGAAGCGGAAGGCGGCACAATACGGTCAACGGCGGAATCGACAAAGCCAACGTGCTGTTCAACCCAGGCTTTATCGCCATCCGCCAGCGCGTTCATCACATGACCTTTGAGCTGCGTGGTGCCGCGCACCATATTTTCACAGGCGATGATATTCAGCGGGGCATCCACGCCCTGCGCCTTACGTTTTACCAGCCCTTTAGCGATGGCCGGAGCGATACGCTCAAGCACAACCGGACCCACGGCAGTGGTGATTAAATCAACGTGGGCAATCAGGTCGACAACATCATCGCCGATGCTGCTGACAGCGTTGACGCCGGAAACGGTATCCACCTGCTCATTTTCACCCACAACATGAACCTGATAGCTATGACGGGCATTCAGGGCATCGAGTACGACCTGGTTTACATCCGCAAACGTCAGTTGTATCCCCGCGTCAGCCAGCAATTTGCCGATAAAGCCACGACCGATATTACCTGCGCCAAAATGTAATGCTTTCATAGTATTAACCTTCATTAATGTTTTTACCCGAGAGGGCTGGGGTGAGGCTTTTCCCTCAACCTAACCCTCTCCACAAGGGAGAGGATATCGCCTTCATATTTCGAACTGCAGATGCGTTGGCTCTCCTCGCTCACCCCAGTCACGTACTTATGTACGCTCCTGGGGATTCACTGCGTTGCCGCCTTCCTGCAGCTCGAACTATTTTGGGGATACTTAACTGTTAAGCTTTTTTACCTGCCAGCAGTTCCAGCACTTCATCCACGCTGGTGGTGTGCGCCAGACGTTCGATCACGGATTCATCATCCAGCGCGTTGGTCAGGCTGGTGATGACCTGGATGTGCTCATTGTTACGTGCGGCGATACCAATGACCAGACGGGCAATATCGTCTTCTTCTTCACCGAAGCGTACGCCTTCCGGATACTGGCAGAACACCACGCCGGTTTTCAGCACGCGGTCTTTCGCTTCTACCGTACCGTGCGGAACTGCGATGGATTCACCGAGGTAAGTCGGTGTCAGCTTTTCGCGGTCCAGCATCGCCTCGACGTATTCCGGCTCAACATAGCCGCCTTTCACCAGTTGTTCACCGGCAAAGCGAATCGCCTCTTCTTTGTTAGCGGCTTTACGGCCCAGGAAGATATTCTCCGCACCCAGTTTGAACAGGTTGTTATCACCCTCCTCAAAGCTGTCTTTCAGATGGTCGCGTACTTTCTCTTCATTAGTATTGTGGCGCTGTGCGGCAACCAGACGTTCGGTTAGGCTGGTGTACAGGCCGCTATCCAGGAAGTTGGTCAGCGAAATATGCTGCGCCTGCGGTACCTGACGCATCGCGCGCTCGGTAAGGTCACGGTGAGTAATGACTAGATCCACATCCGGCGGCAGATTGTTAATGGCGCTGTTGGTGACGGAGATCTGGCTCAGGCCCGCATCCTGTACTTTCTTACGCAGTACCCCTGCGCCCATCGCGCTGGAACCCATACCGGCATCGCAAGCCACGATGATTTTACGCACATGGCTCAGGTCGTTGGTGACATCTCCAGCCGCCAGCGGAGAGGCGCCTTTAGATTCCGCTTTCATGTCATGCATACGACGGGTGGCCGCTTCAATGTCATCTTCTTCTTTCACTTTGCTGGTTTTCAGCAGAATTGCAGAAACCACGAAGGAGACCGCCATTGCCGCCACGATGGCAGCGATGTTAGCGAAGTAAGCGCCTTTTGGCGTCATCGCCAGTACCGCCAGAATCGAGCCAGGAGAAGCCGGAGAAACCAGACCGCCGTTCAGGATGGTCAGGGTGAATACGCCAGTCATACCGCCAAGGATAACGGCCAGGATCAGACGTGGGTTCATCAGCACGTACGGGAAGTAAATTTCGTGGATACCGCCCAGGAAGTGGATAATCGCCGCGCCGCCCGCAGACTGTTTAGCGCTGCCGCGACCGAAGAACATGTACGCCAGCAGGACGCCCATCCCCGGACCCGGGTTAGCTTCAATCAGGAAGAAGATGGATTTACCCATCTCATGGGACTGCTGGATACCCAGCGGTGAGAAGATGCCGTGGTTAATCGCGTTATTGAGGAACAGGATTTTCGCCGGTTCAACAAAAATGGACGCCAGCGGCAGCATATCGTGCGCCACCATGAAGTTAACGCCCGCCGCCAGAATTTTGGACAGGACTTCAACCGCCGGACCAATACCGAGGAACGCCAGGATGGCGAGGATCATACCGATGATGCCAGCGGAGAAGTTGTTCACCAGCATCTCAAAACCGGATTTGATCTTACCGTCTACCCAACTGTCGAATTTCTTAATGCAGTAGCCGCCTAATGGACCGGCGATCATCGAGCCGAGGAACATCGGCATATCCGCGCCGACAATAACGCCCATGGTAGTGATAGCGCCCACCACGCCGCCGCGTTCGCCGCCAACCAGACGACCGCCGGTATAACCGATGAGCAGCGGCAGCAGGTAGGTGATCATCGGACCAACCAGTTTCGCCAGCGTTTCGTTAGGCAACCACCCTGTTGGAATAAATAATGCGGTGATAATACCCCACGCGATAAACGCGCCGATATTAGGCATCACCATATTGCTGAGGAATCGACCAAAGCTTTGCACTTTGATCTTAATATCGGATGACATAAAAACACCCCTTCTTATGTTGCTGTCGCGCAGGCTGAAAGCCCGAGGTTTGTTAATGTAGCGGCAGAGGTAGCCGGACCCTGTAGTGTAGATACTGCGCAATCTGGCACTGAATCGTTCAACTGTCCAGACAGGGACAATTTATGTGATTTGCGTCACATAAATATAGGGTGTAGAGAGGTAATTGATGTGATATTGATCACAAAGTGGCTGTGTAAAAAAACAACGAATCTCATTTTTAGCCCTTAAAAGGCCATTTTATGTGAGATATTTCACATTTTTATTTTGGTGCTTTGTTGAATTTTTGTGATACTCTTCACAATAAATTTTAAGCCCGGGTAACGTCAATACGATCCGGCAAACATTTTGTCGCGAGCCCTCTCACGTTATGTCATTCAGCAACCTCCTTTTGCGTCTCTTTTCGTCTTATTTGAGCCATACTATGATTTTTACTGGTTGGCAAAAAGGACACGGCATGAAACTCATCGGTAGCTACACCAGCCCTTTTGTGCGCAAAATCTCTGTTCTGCTGCTCGAAAAAGGCATCACCTTCGAATTTATTAATGAACTACCCTACGAGGCGAATAACGGCGTGGCGCAATACAACCCTCTGGGTAAGGTGCCAGCGCTGGTGACGGAGAAAGGGGAGTATTGGTTCGATTCGCCGATCATCGCGGAATATATTGAGCTGCTGGATATCGCGCCAGCGATGCTCCCGCGTGACCCGATGGCAGCGCTTAAAGTTCGCCAGCTTGAAGCGTTGGCTGACGGCATTATGGATGCAGCGTTGGTTTCTGTACGCGAACAGGCGCGCCCGGCGGCGCAACAATCGGAAACGGAACTGTTGCGCCAGCGGGAAAAAATCAACCGCAGCCTGGATATGCTCGAAAGTTATCTGAGCGACGGGACGCTAAAAACGGATACGGTCAATCTGGCGACTATCGCGATTGCCTGTGCGGTAGGCTATCTCAACTTCCGCCGGGTCGCGCCTGGCTGGTGTGTTAGCCGCCCCCGCCTGGTCAAACTGGTCGAAACGCTTTTTCAACGCGAAAGCTTTGCCCGCACCGAAGCGCCAAAGGCTTGACGCGCATTATGTCCGCCTGAGCAAACTCACGTTACAATCCCCCTTATGTCGATATCCCTCTCCCGCCAGGAGAGGGCCACCAACAGCCAGGCATTTTCATGACAAGCGAAACGCGTACACTCTACAGCCAGCTTCCTGCTATCGATCGCTTATTGCACGATAGCGCTTTTCTTTCTCTGCGCGATCGGTATGGCCATACCCAGGTGGTTGATCTGCTTAGGCGGATGCTTGACGACGCGCGCGACGTCATCCGGAATACGCAAACGCTTCCCGACTGGTACGCAGACTGGGCGCAAGAGGCGAAACTCCGGCTGGAAAATGCGGCGCAAAGCGCGCTGCGCCCGGTGATTAACCTGACGGGGACGGTGTTGCACACCAATCTTGGCCGCGCATTGCAGGCGCAAGAAGCGATTGAGGCGGTAACGCAGGCGATGCGCGCGCCGGTGACGCTGGAATACGATTTGGATGGCGCCGGGCGGGGGCATCGCGACCGGGCGCTGGCGACGCTGTTATGCCGTATCACCGGGGCGGAGGACGCCTGTATCGTCAATAACAATGCGGCGGCGGTATTGCTGATGCTGGCGGCGACCGCCAGCGGCAAAGAGGTGGTGGTTTCGCGTGGCGAGCTGGTCGAAATCGGCGGCGCGTTTCGTATTCCTGATGTTATGCGCCAGGCGGGTTGTACGTTGCATGAAGTGGGCACCACCAACCGGACGCACGCGAAAGATTACCATCAGGCGGTAAATGAAAATACCGGGCTGTTGATGAAGGTGCATACCAGTAATTACAGCATTGAGGGCTTTACCAAAACGGTAGAGGAAGCGGAACTGGCGGAAATCGGGCGAGAGCTGAATATTCCGGTGGTGGCGGATCTGGGCAGCGGTTCGCTGGTGGATTTAAGCCAATATGGCTTACCCAAAGAGCCGATGCCGCAGCAGCTCATTGCCGCAGGCATCAGCCTGGTAAGCTTCTCCGGCGATAAGTTGTTGGGCGGGCCGCAGGCCGGGATCATCGTCGGCAAAAAAGCGATGATTGCCCAACTGCAAAGCCATCCGCTGAAACGCGCCCTGCGTGCGGATAAAATGACGCTGGCGGCGCTGGAGGCAACGTTACGTCTGTATCTGCACCCGGAAGCGTTGGCGGAGAAATTACCCACCCTGCGTCTGTTAACTCGCAGTGAAGCGTCGATTCGCGAACAAGCGCAGCGGTTACAGGCGCGGCTGGCGGCACGTTACGGCGATGAATTTGCGCTGGAGGTTAAACCCTGCCTGTCGCAAATCGGCAGCGGTTCATTACCGGTAGACCGCCTTCCCAGCGCCGCCATGACCTTTACCCCGCACGACGGGCGTGGTAGTCGGCTGGAGGCGCTGGCGGCCCGCTGGCGCACGCTGCCTGTACCGGTCATTGGCCGAATTTATGATGGCCGTTTATGGCTGGATATGCGCTGTCTTGAAGACGAAAGCCGGTTTATGGAGATGATGCTGAAATGATTATTGCAACTGCCGGACACGTAGACCACGGTAAAACGACGTTGCTCCAGGCGATTACCGGGGTCAATGCCGATCGCCTGCCGGAAGAGAAAAAACGCGGGATGACTATCGATCTGGGCTACGCCTATTGGCCGCAGCCGGATGGTCGTGTGCTGGGCTTTATCGATGTGCCTGGGCATGAAAAATTCCTCTCTAACATGCTGGCGGGCGTAGGCGGTATCGATCACGCTTTGCTGGTGGTCGCCTGTGATGACGGCGTCATGGCGCAAACGCGCGAGCATTTACAGATCCTGCAACTGACGGGTAATCTCCAGCTCACCGTCGCGCTGACCAAAGCCGATCGCGTGGACGAGGCGCGTATCGGTGAAGTACGTGAAGAGGTACTGGCGGTGCTCGACAACTATGGCTTCACCGATACCGTTGTATTTGTCACCGCCGCCAATCAAGGACGCGGTATTGCAGAACTTCGCGCTCATTTACAGCAGCTTCCTGCACGTTCGCACGCCGCGCAGCATCGCTTCCGTCTGGCTATCGACCGTGCGTTTACGGTGAAAGGGGCGGGACTGGTGGTGACCGGAACGGCGCTGAGCGGAGAGGTAAACGTGGGCGATACGCTATGGTTGACCGGCGTTAATACGCCGATGCGCGTACGAAGTCTACACGCGCAAAATCAGCCCACCGACCATGCGTATGCCGGGCAGCGTATTGCGCTCAATATTGCGGGCGATGCGGAGAAGGAGCAGCTTAACCGCGGCGACTGGCTGCTTTCCGATGCGCCGGCGGGGGAGGCTTTTTCCCGGGTGATCGTTTCTCTGACGCTTCATGCGCCGCTTTCCCAATGGCAACCGCTACATATTCACCATGCCGCCAGCCATGTGACTGGTCGCGTCTCTTTGCTGGAAGGCGGGCTGGCCGAGCTGATCTTTGATACGCCGTTGTGGCTGGCCGATAATGACAGACTGGTGCTGCGTGATATTTCCGCACGTGCCACCCTTGCCGGCGCACGCGTGGTGACGCTTAAGGCGCCGCGTCGCGGTAAACGTAAGCCAGATTATTTGCACTGGCTTTCAACGCTTGCCGACGCGCAGGACGATAGCGCGGCGTTGGCCATTCATCTGGAACGCGGCGCCGTCAACCTGCCGGATTTCGGTTGGGCGCGTCAGCTTAATCCTCTCGGTATGCGTCAGCTTATTGAGCAACATGGTTTTATCCAGGCCGGAGACAATCTGTTAAGCGCGCCCGTCGCCGCCCGCTGGCAGCGTAAGATTCTTGATACGCTGGCGACCTACCACGAACAGCACCGCGATGAACCGGGGCCGGGACGTGAGCGTTTACGCCGCATGGCCCTGCCAATGGAGGATGAAGCGCTGGTTCTGATGCTGATCGAGCGGATGCGCGACGACGGCCTGATTCATAGCCATCACGGTTGGTTGCATCTGCCGGATCATAAAGCGGGATTTAGCGATGAGCAGCAGGCCGTCTGGCAAAAAGTTGAACCGCTATTTGGCGATGAGCCCTGGTGGGTACGCGATCTGGCGAAAGAGACCGGAACGGAAGAACAATTTATGCGGCTGGTGCTGCGGCAGGCGGCGCAGCAAGGCATCATTACCGCGATCGTAAAAGATCGGTACTATCGTAACGATCGGATTGTCGCTTTCGCCAATATGATCCGCGAGCTGGATCAAGAGAGAGGATCAACGTGTGCGGCGGATTTTCGCGACAGGCTGAATGTAGGGCGGAAACTGGCCATTCAGATCCTTGAATATTTTGACCGGATTGGATTTACACGACGTCGTGGGAATGATCATTTATTACGTGATGCGTTATTATTTCCGCAAAAAGAATGAAATGGTTAAATTAAATAACAAATGAAGCAATACAATTATTGCGTTGCTTTTTATTTTTCTGGCTTCTTAAAATAGCCAGCGTGAACCTGTTATCAGAATAATTTTGCCCGTATTCTTTGCGCCTTATTCAGGCGACTCACGATGAGATTGTGGAACTTTATCGCACGGCGATGTAACGCCTTTGCCCGGTGGCGCGGACGCTTACCGGGCCTGCGTAGACGATGCAGGCCGGATAAGGCGTAACACGTTAGCTTCGATCGAGCTTTTGCTGCGCCAGCCAGACGGCGCCCAGCCTGCCCGCCTGATTTCCCAGTTGGCAGGGCTGAATCGGCACCTGGAGCGCCTCCCACATTTCAAACGTTTCAAGATGCCGCGTCAGGAGCGGGTAGAGCTTTTCCTGTTCGCTTATTCCTCCGCCGATCAGCACCACGCCCGGATCAAACATAGAGATCACGCTGTAAACGCCGCGTGAAAGATAACGCGCCCAGTCATTGACCGCCTCACGCAGATGAACATCGGTCGCCATTCGTTCGAAGATCACATCCGCAGGCGGCATCTCTTCGGCAGGCAGCGCCAGCGCCTGGCGGCACGACGCCATTAATCCGCTGGTTGACGCGATTTTATGCATACTTTCGCCATTGTTCCCGACCGGCATGACGCCGAATTCACCGGCGTGAAAATGCGCGCCGCGATACAGTTCTCGTCCGACGATAATACCGCCGCCAATGCCGGTTCCAATGGTAATACAGACCAGATTGTCATAATGCTGCCCGGCACCTCGCCACATTTCGCCCAGCGCCGCACAGTTCGCGTCGTTCTCCACGACCAGCGGCAGATCGGTCAGCCCGCTGAACAACTCCATCAGGTTGACGTCATCCAGGTAAGCCAGCGCGCCCGCTTTTGCCGCATGACCGTTATGGGGATTAATATGGCCGGGGAAACTAACCCCGATTGCCGCAATGTCATAGTCCTGTTGGCAACGCGCCACCACATCCTGCCATTTGCGGGTAAACGTGGAGGCGTCCTCTGGCGTATCGAATTGATAATGGGTTAATTCTTCGCCGTCACTGTTAATCACGCCATATTTGACGTGAGTTCCTCCCACATCAATGCCGATATATTGCTGCATAGTGTTCTCCGTACGTTAAACAGGCACCTGTTTAGTATGGCTAAAACCAGACGGAGAAACGTAAAGGAAAGTAATTCGTGATTGCTGTCGTAAAGCGGGAAACCATTGGCGAAAAATTCACCAGTACCGTCTACCCTTGTGGAGTACCTTTACAATAAGGAGTTGGTCATGACGAACAATCCCCCTTCAACACGTATTCAGCCAGGTGAATACGGGTACCCACTGAAGTTAAAAGCCCGCTATGACAATTTTATTGGCGGTGACTGGGTTGCGCCCGCCGACGGCGAATATTATCAAAACCTGACGCCAGTGACCGGCCAGCCGCTATGTGAAGTCGCTTCCTCCGGTAAAAAAGATATCGATTTAGCGCTCGACGCCGCGCATAAGGCGAAAGATAAGTGGGCGCATACGTCAGTACAAGACCGTGCCGCTATCTTGTTTAAGATCGCCGATCGGATGGAACAAAACCTCGAGCTGTTGGCGACAGCGGAAACCTGGGATAACGGTAAACCGATTCGTGAAACCAGCGCCGCCGACGTACCGCTGGCGATCGATCATTTCCGCTATTTCGCCTCCTGTATACGTGCGCAGGAGGGCGGGATCAGCGAAGTTGATAGCGAAACCGTGGCCTACCATTTTCACGAACCGCTTGGCGTCGTGGGACAGATAATCCCGTGGAACTTTCCGTTGTTGATGGCAAGCTGGAAAATGGCGCCAGCGCTGGCGGCGGGTAACTGCGTGGTGCTTAAACCGGCACGCCTGACGCCGCTTTCCGTTCTGCTGTTAATGGAAGTCATTGGCGATCTGTTACCGCCGGGCGTCGTCAACGTCGTGAACGGCGCGGGCGGCGAGATTGGCGAATATCTGGCGACCTCGAAACGTATCGCGAAGGTGGCGTTTACCGGTTCGACGGAAGTGGGTCAACAGATCATGCAGTACGCCACGCAGAATATTATTCCAGTGACGCTGGAGTTAGGCGGCAAGTCGCCCAATATCTTCTTCGCCGACGTGATGGATGAGGAAGATGCGTTCTTTGATAAAGCGCTGGAGGGATTTGCCCTGTTTGCCTTTAACCAGGGCGAGGTGTGTACCTGTCCAAGCCGTGCGCTGGTCCAGGAGTCCATCTATGAGCGCTTTATGGAGCGCGCTATTCGCCGGGTAGAGAGCATTCGCAGCGGGAACCCGCTAGATAGCGGTACACAGATGGGGGCGCAGGTCTCCCACGGCCAGCTTGAGACTATCCTCAATTATATCGATATCGGTAAAAAAGAGGGGGCCGATATTCTGACCGGTGGGCGACGCAAGGAGCTGGATGGCGAACTTAAAGAGGGCTATTACCTTGAGCCTACCATTCTGTTTGGTAAGAATAATATGCGCGTCTTTCAGGAGGAGATCTTTGGCCCGGTGCTGGCGGTAACCACCTTTAAAACCATGGAGGAGGCGCTGGAAATCGCTAACGATACCCAATACGGCCTGGGCGCTGGCGTCTGGAGCCGCAACGGCAATCTGGCCTATAAGATGGGGCGCGGCATTCAGGCCGGGCGCGTATGGACCAACTGCTATCACGCCTATCCGGCACATGCTGCGTTCGGCGGCTATAAGCAGTCGGGCATCGGGCGCGAAACGCATAAGATGATGCTGGAACACTACCAGCAAACCAAGTGCCTGCTGGTGAGCTATTCCGATAAGCCTCTGGGGCTGTTCTGACGCAAGAGGTAATGCCCGATGGCGCTGCGCTTATCGGGCCTACAAAAATTCATCGCAATATACTGATATTGCAAATCTTGTAGGCCGGATAAGGCGCAGCCGCCATCCGGCACAGTATTACCGCTCGTTAACCCAAATCCGCATTTCGCCCTCGCCACGGTTGGCCCAGCTAAACCATGGAATGAACGTTAGCGTCTGCGGCTGGCGCGATGACGGCGCGTTATCGTAGTGCCACAACGCCTGATGCTGCGCATCTGGGGCGCTTTGCTTCTCGCCTTCAGCCTGAATCAGCATCTTATGCGCAAAAAGCCCTTTGCCCTCAAAGATCCGGAATTCACTCTCTTTTGGTAGCCACAGATTATGCAGTTCTTCGCCGTTATCGGCCTGCTCAAGGCAATAGACCAGCGGCCCGCGCTGAATGGCGACCTTACCGGCGACGTGACGCGCCAGCGGATTGCCATACACGCGGCGAACCGGCATCGGCAGCGTCAGGGTTATCGTATCGCCCTCCTGCCAGGTTCGACGGATATGCAGATAACCTTTGCGAATATCCTGTTCCACTTCCAGCCCGTTGAGCGTCACTTTTGCCTCAGGGCACCAGTCCGGCAGGCGTAGCGCCAGCGTGTGACGTACCGGCTGCACAGAGTCGATGGCAATCTTCACCTGCTCATGCCACGGGTAGTTCCCGCTGATTCGCAGTTTGAGCGCGCCATTTTCAACGGGTACTTCCAGGCTGTTACCCACGTACATATTGATGTACAGCGCATCCGCACGCGGCGTGTAGATGTAGTGACCGAGAGAGGTGAGCACGCGGGCGATGTTCGGCGGGCAGCAGGCGCAGCCAAACCAGCGCTGGCGGATGGGCTTAACGTGATCGTAAATATGGTTGAATTTTAACGATTTTGGATGCACTTCCAGCGGGTTGACGTAGAAGAAATGCTTGCCATCGAGCGCCATACCGCCGAGGACGGTGTTGTACAGCGCGCGCTCCATCACGTCGGCGTACTGGCTATCGGCTTCCATTTCCAGCATCCGGCGGGCGAACATCATCAGGCCGATTGAAGCGCAACTTTCCGCATAGACCGAATCATTCGGTAAATCGTAATCGCTGCTAAAGGATTCGCCGCTGCTCTGCGAGCCAATCCCGCCGGTGATATACAGCTGACGCTGCGCCATATTTTTCCACAGGCGCAGGCAGTCCTGGCGTTTGCCTTCATCGTTGCTCAGGCGAGCGAGATGCGCCACGCCAGTCATCAGATAGACAAAACGTACCGCGTGGCCAATGGCCGTCTGCTGCTGCGAAATTGGCAGATGCGCCTGGCTGTAGGCTTTGTCTTTGACCATCCACGCCGGGCCGTAGGTATGCCAGTAAGAGGTTTGGCCGCGTTTTTCGTACTCTTCGTCGTAGAAGTGCGGTTGGGTGCCGCGCTGTCCGATAAAGTAGCTTGCCAGCATCATATAGCGCGGCTGCTCTGTTACCTCATACAGACGCATCAGCGCCAGCTCAATTTCCGGGTGGCCCGGATAGCCGTGCAGCTGATTTTCGCCAGGGCCGAAAGTGCTGTCGATATGATCGGCCAGGCGACAAACGACGTCTAGCAGCCGACGCTTGCCGGTGGCCTGAAAGAAGGCGACGCCCGCTTCAATCAGATGCCCGGCGCAATAAAGCTCATGGCACTCCGCCAGGTTGCTCCAGCGTTCTTGCGGGGCTTTTGCCGTAAAGTACGTATTGAGATAGCCATCGTCACACTGCGCGGCGGCCACCAGTTCAATCACCTCATCGGCGGTTTTCTCAAGCGCTGGATCGGGCTTCTGGCACAGTGACCAGGCAACCGCTTCCAGCCATTTCGCCACGTCGCTGTCCTGAAAGACCATGCCGTAAAAGTTGCCCGTCTGCTGGCCTGCGGCAATGCGGAAATTTTCAATGGCATGGCTGGGTTCAGCCTCTGGAATACGATCGTTTAACGCATCCCACTGGTAAGGAATAACCACATCGCGAACCAGTTGTTGATACTGTCCGAGGAACGGATCGCTGACCGTCAGTTTATGCAGATCGACTTCCAGTACGTTCATTTCGTGCTCCTTAAGGCTGTAGAGGTCATAGATATTCCTCGCTGACGGGGTATTTTATGGCAGTAATTTTTATTTTCGCGTTATGACCTGATTCATTTTGCCCAGATAGCGGTGAGCGACAAGGCGATAAAAGAGTAAAAAAAGATGACGATTCCGACCCGTATTTAAAAATGTGAGATGGATCGAGTGAAAGGACTA
Source organism: Salmonella sp. SAL4457 (assembly GCF_046548235.1). Lineage (NCBI taxonomy): Bacteria > Pseudomonadati > Pseudomonadota > Gammaproteobacteria > Enterobacterales > Enterobacteriaceae > Salmonella > Salmonella sp. SAL4457. The sequence goes on from NZ_JBGDZO010000005.1 coordinate 139,374, forward strand.
TTTTTAGTTAATAATCAAAAGCTAATATGAAATACGGTGCTGAATGAGCGGGAAATGACATATTAATGCTCGAATTATCCATGACATTACCGATTAAAGTCCAAAACGGCGGATTATTTATTTCTCGCGGCATTGGGCGTCATCCTGCCAGGCGTCTGCAATCGTGGGAAATTATATTTGTGGAAAAAGGCTGCCTGAAAATTCAGGAAGAAGAATGTGTTTTCTGTGTCGAAGCCGGGGAAAGCCTGTTGCTTTGGCCGCATCGCCGCCATATTGGCGTTGAGGAGTTTCCCGCCGATCTTAAATTTTACTGGCTCCATTTTGAGGTCAAAGCGCCGGACAGCGACCCGCGCTGGCTGACGCATCTTTCCGTGCCGCAGCATACCCAGGTTGCCGATCCGCAAGCGCTGATTGCGCTTTTTCGCCAGTTTATGAACGAGCAGGAAAAGCACCAGCGCAGTCCGGCGCTGGAGTTCATCGTGCTGCTGATTTTGCAGCAGCTCACCGTTGACGCCCGGCAGAATGAAAACGCCGAGGCCGCTGGCGTGTCGCTGGCCTGGAAAGCGCAGCAGCTGATTCGAACGCACTATCACCTGCCGCTTTCCAGCTCGGTTCTGGCGAAAGAACTGCATTGCAATGTGGATTATCTGGGACGCGTTTATCGGCGGGTATTTCACCTTACGCTAACGGAAGCCATCCACCGCCAGCGGGTGCGCGAGGCGGAAAAGTTGCTGATTAGCGACGCGCGTTCGTTAAAAGAGGTGGCGGAACGGTGCGGTTTTAATGACGTTGGTTACTTTCGCCAGATCTTCCGCAAGCACACCGGCCTGACGCCTACCGCCTGGAAGCGGCGCTACAGTAAGGAACACGTTAATTCTTGAGTGTAATCTTTGGCCCTCTGACAAAGCGGTTGCAAATTGAATGCCCGATGGCGCTTTGCTTATCGGGCCTACAAGAGTTCATCACAACGTATTGATATTGCAAATCTTGTAGGTCGGATAAGGCGCAGCCGCCATCTGACACAGGCTGTGGCTGCCGGCATTACTGCCCGTAATAGGCATTCGCGCCGTGTTTACGCAGATAGTGTTTATCGAGCAATTCCGGTTGCATATCCGGCAACTGCGGGGCCAGCTGGCGCGAGAACAGCCCCATATAGGCACACTCCTCAAGCACCACGGCGTTGTGGACGGCATCGGCGGCATTTTTACCCCAGGCAAACGGGCCGTGCGAATGAACCAATACCGCCGGGATTTGCGCCGGATCCAGACCGCGCTCTTCAAAGGTTTGAATAATCACCTCGCCGGTCTGATACTCGTACTCGCCGTTAATTTCCTCAACGGTCATCAGTCTGGTACAGGGGATCGCGCCATAGAAATAGTCGGCGTGGGTGGTGCCCCAGGCGGGCAGATCGAGCCCGGCCTGCGACCAGATCGTCGCATGGCGGGAATGGGTATGCACGATCCCACCGATCTGCGGATAGCGGCGATAGAGCGCCAGATGGGTCGCGGTATCGGACGACGGTTTTTTGTTGCCTTCAACGACCTTATCGCTGGCGATCTCTACCACCACCATATCGTCGGCGGTCATCACCTCATATTCGACGCCGGAAGGCTTAATGACCATCAGCTTGCGCGTCTCATCGACCGCGCTGACGTTGCCCCAGGTAAAGGTGACCAGCCCGTGCGCCGGGAGGGCCAGGTTGGCCGCCAGCACCTCGGCTTTCAGTTGCTCTAACATGTGAAACCTCCTTCCTGCATCCGTGATTCAATCCAGCGTCGGGCCTGGATAATTTCCAGCACCGGCTCGCTGGCTTTCTCTGTCCACATCTCAATCAGAAATGAACCGCGATAATTCAGCTCATGCAGCGTTTTGAAGATGCCGACAAAATCAACGCATCCTTCGCCAAACGGCACGTCGCGGAACTGGCCGGGGCTGTCACCGGTCACCGGCAGCGTGTCTTTCAGGTGGATAGCGGCGATACGGTCAATACCCAGCTTCAGCTCGGCGGTCACGTCGTTCCCCCAGGCGCTGAGGTTGCCGACGTCTGGATAAACGGTGAACCACGGTGACGAAAGCATCTCGTCCCACTTTTTCCACTTGCTGATGGAGTTCATAAACGCGGTATCCATGATCTCCACCGCCAGCATCACCTGCGCCGCTGCGGCCTGTTCCACCGCCCACGCCAGCCCTTCGGCGAAACGTTGCCGGGTGCCTTCGTCGTGTTCTTCGTAATAGACGTCGTAACCTGCTAGCTGAATGGTGCGGATACCGAGATCGCGCGCCAGGCGAATGGCTTTGGTCATGATTTCACGCGCCCGCTCGCGTACCGTTTCGTCGCGGCTGCCAAAAGGGAAACGGCGATGGGCGGAGAGACACATTGACGGGATAGCGACGCCGCTTTCCAGCATCGCGCTCACCAGCGATGCGCGCTGAGCCGAGGTCCATTCGAGGCGCGAAAGGCGTTCATCCGTTTCGTCCACCGACATCTCGACAAAATCAAAACCGCAGCTTTTTGCCAGCACCAGCCGCTCTGGCCAACTGAGATCTTTCGCCAGTGCTTTCTCGTAAATACCTAATGGATGATTACGCATGCTTTTCTCCCCAAATGGCGTCAATTTGGGCGTGGAATTCGGCGGCGACCTGCGCCGGATGGGCGGCACCTGCCAGCGCACGTCCGGCGATAAATGCCTTAACGTTAATGTCGCGGAACAGCGGCAGATCCGCTGGGGTAATGCCGCCGGTAATCGATAGTTCAAGGCCGATGTCGGACAACGCCTTCATACGCGTCAGGTCCGCCTCTCCCCACTGCTGCCCGCTGGCCTGCGCATCGCGTCCGCGGTGGTAAATCGCCTGGCGAACCCCGACGCGGTACCAGTCTCGGGCGTCGTCCAGCGTCCAGTTGCCGAATAGTTCCATTTGAATTTCACCGCCGCAGGATTGCGCGACGGCATGGCCTTTCTCGACGGTCGCGAGCGGCGCGGCACAGATGATAGTCATCCAGTTGGCGCCAGTGCCAAAAGCCTGCTGCGCCAGGGTTTCACCAGCATCGGCCACTTTCCAGTCGGCGACGATGATTTTTTCCGGGCACTGCGCTCGCAGGGCTTTCACCGCGCTAAGGCCTTCGGTTAAACAAAGGATGGTTCCGGCCTCAACGATATCGACATGATCCTGTAGCAGGGCAACATCGCGTTGGGCTGCTTCCAGACTGGTGTGGTCGAGCGCCAGTTGCAGTAATGGTCGGCTCATAATGCGTGCTCCTTAATACGGGCGTGATAGCCCTGTAGTGCTTCAATCAAATCCTGGTATTGGCGGTATTTGCGCTGGTAGAGGGCGTGCGCGGTCATGTCCGGCAGCAGCGTGCGCACCGGGTGCTGCAGGTCGCGTTGGGCCTCGCGGAAATCGCGATATACGCCGGTGCCGACGCGGGCAGCCAGCGCCGCGCCGAAGCAGCCGGTCTCCTCCACCTGCGGCAGCTCGATGCGTAAACCGCTGACGTCCGCCAGCATCTGCATCCAGACGTCGGAGTGGGCCGGGCCGCCGGTAACGCGCAGGGCGCAAACGTCGGTAAAGCGTTCACGCATGCGGTTGAGGTGGGTCATATGGCTGAAGACCACGCCTTCATAAATCGCCTGCAGCAGGTGGGCGCGGGTGTGCAGCGCCTGCATGCCGTAAAAGCCGCAGGTCATCTCCAGCCCGGCATTGCTGCCGTAGAGAAACGGCAGAAAAAAGAGGTCGCTACCGGCTTTCGGCAGGCTGGCGACCGCCTGGTTGATCTCGTCAAAAGAGAGGTCGCCCCACTGGGCGGTAAACCATTCGAGGTTGCCGGAGGAGGTCGGGCTGGCTTCGTGAACGATATACTGCCCGTCATTGACGTAGCGGCCATAGACGTAAGGATGGGCCTCATGGTCGCGCAGACCGTGAGCGATGCCGCTGGTGACGGCCCAGGTACCCATCACCGCATTGAGCGTTGATTCATCCTCAATACCGGCGCAAAGGGCGGTGGAAACCACATCAAACAGGCCGCCGACGACGGGGGTACCCACTGCCAGACCGGTGATGGCGGCAGCCTGAGCGGTGATCTCCCCGCATATTTCGGCTGAACCCACCACGGGGGGCAGCGCGCTGTCGATTTCACTGATGCCCAGCCACTCGGTCAGAAGCGGGTCGTACTGGCCCGTCGCCATGTTGTAGAGGTTGGACTCGGAGATGTTGCTCTCCTCACAGCCTTTCACGCCGGTTAAGCACCAGCGCAGATAGTCATGCGTCATCATGACGCAGCCTATCTGCGCGTAGCGCTGCGGCTCATTCTCTTTTACCCAGCGTAAAAGGGAGACCGGATGCCCGGTCCATAGAGTTTGTCGGGTCAGCGGGTAGAGTTTTTGCGGAACCGCTTCTTTTTGCCAGCGCTGGACAATCTCCATGGCGCGACGGTCGGAAGAGAGTATCGCTTTACCTAATGGCCGATCGCTTTTATCTAACAGGAACAGGCCCTTACCCTGAGCGGAAATACCCAGACCGCGGATTTGTGAGCCGCTCACCCCCGTGTGCGCCAGCAGTTTGCTGATGACCGAGCCGCACTGTTGCCACAGTTCGGTCATATCGCGTTCAACCCAGCCTGGCTGCGGGCTTAAAGCGTGCAGCGGCAGGCGTTGCACCGCTACTTCCCGGCCTGCGCCATCGTACAACCCGGCTTTTAGCCAACTCCCACCACAATCTAACCCCAGCCAGTAATTGCTCATGACTTATTGCACCTCGTCCACGGCTTTCAGGAGGTCAGCGCCCTGCGGGTTGTCTTTCAGGAACATATCGCGCACCTGGCTGCCCAGCGCATCGCTGAAGGCTTTACGGTCGATATCGGTCAGGACTTCAACTCCGGCTTCTTTCATGCCATCGATAATTTTTTGCTGATCTTCGGCGACCAGTTTGCGCTGGTAGTCACCCGCTTCTTTAGCGGAACTCAGCAGTGCCTCCTGGAGCTGCGGGCTTAAAGCGTCGAATTTGGCTTTATTGATCACCAGCAGCAGAGGCGAATAGGCGTGATGAGTGAGGGAGAGGTATTTCTGTACCTCATAGAATTTCGCTGACCACACGACGTTGATAGGGTGTTCCTGGGCATCAATCGTACGGGTTTCGAGGCCGGTATAGACTTCGGAGAACGGCATCGGAATAGGGTTCGCGCCGAAGATTTTAAAGGCCGCGATATTCATTGGGCTGTTGTTAGTGCGGATTTTTAAGCCTTTCAAATCGCCCGGCGTTTTTACCGGCGCGCGGGAGTTGGTGACGTCGCGCCAGCCGTTTTCCCAGTAGGCGAGGACTTTTAACCCTTTTGAATCGAGTGATTTTTTCAGTTCATCGCCGACTTTGCCGTCGAGCGTTTTATGCGCATGCGCGGTATCGCGAAACAGGAAGGGGACATCAAGTAAGTTGAATACAGGGGCCAGGCCGGTGAAATTGTTCGAACCGGACATTTCCATATCAATGGTTCCGCCGCGCACCCCGCTGATCATTGCCTGGGCGTTACCTAATGTGCTGTCAGGAAAGAGTTTTAGCGTTAATTCGCCGTTGGTTTTTTCTTTTAATAATTCGTTAAATTTTTTCGCGGCAATATGTTGGGAGTCAGTTTGCGGTGTTTCATAACCAAAACGTAAAGATTGCGCCGCCAGAGACGACACGCTGAAAACCGTCAGACCAGCTATCAATAATGAACGAGCAATAACGTGTAATTTCATAATATTATCCTTTAATTAATCCATTTAAGCGGTGTGATAATTAGCTCGGGAATAAAAATAAATAAAACCAGCAGCGACATCAGTACGACAACGTAAGGGAATACGCCTCTTACCGCGTCATCAAATTTCAATTTTGCTACCCCGGAAATAACGTTGAGGACGTTGCCAACGGGCGGTGTGATTAATCCAATAGAGCAGTTAATAATGAACATGACGCCGAAATAAATCGGGTCAATATTGGCTTCTTTAACTAATGGCAATAATACAGGGGTAAGAATTAACACCGTTGGCGTTAAGTCCATCACCATACCGACGACCATAATTGAGATCATAATGACGATAAATAAGAGTCGCGGAGAGTCGACCAGCGGCTGCAGCAAATCTGACACCATCATGGGTAATTCCGCGATCGTAATCAGCCAGGCGGATACCTGAGCCGCGGCTACCAGAAACATGACGACTGACGTCGTTTTGGCGGCATTGACCAGCACGTGGTAGAGACTGGAAAACGTTAATTCCCGATAGATAACCACGGCGACAAAGAGGGCGTAAAACGCGGCAACCGCCCCTGCCTCCGTTGGCGTGAAAAGTCCGGAACGGAAGCCGCCGATGATAATCACCGGTAAAAACAGCGCCCAGATACCTGAAACCAATGATTGCCAGATTTCACGCGGTGTTGCTTTAGGCTGAGAAGGGAGATTTAATCGCCCGGCCTGCCACCACCAGGTGAGCATAAGCGCCGCGCCCATCATGATGCCCGGTGCGATCCCGGCCATAAACAGCTTGCTGATCGACAAGCCGCTGGAAACGCCGAAGATAATAAAAGGAATCGAGGGTGGAATAATTGGCGCAATGATCCCGCCGGAAGCGATTAACCCAACGGAGCGGTTGATCGGGTAGTTTGCGGAGCGCATCATCGGCACCAGCAGCGCGGCGACCGCAGCGGTATCTGCTACCGCAGAGCCGGAAAGGCTGGCCATAATCATTGCCGCAATAACACCCACGTAGCCCAGGCCGCCGGGTTTATGGCCGACCAGCTTCATCGGCAGGTCGACAATTCGCTTTGACAGGCCGCCCGCGTTCATGATTTCACCGGCCAAAACAAAAAAGGGAATAGCCAGCAGGGAGAAACTGTCCGCGCCGTTAACCAGGGTTTGCGCCATAATCTGCACGTCAAACATATCCAGGTATGCCATCAGAGCAGCGCCGCAAAGCAGCAGCGACCAGGCGATGGGTAAACCTATCGCGATCCCGCCGAGCAGGCAGCAGAGAAATATCACCACGGCCATGATTAGGCTCCTTGCTGTGGTTGTTGAAAGGAATCGTTACGCGTTATTAAGTGATAAAGCCGACGCAGCTCGATTAACGCGATGGCAACGCTTGTGGGCAGACAGGCGATATACATCAGGCCGATCGGTAAACCGAGGATTGGCGAGTGATCGCTCCAGTCCTGCAACGCTTTTTGCAGGCTGCCCCAGCCTAATGCGAGGCATAACAATAAAATCAGCGAATGCGTCAGCAGCGAGAGACGACGCTGATTCGCTGGCGAAAGTTTTTCCACCACAAAAGTGACCTGAACGTGAGCGTTATCCATAAATGCAACGATGGCGCCAATAAACGTCAGCCATACAAATAGATAACGTGATAGTTCATCTACCGACAAAATACTGCTCTCAAAACCGTAACGTAAAATAACATTAATAAATACAATGCAGGAAAGTACGGCAATTAATACCGCAAGTATGCCCTCAAGTACCCGCTTCATAACGACTCCATCAGGTTATAGAAACTTATCTCTTTCGATGCTGAATAGTGGAACTTAATTTCTTATGTTTGGTTTATATTAGGTCGGCGCAACGTTGAGTTGCAGGCCGAGAATTAAGGTGATGATGTTTAATTCAGGTTAGCGGCGTGTGGCCTTTTTCATTATGTTAATACCATTGCGTAATATATTTATGCGGTGATTAATATCGGCACTGGCATTGATTTCCAACAATTTAATACCGGTAAACTGCAACAGTTCGGGAGCGGCGGCGGTAATGAGTTCTTTAACATGTTTCTCCGTCATCAGACTTTGTGGACAGAAAGGTGCAAACGGAGCATGGAGGTCCTGCCATTCGCCGTATTCTCCATCCAGCGTTGTACCGGAGAACATCAGCGCCCCGAGTTTTCCAGCCTGTTTGGCCTGCTGCGTGTGGATCAGCGGTAGAGAGGTATCCCGCCCTTCAATAGCGGAGCGCGCCCAGTTAATGCAGACGCTTATGTCATAGTCGGCAATAGTTTCCAGTACGTTTACCAACGGTAAGAATCCTTTGCGCGGTGCGGGGCCGGTCATCGCGTCGCAGTGTTCAAGCACCAGGTCGCAGGACCAGTCCCAGTTGGCAATCTCTTTTAATGAGCGCGCAAAGGCGTCGGTTGCCTGCGCCACGTTCGGATTGCCCGCCAGAGGAGCGGCATGAAGCCCAAGGGCTATGACTTTGCCGGTATTGTTCCCATTGATTTTATTGATCTTCTGATGCAGATGACGATAGTACTCCACGCAGGCTTTACGCTGTTCCTCGTCACTGGACGCTAATCCAAAACCGCCGTTTTCGCTACGGCGACGCATGGTTTCCATTATCGCGGTGACCACGATTTGCCAGTTCCCTGGTGTATGGCGCAATAACCACTCGTCGCCGAGCGGGTGAAGATGTTCAAGACAAGGCTGCTCCAGCCCCCGGATATCCGGAGTATCAGAGAGTTGCCGCCAGAATTCCGTCTCTTCCTCTTCACTCTTCTGGTGAAATGAGGGTGCACAAGGGTACGCACCGATAATATAACCGGTATTATTTTTCATTTTGTGCTCCAGTAAACTCTATTTTATAAAACGTCTATGGCGACTTTTACGACTATTTTCCGTATCGGCGTAGCAATGCTTTTATTACAACCGGGACGATGAACATCCTGCGGGAAAAACAGGGCATAACTTCCCGGTATCATTTCAATGAATGATTCATGTTCACTGTCGTGATAAAAAATAATATCGCGCTGTTCTAATAATGACTCGCTGATTTGATTATTACCGGTATCAATGGCAACCCCAATTGTCTCTTCGCCCCATGCCAGAAACTGAATATCCAGATAGCGGCGATGGACTTCCGGACGATTTTCAGCAGCATCGCGGGTGGTCATATCGATAATCTGCGCGAAGATATTTTGGCCGTCGATTTCCACTACGCCAGGTTCCAGCGTGCGAAAGTCCGTATTGCGCAGGAAATCGAGCGCCTGCTCTATGGCCGACGGTAGCCGGCACGGATTAGGCTGCGCAATATGTCCAAAAATCATGATGTGGCTCCTTACAGCGCCTGAATTTTGGCCCAGACGCTGTCGTCAATGGTGATACCGTGACGGCGGTTGTCATCCAGCAGTTTGGTAAATTCGTGGCCGGGCAGCCGAATCGCGACGTTGTCGTCGGCGCGTTCAGCAGTGGTGATGAAATCCATAATCCGCTGCAGTTTGGCATCGCGGGTTGCGCCATCGATCAGCTTATCCACTTCTATGGCGATGAAAATCTGTGAGACGCCATACTCATCGCTGTTTTCCTGGGTCACTTCGGCAACGGAAGAACCGTTAGAAAGCAGGGTGGCAATCATGTCCAGCACAATCGACAGACCAGATCCTTTCCAGTAACCCATTGGTAAAATGCGGCGATTTTTCTCGATAACGCCCGGTTCTTTGGTCAACTGACCGTTATCGTCGAAACCGCCATCCACCGGCAGTTCGCGGCCCGCCAGACGGTTAACTTCTAACATTCCGTAGGAGAACATCGACATCGACATATCCACCATCGTGATCGGCGTAGACGGGATGGCGACGATCAGCGGATTGGTACCGATACGGCACTCTTTCGCCCCCCACGGCGGCATGACGGCGATGGAGTTGGTCCAGCAAATGCCGATATAGCCTTTTTCCGCCGCCTGCCAGCCGTAGCTGCCGCCGCGCATCCAGTGGTTAGCATTACGTAACGCCACCAGGCCAATACCATGATCGGAAGCCAGCTCGATGGCCCGGTCCATCATCTTTTTCGCCGTCAGGTTGCCGATAGCGCGCTGAGCATCCCACTGTTCGATGGCGCCGAGGCTGGTAACTCGCTGCGGTTTAGCATCAGGAATAATGTCGCCGTTATCCAGTTGCTGGATGAAGCGGGGAAAACGGTTCACGCCGTGGGAATAGACACCGGACTCGGTGGTGCGAGCGAACATTTCCGCGCACTCGTCGGCGGTATCTTCCGCAATATTCCGCGACCGCAAGACGCGGTAGAAGGCCCCTTTTAACTCTTCGAAAGCTACTTTCATCCCTGTTCTCCTGGTCGATTGTTAGAAAATTTAGTATGTTTTTTTGTCGATAAATTTCATAATGCGAAATGTAGTTCCAAATATATAGATCAAAAATTGACATGGCAACGCCAGAGAAGGTTTTTAAAAAGGATTAAAATCATCGGCTTATGTTTTTTATGCTGATATCGTGAACTGCAACACACTTTGAGCTACCATCTGATCGCCCAAGAAAGGAGAGAGTTTTCTGATGAGCCAGAACAACGATAAAGAGAAGCCTGCGGGGAGTCAGAGCCTGTTTCGTGGCCTGATGTTGATAGAAATTTTGAGTAACTACCCGAACGGTTGCCCACTGGCGCACCTGTCGGAGCTGGCGGGGTTGAACAAGAGTACCGTCCATCGTTTGTTGCAGGGGCTTCAATCCTGCGGATATGTGACGCCAGCGCCGGCGGCCGGGAGCTACCGTCTGACGACAAAGTTTATTGCCGTCGGCCAAAAAGCCCTGTCATCGCTGAATATCATCCACGTTGCGGCACCGCACCTTGAGGCGCTCAACCTGGCCACCGGCGAGACGGTGAATTTTTCCAGCCGTGAAGATGATCACGCTATCCTGATTTATAAGCTGGAACCGACCACCGGTATGCTGCGCACGCGTGCCTACATTGGCCAGCATATGCCGCTGTACTGCTCGGCGATGGGGAAAATTTATATGGCGTTTGGTCAGCCGGATTATGTGGCGTCTTACTGGGAAAGCCATAAAGATCAGATCCAGCCGCTGACTCGTAATACCATTACCGATTTACCAGCAATGTACGATGAGCTGGCGCAAATTCGTGAAACCAGCATGGCGATGGACCGCGAAGAAAATGAACTGGGCGTCTCCTGTATTGCTGTGCCTGTGTTTGATATTCACCATCGAGTGCCTTACGCCATTTCTATTTCACTGTCGACGTCACGGCTAAAACAGATCGGCGAGAAAAATCTGCTCAAACCGTTGCGTGAAACCGCACAGGCTATCTCTAATGAGCTGGGATTTACCGTTCGCGAATAAGACAGCTCGCCAGGTTTTATCAGGCATCTGACAAAATTTGTCCGTTTGCGTAGTGGGATCAAAGCGGCGGGGAATGGCTCTCTGGCATTCTGGCGTTTTAACGCAGGGGGAGAACAATGAACCGGTTTATTATGGCGGATGCGTCGGCGTGTATCGGGTGTCGTACCTGCGAGGTCGCCTGCGTGGTGTCGCACCAGGAACAGCAGAATAGCGCGGCGGTGACGACGGCGGACTTTGTGCCGCGTATCCGGGTGATAAAAGAGGATAGCTTCACCACGGCCACGGTCTGCCATCAGTGTGAGGACGCGCCGTGCGCGAATGTCTGCCCGGTACAGGCGATTCGCCGTGATCGGGGGCATATCTTCGTGACGCCATCGCGCTGCATTGGTTGTAAAAGCTGTATGCTGGCTTGCCCGTTTGGTGCGATGACCGTGGTGACGTCCGCGTCAGGCGCGCAGGCGATTAAATGCGATCTTTGCTGGCATCGGGAAGCGGGGCCGGCGTGCGTGGAAGCCTGCCCGACCAGTGCGTTACAGTGCGTTGACGCAGCACACGTGCAGCGCCAGCGCCTCTATTCTCAACCTTTCTGAATGTCGTTCCGGCCTGCATGATGGCCGGAATAACCGTCAGCCTTCACGCCAGGCGCGTTCTATCTCTTCTGCCAGAATTTTTACGCCCGCCTCGATTTTGTCCGGTTCAGGCACGTAGTTCATCCGCATACACTGGTGTGTATGCGGCCAGGGTTTATCCAGTCCGGGAAAGAAATAGTGGCCTGGCACCATCAGCACGCCGCGCGCTTTCAAGCGTTGATAGAGTAGCTCGGTGGTAATCGGCAGATCTTTAAACCACAGCCACAAAAATATTGCGCCTTCCGGTTTATGAATCAGGCAGCGTTCTTCGGATAAATAGCGACGAATGATCGCGATCGTCTGTTGAACGCGCTGATAGTAGAAAGGTTTGATAACCGTTTCCGACAGCCGCAGCAGATCGTTACGCTTAATCATTTCGCACATCATCGCCGGACCCATGCCGCCAGGCGCAAGGCTGATGATGCCGTTCATGTTGGCAATGGCGGTAATCGTCTTATCATTGGCGATGATAATCCCGCAGCGGGAACCGGGCAGCCCCAGCTTCGAGAGGCTCATGCATAGGATAATATTGGGGTTCCACAGCGGGCGCGCCTCGCTAAAGATAATGCCCGGAAACGGTACGCCGTAAGCGTTATCAATCACCAGTGGGATGTTGTGCTGATTCGCCAGTCTGTCCAGCTTCATCAGCTCTTCGTCGGTGATAACGTTACCGGTTGGGTTGGTCGGGCGCGAGACGCAAATCATCCCCGTTTCTTCGCCGATGTGCAGATGCTCAAAATCGACGTGATACTTAAACTGGCCTTCCGGCAGCAGCTCAATATTCGGGCGCGCCGAAACGAAGAGGTCGTCTTCCAGACCGGAATCCGCATAGCCGATGTATTCCGGCGCAAGCGGGAATAGTACCTTTTTCGTACTGCCGTCGGCGCGACGTCCGGCGAAGAGATTAAATAAGTAGAAAAACGCGCTCTGACTGCCATTTGTCAGCGCAATATTCTGTGGTTCGATATCCCATCCCAGCGTTTCACGTAGCAGTACGGCCAGTGCATTCAGTAGCGCCGTTTTTCCCTGGGGACCGTCATAATTACAAAGCGCATCAGCGGCTTTGCCGCTTTCTACCATATCTGTCAGTAGCGTCTGGAAATAATCCTGCATTGCAGGGATGTGTGCCGGGTTACCGCCGCCAAGCATGATGGCGCCTGGCGTGCGTAAGCCGTCGTTGAGATCCTCCATCAGGCGGGTAATGCCTGAATGGCGGGTAAATTTATCGCCGAAAAGTGAAAATGTCATAACGGGTGATCTATCGAACTGTCTGTCAAAGTGGATAACCATAACGCTACAAATGGCGGGGCGCAAATGGGGGTCAGGCGGTGGTATTGATGTTTTATGCTACAAATTTTTATCAGGTTAGTTTTTTATTTTGAAGGGGCTACCGGTACGCGAGGAGACCGGTAGCGCCACGATTAGCGGCGGCCCGCCCAGACGACCATCACCGTATCGTCGCCGTACTGGCGTACAAAACCGTACCCGTGTTTTAGCGTCAGCGTGGTTTGTTGGCCTGCGCCGATGGCGGGATGTCTGGCGCGGAACTGGCTAATACGCTGCCAGTGCGCGACGGCTGCGGCTGACTTTCCGCTCACGTCCTGCCAGTTCATATCTGAACGGGTGCCTTGCAGCGGGTCGGAGCCGGTGGGGCCGAAGGGACGAGCGGATTCATCGCCGTAAAAGATCTGCACCGCGCCCGGCGAAAGCAGCAGCAGTTCCGCCGCCTTATCACCGCCCTCACGGAAAAGGCGCGTATCATGCGAGGAGAGGTAACTTAATACGTTGAAATCCTGCATTTTATCCGCCATCTGCTGCCAGACTGGCCCCATTTCCGCCAGGCAATCGACCGCTTTCGCCGCCTGCTCCTGATAATCAAAATTGATCATCGCGTCGAAACCATAGCGATAATAATCACTTTTCATGACGCCGTGGCCCCACGCTTCGCCAGTCATCCAGAACGGGCTATTATCCAGCGCTTTGTCCGGATTGGTCTGCTTCCATTCACGTAACGCTGCGCTGGCCTGGGTTTTTAGCTGTTGCCAGGCAGGAAGCTCAACGTTTTTGGCAGTATCGACCCGGAACCCGTCAATGCCGTAATCATGCACCCACTGGCTTAACCAGTGAGTCAGATAATCCCGTGGCGTATAGCCTTCAATGAACTTTGCTTTAGTATCGGGTTTGTTGGCATAGAACGCGGGTAGACCGGAAGGCGTGGTAGATTCCGTTTTTATATCCGGCAGGAAGGCCAGCGACAGGGTTAAATCGTCAAATCCCGGACTGTCGTAGTCGCCAATATCGGTACGAATCCACTTTTTCCCCCACCATTTTTCCCAGGCGGCGCTGTCGCTGAAGTTGATGTAGTCGTTAAAGCTGTGCCAGCTTTGTCCGGCGGTGGGTCGCCAGTTTGTCCAGCGATCGCCGAGAATTTTTTGCCGTTCCGCGCCGGATAAATAGAGCGCGCCGAACTGATACTCCTGCATATCCGCCAGCGTGGCGTAACCGGCATGATTCATTACTACGTCAAATAAAATACGGATGCCGCGCTGGTGCGCGCCGTCGACCAGTGCGCGGAGATCGGCTTCGCTGCCCATGTTGGCATCCAGTGTCGTCCAGTCCTGAGTGTAATAGCCGTGATAGGCGTAATGAGGAAAATCGCCTTTTGTCCCGCCGCCGACCCAGCCGTGGATCTGTTCAAACGGCGAGCTTATCCACAAGGCGTTCACGCCTAATTGCTGTAGATAGTCCAGTTGACTCGTCAACCCACGCAAATCGCCGCCGTGGAAAGTGCCAATCTCTTGCATACCATCCTTATGGCGACCATAGCTGTGGTCATTGGTTGGATCGCCATTGCGAAAGCGATCCGTAAGCACAAAATAAACGGTGGCGTTGCGCCAGTTAAAAGGCGCTGACGCATGGGTTTCCGCGCGTTCCAGCAATAAAAGCCCGTGGCTGTCGGCAGGTTGCAGCGTGATTTGCCCGTTTTGGACGGTATCGGTTTGACCACTGTAATAATCGCGCACTACCGTCCCTTCCGGAAAGGTCTGGCGAACATCCAGCGTGAGCGGCGAACCATCCCAGACGGGACACTGGTAGGCGAGCTGCGCGGTGCGCTCAGGTTCAGTTTTTATCGATAACAACAGGGTCGGCGTACCGGAGCGGGTATCTACCGTTATCGTATAGTCGCCATCTTTAAACAAACGCCATTGCGGTGGCGCGCCTTCGCAGGGTTTTAACGACAACATTTGGTTGAGTTTTATGGCGCCGGAGGGCTGCCAGCACTGCTGGTCAATATGGAGCGTTAACGCGCGTGTACCTTTTGTTAATGCAGCATGGCTGGTAAAGCGCCCGGTTTCCTGCGTCGAGAACGTCGGAAAACCGGGTGAGGTCCATGATGAGGCGATCGCGATACCGGGTATCAGCGTCAGAGCGAAGGCGGCAAGTTTCATCACGCTATCCTTTGTGGGCAATATTCATCAGCTTGCTTGGTTTTTAGGCGAATGAACTCCTCCCCAGCAGAGAGTCGCGCAGGAGGAGGTGCGAGGGTGAGCGACGAGGCGCAAAAAAACGCCTCTATTTGCGATAAGCACCACATTATATTGGCATTATTGCTGCCTGTTATCGTTAATACTTGACATAGTTTCGGATTAAGACTATTCCCTGAGGTGCTTTTTAAGCCTATTTTTGCTAGAATTTGGGGTTCAAACCTTAACTTCGTGAAAAATAAAAGGTGTTGGAATGTATCAATCCGACCAGGAGACCTAATGATATTGACTCCCATGCGACGATATGGGGCAATGATTCTTATGTTACTCACCATCGCATTTTCGGGTGAGGTGCTGGCAAAGACGCACGCAACACAAACGAGTCAAAAGTCCCACATAACCGAGACAAGTTATAAACAGGTTAGCAGTAAACAAGAGTATTCTCGCAATAGTGCAAAGAGCAGTTCACTTCCTGATTTGCGAAAATACCCTTCCGGAACCCCCAGAAAAAAAGCGTTTCTCCGGACCGTTATGCCTTACATCACCAGCCAAAATGCCGCGATTACCGCGGACCGTAATTGGCTGATCTCAAAACAGTACCAGAACCGCTGGTCGCCGTCTGAACGCGCGCGTATGAAAGATATCGCGAAGCGCTATAAAGTGAGCTGGTCCGGCAACACGCGTCGTATTCCGTGGAATACGTTGCTGGAGCGCGTCGACATTATTCCCACCAGCATGGTGGCGACGATGGCGGCGGCGGAAAGCGGCTGGGGAACCTCTAAACTGGCGCGTAGCAACAATAACCTGTTCGGCATGAAGTGCACGAAAGGGCGTTGTACCAATACGCCAGGTAAGGTGAAAGGTTACTCGCAATTCGCGTCGGTTGAGGAGTCGGTGAGCGCGTATGTCGCCAACCTGAACACGCATCCGGCTTATTCTTCTTTCCGCAAGTCGCGCGCCCAACTGCGTAAGGCGGATCAGGAAGTCACCGCTACGGCGATGATTCATAAGCTGAAGGGTTACTCTACCCAGGGGTCGCGCTATAACAACTACTTGTTCGCGATGTACCAGGACAACCAGCGTCTGATCGCCGCGCATATGTAATTCTGTGTGCCGGATGGCGCTACGCTATCCGGCTTACAAGGCGTCTGTAGGCTGGATAAACTACAACAACGCTTCACTATGCTGGTCGCGATACTCCTTAGGCGTAGTGACGTACTCCTTTTTAAACACCGAATAGAAATATTGCAGTGACGGGTAGCCGCACATTTGCGAAATTTCGTTTATCGCCAACGTGGTGGAAATCAACAAACTACGCGCTTTTTCCAGCTTTTCGGCGTGGATCAGCGCATGTATCGTCTCGCCAACTTCTTCCTTAAAACGTTTTTCCAGGTTTGAACGTGAAATCCCAACCGCGTCCAGCACTTGCTCGACTTTAATGCCCTTACAGGCATGGTTACGAATAAAGTGCATCGCCTGGATAACCGCCGGATCGGTCAGGGAGCGATAGTCTGTCGAGCGGCGCGCAATGACGCGCACCGGCGGCACCAGAATGCGCTGTAACGGCATCTCTTCGCGCGCCAGCAAACGGTGCAGCAGCTTCGCCGCCTGATAGCCCATTTGCCGCGCCCCCTGCGCGACGGAGGAAAGCGCGACGCGCGACAGATAACGGGTTAACTCTTCGTTATCAATACCGATAACGCAAAGTTTTTCCGGCACCGGAATATGCAGGTGTTCACAGGCCTGCAATACGTGACGGGCGCGGGCATCCGTTACGGCAATGATGCCGGTTTGCGGCGGCAGCGTCTGAAGCCAGTCGGCGAGGCGATTTTGCGCGTGCTGCCAGTTTTCCGGCGCGGTTTCCAGCCCCTGATAGACTACGCCGCGGTATTTTTCCTCGGCGACCAGCTGGCGAAAGGCGTATTCCCGTTCCGCCGCCCAATGTTTGCGGCTGGAGTCGGGCAAACCGTAAAACGCGAAGCGGTTAACGCCTTTTTCTTTTAAATGCAGGAAAGCGCTTTCAACGAGCGCATGATTATCGGTGGCGATGTAATGAACGGCGGGATAATTTTCAGCAAGATGGTAAGAACCGCCGACCCCGACAATGGGTACGTCGACATCGGCCAATAATTGCGCGATATCGTCATCATCGTAATCGGCAATAACGCCGTCGCCTAACCACTCTTTAATGTTATCGATACGGGCACGGAAATCTTCCTCAATAAATATATCCCATTCGGATTGCGAGGCTTGTAAATATTCACCCACCCCCTCCACTACCTGACGGTCATAGGCTTTATTCGCGTTAAATAACAGAGTGATGCGGTGACGTTTATCAAACATGAGGATATATCCTGCAAAAGTGAACCTGGACTCATGGATACTATCAAAACGGCTGACATAACGGTCTGGCGAATGATGACAAATTATTTTGCGCCTGAAACGTTATGCGAAATTCATCACAGCAAACGGCGGATGACAATTGTCATTTCTTATCTATATATTACGGTTTTTTGTTTATTTGCCAGGATTCGATCGCGATCGCTTTTTTCTTCTGTGGTTTTCAGCGTTTTTTTGAGAGCCAGAGCACATTTGGGGATTCTCTTAATAGCGGTGTGAAATAACGTAATTGAGCAATAAATCAGGAAATTCCAGTATGACGTTATGTCGTTTACTTGCCGTCTTATCTGATTATGGAGCTCACTATGCAGGCTTATTTTGACCAACTCGATCGTGTTCGCTATGAAGGCCCTCAATCGACTAACCCGCTGGCATTTCGTCATTACAATCCCGACGAGCTGGTTTTAGGTAAACGTATGGAAGATCACCTGCGTTTCGCGGCCTGTTACTGGCATACCTTCTGCTGGAACGGCGCGGATATGTTTGGTGTAGGCGCGTTTAATCGTCCGTGGCAGCAACCGGGCGAAGCGCTGGAGCTGGCGAGACGCAAAGCGGACGTGGCGTTTGAATTTTTCCACAAACTGAATGTGCCTTTTTATTGCTTCCATGACGTGGATGTGTCGCCGGAAGGCGCGTCGTTGAAAGAATATAAAAACAACTTCGCGCAGATGGTGGATGTGCTGGCGGCGAAACAGGAGCAGAGCGGCGTAAAACTGCTGTGGGGAACGGCGAACTGCTTTACCAACCCGCGCTATGGCGCAGGCGCCGCCACTAACCCGGATCCGGAAGTCTTTAGCTGGGCAGCGACGCAAGTGGTTACGGCAATGAACGCCACGCATAAACTGGGCGGCGAAAATTACGTCCTGTGGGGCGGGCGCGAAGGTTATGAAACGTTGCTGAATACCGATCTGCGCCAGGAACGCGAACAGATTGGCCGCTTTATGCAAATGGTGGTCGAGCACAAACATAAAATGGGTTTCCAGGGCACGCTGCTGATTGAACCGAAACCGCAGGAACCGACAAAACATCAGTATGATTATGACGTTGCAACGGTTTATGGCTTCCTCAAACAGTTCGGCCTGGAAAAAGAGATCAAAGTGAACATTGAGGCGAACCACGCGACGCTGGCGGGCCATTCGTTCCACCATGAAATCGCGACCGCTATCGCGCTGGGTATTTTTGGCTCCGTTGACGCCAACCGCGGCGATGCGCAACTGGGCTGGGATACCGATCAGTTCCCGATTAGCGTTGAAGAGAACGCGCTGGTGATGTACGAAATCCTGAAAGCGGGCGGATTCACGACGGGCGGTCTCAACTTCGACGCCAAAGTTCGTCGCCAGAGCACCGATAAATACGATCTGTTCTACGGTCATATCGGCGCGATGGATACGATGGCGTTGTCGCTGAAAATCGCCGCGCGTATGGTTGAAGACGGCGAGCTGGATAAACGCGTGGCGAAGCGCTATGCCGGCTGGAATGGCGAGCTGGGTCAGCAGATTCTGAAAGGACAACTCTCCTTAGGCGAACTGGCGCAGTATGCGGAGCAGCATAATCTGGCGCCAGTACATCAAAGCGGTCATCAGGAGCTGTTAGAAAATCTGGTTAACCGTTATCTGTTTGATAAATAACCCTATCTACCGGGCGACTCCGCGTTAGCCCGGCCTGTAGTCGTGATTAGCCCGGTAAGCGTAGCGCTGCCGGGCGCTTTCAGTAAAGGAACCCACAATATGTATATCGGGATCGATCTTGGTACATCGGGTGTAAAAGCTATCCTGTTGAATGAGCAGGGCGATGTGCTGGCTACGCATACTGAAAAACTGACCGTATCGCGTCCGCATCCCTTATGGTCGGAACAGGAACCAGAGCAGTGGTGGCAGGCGACGGATCGTGCGGTTAAAGGTTTAGGTCGGCAACAGTCGTTAAGTGGCGTCCGGGCGTTGGGCATCGCCGGACAAATGCATGGCGCGACATTGCTTGATAGCCGTCAGCAGGTTCTGCGACCAGCGATTTTATGGAATGACGGACGCTGTAGCGAAGAGTGCGCCTGGCTGGAAAAACAGGTGCCGCAGTCGCGTGCGATAACCGGTAATCTGATGATGCCCGGTTTTACCGCGCCCAAATTAGTCTGGGTGCAGCGCCACGAACCGGATATTTTCTACCAGATAGACAAGGTTCTGCTGCCGAAAGATTTTCTGCGGCTGCGAATGACAGGCGTCTTTGCCAGCGATATGTCGGATGCGGCGGGAACGATGTGGCTGGACGTGAAAAAGCGCGACTGGAGCGACGTTATGCTCAACGCCTGTCATTTAACCCGACAGCAGATGCCAGCGTTATTTGAAGGTAGTGACATTACCGGAACGTTGCTGCCGGAGGTAGCCAGCGCATGGGGAATGCCAACAGTACCCGTGGTGGCGGGCGGCGGCGACAATGCGGCAGGCGCGGTCGGCGTAGGAATGATCGATGCCGGACAGGCGATGCTCTCGCTCGGAACATCGGGCGTCTATTTTGCCGTCAGCGACGGCTTTCTGAGTAAACCGGAGAGCGCAGTACACAGTTTTTGCCATGCGCTGCCGGAACGCTGGCATTTAATGTCTGTGATGTTGAGCGCCGCCTCTTGTCTGGACTGGGCGGCTAAACTCACCGGGCAGGAGAACGTCCCGGCGCTGATTGCCGCCGCACAGCAGGCGGATGAGCATGCCGATTCGATCTGGTTTTTGCCGTACCTGTCCGGCGAGCGCACGCCGCACAATAATCCGCAGGCAAAAGGCGTTTTCTTTGGTTTAACCCATCAGCATGGCCCGGCGGAACTGGCGCGGGCGGTACTGGAGGGCGTGGGATATGCTCTGGCGGACGGTATGGATGTGGTTCACGCCTGCGGCGTCAAACCCGCCAGCGTGACGCTTATCGGCGGCGGGGCGCGCAGCGAATATTGGCGTCAGATGCTATCTGATATTAGCGGGCTACAGCTTGATTATCGTACTGGCGGCGATGTAGGGCCAGCGCTGGGCGCGGCGCGTCTGGCGCAAATTGCGGTGAATAAACAGACCCCGCTCGCCGATGTATTGCCGCAGTTGCCGCTGGAGCAGGCGCATTATCCTGATGCGCAGCGTCATGCGGTTTATCAACAACGTCGTGAAACCTTCCGTCGACTTTATCAGCAGCTGTTGCCGTTGATGTCATAAGTCAGAATGCCTTTCGGTTTTGGCCGAAAGGCATTTCCCGTAAATATTAATTCTATTGAATTATATCGAAGTAAGTATGTGTGTTTTCTGATTTTTATATTATTGCTGGGCAGGCGCCTTTTTCATCGCTATTTCTTCGCTTAATGTGTCTCACACAACCACAAGGAGAGTGAGATGGACGATCACGTTGCGCGCAGGAAACGGATATTCGGCCTGGGAATGTTAGTTGTCGGTGCAGTGGTATACCTGGTGGGACTGTGGCCAGGCTGTCATACATTAAGCGAAAAGGGATATTTTTTTGCGGCAATCGTCATGTGTGGTTTTCCAGTCTTAATTCGCCAGGAACACACGGGAAATGGCCGCTTGCTTTCTCGTTGCAAATCTTTGCTGTTGCTTGGCATCGGCATGGTCGCGGTCGGCGTATTTAACCTGGCGCTGGCGGGCGCGCTGAAAATACTGTGTCTGGTGGCGCTGGGGGTCAGTATATATGGAACCGATCTTTACGCTTCCTACAGTGATGATGAATGATGGCCGGAGCCATCATTGTCGTTTAGCTAACCCATTTCCGTTTATCAATACGCTGTAACAGCATGGAAAGTAGCAGGCTTCCTGTCACCGTCGCGGCAAAAACCCACACGATGTCTAACGGCGGCCAACGTTTTAACTCCAGACCATTAGTACGTAGCGCATGGATAATCAGCGCGTGGAAACCATAAATACCCAGCGAGTGGCGGGAGATAAGCCCCAGTCCAGGTAACGTCCGCGCATTCAGCTTATTTTTAACTACCGTGAACAGTGAGACGGCGCAAATAAACACCATGGGACCGCAATACAGATACCAAGTATCGGCAAAATTTCCGCGCCAGCGTAATTCATGCAATGTGCCGCGAGAAATAACAAATACCGCGATGATGAACAGGGCAGTGCAGATAAGCGTCAGCGATGACTTTTGCGTCTCCATCATTCCAATGGCGCGGCCCAGGATACCGTAGAGAATGTAGTAGAACGTGTCGCCGTTGATATACAGATTGATGGGCAACCATTCAACGCCGCCAATTTTTTGCGGCACAGTATTTGGGTTAGCAATAATACCAATGATCACCATCAGCATCAGGAGCATTTTGCCGCTCACGTTTTTTACCTGGATTAATGGCGATACCAGGTAGATCACCGTAATCGCAAAGAAAAACCACAGGTGGTAAAACACGGGTTTTTGCAGCACATTTTTTAGCGAAAGCTCGACGTTGATCGAAGTAAAAAGTGAAATGTAAGCCAGGGCGACAACGCTGTAAAAGATAAGGCACAGGGCGATACGTAAAAAATGCCGCGGTTGCGCGCAGCGCTCGCCAAAAAAAAGATAGCCTGAAATCATAAAAAACAGAGGAACGCTAACGCGCGAAGCCGAATTCAGGACATTCGCAATATCCCAGTTTAGCGGGCTGACGCTGTGGGCGTTGGTGATGTACCACGTTGTAGTATGGATCATCACTACCATTAAACAGGCGATCCCTCGCAGGTTATCAATCCAGTTAATTTTAGGCTGCATCAGTTCCTCAGCTTCCGTTTCAATAGAGTTCCAGCGCGGTGGCTCACTGGAAAAATCCGACTTTCTACGCTACATCTTGTGATGGCGTAAGGAGATTCGCACAATGTGTCTGCTACCCACAAACCTTAATAATAAGACTGACCAGCAAACCAGACGGTAATAAAAATGATAATGAAGTATTTCTGTTCTGTGATGATAGCCATCGCTCTGGTGGGATGCACAGCGACACCGCCACCGACGCAAAAAGCCCAGCAGAGTAAAGTGAGCCCAACACGCACGCTGGATATGGAAGCATTGTGTAAAGCTCAGGCGGCGCAGCGTTACAATACTGGCGCACAGAAAATTGCTGTTACCGGTTTCGAACAGTTTCAGGGGAGCTATGAGATGCGTGGTAATACTTTCCGTAAAGAGAGTTTTGTCTGCTCTTTTGATGCAGATGGGCAGTTTTTACATCTTTCTATGCGGTAAAAGCCGCGCCTGGTGAGGTGTGATGCCGCGAAATCCGGCAATTTTCGCTAAACAAACCGGTTTCATACTGTATATCTCGCATCCAGCGGGTATACTGGCTCCTTCCTTTAAATCCACACGTATCCAGCACGAAATAATATGCAAAAGTTTGATACCAGGACCTTCCAGGGCTTGATCCTGACCTTACAGGATTACTGGGCTCGCCAGGGCTGCACCATTGTTCAACCATTGGACATGGAAGTCGGCGCGGGAACTTCTCATCCAATGACCTGCCTGCGCGCGCTGGGGCCAGAGCCGATGGCGACTGCCTATGTGCAGCCTTCTCGTCGTCCGACCGATGGCCGCTACGGCGAAAACCCGAACCGCTTACAGCACTACTATCAGTTCCAGGTAGTGATTAAGCCGTCTCCGGACAACATTCAGGAGCTGTACCTCGGTTCTCTGAAAGAGCTGGGTATGGACCCGACCATTCACGACATCCGTTTCGTGGAAGATAACTGGGAAAACCCGACGCTGGGCGCCTGGGGACTCGGCTGGGAAGTGTGGCTGAATGGCATGGAAGTGACGCAGTTCACCTACTTCCAGCAGGTCGGCGGCCTGGAGTGCAAGCCGGTGACCGGT
Source organism: Salmonella sp. SAL4457 (assembly GCF_046548235.1). NCBI lineage: Bacteria > Pseudomonadati > Pseudomonadota > Gammaproteobacteria > Enterobacterales > Enterobacteriaceae > Salmonella > Salmonella sp. SAL4457. Next base: position 162,798 of record NZ_JBGDZO010000005.1, read on the forward strand.
GAAATCACCTACGGTCTGGAACGTCTGGCGATGTATATCCAGGGCGTGGACAGCGTTTACGACCTGGTCTGGAGCGATGGCCCGCTGGGTAAAACCACCTACGGCGACGTGTTCCATCAAAACGAAGTGGAGCAATCCACCTATAACTTTGAATACGCCGATGTGGATTTCTTATTCACCTGCTTCGAGCAGTATGAGAAAGAAGCCCAGCAGCTGCTGGCGCTGGAAAACCCGCTGCCGTTGCCGGCCTACGAGCGTATTCTGAAAGCCGCCCATAGCTTCAACCTGCTGGATGCGCGTAAAGCTATCTCCGTCACCGAACGTCAGCGCTACATTTTGCGTATTCGCACCCTGACCAAAGCAGTGGCAGAGGCTTATTATGCTTCCCGTGAAGCCCTCGGCTTCCCGATGTGCAACAAAGACAAGTAAGAGGCGGCCATGTCTGAGAAAACTTTTCTGGTGGAAATCGGCACTGAAGAGCTGCCACCAAAAGCACTGCGCAGTTTGGCTGAGTCCTTTGCTGCGAACTTCACTGCGGAGCTGGATAACGCCGGCCTCGCGCACGGTAACGTTGAATGGTTTGCCGCCCCGCGCCGTCTGGCGCTGAAAGTGGCGAATCTTGCTGAATCTCAGCCCGATCGCGAAGTCGAAAAACGTGGTCCGGCGATTGCTCAGGCGTTCGACGCCGAAGGCAAACCGAGCAAAGCGGCAGAAGGCTGGGCGCGCGGCTGCGGGATCACCGTTGATCAGGCCGAGCGTCTGAAGACCGACAAAGGCGAATGGCTGCTGTATCGTGCCCACGTGAAGGGCGAAAGTACCGAAGCGCTGGTGCCGAACATGGTAGCCACCTCGCTGGCGAAACTACCGATCCCGAAACTGATGCGCTGGGGCGCGTCTGACGTACACTTCGTGCGTCCGGTGCACACCGTGACCCTGCTGTTGGGCGATAAGGTCATTCCGGCGACTATTCTGGGTATTCAGTCTGACCGCGTCATTCGCGGCCACCGCTTTATGGGTGAGCCGGAGTTCACTATCGACAATGCTGACCAGTACCCGCAAATTCTGCTGGAGCGCGGTAAAGTCATTGCCGACTACGAAGCGCGTAAAGCCAAAATCAAAGCGGACGCTGAAGAAGCAGCACGTAAGATTGGCGGTAATGCCGACCTGAGCGAAAGCCTGCTGGAAGAAGTAGCTTCGCTGGTGGAATGGCCGGTGGTATTGACGGCGAAATTCGAAGAGAAATTCCTCGCCGTGCCTGCCGAAGCGCTGGTGTACACCATGAAGGGCGACCAGAAGTATTTCCCGGTTTATGACAACGCGGGCAAGCTGCTGCCGAACTTTATCTTCGTCGCCAACATCGAATCGAAGGATCCGACCCAGATTATCTCCGGTAACGAGAAAGTGGTGCGTCCGCGTCTGGCAGATGCTGAATTCTTCTTCAATACCGACCGTAAAAAACGTCTGGAAGACCATCTGCCGCGTCTGCAAACCGTGCTGTTCCAGCAACAGCTGGGCACGCTGCGCGACAAGACCGACCGTATTCAGGCGCTGGCGGGCTGGATTGCCGATCAGATTGGCGCTGACGTCAACCACGCCACTCGTGCGGGCCTGCTCTCCAAGTGCGACCTGATGACCAACATGGTCTTCGAGTTCACCGACACCCAGGGCGTGATGGGGATGCACTACGCGCGTCACGATGGTGAAGCGGAAGATGTGGCCGTGGCGCTGAACGAGCAGTATCAGCCGCGCTTTGCCGGTGATGACCTGCCGTCTAACCCGGTGGCCTGCGCGCTGGCGATCGCCGATAAGATGGACACTCTAGCGGGTATCTTCGGTATCGGCCAGCATCCGAAAGGTGACAAAGACCCGTTTGCGCTGCGTCGTGCCGCGCTGGGCGTGCTGCGCATCATTGTTGAGAAGAACCTCAACCTTGATCTGCAAACGCTGACCGAAGAAGCCGTGCGTCTGTATGGCGACAAGCTGACCAATGCCAACGTAGTCGATGATGTGATCGATTTTATGCTGGGTCGCTTCCGCGCCTGGTATCAGGATGAAGGTTACACCGTCGACACTATCCAGGCGGTACTGGCGCGTCGTCCGACCCGTCCGGCAGATTTTGATGCCCGCATGAAGGCGGTGTCTCATTTCCGCACCCTGGAAGAAGCCTCTGCGCTGGCGGCGGCGAACAAGCGCGTCTCCAACATCCTGGCGAAAGCCACTGAGCCGCTGAACGATATCGTCCACGCCTCCGTACTGAAAGAAGCGGCGGAAATTGAGTTGGCCAGACATCTGGTTGTGTTGCGTGATAAGCTTCAGCCGTACTTTGCCGATGGTCGTTATCAGGAAGCGTTGATTGAGCTGGCTGCTCTGCGTGCGCCGGTGGATGAATTCTTCGAAAATGTCATGGTTAACGCGGAAGAGAAAGATATCCGTATCAACCGCCTGACGCTGTTGTCGAAACTTCGCGAACTGTTCCTGCAGGTTGCGGATATTTCGTTACTGCAATAAGCGTTCAGTTAAATAAAAAAAACCTGCTTTCGGGCAGGTTTTTTTATTTTTAACGTAATGGTAATTCCGTCAGACAGGTCTGGCTGTCATCTTTGGTGGCAATGGCATGTGACGCCGTTTTACCGTTGTAGCTTACTTCCAGCGTCCCTTCCATATTGCGCGGTAGCCAAACACCGATAAATCCGTTTCGATAGCTTTGCATCTCTTTTTGTACGATGACAGCGCCTTTACTGTCTGTCACTTTTACAGTGAACGGTTTATTCGGCATTTCTCCCTGACAGCCGGAAAGGCTGTGGTTAAAACAGGGGTGTGTCCGCCATTCATAGGGCGCAAAAGAGAGATAGAATTTGTCGCCTAACGGCAGCGTATAAATCTGCTCTCCGTCAGATAATTTGAGCTCGGTACTGGTAATCGACGCGGAGTAAGGCAAAGGACGGCTCTGCGGCGTCTGATCAATCGTATCCACGATCTGCTCAACCGTTTTTCCCGCCAGCCCGTGTTGCGCCAGAAAAGCGGATTCTGCGGATGCCGCAAGCGCGGAGCCGCTGGCGCATAAACCCAAAAGTAATAACCATGATGATTTCGACATAACTTCAATTCCTTGTGAACAATCTCCTTGCCTACTATAGGGGTTCCCCTAAGGGAAAGGTCAAAGGGAGGCAGGGTAAAGTAATGCAAAGTTATGCTGGAGGGAGAGAGAGAAATTGGAATAAAAAAATCCCCGCCATCAGGCAGGGATTCAAAATTCTGAGCTTTTTAAGCTTACAGGCTGGTTACGTTGCCAGCTGCCGGGCCTTTAGCGCCGCTTTCGATGGTGAAGGAAACTTTCTGACCTTCGTCCAGAGATTTGTAACCATCGTTCTGAATAGCGGAGAAGTGTACGAACACGTCTTTAGAACCGTCATCAGGAGTAATAAAGCCGAAGCCTTTATCAGCGTTGAACCATTTTACGATACCAGTCATTTTACCGGACATAGTGTATTACCTTTTAAAAAATAAGTGTGCCTTTCGGCGTTATGGCGTGCTTTACAGATTTTTTAAGCGTTAAGGAAATGCGCACTACGAGGGGTATCTAATGGATAACTCTTGAAGGGACTTGCCTTACTAAACTGCTTTAATGGTCTGTACGTCAAACCGTTGAGCACATTAACTCATGTAATGCCGGGCGATGCAACTTTTATTTTACTTTATTTCTCCAGGCCAGGAATCGGGCGGGGAAAACGGTCCTTACGCAGGACCGTTAAAACAGAAAGGGGTAAAAATTACTCCATCAATTGCTTACTTAAGCGTGGGTTCGCCTGTATCAGGCGCATCAATTTGAGCTCTGCTGGCGTGGGTTTTTCGCGTTTCGATTCCCATTCCTGAACCATGGCAACCGTTACGCCCAGCGCTCTGGCGAATTCATCTGTTTTTAGTCCCGTCCCTCTCCGTAACTGTTCAAATTCGGTAAAAGGATTGGGTTTTTGCGTCAGGGTGATCTTTCGCGTTTCATCTTTAAAAACAATTTGTTCCAGGCTGCTCAGCAGCTCAAACATCGGATCTTTATATTCCATTGAGAACTCCTGTAAATCACACAGCGGGATCGTGAAGTGCATCGAAGCCTCTTAAGAATAGTCGGGAAACTTGCGGGTGGGGGGCGACGCGCCGCCAGGAAGCGCTATCGATTCGTTTCGATGCCTTACGCTACGCGACTTTTAGGACGCTAACAATTTGATCCAGGAAGGTATATCCGTCTTTCAGAAAATAATTGTAAAGATTAAAAAAATATTACACTCCCCGCTGGAAAGCTTTCTTGCCGCGTTTTTTATCGCAGTGTCAGGTCAAAAATTAACAATAAAATAACAAATTAAGCATTGATGCAGATAAACATAATTTTCCGCTACAAGATCGCGTGGAAAGGGTATCCTGCAAGCCTGACCTGGACTATCCTTGTAAGCCGTCAGGCACGCAGGTGTCGTTGTGCGCATTTTTGGGTGAAAGGAGTATTAACAATGGCGACAGGTAAGTCCTGCTCTCGCTGGTTTGCGCCTGTTGTGGCGTTATTAATGGTGTTTAGCCTGAGCGGGTGTTTTGATAAAGAAGGCGATCAGCGCAAAGCGTTTGTCGATTTCCTGCAGAATACAGCAATGCGTAGCGGAGAGCGTTTACCAACGCTGACGGCCGATCAGAAAAAACAGTTTGGTCCGTTCGTGTCTGATTACGCGATACTGTATGGCTACTCGCAGCAGGTAAACCAGGCGATGGATTCCGGTCTGCGCCCGGTGGTCGATAGCGTTAACGCCATCCGCGTTCCGCAGGATTATATGACGCAACGCGAGCCGCTGCGGCAGGCAAATGGTTCGTTAGGCGTGCTGGCGCAACAGTTGCAGAATGCAAAACTGCAGGCTGATGCCGCGCATGGCGCGTTAAAGCAGGCCGATGACCTGAAACCTGTGTTTGATCAGGTCTACAAAAAAGTAGTCACCGTGCCGGCAGATGCTTTGCAGCCGCTGATCCCGGCGGCGCAGATCTTTACGCAGCAGTTGGTACAAGTGGGCGATTATATTGCGCAACAGGGCGAGCAGGTGAGCTTTGTCGCGAACGGCATTCAGTTCCCGACCTCACAGCAGGCCAGCCAATATAATGCGTTGATTGGGCCGTTGGCCTCGCAGCATCAGGCGTTTAATCAGGCCTGGACGGCGGCGGTAAACGCGACCCAGTAATGACAGTCTGCCCGATAAGCGCAAGCCAGCGCTTATCGGGCCTGTAGCGTTATCCCGCCGCTTGCGGATTGACGCAGTTCTTCTCTATTTTTCCCTGCAGCGCATCAATCAAATTATCCACCGCACAGGCCATCATGTTGTAGCGCGTCTCATGCGTTGCCGAGCCAATATGCGGCACCGCGACGACATTAGACATGTTCAGCAGGGGCGAATCCACAGATAGCGGTTCCTGTTCAAAGACATCCAGACCTGCCGCATATATTTCACCGTTTTGCAGCGCGGCAATCAGCGCGTTTTCATCGACCACCGGGCCGCGTCCGGCATTAATAAAAATGGCGGACGATTTCATTCTGGCAAACTGTGTTGCGCCAAACAGATGTCGCGTTTCTGCCGTTAGCGGCAGGATCACGCAGACAAAATCAGCCTCCTGCAACAACGTATCCAGATCGCAGTAGCGGGCGTTAAACCGGTCTTCCGCCTCCTGATGCCGCCGACGGGCGTGATAGAGAACCGGCATGGTAAACCCAAAGTGCGCTCGCTGCGCCAGCGCCATCCCGATACGCCCCATCCCAACGATACCGAGTGTTTTGTGATGCACATCGACGCCAAACCACGCCGGGCCAATGCTTTCTGTCCATTCACCCGCCTTAACCCGTTCTGCGACGTCCACTACGCGGCGGGCAGTGGCCAGCATCAATGCCATCACCGTATCGGCAACGGTTTCCGTCAAAACGGCAGGCGTGTGCATCAGGACTATTTTGCGGGCAGTAAGGGCGTCCACCTCGACATTATCGTATCCCACCGAGATGGTTGACGCCGCGCGTAGCGCCGGCATTTTTTCCAGCAGCGCGCGGTTAACGGTTTCGCTGGCGCCCAGAAGGCCTTGCACGCTGGCAAATGCCTGCGCGTGTTGCGCTACCGTTTCCGGATGCAGGTTCGGTACCTGGGTGACGGTAAAATGCGCCTCCAGGCGATGCAGCAAATCATCAGGCAGGGTTTTGTAGAGAATGATGGACGGCTTCATGCGACTCTCCGTAAATCAAAAGGTAAGCGCGGCATGCGCCAACCGGAACAGGCTTATTATTAACCCGCTTAGCAATAATCGACCAGCCGATTTTCCCGTTGTCGGCAGCCGTATCGTGGTAAATGGTGAATGAATACCGAATAATGCGAGGTGTATCCGGTCTGGCGAGGGAATAATGCAGGCCGGGTAAAGCATGCCGCCTTACCCGGTACGGTAGTTTACTGCAATGGACTCAAGGTAATTTCGACGCGGCGGTTTTGCGCCTTACCTTCTGCCGTACTGTTGCTGGCGATCGGGTTCGCCGGCCCCATTCCGCTGGTACGGATACGGCTGGCGTCGACGCCCTGGGTGATCAGCGAGCTGGCGACGGAGTCAGCACGCTGCTGCGACAGACGCATATTCAGATCGTGGCTACCGGTACTGTCGGTGTAGCCCACCACATTGACGGCGGTCTTGGGATACTCTTTCAGCACCATCGCCACGCCGGTCAGCGTGTTAGCGCCTGCCGGTTTCAGCGTCGCGCTGCTGCTGTCAAAGGTGACATTATTCGGCATATTCAGAATGATATTATCGCCGCTTCGCGTCACGCTAACGCCTGTGCCCCGCATTTTGTCACGCAGTTTCGCTTCCTGTACGTCCATGTAGTAACCCACGCCGCCGCCCAGCGCCGCGCCAGCCGCCGCGCCAATCAGCGCGCCTTTACCGCGATCTTTTTTGGAGGAGGAGAGCGCGCCGATGCCTGCGCCGACCAGCGATCCAATACCCGCGCCAATGCCGGATTTACCTGCTTCGCGTTCGCCGGTGTAAGGGTTTGTTGTGCAGCCAGATACTGCCAGGGCGCCGCTCACGATGGCAGCAATCACAAATACACGTTTTTTCATCTTAAATCCTTATCACTTTTTATTTTTACCACAGCGACCGTGGCGGTTGATTATGACGTCTGCACATGAAGAAAATTCCAGGGAAAACTCTGAAATTTGTAAGTAACATTGATCGGCAAAATAAATAATCCCAATAATTCAGGAGCGAACCTTGACCCACGCACCATCGCGTCATTCGGTATTGACCGCCGCACACTGGGGGCCAGTCCGCGTTGAAACCGACGGAGAACGCATTTTTGCCTCGTATGGCGAACTCCCGACGGCACACCAGAACTCCCTGCAAACCGTTGTGCATGACCAGGTGCACAGTAAAACGCGGGTTCGCTTCCCGATGGTGCGTAAAGGGTTCCTGGCTTCTCCCGATAAGCCGCAAGGCATACGCGGGCAGGATGAGTTTGTTCGCGTAAGTTGGGATGACGCGCTGGACCTGATCCACGCTCAGCACAAACGTATTCGCGAAAGTTATGGGCCATCGTCCATCTTCGCTGGCTCCTACGGTTGGCGTTCGAACGGCGTATTGCATAAAGCGGCTACGCTATTGCAGCGTTACATGGCGCTGGCGGGAGGGTATACCGGCCATCTTGGCGATTATTCCACCGGCGCGGCGCAGGCTATCATGCCTTATGTGGTGGGTGGCAACGAGGTTTACCAGCAGCAGACTAGCTGGCCGGTGGTGCTGGAACATAGCGAGGTGGTGGTGCTCTGGAGCGCGAACCCGCTGAATACTCTAAAAATTGCCTGGAACGCCTCGGATGAACAGGGGCTCGACTATTTTGCGGCGCTGCGACAAAGCGGCAAACGCCTGATCTGCATCGATCCGATGCGATCGGAAAGCGTCGACTTTTTTGGCGATAAGATGGAGTGGATCGCCCCACATATGGGCACCGATGTGGCGTTAATGCTGGGGATCGCCCATACGCTGGTGGAAAACGGTTGGCAGGATGAAACGTTCCTTGCCCGCTGCACGACGGGTTATGACCGCTTCGCCGACTATCTTTTGGGCACGACCGACGGTACGGTCAAAACAGCGGAATGGGCGGCGGAAATTTGCGGCGTTTCTGCGGTGAAAATCCGCGAACTGGCGGAAATATTTCATCATAACACCACCATGTTGATGGCCGGTTGGGGAATGCAGCGTCAGCAGTTCGGCGAGCAAAAGCACTGGATGATCGTTACGCTGGCCGCAATGCTGGGGCAAATTGGTATGCCTGGCGGCGGGTTTGGTTTTTCTTATCATTTTGCTAACGGCGGAAACCCGACGCGCCGCGCCGCCGTGTTAGCCTCGATGCAGGGAAGCATCCCTGGCGGGGTCGATGCGGTAGATAAAATACCGGTGGCGCGTATTGTCGAGGCGCTGGAAAACCCCGGTGGGTTTTACCAACACAATGGGATGGATCGCCGCTTCCCAGATATTCGTTTTATCTGGTGGGCGGGCGGCGCGAACTTTACCCATCATCAGGATACCAACCGTCTGATTCGCGCGTGGCAAAAACCGGAACTGGTCGTTATCTCGGAATGTTTCTGGACGGCCGCCGCGAAACACGCGGATATTGTTCTGCCTGCGACCACCAGCTATGAGCGCAACGATTTAACCATGACCGGCGACTATAGCAATCAGCATTTGGCGCCGATGAAGCAGGTCGTGTCGCCCCGGTGGGAGGCGCGGAATGATTTTGACGTTTTTGCTGAACTGAGCGAACGGTGGGAAGTCGGCGGTTACGCTCGGTTCACCGAAGGAAAAAGCGAGCTGGCGTGGCTGGAGACTTTCTACAATATTGCCGCCCAGCGTGGCGCCAGCCAGGGGGTGACGCTGCCGCCGTTTGCCGCATTCTGGCAGGCTAACCGTTTACTGGAAATGCCGGAGAATCCCGCCAACGCGCAGTTTGTGCGCTTTGCGGATTTTCGCCGCGATCCTGATAACCATCCGCTAAAAACGGCCAGCGGCAAAATCGAAATCTATTCTGCGCGCATTGCCAGCTATGGTTACGCGGATTGTCCCGGTCATCCGATGTGGCTGGTGCCGGATGAGTGGCACGGGAACGCCGATGCGGGACAGGTTCAGCTACTTTCCGCGCATCCGGCGCACCGTCTGCATAGCCAGCTTAACTACAGTTCGTTACGGGAGCGGTATGCGGTGGCCGGACGCGAACCGGTGACGATTCATCCGCAGGATGCGACAACGCGCGGAATCGTCGATGGCGATACGGTACGCGTCTGGAATCATCGCGGGCAGGTTCTGGCGGGCGCGGTCGTTACCGACGGAATTCGGCCTGGCGTTATCTGTATTCACGAAGGCGCATGGCCGGACCCTGAACCTACCGCAGGCGGCATATGCAAAAACGGCGCGGTAAACGTCCTGACAAAAGATCTTCCCAGTTCCCGGCTGGGGAACGGTTGTGCGGGCAACACCGCGCTGGTCTGGTTTGAGAAATATACCGGCCCGGCGCTACCGCTTACGGCGTTTGATCCGCCTGCCAACTCATAATCCAGGTGGGGTGGGCGGTATCCCCCTGCCAGGCGCTATCTTCAATACGAAAACCAAGCGCATGGTAGAAGTTTACGGCGGATTGATTTTTCTGGTAAACCTCAAGGCTCAGCAGAGGAAAACGTTGCTGGACATATTCCAGAAGCGCTTTGCCAATGCCGTGTCTTAACGCGTCGGGGGCGACAAACAGCGCCCCGACAAAACGGGCTTCCAGTACGCTGACGAAGCCTTTCAGTTGTCCATTTTCCTCCCATACCCAGGTTTGCGCGGCGGGTAAATAGACGTCGCGTACAATTGCTTCGCTCTCGTGCCAGTAACGTTCTTCGATAAAGGGATGGGCATAAATGGTACTTTTCATCCACAGCGCCAGAATAGACGCCATGTCTTCACTCTGGGATTTGCGAATCATGTTTTTCTCCCGGATGGCAAAAACAGCCGGTAATATGGTCATTGACCAGTCCGCACGCCTGCATAAAGGAGTAACAGATAGTCGTACCGACAAACTTGAAACCGCGTTTTTTCAATGCCTTAGCAAGCGCATCGGACGCAGGTGTTGAGGTAGGGATCTCATCCAGGCTGGCCGCCTGGGTGATCTGCGGCTGGCCATCAACGAATGACCAGACAAAATCGGCGAAAGACTCGCCGTTTTGCTCCATCGCAAGCCAGGCGCGGGCGTTACTGATAATGGCCTGAATTTTACCGCGATGTCGTATGATGCCTGTGTTCTGCAGCAGGCGTTCAACATCCTCCTCCTGCATAGCTGCGATGCGTACCGGGTCAAACTGATGAAAACAGGCGCGGTAGTTCTCCCTCTTTTTAAGCACGGTGATCCAGGATAAACCGGCCTGTTGACCTTCAAGACAGATCATTTCAAACAGCTTTCTGCTGTCAGTTTCCGGTACGCCCCACTCGTTATCATGATAGGCAATATAAAGGGGGTCCTGGCTGACCCAGTCGCAACGCTGCATAGACTTCCTCGTTATTGTGGTTACCGCGAAAATTTCCTTCAACCCGCCTTGACGGGCCCGCTAAAAGGACAATAGTTAATACAGGGCTGATGCCCGACATCCTTCATTCAATGACAATAATATCGCCGAATTCGGCTCTACTCTGGAGTCGCGTTGATGATTGTAAGAAAACGCCGTGGTCGCCGGACATTGCGTTGTCTGGCGGGCCTTATGGCCTGCTCGTTTTTTATCAATACCACATATGCCTGGCAACAAGAATATATCGCTGAAGCGGCTCCGGGGCATACGACGGAACGCTATACCTGGGACAGCGATCACCAACCGAATTACAACGACATACTGGCCGAACGTATTCAGTCTACGCAAAATACGGTGGGGCCGGTGCTTAGCCTAGCGGATGAAACCCCGCTTGATGCGACCAGCGGTATCAGTATGGGCTGGAATTTTCCGCTTTCCCGACGCGTGACCACTGGGCCGGTCGCGGCGCTGCATTACGACGGTTCGACGTCATCAATGTATAACGAATATGGCGATAGCGCGACGACATTAGCGTTTACCGATCCGTTATGGCACGCCAGCGTCAGTACGTTAGGCTGGCGGGTAAACTCGCAGTTCGGCGATGTCCGTCCCTGGGCGCAAATCAGCTATAACCAACAGTTTGGGGAAAATATCTGGAAAGCGCAGTCCGGGTTGAGTCGTATGACCGCAGGAAATCAGGCGGGAAACTGGCTGGATGTCACCGTAGGCGCGGACGTGTTACTTAACCCGCACATGGCGGCGTATGCGGCGTTTTCCCAGGCGGAAAATAGCGCTACGGATAGCGATTATTTGTATACCCTGGGGGTGAGCGCCAGGTTTTAACTTAAAAATTACCATCGAAACGCAGTGATAACAGCTCTTGTGGCGGGAGTAGGGTGCTAACCGTCTGCGTTATCTTTGCGTTGTTAATCATCTCGCTGGCACTTTCCACCACTATTCGCCAGCCGCAGCGGGAGGGGGTTAGCGAAGCGTCTGCGTAACGCATGCAACACCAGGCGTACAGCGCGCCCATTTGGTGCTCTTTTTTTTATTTAGCACAAATACCTAATCAATTGTAGTTAAAAAAACGTCTAATAAATAAGGAAGACATTTAACTTATTTATGAATAGGAAGAAATAATATATTAATTATATTAATTTATTCTTAATAAAAAATTACATTTATGTACGTTGCATTTGTAACATATTGATTTCTATTCTTTTTAAGATTAACTAACAATTATTTTTATATATACTAATTATAGTATCCAATACCCACCTCTATACACTCCATTTCCTCACAGAATGCAGATAATCCTAAGGATGCGTTCTGTTATCTACCGTCATAAATGGAGTTTTTAATGAAAAAGGTTGTTTTTGCTCTGTCTGCTCTCGCTGTAGTTTCCACTTCTGCTTTCGCTGCTGAATCTGGTGACGGCACCATTAAATTCACCGGTGAAATCGTTGACGCGCCATGCGTCGTTTCTACTGACTCTCAGAACCAGGAAGTTGTGCTGGGTCAGGTTAAGAAAAATATCTTCAAAGCCATTGGCGACAAGTCTTCTTCTAAGCCTTTCCAGATCAAACTGGAAGACTGTGACATCACCTCTAATACCAAAGTTAACGTAAGCTTCAATGGCGTTGGTGATACAGACGATGCGACACTGGTTTCTGTTAACACTGAAGCAGGTGCGGCAACTGGCGTGGGCATCGGTATCTACGACAACGCTAACAAGCTTGTTGAAATGAACACCGGTAAATCCACCACTACGTTGGCTGCTGGTCAGACCGTGCTGTACTACACCGCTAACTACGTTGCAACAAAAGATACTGTAACCACTGGTTACGGTAACGCAGAAGTGGACTTCAACCTGTCCTACGAATAATCGAATTTTCGTTAATACAGACAATCATAATGGCAACGGAAATCCCGTTGCCATTTTTTCCAGCGGAGGCTCAGGAAGAGAATCATGAACCGCTCACGTTTGATATCTTGCACAGCACTGGTGCTGGCGTTGATTGCTCAAAACAGTTTTGCCGGAGGCGTGGCATTAAGCAGCACGCGTGTTATTTATGACGGTAGTAGAAAGGAAGCTTCTCTTACGGTAAATAATAAAAGCACCACGGATGAATTTCTCATTCAGTCATGGATTGATGATGCTAACGGTAATAAAAAGACGCCCTTTATCATCACTCCACCGTTATTTAAATTAAGCCCGACTAAAAATAACGTTTTACGTATTGTTAATACGACGAACACGTTACCGCAGGATCGCGAGTCCGTTTATTGGATTAACGTAAAAGCTATTCCTGCCAAAAGTGAAGACGCGGAAGCTAAAAACGTACTGCAGATCGCCGTACGTACCCGCTTAAAACTGTTCTATCGCCCGGCGGGCCTGAAAGGCAATAGCATGGACGGCTGGAACAAACTGCAGTTCACCAGCGCAGGGGCTAACCAGATCAAAGTGGAAAACCCATCTGCCTTTAACCTGACGTTTAATAAATTTTATGCCAACGGCCGTGATATTGAAAAAACGGGAATGGTTCCGGCAAAAGGCTCATTGAATATTGAACTGCCAGCCGGCACCGGCAAGGTAAGCGAAGTTAAATACAACATTATTAATGACTTTGGCACGGCTGGCGACATGTTGACACAGCGCGTTAACTAACACGTTTTAAAGGATTATTACTATGACATGGACGCATCTTCCTCTGGGCAATAAGACCTCGCGTTTCACGCAGTCTGCGCTTGCGCTGATGATAGCGGGTACGCTCCCCGCGTATGCGGGAACATTTAACCCGCGCTTTCTGGAGGATGTGCCGGGTATTGATCAGCACGTTGACCTTTCAATGTATGAATCCAATAAAGCTGAACACCTGCCAGGTAAATACCGCGTCTCGGTGGTGGTCAACGAAAAAAAAATGGAGTCTCGCACCCTGGAGTTTAAGGCAGCGACAGAGGCGCAGCGCGCAAAAATGGGTGAATCCCTGGTGCCGTGCTTAAGCCGCGTGCAGCTTGAAGATATGGGCGTGCGTATTGATAGCTTCCCGGCGCTGAAAATGGCCCCGCCTGAAGCCTGTGTTGCTTTTGACGACATTATTCCCCAGGCCGCCAGCCATTTCGACTTTGCAGACCAGACCCTGATCATGAGCTTCCCGCAGGCTGCGATGAAGCAGACAGCGCGCGGTACGGTGCCAGAATCGCAGTGGGACGAAGGGGTGAATGCCCTGCTGGTGGATTATAACTTTTCCGGCAGCAACGCCAGCTATGACGCACACGACAGTGAAACCAGCTACAACAGCGACAGCTACTATCTGAATCTGCGCAGCGGTATGAACCTGGGGGCATGGCGGTTACGTAACTATAGCACCTGGACGCGAAACGACGGTAACAACACATGGGATAACATTGGCACATCTCTAAGCCGTGCCATTGTGCCGCTGAAATCACAGCTGACGTTGGGGGATACCTCCACCGCCGGTGATATTTTTGACAGCGTTCAGATGCGCGGTGTGCAGTTAACTTCCGACGAAGAGATGCTGCCTGACAGCCAGCGCGGGTTTGCGCCCGTCATCCGGGGTATTGCCAAAAGTAACGCCGAAGTTACCGTTGAGCAGAACAACTACGTTATTTACCGTACGTTTGTTCAGCCGGGTGCGTTTGAAATTAACGACCTGTATCCAACCTCAAACAGCGGCGACCTGACGGTCACCATTAAAGAATCGGACGGCAGTGAGCAGAAGTTCGTTCAGCCGTTCTCCTCGGTGGCGCTCCTCCAGCGTGAAGGCCATCTCAAATACAGCCTTTCCGCCGGGGAATACCGTGCCGGGAACTATAACAGCGCCGAGCCGAAATTCGGGCAGCTTGATGCCATGTACGGCCTGCCGTATGGCTTTACCGTTTACGGTGGTGCGATCTTCTCTGACGACTATTACTCGCTGGCGGGAGGATTAGGTAAAAACTTCGGTTATATCGGCGCGATCTCCATCGATGTAACCCAGGCAAAAAGCAAGCTGGCAAATGAGGAGAATTCGGAAGGTCAGTCTTATCGTTTCCTCTACTCCAAGAGCTTTAACAGCGGTACAGATTTCCGTCTGCTGGGTTACAAGTATTCGACCAGCGGCTATTACACCTTCCAGGAAGCGACGGATGTGCGCAGCGATGCGGACAGCTCTTATAGCCAGTACCACAAACGTAGTCAGATTCAGGGCAACGTGACGCAGCAACTGGGCGCCTGGGGCTCGGTCTATTTTAACGTCACGCAGCAGGACTACTGGAACGATGAAGGTAAACAGCGTTCGCTGAATGCCGGTTATAACGGCCGTATTGGCCGCGTGAACTACAGCGTTGCTTACACCTGGACGAAAAGCCCGGAGTGGGATGAGAGCGATCGTTTACTGTCATTCTCCATGTCGATTCCACTGGGACGCGTGTGGAGTAACTACCACCTCACGACCGATCAGCATGGCCGAACCAACCAGCAGTTAGGGGTGAGCGGCACCGCGCTGGAAGACCACAACCTGAACTATAGTGTGCAGGAAGGCTACGGCAGCAACGGCGTGGGTAACAGCGGCAGCGTGAACCTGGATTACCAGGGCGGCGTGGGTAGCGCCAGCCTGGGTTACAACTACAACCGTGACGGCCAGCAGGTGAACTACGGTTTGCGCGGCGGTGTGATAGCCCATAGCGAAGGTATCACTCTTTCTCAACCGCTGGGTGAATCCATGGCCATTATCTCCGCGCCGGGCGCGCGCGGCGCGCACGTGATCAACAACGGTGGTGTGGAAGTGGACTGGATGGGTAATGCGGTCGTGCCTTACCTTACTCCGTACCGTGAAACGGAAGTCTCACTGCGAAGCGACAGCCTGAACAACCAGGTTGACCTGGATACCGCCTCCGTCAACGTAGTGCCGACACGCGGCGCGATTGTTCGTGCCCGCTTCGATACCCGAGTGGGCTATCGCGTGCTGATGAATCTGACGCAGGCCAATGGCAAAGCGGTGCCGTTTGGTGCTACCGCCACGCTGCTGGATACCACAAAAGAGTCCAGCAGCATTGTGGGTGAAGACGGTCAGCTTTATATCAGCGGGATGCCGGAGAAAGGTGCCCTTCAGGTGAACTGGGGTAAAGACCAGGCACAGCAATGCCGCGTGGCGTTTACGCTGCCGGAACAACAGGATAATACCGGCGTGGTGATGGCGAATGCCGTCTGCCGGTAACAGGGAAGGAAACGATTATGTTGAAAAAGTTGATAATGTTTACGGGCCTGTTGGGCGGGTCGGTGCTGTTTTCGGGGCAGGCGCTGGCAGCGGCAGATTTTGGACCATGTACTCCTGAAGGTGGAACACATATCTTCAGTGCCACCATAAATAAAACAGTTTCAGATACGTCAAAGAACACAACGGGTGCGACCTTCGTAGATTTCGATAGCTGGAATTTAGGTGGAACCTATGCGATGTCCTGTGAATGCCCTGATGATACCTCTCTTATAAATGACACCTTATTTAAGGCTGTGGTTCCTCTGGCCTTTGTTACGAATATAGAGAGTCGCTCCTATTACCAGATCAATAATAATATTGCCATTGCGAGCGATGTACTGATTTCGGGGGGACGAGGAGAATACGTTAACACACCGTTTGAGAATGTAGGTAACCTGACAAACAACCGCTCTCAGTGTTCGCAAAATGCAAGTAGTAAAGATGCAATATGGACATCCGGTGGCAAAGGTCACTTATCGCTCTATATTCTCCATCCGTTTGTGGGTGAAAGTATTATACCTAGCACCAAAATAATGGACCTTTTTGTGACAAAGAAACCCAGTGTATATGGCAGTATACCTGCGTCGTCTGTATATATCAGTGGTTCAATTACGGTACCTCAGGGCTGTGAACTCTCCAGCGGCAGCACGCTGGAAATTCCGTTTGGGGAATTTAAGGCCACTGATTTTAAAGATCGCAAAGGACAAGTTGCAAAGAACGCCACGAAATTCACCAAAGAGCTGCAGTTTAAATGCACCAATATTTCCGATGGCGTAAAGATCTTCCTGCGTATTGAGGGAATGCCAAACGCTAATGATTCGAATGCCATCGACATGGGCAACCCGGATATCGGTGCCGTCATTGAGGGCGCTAACGGTAAAATTTTGGTGCCAAATGACGCCAGTGTTAATCAGGAGCTGAGCGTATCGGGTCTTGTTGACGACACGCACCGTACCGCCTCAACGACCATTTCGGCTTACCCCATCAGTACCACCGGCAAATTGCCGGCCGCCGGGGATTTCGAGGGAATTGCCACCATGCGTATTGATGTGGAGTAAGCAGGATGAAAAACCTTCATGCTTTGATGCCAGCGTGTTTACTGCTTACCGCTTCCGCGATGGCGGCACCGTCGAATATCGGTTCTGCTGGTGATATCCACTTTACCATTACTATTAAGGCGGCTACCTGTGAACTGGAAAACGACAGTATCGACGTCAATATGGAGACCGTGGTGCTTCAGCGCCCGGTAAAAGTGGGTAAAGAGCTGAACCAGAAAAACTTTAGCATCGGCTTAAAAGATTGCGCGTATGCCACAAAGGCCAGCGTTACGATGGACGGTTCTCCGGACCCGACTGACCCCTCGCTTTTTGCCCTGGATAGCGGCGGCGCGACGGGCGTGGCGTTAAAAATTAAAACATCTGGTGGGGAGCAACAATACCCCTCCAGTACCGACTCTACGCCTGTCGAACACACTGTCTGGTTTGATGGTACGAACAAGCTGAACTATATCGCCAGCTATGTGCCTGTTAAGCCGGATGCCACCGTTGGCACAGCGAATGCGACGGTGAATTTTAGCGTCACATACGAATAATCACTGAGGGCCAGTTCGCTGGCCCTTTTCCATTTTTAGTGATTTTTTGTAAAAATCTTCTCCGATCACACTCTCCGTTGCCACTTTCCCCTCTGCTTGTGGTCTACTTAACCGTGCTTGTAGACTTTCTTACATCTGCGTTAGCCGCATATTTACCTGTTTGATTACAGAATCGTTGTACAGGTCGTTTTTATCCCGATTCCCAGGGTTTGTTTGCATGAGATACATTAAATCGATGACGCAACAGAAACTTAGTTTCTTGCTTGCGCTCTATATCGGTCTGTTTATGAATTGCGCCGTGTTTTACCGCCGTTTCGGCAGTTATGCACAAGAATTTACCATTTGGAAAGGCCTCTCCGCAGTTGTCGAACTGGGCGCCACGGTGCTGGTCACTTTCTTCTTACTTCGTCTTCTTTCACTGTTTGGCCGACGCGTCTGGCGTGTGCTGGCCACGCTGGTGGTGCTGTTTTCCGCTGGCGCCAGTTATTACATGACCTTCCTGAACGTGGTGATTGGCTACGGCATTATTGCGTCTGTTATGACCACCGATATCGATCTCTCGAAAGAGGTGGTGGGGCTGCACTTTGTATTGTGGCTGATTGCCGTGAGCGTGCTTCCGCTCATCTTTATCTGGAGTAACCACTGTCGCTACACGTTGTTGCGCCAGCTACGTACGCCGGGGCAGCGTTTTCGCAGCGCCGCTGTAGTGGTACTCGCAGGCGTAATGGTGTGGGCGCCTATCCGCCTGCTGGATATACAGCAAAAAAAGGTTGAACGGGCGACAGGCATCGACTTACCCAGCTATGGCGGCGTGGTGGCGAACTCCTATCTGCCTTCAAACTGGTTATCTGCGTTAGGGCTGTATGCCTGGGCGCAGGTAGATGAGTCGTCAGACAATAATTCGTTAATAAACCCGGCCAGGAAATTTACCTATGTTGCGCCGAAAGATGGGGATGACACCTACGTCGTTTTCATTATCGGTGAGACGACCCGTTGGGATCACATGGGGATTTTCGGCTACGAGCGTAATACCACGCCGAAGCTGGCGCAGGAAAAAAATCTGGCGGCATTCCGCGGCTATTCCTGCGATACCGCGACGAAGCTTTCTTTACGCTGTATGTTTGTACGGGAAGGTGGGGCGGATAATAACCCGCAGCGTACGTTAAAAGAGCAGAATGTTTTTGCCGTACTCAAACAGCTCGGATTCAGTTCCGATCTGTACGCCATGCAGAGCGAGATGTGGTTTTATAGCAATACCATGGCGGATAATATCTCCTACCGCGAGCAGATTGGCGCCGAGCCGCGTAACCGTGGTAAAACGGTTGATGACATGCTGTTGATTGATGAGATGCAGAACTCGCTTGCCCAGAACCCGGAGGGTAAACATCTGATTATCCTGCATACTAAGGGATCGCATTTTAACTATACGCAACGTTATCCGCGCAGCTACGCTCAGTGGAAGCCCGAATGTATTGGGGTCGATAGCGGCTGCACGAAAGCGCAGATGATCAACTCTTACGATAACTCCGTGACCTATGTTGATCACTTTATTACCAGTGTGTTCGATCAGCTACGTGATAAAAAAGCGATTGTGTTCTACGCCGCTGACCACGGCGAGTCGATTAACGAACGTGAACATTTGCACGGTACGCCGCGCAATATGGCGCCGCCGGAACAATTCCGTGTTCCGATGCTGGTATGGATGTCGGATAAATATCTTGCCAGTCCGCAACATGCGCAGATGTTCGCTCACCTGAAACAGCAGGCGGAGATCAAAGTGCCGCGTCGTCATGTGGAGCTATACGATACGATAATGGGCTGCCTGGGGTATACATCGCCGAATGGCGGCATTAACCAGAACAACAACTGGTGCCATATTCCCGATGCGCAGAAAGTCGCCGCGAAGTAGGTTGTCTGCCGACTTTCTCGCCGATTGAATTGTATTTTGCGACTAAGGGATTGACGGGCGTGCGCCTGAGCAGTAAGATGCGCCCGCATTCGGTGATTGGCGCAGCCTGGTAGCGCACTTCGTTCGGGACGAAGGGGTCGGAGGTTCGAATCCTCTATCACCGACCAAATTCAGAAACCCTGCTCAACGAGCAGGGTTTTTTGTATCTGAAGTCTGACGAGGATGAGAACCTCCGGGGGCAAGAGGTTCGACTCGAGCGAAGCGAGAGAACGTTGCGTCAGCAACGGCCCGCAGGGCGAGCCACGCAGTGGCGAGTCATCCTCTATCACCGACCAAATTCAGAAACCCTGCTCAACGAGCGGGGTTTTTTGTATCTGAAGCCTGACGAGGATGAGAACCTCCGGGGGCAAGAGGTTCGACCCGAGCGAAGCGAGAGAACGTTGCGCCAGCAACGGCCCGCAGTGGCAAGTCATCCTCTGTCACCGGCAGGTTGACGCTCGCACCACCAGTTCAGGCATGATCCCGTCGCTGTAGCTGACCTTCTCACCCGACAGAACGGCAAACAGGAGCGTGATTGCCTGTCGCGCCACCTCATCAAGATGCATATTCACTGCCGTCAGCGGCGGCAGCGATTCGCGCGCGCGGATACCGTCATAGCGAGTAACCACCCGCATTTGTTCAGGTATGGCGATGTCTTGTTCCTGAAAAGCGCGTACCGCGCCGCTGGCAAAGGTATCTATCAGCACCAGCACGCCGTCAACGTCGGGATGCGCCTGTAATAGCTGCTGCGCGGCCTGGTAGCCAGCATTTTCACCCTCGCTTTCATTGAGAGAGTAGACGACGGGGTCCTGGCGCCCCGCGCACCAGCGCTGGTAAGCCGCTTCGCTCTCCAGAACTGATGTTCGCCGTGTGTTACCGACAAATAACGCACATTTGCTGGCTCCGGAGGCCTCCAGATGCGTTAGCAGAAGCTGTGCTGTTGCCGCCGAGTGCAGCTCCACCCACGGCACAGGCGTGTCGGTCCCCGGCGTGCGGCCAATGGTGACGCAGGGAATGCCCGCTTGCGCCAGCGCCTGGAGCTGCGGGTCGTTCTCCGCCGGCTCAATCAGGATCGCCGCGTCAAAGCTGACGGCATCCAGTGGATTTGCCCCCGGCGGCACCAGAATCAGCGCATGCTGTTTTTCCAGCGCCATCATCGCGGACGTTAACGCCACCTCCATCATAAATCCCAGTCGTGACGCGCCGGAGGCAATCGCCAGCGGCACCGAAGAGAGCAAGGCAATGGTATTGGTTTTGCCGGTTCGTAACTGGCGGGCGCGAATATTCGGCGTGTAGTTGAGCGCAACAATGGCCTCTTCAATACGTCGTCGCGTCTGCGGCTCGACAAAGCGGGTGTTGTGCAATGCATTGGATACCGTCCCTGGCGATACGCCTGCATGGCGGGCAACATCAATCAACTTTGCGCGTTTTTTATTTTGAACAGCCATCTGCTTCCTGACCTGCGAAAATTTGCGCACAGGGTAGCATATTTACCAGACGGTAACGTTTGCTTTTTTTCAGTGAGGATCGTAAAAAACCCTTCATTAAAACGTTTTAATGAGGTATTTTGGCGCAAATTTATTCCTCAGGAGGCGATGTGGCACACTTAACTCAGGACTCGACTTTCACCCTTGGACGCCGTCTGGCGGGCCTTATCTACGCTGATAATGCGAAGAGCTTTGGCGGCTATACGCTTTTTGCGCCGCAAACCGCCGAAGGGCGGGTTTACCTGGTGGACGAGCAGGGCGAAGTCGCGCATCAGTGGCAGCTTCCGGTTCGCGCCGGGCGTGATGCGGTGCTGCTGCCGAACGGTAATCTGGGTTATAACGGCAGCCACCGCACTTCAGCGAACCTCTATCCGGCGTGGGATCTCTGGCACGGCGGCGACTTCTACGAAGTGACGCCGGATAACGAAATCGTCTGGCACTATGAAGACATCTTCCATCACCATGATGCGCAATGGTTGGCGAACGGTAATCTGCTGTATACCGCCGCGTCGCCGTTGCCTGCCGATATCGCCGCCCATGTTACCGGCGGCGACCCGCGCCGCGATGCGCCGGACGGCGTGATTCAGAGCGACGTCGTCAAAGAGGTCAATCGCGACGGTGAAGTGGTGTGGGAATGGCGTGCCTGGGAGCATTTGAATCCGGAAGATTTCCCGATTCATGATATTTTCGACCGCCGCCACTGGCCGATGATTAACGGCCTGTCCGTCACCCGTGATGGCCTGGTACTGATGAGCCTGCGCACGACGTCTGGCGTCATTGCCGTGGATAAAGAGAGCGGGAAGGTTATCTGGCATGCAGGGCCGGAAGTCGTAGCGCAGCAGCACACGCCGGTTGAGATGGAGAACGGGTCGATTCTGGTTTTCGATAACGGCAACCTGCGTCCCGGCGTCACCTCGCCGCATTCCACGGTGCTGGAGTTCGATCCGCAGACCAAAGCGATTACCTGGCAGTATCGCGATATCTTCCCGCCGGCGTTTTTCTCGCCGTATATGGGGAGCGCGCAGCGGCTGGCGAACGGCAACACCTTTATCTGTGAATCGGCGTTTGGCCGCCTGTTTGAAGTCACCCCGGAAGGCGAAACGGTATGGGAATATATCATTCCGTTCTTTAATGAATATCCGGAGCACCTCAGTAAAGGCATTATTCCTGGAAAACAGAACAGCGCCTTCCGTGCGCATCGCTATGCCGCTGATGCCATTAGTTGGTTGAAATAATACAGACCGCCAGCCCGCGCTGGCGGTTATTTTTTTGATGTTTTATGGGAGTTAATCATGCCGCAGCCTGGCCTTACTACGCCGGATAACGATGCATTACCCTGGCAAACCACCTTACTTTTGGCGCTTCAGCATGTGCTGGTCGTTGCCGCCACCCCCATTACCTCCGTCTTTCTGATCGCCAAAGCGCTCCACTTTACCGATACGGTGACCGCCTCGGTACTTAGCGCAACCTTTCTGATGTGCGGTCTGGGCGCTATTTTGCAAAGCCTGGGTGTGAAAGGGGTGGGCGCGCGTTTGCCGTTTATTATGGTACCGGGGGGCGCGCCGATTGCGATTTTCGTTGCGATCGCTTTACAGACCAATATCCAGACCGCGATTGGCGCCGTAATTCTGACTTCGCTGTTCTACTTTATCGCGTTGCCGATTTTCCGCCGCTGCCTGCACCATTTTCCCCCTTTTATCATCGGCATCATGCTGCTAATGGTGTCGATTAACCTTATTCGCCTGTACGGCGGGTTGATCATTGGCCAGCCAGGGAGCGCCGACTTCGCTCATCCAACCAGTATCATTTTATCGCTGGGGACTATTCTGATAACGCTGATTTTCGCGCTGGCGTTTAGCGGTATTTTGCGCCAGCTGGCGGTGATGTTCGGCCTTTTAGCGGGAACGCTGCTGGGAATGGCGTTGGGCAGCACCGATTTTAGCGGTGTTAGTCACGGGCCGCTGTTTAGTTTCCCACAGCTTTTGCCGTTCGGCTGGCCGATTTTTGATCTCTCCGCCTCGCTACCGTTACTGATTTACGCGGTCATCTCTATGGCTGAAGCAACTGGGCAAACGATTGCGACCGCGGAAATAGTCAATTCCACGCAAAATGTGCAGCAGACGATTCCACGTACCATTCGTGGTGATGCGGTAATGTCGCTGCTGGGGGGTATTTTTGGCACCTCCTTAATTATCACCTCCGGCGAAAATATTGGGGTGGTACGCACCACTAACGTGAAATCGCGTTTCGTGACTGCGGCTGCTGGAGGATTGTTAATCCTGATTGCCATATTCGCGCCGCTGGTACGTCTGGCGACCTGTCTGCCAGGTTCGGTGGTGTGCGGTACGGCGGTGATTGTCTTCAGCATTATCGGGGTCATCGGCATTGATATGATTGCGCGTGAGCCACTGCATACGCCGGGTAAAACCTATGCGCTGGCGATGGGGCTGGCCATGGGAATGCTACCTATACTGGTACCCGGCCTGTATCAGAATTTCCCGGCGGGCGTACAGATGGTCTTTGGCAACGGCATGGCAGCGGGGACGTTGACGGCGATTCTGGTGAACTCGTTGTTTAACTGGAGCGAAAAGCGCACGCAGGCCAGGGTCAAAAGTTAGTTTTTGTGATCGCGGTAGGCCGCACGACGGCCTACTTATTTACAATTTTGTGACATATTCGATGGTGTTTTTCAATGTCCGTATAACTCTTTTTTGCACACGGCTTATGAATAACCTCAGCATTTTCGCCTGTGCGTTTTAGCGTTAGTGGTATTAATCGCTCAGATAATCAACATATCGAAAGAAATTTTTCAATTAATGTCTAATTGTTAATCACTAACTGTTGCAAAATATTAAGTGAATAACTCTGCCTTTCTGCCTATAGCACAAATTTCCCTGCTGAAAATACCCTTCTGAACTTTTTTTAATCTTTGTTTGTTAATTCTCACCGTTGTTGTAAAAGCTGGTTACCTGTATTGACGTTTTGACATTCTATTGACAGATTGTAGGGAATGAGGGGCATTTTATGGAGAATCCGCACTGCAACTCAGTCGATTATGCGAACGGAATCCCCACCTCTCACTACTGACCTGACCAGGTAAAAAACAAAAAAGGCCGGGCGGTAAAAGCCTTTGCAAAGGGCAAAACAACATACATCACAATTGGAGCAGAAGAATGAGTATTTCCTTGAAGAAGTCAGGGATGCTGAAGCTTGGTTTGAGCCTGGTGGCTATGACCGTTGCAGCAAGCGTGCAGGCCAAAACCCTGGTTTATTGTTCAGAAGGTTCGCCGGAAGGCTTTAACCCACAGCTCTTTACGTCTGGCACCACCTATGATGCCAGTTCCGTACCTATCTATAACCGTCTGGTTGAATTCAAAACCGGCACCACGGAAGTGATCCCGGGTCTTGCTGAGAAGTGGGATATCAGCGAAGACGGTAAAACCTATACGTTCCACCTACGTAAAGGGGTGAAATGGCAATCCAGCAAGGATTTCAAACCCACGCGCGAGCTGAACGCCGATGATGTCGTGTTCTCTTTTGACCGGCAGAAAAACGAGCAGAACCCGTACCATAAAGTGTCTGGCGGCAGCTATGAATACTTTGAAGGCATGGGGCTGCCGGATCTGATTAGCGAAGTGAAGAAGGTAGACGATCACACGGTGCAGTTTGTGCTGACGCGTCCGGAAGCGCCGTTCCTTGCCGATTTAGCCATGGACTTCGCCTCTATTCTTTCCAAAGAATATGCTGACAACATGCTGAAAGCCGGTACGCCGGAAAAAGTGGATCTGAACCCGGTCGGCACTGGCCCGTTCCAACTGGTGCAATATCAGAAAGACTCCCGCATTCTCTACAAAGCTTTTGACGGCTACTGGGGCACGAAGCCGCAGATCGACCGTCTGGTCTTCTCCATCACCCCTGACGCCTCTGTGCGTTACGCCAAGCTGCAGAAGAACGAATGTCAGGTGATGCCGTATCCGAACCCGGCGGATATTGCGCGCATGAAAGAAGATAAAAACATCAACCTGATGGAGCAGGCCGGTCTGAACGTGGGTTATCTCTCCTACAACGTACAGAAAAAACCGCTGGATAACGTCAAAGTTCGCCAGGCGTTGACCTATGCCGTGAATAAAGAGGCCATCATCAAAGCCGTTTATCAGGGCGCGGGCGTTGCGGCGAAAAACCTGATCCCGCCGACAATGTGGGGCTACAACGACGATATTAAAGACTACGGCTACGATCCGGAAAAAGCGAAGGCGCTGCTGAAAGAAGCCGGTCTGGAAAAAGGCTTCACCATCGATCTGTGGGCGATGCCGGTACAGCGTCCCTATAACCCGAATGCGCGTCGTATGGCGGAAATGATCCAGGCGGACTGGGCGAAGATTGGCGTTCAGGCCAAAATTGTCACCTATGAATGGGGCGAATACCTCAAGCGCGCTAAAGATGGCGAGCACCAGACGGTGATGATGGGCTGGACCGGCGATAATGGCGATCCGGATAACTTCTTCGCCACGCTGTTCAGCTGCGATGCCGCCCAGCAAGGCTCCAACTATTCAAAATGGTGCTACAAGCCGTTTGAAGACCTGATTCAGCCTGCGCGTGCGACCGATGACCACAACAAGCGTATTGAGCTCTATAAACAGGCCCAGGTTGTGATGCATGACCAGGCGCCAGCGCTGATCATCGCTCACTCCACGGTTTATGAGCCAGTGCGTAAAGAAGTTAAAGGCTATGTGGTTGATCCATTAGGCAAACATCACTTCGAAAACGTCTCTGTCGAATAATTAAAAGAGCGCTGCGCCCCGGTGTTGTGTAGGCCGGATAAGCGCAGCGCCATCCGGCGTAATGCTTTATCCGCGATGCAGTTTGCGTGGGATAAGATTTGTGAGCAATACAGACTCACGGTTCCAGGCCGTGG
This sequence comes from Salmonella sp. SAL4457, assembly GCF_046548235.1. NCBI lineage: Bacteria > Pseudomonadati > Pseudomonadota > Gammaproteobacteria > Enterobacterales > Enterobacteriaceae > Salmonella > Salmonella sp. SAL4457. The sequence goes on from NZ_JBGDZO010000005.1 coordinate 188,583, forward strand.
GTCATGAGAGAGAATTCGGGTTATGTTGCAGTTCATTCTCCGACGTTTGGGACTCGTTATCCCGACGTTTATCGGTATTACCCTTCTCACCTTTGCCTTTGTCCACATGATCCCCGGCGATCCGGTGATGATCATGGCGGGTGAGCGAGGTATTTCCCCTGAGCGTCATGCTCAACTGCTGGCTGAACTCGGTCTTGATAAACCGATGTGGCAGCAGTACCTCCATTATATCTGGGGGGTGATGCATGGCGATTTAGGCATCTCGCTGAAAAGCCGAATCCCCGTGTGGGACGAGTTTGTGCCTCGCTTTAAAGCGACGCTGGAACTTGGCGTCTGCGCCATGATTTTTGCCGTCGCCGTGGGGATTCCGGTGGGCGTGCTGGCCGCAGTGAAGCGCGGTTCTATCTTCGATCACACTGCCGTTGGCCTGGCGCTGACCGGTTACTCTATGCCTATCTTCTGGTGGGGCATGATGCTGATCATGCTGGTCTCCGTCCACTGGAACCTGACGCCGGTTTCCGGGCGCGTGAGCGATATGGTGTTCCTTGATGATACCAATCCGTTGACGGGCTTTATGCTGATCGACACCGCTATCTGGGGCGAAGAGGGTAACTTTATTGATGCGCTGGCGCATATGATCCTGCCTGCGATGGTGCTCGGCACAATCCCGCTGGCCGTCATTGTGCGTATGACCCGTTCGTCGATGCTGGAAGTGCTGGGGGAGGATTACATCCGTACCGCACGCGCCAAAGGGTTGACCAGGATGCGCGTCATTATCGTCCATGCTCTGCGTAACGCCATGCTGCCAGTCGTTACCGTGATCGGCCTGCAGGTCGGGACGCTGTTGGCGGGCGCGATTCTGACAGAAACTATCTTCTCGTGGCCCGGTCTGGGGCGCTGGCTGATCGATGCGCTGCAACGCCGCGATTATCCGGTAGTGCAGGGCGGCGTGTTACTGGTAGCGACGATGATTATTCTCGTCAACCTGCTGGTAGACCTGCTGTACGGCGTGGTGAACCCGCGTATTCGGCATAAGAAGTAAGGGGCCATCATGTCACAGGTTACTGAAAATAATGTTAATGCCGCACCGGCGCCCATGACGCCATTGCGGGAGTTCTGGCACTATTTCAAACGCAATAAAGGCGCGGTCGTCGGGCTGGCGTATGTTCTCATCGTGATCCTGATTGCGGTGTTTGCCAACTTTATTGCGCCGTACAACCCGGCAGAGCAGTTCCGCGATGCGCTGCTGGCGCCGCCGGTCTGGCAGGAAGGCGGCAGTTGGGCGCATATTCTGGGAACGGATGATGTTGGTCGCGATGTCCTCTCGCGCCTGATGTATGGCGCGCGTTTGTCACTGCTGGTCGGCTGTCTGGTGGTCGTCCTGTCGCTGGTAATGGGGATTATTCTCGGCCTGGTCGCGGGTTACTTCGGCGGTCTGGTCGATAACATCATCATGCGCGTGGTCGATATTATGCTGGCCCTGCCGAGCCTGCTGCTGGCGCTGGTGCTGGTGGCGATCTTCGGCCCCTCCATCGGCAACGCTGCGCTGGCGTTGACGTTTGTGGCGCTGCCGCACTATGTCCGCTTAACCCGCGCGGCGGTTCTGGTAGAGGTGAACCGCGATTATGTGACTGCCTCCCGCGTGGCGGGCGCAGGCGCGATGCGTCAGATGTTCGTCAATATTTTCCCGAACTGCCTTGCGCCGCTGATCGTTCAGGCGTCACTGGGCTTCTCTAACGCCATTCTCGATATGGCCGCCCTCGGCTTCCTGGGGATGGGCGCACAGCCGCCTACGCCGGAATGGGGCACCATGCTCTCTGACGTTCTGCAGTTTGCCCAAAGCGCCTGGTGGGTCGTGACCTTCCCGGGGCTGGCGATTCTGCTGACGGTACTGGCATTTAACCTGATGGGTGACGGTCTGCGTGACGCGCTCGATCCCAAACTGAAGCAGTAAGAGGTTCGAGATGGCGTTATTAAATGTAGATCAATTATCGGTGCACTTCGGCGACGAAGGGACACCGTTCAAAGCCGTCGACCGCATTAGCTACAGCGTGAAGCAGGGTGAGGTGGTCGGGATTGTCGGCGAGTCTGGTTCCGGCAAATCCGTCAGCTCGCTGGCGATTATGGGGCTTATCGATTACCCAGGCCGCGTGATGGCGGAAAACCTGCTCTTTAACGGACAGGATCTGAAGCGCATTTCCGAGAAGGAACGTCGCAACCTGGTGGGTGCTGAAGTGGCGATGATTTTCCAGGACCCGATGACCAGCCTCAATCCTTGCTATACCGTTGGCTTTCAGATTATGGAAGCCATCAAGGTACATCAGGGCGGGAACAAGAAAACCCGTCGTCAGCGAGCGATTGACCTGTTGAACCAGGTGGGTATTCCCGATCCGGCTTCTCGTCTGGATGTCTATCCGCACCAGCTTTCTGGCGGCATGAGTCAGCGCGTGATGATTGCGATGGCCATAGCCTGTCGACCAAAGCTGTTAATTGCTGATGAACCGACCACGGCGCTGGATGTGACCATTCAGGCGCAAATCATTGAGCTGCTGCTGGAGTTGCAGCAAAAAGAGAACATGGCGCTGGTGCTGATTACCCATGACCTGGCGCTGGTGGCGGAAGCGGCGCACAAAATTATCGTCATGTACGCCGGGCAGGTCGTCGAAACCGGCGCTGCGCAGGATATTTTCCGCGCGCCGCGTCATCCGTATACCCAGGCATTGCTACGTGCGTTACCAGAGTTTGCGCAAGATAAAGCGCGTCTGGCGTCGCTGCCGGGCGTGGTGCCGGGGAAATATGACCGACCGACGGGTTGTCTGCTTAACCCTCGCTGCCCCTACGCCACGGACAGATGTCGTGCGGAAGAACCTGCTCTCAACCAACTGGACGATGGACGTCAGTCAAAATGTCATTACCCACTCGATGATGCCGGGAGGCCCACACTATGAGTACGCATGAGGCCACCTTGCAACAGCCGCTGTTGCGGGCTATCGACCTGAAAAAACACTATCCGGTGAAGAAGGGGATCTTTTCTCCGGAACGGCTGGTAAAAGCGCTGGACGGCGTGTCGTTTAATCTCGAACGCGGTAAAACGCTGGCCGTAGTGGGGGAGTCCGGTTGTGGAAAATCCACACTGGGTCGCCTGCTGACGATGATTGAAACGCCAACCGGCGGCGAGCTTTATTACCAGGGGCAGGATCTGCTCAAACACGATCCGCACGCGCAGAAACTGCGGCGGCAGAAAATTCAGATTGTGTTTCAGAACCCCTACGGTTCCCTGAACCCACGCAAGAAAGTGGGGCAAATTCTGGAAGAGCCGTTGCTGATCAATACCAGCCTGAGTAAAGCGCAGCGTCGTGAAAAAGCGCTGGCGATGATGGCGAAGGTGGGGCTGAAAACCGAGCACTACGACCGCTATCCGCATATGTTCTCCGGCGGCCAGCGTCAGCGTATCGCTATCGCCCGTGGTCTGATGCTTGATCCGGACGTAGTGATTGCCGACGAACCGGTCTCCGCGCTCGACGTGTCGGTGCGCGCCCAGGTGCTGAACCTGATGATGGATTTGCAACAGGATATGGGGCTGTCTTATGTCTTTATCTCGCACGACCTGTCGGTGGTGGAACACATCGCCGATGAAGTAATGGTCATGTACTTAGGCCGCTGCGTGGAGAAAGGGACCAAAGAGCAGATTTTTAACAATCCACGTCATCCCTATACCCAGGCGTTGCTCTCCGCCACGCCACGGCTGAATCCGGACGATCGCCGTGAGCGGATTAAGCTGACCGGCGAGTTGCCGAGCCCGCTGAACCCGCCGCCGGGCTGCGCCTTCAACGCCCGCTGCAGCCGTCGCTTCGGACCCTGTACGCAGTTACAGCCGCAGCTTAAAGAGTACGACGGCCAGTTGGTGGCCTGCTTTGCCGTCGATCAGGATGAAAATCCGCAGAAACCGCTGAGTTAATTGCGTTTTATGCCGGATGGCGGCTGCGCCTTATCAAGCCTACACCGTACCTGTAGGCCTGGTAAGCGTAGCGCCACCGGGCATGGCTCTCCGGTACGACTTATTCAATCAATTTTAATAACGGCGACAGGCACAACAATATTCCATATAACAGAATAAGCCAGGTTTTCAGGCCGCGTAATTTTTCCAGTTGCGCTACTTTATAAATCAGGAAAAAGGGAATAATACACGCGACAATGCCATAAAGCGGACTGCCTAACTGGAAAAAGACCAATACTGAGACGCGAAACGAAACCCAAATAACCAGAGTAACCACGATAAAGACACAGATTCCAGATGTCAGTAACAGTGGGTTGACGTTTTTGACATCCATAATACGACTCAATACATTCAGTACAATACCTTTAAGCGCTTCGTGAAAACCTAAATAAATACCAAAGAACGCGGTAAGTACGGCAAAAATATTGAGGATGGTAGAGGTAATGTGGATGATATGGCCAGGGATTACCTGAGCTGCCAGCGCAAGGGCGGAAATATTCTGCTCGAATGCTGATACCGCCTCTTCATGACTAATCGAAAAGGTAAACGAGAACGAGAAAAAGAGAATAATGGCAATCAGCGTAATATAGCTAATGCGATGCGTGCGAATCGCCATCCGGGTGGCCAGCACACGGTCAGGTTCGCGCTTACGATAGGCGATGTTCATTGGGTTTAGCACCTGAATGAAGACCGCAGAAAAGAAGCAAAATGGGATAGTGAGCAGTACGTCGCGAAAGAAAACCGATGCGGCGGGAAAGGCGGAAATATTATCAAGATTCCAGTGTGGGATCATCGCGAAACCGAATATCAGAATGATCCCGACTTTTACCACCACCATCGGGCCGGAAATTTTAAATAATAACTTTTCCCCGCCGGAGGCAATCGCCACCAGCACGGCGAAAATCGCGACTTTATAGATAATAGACTGCGAAAGATCGACCTCAGTAAGGCCGAAGGTTTTGATATAGGAGGCGCTATCAAACACCACCGACAGGGAATAAATAAACACCCCGTGGATAATCATAAGAAAATAGATTACACCGAGAAAAATGCCCCAGTTTTTGCCAAGATAGTGACTGATAATATCCGTATAATCGTCACAGGTTTCGCTTTCAGATAACGTTTTTAGATAAATATCCTGCACAATATAGGTAGCGGGATAGGCGATGATAAAAGCGGTAATAAATACCCAGATCCCCTTGAGACCGATTTGCACTGGCATTAAGACGGTACCGGCGCCGATCGCCATACCGATACACAAGAGCACCCAGCCAAAATCATATTTTGTAAACGGTAATCTCGTTGAAAGCGATGTGGTCGTAGCGTTACTGTTATTTAATGGTAATGTGTCGTCCTGCATAGAGCCCCCTGCCCAAAATATAGGCAGCTCTCTCATAAAGAATGCTGCCTATAACCAGGCTATAGTGCCTTGATACCCGATGCGGCAAACCGGTGACAGCGGTTCGCCGAGCAATCGTCAGAATGCTGCTTTTCTGCTGGCGCGTTCAAGGTCATGAATAATATCGTCGGGATCTTCAGGTCCCGCTGAAAGACGGATAAGTTCGTCGGTAATACCTGCTTTTAGCCATTCCTCTGGCGCAACAGGCGAATATGTCATAGACGCAGGATGCTGAACGAGGGTTTCGGTATCACCGGGACTGGCCGCGAGGAGGCATAATTTACAGAATTGAGCGGCTGACTGCCAGCCTCAGAAATGCTGAATGTATTCTGGCAAATAAAAGTAATCGTCTGCGAAGCGTCACGCAGATTGCACGTTAGCGCCGTGCCGGGACGGGGATTTTGCCGTAATATCAGCAGCAAGCCGGGTTTACCCGGTGAGGCGCAATGTTGCGGGGGCTTGATCCCCGGCGGCATAGGTTGCTGGATAGAGAAAACCCCCGCACGTTGACTGGTATAAACCTGGCAACCTGACGGGGGCTAACTTGAACCTCAACACATCAAGGATAGCCGCGAACGGTTGCCATTGCAACAAGGCGGCTATATGACGCTTACGCAGTTGGGCGTGGCCTTCTGGCACGATCTGGCGGCGCCGATCATTGCTGGCATTATCGCCAGTGTGATCGTCAACTGGCTACGTGACAGGAAGTAACGCGTTTTGAGCGTCTGTCCGCCGTAATGGCAACATGCGCCCGAACCAGGCCGCAGGGGAAACCTTGCGGCCTTTTTCGGTTTACTGCGGGTAAGGCACCCAGTCGCCGCCATTCAGACGAACGTAGGGCTTACCCTGATACTGAATCACCACCGCATTAGCGTTTTCTGAAACCGGCGCGGTTTGCGGCAGATTGCTGGTCAGCTTGTTCCAGTTCACACTGTCTTCGGTAAAGAGCTTACCGTCCACGGCGCGTACGACCAGTTCGGAAATCGCCAGGTAGCTGCTCGGCTGGTTAATATCAATCGGCGCGCCCTCATGCGGGGCTTTCATGCCAAAAAATTTCACGCCCGCCGGGACGTTGGTGATGGAGGGGCTGGGAATATCGCGCAGGCCTGAGATCTGCATTCTGTCGCCCTTCAGCGCGCCGCCGTGCTCCGGTACGACGACTACCATCACCTTACGCCCGGATTTCTCCAGTTCGGTAAAGAAGGCGTCCAGTTCATCGAACAGTTTCTGCGCGCGGATTTTATAATCCGCCGTTTTGCTGACGCCGGGGAAGTGGTTGCCATCGTGCAGCGGCAGCAGGTTAAAGAAAGTCGCGGAGCGGGAATTGGCTTCACGTTCTTCCCCTGTCAACCAGCGGTTCAGGACCGCCAGATCGTCATATACCGGCGAGCCGTCGAATGACAGCAGGGCGGTTGGCAGGCCGGACTGGTTCATCAGTTCGCTCTGCATACCGCCGTTTTCGCGAACTTCTTTCAGGAAGCCGCCAAATTCACCGTTATGATCCATCATCAGATGCTGAGTAAAGCCCAGTTTCGCCAGATTATCAAACAGATAACATTCGTTATCGGCTGGTTGATAAAGTCGGGTATGCGAAGGTTGACCACAGCTGGCGCGCAGCAGACGAATGGCCGCCGGGCCGCTGTAAGACGTACCGGAATTAAAGTGTTTAAACAAAATGTCAAAGTGCGACCATAGCGGATGTGACATCAAGCCTGCCGCTTCGACATCCGACCAGGAGAGCGAACAAATATTGATGACCAATAGGTCGAACGGCTGCGCATCAGGCGGAAGCTGCGCCGGGAACGTCGTTTTCCGCTTTTCTTCCGCGGCATAGAAGGTGTTCAACCAGGCGTTCAGATTCGCGGTCGTCGGCGGCGCGGTTTGCGCAGGCATATCGCCGATGACCGGCTTATCGCCCGCTGTCGCGACGGTAGCGGCTGCATTACCGCCAGTCGTCGTCACCGTATCGGTTGGCTGGCCTGCCGGCCACAGCGTAAAAACCGGGCCGGTTAATGTCAGGACATTCAGCCATACCATGATGGCGACCACAAACACCGTGACCCGAATCCACTGTGATAAAAAAAGCCAGGCAACCAGCAGTACGAAGATGGCGCCGATCATTTGCCAGTTAATAAAACGGGCGATCAGATCGAGCAGATAACCGGAGCTGAATTCCGCCACCTGCGTCCCCTGGCTCATAATGCTTTGCGGGCCGGGCAGCCAGGTATCATGCCAGAACAGCGCGAAGCCGACGGGAATGGCAATCCAGTGGCGCAACCGGTGAAGGCGATACTTTGGTATTGGCATGAGCAGAAACGCCATGAATACCAGATTCAGTAAAGGATGAAAATTCAGATAGCCTGCCCACAGCAGGCCAAACTTGACCAGAAAATAGAAGTTCCAGCCGGAAAGACCGCGCCAGTACTGCCAGAGCGGAGAAGGCATTGAAGGAGTTTGAGTATGCTGAGTCATTTTTTGTCTGCCTTGACTTTCGTAGCGCGGCGCAGAGTTCCGGCTGGTTTTACATAACGAGGTTTGGCAAATAGCAGCCGGGTCGTATCACTGATACGGCGTAGCGAATGACGCGCCAGATACCCCAGCGGAAAGAAAATCAGCGCGCAAAAAAGAATAATTTGCACGATATCGCTGATGGTCATCATGATGCACGCTCCGCGGTGTCGTCGAGCAGTCGCAGGGGTTCTGGAATACGACGCCAGATGCGGCCATCGTGTTCGGCATTTATTACCGGGTCGGCGCGTTTTGCCAGCGGTAGCGGCGTTCCCCACAGTTCCGGCGACAATAAGCGCATCTGCACCAGCTCGGCGCTGATTTGTTTATCTTCGAACCAGACCATACGATTAGAGAAAATATCGCCCGTCGGCAAAGGGAAAATATGGTTTAACGCGGTATCCAGATCGTTGACCCGGCAGAATGATAAAAACAGCACCAGACGGTTGCCGCCGATGGTCATAATATCGCCGGTTCGGTTTGGCCGACATAATGTTAACGCCTGCTCAACCCGAATGCCCGGCACCGGGCGCAGCGCGACCAGAACGCCTTTCCCGTCGGCGGGGAGCAGGGTGTTGCTCATCATCGTATGGATGGCATCGCAGAAGATATCCCACGGCTGAAAACCGCGCAGTTTCAACGGCTGCGTCATTGACAGTAGCGTGGTGATGTCTTCCGGTACGTAACGGCTGAACTGCTGTCCCTGCACGCTTTCAATAAGCGTCAGGCAGCGTGAAAGCGGGGCGTTCCAGGGAATGATCATATTCGCGCCGCAGCCCAGCAGCAGGCGCTCATCGGTGGCGCGCAAACTGGCGATATTTTCGCGCACGACAATTTTCAGCGCGCTTCCCCGCTGGCGCCGCAAAGTATGAATGCGACGAGCAAGCGGCTCGATTTGGTTGTTCTGTGTAAGCGAAAAAATAATTGTCGCGGCCTGCGCCGTGCGCGCGTCGTTGAATAGCGCTTCGTTATTGTCGAAAAGCGTCCAGTGTTCCGAGAGCGGCGGCGCGCCTTCAAGGACGGCGACGTGGCTAAGAATGCGTTTTTCATCGCTACGCGGCTGAATTGCCGTCTCCTCCTGATGGGATAGCGTCCAGCGTTCGTCCTGCTGACACAGCAATAACTGCTGTCGGGCGCTGACGCCTTTTTCGTTACACCAGAAGGCAATATCGAACAAATGTTGGTCGCCCTGAAAACGTAAACTGGCGAGGCCGAAAAGTGAGCGATACTCGCCCATCAACAACGAGGACTGTTTATCGCTATTATTACAAGGGTTAATAACCAACAATGAACAGTGATGAAAACGAGTCCATTTATTCATTTTTTCCAGCCATTTATGCAGGCTTTCTGACGTTATATTCCGCCACGTGTTATTTGCACAAATAAGAATGAAAAAGTAATGCGTCGGGTTAACAGAACAAAGCAAATCGTGGGGCAAAGAGTATAGCCCTTTTTCTGAATCCGGCATGGCAAATAAGCGGATTTTCTCCGGACCGTGAGATTCATCTAATTTGATTACTTTGCCAGGATCGCCTTCCATGCCGATGACGGCGACATTTGCATTCTCCGTTTGTGACGCAATCGTTTGATTCACCAGGCTGATGGCATCTTGCTGGCGATCGGCGTTAACCCACCAGACGCCGCCGGTTGGCATATGGCGCAGTTCATCCCATAATGATGAGATGCCGAGAGAAAATACGGGGTCCACAGTGTCCCTCATGTCACTATTTTAACTGTTTATCAGTTTACTAGCGAAAGCACAGAAATAAACCTAACATTGAAATTAAAACGCATCAGATTTAGCATGTGAATCAATTTGTCCGGCAGGATGCCCTGTAACTCTGCGCTTTGCATTTTTACACATTATAAATGATGTCACGGAAAGATGAAAAATGCGCGTTCTCCCGTATTGACGACGGGGCGTAATGCTGCCAGTGAGAAATATTTAAAAAGGAGCAACCAGAATGTATAACAATGAACCTGGCGCTCAGTCCGATCCAACGTTGGGCTACACTTTTCAAAATGATTTTCTGGCATTAAGCCAGGCGTTTTCACTACCCGAAATAGATTATACCGATATTTCCCAACGCGAACAGTTGGCGGCGGCGATTAAAAGATGGCCACTCCTGGCTGAATTTGCGCAACCACATTCATTAAGGAAGCCATGAATGGCGATTCTGGGACTGCAGGGCGTGCGCGGCGGGGTGGGAACCACATCTCTCACCGCAGCACTCGCCTGGGCGTTACAAATCTTAGGGGAAAATGTCCTGGTGATTGACGCCAGCCCCGATAACCTGCTGCGCATGTCGTTTAACGTCGACTTCGTCCATCAGGGCGGTTGGGCGCGATCGTTGCTGGACGGCCAGGACTGGCGCGATGCCGGGTTACGTTATACCTCACAGCTTGATCTACTGCCGTTTGGACAGCTCACCGCGCAAGAGCGGGAAAATCCGCAGGCCTGGCAGGAGACGCTGGGAGAGATCGGATCGGCTATCCAGGCGCTGAAAGCGAGCGGGCGTTATAGCTGGATTTTACTGGACTTGCCCTACGGCGCGTTACCGCTGACACGGCAGCTGGTGAGCCTCTGCGACCATACGCTGGCGATAGCCCAGGTTGACGCTAACTGCCATATTCGCCTTCATCAGCAGGCGTTGCCTGCCGGAGCGTATATTCTGATCAATGACTTACGCATTGGCAGTCAGTTACAGGACGATCTGTACCAGGTCTGGCTGCAAAGCCAGCGCCGGTTGCTGCCCATTGTGATCCATCGCGATGAGGCGATGGCGGAGTGCATGGCGTCGAAACAGCCGTTAGGCGAATATCGCAGCGATTCGTTAGCCGCCGAAGAGGTGTTAACGCTGGCGAACTGGTGCCTGCTGCATGATGCGGGCGACAAAACGTCCGCCGGGAGCCTGCGATGAGCGCCCTTTCCCGGTGGCTGCTTATCCCGCCGGTTAGCGCGCGTTTGAGCGAGCGCTATCAGGGTTACCGCCGCCACGGCGCGTCGCCGTTTAGCGCAGCGCTCGGCTGCCTGTGGATGATTCTGGCGTGGATAGTGTTTCCGCTTGAGCATCCGCGCTGGCAGCGTATTCGCGACGGGCATAAAGCGCTTTACCCGCATATTAACGCCGCCCGCCCGCGCCCGCTGGACCCGGCCCGTTACCTCATTCAGACCCTCTGGCTGGTGATGATCTCGTCGGCTAAAGAACGTCATGAACCGCGCTGGCGGTCATTTGCGCGCCTGAAGGACGTTCGTGGACGTTACCATCAATGGATGGATACCTTACCGGAACGGGTGCGCCAAAAGACAACGCATCTGGAAAAGGAAAAAGAGCTGGGACATCTTAGCAACGGCGCCCGGCGTTTTATTCTGGGCGTTATCGTGACCTTTTCACTGATACTGGCGCTGATCTGTATTACGCAGCCATTTAACCCGCTATCGCAATTTATCTTTCTGCTGTTGCTGTGGGGCGTTGCGCTGTTGGTACGACGTATGCCGGGACGCTTTTCCGCGCTGATGCTCATCGTGCTGTCGTTAACGGTCTCCTGTCGTTATATCTGGTGGCGCTATACCTCGACGCTAAATTGGGACGACCCGGTCAGTCTGGTGTGCGGGCTGATTCTGCTGTTTGCGGAAACCTACGCCTGGATTGTGCTGGTGCTGGGGTACTTCCAGGTGGTGTGGCCGTTAAATCGTCAACCGGTGCCGTTGCCGAAAGAAATGTCGCAGTGGCCGACGGTGGATATTTTTGTACCGACCTATAACGAAGACCTTAATGTGGTCAAAAATACCATTTACGCTTCGCTTGGCATTGACTGGCCGAAGGACAAGCTGAATATCTGGATCCTTGATGACGGCGGGCGTGAATCATTTCGTCATTTTGCCCGACATGTTGGCGTGCATTACATTGCCCGCACCACGCATGAACACGCCAAAGCCGGCAACATCAACAATGCGCTAAAACACGCGAAAGGCGAGTTTGTGGCGATCTTCGATTGCGACCATGTGCCGACACGCTCGTTTCTGCAAATGACAATGGGCTGGTTCCTGAAAGAAAAACAGCTGGCGATGATGCAGACGCCGCATCATTTCTTCTCCCCGGACCCGTTTGAGCGCAACCTGGGACGTTTTCGTAAAACGCCTAACGAAGGCACGCTGTTTTACGGACTGGTGCAGGACGGTAACGATATGTGGGACGCCACTTTCTTTTGCGGATCGTGCGCGGTGATTCGCCGTAAGCCGCTGGATGAGATTGGCGGTATCGCCGTTGAGACGGTGACGGAAGATGCGCATACTTCGCTCCGGCTGCACCGGCGAGGTTATACCTCAGCGTATATGCGCATTCCGCAGGCGGCGGGGCTGGCGACGGAAAGCCTGTCGGCGCATATCGGGCAGCGTATTCGTTGGGCGCGGGGTATGGTGCAAATTTTCCGCCTCGATAACCCTCTGTTTGGTAAAGGCTTAAAACTGGCGCAGCGGCTGTGCTACCTCAACGCGATGTTCCATTTCTTGTCCGGCATTCCGCGCCTGATCTTTCTGACCGCGCCGCTGGCTTTTCTGCTGCTGCACGCCTATATCATTTATGCGCCTGCGTTGATGATTGCGCTATTTGTGATACCGCACATGGTCCACGCCAGCCTGACTAACTCGAAGATTCAGGGCAAGTATCGTCACTCTTTCTGGAGTGAAATCTATGAAACGGTACTGGCATGGTATATCGCACCGCCGACTCTGGTCGCGTTGATCAATCCGCACAAAGGGAAATTTAACGTCACGGCGAAAGGCGGGCTGGTGGAAGAGAAGTACGTCGACTGGGTAATCTCGCGTCCGTATATCTTCCTTGTCTTGCTTAACCTGCTCGGCGTGGCGGCGGGCGTATGGCGATACTATTACGGGCCGGAAAATGAAACGCTGACCGTCATCGTTAGCCTGGTGTGGGTCTTCTACAACCTGGTCATTCTCGGCGGCGCGGTTGCGGTTTCGGTAGAGAGTAAACAGGTCAGACGCGCGCATCGGGTCGAAATTGCCATGCCGGGGGCCATCGCCCGCGAAGATGGACATTTATTCTCCTGTACCGTACATGACTTCTCCGACGGCGGGTTAGGCATCAAGATCAACGGTCAGGCGCAGGTGCTGGAAGGGCAGAAAGTGAATCTGTTGCTTAAACGCGGGCAGCAGGAATATGTCTTTCCAACGCAGGTGGTGCGCGTAACGGGCAATGAGGTCGGGCTGCAACTGATGCCGCTCACCACCAAACAACATATTGATTTTGTGCAGTGTACCTTCGCGCGCGCCGATACGTGGGCGCTTTGGCAAGATAGCTTCCCGGAAGATAAACCGCTGGAAAGCTTGCTGGATATTCTGAAGCTGGGCTTCCGCGGATATCGCCACCTCGCGGAGTTCGCGCCGCCTTCAGTAAAAGTAATTTTCCGATCGTTGACGGCGTTAATTGCCTGGATTGTATCGTTTATTCCGCGTCGCCCGGAGCGGCAAGCGGCGATACAGCCGTCGGATCGGGTTATGGCTCAGGCTCAACAATGATGATAATGCGATGAAAAGAAAATTGTCCTGGATGTGTGCGGCGGTAATAGGATTAAGCGCGTTTCCTGCTTTCATGACGGCGGCGGCGCCTGCTACGCCGCCATTGATCAATGCTGAACCCACCGAGCCTGCGCCGTCGCCCGCAACTGAGGCGCCCGTCGTGGCGCAGACCGCGCCTTCGCGCGAGGTCAAGCTGACCTTTGCGCAAATCGCGCCGCCGCCGGGTAGTATGGCGCTGCGTGGCGTTAACCCTAACGGCGGCATTGAATTTGGTATGCGCAGCGATGAAGTGGCGTCGAAAGCGGTGCTGAATCTGGAATATACGCCCTCGCCGTCGCTCCTGCCGGTTCAGTCGCAGCTCAAGGTTTATCTCAATGATGAACTGATGGGCGTACTGCCGGTGACAAAAGAGCAGTTGGGGAAAAAGACGCTGGCGCAGGTACCTATCAATCCGCTATTTATCACCGACTTTAACCGGGTGCGGCTGGAGTTTGTCGGCCACTATCGCGACGTGTGTGAAAACCCGGCCAGCAGTACTCTGTGGTTAGACATCGGGCGAAATAGCGCCCTGGATCTGACCTATAACATGCTGGCGGTGAATAACGATCTGTCCCACTTCCCGGTGCCGTTTTTCGATCCGCGGGATAACCGTCCAGTGACGTTGCCGATAGTGTTTGCTGATATGCCGGATCTGGCGCAGCAGCAGGCGGCTTCTATTGTCGCGTCCTGGTTTGGATCGCGGGCGGGCTGGCGCGGTCAGCGCTTCCCGGTGTTGTATAATCACCTGCCGGATCGCAATGCGATCGTGTTCGCCACCAACGATCGACGCCCCGATTTCCTGCGCGATCATCCTGCGGTTAACGCGCCGGTTATCGAGATGATGAGCCATCCGGATAATCCGTATGTGAAGTTGCTGGTCGTGTTTGGCCGTGATGATAAAGACCTGTTGCAAGCGGCAAAAGGTATCGCGCAAGGGAATATTCTCTTCCGTGGTTCCAGCGTGGTGGTCAACGATGTAAAACCGCTGCTGGCGCGCAAACCGTATGATGCGCCGAACTGGGTGCGTACCGATCGCCCGGTCACTTTTGGCGAGCTGAAAACCTATGAAGAGCAGCTCCAGTCGAGTGGGCTGGAGCCGGCGCCCATCAACGTTTCTTTGAATCTGCCGCCGGACCTCTATTTGCTGCGTAGCAACGGTATTGATATGGATCTCAACTACCGTTATACCTCGCCGCCGACTAAAGACAGTTCACGGCTGGATATCAGTCTGAATAACCAGTTTCTGCAAGCCTTTAGCCTTAACAGCACGCAGGAAACTAATCGACTCCTGTTGCGCCTGCCGGTACTTCAGGGACTGCTGGATGGTAAAACGGATGTGTCTATTCCAGCGCTCAAACTGGGGGCGATGAACCAACTACGTTTTGACTTCCGCTACATGAACCCGATGCCGGGCGGGTCGGTGGACAACTGTATTACCTTCCAGCCGGTACCGAATCATGTGGTGATAGGGGATGACTCCACTATCGATTTTTCGAAATATTACCACTTTATCGCGATGCCGGATTTACGCGCGTTCGCCAATGCGGGTTTCCCGTTCAGCCGGATGGCCGACCTGTCTGACACGCTGGCGGTGATGCCGAAGACCCCAACCGAAGCGCAAATGGAAACGCTGCTGAATACGGTCGGCGCCATTGGCGGACAGACCGGTTTCCCGGCAATTAATCTGACAATCACCGATGATAGCGCTCAGATAGCCGACAAAGACGCCGATCTGCTGATTATTGGCGCTATTCCGGGCAAGCTAAAAGATGATAAGCGTATCGATCTGTTGGTGCAGGCGACACAAAGCTGGGTAAAAACCCCGATGCGGCAGACCGCTTTCCCGTCGATTATGCCGGATGAGGCCGATCGCGCGGCGGATGCGCAGTCCACCGTCACCGCCAGCGGCCCGATGGCGGCGGTAGTGGGCTTCCAGTCGCCGTTTAATGATCAGCGCAGCGTGATTGCTCTGCTGGCTGACAGCCCGCGCGGCTACCAGCTACTGAACGACGCCGTGAACGACAGCGGTAAACGCGCCGCGATGTTTGGTTCCGTGGCGGTGATCCGCGAGTCCGGCGTTCACAGTCTGCGCGTTGGCGATATCTATTACGTCGGACATCTGCCGTGGTTTGAGCGGCTGTGGTATGCGCTGGCGAATCACCCGGTGCTGCTGGCGGTACTGGCGGCCCTCAGTGTGGTATTACTGGCGTGGGTATTGTGGCGTCTGCTACGTATTCTCAGTCGCCGTCGTCTCGACCCTGACCATGAGTAACGCATGATGACTATGCTGCGCGGATGGATAACGATGCTCGTCATGCTGACGGCAATAAATGCGCAGGCAGCCTGTAGCTGGCCTGCGTGGGAACAGTTCAAGAAAGATTACATTAGCCAGCAGGGACGCGTTATCGATCCGGGCAATGCGCGAAAAATTACCACCTCCGAAGGGCAAAGCTACGCCATGTTCTTTGCCCTGGCAGCGAACGATCGACCGGCGTTCGCGCAACTGTTTAACTGGACGCAAAACAATCTGGCGCAGGGATCGTTGCGTGAACATCTGCCCGCCTGGCTGTGGGGGCAAAAAGATCCCGACACCTGGTCGGTGCTGGACAGCAACTCCGCGTCCGACGGCGATATCTGGATGGCATGGTCGCTGCTGGAGGCCGGTCGTCTGTGGAAAGAGACGCGTTATACCGAGGTGGGCACGGCGTTGCTAAAACGCATCGCCCGCGAAGAGGTCGTGAATGTGCCGGGGCTGGGCTCAATGCTGCTACCTGGCAAAATCGGCTTTGCCGAGGCGAATAGCTGGCGTTTTAACCCAAGCTATCTGCCGCCGCAGTTGGCGCAATACTTTAGCCGTTTTGGCGCGCCGTGGTCGACGTTACGGGAAACCAATTTGCGGCTTTTGCTGGAAACCGCGCCGAAAGGTTTCTCGCCGGACTGGGTGCGTTATGAAAGCAAGCAAGGCTGGCAGTTGAAAGCGGAAAAGACGCTGATCAGTAGCTACGATGCGATTCGCGTCTATTTATGGGCGGGAATGATGCATGATGGCGATCCGCAAAAAGCGCGTTTACTGGCGCGATTTAAACCGATGGCGACGTTAACGATGAAAAACGGCGTTCCACCGGAGAAAGTGGATGTCGTCAGCGGGAATGCGCAAGGGACGGGGCCGGTCGGGTTTTCCGCCGCTTTACTGCCTTTCCTGCAAAATCGCGACGCCCAGGCCGTGCAGCGACAGCGGGTCGCAGACCATTTTCCTGGCAGCGATGCCTATTACAACTATGTGCTGACTCTCTTTGGACAAGGCTGGGATCAGCACCGTTTTCGCTTCACCGTCAAAGGTGAATTATTACCTGACTGGGGCCAGGAATGCGTAAGTTCACGTTAAGTCTCATGCACGCTTTTTTGCCGGCTGGCGGTCGAAACGCCTTACCTGGCAAAAGGGGCGTTTCTCGGGCATTGTTGGGTTTATCGCTTGGTATGGCGCTAACACCGCTTGCCGGCGCAGCGACCTCCGCGCAGCAACAGTTGCTGGAGCAGGTTCGGCTGGGCGAGGCCACGCACCGTGAGGACTTAGTCCGTCAGTCGCTCTATCGCCTGGAGCTGATCGACCCCAATGATCCACAGGTTATCGCCGCCCGTTTCCGCTATCTGTTGCGCCAGGGGGATAGCGACGGGGCGCAGAAGCTACTTGATCGGCTGGCGCAACTGGCGCCGGAGTCGACGGCGTATCAATCTTCCCGCACCGCGATGCTGCTCTCCACGCCGCAAGGACGCCAGTCTTTGCAGGAGGCGCGTTTACTGGCGACGACCGGCCATACTGAACAAGCGATCGCCAGCTACGACAAGCTGTTTAAAGGTTATCCGCCGGAGGGCGAACTGGCGGTCGAATACTGGACGACCGTGGCGAAATTGCCCGCCCGCCGTCACGAAGCGATTAACCAGCTACAGAAAATCAATGCCGTCAGTCCGGGTAATAACGCTCTGCAAAATGCGCTGGCGCAACTGTTGTTCGCCAGCGGGCGGCGCGATGAGGGATTCGCGGTGCTAAAACAGATGGCGAAATCCAGTACGGGACGCAGCGCGGCCTCCGCCATCTGGTACCAGCAGATAAAAGATCTCCCGGTGAGCGACGCCAGCGTAAAAGCGTTGCAAGACTATCTGACGCAGTTTAGCGAAGGCGATAGCGTGTCTGCCGCCCGCGCCCAGCTTAGCGAGCAGCAAAAACAGTTAGCCGATCCGGCGTTCCGCGCGCGCTCGCAGGGCATCGCGGCGGTTAATGCCGGAGAAGGCGGTAAGGCCATTGCGCAATTGCAGCAGGCGGTGAGCGCCCGGCAGGACGACAGCGAGGCGGTCGGCGCGCTGGGGCAGGCATACTCACAGCGTGGCGATCGCGCCCGCGCCGTCGCGCAGTTTGAAAAGGCGCTGGCGATGGCGCCGCACAGCAGCAGCCGCGATAAGTGGGAGAGTCTGCTGAAGGTCAATCGCTACTGGCTGTTAATTCAGCAGGGCGACGCGGCCTTAAAAGCGAATAATCTGGCCCAGGCGGAGCGTTTCTATCAGCAGGCGCGAGCAGTGGATAACACCGACAGCTACGCGGTGCTGGGGCTGGGGGATGTGGCGATGGCGCGCAAAGATAATGCCGCCGCCGAACGTTATTATCAGCAGACGCTGCGTATGGATAGCGGTAATACCAATGCTGTACGCGGGCTGGCGAATCTTTATCGCCAGCAGTCGCCGCAAAAAGCCGCCGCGTTTATCGCTTCTCTTTCCGCCAGCCAGCGGCGCAGTATCGACGATATCGAACGCAGTCTGGAAAATGACCGTCTGGCGCAGCAGGCGGAAACGCTGGAAAGCGAGGGCAAATGGGCGCAGGCCGCAGAACTGCACCGTCGCCGGCTGGCATTAGATCCGGGGAGCGTGTGGGTAACGTATCGACTGTCACGCGATCTGTGGCAGGCCGGGCAGCACGCCCAGGCCGATGCGCAAATGCGCTCTCTGGCGCAGCAGAAGCCAAACGATCCGGAACAGGTCTATGCTTATGGGCTTTATCTTTCCGGCAGCGATCGGGACCGGGCGGCGCTGGCGCATCTCAATACCCTGCCGACCAGCCAGTGGAACAGCAATATTCAGGAACTGGCGGGCCGATTGCAAAGTAACCAGGTGCTGGAAAGCGCTAACCGCTTGCGCGATAGCGGCAAAGAACGCGAAGCGGAAGCGTTGTTACGTCAGCAGCCGCCCTCTACGCGCATTGCGTTAACGTTGGCAGACTGGGCGCAGCAGCGTGGCGATAATGCGGCGGCCCGCGCCGCTTATGACGCCGTTCTGGCGCGGGAACCGGGTAATGTCGATGCCATGCTGGGGCGGGTGGAAATCGACATCGCACAGGGCGATAACGCTGCGGCGCGCGCTCAACTGGCGGCGCTGCCTGCGTCGCAAATCACCTCTCTTAACATGCAGCGCCGCGTCGTGCTGGCGCAGCTCCAGCTTGGCGATATCACGGCGGCGGCGCGGATCTTTAACCGCATTACGCCGCAGGCAAAAGCACAGCCGCCATCAATGGAAAGCGCAATGGTATTGCGTGACGCCGCCGCTTTTCAGGCGCAAACGGGCGAGCCGCAGCGGGCGCTGGAGACCTACAAAGAGGCAATGGTCGCCGCAGCGATTACGCCGGTTCTTCCCCAGGATAACGATACCTTTACCCGCCTGACGCGCAATGATGAAAAAGATGACTGGCTAAAACGCGGCGTGCGTAGCGATGCGGCGGAGTTGTACCGTCAGCAGGATCTCAATGTCACGTTGGCGCACGATTATTGGGGGTCGAGCGGGACTGGCGGTTACTCCGATCTGAAGGCGCATACCACGATGCTTCAGGTGGATGCGCCCTGGTCGGACGGACGGGCGTTCTTTCGTACTGATATGGTGAATATGGATGTTGGCCGCTTCTCTACGGATGCGGATGGAAAATACGATAATAACTGGGGTACCTGTACGCTGGAGAAATGCAGCGGACATCGTAGCCAGGCCGATACGGGCGCGAGCGTGGCGGTCGGCTGGCAGAATGAGACCTGGCGCTGGGATATCGGCACGACGCCGATGGGCTTTAATGTCGTTGATGTGGTCGGCGGCGTCAGCTATAGCGACGATATCGGGCCGTTGGGTTATACCCTGAACGCGCATCGTCGCCCGATCTCCAGCTCGCTGCTGGCGTTTGGCGGGCAAAAGGATGCCAGCAGCAATACCGGCACCAAATGGGGCGGCGTGCGGGCCAACGGCGGCGGCGTCAGTCTCAGCTATGATAAAGGCGAAGCAAACGGTGTCTGGGCGTCGCTCAGCGGCGACCAGTTGAGCGGTAAAAATGTGGAAGATAACTGGCGCGTGCGCTGGATGACCGGTTATTACTATAAGGTGATTAACGAGAATAACCGCCGTGTTACCGTCGGGCTGAATAACATGATCTGGCATTACGACAAAGATCTGAGCGGTTATTCACTGGGTCAGGGCGGTTATTATAGCCCGCAGGAATACCTGTCGTTTGCGGTGCCGGTGATGTGGCGGCAGCGTACGGAAAACTGGTCGTGGGAGTTAGGCGGCTCGGTATCCTGGTCGCACTCCCGCAACCGTACCATGCCGCGTTATCCGCTGATGAATTTGATCCCGGCAGATTATCAGGAGGATGCGCGTGACCAGACCAACGGCGGCGGCAGCAGCCAGGGATTTGGCTATACCGCGCGGGCGCTCATTGAACGCCGGGTCACTGCCAACTGGTTTGTGGGTACGGCTGTCGATATTCAGCAGGCGAAAGACTATACCCCCAGTCATCTGCTGCTGTATGTCCGTTATTCCGCGGCGGGCTGGCAGGGGGATATGGATTTACCGCCGCAGCCTCTGGTGCCTTACGCTGACTGGTAATCATTGCGTCAGGCCTACGAATTGACAGGCGTCGTAGGCCTGAGAAGCGCAGCGCCATCAGACGCTATCATTAACCGTTATTCAGAAAAGTCCTTTTCAGATACAGCCTCTCTTAATGCCGCTGCAATCGGGTATACTCAGGCGGCAGTCCGGGATATCCAGGGAGAGTCAATTTGCGCGTCAGCCGCTCGTTAACAATTAAACAGATGGCAATGGTTGCGGCCGTTGTCATGATGTTTGTTTTTGTCTTTTGCACCGTTTTGTTGTTCCATCTGGTACAGCAGAACCGCTACAACACGGCTACGCAACTGGAAAGCATCGCGCGCTCTGTTCGGGAACCTCTTTCTTCCGCGATTTTAAAAGCGGATCTCCCCGGCGCGGAAACCATTCTGGAAAGTATTAAACCTGCGGGCGTGGTGAGTCGCGCCGATGTGGTATTGCCGAATCAGTTCCAGGCGTTGCGTAAGCGCTTCATTCCTGAACGCCCCGTCCCGGTTATGGTGACGCGTCTCTTCGAACTGCCGGTACAAATTTCTTTACCGGTTTATTCGCTGGAGCGTCCCGCCAATCCGCAACCGCTGGCCTACCTTGTATTGCAGGCGGATTCGTACCGTATGTACAAGTTCGTCATGAGCGCGCTCTCTACGTTAGTGACCATTTACTTACTTTTATCGCTGATCCTGACGGTGGCCATCGCCTGGTGCGTAAACCGCCTGATTGTGCATCCGCTGCGCAAAATCGCCCGCGAGCTGAACGACATTCCGCAGCAGGAGCTGATCGGACATCAGCTGGCGTTGCCGCGTCTGCATCAGGATGATGAAATTGGAATGCTGGTGCGCAGCTATAACCTCAACCAGCAGCTTATGCAGCGTCAACGCGAGGAGCAAACGGACAACGCGATGCGTTTTCCGGTTTCCGAGCTGCCCAATAAAGCCTTTTTAATGGCATTGCTGGAACAGGTTATCACCCGCCAACAAACCACCGCGCTTATCATCGTGACGTGCGAAACGTTGCGTGACACGGCAGGCGTGCTGCAAGAAACGCAGCGGGAGATTCTATTACTGACGCTGGTTGAGAAGCTGAAGTCGGTGCTGGCGCCGCGCATGGTGCTTACGCAGGTCAGCGGGTATGACTTCGCCATTATCGCTCACGGCGTCAAAGAGCCGTGGCACGCCATCACATTAGGTCAGCAAATACTCACTATCATTAATGAACGACTGCCCATCCAGGGTATTCAACTGCGCCCAAGCTGCAGTATTGGCATTGCGATGTATTATGGCGATCTGACCGCCGAAGCGCTCTATGGTCGCGCCGTCTCCGCCGCGTTTACCGCGCGCCGAAAAGGTAAAAATCAGATCCAGTTCTTTGACCCGGCGCAGATGGAGGCCGCTCAACAGCGCCTTACCGAAGAGAGCGATATCCTTACCGCGCTGGATAACCATCAGTTTGCCATTTGGCTGCAGCCGCAGGTCGAGATGCGCAGCGGCAACGTATTAAGCGCCGAAGCCTTGTTACGTATGCAGCAGCCGGACGGTAGCTGGGAATTGCCGGAGGGGCTGATTGAGCGCATTGAATCCTGCGGCCTGATGGTCACGGTGGGCCATTGGGTGCTGGAAGAGTCCTGTCGCCAGCTTGCCGCCTGGCAGGAGCGCGGCGTGACATTGCCGCTCTCCGTCAATCTTTCCGCGTTACAGCTCATGCACCCTGGCATGGTGTCGGAGCTGCTGGAATTGTTAAACCGCTATCGTATTCAACCAGGTACGCTGATTCTTGAGGTCACTGAAAGCCGCCGTATCGACGATCCGCACGCTGCCGTCGCTATCTTACGTCCGTTACGTAATGCTGGCGTGCGTATCGCACTGGATGATTTTGGCATGGGTTACGCGGGGCTGCGCCAGTTACAGCATATGAAGTCGCTACCGGTCGATATCCTTAAAATTGATAAAATGTTTGTCGATGGGTTACCGGATGATCACAGTATGGTGACGGCGATTATCCTGATGGCCCGCAGCCTTAATTTACAATTGATTGCCGAGGGCGTGGAGAACGAGGCGCAACGCGCGTGGCTGGAACAGGCTGGAGTCAACGTCGCGCAAGGCTTCCTGTTTGCTCGGCCCGTTCCCGCGGATATCTTTGAAGAACGGTATCTGTCGCACGAAAATCCTGATTACAAAAGTTAAAAAAGGTCGCGCTTGTGCGAGCCAGCTCAAACTTTTTAACATTTTTGTTTCAATTATGATCCTGGCGCATTTCTGTCATGTTGTGTGGGTGTTATTTTAAGGCCGCAGGTTACTCATAACCTTACAAGACCTGTGGTTTTTACTTCAAGGACACCCTATGAAAACCTCTCTGTTCAAAAGTCTTTATTTTCAGGTCCTGACAGCAATCGCCATTGGTATTCTCCTTGGCCATTACTATCCTGAACTGGGCGCACAAATGAAACCGCTTGGCGACGCGTTCGTTAAGCTCATTAAGATGATCATCGCTCCTGTCATTTTCTGTACAGTCGTGACGGGCATCGCAGGCATGGAAAGCATGAAAGCGGTGGGGCGTACCGGCGCGGTCGCGCTGCTTTACTTTGAAATTGTCAGTACGATTGCGCTGATTATCGGTCTTATCATCGTCAACGTCGTGCAACCTGGCGCCGGGATGAACGTCGATCCGGCAACGCTGGATGCGCAGGCGGTGGCCGTTTATGCCGCACAAGCCAAGGAGCAGGGCATTATTGCCTTCCTGATGGATGTCATACCGGGCAGCGTGATCGGCGCGTTTGCCAGCGGCAACATTCTGCAGGTCTTACTGTTTGCGGTGTTGTTTGGTTTTGCGCTGCACCGTTTGGGCAGCAAAGGCCAGCTCATTTTCAATGTGATTGAGAGTTTTTCGCAGGTCATTTTCGGCATCATCAATATGATCATGCGCCTGGCGCCGATTGGCGCATTCGGCGCGATGGCCTTCACCATCGGTAAATACGGCGTCGGTTCTCTGGTGCAACTGGGGCAGCTCATTATCTGCTTCTATATCACCTGTATTCTCTTCGTGGTGGTGGTGCTGGGGACGATTGCACGGGTAACGGGCTTTAGCATTTTTAAATTTATTCGCTATATCCGGGAAGAATTACTCATTGTGCTCGGCACCTCCTCTTCCGAGTCAGCGTTGCCGCGTATGCTCGATAAGATGGAAAAACTGGGGTGCCGTAAATCGGTGGTGGGGCTGGTGATCCCGACGGGGTATTCGTTCAACCTTGATGGCACCTCTATTTACCTGACGATGGCGGCGGTGTTTATCGCCCAGGCGACCAACAGCCATATGGATATCTTCCACCAGATAACGCTGCTGGTCGTGCTGCTGCTATCGTCAAAAGGCGCCGCGGGCGTGACCGGAAGCGGCTTTATTGTGCTGGCGGCCACTATCTCCGCCGTAGGCCATTTGCCGGTGGCGGGACTGGCGTTAATCCTCGGTATCGACCGCTTTATGTCCGAAGCGCGCGCGCTGACTAACCTGGTGGGTAACGGCGTGGCGACGGTGGTGGTTGCCAAATGGGTGAAAGAGTTAGATCACCAAAAGCTGGACGATGTGCTTAATAATCGTGCGCCGGATGGCAAAACGCACGAAATTTCCTCCTAATCTCGCCACTTATGCCCGTAGTCCCTTCCAGGACTGCGGGTGTTTGCGCATAATTGACCCCTGCGCCCAAAGCATACAGCATGATGCTTAGGGATTATTTCACTTCTTCCGTGACATTTTTAGGTTCTCGCGGTCTAACACGAAGTGTTTTTACGTCATATTCAGGCATCCCTGCCGGGGCTGTCTTTTTATTACCAGGATTGTTGATCAGGGGTTCACATGCAGGGCACAAAAATTCGACTCTTAGCGGGCAGTCTGTTGATGTTGGCCTCTGCCGGCTATGTGCAGGCAGATGCGCTCCAGCCCGATCCGGCATGGCAACAGGGGACGCTGGCTAATGGGTTACAGTGGCAAGTGTTGGCTACGCCTCAGCGCCCCAGCGATCGTATTGAAGTTCGTCTCCAGGTTAATACCGGTTCGCTCACCGAAAGTACGCAACAGAGCGGGTTCAGCCATGCGATTCCCCGTATCGCGCTGACGCAAAGCGGTGGTCTGGATGCCGCACAGGCACGTTCTTTATGGCAGCAAGGGTTTGATCCGAAACGTCCCATGCCGCCCGTTATTGTTTCTTATGATTCCACGCTCTATAACCTCAGTTTACCCAATAACCGTAACGATCTGCTGAAAGAAGCGCTGACCTATCTGGCTAACGTCTCCGGTAAATTAACCATTACGCCAGAGACGGTGAATCATGCGTTAAGCAGCGAAGATATGGTTGCGACGTGGCCAGCAGATACGAAAGAGGGCTGGTGGCGTTATCGGCTGAAAGGGTCGGCGTTATTGGGGCACGATCCCGCGGAACCGTTAAAGCAGCCGGTAGACGCAGCCAAAATTCAGGCTTTCTATGAAAAATGGTACACCCCGGATGCCATGACGCTGATTGTTGTCGGCAACATTGATGCGCGCTCCGTCGCCGAGCAGATCAATAAAACGTTCGGTACGCTGAAAGGTAAACGCGAAACGCCCGCCCCGGTGCCGACGCTTTCGCCGCTGCGGGCGGAATCAGTGAGCATTATGACCGATGCGGTGCGCCAGGATCGTCTCTCCATTATGTGGGATACGCCGTGGCAACCGATTCGCGAGTCGGCGGCGCTGTTGCGCTACTGGCAGGCGGATCTGGCGCGCGAAGCGCTGTTCTGGCATATCCAGCAAGAGCTTACTAAAAATAACGCGAAAGATATTGGTCTGGGGTTTGACTGCCGGGTTCTGTTTCTGCGCGCGCAGTGCGCCATCAACATTGAATCACCTAATGATAAGCTCAATACCAATTTGAGCCTGGTGGCGAATGAACTGGCGAAAGTACGCGATAAAGGTTTGTCGGAAGAGGAGTTTACTGCGCTGGTGGCGCAGAAAAATCTCGAATTGCAAAAGCTGTTCGCGACCTACGCGCGTACCGATACTGACATTTTGACTGGACAGCGTATGCGCTCGCTGCAGAATCAAGTGGTGGATATCGCGCCGGAGCAGTATCAGAAGCTGCGCCAGAATTTCCTCAACAGCCTGACCGTCGATATGCTCAATCAGAATCTACGTCAGCAGCTATCGCAGGAGATGGCATTAATTTTGCTGCAACCGCAAGGCGAGCCGGAATTTAATATGAAGGCGTTAAAGGCGACGTGGGATGAAATCATGGTCCCGACTACTGCCGCCGCTGTTGAAGCAGATGAGGCGCATCCGGAAGTGACGGAGACACCGGCGGCACAGTAAGCTGCCGCCTGTCGGCCCGGTAAGCGCAGCGCCACCGGGCAAGAGCGAATGACTTACTGCGGCATCGCGTCGTGCGGAATAATGGCCCCACGGTACTGAATCACCGTGCTGGCCGTCAGGTGTCCGCGCTTCGCGGCATCCGTCGCGCTGCCGCCCGTCAAACGAACGGCCAGATAACCGGCGCTGAAGGAGTCGCCTGCGGCAGTGGTGTCTATCACTTTCTCTTTCGGCAGTTTTACTGCCGGAACGTCAATGAGCGCCTCGCCCTGAATTGAGACCAGGCAAGAGTCCGCCCCGCGTTTTACCACCACTTCCTGCACGCCTGCCGCATGGGTGCGGGCAATGACCTCTTCCACCGGTTGCTGACCCCATAGCGCGTCTTCATCGTCCAGTGTCAGGAAAGCGATATCAGTACATTCCAGCATCTTTTGATAGACCTGCTGCGTTTCTTCGCGACTTGTCCATAAACGCGGGCGATAGTTATTATCAAAAATGACTTTCCCGCCGTTGGCCCGGCATTCACGCAATAAAGACAGCAGCTTATCACGGCTGGTCGGGCTTAAAATCGCGAGGCTAATGCCGCTCAGGTAGAGATAATCGAAGGTCGCCAGCGCCTTGCAGATAGCCGCTGACTGCTCGCTCTCCAGCCAGAATTTCGCTGCCGCTTCGTTACGCCAGTAGTAGAAGGTACGCTCGCCAGTGTCATCGGTTTCGATGTAATAGAGGCCTGGTAGGCGATTTTCCATCCGCTGCGTTAGCGAGGTATCCACATTTTCATGCTGCCACGCCTCCAGCATCTGTTGGCTGAAACTGTCGGTACCCAGCGCCGTCACATAGTGAACGGCCAGAGCGGCAGAATCGACCTGACGGGCAATATAAACGGAGGTATTCAGCGTGTCGCCGCCGAAGCCGCGCTGAACATCAGCGCCTTTCTGCGACAGCTCAATCATGCATTCGCCAATCACGGCAATCTTTTTAGACATAGTCGTGAACCTGATCTGTAAAAATTAGCGTTAGTGTGCGCTGTGGATGTTTAGTGGTCAATAATATTAAAACATCGGTCCATTATTTTTTTGAGCAAGTGCGTATTTTTGACAAGTTTCGGGGGCTGTTTTTATTTTGCCAGGGACCGAGGGTAAAGTTCTCTGCCTGAACGCCGATAACCTTTGACGAGTCCGGACAGTCACACTCCCATTAACAGGACAACTGAGATGATAAAGCAGGTTATCCAGCAGCTACGCGTTCCTGATGCAGGTATAGAGAATTTGCAGGAACGGCGCTATTGGCTGCAATGCGAGCGTGCCTATACTTACCAGCCGATATACCAGACGGATGGCCGTCTGATGGCGGTTGAACTTCTCACTGTCGTCACTCATCCTGATAACCCTTCCAGACGTATTGCCCCGGATCGTTATTTCGCGGAGTTAGCGGTTCGACACCGCATTGACGTAGTGAAAGAACAACTTCATCAGCTTGAACAAAAAGCGGATTTTTTCACTCGCCATCACTTATTGGCATCAGTCAATGTCGACGGCCCTACGCTGATTGCCATGCGACGACAGCCGGACATTCTGGCCGCGATGGAGCGCTTACCCTGGCTGCGTTTCGAACTGGTGGAACATATTCGTTTGCCGAAAGACTCCTCTTTCGCCTCGATGTGTGAGTTCGGCCCGCTGTGGCTGGATGATTTTGGTACAGGCATGGCCAATTTTTCAGCGCTGAGCGAAGTGCGTTATGACTACATTAAAGTGGCGCGCGAGCTATTCGTCATGCTGCGTCAGTCCGCGGAGGGGCGCAACCTGTTCATTCTGCTGCTGCAACTGATGAACCGCTACTGCCGCGGCGTTATTGTCGAGGGCGTGGAGACGCTGGAAGAGTGGCGTGATGTGCAGCGTTCGCCCGCCTTTGCCGCCCAGGGCTATTTTCTTTCTCGACCCGTGCCGCTGATATCGCTCGAAGAGGTGATTCTGACCCTGTAACGCCAGACTGTTCCCGTAATACGTGGTATTACGAGGCGCGGTCATCCTCCTTTTTCGTCTGGCTGAACTATCTTTAGGACAGGCAAGGGAAGAAGTGAGGAAATAACACATGACTAAAGCAGGCAAAATAACCGCCGCCATCACAGGGACTTTCTTGTTGTTGATCGCCATAGTGATTTTGTTGATCGCAACATTTGACTGGAACCGCCTCAAACCGACCATCAACCAGAAAGTCTCTACCGAATTGAACCGGCCTTTCGCTATTCGCGGCGATTTAGGCGTGGTGTGGGAACGCCAAAAACAGGAGACCGGCTGGCGAAGCTGGGTACCGTGGCCGCATGTTCACGCGGAAGACGTCATTCTCGGCAATCCGCCGGATATTCCGGAAGTTACGATGGTGCATCTGCCACGCGTTGAGGCGACGCTTGCCCCGCTGGCGCTCCTGACCAAAACCGTCTGGCTGCCGTGGATCAAACTGGTGAAACCCGACGCGCGTCTTATTCGTCTGTCCGAGAAAACCAATAACTGGACCTTTAACCTCACGCAAGACAAGAATACGGACCCCAATGCTAAACCTTCCGCCTGGTCCTTCCGGCTGGATAATATTCTCTTCGACCAGGGGCGAATCGCGATCGATGATAAGGTCAGTAAAGCGGATATCACTATTCTGGTCGATCCGTTAGGCAAACCGTTGCCGTTCAGCGAAGTGACGGGAACGAAAGGCAAAGCAGACAAATCCACCGTGGGCGACTATGTCTTCGGCCTGAAGGCGCAGGGGCGTTATAACGGGGAACCGTTGACCGGTACGGGGAAAATAGGCGGTATGCTGGCGCTACGCAGCGAAAGTACGCCTTTTCCTGTGCAGGCCGATTTCCGCTCTGGTAATACGCGGGTGGCTTTTAGCGGCGTGGTGAACGAACCGATGAAAATGGGCGGCGTCGATCTGCGGCTTAAATTCTCTGGCGATTCACTGGGCGATTTATATGATTTAACCGGCGTGCTGCTGCCGGATACGCCGCCGTTTGAGACCGATGGGCGATTGGTGGCGAAAATTGACGCCGAAAAGTCATCAGTATTTGATTATCGCGGTTTTAACGGGCGCATTGGCGACAGTGATATCCACGGCTCCCTCACTTATACCACCGGTAAACCGCGCCCTAAACTGGAAGGCGATGTCGAATCGCGCCAGTTACGCCTGGCCGATCTTGGGCCGCTGATTGGCGTGGATTCCGGGAAAGACGCTGAGCAGTCGAAACGGTCTGAACAGCGCAAAGGCGAGAAGAATGTTCAGCCGGCGGATAAAGTGTTGCCTTACGATCGCTTTGAAACCGACAAATGGGACGTCATGGACGCCGATGTCCGGTTTAAAGGCCGGCGTATTGAGCATGGCGGCAGTCTACCGATTAGCGATCTTTCGACCCATATCATCCTGAAAAACGCCGACTTACGTCTACAGCCGCTGAAGTTTGGTCTGGCAGGCGGCAGTATTGTCTCCAACATCCATCTGGAAGGGGATAAAAAGCCAATGCAGGGGCGGGCGGATATACAGGCGCGTCGGCTGAAGCTTAAAGAACTGATGCCGGATGTGGAGCTGATGCAGAAAACGCTGGGCGAGCTGAACGGCGATGCGGATATTCGCGGAACGGGCAACTCGGTCGCCGCGCTGCTTGGCAACAGTAACGGCAATCTCAAATTATTGATGAATGATGGATTGATTAGCCGCAACCTGATGGAAATCGTGGGGCTGAACGTCGGCAACTATATTGTCGGGCAGATTTTTGGCGATGACGAAGTGCGGGTTAACTGCGCGGCGGCGAATCTCAATATTGCGAACGGCGTGGCGCGACCGCAAATTTTTGCTTTTGATACAGAAAATGCGTTGATTAACGTGACCGGTACGGCGAGCTTCGCCTCTGAACAGCTCGATTTAACCATTGATCCGGAAAGTAAGGGGATTCGTATTATTACGCTGCGATCGCCGCTGTACGTGCGCGGGACATTTAAAAATCCGCAGGCGGGCGTCAAGCCCGGCCCGCTGATTGCGCGCGGCGCGGTTGCGGCAGCGCTGGCGACGTTGGTAACGCCCGCCGCCGCGCTATTGGCGCTCATTTCGCCCTCTGAAGGCGAAGCCAATCAGTGCCGGACGATTTTAACGCAGATGAAGCAGTAACGTGAAACGTAGCGCCGGATGATGCCATCCGGCGCCCTATTACAACGCCTGATGACGCGTCTCATGGGTTAACAGCAGTGCAATCAGCGTCAGCGCCGCCATTGACGCCAGGTAAACCCCTACCGCCGCCAGCCCGTAGTGGCTTTGCAGCCATGCGGCAATATACGGCGCGACGGAAGCGCCCAGAATCGATGACACATTGTAGGAAAACGATGCGCCGGTATAGCGTACTTCCGTCGGAAATAGCTCCGGCAGCAGCGCTCCCATTGGGCCGAAGGTCAGCCCCATCAGGCTCAGACCTAACAACAGGAACACGAATACCAGCGCTGGATTGCCTGAACCCAGCAGCGGGGTAAAGGCGAACAACGCGAAGAGAATGATGAGCGTGGTAATGATGACCATGCTTTTCCGACGACCAAATGCGTCCGCCAGCAGGCCGGCGACGGGCACCATCACGCCGAAACCAATCACCGCCATCATCAGCATCCACAGTATTTCATTGCGCGGCAAGCCAAGCCCCACCGGCGCGGCGGCAGTGCTGTAAGTCATGGAATAGACGGTCATGATATAGAACAGCGTGTAGGTCGCCAGCATAATAAACGTGCCGAGAATGGTTACGCGGACATGCTTCGTCAGCAACGTGCCCAGCGGTATTTTTACCTGTTTTTTCGCTGCGGCAACTTTCGCAAACACCGGCGTTTCATGCAGCGACACGCGCACATACAGGCCGATAATCACCAGCACCGCCGAGAAGATAAACGGCACGCGCCAGCCCCAGCTCATAAACTGCTCGTCGGTCAGCAGCCAGGAGAGCAACAGGAAGGTGCCATTGGCAAAGAAGAAGCCGATCGGCGCGCCCAACTGCGGGAAGGAGCCATACAGCGCGCGTTTACGCGGCGGCGCATTCTCCGTCGCTAATAACGCTGCGCCGCCCCATTCGCCGCCCAGCCCCAGTCCCTGACCGAAACGCGCCAGCGCCAGCAGCAGCGGCGCGAAAATACCTATCGTCGCGTAGCCCGGTAACAGACCGATAATGACCGTGGAGATCCCCATCGTCAGCAGCGAAGCCACCAGCGTGACTTTGCGGCCTACCCGGTCGCCGAAGTGACCGAATAGCGCAGAGCCAATCGGACGCGCCACAAACGCGATAGCGAAGGTGGCGAGCGATTGTAGCGTTGCCGCAGTGGGATCGCCCTGGGGGAAGAAGATAAGGGGGAACACGATCACCGCTGCGGTGGCGTAAATATAGAAGTCGAAGAACTCAATCGCGGTGCCGATAAGCGAGGCAATAACGACTTTATTGCGTGAGTTTACCGGAACATGTTCCTGCTCATGGTCGAGTGTTGTGGCGGTTGCTTGCATACTATTTTCTTATTTTTAGCGAACGAATAGCCATATTACGCACAGCAAAAGTTATATTTCAATGTGTAACAAAAGCCAAAAATGGTCAAAAAAAGCGCAAAAAGGGGATAATGTTTAAGCCAGCCATTTTGCGTCTATGAAATGCTTCACATAATTTTAGAATTGGTGGATAAAACTGGTTTCAGGTTAAATAAAAGTTAATTACTGGATTTATATGCTGAAACAATGAGATGAGGCGGAAGGACGTGCCTGATTGTACCGCCGGGTACGCTTTACATACCCGGCCTGGGTCCACACAGCAGTAGGCCGAATGACGACGCCGTGCGTGCCATTCGGCAGCAAGCCGCAGACTAGCGTTGCGTTTTACCCGGCATTCGCGGGTCGTCCTTATATTCGGCGGTGGCTATCCAGGCCGCGCAGAATAACGTCAGGCGGGCAAAAAAGTAGAAGAAGGCCATCAGACCGAGTACGGAGCCAAACGCCGCGCCGGAAGGCGATTTCACCAGTGACGGCAGCGTATAAGTCATAATGATTTTAATCACCTCAAAACCGATAGCGGCGATAAATGTCCCGCGAATCAACGCTTTTTTACGGGGACGATGGCGAGGCAGTCGCCAGAAAATCCAGAAAAAAAGTAGATAGTTGGCAAAAATAGAGATGGCCAGACCGATCAAATGCCAGGCCGGTTTTAACCATTCGATGCTGTCGAGATACAAGGCGGAGATGATCATCTGCTGGGCGGAACCGGCGATGGAAGTAATGGACAGCGTAATGATTAAAGCGATTAATAATCCAATCAGCGAGATAAAATCGCGCAGATATTTGAGCCAGATTTTCTCCTGATCCTGCGGCTTGCGCTCCCAGACGTCCCGTGACTGGGCGCGAATCGCTTCCCGCAGGTTGCCCATCCAGTTAACGCCGGAATAGAGCGCGATACCCAGTCCGACCAGCCCTACCGTGGTACGCTGTTGAACCGCCGTATTAATCGTATTTTTAAGCGTGGACGCCAGCGTAGGATCGCTCACATTCATCAATATCTTGCTGAAAATATCTTCCAGTAGATTAGGGTGCGAGGCGAGGATAAAACCTGCCGCGGCAAAGGACACCATCATTATCGGGATCATCGACAGAAACGAAAAGTAGGTGATAGCCGCGCCAAACTGATTACCCAGTCGATCGTTAAAACGTTCGGTCGCGCGAATGAGGTGGGCCACCATCGGTTGACGCTGAATTTTTTGCATCAGGGTGGTGACGGAATGCAACGCCTGATTTGCCTTTTCGTTTTTTTCCGGGGCGTCATGCGGCTGCGTTTCTATTTTTTGTATCGGATCGTGCTCCAGTTCCTGAATAGGGCGTTTTACGTCATTTTCCTGCGTCATCAGGTCGGTAGTCCTTCATCATTAATAGAATATGTCAGTATAGCTTCTCCCCGGTGGATGCTGAAAATGCGGCTACTCTGCGGCCTCTTTAATGGTTTCAGTCAGCCATACCATAAACAGGTGTACCCGGCGGGAAAGATTACGGCGATGGGGATAATGCAGCGTCACCGGCAGTGGAGCGGCGCGATATTGCGGTAAAATTTCAATGAGCGTTCCGGCGCGTAACGCCTCCCGTACAGCAATGCGCGGCGTCTGAATGATCCCTAATCCTGCCAGACAGGCCGTATGCCAGGTCTCCGTACTGTTTACCGTTAGCATTCCGCCGGTTTTTACCCACTGCATACCGTGGGGCGTTTCGAAGGCAAAACCCGGTGAAGAGACTCCCGGGGTCAATGAATAATGCACCATCGCATGTGAGGCGAGGTCGTCAAGGTTTTCTGGATACCCAAAGCGCGCCAGGTATTGTGGGCTGGCGCAGTTCACCCTTCTCAGTTTGCCAAGCGGGCGCGTCAGTATCCCCGGCGCATGTAGCGGCTCTGTACGCACCACACAGTCGAAATCTTCCCGTAGTAAATCGACCTGTCGATCGCTACTACAAAGTTCCAGCGCAATGCCGGGATACTGATGCAAAAAAGTGGGCAGGCGCGGCATGATAAGGCTGTTTGCGAGACATGGCGGTATATCTACCCGTATTTTGCCGCTGATACTGGCGGGATCAGGCTGGAAAAGACCCTCCAGTTCATCCAGGTTACTCAACAGATCTTTTGCCCGTTCGTAGTAAACCATTCCGTCCTGAGTAAGCTGTACCCGCCGGGTGGTGCGGTGGAGCAGGCGGATGCCCAGTTGATGTTCTAACGCTTGTATTTGCCGTGAGACGCTGCCTTTGGGAAGGCCGATATCCTCTGCTGCACGGGAAAAACTTTCCCGTTCCGCCACGCGTACAAACAATTTCATTGCATATATTTTATCCATCATCAGGCTCTATTATTGTTCTTATTGAAACAGTGACGCTGAAGCGGCTGGTTTTATTGATTTTCTAGCATCTAATAAGCCCTTTCGCAATCATTGCTCGCGTGACGAATACGTCTGATTGCGTTGCGCGGCGGATTTATCGCCTTCCGGCCAGGCTTTTAGCGCCAAAAAGCCGATAAACGGGACGAGGGCGGTAAAACACGCCGATAACAGCGGGTGTAGTGGGGCAGAGAAATGCATGTACATACACGGTATTGTCATTGACCCATCGTCGCGGTTTTTAGGCGGATTGATTAATTTTTTAACAAAATGTGCTACTTTATTTTTTGTAACACATCAGGTGAAAAGCAGATATTTCCTTTGTGACGCGCCAGGCGTACTCTTTATTAAATTAATATTCAAATTAGCCTTGGCTGTTCGCGCTAATAAGATATTCCTTACTTTAAAAGGCTAATTTTAGCGAATTCTGTAATCCCGATGTTGAAGCTGTAAATATTCATAACCTTTCCCTTCCTCAACCAATGACTATCGGTAAAATGGCCTATACCAAATGGCGACTTCTTATTTTACCCTACGGGTAATACCCTTCCTCATCTTGAGACTATTATCTTACCCAGGTGGAGAAAAGTAATGCAGGTAATCATGTTTGACAGGCAGTCAATATTTATTCATGGAATGAAAATCAGTTTGCAGCAGCACATTCCAGGAATAAGTATCCAGAGTGTCGGTCAGGCAGAAGAACTCTGGCAAAAAATAGAAAGCGCGCCGGATGCGCTGGTCATGCTGGATAGCGGCCTGGATGCTGAATTTTGCCGCGAGGTGTTACAAAGAATCGCGCAGCAATTTCCGGAGGTGAAGATTATTATCACGGCGATGGATGGCAGTCAAAAGTGGCTGCATGAAGTCATGCAATTTAACGTTCAGGCCGTGGTGCCACGCGATTCTGATGCCGAAACCTTTGTCCTTGCGCTCAATGCTGTCGCTCGCGGGATGATGTTTTTACCGGGGGATTGGTTAAATTCAACGGAGCTGGAGTCCCGTGATATAAAAGCGTTAAGCGCCCGCCAGCGGGAAATTTTACAGATGCTTGCCGCAGGAGAATCAAATAAACAAATTGGGCGGGCGTTAAATATTAGTACCGGGACGGTTAAAGCGCATCTGGAGTCGCTTTACCGGCGGCTGGATGTAAAAAATCGTACCCAGGCCGCCATGATGTTAAATGAATCGAATTAGCGACGTTAAATTCGCAGCCCGCTTATTTCTGGCTGTGAAATATCACCCGTATTGATTAATGATAAAAAACGCTGATGTCCGATGCTGAACATCAGCGCAATAAGCGTTTCGCGTTGAAACCGATCGTTAAGTTCCGGCAAACAATTCTGTAGCAGCATATCGCAGCTATTGAGGTCATCCAGCAAGAATGCCTCCGCCTGTTCGGGCGTAATGAACGTCAGCGTCTCATCCGGCGTCAACATATGCCCGTAACCAATCACCCAGTTACCCTGCCGATCGCGATACTTTTCCAGCGACAGACCCTGCCACTGTTTAATAAACGCGATGCAGGCGGAGCTAAAGCGAGATGAAATGTGCGGCATGGCATCTTTCTCATAAAAAGCGCGATTATAAAGTGTGCTGCACGCGTGGCTAGCGGTCAGACGGCCAAACGCAGGCAGGGAAAAGGTCTATGCCGTTCAGCGTCACGCCGCGTTGACAGAATGAAAAACTGATGTTTTCGGTTAGTAACCGATCTTCTTATAAATTTGCAATCATTAAGATTAAGTCACTGAAATGTGGCTAAATCTGTTATATCTATGAAAAAACATAATTAAAAGAAAACGAAGATCTCGTCGCGGGATCGTCTTTTTAGGGAAGATAATGACGAATAGCGCTTCGCAGGCGACACGCGCGCCTTTTGAACATAGCCTGGGGATTATCCGCCAGGCATCAATAGAAATCCTGCTGCTGCTGGGTATTCATACCACAGAGGGAAAAGAGCCCCGGTGGTTCATGGAACAACTTGAGCAGGCGCGTCTTAACCTGGGCGGTTGGGGCGCGGTGGCGAAAAAATTGCGGATAAATGACGCGCAGTTGAGCCAGTTTATGCTGCAACTGCGTCACCTTCAGCAGCATGTTCCCCAGTATGACAGCGGGCAAGAGGTGAGCGAAAATCAACTCCTTGCCGCGTTGCGTTTTGTCACCTCGCTGGAACATCTACGTCAGCAGCAGCCGCTACTGACGTATCAAACTGAGCTGGAAGACCCCGACCAGGAGGCGCATCTTGAGGCGCAGCGTCAGCTTCGGGCGATAGAACTGACGTTAAAAGCGCTTATTGCGCGCGCATGGCCGGATCGGGCGTCGCTGAATCACTACCTCAAGCAACATTTTGGCCCGGACCGTTTGCGCCAGTGGTTAAAACAGGGAGAAGATCAACATGCGCTGGAGGGCATGTTGTTCAGCGAACTGGCGCTTATGGTGGTCGATAAAAAATTGTTTGCCCGTCATTACGTCAGAATTTTTAATGACGCCTCAGCGTTAACGCTGTTCGCCGAGTCGCGCACCACCCTGCGTATGTTTCTGGATGATTGCCGCCTCGCGCGAAACGAGGTTATCGCCAGGCAGCCGCTCACCTCAGCGCAGCTTATGCTGCTAAACGTTCAGTATCAGCAAATCGTTCGGCCCATCCAGCGCGCCTATGCCGAAAAACGTACTCGCGTGAATCCCGCTTCGTTTCTGCTGGCGGATGAACGTGAATTGCGCCAGTTCTGGGAAACCGCGCGGCTTAAAGATCGGCAGGCCGGGGGAGATAAGCATGAGATTAGCGAGAGCATAGAACCACCGCGTAAGCGGCCTCCGCGTACGCCTGAAGAGCGTGAGCAACTTATTTCCGGCACTTTGTGGGCCGGGGTTGGCGTCATGACGCTGGCGATACTGGCGGGCGCGTTCTGGCTATTTAGTTCGTCGTCGCCAGGCTCCGATAACGGGCAAGCTCCCGCAATGGCGCAGGATGAACCGCCGCGCGAGGCGCCTTCCGCGCGGGAAACGCTCAATCATATGGGGATTACCTGGGATGCGTTTACCATGCGGGCGGCGATAGAGCGCAATGATACGCGGGTGACGGCGCTGTTCCTCCAGGGCGGAATGAACTGGCAGCTCGCGTGGACGGAGCAGGCGTTTGCGGCAGGACATACCGAGGTGCTGCAACTGTTGTTGCGTTATCCCGCGCTGATGGATGAGGTCAAACCCTGCCGACGATTTATCACAACGTTAAGTCATGACATGTCGAGCGGCGCGCCGCTGACCGCGATGCATAAAACCTATTTGCAAACGTTTTGCACCGTTCCGGCTGTTGTGACGCGCCAGCAGCACGATACGGAGCAGGCCCGACTGCGCGCTCAGGCCCGGCCCAGCGCAGACAATAAAAAATGGCTGAAAATTCAGTCAGCCATTTATGATGCGATTCACTGAGGCCGGAGCAGGTTAAGGCTCTCCGTAAAGGCCAATCAGGCGGCGCACCACGCCATTGGTCCAGCCGAACCCGTCCTGTAGCGGATACTCGCCCCCGCCGCCTTCGCGGGGCGTACCGCCGGAAATATGGTATTTCTCGATCAGTTTATGGTGCTCCTGATAAAAATGGTTCACCGTTTTTAACCAGTTATGGGCGATTTCATCGCCCAGCATATCGTCGCCATACCGTTTGAAGCCCTGGATCGCCATCCATTGCAGCGGTGCCCAGCCGTTCGGTTTATCCCACTGTTCGCCGGTTTCGTATTCGGTCGCCATAATCCCGCCGGGCGTTAACAGACGGCTGCGTACCACATTTGCCAGACGGTCGGCCTGCTCATGGTTCGCCATACCGACATACAGCGGCACGATACTGGCAGCGGAAAAGAGCGCCATTTCTTCGCGTCGCCAGTCATAGTCCCGATAACAGCCGTTTTCATCATCCCACAGATAATGGTTCACGGCGGCGCGTCGGTCGCTGGCTTTCTGACGAAATAGCGCCTCGGTGTCACGTTCGCCTTTCAGCGCTGAAATATTGGCGATAGCGCTCTCCAGTTTATACAGAAAAGCGTTCAAATCGATAGGGATAAACTGGGTCGTACGTATGCTGGCAAGCCGGCCCGCATCGCGTAGCCAGCGTGAAGAATAGTCCCAGCCGGACGCCGCCCCGGCGCGCAAATCCCGGTAGACTTCATTGGGCGGACGACCGGAATGTTTTGCGGTTTCGACATCTTCCAGCCAGGACTCGTCGCGCGGCGTGTCGCGATCGTCCCAGTAGCGGTTCAGCAGGGAACCGTCCGGCATCCGCACAACGTGGCGATAAGCCTGGTTGAGCGCCAGCGATTCGGCGCCGTCCATCCAGAAGGCGTATTCCATTTTGAGATGGTCGAGATAACGCCGCGCGCCGCGTACGCCATCTTCTTCGAATAGTTCAACCATCAGGGCGAAAACCGGCGGCTGCGAGCGGCTCAGATAATAGGTCCGGTTGCCGTTGGGAATATGGCCATAGTTTTCAATCATCCAGGCGAAATTATCCGCCATACATTTAAGTAAGTCTTCGCGCCCGCTTTCCGCCAGACCCAGCATGGTAAAATAAGAGTCCCAATAATAGGTTTCGCTAAAACGGCCTCCCGGCACGATATAGGATTGCGGCAGCGCCAGCAGCGAAGACCACGGAATATGATCCTGCGGTTCGCGCGTCAGTATCGGCCAAAGCTGGTCAATATGTTCTTTGAGCGAGTTTTCGGGATTAGAGACATACTCGCTGGATAAGGTTTCCGGTAGCCAGAAATGGTTCTCGACGAAGCGGCGTAAGTCAAAATCACGGTGGCGTCTGACCTTACGGTAGCGGATCAGGATATCAAGCGGGTCCATCTTCGGCGCGCAGTCCGGGAACGTTTTACTGTCTGGAAACAGTTTTGTTGACTGTACATGCTCGAACAGTTCGAGATACCGATCGGCAGGGGTCAGGGCGTCAGAGGCGGGAAGCCCCTCGATCATCTCCGGCTCCGGTTCCGCCTCGATCATTTCATCCAGCTTTAACTCGCACGGGTCTGTTTCATAAAGCAGATCGACATCAATAGTCAGATCTTCAGAAGGCGTGGGGTTTAATTTCTGGTTGAGCATAATGACAAGGACCTCCGGCTTGCGTCGTAAAAGATACGGGTGTTGCCCGGCTGTCTATTAAGCGTAGACATTCGCTTCGATACCTGAGTGGCAAAGTGTGCGATAGATCACATTTTGCAATTTGTCTCTCAAGAAAAACAATTTATAACTTACTGAATAGTATTGCGAAAATCCTATTTTCATGACGCCCGCCCCAGACCTAAAATCAGAACATTCGTTTCATAGCGGTATCACTACGTCACCGCATGGCGTGGATTCACAAGCAAAGGTAACGTAAATAGTTATAATACAAGCCATGGCACCATGATAATACAAATGGATACAAATGATCGAGCAACCCGACAGTAAAAGCGCTAAACCGCTTTATAAGCAGCTTGAAGCCGCCTTAAAAGAGGCCATTGCGCGTGGAGAGTATAAACCAGGCCAGCAGATCCCGACGGAAAATGAACTGAGCGCGCGCTGGCAGGTGAGCAGGGTCACGGTCCGTAAGGCGTTGGATGCGCTGACGCGTGAAAATTTGCTGACCCGTGTCTCCGGCAAAGGCACCTTTGTCTCTGGTGAGAAATTTCAGCGCAGTATGACCGGCATCATGAGTTTCAGCGAGTTATGCCAGTCCCAGGGACGTCGCCCGGGGTCACGCACCATCAAATCCGTTTTT
This sequence comes from Salmonella sp. SAL4457, assembly GCF_046548235.1. Taxonomy (NCBI): domain Bacteria; kingdom Pseudomonadati; phylum Pseudomonadota; class Gammaproteobacteria; order Enterobacterales; family Enterobacteriaceae; genus Salmonella; species Salmonella sp. SAL4457. Next base: position 227,955 of record NZ_JBGDZO010000005.1, read on the forward strand.
GAATCGGTAGACGATGAGACAAAAGCGTTACTGAATATGAACGATGGCGAAAAAGCGGTCGTCATTGAACGTATCCGCTATGCCGACGATGTGGCGGTATCGCTGGAAACCGTACATCTTCCCCCTCGTTTTGCGTTTTTGCTGGACGAAGATCTTAATAATCACTCTTTGTATGAATGCTTACGCGAGAAACACCACTTATGGTTTACCCACTCCCGTAAGATGATCGAACTGGTTTATGCCAGTTTTGAAGTCGCCCATTATCTTGGCGTCAACGAGGGTTATCCGCTGATCCTGATAAAAAGTGAAATGATTGATAACAAAGGAGAACTCTCCTGCGTTTCGCAACAGTTGATTGTCGGCGATAAAATACGGTTTACCGTATGATGTCAGCATTACGCTAACGAAGAGCAGGCTGAATCGGGATCCAGATCGCGGATCCCGATTTTTTTTGCTTTCCATCTTGATCAAATGTCTTTAAATGTCATATAAAAATAATAATACATTATGAGTCATTTATGGCGAATCCTCGCCTGTATCATTGATGGAACCAGAGGAAAGCATGATGGGTATGAAAGAGACAGTTAGCAATATTGTGACCAGCCAGGCAGAGAAAGGAGGCGTTAAACATGTCTATTATGTGGCGTGCGGCGGTTCTTATGCGGCGTTCTATCCGGCGAAAGCATTTTTAGAAAAAGAAGCGAAAGCGTTGACTGTCGGTCTGTATAACAGCGGAGAATTTATTAACAACCCGCCGGTAGCGCTGGGAGAAAATGCCGTTGTGGTTGTCGCCTCCCACAAAGGTAATACGCCAGAGACAATTAAAGCGGCTGAAATCGCCCGTCAGCACGGCGCGCCGGTCATTGGTTTAACCTGGATAATGGATTCACCGTTGGTGGCGCATTGCGACTATGTGGAAACGTACACGTTTGGCGACGGTAAAGATATTGCCGGAGATAAAACGATGAAAGGCCTGCTGAGTGCGGTCGAACTGCTCCAGCAGACGGAAGGGTATGCGCACTACGACGATTTTCAGGATGGCGTCAGCAAAATCAACCGTATCGTCTGGCGCGCTTGCGAGCAGGTAGCGGAGCGTGCGCAGGCGTTCGCGCAGGAATATAAAGACGATAAAGTCATTTACACCGTCGCCAGCGGCGCGGGCTATGGCGCAGCCTACCTACAGAGCATCTGTATCTTTATGGAAATGCAATGGATACATTCCGCCTGTATTCATAGCGGTGAGTTTTTCCACGGGCCGTTTGAAATTACCGATGCGAATACGCCTTTCTTCTTCCAGTTTTCCGAGGGCAATACGCGGGCGGTGGATGAACGCGCGTTAAACTTCCTGAAAAAATATGGCCGCCGGATTGAAGTTGTCGATGCGAAAGAGCTGGGGCTATCGACCATTAAAACCACGGTTATTGATTACTTTAACCACTCTCTCTTTAATAACGTTTATCCCGTTTACAATCGGGCGTTAGCTGAGGCGCGTCAGCATCCGTTAACGACGCGCCGCTATATGTGGAAAGTGGAATATTAATTACATCAGGATGGATAAAAAAGCAGGGACGCTTTTTATTGTAAAGACAAACAAGGAATAATGATGAGCATCAGCGTATTGGGTATTGGCGACAACGTTGTCGATAAATACCTGCATTCCGGCATTATGTACCCCGGCGGTAATGCATTAAATTTTGCTGTCTATGCAAAATTAGCAGACATCCCCAGCGCGTTTATGGGGGCGTTTGGCAATGACGACGCCGCGCAGCACGTACAGGATGTATTACACCAGCTACAGATAGACATCTCTCACAGCCGCCATTATACCGGCGAAAATGGGTATGCCTGTATCCGTCTCACGCATGGCGATCGGCAATTTGTCGCCAGCAACAAAAACGGCGTATTGCGGGAACATCCTTTTAGCCTGTCTGACGATGATCTTCGCTATATATCACAATTTACCTTAGTCCATTCCAGTATTAACGGCCACCTGGAATCGGAACTGGAGAAAATTAAACAACAAACCGTCTTACTCTCTTTTGATTTTTCCGGGCGCGGTACAGACGACTATTTTGAAAAGGTATGCCCGTGGGTAGATTATGGATTTGTCTCCTGTAGCGGGTTATCGCCAGATGAAATCAAAATAAAACTCAATAAACTTTATCGTTATGGCTGTCGGCATATTATTGCCACCTGCGGGCATGAAAAAGTTTATTATTTTTCCGGCGCGGATTATCTGGAGTGGCAACCTGCTTATATCGAACCTGTCGATACGCTGGGCGCAGGCGACGCCTTCTTAACCGGTTTTTTGCTTTCCATTTTGCAATCGGGTATGGCGGAACCCGATAAAGAAAGCGTGCTACGCGCCATGCGGCAGGGCGGGAAATCGGCGGCGCAGGTGTTATCTCATTACGGCGCATTTGGTTTTGGTAAACCGTTTGCACAATAGGTTACGTCCCTCAATGTAAAGCGACACTCACTCCAGATAACCCAGGAGGAAGTATGTTTTGGACGGAATTATGTTTTATCCTTGTGGCCCTGATGATAGGCGCCAGGATCGGCGGCGTATTTTTAGGGATGGTCGGCGGGTTAGGCGTCGGCGTGATGGTTTTTATTTTTGGCCTGACGCCTTCTACGCCACCGATTGATGTTATTCTGATTATTCTTTCTGTTGTCCTGGCGGCCGCTTCTTTACAGGCCTCCGGCGGGCTGGATTTACTGGTCAAACTGGCGGAAAAAATTCTGCGTCGCCACCCTCGTTACATTACGTTATTAGCGCCGTTTATCTGTTATATCTTCACTTTTATGTCAGGAACGGGGCATGTCGTTTATAGCTTGTTACCGGTTATTTCTGAAGTCGCACGGGATTCTGGTATTCGACCGGAACGTCCTTTATCTATTTCCGTTATCGCATCGCAACAGGCGATCACCGCCAGCCCTATATCTGCCGCCATGGCGGCGATGATTGGTTTAATGGCGCCGTTGGGCGTCTCTATTTCAACCATTATGATGATTTGCGTGCCTGCTACGTTAATCGGTGTAGCGATGGGGGCAATAGCGACCTTTAATAAAGGAAAAGAGTTAAAAGACGATCCGGAATATCAACGTCGGCTTGCTGAAGGGTTAATTAAACCTGCGCAGAAAGAAAGTAAAAATACGGTAGTCACTTCGCGCGCCAAATTGTCGGTGGCGTTATTTCTGACCAGCGCGATCGTTATCGTTCTGTTAGGACTGATTCCGGCGCTGCGGCCCATGGTGGAGACAGCGAAAGGGCTACAACCGCTTTCGATGTCCGCCGCTATCCAGATTACGATGCTCTCTTTTGCCTGCCTGATTGTGTTGTTATGTCGGCCGCAGGTCGATCAGATTATCAGCGGTACGGTATTTCGGGCGGGCGCGCTGGCGATTGTCTGCGCCTTCGGCCTGGCCTGGATGAGTGAGACGTTCGTGAATGGTCATATCGCGTTGATTAAGGCAGAAGTGCAAACTCTATTGCAACAGCATACCTGGCTTATCGCCATTATGATGTTTTTCGTGTCCGCTATGGTCAGCAGCCAGGCGGCAACGACGTTAATTCTGTTGCCGCTGGGGCTGGCGTTAGGGTTGCCCGCTTATGCATTAATCGGTTCCTGGCCTGCCGTTAACGGCTATTTCTTTATTCCGGTGGCGGGACAGTGTCTGGCGGCGCTGGCGTTTGACGACACCGGTACGACGCGTATCGGCAAATATGTGCTTAACCATAGTTTTATGCGTCCGGGATTAGTTAACGTGATTGTCTCGGTCATTGTCGGGCTGTTAATAGGAAAAATGGTTCTGGCCTGATTGTTATTCATGTTTTTATAGCACACGCCACTTATTATTTTTAATTCAGAGGAAGAAAATGAAAATTAGAGTTTTCATGGCCACCGTGTTGCTGCTCATCAGCCACTGTGTATTTAGCACAACGTCACTACCGCATATTGTTATTCTCGCGACAGGCGGTACTATCGCCGGGACGGCAGCCAATAATACGCAAACCGCCGGATATAAATCCGGTGAGCTTGGCGTGCAAACATTAATAAATGCCGTGCCGGAAATGAATAATATCGCTCGCGTTGACGGCGAGCAGGTGGCGAATATTGGTAGCGAAAATATGACCAGCGATATTATCCTGAAACTTTCACAGAAGGTGAATGCGTTATTGGCGCGGGACGATGTTGACGGTGTGGTCATTACTCATGGCACTGACACGCTCGATGAAACCGCCTACTTTCTTAATTTGACCGTGAAAAGCGACAAACCGGTGGTGTTTACCGCTGCAATGCGGCCCGCGTCGGCAATCAGCGCCGATGGCGCAATGAACCTGCTGGAAGCGGTCACGGTGGCTGCTGACCCGAATGCGAAGGGACGCGGCGTAATGGTGGTTTTAAACGATCGTATTGGTTCGGCGCGCTTTGTAACGAAAACCAATGCCACGACTCTGGATACCTTTAAAGCGCCGGAAGAGGGCTATCTGGGGGTCATCGTTAATGGTCAGCCACAGTTCGAAACGCGGGTGGAAAAAATTCATACCCTGCGATCTGTTTTTGACGTACGTAATATCAAAAAATTACCCAATGTGGTGATTATTTACGGCTATCAGGACGACCCGGAATATATGTATGATGCGGCGATCGCCCATCACGCGGACGGTATTATTTATGCCGGAACCGGCGCAGGTTCAGTCTCGGTACGCAGCGACGCGGGGATTAAAAAAGCGGAGAAGGCCGGGATTATCGTGGTGCGCGCTTCCCGCACCGGAAACGGCGTAGTACCGTTGGATAAAGGGCAGCCAGGGCTGGTGTCTGACTCGCTCAACCCGGCGAAGGCGCGAGTCTTGCTGATGACGGCATTAACTCAGACGCGTAATCCGGAACTGATCCAGAGTTATTTCAGTACGTATTAATCATGCAGGCTTGTGCGCCCACCCTTGAAGATGGGCGCACAAGATATTAACGCATGGTCACAAACTCTTCCGATGCGGTCGGGTGAATAGCGACGGTATTATCGAAGTCTTTCTTGGTAGCGCCCATCTTCAGCGCTACCGCGAAGCCCTGCAACATTTCATCCATGCCGAAGCCGATACCGTGGATACCCACAATTTTTTCTTCCGGCCCGACGCAGACCAGCTTCATACGGCACGGCTGGCGGTGCGTCGTCACCGCGGTATACATAGCGGTAAACGATGATTTATAGACTTTTACCTGCTCGTCGCCGTACTGCTCGCGCGCCTGCGGCTCGCTTAACCCGACGGTGCCGATAGGCGGATGGCTAAAGACCACGGTCGGGATGTTGCTGTAGTCCAGATGCTCGTCCGGCTTGTTGTTAAACAGGCGTTCGGAGAGACGGCGACCGGCGGCGACGGCGACTGGCGTTAACTCCACTGCGCCGGTGTTATCGCCAACGGCGTAAATGCCTTCAACGTTGGTATTCTGGAATTTATCGACAATGATGTAACCTTTTTCATTGGTTTTCACGCCCGCCGCCGCCAGATTAATATTGTCGGTCGACGGTTCGCGACCAATAGCCCAGATCAGGCAATCAACGGTTTCACTGCGGCCATCTTCCAGTTCCAGAGTCAGACTGCCGTCGGCGTTTTTCACCACCGCTTTCGGCACGGCATGAGTATGCAGTTGCGGGCCTTCGGCGTTCATCACCTCAACCAGCGTTTCGCTAATCATCGGGTCAAAACTGCGCAGCGGCGCATGTTTACGGACAAACAGATGCGTTTTCGCCCCCAGCGCGTTGATAACGCCAGCCAGTTCAACGGCGATATAACCTGCGCCTACCACTGCGACGCGCTCCGGCAAGGCCGACAGCGCAAAGAAACCGTCGGAATCAATGCCGTATTCCACGCCTGGAATCTCAGGATGGCTCGGACGGCCGCCGGTAGCGATCAAAATATGGTCGGCGGTGATGGTTTCGCCGTTCACTTCAATGGTTTTGGCATCGACAAAGCGGGCAAAGCCTTTAATCACATCCACGTTATTTTTGCCCAGCACGTTGTCGTATGAAGTATGGATGCGGTCAATATACGCGGTACGGCTGGCAATCAGCTTGCTCCAGTCGAACTGATTAATCGTGGCGTCAAAACCGTAGTCCGGGCCATACAGATGAATCGCTTCACGAATCTGCGCGGCATGCCACATCACTTTCTTCGGCACGCAGCCCACGTTAACACAGGTACCGCCCAGCTCTTTGGCTTCGATGAGCGCGCATTTCTGGCCGTACATAGCGGCGCGGTTAATCGAGGCGATACCGCCGCTGCCGCCGCCGATAGCGATGTAATCATAGTGTTTGGTCATGACCGCTCCTTTATGTTCGTTGTCGGACGGATAGATTCTGCGCTACCCGCCAAAATATTCGCGATTGTATACCTGAAGGTGAAAGGTTCCACCGATGGCTGTGATTACTCCGGCACGATCCAGCTTACCGAAGTGTGTCCGTGACCGTTTGGCGCCAACCTGCTGTGCAGCCACGGTAGCACGTTGTTCATCTGCTGCTCCAGTTTCCACGGCGGGTTAACCACGATCATACCGGACGCCGTCATCCCGCGCTGATCGCTGTCCGGGCGGATCGCCAGCTCAATTTGCAGGATTTTACGGATGCCGGTGGCCTCCAGCTCATGAATCATGCGCTTAATTTGCTGGCGGAGTACCACCGGATACCATAGCGCGTATGTCCCGGTGGCGAAACGTTTATAACCCTCGCTGATGCCGCTGACTACCGCCTGGTAGTCGGTTTTCATTTCATAAGGCGGGTCAATGAGAATAAGACCGCGGCGGGAAACCGGCGGCAATTTGGCTTTCAGTTGCTGATAGCCGTCAGCGCGTTCCACGCGGGCGCGGTTGTCTTTTTGAAACTCCGCGCGCAACAGTGGGAAGTCGCTGGGATGCAATTCCGTGAGTTGCAGACTGTCCTGCTCACGCAGCAACTGGCGGGCGATTAACGGGGAGCCCGGATAGTAGCGTAACTGCCCGCTGCGGTTGAAATGTTTTACGACGCTAATATACGGTTCCAGTTCGGCGGGCAGATCGTCCTGCTGCCAGATACGGGCGATGCCTTCCAGATACTCTCCGGTACGTTCAGCATGTTCGCTGCCCAACTGATAACGCCCCGCGCCCGCGTGCGTGTCCAGATAGAGAAACGGTTTTTCTTTCTCTTTTAGCGACTCGATGATCAGGCTCTGAACGGTATGTTTAAGGACGTCGGCGTGGTTGCCAGCGTGAAAGCTGTGACGATAACTGAGCATGGATGCAGATATTCCGGGAAGTAAACAAGTTAGCCGATAGTTTACCGCAGATCCGCGCAGATTACCCCAGTACCGCCATGTTGTTTCGCGCGTTGTGAAAGTATTGCAAGACGTGTTCGTATCATCAAACCGTCAACTGCGCAGGCCAGCATCGCCTGTGGGCAAGGTAGTAGTTTTGACCTGGCGTTATTTTTAATGAAAGGAACCATAATGAAACTACACATTACTGTACTGGCGTCATCTCTGGCGCTGGCGATGCCGGCACTGGCGAAAGATATTCCCCTGTCCCAGGCGGAGTCGATAGCGAAAAGCGTGACGCCCGACTCGGCGAGCGTCGCCTTTAATGACCTTGAGGCTCAATGGCTGACACAGTTGCGTAAGGCATTACAAGGCGATACCGCCGCGTTGACTCGCGACGCCCTGGCTCAGATGCGACAGAATTCCATCCAGGCGGATAATGCCTGGTTACAGGCTAGCGGTTATGATTTTCATACTACTGAGAATCAACAGATGGGGATTACCCTACTTTCCGCCTTCAATACATTGCCGGAAGCAGTATTGAAAGACAATCTGGCGACGGTGACGGCGATTAATCACGATGCCGATGTTAATACCCGTCACCAGGCGCTGGCGGATGCGGAAAGCGTGGAGTATCTCTATTTCCTGAGCGACGCAATGGGGCCGCGGCTGGGGCGGGCATTTCTCGCCGCTTATGATAAAGGTGAGTTGGGCAAAGCGGCGGCGTTGATTAAAGCCTCGGAAGTCAGCACCGGCGCGGCGAAAAAATATTTTCATTACCCGCGTCCTTACCAGGTGCCGGGTAATACTATCCATTTGACGCCGGATGATGTGGTGGTAAAAGATGGTCATCCTTATACCGCAGGTGGCGGTGCTTTCCCCAGCGGACACACGAATACCGGTTATACGGATGCGCTGTTGATGGCGGAAATGATCCCGGAACGCTTTGATGCGCTGGTGATTCGTGGCGCGCGTTATGGCTATTCTCGCCTGGTCCTTGGCGTACACTATCCGCTGGATGTGATGGGCGCGCGGATGGTCGCGCAGCGTAATGTCGCGCATTATCTTAACGATCCGTATTACCGTACGTTATTCAACGAAGCTCGCGCTCAACTGCGTGAGGCGCTGGTGAAAGAGTGCGGTACGACGATTGTCGAATGCGCGGCATCGACCGGAAAAGACGATCCGTACCGCGATCCGGCCATGCATACCTTCTACCGCTTCACCATGACTTATAACCTGCCGCAACAGAAAGGCGAGCATCAGCCGTTGAAAATACCAAAAGGCGCCGATGTTCTGCTACAGACAGCGCTGCCGAACCTGTCGCCAGCGCAGCGTCAGGCGTTAATGGAAGAGACGGCGTTACCGGCAGGATATCCGTTGTCGGGCGAGACCGAGGATCAACAGTTCTGGCAGCGTCTGGATCTGTCCGCTGCTTACGAGATGGCGAGAAAAACGCGCTGACGTTGTCACCCGGCTTATAAAACGTAAGCCGGGATGATGTTAAAGGGGCGGCTTATTGCAGCGATACCCACGTCTGTACGCTGTCCATCATTGAAATTCCCCTTACTATCCCCCATTCTAGATCTCATCGCGAGAGCGCCAAAAGCGCGCTCCACTCACCTTCTTCTACAGGACTGCGCATATGACCAATCCATTACTAACGTCTTTTTCACTGCCGCCTTTTTCTGCAATTAAACCGGAGCATGTGGTGCCTGCGGTCACCAAAGCGTTGGCCGATTGCCGGGCGGCGGTAGAAGGCGTTGTGGCGCATGGCGCGCCGTATAGCTGGGAAAACCTCTGCCAGCCGTTGGCGGAAGCCGACGATGTTCTGGGGCGTATTTTCTCGCCAATTAGCCACTTAAACTCGGTGAAAAATAGCCCGGAGCTGCGTGAAGCCTACGAACAGACGCTGCCGCTGTTGTCGGAATACAGCACCTGGGTTGGACAGCATGAAGGACTGTACAACGCGTACCGCGACCTGCGCGACGGCGATCATTACGCCACGCTGAATACCGCGCAGAAGAAAGCGGTTGATAACGCGCTGCGTGATTTTGAACTGTCCGGCATCGGTCTGCCGAAAGAGAAACAGCAGCGTTACGGCGAAATCGCCACTCGCCTGTCTGAGCTGGGCAACCAGTACAGCAATAATGTGCTCGATGCCACCATGGGCTGGACGAAGCTCATCACCGACGAAGCCGAGCTGGCGGGAATGCCGGAAAGCGCTCTGGCGGCAGCGAAGGCCCAGGCGGAAGCCAAAGAGCAGGAAGGTTACCTGCTGACTCTGGATATCCCGAGCTATCTGCCGGTCATGACCTACTGCGACAACCAGGCGTTGCGCGAAGAGATGTATCGCGCCTATTCCACTCGCGCCTCCGACCAGGGGCCGAACGCCGGTAAGTGGGATAACAGCCCGGTGATGGAAGAAATTCTTGCGCTGCGCCATGAACTGGCGCAACTGCTGGGCTTCGAAAATTATGCCCATGAATCGCTGGCCACCAAAATGGCGGAAAATCCGCAGCAGGTGCTCGATTTCTTAACCGATCTGGCGAAACGCGCCCGTCCGCAGGGGGAAAAAGAGCTGGCCCAGCTGAGCGCCTTCGCCAAAGCCGAATTTGGCGTTGAGGAACTGCAACCGTGGGATATCGCGTACTACAGTGAAAAGCAAAAACAGCACCTGTACAGCATCAGCGATGAGCAGCTACGTCCGTACTTCCCGGAAAACAAAGCCGTGAATGGCCTGTTTGAAGTGGTGAAACGTATTTACGGCATCACTGCCAAAGAGCGTACTGACGTTGATGTCTGGCACCCGGAAGTGCGTTTCTTTGAACTGTATGACGAAAATAACGAGCTGCGCGGCAGCTTCTACCTTGACCTGTACGCGCGCGAACACAAACGCGGCGGGGCGTGGATGGACGACTGTGTCGGCCAGATGCGTAAGGCGGACGGCACATTGCAAAAGCCGGTCGCTTATCTGACCTGTAATTTCAACCGTCCGGTGAACGGTAAACCCGCTCTGTTTACCCATGACGAAGTGATCACCCTGTTCCACGAGTTTGGTCATGGCCTGCATCATATGCTGACCCGCATTGAGACCGCCGGGGTCTCCGGTATCAGCGGCGTGCCGTGGGACGCCGTCGAACTGCCAAGCCAGTTTATGGAAAACTGGTGCTGGGAGCCGGAAGCGCTGGCGTTTATCTCCGGCCACTATGAAACCGGCGAGCCGTTGCCGAAGGAACTGCTGGATAAAATGCTGGCGGCGAAAAACTATCAGGCGGCGCTGTTTATTCTGCGTCAGCTGGAGTTCGGTCTGTTTGATTTCCGTCTGCATGCGGAATTTAACCCGCAGCAAGGAGCGAAAATTCTTGAGACGCTCTTTGAAATCAAAAAACAGGTCGCCGTGGTGCCGTCACCGACATGGGGCCGCTTCCCACATGCGTTCAGCCATATCTTTGCTGGCGGCTATGCGGCAGGCTACTACAGCTATCTGTGGGCCGACGTACTGGCGGCGGACGCTTATTCCCGCTTTGAGGAGGAAGGCATTTTCAACCGTGAGACCGGTCAGTCGTTCCTTGATAACATCCTGACTCGCGGTGGTTCTGAAGAGCCGATGGAACTCTTTAAACGCTTCCGTGGCCGTGAACCACAGCTGGACGCGATGCTGGAGCATTACGGGATTAAAGGCTGATTTTACGTGCAAATCTGCTTAATGGATGAAACGGGCGCCACAGACGGCGCCTTATCTGTTCTGGCTGCCCGCTGGGGACTGGAGCATGACGAAGACAACCCGATGGCGCTGGTATTGACGCCGCAACATCTGGAGCTGCGCAAGCGCGACGAACCGAAGCTCGGCGGCATTTTCGTCGATTTTGTCGGCGGCGCGATGGCGCACCGGCGTAAGTTCGGCGGCGGGCGCGGCGAAGCGGTGGCGAAAGCCGTCGGTATCAAAGGCGATTATCTGCCGGATGTGGTTGATGCCACGGCCGGACTGGGGCGCGATGCGTTTGTGCTGGCATCCGTCGGTTGCCGCGTGCGGATGCTGGAGCGTAATCCGGTGGTCGCCGCGTTGCTCGAAGACGGCCTGACGCGCGGCTACGCCGATGCGGGCATTGGCGGCTGGCTTCAGGAGCGTTTGCAGCTGATTCATGCTTCCAGCCTGACGGCGTTGACCGATATCACGCCGCGCCCGCAGGTGGTCTACCTCGATCCGATGTTTCCTCACCGGCAGAAAAGCGCGCTGGTGAAGAAAGAGATGCGGGTGTTTCAGTCGTTGGTGGGGCCGGATCTCGACGCCGACGGACTGCTGGAACCGGCGCGTCAGTTGGCGACCAAACGCGTGGTGGTCAAACGTCCCGATTATGCGCCGCCGCTGGCGGATGTCGCGACGCCCAACGCCATCGTTACCAAAGGGCATCGGTTTGATATTTATGCCGGAACCCCTCTGACGGAGTAACGGATTGCCCGATGGCGCTACGCTTATCGGGCCTACGATTCTCAATTATTTGTAGGCCGGATAAGGCGTAAGCCGCATCCGGCACTGAGTATTACTGTTCGGTACCTGGCGTATTAATCATTCGGTTTAACCACGGCACCATAATGGCCATCACCACGGTGACCGCCAGCGTTACCAGACCAATTTTGCTAAAGACGCCGGTATAAATTGGCAGCGTCTGCAACGGATCGGTGATGTTTTCCGGTACGGCAGTGAAGGTCGCCACATAACCGCCGAGCAGGAAGGCGGCGGCCTGGGTCAGGAACCACATTCCCAGAATAAAACCCATCAGATGCTGCGGCACCAGAGCGGCGACCATTGCCAGCCCCAGCGCGCTAATCAGCAGCTCGCCCAGACTCTGGAACAGATACACCAGCACGATAAACCACGGCGACGTCAATCCTTGCGCATCGGCAAACCACATCCCGGCGGCGGCGGCGGTCAGAAAACCCAGCGCGCAGAGGAACATACCGAGCGTAAACTTCATCGGCATAGTCAGATCTTTGCCTTTGCTACCCAGTCGGGTGTAAATCGCTGCCAGTACCGGACTGGCGACGACCACCCAGAATGGGTTCAGCGCCTGAAAACTCACCGGGTTAATGGCGAATCCAAGAATTTCATGATGCACGTTATTAATCGCAAAGAAGTTCAGCGAGGTAGGCATCTGCGCATACAGAATGTAAAACAGCACGGCTTCAATCATCAGAATAAACGCCACGAACATTTTATTGCGGCCGGTTTTATCCAGACGAAACGCTTCGCGAAAGAAGAAAATAGTGACGACGATAGAAAGGACGATGAGCACCAGATTGGCAATCTTAACGTTGTGCATCAGCCAGGCGCAGAGGAAAATCATGACGACGGTGCCGAGTAGTACCAGCAGCAAATTGCGAAAACGTAGCGGTTTATGATCCGGTTCAGAACCGATATTTTTCACCATGCCACGGCAGGCGAAGTACACCAGAAGCGCAACAATTAAACCAGCGCCGCACAGATTATAGGTCACCGCATAGCCAAATTTATCGGCAATCACCGGCGCCAGCGATAGCGATAACAAAGAACCGATGTTAATCGACATATAAAACAGGGTGAAAGCGCCATCCAGCCGGGGATCTTTAGGCTGATAGCATTTAGAGAGCAGGCTAGCGGGATTGGCTTTAAATAACCCGTTGCCCACGGCAATCGTACCCAGTGCGATAAAAATCAGATCGGGATTTAATAGCGACATGCCGGTCATAAAATAGCCAATCGCCAGCACAATCGCGCCCAGGACCAGGGTGCGTTTAGTCCCTAACAGATGGTCGCCAACATAGCCGCCGATGGAGATCAGGCCATAAACCAGCGCCGCAAAAGCGCCAAAGGTAATAAAGGCCTGCTCCTGAGAAAAACCCAATTGTTTAACGAAAAAGACCGCCAGGATGCCCTGGACGCCGTAATAGCCAAATCGTTCCCATAATTCTACAAAAAAGATCATGAAGAATGGACGAGGTTGCTGCAGCAAGCCCGTAGGTGCAGTTGTATTCATATTCCTTCGCCTTTTAATGCCATCCCGAAACGTATGAGCGCGTATATCAAAACGCGCCGAAAAGACTTACCCTGATATAGACTGCGGTTATTAGCCTGATCAATAGGTTATTATACAAATGATACGCAAACTAATTAGTGGATCACACTAATTATGTTTGGTGTGATGGAATGATGTACTGAGTACTGCGAAGAAGGGGGGATAAACAAAACGCCCACATAAGCGGGCGTTGTTGTTGATAGCCGGAATTTGCCTGATGGTTCAGGCCAACCTGATTGACTATAGACCAGACGCGGTCTTAGCCGCCAGCCGGTACGGCAAGTATTACTCTTCTTCGTCGCGTAGCGGCACAATCAGCATGTCAACGTGAACGGTGTTGATCAGCTGGCGCGCAGAAGACATCAGTTTGCTCCAGAAGTCCTGGTGATGACCGCAAACGACCAGATCCATATCGTATTTCTTGATGGCATCAACCAGCACCTGGCCCAAATCGCCGCTACCGCTCAGGGTTTCAGTGATAGGGTAGCCAGCGTTGGTAGACAGCTCGGTCAGCGCGTGGTGGGTTTCTTCGGAGATACGTTTCTGCATATCGCCCAGATTGACGTCAATCAGACCGGTGTACAGGTCAGAATAGTTCACATCAACGTGGATGAGGGAGATTTTCGCGTTGTAGGGGCGCGCCATAGAGACCGCTTTTTCAACCAGAACTTTACTTTCCGGGGAGAGATCAACTGCGATAAGAATGTGTTTATAAGCCATAGTGTTACTCCTTCCATAAGTTGTCGATGACCATTGAGCTACTGGCGTTTCTTATGCCGCCGCGTCACCCGCGTCCTGCGAACTCTATGCGCGGGGCTAGCTCAGCCGTTTACCATAACTATCCTTACATTATAGCGACCAGGATAATCCGTCAATCTGCCTTGCTTGCCAGTTAGTTAAACAAAATTTTCAGGGAATTGCATTGATAGTGATTAACCTTCTGGTAAAAAAATTAACTGATCTCCTACAATGTGTATAAGAGCCGTTCGAATGCGGAGCGCTAATATGGACGGCTTTCGTAGTACTCTTTCACTGATTGTCTGGCAGGGTATCGGGGAGCGGTAGTCCCGGAGAGGAACTCCGTGGGCGGGTCGCCGGGGAGGAGATATGATAAGCACCGTCTCACTATTCTGGGCTTTATGTGTCGTTTGCATTGTTAATATGGCGCGCTATTTCTCATCGCTACGCGCACTGTTAGTGGTACTTCGTGGTTGCGATCCTTTGCTCTATCAATATGTCGATGGCGGCGGCTTCTTTACCACGCATGGTCAGCCCAACAAACAGGTGCGCCTGGTATGGTATATCTACGCTCAGCGCTATCGCGATCATCATGATGAAGAATTTATTCGCCGTTGTGAACGCGTGCGCCGCCAGTTTCTGCTGACCAGCGCGTTATGCGGTTTGGTGGTGGTGAGCTTGATTGCGCTCATGATTTGGCACTGAATGAAAAAAGCGGGCCAGTTTCCTGACCCGCTCATGTTAGATAAGCCTCCCGGATGACAGGCCTGTGTTGCTTCATCCTGACAGGCCGGATTAGCGACAGCGCTATCCGGCCCATTTGGCTTAAATAATCTTCAGGGAAAGCCAGTACAGCACGCCGGAAAGAATAATCGCCGCCGGTAACGTAAATACCCAGGCCATCAGAATGCTGGTCACGGTTTTACGCTGCAACCCGCCGCCATCAACGACCATGGTTCCCGCCACTGAAGAGGAGAGTACGTGAGTGGTAGAAACTGGCATACCGGTGTAGCTGGCAAGACCGATAGAGACTGCCGCCGTCATCTGTGCCGACATTCCCTGCGCATACGTCATGCCTTTTTTACCAATTTTCTCGCCGATAGTGGTCGCCACGCGACGCCAGCCGATCATCGTACCAATACCCAGCGCCAACGCCACTGCCATAATGATCCACACTGGCGCATACTCAATGGTGCTTAACATATCGGTCTTCAGCTTTTTCAGCAGGCGCTGGTCATCGCTGCTTACGCCAGGCAATTTCACGACTTTGTCGGTCGTGTCGGAAATGCACAGCATAATGCGACGCAACTGACTACGCTGTTCAACGCTTAACTTGTCGTAGCTTTCCACGTTTGCCAGCATCCCTTTCGCACGGTTAAGCGCGTTAATGGTGTTAGCCGGATGGCAGTGGAATTCAGTCGGTTCAGTCGCGCCCGGTTCCGGAGACGGAATCAGTTGGTCAACGCCGGTGACGGCTTTCAGCAGGTCAGGACGCTGCTCAAAGTACGTTTCGACATTGTTGATAGCATCGCGCGTACGGGTGATTTCGTAGCTGGAGGCATTCATATTGACCACGAAACCCGCAGGCGCGACGCCAATCAGCACCAGCATGACCAGGCCAATGCCTTTCTGACCATCGTTCGCGCCATGCGAAAACGCCACGCCGATAGCGGAGAGGATTAGCGCGATACGCGTCCAGAACGGCGGCTTTTTCTTGCCGTCTTTCTTTTCACGTTCGGCTGGCGTCAGGTGGATACGGGCGCGTTTCTTAGTACCGCTCCAGTAGCGGCGCAGCAAGAAAATCAGACCGCCGGCGAATACCAGACCGACAATAGGGGAGATAATGAGTGAACCGAAAATATTGATAACTTTCGGGATGTTAAGCGCATCCACCACTGACGTGCCGGTCATCATCGCATTGGTTAAACCGATGCCGATAATGGCGCCAATCAGCGTATGGGAACTGGACGCCGGCAACCCGAAATACCAGGTACCGAGGTTCCAGATAATCGCCGCCAGCAACATGGAAAAGACCATAGCGAGGCCGTGCGCGGAACCCATGTTGAGCAGGAGATCCGTCGGTAGCATATGCACAATGGCATACGCCACGCTGAGACCCCCCAGCAAAACGCCAAAAAAGTTAAACACCGCCGCCATGACAACCGCCAGCTGCGAACGCATCGCACGGGTGTAAATCACGGTTGCGACTGCATTGGCTGTGTCATGGAAGCCGTTAATCGCTTCGTAGAACAGCACAAAAGCCAGAGCAAGCAATAATAAAAGCCCGGTATGTAAATCCAGGCCAGCAAACAAATGTAGCATAGGACGTTACGCCATTTTGAGGACATGAACGCGGCGCATTATCAGTGACTTTGGCGGCGCGGGCAAAGTGAAATATAGACTTTTTTTGATGTACTTCGTGCTTTGTTTGATATCACTAAAGAATTATCTTATATATTTCAGATAAATACCATTTTCAGGCGCTTTTCGCGCTGGTGCGACCACTGAGGAAACTTTACAATTCCCGCCCGAATTTGAGAGAGGAAGGCGACGTGGAAAGGTTTGATGCCGTTATTATAGGCGCTGGCGCAGCGGGCATGTTTTGCGCCGCGCAGGCAGGACAGGCGGGTAGCCGCGTGCTGCTCATCGATAATGGCAAGAAGCCAGGACGTAAAATCCTCATGTCCGGTGGTGGACGCTGCAACTTTACTAATCTTTATGTTGAGCCTGCTGCGTATTTGAGCCAGAACCCCCATTTTTGCAAATCAGCATTAGCCCGCTATACCCAGTGGGACTTTATCGATCTGGTCGGCAGGTATGGGATAGCCTGGCATGAGAAAACGCTGGGACAGCTTTTTTGCGATGATTCCGCCCAACGCATTGTCGATATGCTGGTTGCCGAGTGCGACAAAGGCGGCGTAACGATGCGCCTGCGTAGCGAGGTATTGAGCGTCGAGCGTGATGAGTCGGGTTTCATACTGGCGTTGAACGGCGAGACGGTGACTACGCAAAAGTTGGTGATTGCCAGCGGCGGCCTGTCGATGCCGGGGCTTGGCGCATCACCGTTTGGCTATAAAATCGCCGAACAGTTTGGTCTCAAGGTGTTGCCGACGCGCGCCGGGCTGGTGCCCTTTACGCTACATAAGCCGCTGTTAGAACAGCTCCAGACGCTGTCTGGCGTCTCTGTGCCCTGCGTGATTACCGCCCGCAATGGCACGGTATTTCGGGAAAACCTACTTTTTACCCATCGTGGGCTGTCCGGCCCCGCCGTTTTACAGATTTCCAGCTACTGGCAACCGGGCGAGTTAGTGAGCATTAACTTATTGCCGGACCTCTCGCTGGAAGATGTTCTCAATGAACAGCGTAACGCGCACCCGAACCAGAGTCTGAAGAACACGCTGGCGATGCATCTGCCGAAACGGTTGGTGGAGTGTTTACAACAGTTGGGGCACATCCCGGATGTATCGCTCGGACAGTTGAACGTTCGTGACCAGCAGGCGTTGGTTGACACGCTTACGGCCTGGCAAGTGCAGCCTAACGGCACCGAAGGCTATCGGACAGCGGAAGTGACGCTGGGCGGCGTGGATACAAACGAACTATCATCGCGGACTATGGAAGCGCGCCGCGTGCCGGGTCTCTATTTTATCGGCGAAGTGATGGACGTCACCGGCTGGTTGGGCGGCTATAACTTCCAGTGGGCGTGGTCGAGCGCCTGGGCCTGCGCGCAGGATTTGGCGGCAAAACGCTAAGTACCATTACAAACAATAAGCGAATAGACATCCCGGACAGAGGTGTTAGTATCGATTTATAGCAGTTATGAGTATGCGTGTTTCATTTACGGCCAGGAACGCTGATGATGACAACATTACTCCCTCTTTTCCGGGTACCTACATCATTCACTCCCTTTGACGGCGAGCGCTTCATCGGCGTCTGTTCGTCGTCTGGCCCCTTTTCTTTTTTCATTCTTATCCCGAATGGAAACCCCCGCTGAGCGCACGCCCGGCGGACTTTGTGACACGCATGGTTAGACAACAGGGATTACGGCGGGTCGATTATGGACAAAATGAAGCGTCATCTGGTGTGGTGGGGAGCGGGGATTCTTGTGGCGGTGGCCGCGATAGCCTGGTGGATGCTGCGCCCTGCGGGAATACCGGAGGGGTTTGCCGCCAGCAACGGCAGAATTGAAGCCACCGAAGTGGATATTGCCACTAAGATTGCCGGGCGTATTGATACCATCCTCGTTTCGGAAGGGCAGTTCGTTCGTCAGGGCGAGGTGCTGGCGAAAATGGATACCCGCGTATTGCAGGAGCAGCGGCTGGAGGCGATTGCGCAGATTAAAGAGGCCGAGAGCGCAGTTGCCGCCGCCCGCGCCTTGCTGGAGCAACGCCAGAGTGAAATGCGCGCCGCGCAGTCGGTCGTCAAACAGCGGGAAGCTGAGCTGGACTCCGTCTCTAAACGTCACGTGCGTTCTCGCTCGCTGTCGCAGCGTGGCGCGGTATCTGTACAACAGTTAGATGACGATCGCGCGGCGGCGGAAAGCGCGCGCGCCGCCCTGGAGACCGCCAAAGCGCAGGTATCTGCGGCAAAAGCGGCGATTGAAGCGGCGCGTACCAGTATTATCCAGGCGCAAACGCGCGTGGAAGCGGCGCAGGCGACCGAGCGGCGTATTGTCGCCGACATCGACGACAGCGAATTAAAAGCGCCGCGCGATGGACGCGTGCAGTACCGCGTTGCGGAGCCGGGCGAAGTGTTATCGGCTGGCGGCCGGGTGTTGAACATGGTCGATCTCAGCGATGTTTATATGACATTTTTCCTGCCGACCGAACAGGCGGGGTTGTTGAAGATCGGCGGCGAAGCGCGACTGGTGCTGGACGCCGCGCCGGATCTGCGTATTCCGGCGACGATCAGTTTTGTCGCCAGCGTGGCGCAGTTCACGCCCAAAACCGTGGAAACCCACGATGAACGACTGAAGCTGATGTTCCGCGTCAAAGCGCGTATTCCGCCAGAGCTACTGCGACAGCATCTGGAATATGTCAAAACCGGTTTGCCGGGAATGGCCTGGGTTCGTCTGGATGAGCGCGTGCCCTGGCCTGACGCTCTAAGCGTGAGGCTGTCGCAATGACGTCGCTGAAGCTGGTGCCTGTTCCTCCCGTGGCGCAGCTTGAGGGGGTGAGCCAGCATTACGGAAAAACAGCCGCGCTGAACAATATCACGCTGGACATTCCCGCCCGTAGTATGGTCGGGCTGATTGGTCCGGACGGGGTGGGTAAGTCGAGCCTGCTGTCGCTGATTTCTGGCGCGCGGGTGATTGAGCAAGGGAACGTTATCGTCCTGGGCGGCGATATGCGCGATGCGAAACATCGCCGCGACGTCTGTCCGCGCATCGCCTGGATGCCGCAGGGGCTGGGGAAAAACCTTTATCACACGCTATCGGTTTATGAGAACGTCGATTTTTTCGCTCGTCTCTTTGGTCATGACAAAGCTGAACGCGAAGCGCGTATTACCGAGCTGCTGAACAGCACCGGCCTGGCGCCGTTTCGTGACCGTCCTGCCGGGAAGCTGTCCGGTGGGATGAAACAAAAGCTGGGGTTGTGCTGTGCGCTGATTCATGACCCGGAATTGCTGATTCTTGATGAGCCTACCACCGGCGTGGACCCGCTCTCCCGCGCTCAGTTCTGGGACTTAATCGACAGTATCCGCCAACGGCAGACCAATATGAGCGTGTTGGTCGCAACGGCCTATATGGAAGAGGCGGAGCGTTTTGACTGGCTGGTGGCGATGAATGCGGGCGAGATACTGGCAACCGGCAGCGCGCAGCAACTGCGGGCAAAAACCCATAGCGCGACGCTGGAACAGGCGTTTATCGCCCTGTTGCCAGAAGCGCAGCGCCAGGCGCATAAGCCAGTGGTGATCCCGCCGTATCACGCTGAGCAGGAAGAGATTGCCATTGAGGCGAAAGATCTGACCATGCGCTTCGGTAAGTTCGTCGCGGTTGACCATGTTAATTTCCGCATTCCGCGCGGCGAGATTTTTGGCTTCCTCGGTTCAAACGGTTGCGGCAAATCGACCACCATGAAAATGCTGACCGGTCTGCTTCCCGCCAGCGAAGGCCAGGCCTGGCTATTTGGCCAGCCGGTAGACCCGAACGACATCGATACCCGTCGCCGGGTTGGGTATATGTCGCAGGCTTTTTCGCTCTATAACGAACTCACCGTGCGGCAGAATCTGGAACTTCATGCCCGCCTGTTTCATATTCCGCCAGCGGAGATCCCGGCGCGCGTCGCGCAGATGATCGAACGCTTTATGCTAACGGAGGTGGAAGATACGCTCCCCGCTTCGTTACCGCTCGGTATCCGCCAGCGTTTATCGCTGGCGGTAGCGGTGATCCATCGCCCGGAAATGCTGATTCTTGATGAGCCAACGTCCGGCGTTGATCCGGTCGCCAGGGATATGTTCTGGCAGCTTATGGTCGATCTTTCGCGTCAGGATAAGGTGACGATTTTTATCTCGACCCATTTTATGAACGAAGCGGAACGTTGCGACCGAATGTCATTGATGCACGCCGGTAAAGTGCTCGCCAGCGGTACGCCGCAGGAATTGGTGCAACAGCGGGGCGCGGCCAATCTGGAGGCGGCGTTTATTTCCTGGCTACAGGAAGCTGCGGGAGCGGCGCCTGAAACCCCAATACCGCCATCCCAGACGCCCGCCGCGTCAGGTAAACCGTCGCGGCAGGGATTGAGCTTCCGGCGCTTGTTCAGCTACAGTCGCCGCGAAGCGCTGGAGCTACGCCGCGATCCGGTACGCTCGACGCTGGCGCTGCTGGGAACGGTAATTCTGATGCTGATTATGGGCTATGGCATCAGTATGGACGTGGAGAACCTGCGTTTTGCCGTACTCGACCGCGATCAAACCGTCAGCAGCCAGGCATGGTCGCTCAATCTGGCGGGATCGCGCTATTTTATCGAACAGCCGCCGCTCGCCAGCTATGACGAGCTTGACCGGCGGATGCGTTCGGGAGAGTTGGCGGTTGCCATTGAGATCCCGCCTAATTTTGGCCGCGATATTGCTCGCGGTACGCCAGCGCAGATTGGCGTCTGGGTGGATGGCGCTATGCCCAGCCGCGCCGAGACGGTGAAGGGGTACGTTCAGGCGATGCACCAAAGCTGGCTGCAGGAGGCGGCGAGTCGTCAGCCGAACCCGGTTAAACAGACCGGGCTGCTCAACATTGAAACGCGCTATCGTTATAACCCGGATGTGAAAAGTCTGCCCGCTATCGTTCCGGCGGTCATTCCGCTGCTGCTCATGATGATCCCGTCAATGCTTAGCGCCCTGAGCGTGGTGCGGGAGAAAGAGCTGGGGTCGATGATTAATCTGTACGTAACGCCGACGACACGCAGCGAATTTTTGCTGGGTAAACAACTGCCGTATATCGCGCTGGGTATGCTGAACTTCTTGCTACTGTGCGCGTTGTCGGTCTTTGTGTTCGGCGTGCCGCTGAAAGGCAGCTTTCTCACGCTTACCCTCGCGGCGCTGCTTTACGTCATCATCGCCACCGGTCTGGGGCTGCTGATCTCCACGTTTATGAAGAGCCAAATCGCCGCTATTTTTGGGACGTCGATTATTACCCTCATTCCGGCAACACAATTTTCCGGCATGATCGATCCGGTGGCTTCGCTGGAAGGACCGGGAAGATGGATCGGCGAGATCTACCCGACCAGCCATTTTCTGACGATCGCACGCGGGACGTTTTCCAAAGCGTTGGATCTGTCCGATCTCTGGCCGTTATTTATGCCGTTACTGATTGCCGTCCCGGTGGTGATGGGTCTGAGCATTCTGCTGCTGAAAAAACAGGAGGGGTAATGCACGGATTACGTAATATTTATAACCTCGGCGTCAAAGAACTGCGCAGTCTGCTGGGCGACAAAGCGATGCTGTCGCTGATCGTCTTCGCCTTTACGATTTCGGTTTACTCCTCCGCTACCGTCCTGCCCGGTTCGTTGCATCTTGCCCCTATCGCCATCGCCGATATGGATCAGTCGCAGTTGTCGAACCGTATTGTGAATAGTTTTTACCGCCCGTGGTTTCTGCCGCCGGAGATGATTACGGCAACGGAAATGGATGCCGGACTGGATGCCGGACGCTATACCTTTGCGGTCAATATTCCGCCGAATTTCCAGCGTGATGTGCTGGCCGGACGTCAGCCTGATATTCAGGTTAACGTCGATGCGACGCGCATGAGCCAGGCGTTTACCGGCAACAGTTATATCCAGAATATTATTAGCGGCGAGGTCAACAGCTTTGTGGCGCGCGCGCGGGGAGATAACGTTCAGCCGGTGTCGCTGGAGATTCGGATGCGCTTTAACCCAAATCTGGACCCGGCGTGGTTTGGCGGCGTGATGGCGATTATCAACAACATTACCATGCTGGCGATAGTGCTGACCGGATCGGCGCTGATCCGCGAGCGAGAACACGGCACGGTAGAGCATCTGTTGGTGATGCCGGTCACGCCCTTTGAGATCATGATGGCAAAAGTGTGGTCGATGGGGCTGGTCGTGCTGGTGGTTTCCGGTTTGTCTTTGATGCTGATGGTGAAAGGCGTACTTGGCGTACCGATTGAAGGATCGATCCCATTGTTTATGTTGGGCGTGGCGCTGAGCCTGTTCGCCACCACTTCAATTGGGATTTTTATGGGCACCATCGCCCGTTCGATGCCGCAACTGGGGTTATTAATGATTCTGGTACTGTTACCGCTACAAATGCTTTCCGGCGGTTCCACGCCGCGCGAAAGTATGCCGCAGGCGGTGCAGGATATTATGCTGACCATGCCGACGACGCATTTTGTCAGTCTTGCCCAGGCTATTCTTTATCGCGGCGCAGGTTTGAGTATCGTCTGGCCGCAGTTCCTGACCCTGCTGGCGATAGGCGGCGTGTTCTTCCTGATAGCGCTGTTACGCTTCAGAAAAACGATTGGCACAATGGCGTAAACATTATTGCCGGATGGCGGCTGCGCCTCATCCGGCCTACAAACGACGACGTGCGAACGTAGGCCGGGCAAGCGAGGCCCCCCCGGCAAGGCGCTGGGGCGTTAGTCTTCTTTCGGCAAACACTGCAAGTGGCCGTGGCGCACGCCGCGCTGGGCGATAACATCATCGGCAAAATGCTGTACGTCGCCCATATCGCCCTTCAGAACGGCGATCTCCAGACAGTCATCGTGGTTGATATGGACGTGCAGCGTGGCGACGGATAAATCATGATGATGATGCTGGGTGGAGACGATGCGGCTGGCTAAATCCCGTTTCTCATGTTCATAAACATATGAAAGTACCGCGAAACCCTGTGTGCCGTGTTCTTGGGTGGCCTCCTGCGCCAGAGCGCCGCGCAGAATATCACGGATCGCTTCGGAGCGATTGTTATAGCCGCGTCGCTGGCTCAGGCTGTCCAGCGTTTCCAGTAAATCGTCATCGAGGGTGATGGTGACACGTTGCATCTGACTTAAACCTTTTGGTATGGCGCGTCGGCGCATGGGAAGCTCCGCATTTTGTAACACACGTCCGCCGCCAGAGGGAAAATTAATGTGTCATAACGCTTTTGTTATCGTCTGCGGCGTCAGCGTAAACGGTGTGGGGGTACAGACTGCCAGACTGAGCGTATCGAGCTGACACTGGCTGACCGACAAGGCAGAGGGCAACGTGCTGTCCACGCTGACGATTTGCCAGGCGCTGCCGCCGCGTTGTTTTACGATGGCTTCTTTACGCGTCCAGATACGCCAGAATGCCGCCAGTTGTTGCTCCGGACGTTCCGCTTCCATTTCAGCATGTTCGCCGAGGCTGAATACCGCATTTGCCAGCGAACGCCAGTTATCGCGCGGGCGGATCACTTCAATATCGCAGCCGACTTCACCTTCGTCGCTAAGCAACAGAGCAATAGTGTCGCCGCTATGGCTGAGGTTAAACCACAGCGGCGTTCCGGCGGAAAAAGCCGGTTTACCCTGTTCGCCATACACCATCTCCGGTAGCGGCGAGAGCGCACGGGAAAGCAGCACGCACCCGGCCAGCCAGCTTGCCCGGCGAACGCCCTGCGGCGCCTGAGCGATTAACGCGTCGGGCAATTGACCTGCGCTTAATGTTGACACTTTTCCCAGAACGACCTGGTACATATCAGGACCAACGTTGCCTATGAAGAAGAGGAGATTGTAGCATCTGTCGCCTCATCCCGGTAAACGGCTTTTCGGTCGGCCTGGCCCCAGTAAGATCGCCAGTTTGCTGCCGCCTTTAGTGGTTTCCATCCAGATTTTGCAGACGCTGGTCAAAGGAACGGACAAGAGCATCCCGACCGGGCCTAATAGCCATCCCCAGACCAGTAACGAAAGAAATACCACCAGCGTGGACATTCCCAGACGATGGCCCATCATGCGTGGCTCCATAATGTTGCCAATCACCATATGGACCACCAAAAAGAGCGCGCCGACCAGTACGCACTCGTAAAAACCGTTAAATAACAGCGCCTGAATCATGGGGGGAACGGCGGAAATCACCGAGCCGATATTAGGAACGTAATTGAGCAAAAAGGCCAGTACGCCCCACATTAGCGCAAACTGAATACCCATTAACGCCAGCCCCAGCCAGATAATCGCGCCCGTCCATAAACTGAGCAGCGTTTTCAGCGCCAGATAATGCGAGACGCCTTTCAGGGCGCGGTGCAGGCCGGCAATATGAATTTGTGGATTGTTTAGCGCGAAACGTAATTTATAAGGCACGTGGCGCACCTCAAATAGCATAAAAACCACGGTCATCACCAGCAGCACAATGCTTGCCATCGCGCCCGATACGCCGGTCATTAATGTTGTGGTGAAGAGCATGATTTTATCGGAATCCATCCCGCGGAGCATACGTTCCGGCGACATATGTAAATTCAGGAAGGGCATTAACTCCTGAAGGTGTAAGACTTTACGCGTCAGCTCCTTGCTGTATTTAGGCAGCATAGCGATAAATTCATTAAGCGATGCGGCAAGTACACCCACCAGCGCGGTAAGCACGATCAGCATGACGACCACCACGATAGTAATCGCCAGTGGTCGCTTCACGCCCCGACGAATAAACCAGGTCACTAATGGATTAAGAACAATGGCGAAAAAGAGCGCCAGCAAGAGTTGTACAATAATATCCGCCGCGGCATGAATCCCGGCGAGAATAATAACCAGGGAGGCCAGTTTCAGCAGAATATGCATACCCGTTTTGTCGGGTTGAGCGGTTGCCATGAAGTTTTCCTTGTTGTGTTTTTTTCTAAGTGTAGCGGCTGCCCTGATACCGATAATCTGAATCTCACTACTGATTTTCACCGCGCGCCATGATAGAAAAGAAAACATGTTGTAAAAATGCGGTGATACTCATGCCCGAACCCGTCGCTGAACCGGCGCTAAACGGATTGCGCCTCAATCTGCGTATTGTCTCCATTGTGATGTTTAACTTTGCCAGCTACCTGACTATCGGCCTGCCGCTCGCCGTCTTGCCCGGCTATGTGCATGATGCGATGGGATTCAGCGCGTTCTGGGCGGGGCTTATTATCAGCCTGCAATACTTCGCCACTCTGTTAAGCCGTCCCCATGCCGGACGGTATGCGGATGTATTAGGGCCGAAAAAAATCGTTGTCTTTGGCTTATGCGGCTGTTTTTTAAGCGGACTCGGCTACCTGCTGGCGGATATCGCCAGCGCCTGGCCGATGATCAGTTTGTTGCTACTGGGGCTGGGTCGCGTGATTTTGGGGATTGGGCAAAGTTTTGCCGGCACCGGTTCGACACTGTGGGGCGTCGGCGTCGTCGGGTCGTTGCATATTGGTCGGGTTATCTCCTGGAACGGTATCGTCACCTACGGCGCAATGGCGATGGGCGCGCCGCTGGGCGTGCTGTGTTATGCCTGGGGCGGGTTACAGGGACTGGCGCTAACGGTGATGGGCGTGGCGCTGTTCGCGATACTGTTAGCGCTTCCACGTCCGTCGGTGAAGGCGAACAAAGGCAAGCCGCTACCGTTTCGCGCGGTGCTGGGGCGTGTCTGGCTGTATGGTATGGCGTTGGCGCTGGCCTCGGCAGGGTTTGGCGTCATCGCGACGTTTATTACCTTATTTTATGATGCTAAAGGCTGGGATGGCGCCGCCTTTGCGCTCACGTTATTTAGCGTCGCGTTTGTCGGCACGCGTTTGCTGTTCCCTAACGGCATCAATCGCTTAGGCGGGTTAAATGTCGCCATGATCTGCTTTGGCGTGGAGATTATTGGTCTGTTACTGGTGGGGACGGCAGCCATGCCGTGGATGGCAAAAATCGGCGTTTTACTCACGGGGATGGGGTTTTCGCTGGTCTTTCCGGCGCTGGGCGTGGTGGCCGTCAAAGCCGTGCCGCCGCAGAACCAGGGTGCGGCGCTGGCGACCTATACCGTCTTTATGGATATGTCTTTGGGGGTTACCGGGCCGCTGGCAGGGCTGGTGATGACCTGGGCGGGCGTGCCGGTGATTTATCTGGCGGCGGCCGGGCTGGTAGCGATGGCGCTATTGCTGACCTGGCGCTTAAAAAAACGGCCTCCGTCTGCACTGCCGGAGGCCGCACCATCGTCGTAAAGGTTACTTAATAACCAACGTATTGATGATGTTTTCAGCCGTGGTTTGCGCTTTTTGCTGATTGTCCGCAGGCAGCGTGACCTGAATCGTCAGCAATTGGTTATCCACTTTGCCCAGCACGATGGAGGAGTACGCCGTCTGGCCCTTCGCGGAGATAATGCTGTCCAGTTGTTGCAACGTATGGCCTTTGAGCTCAATAGACTTATTGGTGACGACCTGAAGCTGCGGGTCGCGGTTACGCTGTTGCTCAAGCAGGCGGTTCGCCAGCACCGGCAACGCTTCATCGGTATTATCGCCGACGATAACAATCACCGCTTTCTGGCCCGTCGGGTCAGAATAAACGTGCATATTATTCGCCTGGGTGCCCAGCTTACCGCTTTGATCGGTCATATCCGCCGGCAGCGAGAAACTGAGTTTGCCATCCATCAGGCTGATGGGCTGACCGGAGGCCTGGCTTTCCGCGGCGGCGCTTTCTGCCGACGCTTTTGTATCGTTGTTATCACAGGCCGCAAGCCCCATAACCAGCAGGCCAATACCGGCATATTTAACCAAATTGCGCATTGACTTCTTCCTTTCGATAAACGGCCATAACGGCTCATTCGCTCATCTTATCACAACTCGGAAAACGAACCTTTAACTTGCCGGTAATGGGGAAATTTCAGATTTATCTGCCAGCTTTTTCAGCAACATATTCAGTAGAACGCCGTACATCGGCAGGAAGAAAATAATGCTGATGAGCACCTTAAAGCAATAATCCACCAGCGCAATTTCCATCCAGTGCCCGGCCATAAAGGCATCGGGGCTTCGCCAGAACGCAATGAAGAAAAAGGCAAGGGTATCGCTGATATTGCCAAACAGCGTTGAAGCGGTCGGCGCCAGCCACCAGCGACGATTTTGGCGCAGGCGGTTAAACACATGGACATCAAGGATCTGTCCCAGCACGTAGGCCATAAAGCTGGCGGCGGCGATACGGGCGACAAACAGATTAAAGTCCGCCAACGCGGCAAAACCTTGCCAGGCGCCCATATAGAACAGCGATGAAACCACATATGACACCAGCAGCGCAGGGATCATGACGGCGAAGATAATGCGGCGCGCCAGCGGTGCGCCAAAAATACGCACGGTAAGATCGGTGGCGAGAAAAATAAAAGGAAAACTAAACGCGCCCCAGGTCGTGTGGAAACCAAAAATAGTGATGGGGAGCTGCACCAGATAGTTACTGGAAATGATCACCAGTAAATGGAATAGCGATAGCCAGAACAACGCTTTTACGCGCTGTGATTGTGTAAACGGAGTCATATTGTGACCTTTTTGTTGGATGGGGTGAGGGAACCCAATAAAGAACCGCCGCATAATACTGTTTTGCGCTGGCATTGCAATGGCTAATTTTCACGCAATCGTTAACCTGCCTGGCTTACTGACGAAGATGGGCGTAAAATATCGCCGTTTTTCTACCATTGAGACGAAGATGAGCGATCTGTTTTCCTCCCCTGACCATACGCTTGACGCCCTGGGGCTGCGTTGCCCTGAACCAGTAATGATGGTGCGCAAAACGGTGCGCAACATGCAAACTGGCGAAACATTGCTGATTATCGCCGACGATCCGGCGACGACGCGTGATATTCCGGGGTTCTGTACCTTTATGGAACACGATTTGCTGGCGCAAGAGACGGAGGGTCTGCCGTACCGCTATTTATTGCGTAAAGCGCATTAACCGCACGGCAGATAACATTCTGATTAGAAGCTTTCCCAGTTCGCCTGTTCTGCGGCGGGCTGCGGCGTTAAACCTTTGCTTAACGGCGTCGGCGACGCCTCCCGACGAGGCTGTTTCTGGATGCGGAACGCGGCGACCGCCTGACGAAGTTCGTTAGCCTGATCTTCCAGCGCCGCCGCCGCTGCTGCGGATTCCTCTACCAGCGAGGCGTTTTGCTGCGTCACGCTGTCCATTTCCGATACCGCCTGCGCCACCTGCTCAATGCCTTTGCTTTGCTCATCGGAGGCAGAGGCGATTTCGCCCATAATATCGGTCACGCGAGTCACGGCGTTGACGATCTCTTTCATGGTTTCTCCCGCTTCGCGTACCTGCGTAGAGCCGGTATCAATGCGCGACACGGAGTTTTCAATCAGTACTTTGATCTCTTTGGCGGCCTGCGCGCTACGACTGGCCAACGTGCGTACCTCTCCGGCCACGACCGCGAATCCTCGCCCCTGTTCGCCGGCGCGGGCGGCTTCTACCGCGGCGTTCAGCGCCAGGATATTAGTCTGGAAGGCGATACCGTCAATCACGCTGGTGATGTCCACAATTTTTTCCGAGCTTTCGGCGATATCGTTCATGGTGCTCACTACGTTATCCACCACGCGTCCTCCTTTACGCGCGGTTTCTGATGCGGTTTTCGCCAGACCCGTCGCCTGTCGTGCGTTATCGGTGTTTTGCCGTACCGTGGCGGTTAACTGTTCCATGCTGGCGGCGGTCTCCTCCAGCGCCGAGGCCTGCTGTTCGGTACGGGAAGAGAGGTCGCTGCTGCCGGCGGAAATTTCGCCTGCGCCAGTATAGATAGAGTCTGCGTTATCGCGCACCGCGCTGACGGTACGGATTAACGACTGCTGCATCGTTTTGAGACCGGCAGCCAGTTGGCCCATTTCACTGCGTCCTTCGGCCTCTATCTCATGGGTAAGATCGCCGTCGGCGATAGTTTGAATGTGCGCCATAATCCGTTGCAGCGGGCGGAGTAGAACGCGTTGCAGCCCCAGCCAGATAAACGCCAGTACGATGAGCACGATAAGTAGAATTATCCCCAGCGTCCATTGCATCTGGGTAAAACTGCTCTGATTCTGATCGCTGGCTAATTTTATTAATTGCGCATTTTGAGAGAGCCACTTGTCATATACCTGCTCCATGTCATCCTGCGCTTTTTGCGCGTCAAGGTTGCCATAGGCGGCGTAATTATCGGCTTTAAGATAGTGGATAGACTGCTGCAAAACGTCATACATCTGCTTAAAGCTGGCTTCGGCCTGGGCATCCAACGCCGGATCTTTGCCTGCGATCGCTTCGGAGTTCACGTAGTTGTTGAAATGTTTTTCCGCTTCGTTGAGCGACGCGCCAGCGTTGGTTAACAGCGTGTTCATGGCGTCCAGCGAGGCGGGATCGCGCTGATTTTTTAACATGCGTATCGCCACGCGGTTAATGGTGACGCGTGTTTCGATCAATGTCTGAAAACTGCCGCCCAGTTCCTGTTGTTGGTAACTCAGTGCGCTCGCATTCTGGAAATTCAGCCGATCGCTGCTGACGGCGGAATAAAACAGTATTCCTGTCACCAGCAATAAGGCGCTAAATATGCCCAGCGTCGCGATAACGCCGGTGATGACTTTGATATTTTTCATAGTGCCTAACATTCCTTATTTTGTAGACGGTATGATCAATATCGGTTGGATAAAAATTAACCTTACATCAAATCACTCTATTTCTGATTAATGGTTTGATAAGTAATAGAAAATAAATAATTTTCGCGTGAATAATATGTACAAAGAAAGGAATACCGCGGGATAACCCGGCGACACGACGCCGCCGGGCGGGAGAAGATTAGTTTTTACGCAGCAAACGTAGCGCGTTGGCGGTCACCAATACCGTGGCTCCCGTATCCGCCAGGATTGCCAGCCATAGCCCGGTAAAACCCAGTAGCGTCGTCACCAGGAAAATAGCTTTCAGCCCCAGCGCAATGGTGATGTTCTGCCGGATATTCGCGTGGGTAGCGCGCGCCAGCGTAATCATCTGCGCTAACCCGCGCAGACGGTTATGAGTAAGGGCGGCGTCAGCCGTTTCCAGCGCGACGTCAGTACCGCTGCCCATCGCAATTCCGATACTGGCGGCTTTCATCGCGGGCGCATCGTTAATGCCGTCGCCCACCATGGCCAGCGGCGCTTGTTGGTTAAGGGCGGTGACTGCCCGCACCTTGTCTTCCGGCAGTAGCCCGGCTTTAAACGCCAGATCCAGCTCGCCGGCAATCGCTGCCGCCGCCCGTGGGTTATCGCCGGTCAGAATCACACCGTTAACGCCTAACTGATGCAGTTCGCGGATGGCGTCGCGCGCATCGTCACGCAACGTATCCTGGAGGGCGAGGACGCCAAGTACGGTCTCGTTACGCAGCACCAGAACCACCGTCTGCCCGGCGTTTTCCAGTTCGCTAATTTGCCCGGCAAACGCTGCCGTAGGCTGTTTTCCCGCCGCGCAAATCAGAATACGTTCGCCGTTAACCTGCGCTTCAATTCCGGTGCCGGCCAGCGTTCGCTGCGATTCCGCCGTCGGGATCGCCAGATCGCGTGTCTGCGCTTCGCGGACAATAGCCTGCGCCAGCGGGTGCGTAGCGCCTTGTTCTACGGCTGCCGCCAGCGCCAACAGTTCAGCCTCGCTGATACCGCTTGCCGGATGAATCGCCGTCACCCGTGGTTTACCAATGGTCAACGTACCGGTTTTATCAAAGGCGACCTGCGTGATACGGCCCAGTTGCTCCAGCGCTGCGCCGCCTTTAATCAATGCGCCGCGCCGTGCCGCCGCCGCCAGCCCGGAGGTAATGGCCGCGGGCGTGGAGATCACCAGCGCGCACGGGCAACCGATGAGCAGCAGCGTCAGCCCTTTATAAATCCACTCCTGCCAGCCGCCATCGAACATCAGCGGCGGAATAAGCGTCACCAGCAGCGCGATGACCATAATGACTGGCGTATAGATGCGGCTGAAACGGTCAATAAACCGCTCAATGGGCGCACGGCGCTCTTCCGCCTCTTCAATCAGCGTCAGGATACGGTCAATCGCGCTGGCGCCAGGTTCAGATAGCACCTCCAGGGTGACGAGACGGTCAACGCTGGTCGCGCCTGCCGGGACTTTGTCGCCCGTTGCGCGCTCCACCGGGATAGACTCGCCGGTGAGCGCGCTTTCATCAAAGCTGGCGAAACCGGAAACCAGTTTACCGTCGGCGGGTAAACGCCCCCCGGCGGCGACTTCGATAATATCGCCCGGTCGCAGGGTATTAATCGCGACCTCTTCCCGTACGCCGTCGCGCAGACGGGTCGCCGTTTCCGGTTTAAGCGCCATTAACGCGCTGACGCCTTTACGGGCGCGGCTGGCGGCCCATCCTTCCAGGCGCTCGCCGATGAGGAACAGCAGCAATACCATTGCCGCCTCCGCCGTCGCGCCAATAAACAGCGCGCCAATGGCGGCGACGCTCATCAGCGTTTCAATAGCGAACCAACTGCCGCTTTTCATCAGCCGCAGCGCCTGGCGGGCAATAGGATACAGACCGACCAGGGTGGTGGCGATAAAGGCCAGTTGGCCGAACGGGTGGTTAAATTGCTCCAGCCCCCAGCTTATCGCCATCATAATGATCAGCGTAATAAGCGGCAGGTTCTCTTTAAGACGAGATTCAGGCGCGGCGTCGCGCGAATCTTCGCTACGCAAGGTATAACCCGCCTTCTGTACGGCGCGTTCAATTTGCGCGCGGAGGTCGGCGTCGGCATCGACCACTAACTTTTCGGTGGCGAACAGCACTTGCGCCTGGTTGACGCCGCGAATTTGGCGGACCGCATTCTCCACTTTTCGGGCGCAGGCGGCGCAGTCCATGCCGGAGATTTTCCAGGTATAGCGCGTGCCTGCCACGGCAGTAGAAACAGGCGCGCTGGACGCGCAATGTTCTTCGCAGCAGCAGCTATCGGCCTTCTGTATCGCCGGGGCTAATCTGAAGGAGGTAAAGGGCGGGACTTTTTTGCCATCGGTATCAGGGGTCGACATAACGTCCTCCGGTTGATGATAATTTTCTCATTAACCGGAGGATACACTCTGGAGTCGACTCCAGAGTCAAGCGCTATTATTTACAGGTACAGCGAGCGAACGATCAGGAAGTGTCCGGCAAAGTAGCAGGCGGCGGCAATCGCGTTATCCGCCCGGAAACGGCGGCGGTAATGGCTACCCAGCCAGACGATATTGCCGATAAACAGCAGCGTCGCGCCGGTAAAGGCCGAAAGGGCTGGCGCCGTTGGGCGGAAGAACCACAGTTCGCCCGCCAGCCAGACCATGACCAGAGTCATGGCGATAAAAGTACATACCGGCCAGCGTAGCTCCTCCAGTCGCGTCCAGATAACGGCGATAAGCAACGCGCCGACTATCAGTAACGCCAGCGGCAGCGGCCAGAAGAACGACAACGTCATTTGGCTGGCAAAATAAATGGTGTAGAGCAGATGCGATAAGAAAAATGCCCCGACGGCGTACAGCAGGCGTTGACGCGGCAAGAGCGTTAACGCATCGCCGACCAGCGAGGCGCACAGTCCGGCCAACACAAGATAACTGATGGCGTCAAACATCGGCGCTTGCCAGGCCAGTAACAGCAATAGTAATAACGTGACGGGCTTAAAAACCCAGCGTTGCCAGGCTGGCCCGCGATAGGAGGCGTCCACATACAGCCATGCGGACAGGCAGACAGCGATAAACGACCAAAGCATCTTAATTCCTTGAATTCGTTATTTTTTCGCAAACGGTATGCTTGCGGCTCTATTATTCAGTGTAGAGGCCGTGACGGTCAGATGACAACACTATAACGGGCAGGGTATGCTTATTTCCGCATTTTCTGACAGGTTAACAGTATGAGTAAGCCACCGCTTTTCTTCATTATAATCATCGCATTAATCGTAGTTGCCGCGTCGTTTCGCTTCGTTCAGCAACGGCGGGAAAAAGCCGCTAATGAGGCGGCGCCGTTACAGCAAAAGCAGGTCGTGGTCAGCAATAAACGGGAGAAGCCGGTTAACGACCGACGCTCTCGCCAGCAGGAAGTGAGCCCGGCGGGAACCAGTATGCGCTATGAGGCCAGTTTTAAGCCGCTCAATGGCGGTCTGGAAAAAACTTTCCGTTTACAAGCGCAGCAGTACCACGCTTTGACGGTGGGTGATCAAGGTACGCTGAACTATAAGGGAACGCGGTTCGTCGGGTTTGTTAGCCGTACCCCGGATAACGAATAAACCGTCATCCGGCAGCAAACGTTATTTTTTGTTCTTAAACTTCTTCTGCCAGACCAGCAGCTCAAACACGCCGAACAGGAAAATGCGGATTTTTTCTCCCGTCGTCATCTGCGGACCCTCTTTCGGTATCGTTGATTTCAGCAGCGCCAGTTGCATACCGTGCATCAGCGCCATGAACACCAACGCCACGTTGACGAAGATATTGAGCGGGCGCGGGAAGGGATGCACCAGATTAAGAATCAAAAATGCCCACACGAAGAGCATTAATAAGCGGCCCAGATTAATCAACATCATTTTCTCCTTGCGCGTCGCGCTGATACAGACGATAAGCGACCTGTCCGGCCACCTTTTCTCGATACAATGCCCAGTTCGCCGGAACGGGCGGCAGACCGTTTTCCACCTCGCTTTCTACGTAGATTAGCGCGTCGTCGGCCAGCCATCCCTGGGTTTCCAGCAATTGTAACGTCTCTTCCAGCAGCCCTTTACGAAACGGCGGGTCGACAAAGACGACGTGATGCGGCGTCCCCGGCTGGCTGAGGAAGGTCAGAGTATTGGTATTGACGACGCGAGCATTGTTGGCTTTCAGCGTCGCCAGATTTTTTTGCAACTGCTGCGATACGGCGCGATCCATTTCCAGTAACGTTGCCTGGGCCGCATAACGTGATAGCGCTTCCAGACCCAGCGCGCCGCTGCCGGCAAAGCAATCCAGACAATGGGCGTCTACCATTACCGGAGCCAGCCAGTTAAATAACGTTTCGCGCACGCGATCGGTGGTGGGACGCAGACCCGGGCTGTCCGGAACCGGTAATTTACGGCCACGCCATTGCCCGCCAATAATGCGGATTTGGCCGCTGCCAGAGTGAGTCGGTTTTTTCATTTCTCTTGCTCGAACCGCCTGTTGCAAGTTATTCCAGGCGGTGATGTGAATTAAGTTAAGTGATAGACTATTTCATCATTTTTTTAGCTTCCATGTATATAGCGCCGCGAGGGGTGTAGTCGCAGATGGCAAAACAGAAAAAACGTGGCTTCTTTTCCTGGTTGGGCTTCGGTGATAAAGAGCAGAAGCAGGAACAGACCGAAGAACAGCAGATTGTTGAGGAACAACGACCGGTTGAGCCCCCTGTTGAAACGGCGGCAGACGTAGACGCGCAAACGCCCGCGC
Organism: Salmonella sp. SAL4457; assembly: GCF_046548235.1. Lineage (NCBI taxonomy): Bacteria > Pseudomonadati > Pseudomonadota > Gammaproteobacteria > Enterobacterales > Enterobacteriaceae > Salmonella > Salmonella sp. SAL4457. Next base: position 262,804 of record NZ_JBGDZO010000005.1, read on the forward strand.
ACAGCAAAGCAGAAACAGAAGCCTTTGCGGAAGAGGTGGTGGACGTTACTGAGAAAGTTCAGGAGAGCGAAAAACCGCAGCCGGTAGAGCCGGAGCCCGCGGCGGCCATTGAGATGGCAGCGCCGCAGATCGCGGTGGAACGCGAGGAATTGCCGCTGCCGGAAGAGGTCAAAGACGAGGCTATCTCGCCGGAAGAGTGGCAGGCCGAAGCGGAAACCGTAGAGGTCATTGCCGCGGTAGAAGAAGAGGGCGAAAACGCGGCGAAATTCACCGACGAAGAGCTGGAAGCGCAGGCGCTGGCCGCTCAGGCGGCGGAAGAGGCGGTGATGGTTGTTCCGCCGGCGGAAGAAGACGAGCCGGTGGAAGCGATCGTTCAGGAGCAGGAAAAACCGACTAAAGAAGGTTTCTTTGCCCGCCTGAAACGCAGTCTGCTGAAAACCAAAGAAAATCTCGGTTCCGGATTTATCAGTCTGTTCCGCGGCAAGAAAATCGACGATGATTTGTTCGAGGAGCTGGAAGAGCAGTTGCTCATCGCTGATGTCGGGGTGGAAACCACGCGTAAGATTATCGCTAATCTGACGGAAGGCGCCAGCCGCAAACAGCTTAAAGATGCCGAGGCGCTGTATGGTCTGTTGAAAGACGAGATGGGCGAGATTCTGGCGAAGGTAGACGAACCGCTTAATATTGAAGGTAAAACGCCTTTTGTTATTCTGATGGTTGGCGTGAACGGCGTGGGTAAAACCACTACTATCGGTAAACTGGCGCGCCAGTTTGAGCAGCAGGGTAAATCAGTGATGCTGGCGGCGGGGGATACTTTCCGCGCGGCGGCGGTCGAACAGCTACAGGTCTGGGGACAGCGTAACAACATTCCGGTTATCGCCCAGCATACCGGCGCGGACTCCGCCTCGGTGATTTTTGACGCTATCCAGGCCGCGAAGGCGCGTAATGTGGATGTGTTAATTGCCGATACGGCAGGGCGTCTGCAGAACAAGTCGCACCTGATGGAAGAGCTGAAAAAAATCGTTCGCGTCATGAAAAAGCTGGACGAAGAAGCGCCACATGAAGTTATGCTGACCATTGACGCCAGCACCGGACAGAACGCGGTAAGCCAGGCCAAACTGTTCCATGAAGCGGTAGGCTTAACCGGTATTACCCTGACCAAGCTGGACGGTACGGCGAAAGGCGGGGTGATTTTCTCGGTAGCTGACCAGTTTGGCATTCCTATCCGTTACATTGGCGTGGGCGAACGTATCGAGGATTTGCGTCCGTTTAAGGCGGACGATTTTATTGAGGCACTTTTTGCCCGAGAGGATTAACAATGATTCGCTTTGAACATGTCAGCAAGGCCTATCTCGGCGGGAGACAAGCGCTGCAGGGAGTGACATTCCATATGCGGCCAGGCGAGATGGCGTTTCTGACCGGCCACTCCGGCGCGGGGAAAAGTACCCTGCTGAAGCTAATCTGTGGGATTGAGCGGCCCAGCGCCGGCAAAATCTTCTTCAGCGGGCATGATATTACGCGCCTGAAAAACCGCGAAGTGCCGTTTTTGCGCCGCCAGATTGGGATGATTTTCCAGGATCACCATCTGCTGATGGATCGCACGGTCTATGACAATGTGGCGATACCGTTAATCATTGCTGGCGCCAGCGGCGATGATATCCGTCGTCGTGTGTCGGCGGCGCTGGATAAGGTTGGACTACTGGACAAAGCGAGAAACTTCCCGATTCAACTCTCCGGAGGCGAACAACAGCGCGTGGGCATCGCCCGCGCGGTGGTCAATAAGCCAGCGGTATTGCTGGCGGATGAACCGACCGGGAACCTGGACGACGCGTTGTCGGAAGGGATTTTACGTCTGTTTGAAGAGTTTAACCGCGTAGGGGTGACGGTACTGATGGCGACGCACGATATTGGACTTATCTCCCGTCGTTCCTATAGGCAGCTCGTCCTGAGCGATGGACATCTGCATGGAGGCCTGGCCAATGAATAGGCGCGACGCGATTAACCAAATCAGGCAGTTCGGCGGACGGCTGGATCGACTGCGTAAGTCTCGCGGCGGAACAGGCGGCGGGCGCAACGCGCCAGGACGCCAGAAGCCGACGCCGAAACCAAACTCACGTAAAACAAATGTCTTTAATGAACAGGTGCGCTATGCCTGGCACGGCGCGCTGCAAGATCTGAAAAGCAAACCGCTGGCGACGTTTCTGACGGTGATGGTGATCGCCATCTCCCTGACGCTGCCCAGCGTCTGTTACATGGTCTATAAGAACGTCAACCAGGCGGCGACTCAGTATTATCCGTCGCCGCAGATCACCGTTTATCTGCAAAAAACGCTGGATGATGACGCGGCGGCGCGGGTTGTTGGGCAGCTTCAGGCCGAGCAGGGCGTTGAGAAGGTCAACTACCTGTCCCGTGAGGACGCGCTGGGAGAATTCCGCAACTGGTCGGGTTTTGGCGGCGCGCTGGATATGCTGGAAGAGAACCCGCTACCGGCGGTGGCGGTGGTGATCCCCAAGCTGGACTTCCAGAGTACCGCCTCGCTTAATACGCTGCGCGACCGTATCTCGCAGATTAACGGCATTGACGAAGTCCGCATGGATGATAGCTGGTTTGCGCGCCTGGCGGCGCTCACCGGGCTGGTGGGCCGCGTGTCGGCGATGATCGGCGTGCTGATGGTCGCGGCGGTCTTTCTCGTTATCGGCAACAGCGTGCGCCTGAGCATTTTTGCCCGTCGCGATACCATTAACGTGCAAAAGCTGATTGGCGCGACCGATGGCTTTATCCTGCGTCCGTTCCTCTATGGCGGCGCGTTGCTCGGTTTTTCCGGCGCGTTTCTTTCACTGATATTGTCTGAAATTTTGGTGATGCGTTTATCATCGGCGGTGACTGAAGTGGCGCAGGTCTTCGGCACGAAGTTTGATCTCAATGGCTTATCGTTCGATGAGTGCCTGTTGCTGCTGCTGGTCTGTTCCATGATTGGCTGGATCGCCGCCTGGCTGGCCACGGTGCAACATTTACGTCACTTTACTCCCGATTGATAAAATCGTGGTATAATCTTTCCCTGCAATGGGCTTCCGTTCGCAGGGAAAGAGTCCCTGTTGTCTCTTCCCCGCGCATCATCTTTATGTCACAAGATTTGTGCAAATTATGCACAGTGTTACATTGAACTTGTGGATAAAATCACTGTCTGATAAAAGAGTGGGTGATATTCTCGTTGCTCATCGGCTTTGGCACGGTTGTTGCTCGCTGACGGTGCCAGGCAATACTGATTGAGAGGATTTGAATGACCAAAGAAATGCAAAATTTAGCTTTAGCCCCTGTTGGCAACCTGGAATCTTATATCCGGGCGGCGAACGCGTGGCCGATGTTATCGGCTGACGAGGAGCGGGCATTGGCTGAAAGGCTGCATTACCAGGGCGATCTGGAAGCAGCTAAAACGCTGATCCTGTCTCACCTGCGCTTTGTTGTTCATATTGCTCGTAACTATGCGGGCTATGGTCTGCCGCAGGCGGATTTGATCCAGGAAGGCAACATCGGCCTGATGAAAGCCGTACGCCGTTTCAACCCGGAAGTAGGCGTGCGTCTGGTCTCCTTCGCCGTACACTGGATTAAAGCAGAAATTCACGAATACGTGCTGCGTAACTGGCGTATCGTTAAAGTCGCAACCACGAAAGCGCAGCGTAAGCTGTTCTTTAATCTGCGTAAAACCAAGCAGCGTCTGGGCTGGTTTAATCAGGATGAGGTTGAAATGGTGGCGCGCGAACTGGGTGTTTCCAGTAAAGACGTGCGTGAGATGGAGTCGCGTATGGCGGCGCAGGACATGACGTTTGACATGTCTTCGGACGATGAGTCCGACAGCCAGCCAATGGCGCCGGTGCTGTATCTGCAGGATAAATCGTCTAACTTTGCCGACGGCATTGAAGACGATAACTGGGAAGAGCAGGCCGCCAACCGACTGACCGATGCGATGCAGGGGCTCGACGAGCGTAGCCAGGATATTATCCGCGCTCGCTGGCTGGACGAAGACAATAAGTCTACGTTGCAGGAGCTGGCCGATCGTTACGGCGTCTCCGCTGAGCGTGTGCGCCAGCTTGAAAAGAACGCCATGAAAAAGCTTCGCGCTGCGATCGAAGCGTAATCTTCGCGAATTGCCAATGAACCCTCGAATGTGAATTCGGGGGTTTTGTTTTTTGTAGGCCGGATAAGGCGTTTACCCTGCCATCCGGCAACACGTTTGCCCGATGGCGCTTCGCTTATCGGGCCTACGGGCCCTTCCTCTCCCCCACCGACACAAATCTGTTATCTGGATGTAAATTTAGCTATTCCAAAATAATAAAAATCGGGTATGTTTTAGCAGAGTATGCTGCTAAAGCACGGGTAGCTAGCCAATAATCGAAATAAAGTGCTGAACAATAACACCACAACACACGTAACAACCAGAATAATGGGGATTATCAGGATGAATATGAAGGGTAAAACGTTATTGGCAGGATGTATCGCCCTGTCATTAAGCCATATGGCATTCGCAGAGGACATTAAAGTCGCGGTTGTCGGCGCGATGTCCGGTCCGGTGGCGCAGTATGGCGACCAGGAATTTACCGGTGCGGAGCAGGCAATTGCCGATATCAATGCGAAAGGCGGTATTAAAGGCGATAAGCTCGTCGCGGTGAAATATGACGACGCCTGCGACCCGAAACAGGCGGTAGCTGTCGCTAACAAAGTGGTGAACGACGGCATCAGGTATGTTATCGGACACTTATGCTCCTCTTCCACACAGCCAGCCTCTGATATCTACGAAGACGAAGGCATCCTGATGATAACCCCGGCGGCGACCGCGCCGGAGCTGACCGCACGCGGCTATAAGCTGGTTTTGCGCACCACCGGTCTGGACTCTGACCAGGGGCCAACGGCGGCAAAGTATATTCTGGAGAAGGTAAAACCGCAGCGCATCGCGATTATCCACGATAAGCAGCAGTACGGCGAAGGGCTGGCGCGCGCGGTGCAGGACGGTCTGAAGAAAGGCGGCGTTAACGTCGTATTCTTTGACGGCATCACCGCCGGCGAAAAAGATTTCTCCACTCTGGTAGCGCGTCTGAAAAAAGAGAATATCGACTTTGTCTACTACGGCGGTTATCACCCGGAAATGGGGCAGATCCTGCGCCAGTCCCGCGCCGCAGGGCTGAAAACCCAGTTTATGGGGCCGGAAGGGGTGGCGAACGTGTCGCTGTCTAACATCGCCGGAGAGTCAGCGGAAGGCTTACTGGTCACCAAACCGAAGAACTACGACCAGGTCCCGGCGAACAAACCGATTGTGGATGCTATCAAAGCCAAGAAACAAGATCCTAGCGGCGCGTTTGTCTGGACCACCTACGCCGCGCTGCAATCGTTGCAGGCGGGTCTGAACCAGTCTGACGATCCGGCGGAAATTGCCAAATACCTGAAAGGCGCCACGGTCGACACCGTAATGGGACCGCTGTCGTGGGATGAGAAAGGCGATCTGAAAGGATTTGAGTTCGGCGTGTTTGACTGGCATGCGAATGGTACGGCGACAGACGCCAAGTGATTTTCCTGGCGCCTTTCGCGCTGCAGGTGCGTTGGCTACGTTATTCAACCCCGGTCACTTACTTATGTAAGCTCCCGGGGATTTCATAACTTGCCGCCTGCCTGCAACGCGAAATTCTTGGAAAATTGCGAGGTGGTTTTTATCTTTTCTCCCGGCATGTAGGCCGGATAAGCGTCAGCGCCATCCGGCTTTCTTTTAGCGCTTCTCCCAGCCGTCATGCTGTGCGGTAAAACCTAACGCCTGCATAAACGCGGCCATCACGCTGCGGTCTTCAACACCGACATCCGCCATCCACCACGACGAGACGTTGGGATTATCGCGGATGACTTCTTCTACCAGGTATTGCCCGACGCCGCGGCGACGGGTGATTTCACGCACGCGTAAGGAATCCAGCGCGCCCTGCGTTCCGCTCAGCGTCACTCTTACGGCGCCCAACAAACGCTCGTTAAACCGCGCGGCATAAATCCGGTGCGTTTCATCTACGCTTAATGAGGAGGCGGAATATTCCGGCCAGATTTTGCCCAGATCGATCTGATCCTGAGCGCTAAAGTGTTCTAAACGAAGAATAGTCAGCTTCATCGACGGCTTGTCCCGATTTCAAAAGATGCGATCAGTGTACCGAAACAGGCAGGCCAGATGCTTTCTCTTTTTTGTGTCATTTACCAGGTTATTAATTTTTTAACAACGATAATTACAGTTTGAAGCATTAGAGAATGGAAAACAGGCAGCATAATTCCCTGAATGCTAGTGAATTATTCCGCTTAATATGCCGTTATTTTATGCTGACAAGCGTGCTTTTTTTTGTTTATCTATAGCGAAAAGCAGAATATTATCTTTTCTTAATAGACTGAAAAATAGAGATTTTAATCTTATTATGCTTTAAATGCTGCGCTAACTCATTAATGAGTCAGTAAAAAGCGCACCATTTATAAAAAGTACAGTCTGCTTTTTAACCAGCAAAAAACAAAACATATAACATCACGAATGGGGATACAGGCACATGAAACGGAAAGCGAAAACAATAATCGCAGGGATTGTTGCATTAGCAGTCTCGCAGGGGGCAATGGCAGATGATATTAAAGTCGCCATAGTCGGGGCGATGTCCGGCCCGGTAGCGCAATGGGGCGATATGGAATTTAACGGCGCGCGCCAGGCCATTAAAGACATCAACGCTAAAGGCGGTATTAAAGGCGATAAGCTGGTCGGCGTAGAGTACGATGATACCTGCGATCCAAAACAGGCGGTGGCGGTGGCCAACAAAATCGTTAACGACGGTATTCAGTACGTTATTGGTCACTTGTGTTCTTCTTCTACTCAGCCAGCATCCGATATCTATGAAGATGAAGGTATTCTGATGATCTCTCCGGGGGCGACTAACCCGGAGCTGACCCAGCGCGGCTATCAGTACATTATGCGTACCGCCGGCCTGGACTCCTCCCAGGGGCCAACGGCCGCGAAATACATCCTGGAAACGGTGAAGCCGCAGCGCATCGCTATCATTCACGATAAACAGCAATACGGCGAAGGACTGGCGCGCTCCGTGCAGGATGGCCTGAAGCAGGGCAATGCCAATATTGTCTTTTTTGATGGTATTACCGCCGGTGAAAAAGATTTCTCCGCCCTGATTGCCCGCTTGCAAAAAGAGAATATCGACTTTGTGTATTACGGCGGCTACTACCCGGAAATGGGGCAGATGCTGCGCCAGGCGCGGGCTAATGGCCTGAAAACGCAATTTATGGGGCCGGAAGGCGTAGGTAACGCGTCGCTGTCCAATATTGCGGGCGGTGCGGCGGAAGGCATGTTGGTGACGATGCCAAAACGTTATGACCAGGACCCGGCGAATAAAGCGATTGTCGAAGCGCTGAAAGCCGACAAGAAAGATCCCAGCGGTCCGTACGTCTGGATCACCTACGCCGCCGTCCAGTCACTGGCGACCGCAATGACGCGTAGCGCCAGCCATGCTCCGCTGGATCTGGTGAAAGATCTTAAAGCTAACGGGGCTGATACCGTTATTGGGCCGCTGAAATGGGATGAAAAAGGCGATCTTAAGGGATTTGAATTTGGCGTCTTCCAGTGGCACGCCGACGGCTCGTCAACCGTCGCGAAGTAATGCCAGAAGATAAGTTATCCCACCGCCCGCACGCCGGGCGGGTTTAAAAAGGTTACCTTATGTCCGAGCAGTTTCTCTATTTCTTGCAGCAGATGTTTAACGGCGTCACGCTGGGGAGCACCTACGCGCTGATTGCTATCGGTTATACGATGGTGTACGGCATTATCGGCATGATCAACTTCGCTCATGGCGAGGTGTATATGATCGGCAGCTACGTCTCTTTTATGATCATCGCCGCGCTAATGATGATGGGAATAGACACCAGTTGGCTCCTGGTGGCCGCCGGATTTATCGGCGCGATTATTATTGCCAGCGCCTACGGCTGGAGTATCGAGCGAGTCGCTTACCGGCCCGTGCGCAACTCCAAGCGCCTGATTGCCCTGATTTCCGCCATCGGGATGTCCATCTTCCTGCAAAACTACGTCAGCCTGACGGAAGGTTCGCGCGACGTGGCGTTACCCAGCCTGTTTAACGGCCAGTGGATTGTGGGCAGCAGCGAAAACTTTTCCGCGTCCATCACCACCATGCAGGCGGTTATCTGGATAGTCACCTTTCTGGCTATGCTGGCGCTCACCATTTTCATTCGCTACTCCCGGATGGGCCGCGCCTGCCGCGCCTGCGCGGAGGATCTAAAAATGGCCAGCCTGCTCGGCATTAATACCGACCGCGTCATTGCGCTAACGTTTGTTATCGGCGCGGCAATGGCGGCGGTGGCGGGCGTGCTACTCGGTCAGTTCTATGGCGTAATTAACCCCTACATCGGTTTTATGGCCGGGATGAAAGCGTTCACCGCGGCGGTGCTGGGCGGTATTGGCAGCATTCCGGGCGCGATGATCGGCGGTCTGATTTTGGGCGTCGCCGAAGCGCTCTCGTCTGCATATTTAAGTACCGAATATAAAGATGTCGTATCGTTCGCTCTGCTGATTCTGGTACTGCTGGTGATGCCGACCGGTATCCTGGGGCGTCCGGAGGTAGAGAAAGTATGAAACCGATGCATATTGCGATGGCTCTGTTCTCTGCGGCGATGTTCTTCGTTCTGGCTGGCGTCTTCATGGGCGTACAACTGGAGCTGGACGGCACCAAACTGGTGGTGGATACCGCCGCCGACATCCGCTGGCAGTGGATCTTTATCGGTACGGCAGTGGTTTTTTTCTTTCAGTTGCTGCGTCCGATGTTCCAGAAAGCGGTGAAGCACGTCTCCGGACCGAAGTTTATTCTGCCGGCGATCGATGGCTCTACCGTTAAGCAAAAGCTGTTTCTGATGGCGCTGTTGGTTATCGCCGTGGCGTGGCCGTTTATGGTGTCGCGCGGTAGCGTGGATATCGCCACTATGACCATGATTTATATCATCCTCGGTCTGGGGCTGAACGTGGTGGTGGGGCTGTCCGGCCTGCTGGTATTGGGCTACGGCGGCTTTTACGCCATCGGCGCTTATACCTTTGCGCTGCTCAACCACTATTATGGTTTGGGTTTCTGGACCTGCCTGCCGCTGGCGGGACTGGTCTCCGCCGCCGCCGGTTTCCTGCTCGGCTTCCCGGTACTGCGCCTGCGCGGCGACTATCTGGCGATTGTGACGCTCGGCTTCGGCGAAATCGTCCGTATCCTGTTGCTCAACAACACGGAAATTACCGGCGGCCCGAACGGCATCAGCCAGATTCCCAAACCGACGCTGTTTGGTCTGGAGTTTAGCCGCAACACCCGCGAAGGCGGCTGGGATACCTTCAGCAATTTCTTTGGCGTGAAGTACGACCCATCCGACCGGGTCATTTTCCTCTATCTGGTGGCCCTGTTGCTGGTGGTCTTGTCGCTGTTTGTCATTAACCGCCTGCTGCGTATGCCGCTGGGCCGGGCGTGGGAAGCGTTGCGTGAAGATGAGATCGCCTGTCGCTCATTAGGTTTAAGCCCGACGCGCATCAAGCTGACCGCTTTTACTATCAGCGCCGCGTTTGCCGGTTTCGCCGGGACGTTGTTTGCCGCCCGCCAGGGCTTTGTCAGCCCGGAATCTTTCACCTTCGCCGAATCCGCCTTCGTGCTGGCGATTGTGGTGCTGGGCGGAATGGGCTCGCAGTTCGCGGTGATCCTGGCGGCGGTTCTGCTGGTGGTGTCGCGCGAGTTGATGCGCGACTTCAACGAATACAGCATGTTGATGCTCGGCGGTTTGATGGTGTTGATGATGATCTGGCGCCCGCAGGGATTGCTGCCGATGACGCGTCCGCAGTTGAAGCTGAAAAGTGGTCAGGCGAAAGGAGAGCAGGCATGAGTCAGCCATTATTAGCGGTTAACGGCCTGATGATGCGCTTTGGCGGTTTGCTGGCGGTCAACAATGTATCGCTGGAATTGCGTGAGCGGGAAATTGTGTCGCTGATTGGCCCTAACGGCGCGGGTAAAACGACGGTGTTTAACTGCCTGACCGGTTTTTATAAGCCGACAGGCGGTACGATCATGTTGCGCGAGCGGCATCTGGAAGGATTGCCGGGCCAGCAGATCGCCCGCATGGGCGTGGTACGTACTTTCCAGCATGTGCGTCTGTTCCGTGAAATGACGGTGATTGAAAACCTGCTGGTGGCGCAGCACCAGCAATTGAAAACGGGCCTCTTTTCCGGCCTGTTGAAAACGCCCGCTTTCCGCCGCGCGCAAAGTGAAGCGCTGGACCGCGCGGCGACCTGGCTTGAGCGTATTGGCCTGCTGGAACATGCCAATCGCCAGGCCAGTAATCTGGCCTACGGCGACCAGCGCCGGCTGGAGATTGCCCGCTGCATGGTGACGCAGCCAGAAATTCTGATGCTCGACGAACCGGCGGCTGGCCTTAACCCGAAAGAGACCAAAGAGCTGGATGAGCTGATTGCCGAACTACGTAACCATCACAACACCACCATATTACTGATTGAACACGATATGAAGCTGGTGATGGGCATTTCCGATCGCATTTACGTGGTGAACCAGGGCACGCCGCTGGCGAACGGCACGCCGGAAGAGATCCGCAACAACCCGGACGTCATCCGCGCTTATCTGGGTGAGGCATAAGATGGAAAAAACGATGTTAACGTTTGAAAAAGTCAGCGCCCACTACGGCAAGATTCAGGCGCTGCACGACGTCAGTCTGCACATCAACCAGGGGGAAATCGTTACCCTGATTGGCGCTAACGGCGCGGGGAAAACGACGCTGCTTGGCACCTTGTGCGGCGATCCGCGCGCCTCCAGCGGACGGGTGGTGTTTGACGGTAAAGACATCACCGACTGGCAGACGGCGAAAATCATGCGTGAAGCGGTGGCGATAGTGCCGGAAGGGCGGCGCGTCTTCTCGCGGATGACGGTAGAAGAGAACCTGGCGATGGGCGGTTTTTTTGCCGAGCGCGATCGGTTTCAGGAGCGTATCAAGTGGGTGTACGAGCTGTTTCCGCGCCTGCATGAGCGCCGTATCCAGCGAGCGGGCACCATGTCCGGCGGCGAACAGCAGATGCTGGCGATTGGCCGCGCGCTGATGAGCCAGCCGAGGCTATTGCTGCTGGATGAACCGTCGCTGGGGCTGGCGCCGATCATCATCCAGCAGATCTTCGACACCATTGAGCAGTTGCGCGAGCAGGGTATGACTATCTTCCTTGTCGAGCAGAACGCCAACCAGGCGCTGAAGCTCGCCGACCGCGGTTATGTGCTGGAAAACGGCCACGTAGTGCTATCCGATACCGGTGATGCGCTGCTGGCGAACGAAGCGGTGCGCAGCGCCTATCTGGGCGGTTAGACTGTGCCAGGGGGAAGCGCGTGCGCCGCCCCCCGGTAACGGCAAGCGGTAAAATTTTTCAAAAGAGCCTGATGGCTCTTTTTTTGTACATGTTTGTTGTACAATAAACATGTACAACTGGGGAGGTGTTTATGCGTACGGTTAACTATAGCGAAGCGCGGCAAAATCTGGCCGAAGTCCTGGAAAGCGCGGTAACGGCGGGCCCTGTCACCATCACGCGTCGTGGGCATAAGTCCGCAGTGATCATCAGCGCCGAGGAGTTTGAGCGTTATCAGACGGCGCGAATGGATGATGAGTTTGCTGCCATTATGGCGGTTCATGGCAATGAGCTCAGGAAGCTGGCGGATAAATGACCCTACAACTTATCTCAGCGGAAGAGATAATTCAGTTTCACGACAGGCTTCTCCGCGTTACGCCTGGTGTAACAGGCATGCCTGATCCTGGCCGCGCGGAAGCGCTAATGTATCGGGTACTCAATCAAATCGAATATGAAGGGGTGACCGACGTGTGGCTGCTGGCGGCAATGCATTTGCTCACTATATCCCGTGGGTATATCTTCAATGATGGTAACAAACGCACCGCCTTATTTATTACGCTGCTGTTTTTAAAGCGTAACGGGATCTCACTCGCTGCGAATCCGGATTTTGTCGATATGACAGTCGATGCGGCGGCAGGGCGGCTTACGCTGGAACAAATTGCCGTTCGCTTACGTGCCTGAGACGTTAATCCCGGCGACGCTCCGCCTGGTTGGGTTACGGCATGTGCGCCGCCCCCGAGAATAATGTCGTACCTATCCGTGCCGTAGCTCCCACTTTTCTTTTCCGGCGCTTTCACTGCCTTGCCATCTCTCTGTCGCCTTACTATCTTTTTTTTGTAATAAAAAAGTTATTTTTCTGTCATTCGAGCATGTCATGTTACCCCCGCGAACATAAAACGCGTGATATCGCGCATCCCGGCACAAAAAGAGAGATAACCGATGATATCGTTACGACATACAGCTTTAGGACTGGCGCTGAGTCTGGCATTTACGGGTCAGGCGTTGGCCGTCACCACTATTCCATTCTGGCATTCAATGGAAGGGGAGTTAGGCAAAGAAGTTGATTCACTGGCGCAACGTTTCAACCAGGCCAATCCGGATTACAAAATCGTTCCGGTCTATAAGGGGAACTATGAACAGAACCTGAGCGCCGGGATCGCGGCATTCCGTACCGGCAACGCGCCGGCAATATTGCAGGTTTATGAGGTTGGGACAGCGACCATGATGGCCTCGAAAGCCATTAAGCCGGTTTATGAAGTGTTTAAAGACGCCGGTATTAACTTTGACGAGTCCCAGTTTGTACCAACCGTTGCAGGCTACTACACCGATGCTAAAAGCGGGCATCTGCTCTCCCAGCCCTTTAACAGCTCCACGCCGGTACTGTACTACAACAAAGACGCCTTTAAGAAAGCCGGTTTAGATCCGGAACAGCCGCCGAAAACCTGGCAGGAGCTGGCTGACTATACCGCGAAACTGAGAGCGGCAGGCATGAAATGCGGTTACGCCAGCGGCTGGCAAGGTTGGATCCAACTGGAAAACTTCAGCGCCTGGAACGGTCTCCCCTTCGCCAGTAAAAACAATGGTTTTGACGGTACAGATGCGGTGCTGGAGTTTAATAAGCCAGAGCAGGTGAAACATATCGCGCTGCTGGAAGAGATGAATAAAAAAGGCGATTTTAGCTATGTTGGGCGTAAGGACGAGTCTACCGAGAAGTTTTATAACGGTGACTGCGCGATGACAACCGCGTCCTCCGGTTCGCTCGCCAATATCCGCCAGTATGCCAAATTTAACTATGGCGTGGGTATGATGCCGTACGACGCTGATATCAAGGGCGCGCCGCAAAACGCCATTATCGGCGGAGCCAGTCTATGGGTCATGCAGGGTAAAGATAAAGAAACCTATACCGGCGTCGCCAAATTCCTCGACTTCCTGGCAAAACCGGAAAACGCTGCTGAATGGCATCAAAAAACCGGCTACCTGCCGATTACCACCGCCGCCTACGAGCTGACCCGCGAGCAGGGTTATTACGATAAAAACCCCGGTGCGGATATCGCCACTCGCCAGATGTTGAATAAGCCGCCGTTACCCTTCACCAAAGGCTTGCGTCTGGGCAATATGCCGCAGATTCGTACCATCGTGGACGAAGAGCTGGAAAGCGTCTGGACCGGGAAGAAAACCCCACAACAGGCGTTGGATACCGCGGTGGATCGCGGGAATCAGTTACTGCGTCGTTTTGAGAAAGCGAGCAAATCTTAAGTGTATAAGTGCCTGATGGCGCTGCGCTTATCAGGCCTACAGCGTTTGTAGGCTGGATAAGGTGCTTGCACCGCCATCCGGCACCTTCCAGGAAAAGAATCTTCATGTCATCATCCCGTCCGGTGTTCCGCTCGCGCTGGCTGCCGTATTTACTGGTTGCTCCGCAGTTGGTTATCACCGTTATTTTCTTTATCTGGCCTGCGGGCGAAGCGCTGTGGTATTCGCTGCAAAGCGTCGATCCGTTTGGTTTTTCCAGCCAATTTGTCGGGCTGGAGAATTTCGTCGCGCTTTTTCACGACAGTTATTATCTCGACGCCTTCTGGACGACGATTAAATTCAGCGCGTTGGTCACGTTTAGCGGCCTGCTGGTCTCATTGTTTTTCGCCGCCCTGGTGGATTACGTGGTGCGCGGCAGCCGTTTTTATCAGACGCTGATGCTGCTGCCCTATGCCGTCGCGCCCGCCGTCGCCGCCGTATTGTGGATTTTCCTGTTTAACCCGGGGCGGGGATTAATCACCCATTTCCTCGGCGAATTCGGCTATGACTGGAACCACGCGCAAAACAGCGGTCAGGCGATGTTCCTGGTGGTATTTGCGTCAGTATGGAAGCAGATTAGTTACAACTTTTTATTCTTCTTTGCCGCGCTGCAATCCATTCCCCGCTCGCTGGTGGAAGCGGCGGCCATTGACGGCGCCGGGCCGATTCGTCGTTTCTTCCGGCTTTCTTTGCCGCTTATTGCGCCGGTCAGTTTCTTCCTGCTGGTGGTCAACCTGGTGTATGCCTTTTTCGACACCTTCCCGGTGATCGACGCCGCGACCGCCGGCGGGCCGGTACAAGCCACCACGACGCTGATTTATAAGATTTATCGCGAAGGGTTTACCGGCCTGGATCTCTCGGCGTCCGCCGCGCAGTCGGTGGTGTTGATGTTCCTCGTCATCATTCTGACGGTGGTGCAGTTCCGCTATGTGGAAAGTAAGGTGCGTTACCAATGATAGAGAATCGTCGCGGGCTGACAATATTCAGCCATACCATGCTGATTCTGGGGATCGCGGTCATTTTGTTTCCGCTGTATGTCGCGTTTGTCGCGGCGACGCTGGACGACCGCGCGGTGTTTGAGACGCCGATGACGCTGCTTCCCGGCACGCAGTTACTGGAGAATATCAAAACTATTTGGGTCAACGGCGTCGGTGTTAATAGCGCGCCATTCTGGCTGATGATGCTTAACAGTTTCATTATGGCGTTCAGCATTACGGTAGGCAAAATCACGGTATCTATGCTTTCCGCATTCGCCATCGTCTGGTTTCGTTTTCCCCTGCGTAACCTGTTCTTCTGGATGATTTTTATCACCCTGATGTTGCCGGTTGAAGTGCGTATCTTCCCGACGGTGGAAGTGATCGCCAACCTGAAAATGCTCGACAGCTATGCCGGTCTGACGCTACCGCTGATGGCGTCCGCTACCGCCACTTTCCTGTTTCGTCAGTTCTTCATGACGCTTCCGGATGAACTGGTGGAGGCGGCCCGTATTGACGGCGCGTCGCCGATGCGCTTTTTCCGCGACATCGTGTTGCCGCTGTCAAAAACCAACCTGGCGGCGTTATTCGTCATCACCTTTATCTACGGCTGGAACCAGTATCTGTGGCCGCTGTTGATTATCACCGACGTGAATCTTGGCACTGCCGTAGCGGGTATCAAAGGGATGATCGCCACTGGCGAAGGTACCACGCAATGGAACCAGGTGATGGCGGCAATGCTGCTGACTCTGATTCCCCCGGTCGTAATTGTGTTAGCCATGCAACGGGCGTTTGTGCGTGGTTTAGTGGACAGTGAGAAATAAAAATGGCTGGTTTAAAACTACAGGCAGTAACCAAAAGCTGGGACGGCAAAACCCAGGTCATTCAACCGCTGACGCTGGACGTGGCGGATGGCGAATTTATCGTGATGGTCGGGCCGTCCGGCTGCGGCAAATCAACGTTGTTGCGGATGGTGGCCGGTCTGGAACGCGTGACCAGCGGCGATATCTGGATTGATCGCAAACGGGTCACCGAGATGGAGCCCAAAGATCGCGGCATCGCGATGGTATTTCAGAACTATGCTCTCTATCCCCATATGAGCGTAGAGGAGAACATGGCGTGGGGACTGAAAATTCGCGGTATGAGCAAAGCGCATATTGAAGAACGTGTGCGGGAGGCGGCGCGCATTCTGGAGCTGGACGGCCTGCTTAAACGCCGTCCACGCGAGCTTTCCGGCGGTCAACGGCAGCGCGTGGCAATGGGGCGCGCGATCGTCCGCGAGCCGGCAGTCTTTTTATTCGACGAACCGCTCTCTAACCTCGACGCCAAGCTGCGCGTGCAGATGCGTCTGGAGTTACAACATCTGCATCGTCGCCTTCGTACCACCTCGCTCTATGTTACTCACGATCAGGTAGAGGCGATGACGCTGGCCCAGCGGGTGATGGTGATGAATAAAGGCGTCGCAGAACAGATTGGCACGCCGGTAGAGGTGTATGAAAAACCGGCCAGTCGCTTCGTGGCGAGCTTTATCGGCAGCCCAGCGATGAATCTGTTGGACGGCGTTATTAGCGCTTCCGGCGACCGTTTCGAATTGCCTGGCGGTCTGGCGTTGCCGATAGGTGCGGACTATCGGGGTCATGCCGGACGTAACATGACGCTGGGTATCCGCCCGGAGCATATTGCGTTAAGCTCGCAGGCGGAAGGCGGCGTGCCGTTAACGGTAGACACGCTGGAGATTCTGGGCGCGGATAATCTGGCGCATGGGCACTGGGGCGATCAGAAACTGGTGGTGCGGTTGGCGCATCAGCAGCGCCCGGCGGCGGGCAGTACGCTATGGCTGCATCTGCCGGAACATCAGCGGCATCTTTTTGATGGCGAAACAGGACAACGTGTATGAGTAACTGGCCTTATCCCCACATTGTCGCCCATCGCGGCGGCGGTAAACTGGCGCCGGAAAACACTCTGGCGGCGATTGACGTGGGCGCGCGATACGGGCACACCATGATTGAGTTTGATGCCAAGCTGTCGAAAGACGGCGAAATTTTCCTGCTGCATGACGATAACCTGGAGCGCACCAGCAATGGTTGGGGCGTGGCGGGCGAGTTGAACTGGCAGGATTTATTGCGTGTGGACGCTGGCGGTTGGTTTAGCGGCGAATTTAAAGGCGAGCCGCTGCCGTTGCTCTCGCAGGTGGCGGAGCGCTGCCGTAAACACGGCATGATGGCGAATATTGAGATCAAACCGACAACGGGGAGCGGAAGGCTAACAGGACGTGTCGTGGCGTTGGCCGCCCGCGAACTGTGGGCCGGGATGACACCGCCGCTGCTTTCTTCCTTTGAGATAGAGGCGCTGGAAGCGGCGCAGGCGGCAGCACCTGAACTGCCGCGCGGGTTACTGCTGGATAAATGGCGTGAAGACTGGCGTGAACTGACGACCCGTCTGGGCTGTGTTTCCCTCCATCTCAACCATAAATTACTCGATGAGACGCGAGTGCAAGAGATTAAAGCCGCGGGTCTGCGGATTCTGGTGTATACCGTCAATCAGCCCCAGCGGGCGGCAGAGCTGCTGCGCTGGGGCGTGGATTGTATCTGCACCGATCGCATTGATGACATCGGCCCTCACTTTCAGTTTTAAGGGCCGTCAGTTTTAAGGGCTGATGGTTTTCAGCGGGATGTCAGGCTGCGGCGTCCCGCTGTCCTGCTGCAACATTGGCTGGGAATGGTTTAGCATCCGGTCCGGATTTCCGCTGCCGCTGAGCATTCCGCCCTGCGTATTGGGCAGCGTTTGCTGACCGAGCATACCGTTGCCCGGCTGTCCCTGCTGAACCCGCTGCGTATTGGCATTCAACTGCGACTGTAGATTTTGCTGCTGGCTGCGCGCCTGCGTTTGCATCTGTTGTTTCAACATACCCTGCTGCTGAATCTGCTGCGTTTGCATCTGCGTCTGCATACGCTGCTGGCTGGGAATCTGATAACCTGGCTGATTAGGATTATTCATAGTGTTAATTGGCTGGGCCAATACAGCAAAGGGTAACAAAGCCGTAATAAGTAGTAAGCGTTTCATTGTCGTCTCCTCCCGATGAGGCCTCTTTTTAAGTGTACCTCTATTTCGCCATGATGATGATTTTTTAAGCGTTGTAGACCAGGATTAAACGGGACATACACCCATTTATCTGGAGAAAAACAACGATGAAACCAACGTTTATGCGCTGGGTGGCGATTGCCGCTCTGCTGGCTGGGGGGACGTTTAGCGCGGTGGCCAATCCTCCCGTCGCGCCGCCAGTCTCCTATGGTGTTGAAGAAGATGTCTTTCATCCTGTACGGGCGACGCAAGGGATGGTGGCCTCGGTGGATGCAATGGCGACGCAGGTTGGCGTGGATATCTTAAAGCAGGGCGGTAATGCCGTGGATGCCGCCGTGGCCGTGGGCTATGCGCTGGCTGTCACGCATCCGCAAGCCGGGAATCTGGGCGGCGGGGGATTTATGCTGCTGCGCACTAAAGATGGCGCTACCACGGCGATCGATTTTCGTGAAATGGCGCCGGCTGCCGCGACCCGTGATATGTTCCTCGACGATCAGGGTAACGCCGATGCGAAAAAGTCGCTGACGTCGCATCTGGCATCCGGTACGCCTGGCACCGTGGCGGGGTTCTCGCTGGCGCTGGAGAAATATGGCACGATGCCGCTGAATAAAGTGGTGCGTCCGGCGATGAAGCTGGCGGAAGAGGGTTTTGTGGTTAACGATGCGCTGGCCAACGACTTAAAAACTTACGGCAGCGAAGTGATCCCCAACCATGAGAACAGCAAAGCCATTTTCTGGAAAGACGGCGAGCCGCTGAAAAAAGGCGATAAGCTGGTCCAGAAGAATCTGGCGAAAAGCCTGGAAATGATTGCCGAAAACGGCCCGGCTGCGTTTTATAAAGGGGCGATTGCCGACCAGATTGCCGGGGAAATGCAGAAGAGCGGCGGTCTGATGACCAAAGAGGATTTAGCCAGCTATAAAGCCGTTGAGCGTACGCCAATCAGCGGTGACTATCGCGGGTATCAGGTTTTCTCCATGCCGCCGCCGTCCTCGGGCGGTATTCACATCGTACAGATCCTTAATATTCTTGAAAACTTCGACATGAAGAAGTACGGCTTTGGCAGCGCCGATGCCATGCAAATCATGGCGGAAGCGGAAAAATACGCCTACGCTGACCGCTCAGAGTATCTGGGCGATCCGGACTTTGTGAAAGTGCCGTGGCAGGCGCTGACCCACAAAGCCTATGCGAAAACGCTGGCCGATCAAATTGATATCAACAAGGCCAAACCTTCCAGCCAGATAAAACCGGGCAAGCTCGCCCCGTATGAAAGCAACCAGACCACCCACTTCTCGGTGGTGGATAAAGACGGCAATGCTGTGGCGGTGACCTATACCCTGAACACCACCTTCGGCACAGGAATTGTGGCGGGAAATACCGGTATTCTGCTGAATAATCAAATGGATGATTTTTCTGCTAAACCCGGTGTACCTAATGTTTATGGCCTGGTGGGCGGCGATGCTAACGCAGTCGAACCAAAAAAACGTCCGCTGTCGTCGATGTCGCCCACTATCGTCGTTAAAGAGGGCAAAACCTGGCTGGTGACCGGCAGTCCTGGCGGGAGTCGAATCATCACTACCGTGCTGCAAATGGTAGTGAACAGCATTGATTTCGGCATGAGTGTCGCCGAAGCGACCAACGCGCCGCGCTTCCATCATCAATGGTTGCCGGACGAACTGCGGGTAGAAAAGGGCTTCAGCCCCGATACGCTAAAGTTGCTGGAACAGAAAGGGCAGAAAGTGGCGCTGAAAGAAGCGATGGGCAGCACCCAAAGTATTATGGTTGGACCGGATGGCGAACTGTATGGCGCGTCTGACCCGCGTTCCGTGGATGATTTAACGGCGGGATACTGATTTTTAATTCCAGGCCCGGTGTCAGACACCGGGCTATTTGCAGATTATGCTGTGAGTAATCGGGCTGGATTATCAATACAAAGCTTGCGCAGAGTATCGTTGTCTACTCCGCGAGCAGCCAGATAGGCGAGGAAGACATTCGGGACAAACCCCCAGCCATTTCCGCCATTTTTCGCCCACATCTGTTTGAGAAAAACATCATGGCTTAAAACGATTTGGTCGGCGTAACCCAGTGCAATCAGATTCGCTACTGCATCTGCGGTCTCCTGAACGCCCGGCGCGACACCTTCTTTTGGGAAGGTGATGTCCAGACCAATCATGTCAAATTCAAGCCATACGCCACGGTCGAGCATTTTACGTTGATAGACGACATCTTTTCCTGAAGGGTCCGAATGCGCCAGCGAGACTTTTGCCGGAGAGACGTTCATTTCTTCCAGCACGATATCCAGCACCTCATCACCCAGTCGCAGCCACCCT
This sequence comes from Salmonella sp. SAL4457, assembly GCF_046548235.1. Taxonomy (NCBI): domain Bacteria; kingdom Pseudomonadati; phylum Pseudomonadota; class Gammaproteobacteria; order Enterobacterales; family Enterobacteriaceae; genus Salmonella; species Salmonella sp. SAL4457. Next base: position 282,924 of record NZ_JBGDZO010000005.1, read on the forward strand.
GGCATATGGATATTCATCGCCGTATGGGGGTTGTTACATTGTGCCAGAGACGCTGCCCGCAGGCTGTTACGCTCCGCTTGGGTAAACGCGGGAGATACGCCGATTTCACCGATCATGCCAGCGCGAATATCCGTCTCGCCAATACCCTGATTCAGTTCTTTATCAATGAGTGAGGCTAACAGCTCAACAGGTTTATGGATCCGAGTGCTTTCAAATTTCTCCAGATAAGGTCCGGATGACGCAACGATATTCAAACCCGTTTTTAAGGCAACTTCTCGTAGCGCTGAGGCGTCCCGTCCAATGGATTCTGAACCGGTGGCGTCGACAATCGTCCTGCCGCCTAAAGACATAAAGTTATTGATTTCGAAGATAACATCATCAATCTCTTTGCGGTCCATGTTATCGGCGCAGCAGTATGGGTCGTGTTTCAGCCCCCACTGCAGGTCAGCACTGACTTTCTTTCCCACCAGTTGCTGTGAAAAAGCATAATGTGGCTCGTCTACGACCGAAGACAGATCGTTAAACAGATGTTCATGCGGTAGCGTCAGCCCCATATCCGTATGCGCCACCGGGCCTGTTACGGTTTGCAGGAAACCTTTCATTCTGACACCTCCATTCTTTGCGCCATTTTGGATGCTCTGTATTCAGGGATGGTGGTCACAATCGCACCGACTAACGCGAACAGCGTACCGATGATGGTGACCAGGTAGACCGTATTGCCTAATGAAGGGATCAATTCATCAATTAGCACTGAGCCAAGCAGTTGGCCTGCTGTTGACGCTACGCCCAGCATCAATAGCCCTAAGCCTCTCACCAGAATCGCCATTAGCCCGATGGACAGCAGACCCAGCGGACCACCGAGATACATCCACCATGTATCGGGTAACTGAATGGTGACATGGCCTAATGCGATACGTATCGCCAGCGCCGCGCCCAGGACACAAAAGCCGACGATGAAGTTCCATGTAATGGACACCAGCATGGAGCCCGTTGCCTCGGCGACTTTCGCATTCCCCGCAGGCTGCCAGCCAGCGAGTAACCCTGCCAAAAAGGGGAGGATAGCGAGCAGGATAAACGAGGTTGAGTGCCACTGTGGCGACACGACAAAAATGGTGGCGATAACGGCGAACAATGCGCCAGTAATGCGCCATGGCGTAAAATATTTCTTCTCCTCCACACCGATGCCAAAACGGTCGCACAGCAGGCCGGAAAGAAGCAGGGCAGAAATTAATGCCGTTTGAAAGGTGGCAACGCCCAGCGCGCTGGCGGATGCGCCTTCAGAAAATACGACCATCGCCCCGCATAATCCTGCAAACCAATTCCATAGCGGGATTTTTCTCTTTTTAATCAGAGTAGGGATTGAGGCGAATTGCTGGCGTGTTTCTTTGCGCGCAATAATAATAAAAAACATGACGACCAGACCGCTGGCAAACGAGATTACTGCGCAAGCATTACCGTCTTGTAACCAATGTCCTAACTGCCCATTAACGGCAGACTGCATCGGGGAAAGCATACCGGCTAAGATGGTGGCAAGCATCAGTAAGGGGGTTGAGTACTTATTCTTGTTCATACATCAATCCTTATATTTTATAAAAGGAGTAACTTTCGTTACTCCATTGTTTTTTATTTTCTGGCGATGAATTGAAGCGTGTTGACCCACAGGTCGGTATAAAATGGCCATGACATAAACTGCTGGGTTCCCCAGTGTGGGGAGCAGTCACTCATAAAGCAGGCGGTTTTACCCTGTTGGTATTCACCGAACACTAACAATGGGTCATTATTTATTGTTAATACGACATCGGCATCGTCTCTGGCGACGGCCTGGTTATATCCAAGAAATACCGGATAATCTGAGAACCCGTTAACAACAGGATGTTCAGGTGAGACAGCCTCAGCACAGATACCCTCGGGCTTTTCTACCCGGTCATCGCCATCAAGCATAATAACTGGCAGAACCTCAGCAAGAACGGTGTTCTTATAATTGGCTTTTGCCTCAATACCCATAAATGACAGATAACCGCCAATCATGAGTAGTCCACCGCCATTTTTGACGTACTCTTTAATGGACTCCAGAGCGTTTGGTTTTATTTTTAGCTGATAAAATGTCTCGTTTTGCAACAGGAAGGTATTACTACCAATGTCGCTAATAACAATCACATCGTAACGGTTTAATTCGTCAATACTCTCTGGAAAGGCAATTTGTACCGTGTGGGCAGGCATGTAATCAATATCAACGCCGCCTTTCCTCAGGCATTCCAGTAACCATGTAGCGCCTTCTTCATATTTACTGGAGGTGAAACTGTCATAACCTTTTGAATGAATCATATGAATATGCCAGGATTCTCCAATAAAGAGCACCTTTAGTTTTTTCTGCGTATTGTTCATAGTCTGCTCCTTGATTTAGTGAGTAGAGATAGTTTGTTTGTAATGTGAACCCTGAATACGATGAAGAACGGAGTCGTTTTCCGGCATATCAGAGGCATTAGGCGTTTCAACCGCAAGTGAGGCAAATGCGCTGGCGTAGCACAATGCGGATGCCAGTGACTTTCCTTTTGCAAGGCCAGATGCGAGGGCGCCATTGAAAGCGTCACCCGCTCCCGCAGTATTTTTTACAACTGCCGGAAATGCCGGAGAATAGATGAATTGTGTGCCATCATAAGCAAGCGAACCTTTGCTACCTAATGTAATAATGGTATTTTTGACGCCTTTCTGGTGAATAATTTTGGCCGCGCATTTGGCTGATTCGATATCATTAACCGCCATATTGGCCAGCAGGCCTGCTTCCGTTTCATTTGGCGTAATATAGTCAATGTTATCAATGATGGTGTTAACCATGTCATTGTATGGCGCTGGATTGATAATGACCGGTATGTCATTTTTTTGTGCGAGACGAATTGTTTGCTGCAGCGCTTCGTAATTCGTCTCCAGTTGGACAAGAACAATATCTGAATGAACAATGGCTTCTTTCTGAATGGTGATTTCATCAGGGGAAATTGTCATGTTGGCGCCAGGGTAGATAGCGATGACGTTATCTCCGGTATCTCCATTCACCATGATGGTTGCTGTACCTGTTTGTGTTTCTTTGGTCTGGTAGATAACACTTTTATGGATTTTTGATGAGTTTATAAAATTAATGGCGTAATCGCTAAAATGGTCTGAGCCGACTTTAGTAATAAAATGCACATCAGAATCGGCATAGCTTGCTGCTAATGCCTGATTACATCCCTTACCGCCGGGTGAAAAAATAAATTTATCGGCCAGCAATGATTCTCCCGTTGAGGGTAATCTCGGTAGATAACTGATGATATCAACATTGAACGAGCCAATAACACATACATTATTTTTCATGGCAGAGAGACCTTTTTTTATTTTCTGCGCTGATTCATATTTTTCCAGCACATAAGCAATTTCATTTTTTGCGACGTTATCAAGAGAATCAAGGGTAATAAATGCACCACCATGACAGCGAGTAAGATATCCCTGTCCGGCAAGTTCATTGAGATCTGAACGAATAGTTTCCTTTGTTACCTTGAGACTTTTCGCCAGATTTGAAACTTTTACAACTCCCGAAATACTGAGTTCCTTCAATATTCTATGATGGCGTTCAAATTTCATTTTTTACCTCACCGTGGTTAAATTAGTCCCGGGAGGAGTATATTGTTGTGATTGTCACCATAAAGTGATGGCAGAAACCAAAAAAAAACAAAAATGTAATATTAATATTGCTAAAATTACGAAAAAAACGGTGATAAAGCTTAAAGCGGCAATAACCATGAAATTCAGATGGTTATTGTTTTGATATAGGGGAAGTAGGTTGCAATAACTGGAATGTTGTGAAGGTTTGTGACGTTTCGCCCCACAGGGTGGGGCGGGGAAGCGCTATTTCACGCGCGCCATAAAGTACGCATCAACGTACTCACCGTTGCGCAGGCCGTATTTCTTACCGGTGCCTTCGATTTCAAAGCCGTACTTCTTATACACCGCCACGGCGGGCTCGTTATCAACAAACACCGTTAACTCAATACGGTCAACGCGCAGCCAGTTATCGCACATGTCGATCATGGTGCGGATCAGCGCGCTGGCAATGCCACGATTGTGCCACCGGGCATCCACGCAGATACCAAAATCGGCCACGTGGCTGCGGCGAGGGCGTTGGGTGACCTGAATAGAAAGATGGCCAACGACAATATCGTCAATGCAGGCAACCAGTTGTTTAACCCCGGCTTGCTCGGTTAGCCGCGCCTGCCACATTTCGAGGGAAGGATGAGGAACCTGTAGCGTGTTGTGGTACACCTCCGGCTGGGCGTGGATCTGACGAATGGCGTCGTAATCTTTCGGTTCAGCGTGGCGTATCACTATTTCACTCATTCCTTATCTCCTGCAGGGTTAATTGTGTATTTACACTCGCTGAGAAAGAAAATTCCGTCAACCGCATTTTTTTTGCAAAAAGAAGTAGACAACTGCGAATGAGAATGATTATTATTGCCTTGCATTCAGGGGAACCCCTACGGAGAACCTGAAAGCACGACATTGCTCACATTGCTTCCAGTATTATTTTGGCCAGCTTTTGCTGGCTTTTTTTTTGGTTTTGTTTCAGCCTGGCTTACTTGTCATTTTGTCCCCGGGAAGTGTTCGTGCTCCTCACGTACATTTAGTACGCTCCGGGCCCTGCGCGCTTGCCGTGAACAAACTGACCGCGACGCCGACGCCCGATCTTGAGGCATCTGCTTTTGTAGGCCCGAAAAGGCAACGCCGCATCCGGCAAAGAATCCAACATTCAGTCTCCTCACGCTTTGCGCTATGGTGTAGACAATCATCTTCAAAAGGATCGTCTCATGACCTTACACTGCGCATTTATTGGATTTGGCAAAAGTACCACCCGTTACCATCTCCCCTATGTTCTGAATCGGAAAGATACCTGGCATGTCGCGCATATTTTCCGTCGTCACGCTAAACCGGAAGAGCAGGCGCCGCACTATTCACATATTCACTTCACCAGCGATCTGGATGAGGTGTTGGGCGATCCGCAGGTAAAGCTGGTGATCGTCTGTACCCATGCTGACAGCCATTTCGAATACGCTAAACGCGCGCTGGAAGCGGGTAAAAATGTGCTGGTTGAGAAACCTTTCACGCCGACGCTGGCGGAGGCAAAAGTGTTGTTCGACCTGGCGCGAAGCAAAGGACTGACCGTTACGCCGTATCAGAATCGGCGTTTTGATTCCTGTTTTCTCACGGCTAAAAAAGCGATTGAGAGCGGGAAACTGGGCAAGATTGTCGAAATTGAAAGCCATTTCGATTATTACCGCCCGGTAGCAGAAACCAAACCGGGCCTGCCGCAGGACGGCGCTTTCTACGGACTTGGCGTCCACACCATGGATCAAATTATTTCGCTATTTGGCCGCCCGGATCATGTCGCGTATGACATTCGTAGCCTGCGTAATAAAGCGAATCCGGATGACACCTTTGAAGCGCAACTGTTTTATGGCGATTTGAAGGCTATCGTTAAAACCAGCCATCTGGTGAAAATCGACTATCCGAAGTTTATTGTTCACGGCACCAAAGGTTCGTTTGTGAAATACGGTATCGATCAACAAGAAACCAGCCTGAAAGCGAACATTATGCCTGGCGAGCCGGGTTTTGCCGCTGACGAATCCGTCGGTGTGCTGGAGTATGTCAATGACGACGGCGTTACGGTGAAAGAAGAGGTGAAACCGGAAACGGGTGACTATGGTCGCGTCTATGATGCGCTGTACCAGACGTTGACCGTCGGTACGCCTAATTACGTCAAGGAATCTGAAGTTCTTACCAACCTGGAAATCCTCGAACGTGCTTTCGAACAGGCAACGCCTGCGACGATAACCCTCGCTAAATAGCCCTTACAGACTCCTCTGCGCTTATTCATATTTTTTGAACAGAGGAGTCAATTTTCACCCTCTATGATCCCGGACGGAATGAGTCCACACTTATTCCATCGAAAACATCTGGGGGTGAACACAATGATCTACTTACGCAAAGCAAACGACCGCGGTCATGCGAATCATGGCTGGCTTGACTCCTGGCATACCTTTTCTTTTGCCGATTATTACGATCCGAACTTTATGGGGTTCTCGGCGCTGCGTGTGATTAACGACGATGTGATCGACGCAGGCCAGGGTTTCGGCACGCATCCGCATAAAGACATGGAAATTTTGACCTATGTACTGGAAGGCGCTGTAGAACACCAGGACAGTATGGGCAATAAAGAACAGGTTCCGGCAGGTGAATTCCAGATTATGAGCGCCGGGACCGGCGTTCGCCACTCCGAGTACAACCCGAGCAAAACGGATCGTCTGCGGCTGTACCAGATCTGGATCATTCCGCAAGAAACCGGCATCACGCCGCGCTACGAACAGCGTCGCTTCGACGCCGCGCAGGGCAAGCAACTGGTGCTTTCGCCAGATGCTCGCGATGGTTCGCTGAAGGTCCACCAGGATATGGAGCTGTACCGCTGGGCGCTGCTCAAAGATGAGCAGTCGGTGCATCAGATTGCCGCTGAGCGCCGCGTCTGGATCCAGGTGGTAAAAGGTAACGTGACCATTAACGGTACTAAAGCCACCACCAGCGACGGCCTGGCGATTTGGGATGAGCAGGCAATCTCGATTCATGCCGACAGCGACAGCGAAGTGTTGTTGTTTGACTTGCCGCCAGTCTAAAAATACACGTCATCCTTCAAGCTGCATCTGTGTTGGCTTTATTACTCGGCCCATCCATAGGCCTCGCCCCTTCGGGGCCGCTGCGAGCAGCGTTCAAATCTGCTCCCGGCAGATTTGTCGCTCACCCCGGTCGCGTACTTAATGTACGCTCCCGGGGATTTACTGAGGGACATCCTTGTCCCTCACCAGAGGCAACCTTCGGTTGTTCAAATTCGTTCCTGACGAATTTGTCACTGCCTCGCCGCCTTGATGCAACTCGAATGATTTTGTGTATTTCTCACAATAAAAAACTCCTTTTTTTCTCTGCGAAGGTTCACGCACGTCCGTGGTAAACTGGGCAAATCTATCCCTTTTATACCTTTCAGGACGATGAAAAAGAAAAGACCCGTACTTCAGGATGTAGCCGACCGCGTGGGCGTGACCAAAATGACGGTCAGCCGTTTTTTGCGTAATCCGGAGCAGGTCTCCGTCGCGCTGCGGGGTAAAATTGCGGCTGCGCTTGATGAGCTCGGGTACATTCCTAATCGCGCGCCTGACATTCTTTCCAACGCCACCAGCCGCGCCATTGGCGTTCTGCTGCCGTCTTTAACCAACCAGGTCTTTGCGGAAGTGTTACGCGGCATTGAGGCCGTCACCGATGCCCACGGGTATCAGACCATGCTGGCGCACTACGGCTATAAACCGGAGATGGAGCAGGAGCGCCTGGAATCGATGCTCTCCTGGAATATCGACGGCCTGATCCTCACTGAGCGTACCCATACGCCGCGCACCTTAAAAATGATCGAAGTCGCCGGGATTCCGGTGGTGGAACTGATGGACAGCCAGTCGCCGTGTCTCGATATTGCCGTTGGTTTTGACAACTTCGAGGCCGCCCGTCAGATGACCGCCGCGATTATCGCGCGCGGTCATCGTCATATCGCCTATCTGGGGGCGCGCCTCGACGAACGTACTATCATCAAGCAGAAGGGCTATGAACAGGCGATGCGGGACGCCGGTCTGGTTCCTTACAGTGTGATGATGGAGCAATCTTCATCCTACTCTTCCGGTATCGAACTCATGCGCCAGGCGCGACGTGAATACCCACAGCTTGACGGTATTTTTTGCACCAACGATGACCTGGCGGTGGGGGCGGCCTTCGAATGCCAGCGCCTGGGGCTAAAAATCCCGGACGACATGGCGATCGCCGGGTTCCACGGTCATGACATCGGCCAGGTGATGGAACCGCGTCTGGCAAGCGTCCTGACGCCGCGCGAGCGAATGGGCAGCATTGGCGCGGAGCGTCTGTTGGCCCGCATTCGCGGCGAAACGGTCACGCCGAAAATGTTAGATTTAGGTTTCACCTTGTCACCGGGCGGATCTATTTAGTCTGACAACTTTGAAGTAGCTCACACTTATTCACTTTTGGCACGAATGGTCATTGCGTCGTGAATGGTGCGGTTGGACAATGTTACCGATAACAGTTACCCGTAACAAATTTTGCAACTTGTAGAGTGGGGGCCCGCTTTGAGCACGACTAATCATGATCACCACGTTTACGTTCTGATGGGCGTATCAGGCAGCGGTAAATCCGCTGTCGCAAGCGCCGTGGCGCATCAGCTTCATGCCGCGTTTCTGGACGGCGATTTTCTGCATCCGCGCTGCAATATTGAAAAAATGGCTTCCGGCGAGCCGTTGAATGATGATGACCGCAAACCGTGGTTACAGGCGCTGAACGACGCCGCTTTCGCGATGCAGCGTACCAATAAAATCTCGCTGATCGTCTGCTCCGCACTGAAAAAACACTATCGCGACCTGCTGCGCGAGGGAAACCCGAACCTCTCCTTTATCTACCTGAAAGGTGATTTCGACGTCATTGAAAGCCGTCTGAAAGCGCGCAAAGGTCATTTCTTCAAAACCCAAATGCTGGTGACGCAGTTTGAAACGCTGCAAGAGCCGGGTGCCGACGAACGCGATGTTCTGGTGGTGGATATCGACCAGCCGCTGGAAGGCGTCGTGGCGAGCACCATTGAGGTCATCAATAAAGGCAGTACGCTGTGAGTACATTAACACTGGTTTTAACCGCCGTCGGTTCCGTCTTACTGCTGCTGTTTTTGGTGATGAAGGCGCGTATGCACGCCTTCGTCGCGTTAATGGTCGTCTCGATGGGCGCGGGGCTTTTTTCAGGGATGCCGCTTGATAAAATCGCCGCGACCATGGAAAAAGGGATGGGCGGCACGCTGGGATTCCTGGCGATTGTGGTCGCGCTGGGGGCGATGTTCGGCAAGATTCTGCATGAAACCGGCGCGGTCGATCAGATAGCCGTCAAGATGCTTAAATCCTTTGGCCATAACCGCGCGCACTATGCGATTGGCCTGGCCGGGCTGATTTGTGCGCTTCCGCTGTTCTTTGAAGTGGCGATTGTGCTGCTGATAAGTGTGGCATTCTCTATGGCGCGTCATACCGGCACAAACCTGGTGAAGCTGGTCATTCCGCTGTTTGCGGGCGTGGCGGCAGCCGCGGCGTTTTTGTTGCCTGGGCCTGCGCCGATGCTGCTGGCTTCTCAGATGCATGCTGATTTCGGCTGGATGATCCTGATTGGGCTGTGCGCCGCCATTCCTGGCATGATTATCGCCGGGCCGCTGTGGGGGAATTTTATCAGCCGCTACGTTGAGCTGCGTATTCCTGACGACATTACCGAGCCGCATCTGGGTGAAGGTAAAATGCCTTCTTTCGGCTTCAGCCTGTCGCTGATCCTGCTGCCGTTGGTGCTGGTAGGGCTGAAAACGATCGCCGCGCGTTTTGTGCCGGAAGGTTCCACCGCTTACGAATGGTTTGAGTTTATCGGTCACCCCTTCACTGCGATTCTGGTCGCTTGTCTGGTAGCGATTTACGGCCTGGCGATGCGCCAGGGGATGCCGAAAGACAAAGTGATGGAAATCTGCGGCCACGCGCTGCAACCGGCGGGCATTATCCTGCTGGTGATTGGCGCAGGCGGGGTGTTCAAACAGGTACTGGTTGACTCCGGCGTCGGCCCGGCGCTGGGCGAAGCGTTAACCGGTATGGGACTGCCGATTGCCATTACCTGCTTTGTGCTGGCGGCGGCGGTGCGCATCATTCAGGGTTCCGCGACTGTGGCGTGTTTAACCGCGGTTGGTCTGGTGATGCCGGTCATTGAGCAACTGAATTTCTCCGGCGCGCAGATGGCGGCGCTCTCTATCTGTATCGCCGGCGGTTCAATTGTGGTTTCTCATGTTAACGACGCCGGCTTCTGGCTGTTCGGTAAATTTACCGGCGCGACCGAAGCGCAGACGCTGAAGACCTGGACGATGATGGAAACTATCCTCGGCATGGTCGGCGCGATTGTCGGGATGATTGCTTTCCAACTGCTGAGCTGAGTCTTGTTGCTCGGTGGCGCTGTGCTTACCGGGCCTGGAAACGGGCACATATCGACACCGTAAGCCGGGTAAGGCGTAATCGCTACCCGGTTTTTTATTGAGGTGTGCATGGCAATCGCCCAACGACATTTTGCCTCGCCATGTTTCAGTACGCGCATAAAAGCAGGAAAATTTCTACGCTGATCCATAATTAGGATCAATAAAACAGCGACGGAAATGATTCCCTTCCTAACGCAAATTCCCTGATAATCGCCACTGGACTTTCTGCTTGCGCGGTAAGGCAGGATAAGTCGCATTACTGATGGCTTCGCTATCATTGATTAATTTCACTTGCGACTTTGGCTGCTTTTTGTATGGTGAAGGATGCGCCACAGGATACTGGCGCGCATACACAGCACATCTCTTTGCAGGAAAAAAACGCTATGAAAAATGTTGGTTTTATCGGCTGGCGCGGAATGGTCGGCTCTGTTCTCATGCAACGCATGGTAGAGGAGCGCGATTTCGACGCTATTCGCCCTGTTTTCTTTTCTACCTCCCAGTTTGGACAGGCGGCGCCCACCTTCGGCGACACCTCCACCGGCACGCTACAGGACGCTTTTGATCTGGATGCGCTAAAAGCGCTCGATATCATCGTGACCTGCCAGGGCGGCGATTATACCAACGAAATTTATCCAAAGCTGCGCGAAAGCGGATGGCAGGGTTACTGGATTGATGCGGCTTCTACGCTGCGCATGAAAGATGATGCCATTATTATTCTCGACCCGGTCAACCAGGACGTGATTACCGACGGCCTGAACAATGGCGTGAAGACCTTTGTGGGCGGTAACTGTACCGTTAGCCTGATGTTGATGTCGCTGGGCGGTCTCTTTGCCCATAATCTCGTTGACTGGGTATCCGTCGCGACCTATCAGGCCGCCTCCGGCGGCGGCGCGCGCCATATGCGCGAGCTGTTAACCCAGATGGGTCAGTTGTATGGCCATGTCGCCGATGAACTGGCGACGCCGTCTTCCGCAATTCTTGATATTGAACGCAAAGTTACGGCATTGACCCGCAGCGGCGAGCTGCCGGTTGATAACTTTGGCGTACCGCTGGCGGGAAGCCTGATCCCCTGGATCGACAAACAGCTCGATAACGGCCAGAGCCGCGAAGAGTGGAAAGGCCAGGCGGAAACCAACAAGATTCTCAATACTGCCTCTGTGATTCCGGTTGATGGTTTGTGTGTGCGCGTCGGCGCGCTGCGCTGTCACAGCCAGGCGTTCACCATCAAGCTGAAAAAAGAGGTATCCATTCCGACGGTGGAAGAACTGCTGGCGGCACATAATCCGTGGGCGAAAGTGGTGCCGAACGATCGTGATATCACTATGCGCGAATTAACCCCGGCGGCGGTGACCGGCACGTTGACTACGCCGGTTGGTCGTCTGCGTAAGCTGAACATGGGGCCAGAGTTCTTGTCGGCGTTTACCGTAGGCGACCAGTTGTTATGGGGCGCCGCCGAGCCGCTGCGTCGAATGCTGCGCCAGTTGGCGTAGTGGCTATTGCAGCGCTTATCGGGCCTGCGTGTGGTTCTGTAGGCCGGATAAGGCGCGTCAGCGCCGCCATCCGGCGGGGAAATTTGTGTTAAACCAGGGGTGCATCGTCACCCTTTTTTTGCGTAATACAGGAGTAAACGCAGATGTTTCATTTTTATCAGGAGTTAAGCAGAGCATTGGCTATTCTTTAAGGGTAGCTTAATCCCACGGGTATTAAGCCTAACCTGAAGGTAGGACGACGCAGATAGGATGCACAGTGTGCTGCGCCGTTCAGGTCAAAGAAGTGTCACTACCTGATGTTGAATTCAGTGAGATGGAGTGACGCCACAAAACAGGATGACAAACCATGTCCAGTCGTATCGATAGAGACGTGATTAATGCGCTAATTGCAGGACATTTTGCGGACCCTTTTTCCGTACTCGGAATGCACCAGACCCAAGCCGGACTAGAAGTTCGCGCCCTCTTACCTGACGCCACCGACGTATGGGTGATTGAACCCAAAACCGGACGTAAAGTCGGCAAACTGGAATGTCTCGACGCTCGCGGTTTTTTCTGCGGCGTTTTACCCCGACGTAAAAATTTCTTTCGCTATCAGCTCGCCGTGACCTGGCACGGACAGCAGAACCTCATCGACGATCCTTACCGTTTTGGTCCATTAATACAGGAAATGGATGCCTGGCTATTGTCGGAAGGCACCCACCTGCGTCCTTATGAAACGCTGGGCGCGCACGCCGATACGATGGATGGCGTCACCGGCACCCGTTTCTCCGTCTGGGCACCTAATGCTCGTCGCGTTTCGGTTGTCGGGCAATTCAACTATTGGGATGGGCGTCGCCACCCGATGCGTCTGCGCAAAGAGAGCGGTATTTGGGAGCTGTTTATCCCCGGCGCGCATAATGGACAACTGTATAAATTCGAGCTGCTTGATGCGAATGGTAATCTGCGCATTAAAGCCGATCCCTATGCTTTTGAGGCGCAGATGCGTCCGGAAACGGCGTCGATGATTTGCGGACTGCCGGAGAAAGTGACGCCAAGCGAAGAACGACAAAAAGCCAATCAGTTTGATGCGCCGATCTCGATTTATGAGGTGCATTTAGGTTCATGGCGCCGCCATACGGATAACAATTTCTGGCTGAGCTATCGTGAGCTGGCGGATCAGCTTGTGCCTTACGCCAAATGGATGGGCTTTACTCACCTTGAACTCTTGCCGGTCAACGAACATCCGTTTGACGGCAGTTGGGGCTACCAGCCGACCGGACTCTACGCGCCGACCCGCCGCTTTGGTACGCGGGACGACTTCCGCTATTTCATCAATGCGGCCCATGCGGCGGGCCTTAACGTCATTCTCGACTGGGTGCCGGGCCATTTCCCGTCCGATGAATTTAGCCTCGCGGAGTTTGACGGCACCCACCTCTATGAGCACAGCGACCCGCGCGAGGGCTATCACCAGGACTGGAATACGCTGATCTACAACTATGGTCGTCGTGAAGTCAGTAATTATCTGGTGGGCAACGCCCTGTACTGGATGGAGCGTTTTGGGATTGATGCGCTGCGTGTCGATGCGGTGGCCTCTATGATCTACCGCGACTACAGCCGCAAAGAGGGCGAGTGGATACCGAACGAGTTCGGCGGTCGTGAAAACCTGGAAGCCATTGAGTTTCTGCGCAATACCAACCGCATTATTGGCGAGCAGGTGCCCGGCGCGGTCAGCATGGCGGAAGAGTCGACAGACTTCGCTGGCGTGACGCGTCCACCGGAAACGGGCGGCCTGGGGTTCTGGTACAAGTGGAATCTGGGCTGGATGCACGACACGCTGGACTACATGAAGCTGGACCCGGTGTACCGCCAGTATCATCACGACAAGCTGACCTTTGGTATGTTGTACAACCATACCGAAAACTTTGTTCTGCCGCTGTCGCACGATGAGGTGGTTCACGGCAAGAAATCCATTCTCGATCGTATGCCGGGCGATGCGTGGCAAAAATTTGCCAACCTGCGCGCCTATTATGGCTGGATGTGGGCCTTCCCCGGCAAGAAACTGCTGTTTATGGGGAATGAGTTTGCCCAGGGACGCGAGTGGAACCATGACGCCAGCCTCGACTGGCACCTGCTGGAGGGGGGCGATAACTGGCACCACGGGGTTCAGCGTCTGGTGCGCGATCTCAACCACACCTATCGCCACCATAAAGCGTTGCATGAGCTGGATTTCGATGCTTACGGCTTTGAGTGGCTGGTGGTCGATGACAATGAACGCTCGGTACTGATTTTTGTACGCCGTGATAAAGCCGGTAACGAGATCATCGTCGCCAGCAACTTTACGCCCGTGCCTCGCCACGACTACCGCTTTGGCATCAACCAGCCGGGACGCTGGCGTGAAATTCTCAATACTGATTCGATGCATTATCACGGTAGCAACACCGGCAATGGCGGCGTGGTGCACAGCGATGAGATCGAAAGCCATGGCCGTCAGCACTCTCTTAACCTGACGTTACCGCCGTTGGCGACGATCTGGCTGATGCGGGAGGGGGAATGACGCAGCTTGCGATCGGCGAAGCAACGCCGCATGGCGCAACGTATGACGGTCATGGCGTGAATTTCACGCTCTTTTCCGCCCATGCGGAGCGCGTAGAGCTGTGCGTTTTTGATTCCCGAGGGAATGAGCGTCGCTATGACCTGCCAGGACGTCGCGGCGATGTCTGGCATGGTTATCTGGCAGGCGCCAGGCCAGGTTTGCGCTATGGCTACCGCGTACATGGCCCGTGGCAACCAGCGCAGGGGCATCGGTTTAATCCGGCGAAGTTACTGCTTGACCCTTATGCGCGCCGGGTCGAGGGCGAACTAAAAGATCAGCCGCTGTTGCACGGCGGACACGATGAACCGGACTACCGCGATAACGCGGCGGTGGCGCCGAAAAGCGTGGTAATCAGCGACCATTATGACTGGGAAGATGACGCCGCGCCGCGCACGCCGTGGGGAAAAACGGTCATCTATGAAGCACATGTCAAAGGGCTTACCTACCTGCATCCGGAACTCCCCCAGGAGATACGCGGTACCTATAAAGCGCTCGGTCATCCGGTCATGGTGGCGTACTTCAAACAGCTTGGCATTACGGCGCTGGAACTGTTGCCGGTGGCGCAGTTTGCCAGCGAGCCGCGCCTGCAACGTATGGGGCTGACCAATTATTGGGGTTACAACCCGATGGCGATGTTCGCGCTGCATCCCGCCTGGGCCAGTTCGCCCGAGACGGCGCTGGACGAGTTTCGCGATGCGGTGAAAGCGCTGCATCGCGCGGGGATTGAGGTCATTCTGGACATCGTATTAAACCATAGCGCCGAGCTGGATCTGGACGGTCCAACCTTCTCCCTGCGCGGAATTGATAACCGTAGCTATTATTGGATAAGGGACGATGGCGATTATCACAACTGGACGGGGTGCGGCAACACGCTCAATTTAAGCCATCCCGGCGTGGTGGAATACGCGTGCGAGTGTTTGCGCTATTGGGTGGAAACCTGTCATGTCGATGGTTTTCGTTTTGATTTGGCGTCCGTCATGGGGCGCACGCCGACGTTTCGCCAGGATGCGCCGCTGTTCGCCGCGATTAAAGCGTGTCCTGTGTTATCAACGGTCAAGCTGATTGCTGAACCGTGGGATATTGGCGAGGGCGGCTATCAGGTCGGGAATTTTCCGCCACCATTTGCCGAGTGGAACGATCATTTTCGCGATGCGGCCCGCCGATTCTGGTTGCCGCGTAACCTGACGACCGGGGAGTTTGCCTGTCGTTTCGCCGCTTCCAGCGATGTGTTTAAACGCAATGGCCGCGCGCCCGGCGCCTCTGTCAATCTGCTCACGGCGCATGACGGTTTTACGCTCCGGGACTGCGTCTGTTTCAATCAGAAACACAATGAGGCGAACGGTGAGGAAAATCGCGACGGCACCAACAGCAATTACAGCGACAATCATGGTAAAGAAGGATTAGGCGGTCCGCTTGATTTAATGGAGCGGCGGCGCGACAGCATTCATGCCCTGCTGGCGACGCTACTGCTCTCTCAGGGAACGCCGATGCTGCTGGCAGGCGATGAACACGGCCATAGCCAGCACGGCAACAATAACGCCTACTGTCAGGATAATGCCTTAACCTGGCTGGACTGGCAGCAGGCAAATCGTGGGTTAACCACGTTTACCGCCGCGCTGATTCGTTTGCGTCAGCAGATACCGGCTTTAACCGGCAATAGCTGGTGGGAAGAAGGCGATGGCAACGTGCGTTGGCTAAATAAAAATGCGCAACCCTTGAGTGCGGATGAGTGGCAAAACGGGCCTAAGATGATGCAAATTCTGTTGTCGGACCGTTTTCTGATTGCGATAAATGCCACGCTTGAGGTGACAGATATAGTTTTACCCGAAGGGGAATGGCGCGCCGTTCCCCCATTCGCTGGAGAGGATAATCCGGTGATAACGGCGGTCTGGCAGGGACCTGCGCATGGACTGTGTGTGTTCCAGAGAGGATAAAAAAGGAGTTAATCATGGTGAGTTTAGAGAAGAACGATCGTGTAATGTTGGCGCGCCAGCTGCCATTGAAATCTGTTGCCCTAATCCTGGCCGGCGGCCGCGGCACGCGTCTAAAAGATTTAACGAACAAACGCGCCAAACCAGCCGTCCACTTTGGTGGGAAGTTCCGCATCATCGATTTCGCCTTATCTAATTGTCTGAACTCCGGGATTCGCCGTATCGGCGTGATCACTCAGTATCAGTCCCATACGCTGGTGCAGCATATTCAGCGCGGCTGGTCACTGTTTAGCGAAGAGATGAACGAATTTGTCGATCTGCTGCCAGCTCAACAGCGTATGAAGGGCGAAAACTGGTATCGCGGCACGGCAGACGCGGTGACCCAGAACCTGGATATTATTCGTCGCTATAAAGCGGAATATGTCGTCATCCTGGCAGGCGATCATATCTATAAGCAGGACTACTCGCGTATGTTGATCGATCACGTTGAAAAGGGCGCGCGTTGCACGGTGGCCTGTATGCCGGTGCCGATCAAAGAAGCGACGGCGTTCGGCGTGATGGCGGTCGATGAAAGCGACAAGATTATTGATTTTGTCGAAAAACCGGCGAATCCCCCCGCAATGCCTGGTGACGCCAGCAAAGCGCTGGCCAGTATGGGCATTTACGTTTTTGACGCCGATTACCTGTATGAATTGCTGGCGGCAGACGATAAAGATGACGCGTCCAGCCACGATTTCGGTAAAGACATTATCCCCAAAATCACCCGCGAAGGTATGGCTTACGCGCATCCTTTCCCGCTCTCCTGCGTGCAGTCCGATCCACAAGCCGAACCGTACTGGCGCGATGTAGGTACGCTGGAAGCTTACTGGAAGGCGAACCTGGATTTAGCCTCGGTGACGCCGGAGCTGGATATGTATGACCAGAACTGGCCTATCCGTACGCATATGGAATCGCTACCGCCTGCGAAATTCGTGCAGGACCGCTCCGGTAGCCACGGTATGACGCTGAACTCGCTGGTCTCCGGCGGCTGCATTATCTCCGGTTCGGTGGTGGTGCAATCTGTGCTCTTCCCACGGGTGAGAATAAATTCTTTTTGTAATATTGATTCGGCAGTGTTGTTACCTGAGGTTTGGGTAGGGCGCTCCTGCCGTTTACGTCGCTGTGTTATTGACCGTGCCTGTATTATCCCGGAAGGCATGGTGATTGGTGAAAATGCGGAAGAGGACGCTCGTCGTTTCTACCGTTCAGAAGAAGGTATTGTACTGGTCACGCGTGAAATGCTGCGCAAACTGCAGGTCAAACAGGAGCGATAATGCAGGTTTTACATGTATGTTCAGAGATGTTCCCCCTGCTGAAGACTGGGGGGCTGGCGGATGTGATAGGCGCGTTGCCTGCGGCACAAATTGCGGATGGTGTTGATGTTCGCGTTCTGCTTCCAGGGTTTCCCGATATCCGTCGGGGGATACCCGATGCGCATGTGGTGAGCCGCCGCGATACTTTCGCAGGTAAGATATCGCTGCTGTTCGGGCATTATAACGGCGTGGGCATTTATCTGATCGACGCGCCGCATCTGTACGAGCGTCCAGGCAGTCCCTATCACGATACGAATTTATATGCCTATACCGATAACGTGCTGCGCTTTGCCCTGTTAGGGTGGGTCGGCTGTGAAATGGCCTGCGGACTTGATCCATTCTGGCGCCCCGACGTGGTGCACGCCCATGACTGGCACGCCGGGCTGGCGCCCGCCTATCTGGCGGCGCGCGGGCGGCCGGCGAAATCGGTCTTTACCGTACACAACCTGGCCTATCAAGGCATGTTTTATGCAAAGCATATGGATGACATCGAACTGCCGTGGTCATTCTTTAATATGCATGGGCTGGAGTTCAACGGACAACTCTCCTTTTTGAAGGCCGGTTTGTACTATGCCGACCATATTACGGCGGTGAGCCCGACCTATGCGCGTGAAATTACCGAACCGCAGTTTGCTTATGGTATGGAAGGCCTGCTGCGTCAGCGTCATCTGGAAGGGCGCTTGTCCGGCATACTGAACGGCGTGGATGAGAAGATCTGGAATCCGGAATCCGATCTGCTGCTGGCGTCGCGCTACACGCGCGATACCCTGGAAGAGAAGGCGGAAAACAAACGTCAGCTACAAATTGCGATGGGGTTGAAGGTTAACGACAAAGTGCCGCTGTTCGCCGTGGTAAGCCGTCTGACCAACCAGAAAGGTCTGGATCTGGTGCTGGAGGCGTTACCGGGGCTGCTGGAGCAGGGCGGGCAGTTGGCGCTACTCGGCGCGGGCGATCCGGTGCTTCAGGAAGGGTTCCTCGCGGCGGCGGCGGAACACCCAGGGCAGGTTGGCGTACAGATCGGCTATCACGAAGCTTTCTCGCATCGCATTATGGGCGGCGCGGACGTTATTCTGGTGCCCAGTCGTTTCGAACCGTGCGGCTTAACGCAGTTATATGGCTTAAAGTATGGCACGCTGCCTCTGGTGCGGCGTACCGGGGGGTTGGCCGATACGGTCTCCGACAGTTCGCTGGAAAATCTGGCGGACGGTATCGCCAGCGGTTTTGTCTTTGAAGACAGTAATGCCTGGTCGTTGCTACGCGCGATTCGGCGTGCTTTTGTGTTGTGGTCACGGCCTTCGCTTTGGCGGTTTGTACAACGGCAGGCGATGGCGATGGATTTTAGCTGGCAAGTTGCCGCGAAATCATACCGCGAGCTGTACTATCGCTTGAAATAGTCATCCAGGAATCATTTATATGAATGCTCCGTTTACTTATGCATCGCCCACACTCAGCGTTGAGGCGCTTAAGCATTCTATTGCCTATAAGCTGATGTTTACGATTGGTAAAGACCCGGTCATTGCCAATAAACACGAATGGCTGAACGCCACGTTGTTCGCGGTGCGCGATCGTCTGGTGGAGCGCTGGCTGCGTTCTAATCGAGCCCAATTATCGCAGGAAACCCGGCAGGTTTATTACCTGTCGATGGAGTTTTTGATTGGTCGTACTCTCTCTAACGCGCTGCTCTCGCTGGGCATTTATGACGACGTTAAAGGCGCGCTGGAGGCCATGGGCTTAGATCTCGAAGAGCTGATCGATGAAGAGAATGACCCAGGGCTTGGTAACGGCGGCTTAGGACGGCTGGCGGCTTGCTTCCTGGACTCGCTGGCGACGCTAGGATTACCGGGTCGCGGGTATGGCATTCGCTACGATTACGGCATGTTTAAGCAGAATATTGTCGACGGGCGGCAAAAAGAATCTCCGGATTACTGGCTGGAATATGGCAACCCGTGGGAGTTCAAGCGCCACAATACGCGCTATAAGGTGCTTTTTGGCGGTCGCATTCAGCAGGAAGGTAAAAAAGCGCGCTGGATTGAGACGGAAGAGATTCTGGCCGTCGCGTATGATCAGATCATCCCCGGTTACGACACCGACGCCACTAACACACTGCGGCTGTGGAATGCGCAGGCCAGTAGTGAAATCAACCTCGGTAAATTCAACCAGGGCGACTACTTTGCGGCGGTGGAAGATAAAAACCACTCTGAGAACGTTTCACGGGTGCTCTATCCGGACGATTCCACCTATTCCGGACGAGAGCTACGCCTGCGCCAGGAGTATTTTCTGGTCTCGGCGACAGTGCAGGATATCCTGCACCGTCATTATCAACTGCATAAAACCTATGAGAATCTGGCGGATAAAATCGCCATTCACCTCAATGATACGCATCCGGTGCTGTCAATTCCGGAGCTGATGCGCCTGCTGATTGATGAACATAAATTTAGCTGGGACGACGCGTTTGAGGTGTGCTGTCAGGTCTTCTCTTACACCAACCATACGTTGATGAGCGAGGCGCTGGAAACCTGGCCCGTCGATATGCTGGGGAAAATTCTGCCCCGTCACCTGCAGATTATCTTCGAGATTAACGACTATTTCCTGAAAACGTTGCAGGAGCAATATCCCAACGATACCAGCCTGCTTGGACGCGCGTCGATTATTGATGAGTCGAACGGTCGCCGGGTACGGATGGCCTGGCTGGCGGTGGTAGTCAGCCATAAAGTCAACGGCGTTTCTGAACTCCATTCCAACCTGATGGTGCAGTCGCTGTTCGCGGATTTTGCGAAGATTTTCCCGACCCGTTTTTGTAACGTCACGAACGGCGTTACGCCGCGCCGCTGGCTGGCGCTGGCAAATCCGCCGCTTTCTGACGTGCTGGATGAGAATATTGGTCGTACCTGGCGTACCGATCTTAGTCAGCTCAGCGAGCTAAAGCAGCATTGTGATTATCCGCTGGTCAATCATGCGGTGCGTCAGGCGAAGCTGGAAAATAAAAAACGGCTGGCGGTAGTGATAGCGCAGCAGCTTAATGTGGTGGTTAACCCGAAGGCGCTGTTTGACGTGCAGATCAAGCGTATTCACGAGTACAAACGTCAGCTGATGAACGTGCTGCATGTCATTACCCGCTATAACCGCATTAAAGAAAATCCGGAGGCCGACTGGGTGCCGCGGGTGAATATTTTTGCCGGTAAGGCGGCTTCCGCCTATTACATGGCAAAACACATTATTCATCTGATCAACGACGTGGCGAAAGTGATTAACAACGATCCGCAGATTGGCGACAAGCTGAAAGTGGTGTTTATCCCGAACTACAGCGTCAGCCTGGCGCAGGTGATCATTCCCGCTGCCGACCTGTCTGAGCAGATTTCGCTGGCAGGGACAGAAGCTTCCGGCACCAGTAATATGAAATTTGCCCTGAACGGCGCGCTCACCATTGGTACGCTGGATGGCGCGAACGTAGAGATGCAGGAGCATGTCGGCGAGGAGAATATCTTTATCTTCGGTAATACTGCCGAAGAGGTGGAAGCGTTGCGCAGGCAGGGTTATAAGCCTCGCGACTATTATGAAAAAGATGAAGAGCTACATCAGGTACTGACGCAGATTGGTAGCGGCGTCTTTAATCCGGAAGAGCCAGGCCGTTACCGCGATCTGGTAGATTCGCTGATTAACTTTGGCGATCACTATCAGGTGCTGGCGGACTACCGCAGCTACGTGGACTGCCAGGATAAGGTGGATGAGTTGTATCGTCGCCCGGAAGAGTGGACGACGAAAGCGATGCTCAACATTGCCAATATGGGCTACTTCTCATCGGACAGAACCATCAAAGAGTATGCCGAAAATATCTGGCATATTGATCCGGTGCGGTTGTAGCGGTTTAACGCTTGAGAACGGGGCCAAACGGCCCCGTTTTTTATCGTGGTATATTCGGGGGGTATGCCGATATTCGTCTGCTGAATCTGTTAGCGGCACTTGGTCTCTGTCATGGAAAAAGGGTTGAGTACTGGTGTATAGTATTAGCAGAAAAATCCATAATTAATTGATAATAATATGAAAAAGATTACGACATCTATTCCGGCTCTCGATAAAATTATGCGCGTATTTGCTTACCTTCTGGAGTGCGATGGCGCAACGTTTACCCAGATCCATCAAAATTCAGGGATTGCGAAAAGCAGTACCTCATCTTTGCTCAACGGCATGGTGGAGCATGGGTTATTACGCCAGGAAAAAGACAAGTATTATCTGGGGCTACGCCTGTATGAATTAGGTAATAAAGCGGCGGAACAGTATGACATTAAAAAAATCGCGTTACCGATTCTTGAAGAGATTCGCGATAACACCGGCCTGACCTGCCATCTTGGCGTTCTGGAGGGCGATGCCCCCATTTATCTTCTGAAAGTCGAAAGCCCACAGGCTATTGTGATTCGAAGCTGGGAGGGCAAGCGCCTCTCATTACATAGCTCAGGGCTGGGGAAGGTGCTGATTGCATGGCTTAGCGGGGAAGAGCTGGAGGAGTTGCTGCCTCCAGATCAGATATTAACGCGTTTTACGGATACGACGATCACGGATGTGAATATCCTTAAGCAGGAGTTAGCAGGAATTCGCCGTCGCGGCTGGGGTTATGATAATGAAGAAGACTCCCTTGGCGTGCGCTGCATTGCGGTGCCGGTATTCAATACGCAGGGGAAAGTGATCGCCGCCCTGAGCGTATCCGGCGTTACGTTCCAGATCCCCGATGATAAACGCGAGTCGCTTGCTACGCTGATGATGGATGCCAGCCGTAGCCTGACGCGTCTGATGTGCTGAAATAAAAAGACATAGCGGGCAAGAAGCCCGCTTTCGTCATCGCTTAAAGTCCCGCACGCTGTAAGATCTGCTTCAAATTCGAAATATGTTCTTCATTTGCCGGCAAAACGGGGGGCATTACATGAGTTGAAATATCGACTCCGCTAAGCTGAATTGCCTTTTTGATTATCCCGAAGAAAGGTGAATCCAGGCTGTAAATAGTGGAAAGCGCGGACAGCCGGCGCTGTAATCCGAACATTGTCTCATACTCTTTTTCACACCACGCGCGGTAGATCCCGCAGGTTAGCTGCGGCGCAAAGTTCGCTGTCGCTGGGATCCCGCCGTTGCCGCCTAAGATAAGTGTATCCATCATATATTCATCATAGCCGGAGAAAATAACGAAGTCCGGACGCACTGGCCTGACATTATTGATGATTTCACGAATATGGCTGATATTATCAACGGTATCCTTAATGCCGATAATATTGGGGTGATCTTGCGCCAGCCGGGTAATTAAATCAACGCTAAGGTCCTGTCCCGTCAATGCTGGAAAGTTGTAGAGAATCACCGGGCTTTTTATGTTATTAGCCACGGTTTTGAAATGATGATAAATATACTCATCGGTCAATCTGGCATAGTAGGGATTGAGTACCAGCACGGCATCGACTTCGAGTCGGTCGGCATGCTGACCATACTCAATCACTTCCTGCGCGCTGGTGCTGCTAATACCTAATAGTACTGGAATACGGCGGTTAATATGACGGACGCAAAACTCTGCGGTTTCCAGACGCAGCGCATTGGTCATATGGCAAAATTCCCCTCCACTGCCCAGCAGTAATACGCCATTGACCTTGCTTGCAATAAGATGATCCAGCAAGGTTGCCATGCCGACTTTATCTAACTCTCCCTGCGCATTAACAATGGTCGGAACTGGCGGAAATACGCCGTGAAATTTCGTAATCTGAGTCATGTATTGATCCTTAAAACAGGCGAGCCGTAGCCCGCTAGGGATATTATTTAAGCCAGGCTCCGGCCATTAATGATGTTGCATTAGCGGTGAACTGTTTAAAGACGCCGCGACGGTTTGAATAATCAGGTTTCTTCCAGCTTGCTCGACGCTCTTCAAGACAGCGGCGTATTTCCTCTTCTGTTTTAGGCATCCCGTCGATCCCTACAATATTGAGCTTGCGGCCTTTCACATCCATTTCGATTAAATCACCATCTTCCACCAGGGCAATCGGCCCGCCATCAGCGGCTTCTGGCGAGACGTGTCCGACACATGGCCCGCTGGTCGCTCCAGAGAAACGACCGTCGGTAATCAATGCGACTTTTCCGTCGAGGCGTTTGTCATACACGATGGCATCGGTTGTCATCAGCATTTCCGGTGCGCCAGAGCCTTTTGCGCCTTCGTAGCGAATGAAAATGACGTCGCCGGGTTCGATATGGTTATGGATGATGGCCTGCTGAGCGTCTTCTTCGGAGTTAAAGACCCGAGCAGGACCGGTATGGTGGTGCATATCCGGCGCACAGGCCGCGTATTTAATGACCGCTCCTTCAGGCGCGATGTTGCCTTTCAGTACCGCAATCGACCCTTTTTTGGTGGCATTTTCTGGTTTACGGATCACCTCCTCCGGACTGACTTTGTAATTGTTGAGGTAACCGTGGTTGCGGGTAAAGAAGCCAGATTGATGGAGCATTTCCAGGTTGTCGCCGAGCGTACGGCCAGTCACGGTAAGAACATCAAGATCCAGATAATCGCGCAGATACCATTGCACCATTGGCACGCCGCCTGCGAACCACATCATTTCGGTAACGTATTCACCGCTGGGCTGAATATTGGTCAGATAAGGGATTTCATTATTGATCCGATCAAACAGTTCGGGCTTCAGCTCCCATCCGAGTTCATGAGCGATGGCCGGAAGGTGGATCATCGCATTGGTGCTGCCACCAATAGCAGCATGGACTTTGATAGCATTTTCAAACGCCGCAGGAGTCAGGATCTTATGGGTGGTGATATTTTTCTCCGCCAGATATAGCGCCTGGTGGCCTGCGGTTCTGGCAACGCGGCGAATTTCCGCCAGGGTTGATGGCAGCAAAGCGCTGCCTGGCAGGGCCAGCCCCAATGCCTCCGACATGCACTGCATGGTACTGGCCGTTCCCATAAACTGGCAGGCTCCGGCGGTGGGGCAACCGCATTGCTGCATGGCTTCTACTTGCTGAATGCCGATTTCGCCTTTCTTCAACTTAGCAGTGATCCCGCCGAGGTCAGAAGTACTCATATTCGGTGCCGGACGCATAGAACCGCCGGGAATATGCAGCAGCGGCAGGTTCAGGCGTGCGGCGGCAATCAGATGCGCCGGGATAGATTTATCGCAGCTTGAGATCAGAATACCGGCATCATAAGGCACCACTGAGGCATGAATTTCGACCATGTTGGCAATAGCTTCTCGAGATGCCAGGATGTAATTCATCCCATCGTGGCCCTGACCCCAGCCGTCGCAGATATCCGTCACATGGTGACGGACCGCGCGACCGCCGCTTTCATGAACACCCAGCACGGCTTCATCGCCCAGTTGGTTAAGATGGAAACTGCCCGGATGACTTTCACCATAGCAATCATCCACCAGGACCTGCAGTTTATTGACATCTTCTTTGCTGTAATTCATTCCAAGACGCAGGGCGTCGAGCTGCGACCACAGGTCGCGAGCATGTTGACATTTTTGGCTCATTTGGCGATTCCTTCCTGTTTAAGTGACGCACCCGGCGTCGAGGTGTTAGGGGTGTTGCTGCTACCTGCAGGACGAGCGGTAACAGAAGGTAAGCTGAAAAGCAGTCCAACGGCGATAAGCAGGGCGGCAACCAGTACGGTCATTCCTGCTGTTTGCGAGAACGTCACCGTTAACAGCCCGACGAGGTACGGACCGATAAAGCCGCCGATGTTGCCCAGGGCGTTGATCGTGCCGCGCACGCCGCCCAGAACGTTGGGGGCGAAGAGTAATGGCGGCAGCGTCCAGAATGGACCGGCATAGGCTTGCAGGAAGAACCCGCAAATAACCATCATGCCGTAGGCGAGCCAGACGTTATCTTTCAGTAATAAGGAGAGGGCGAGGCAGACCGCGAAACCCAGCAGAGGAATAGCCGTGTAAAGGCGGCGATTCATCGTCTTATCACACCATTTGGCGATGTAATACTGACCGATAATGCACAGAACGTAAGGCGCCGCAGTGAGTACCCCAACGATGGTCATGCCGCTGCCGGTCAGGTGTTTAATCAGATTTGGCATCCATAGCGCGAAGCCATAGAAGCCGACCTGTACGAAGAAATAGATACCGACAAGCTTCCACAGGTTGATGCTTTTTAATACGCCGCGAATGCTGCTTTGCTCTCCGCCAATACTCAACGCGCGATCGGCCAGCAATTTTTGTTCGATCCAGGCGCGCTCTTTCGGATCCAGCCACTTTGCCTGATGCGGGTGATCGGAAACCAAAGGTAGCCAGACAAAGAGCAGTCCCAGAGAGAGCAAGCCTTCGATGATAAACATCTCCCGCCAGCCGTAGGTTTCAATAAGCCAGCCGGAAAGCGGCCCGGTAATAATAGAAGCGACGGCCAGGTTCATCTGGAAATAGGCGATAGCCCTGGCGCGCTCCTCATTTGGGAACCAGTGGCCAATCAGCGCCAGAATGGCGGGATACACAGCACCTTCCGCCACGCCGAGCACAAAGCGGATAATCAACAACTGCGTCGGTGTCTGAACAAAACCGGTCAGCAGGGCAAAGCCCCCCCAGGCGACGATTGTCCAGGCAATTAACTTTTTGGCGCTTAGCCGCTCGGCTATCTGACCGCCGGGAATTTGCAGGAAGATATAACCAATAAAGAAGATCCCGGCGACCAGACCGGCAAAAGAAGCCGTCATGCCTAAATCTTCATCCATGCCGCCTGCGATCCCAATGGCGATATTGGTCCTGTCCATATAGGCCACGATATAAACGAGGATCGTGGCTGGAATAATATGCAGCCAGCGCCCTCGTGTGGTCGGTTTCTCTATTTCAATGCTCATCATTGCATCCCTTTAGTATCAAAAATGTGTTCTGTATATGGAACTACTGTTCTGTATATTGACACTATGCCGACGTATTCATACAGCGTCAATTCCATACTCTAAGGAAGGTTATATTTTGTGATTTGCTTCAAAAATGAACGGAGATAAGGTGAGAAAGAGCGGATAACCCAATGGAAACTGCTCATCGGTCTAATACATCGCCAAAATTGTGCGCTGCCTCACAGGATAAGATTATGCTCTCACCTGGTCATTGTGCGTTCAGAGTAAACAGCATTAAATTCTTGATGTGGAATTTGTGTTCTGTATATTGAACTTTAATGCTTTTTAAGGAGAAACAATGGTTACTACCGCGATCTTTCCGTCACGATATGTTCAGGGTAAAGGAGCGTTGACAACGCATCTCCCGCAGGAATTGGCCGCACTCGGTCATAAGGCGCTGATTTTGCAGGATCCTGTTGTTCACAACACCTACCGGGATACAGTTGCAACAGCACTGCACGGGGTGATTGAATTTGATATCGAAGTGTTCAGTAGCGAGTGCAGTGATGAGGAAATTGCTCGCATCTCCGCACGCGCGCAGGAAATTGGCGCCGATGTGATTGTTGGTATGGGGGGCGGGAAAACCCTGGATACGGCAAAAGCAACCGGCGCCAGCCTGCGGCTGCCTATTGCCGTGGTTCCTACTCTGGCCTCAACGGATGCGCCGTGCAGTTCACTGGTTGTTATCTATACGCCAGAAGGGAAATTCAAACGCTACCTGATGATTCCACGTAACCCGACGCTTGTGCTGGTGGACAGCAGTATTATTGCTGCCGCGCCGGTACGCTTTTTGGTTTCCGGGATAGGCGATGCGTTGGCAACCTGGTTTGAAGCGGAAGATTGCCGCATCAAAGGGGCCGGCAATATGACCACCAGGCCAGGACCGATGACCGCATTTGAGCTGGCGCGCTTTTGCTACACCACCTTAATGCGCTATGGACGCCTGGCGAAACTTGCCTGTGAACAACATCAGGTTACTCCGGCGCTCGAACATGTTATCGAAGCGAATACGCTATTATCCGGGCTCGGTTTTGAAAGCGGTGGGCTGGCGGCGGCGCACGCCATTCATAACGGTCTGACGGTACTGCCCGCCACGCACAAATACTGGCATGGGGAAAAGGTTGCGTTTGGCACGCTGGCAATGCTTATGCTCACCGATAGAGCGCCTGAGCTTATCGAGGAGGTTTATCAATTTTGTGAAGATATAGGCTTGCCCACCACGCTGGCGGATATTGGTCTGGCTGGCGTTAGCGATGATGAACTGCTGGCCGTTGCCAGGGCGTCTTGTCAAACCGGGGAAACGATGCACAACGAGCCGTTTACCATTACGCCGGAGGCTGTGCAGGCGGCATTGCGGGCCGCCGATGCTGTTGGGCAGGCGCGGAAAAAGATCGATCTTGCAGGTTAATGTGAGCCTGTAAATAAAAAACGGCAGCCGGAACTTTCAACTTCTGTCTGCCGCTATCGTGAATGTTTTAACGTCGCGATTTCAGAAAAATGCATGGGTGGGCTCAGGACTACCGGGTTTATACTTCCGTTATCGCAGGGATTAGCGGATAGAAAAATGAAAAATGCTAATTGGCTTTTTTTGTCAATCATAATGGCGTTTATCGGCGTGCCGCTGCTGGTGAACATTATTACGATTATCGTGGGGGGAATGTGGGCGTACATTAGCGTTCTTGAAAATAGTATCCCCGTCGCGCGATCTATTGAGGAGGCGACCATTATCCCGGTAGCGCTTCTGGGCGCGGGGTTAATTTTTCTCTGTGGCCGAATATGGGGAAAGGGAAATGCATCAGAGGTAAATCCAGAATGGCGTGATTGCTGCCTGCTTATGCCCGCTCTGGTGGTGCTGATGGGGTGGGTCATCCTGATGTTTCTCACCGATCTTAATATTCGCGCGATAGGGCGTAAACCCATCGCCCAGGTGGTGCAAACGCTTTGGTTAGTACCCAGCGTAATATCCTTTTTCAACGGCTGGGTATGGGCAGTGTTGCTCATCCCGGTTGGCTCGCAGCTCTGTTTTGCATTAGGGTATGGCGGTGCGCGTTGGGGAGTGCTACGCGGCGGTGCGGGCTACTCTTGTCGTAATCTGCTGGTGATTTGCCTGCTGTTTTTCGGGAGCTGTGCCGTATACCAGTCACATCTTTATGCCGTGAAGTATCCCGCTCCCGAGAGCAGTGAATATCTTTATTTCCGCGATTATCAGGCGCACACATGGGGCAACAAGCTAACCGGGCTGCGCGATGAACCGACACTTCTGCTCACCCAAAATTGGCCGCGGCTCGATGGCGCAACGGCTGGCTTGCCGTTATACGCCTCGGCTTTTTATGCGCTTACGCGCTTTCCGGATGATATCTGCCCTGAAGACTACCTTGAAAACCAGGGAACCATTGAAGCCTATCAAAATATCCTTAACGGCAATGCCGATCTTATTTTTGTCGCCCAGCCTTCCACTGCTCAAAAGCAATTGGCCGAGGCCAGTGGCGTAAAACTGGTTTACACCCCCTTTGCACGTGAAGCGTTTGTGTTTATCGTCAACCAAAACAATCCCGTGTCATCGTTGAGTGATGTACAAATTCGCGGCATTTTTAGCGGAAGAATCACCCACTGGAATGAGGTGGGCGGAGAGGCAATCGACATTAAGCCCTGGCAGCGACCGGAAAACTCTGGCAGCCAAACGGCGATGCTGGCGAAGGTAATGAAAGAAACGAAGCTGATGCCAGCGCAAACAACATCAGTGGCAACCGCGATGGGGGAAATGGTGGATATCGTGGCTGAGTATCGCAATACGCACAACGCCATTGGCTATACCTTTCGTTATTACGCTACGCAGATGCACAGCAATAAAGAGATTAAATTACTGGCGATAAACGATGTTGCGCCGACGGTTGAAAATATTCGTAACGGCAGTTACCCGTACACGGTTGATGTTTATATGGTCACCCGTGAACACCCCACAGCGGAAACACAAAAGCTGGTGGACTGGTTTCTAAGCCCGCAGGGACAACAGTTGGTGCAGGATGTGGGATATGTGCCGCTGTATCCGGCCGCGAAATAAAGGAACTAAATGGAAGATGTTAAATTATATGTGGAACTGGTTGGCGTAGACCCGATCAGCGGCGCTGGTATTCGTATTGCACGGCGTGAATCCACTTCGTGGCATAAAGATATTGTTGCTGAGCTGATTAATCAGGTCCTCCGGTGTGGCGCAGCATTAATCATCGTCGCTGTGCTGACCGCCTGCGATGATCGCCAGGTAAGCTATTTTCCTGATTATGCCGCTATACCCGAGCAATCCGGTATCTGGACCTGGCTACCTGTGTTCTTTCCATCTTCCGCCAGTGAAATAGAAATGACGTTTAACCTGGACAGCAATCTTTTTTATGCTGACTTTAGCGTGGCCGACGGTGATAAACGCGCGCATTTTGAAAGCGTGCTGGGGGAGGAGAGCGTGGTTCATTATGCCAACAGTTCTCATAAAAGCTGGTGTAAAACGGGGAAAACTCTCTGGAATAGCGAAGCGCGGGCAAAACCCTTCTTTATTACCCAAATAAGTGTCGATCGCTACCGTATCACTAATCATATGCCCGGCTGTACAAAACCCGGCGAGTGAATGCGGTATGTGGCGAAAAGGGCGGTATAAACCGCCCCGGATTTTATTACGACGCCAGTGAAAGTTGGTGTTTCTCAACATACGCCGCCAGCCACTGGGTGATGCGGGACTGCTGCTCGGCGGTCAGCCACATGCCTTCTTTGGTGCGACGCCAGATAGCGTCTTCAGTACGGCGCACCCATTCGTGATCCACCAGGTACTTGAGTTCCGCTTCGTAAAACTCATGACCGAAATCTTCGCCTAAATCAAGCAGTGACGTGGCTTCGCCGAGAATCCACTCCGTGTTGCTGCCGTAAGTGCGCGAATAGTGGCGCGCCAGCGATTCCGTCAGGAATGGGTAACGACGACGCAGCTTCGCCGCGTAATCTTCGCGGCTGCCGTCGATGTCGCCGCCGGGCAGTACGCACGTTTTGGTCCATGCCGGCCCGATGCCTGGATAATAAGACGCCAGTTTTTCCATCGCGTGTTCGGCCAGCTTACGGTAGGTCGTGAGCTTACCGCCAAACACGGAAAGCAGCGGCGCTTTGCCGTTTTCATCATGGATATCCAGGGTGTAATCGCGAGTGATCGCCTGCGGTGAGTCGGACTCATCATCGCACAGCGGACGGACGCCGGAGTACGTCCAGACGATGTCATCGCGCCCCAGTTGCTTCTGGAAGTGCGCGTTATAGACCTTCAACAGGTAATTAATTTCGCTCTCTTCAATTTTTACCGCTTTCGGATCGCCTTTATATTCGACATCGGTTGTGCCAATGATCGAAAACTCTTCCATCCACGGAATGACAAAGACGATACGCTTATCTTCGTTTTGCAGAATATACGCCTGCTTCTGATTATGGACGCGCGGCACGACGATATGGCTGCCTTTGATCAGGCGGATGCCATACGGCGACGGCAGGTGCATCCCTTCGTCGAAGAACTGTTTGACCCACGGTCCGGTGGCGTTAACCAGTCCGCGCGCCTGCCAGACATATTTTTTACCGGTGTCGATATCTTCCGCTTCGACAATCCACAGGCCATTTTCCCGACGAGCGGCGGTTGCGCGAGTACGGGTAAGGACTTCGCCGCCTTTACGCACCACCATCTGTGCGTTAGCCAGCACCAGACGCGCATCGTCTACCCAGCAGTCGGAATATTCGAATCCGCGCACGATTTCAGGTTTGAGCGCCGAATCTGCGCCAAACCGCACACCGGTGGAACCGGGTAAGCTGGTACGTTTGCCGAGGTGATCGTACATAAACAGACCGATACGGATCATCCAGGCCGGACGTAAATGCGGGCGGTGCGGCAGACGAAAACGCATCGGGAAGGCGATGTGCGGCGCCATTTTCAACAGCACTTCACGTTCTGCCAGCGCTTCGCTGACCAGACGGAACTCGTAGTGCTCAAGGTAGCGTAAGCCGCCGTGGATAAGTTTCGAACTGGCGGAAGAGGTTGCGCAGGCCAAATCCTGCGCTTCCAGCATGAGTACGGACAAACCGCGTCCGGCGGCATCAGCCGCGATGCCTGCACCGTTAATGCCCCCGCCTATCACGATCAGATCTTTGGTTTCCATGCTGCCCTCTTGCACTTTCGTTAAAGTTCAAAAATGTTCGTTATCGAACATAATAGCAAAGAAACGCGCTATTGGTAACATCGAAAAAACATTTTAGAGTGATATGTATAACATTATGGCGCTAAGCTACTCCGTCAACGTACACTGGGCGATAAAATGCCTTAATTGGCTTCACCGGCAATAATGAAAGAGCGATTCATGGAACAATTTGAATGTATCACTGTAGAAGAGGCGTATCAGAAACTGCACCAGGGCGCGGCGGTGCTGGTCGATATTCGCGATCCGCAAAGTTATGCCATGGGTCATGCGCCGCAGGCGTTTCACTTGACTAACGATACGCTGGGCGCGTTTATGCGTGAGCATGGTTTCGATACCGCCGTGATGGTAATGTGCTATCACGGCAACAGTAGTAAAGGCGCCGCGCAGTATCTGCTCCAGCAAGGCTATGATGCGGTTTACAGCATTGACGGCGGGTTTGAGGCCTGGCATCGCCGTTTCCCTGCCGATGTCGCGAATGGCGCGTAATCCCATAAAGATGCAGCCTCCGACGAGAAGGGTATATATACTGTCTTCTTTTGTATGGACTAAGCGACAGCAATAATGTTGATGATTACTTCCTTTGCGAATCCTCGCGTGGCGCAGGCATTTGTTGATTACATGGCCACCCAGGGCGTCATTCTTACTATTCAGCAACATAATCAAAGCGATATCTGGTTGGCAGATGAATCGCAGGCCGAACGTGTGCGGGGCGAGCTGGCGCGGTTTATAGAAAATCCCGGCGATCCGCGTTATCTGGCGGCTAGCTGGCAGTCCGGGCAGACTAACAGCGGGCTACGCTATCGCCGTTTTCCCTTTCTCGCCACGCTGCGTGAACGAGCCGGCCCTGTTACCTGGATCGTGATGCTCGCCTGCGTGCTGGTCTATATCGCGATGAGTCTCATCGGCGATCAGACGGTGATGGTGTGGCTGGCGTGGCCGTTCGATCCTGTTTTAAAATTTGAAGTCTGGCGCTACTTCACCCATATCTTTATGCACTTCTCACTGATGCATATTCTTTTTAACCTGCTGTGGTGGTGGTATCTCGGCGGGGCGGTAGAGAAGCGCCTGGGCAGCGGTAAATTAATCGTCATTACGGTGATAAGCGCGCTGCTAAGCGGCTATGTACAGCAGAAATTTAGCGGCCCGTGGTTTGGCGGGCTGTCTGGCGTCGTCTATGCGCTGATGGGCTACGTGTGGCTGCGTGGAGAGCGCGATCCGCAAAGCGGAATTTACCTCCAGCGCGGCTTAATTATTTTTGCATTATTGTGGATAGTCGCTGGTTGGTTTGACTGGTTTGGCATGTCTATGGCGAACGGCGCGCACATCGCCGGGCTTATCGTCGGTTTAGCGATGGCCTTTGTTGATACGCTGAATGCGCGAAAACGAACGTGAGGCGTATCCGGCCTGTGGTCGAGATATTTTTCCAGGCCGGGTAGGGCGAATGTCGCTATCCGGCGCAAGGTTGGTTACTTTCAGAGATTATTCATGAAACAAACACAACGGCATGACGCGATCATTGAACTGGTAAAAAAACAGGGGTACGTCAGTACGGAAGAGCTGGTGGAGCATTTTTCTGTCAGCCCGCAAACCATTCGTCGGGATCTTAACGATCTGGCGGAACAGAATATGATTTTGCGCCACCACGGCGGCGCGGCGTTGCCCTCCAGCTCGGTGAACACGCCGTGGCACGATCGTAAGGCGACGCAAACGGAAGAAAAAGAGCGCATCGCTCGCAAAGTCGCGGCCCAGATTCCCAATGGTTCAACGCTGTTTATTGATATCGGCACGACGCCGGAAGCCGTAGCGCACGCCCTGTTAGGGCACAGTAATTTGCGGATCGTGACCAACAATTTGAACGTAGCGAACACGCTAATGGCGAAAGAGGATTTTCGTATTATCCTCGCCGGCGGCGAACTCCGCAGCCGCGACGGCGGCATTATTGGCGAAGCGACGCAGGACTTTATCGCCCAGTTCCGTCTCGATTTCGGCATTCTCGGTATTAGCGGTATTGATAGCGACGGCTCGTTGCTGGAATTTGACTACCATGAGGTACGCACCAAGCGCGCGATTATCGAAAATTCGCGCCACGTGATGCTGGTGGTGGATCACTCTAAATTTGGCCGTAACGCGATGGTAAACATGGGCAGCATTAGTATGGTCGATGCGGTCTACACCGATACCCTGCCGCCGCCGGGCGTGATGCAGGTGTTGACGGAGAACCATATTCAACTGGAGCTGTGTTAATTCTGTAAAACGTCCCACGTCAGCCCAAAACGCGCCAGGTACTTACGCAGCCGGTCAGCGTCATTCACCGTGGCTTTCCCCTGACGGGAAACGTTGAATAGCTGCCGCCCGGCGTCGGAAAGGGTTTTCGCCTGGCGGCAGACCGCAACGACGTTTTCCAGTTGCATACGGTCAAACAGATCCAGCGCCGTTGCGTCAATGCCCGGCAGTCCGTCGAGCGCGGAGGGGCGATGGTCATTCCAGCTATAGCGCAAACGCGCGATTTCATCGTCTACCGTTTCGACCGTGATTCGCCCGTTGTCCGCCAGCGTCGCCATGCGGGTGACGCTGGCGGAGAGTTCGCGGAAGTTACCGCGCCAGGCGGCCTGCGGCGAGGTGGCGAAGATCAGCCAGGCGCGGCGCGCTTCGGTATTAAAACGCACGCTGTCGCCGGTTAGCGCCGCGTGGCGTTCCAGTTCGTAGTCAAGGTTTGGCTCAATATCTTCCTGGCGCTGACGCAGGCCCGGTAGTTCGAAGGTCCAGAGATTAATACGCGCGTACAGGTCTTCGCGGAATGTCCCCTCCGCCACCCGCTGGCGCAGGTCGCGCACCGTGCCGGCAATCAACTGGAAATCGCTGCTGACCTGCTGGTCGCTGCCGAAAGGGTAAAAGCGTTTTTCTTCAATGGCTTTCAGCAACATGGCCTGTTCATCCGCGCCCAGTTCTCCCACTTCGTCAAGAAACAACATGCCGCCGTCGGCGCTGCGCAGCAGCCCTGCACGCTCCTCTCTCGCGCCGGTAAACGCCCCCTTAACGTGGCCGAACAGCGCCGACATCGCCGTGTCGCCGCGCAGGGTGGCGCAGTTCACTTCGACAAACGGGCCGCTGAACTGGTGGCGGGCCAGTTTTAGTTCATAGATGCGACGGGCGAGAAACGACTTGCCCGCGCCGGTCGGGCCATTGAGCAGGATTGGCGAACGGGAGCGTATCGCGACGCGCTCAATTTGCTCAATCATCCGGTTGAAACACGGGTTGCGGGTTGCAATGCCGGACTTCAGGAAGTTGAGCGTCTCCTCCCGCTCCTGGGCGAAGCGGGTGGCGATGTCATTGTAGCGGCTGAGGTCGAGGTCAATAATCGTCACGTCGCCCGTGCTATGCGGTTTATCTTTTTTGCGCGGCGGCGAGGTCTGCGCTAATCGCGCCGGTAGATAGCGCGCCTCCGCCAGCAGGAACCAGCAGATCTGCGCGACGTGGGTGCCGGTGGTGATATGAATCAGATAGTCTTCATCTTCGGGATGAAAGGTATGGCTGCGGGCGAAATCGTGCAGGCAGGCGTAAACCTCTTCGAAGTCCCACGGGTTGCGGATCGCGATTTCTACGCCGACGACTTCCGTTTCCGGCGAGACGCTGGCGATATCCTTCTTTAATCCTTCAAACAGCGAGCAAGAGCGGGCATCGTACAGCAGTTCCAGGCGGTGAACGACCAGCGTCTCCTGCTGGCACAGACACAAAGTAGGGCGCCATTTTTCCCAACGTTGACTGCCGCGTCCTGCATAGTCGAGTACCGTACCGACAAAACCAAAGGCCACCGTTTTTCGCATCTTAGATTTCCTTCTAAAAGACGAGATAATTTTATCGCTTTTTAATGGCTGCCGTGCAGGCATTTTTCTTTCACCTGAACGCTAAGGAAATAAATAACTTAAAAATCAATAGACTATAAAATGATTTATTTTCTGGCACGCTGGTTGCAATAACTCTGGCATGGAGAATAACGGAAATGGGAAAAACAAATGGCTAATCCACTTTTGTTCCGTTCGCTGTTAAGGGACGCGCCGCTGGCCAACGCCAGCAATCAGCAAGGCGCAGCGGCCTTTGCCTTCACCCCGCGCCATAAACTGGCGCAAATGGTGATGACCAGCTGCATGAACGAGACTTTTTATGCCAGCGGCCAGGCGCAGCTAAATGATGTTCTGGCGACGGCGAAAGATCTCGACGATCTGTTTTTAGCGCAACTGGCGATTTATGGCCGCGAACGCGGGATGATGAAGGATATGCCCGCGCTGTTGACCGCCATTCTGGCGGCGCGTGGTTCGGCGCTGCTGCCGGTAGTATTTGCGCGGGTGATCAACAATGGCCGGATGCTGCGTAACTTTGTGCAAATTTTGCGCAGCGGCGTGACCGGGCGGCGCTCGCTGGGGACGCGGCCAAAGAAGCTGGTGCAGCGTTGGTTACAGAACGCCAGCGAAGAGCGTTTATTGCAGGCATCGGTGGGCAATGCGCCGTCGCTGGCGGATATCGTCAAAATGGTGCACCCACGGCCGCAGGCGGCGTGGCAGGAAGCCTTCTTCGCCTGGCTGATTGGTAAGCCGTGCGATAAGGCGCAGCTGCCGGAAAAAACGCGCGCGCTGCTGGCGTTTCGTGAAGGCGACATGGGCGCGGCCTTACCCGATGTGCCGTTTTTACTGCTGACCAACGCGCCGCTGAGTCGCGAACAGTGGGCGCAACTGGCACAGCGGATGAGTTGGCAAACGTTACGGATGAATTTGAATACGCTGGCGCGTCATGACGTGTTTGAGAATGCAACGCTTGCCGCCAGCGTGGCGCAGCGGCTGGCGGACAGGGCGCAGGTGCGCCAGTCCTGGGTTTATCCTTATCAGTTGCTGTCGGCATGGAGCAATCTGCAAAGCAGCGTGCCGCAGGTTATTCGCGAGGCTTTAGCGCAGGCGATGGAGTACGCGCTGGAGAACATTCCGCCGTTTCGCGGCAACGTGGTGGTCTGCCCGGATGTGTCGGGGTCGATGAAGTCGTCGATAACCGGCTATCGCAAGGGGGCGACCAGTAAGATCCGCTGCGTGGACGTTGCCGGGCTGATCGCCGCCGCCGTGCTGCGTAATCATCCGCAGGCCCGCGTGCTGCCGTTTGAATGCGATGTGGTCGACGTGCGGCTTGATGCGCGCCAGTCGGTTATGCACAACGCGCAAAAGCTGGCGGCGGTTGGCGGCGGCGGCACCAACTGCTCCGCGCCGCTGCGTAGGTTGTTGAACGAGCGGGCGCGGGTGGATCTGGTGATTATGGTGTCGGATAACGAATCGTGGGTTGATAAATCGCGCCATGGCTCAACGGCCACCATGGAATGCTGGATCGAACTGAAAAAGCGCAACCCGCAGGCGCGCCTGGTGTGTATCGATCTGCTGCCTTACGGCACCACGCAGGCGGCGGAACGAAGCGATATTTTGAACGTCGGCGGCTTCAGCGACGAGGTGTTTACGGTGATAGATAACTTTGTTAACGATCGCTATGGCAGCGCGCACTGGCTGGAAGAGATTGAAGCCGTGACGCTGTAAAGAGTATTCAGCGCGGCGCGAATGCTGGCCGGGATTACATCTTTCCCGATGCGTATCATCCCGGCTATGAATTTGTCGCGCAACGCTGAAGGCACGAATGCTGGTGGATCTACACCTTGTATGGCCAGACGCAGGTTCGAACCCTGCCGGGGCTTAGCCCTGTAGCTCAACGGTAGAGCGGGTGATTCACCTTAACTTGTCGTGCCACCCTATTTTGGCGAATGCCTGTGGATCTACATTTGTTGCGGGTTCGAGACCCGTCAGAGCCCGGCTCTGTAGCTCAATGGTAGAGCGGTGTATTCACATAAACTTGTCGCCACCCTAATGATTAAAACGAGAAAAAAATGATGAATTACGAATTGATGACCACCCAGAACGCACCGGTAAAAATGTGGACCAAAGGCGTACCGGTAGAAGACGATGCCCGTCAGCAGCTGATCAATACGGCGAAAATGCCGTTTATTTTCAAACATATTGCCGTTATGCCGGATGTGCATTTGGGGAAAGGATCGACCATCGGTAGCGTGATCCCGACGAAAGGGGCGATTATTCCGGCGGCGGTGGGCGTGGATATCGGTTGTGGAATGAACGCGCTGCGTACCAGCTTAACGGCGGCCGATCTGCCGGAAAATCTGGCGGAGCTGCGTAGCGCCATAGAGGCCGCTGTGCCTCACGGGCGTACCACCGGACGCGGGCGTCGCGATGTGGGCGCATGGGGAAACCCGCCCGCCAACGTTGATGAAAAATGGGCGCAGCTGGAAGCGGGATATCAGTGGTTAACGCAAAAATATCCGCGCTTTTTGAATACCAATAGCTATAAGCACCTGGGAACATTGGGAACCGGTAACCACTTTATTGAGATCTGTCTGGATGAAACCGATCGGGTATGGATCATGCTGCACTCCGGTTCGCGCGGGATCGGTAACGCCATCGGCACCTATTTTATCGGCCTGGCGCAGCAAGAAATGCAGGAGCAGTTAGAAACGCTGCCGTCCCGCGATCTGGCGTATTTTAATGAAGGAAGCGAATATTTTGATGATTACCTGAAAGCGGTACACTGGGCGCAGCAATTCGCCAGCCTGAACCGCGAGGCGATGATGGAAAACGCGCTGGCGGCGCTCCAGCGCTGCGTGGAAAAACCGATCGCCCTCGATATGGACGAGATCAACTGCCACCATAACTATGTGCAAAAAGAGCAGCACTTTGGCGAAGAGATCTATGTGACGCGTAAAGGGGCTGTTTCGGCGCGGCGCGGTGAGTTCGGTATCATTCCCGGTTCGATGGGGGCGAAAAGCTTTATCGTGCGCGGGCTGGGTAACGAAGAGTCGTTCTGTTCGTGCAGCCACGGCGCCGGACGTGTGATGAGCCGAACGAAAGCGAAGAAACTGTTTAGCGTTGACGATCAGATTCGCGCCACCGCGCATGTCGAATGCCGTAAAGATGCGGACGTGATCGACGAGATCCCAATGGCGTATAAAGATATTGATGCGGTAATGGCGGCGCAGTCTGACCTGGTGGAAATCATGTACACCCTGCGGCAGGTGGTGTGCGTTAAAGGATAAAAAATGGCAAGGATCATCGCGCTGGATGGCGCACAGGGAGAGGGCGGCGGGCAGATTTTGCGCTCGGCGCTGAGTTTATCAATGATAACCGGCCAGCCGTTTGAAATGAGCGGCATCCGCGCCGGGCGCGCCAAACCGGGGCTGCTACGCCAGCATTTAACGGCGGTGCGGGCGGCGACGGAAATCTGCGGCGCGCAGGTGAACGGCGACGAGCTGGGTTCACAACAGCTGCGTTTTACGCCGGGGCCGATTCGCGGCGGCGAGTACCGTTTTGCGATTGGCAGCGCGGGCAGTTGTATGCTGGTGCTGCAAACCGTCCTGCCCGCGCTGTGGTTTGCTGACGGTTCATCCCGCGTGGAGGTTCACGGCGGGACGCATAATCAGGCCGCGCCCAGCGCTGATTTTATCTGCCGCGTCTGGGAACCGCTGTTGGCGAGGATGGGCATCAGCCAGCGCACCACGCTGATAAAACACGGCTTTTATCCGGCAGGCGGCGGCGCGGCGGCAACGGTCGTCGAACCGGCAGCGTCTTTACGCGGTCTGACGCTGATATCGCGCGGCGAGACGCTGCGCACCACCGCTGAAGCTTTGCTGGCGGCGGTTCCTTACCACGTTGGCGAACGTGAAGTCGCAACGCTGGAAGCCCACTTCCCGCAGGCGGAGAAAAACGTCGTTGCGCTGGAAGGCGGCTGCGGGCCGGGCAACGCGCTGTCGCTGATGATTCAAAGCGAACAACTGACCGAACTGTTCGCCGCGTTCGGCGTTAAAGGCACCAGCGCGGAAGCGGTAGCTAACCAGGTTGCGCATGAAGCGCGGCGCTATCTCGCAAGCCCGGCGGCGGTGGGAGAGCATCTGGCCGACCAGCTGATTTTACCGCTGGCGCTGGCGGGCGAAGGCGCGTTTACCGTGGCACGGGCCTCCGCTCACTTGCTTACCAATATTGCGGTGGTGGAACGGTTTTTGCCGGTCAGATTTTCCTGTGAAGCAACCGAAAGTGGCTATCTTGTCCGGGTAAGCGACTAAGTCATCTTTACGAGCATTGCAAGGCAAACATCCAGGCCCGGTTTGTATGTGTGTCTCAGTTGAGCCACAATTTGAACTGTATAGAGACACAGTACAGGAGACTAATCGATGGCTGCAAATGCGCTTGTTCGTGCCCGTATCGACGAAACGCTGAAGAATCAGGCGGCAGATGTCCTGGCTGAAATGGGGTTAACCATTTCTGATTTGATACGGATTACACTGACTAAAGTTGCGCGTGAAAAGGCATTGCCTTTTGATTTGCGGATACCCAATGAGTTAACGTCCCGAACGATAGAAAATAGCGAAGCTGGCGTTGACATTCATAAAGCCAAAGATGCTGATGATTTGTTTGACCAGTTAGGGATCTGACTATGGGGCAAAGGGAAATTGAATATTCGGGACAGTTCCAGAAAGATGTAAAACGGGCACAAAAGCGTCATAAGGATGTCGGCAAACTTAAAACACTTATGACGCTTCTGATTCACCACCCTTTTCCCCTTCCTGCCATTTATAAAGATCACCCGTTACAAGGTTCATATAGCGGATACCGGGATGCCCATATTGGGCCTGACTGGATTCTTATTGATAAGATAACGGATGAATGCCTGCGATTTGAACGAACAGGAACGCATGCCGATTTATTTTAAAAGCGCCGTTTTTGCCCATATGTTAACCGGTGCTTTCAGGTTTTATGATTAAACAAATTTACACACCAGGACGTTGCCTGTTTTGCCTCAAACCCCGTACCCCATCATCTTCAGCAACTGCTGCGCGTGCTGTACCGCGTCCTGACGGTGCGCGACGCCGAGTTTCTGGTAGAGGTTGCGGATATGCGTCTTAATGGTGGTCGCGGCCACCGCCAGTTCGCCGGCAATCTGTTCGTTGCTGTAACCGGAATAGATAAGCCCTAACACCTGCCATTCACGCTGGGTGAGCGGGCTGGTGCGAATAAGCTCCGGGACATCCGGATGGTTAAGCAGGCGCTCGACGAAGCCTTCGTCAAAATGGGCGAATTTATGCCGGTGATGTTGGTTAATCTCTCGCAGGATGCGCTGCGCGCGATGCTGCTCCATCTCCGGTAGCGTATTAAGCTGGATAAGCTGACGCAATTGTTGCGCCATGGCTTCGCCTTCAATCACAAAATGGCTGATAAATCCGGTGCGGTTGGCAAGCTGTAAGGCATCAAGCAATACGCGCTGGGCGTCGTTTTTCCGCCCGGATTGCCAGTAAAGCTGATTGAGTAACAGCAGATTGCGGTTTAAATCGCTCATTAAGCGCAGGCTACGGGCATTCTCATTTAACTCTTCCAGCACGATTTCCGCAGGCTCGAATTCGCCCAGCAGGATCTGCGCGCGGGCGATATTCCGCCATTGCCCTTGCAGAAAATGGTTATTGGCAAACGCCGGTTTGGGCGTATGACGTAACCAGTTGGCGGCGGATTTTTTGTCGCCGGTTAACTGCCAGTAAATGACACGCACCTTATCGGCGTTAGAGATCCAGTCGCAGTGATAACGGCCATTGCCTAATAAATTTTCCAGTCGGTTAAGCTGACTACGGGCATTATCCAGATCGCCGCGCGCCAGCGAGCACTGCACCAGTAACGTCAGGCACTGCAACTGTTGTTGCGGCTGGAAGGTGGACAGCACAGCGATACCGCTGCGCGCCGAGGCCTCCGCTTCGTCAAGGCGCGCCCACGCCCACAGCAATTGCGCGCGGATACGTACCA
Organism: Salmonella sp. SAL4457; assembly: GCF_046548235.1. NCBI lineage: Bacteria > Pseudomonadati > Pseudomonadota > Gammaproteobacteria > Enterobacterales > Enterobacteriaceae > Salmonella > Salmonella sp. SAL4457. The sequence continues at coordinate 324,334 of NZ_JBGDZO010000005.1, forward strand.
GAAACTCATGCATCGGCAGTTGTTCCAGATGTTGCTCTTTGATCAACTGGAAGGCTCTCTCCTGCGTTTCCCATGCGGCCTGCAGGAATCCCTGGGCGAACTGAATTTCACTTTGTTGAATTAAGCTCCACAGCGCGTAATGCCAGACGTCATGATGGCGCGCCATTTGTTCGGTTTGCTGCATCAGCGATAAAGACTGGCTGAGATCGCCTTTACAGTGCAGCACTTCGCCGTGAACGGAGGTCGCGACAATACGGCTATAAAACCAGGCGAGAGGAAGCTCATCCAGCGCCAGTTTCGCCAGCCGCTCAGCCTCTTCCGGATTGCCGTCGTTGATGGCGACCTGGGCGCGCAGCGCGTTAAATTCAGCATGCAGTGTGCCGTCCATGACCCCTTTGATCTCTTGCTCGGCGCGCGCCAGCAGCGTATTCACTTCGCTGTAGCGGTGTTGGCTTTGCATCAGCCAGGCCTGTAACAACACCAGCCGCGGATTTTCCAGCAGGCTTTCCCACGGCAGCGCTTTTAATGACTCTTCCAGCAGCGCCAGTTCACTGTGATTAAACAGCCCCCACGCATGGTTAAGCAGGATATCGCGCAGCATTTGCGCGTCACCCGCCGCCAGCGCATGATGAATAGCTTCGCTGGGAAAACCCTGTTCCATCCAGCTTTCCGCGGCCGCACGGTGGATCTCCGGCAGTTCCGCCGCCAGTTCCCACTGGCAACGCTGGCGCAGAAAGCTACCAAACAACGGGTGATAGCTAAACCACTCGCCCGTGTCGTCCATGCGTTGCAGGAATAACCCCTGGCGCTCAATCTCCTCCAGCCGCATCTGGCCGTTTTCTTCGCCGGTCACGCGCACAATCAACGCGTCATTCATTGAGCGTAAGATCGCGCTTTTAAGTAAAAAATGTCGGGTGCTGACATCCACGTTATCCAGTACTTCGTCCACCAGATAATCAGAAAGGTGGCTGGCATTAATCCCGGCAAGACGGCGGGCGGAGTGATGCGCAGAGGTATGGTTCTGGCGCGCGGAGAGGGCGATCAACTGTAGCGCAGTGGCCCAACCGGCCACATCGTCGCACATACGACTGCTCTCAGCGGCTTCAATGGGCGACGAAAGGCGACGGTCAAAAAATTGCTTTGCTTCCTGATGGTTAAAAGCTAACTGCTGGCTGCCGATTTCCAACAGCTGATCGCGCACGCGCAGATTAGCGATGCCCAGTTGCGGCAAATTACGCGATAACACCACCAGGGTGAAATTTTCCGGCTGATGCCGTAAGAAAAAGCGCATCGCGTCGTGAATCACCGGATTGGTAATCAAATGGTAGTCGTCAATCACCAGATAAAGCGGGCGATGCCACTGCGCCAGTTCAATAAAGAGCTGCGCGAAGAGGGACGTCAGGCTGGCGTACTGACGTTTTTGCGCCATCGCTTCGCTGGTAGAGCAGTGTCCGCCGGTGGCCTGTTGGATAGCGGCAATTAAGTAACTGGCGAATCGCTCTTGCTGGTTATCGCCTTCGTCGAGAGAGTACCAGCCTAATTCATTTTTGCCCGCCGCCCACTGTGAGACAAGCGTGGTTTTCCCATAGCCAGCAGGACTGGTTACCAGGGCGAGCCTGAAATTGTTCGCGCCGGAAAGTTTAGCCAACAGCCGCTCACGAACCACGGTATGGTCGAGACGAACCGGACGACTTAATTTAGACGGAATCAACATAGCAATCACTTCACTGTGGGAAATGGGGGGAACTGCGATTTTTTTTGCGCTTCGTAATTAATAGATATAAGGTCGGCCAGAAAGCATTTTAATGCAAGCTAAGCAGACTTTTTATGTGTCTGAATTTGCACTCTGTCACAATTCTAAATAACGGTATTAAAAAAGTATTCGGCGCGGTTGAAACGAGCGTCAGAGCTGGGCTGAGGTCATATTTCCGTTATTGTAAATAATGTCCTGGACAGGATGCGGATTTAACACAATGGCGATACCAGGCGTTTAATTAATTATGTTAAGTTAGTGAACCTCCCGCTGCTGAATATTTCAGGTAAGAAACTATTTCGGCGTTCATATAATCTTCGAAAATACCCCTTCGCGATTTACTGTTATTTCTGTTTATTCATTTGATTATGCGTAACACTGGGTGTCGTTGACAGGAATCGGCGCGTTTATACAGGGGTAAGTGGCGGCGATCACACTTTTATGCTCATCCCCGCTCCTCCTCCCTCCCTAATCATTGCCGGGAGGAGGAAGGTCAACATCGAGCCTGGCAAACTAGCGATAACGTTGTTTTATTACCCGAGGACGGATTTCCTATGTCACAGCCAACCTTCAATAAAGATCAATTCCAGGCCGCCCTGACGCGTCAGTGGCAGCGTTTCGGTTTACTGTCGGCGTCCGACATGACGCCTCGTCAGTGGTGGCAGGCCGTTAGCGGCGCGCTGGCGGAATTACTGAGCGCGCAACCGGTAGCGCAGCCGACGAAAGGCCAGCGTCATGTGAACTACATTTCGATGGAATTTTTGATTGGCCGCCTGACGGGAAATAACCTGTTAAATCTGGGGTGGTACCAGGACGTTAGCGATGTGCTGAAAGCGCACGATATTAATCTGACCAATCTGCTGGAAGAGGAAGTCGATCCGGCGCTCGGCAACGGTGGTCTGGGACGTCTGGCCGCCTGCTTCCTCGATTCGATGGCCACTGTCGGGCAGTCCGCTACCGGCTATGGTCTGAACTACCAGTATGGGCTGTTCCGTCAGTCATTTGTTGAGGGCAAGCAGGTGGAAGCGCCGGATGACTGGCATCGCGGCAGCTATCCGTGGTTCCGCCACAACGAGGCGCTGGACGTCCAGGTTGGGATCGGCGGTAAAGTCACCAAAGAAGGGCGCTGGGAGCCAGGTTTTGTGATTACAGGCCAGGCCTGGGATCTGCCGGTGTTAGGCTATCGTAACGGTGTCGCGCAACCGCTGCGTTTGTGGCAGGCGACCCACGCCCATCCGTTTGATCTGACCAAATTCAACGACGGCGCTTTCCTGCGGGCGGAACAGCAGGGTATCGATGCGGAAAAACTGACGAAGGTGCTTTATCCCAACGATAACCACACGGCGGGCAAAAAACTGCGCCTGATGCAGCAATACTTCCAGTGCGCCTGCTCGGTAGCGGATATTCTGCGTCGCCATCATCTGGCCGGACGCAAGCTGCATGAGCTGGCGGATTATGAGGTCATTCAGCTAAATGATACCCACCCGACTATTGCCATCCCTGAACTGCTGCGCGTATTGCTGGATGAACACCAGATGAGCTGGGATGACGCCTGGGCTATCACCAGCAAAACCTTCGCCTACACCAACCACACCCTGATGCCGGAAGCGCTGGAGTGCTGGGACGAGAGGTTAATCAAAGCGCTGTTGCCGCGTCATATGCAGATTATCAAGCAGATTAACGATCGCTTTAAGACGCTGGTCGATAAGACCTGGCCTGGCGATAAGCAGGTATGGGCAAAACTGGCGGTGGTGCACGACCGTCAGGTACGCATGGCCAATATGTGCGTGGTCAGCGGCTTTGCGGTCAACGGTGTGGCGGCGCTGCACTCCGATCTGGTGGTGAAAGATCTGTTCCCGGAATATCACCAGCTTTGGCCGAACAAATTCCACAATGTCACCAACGGCATTACGCCGCGTCGCTGGATCAAACAGTGCAATCCGCAGCTTGCGGCGTTGCTGGATAAAACGCTGAAAAAAGAGTGGGCTAACGATCTCGACCAGTTGATCAACCTCGAAAAATACGCTGACGATGCGAAGTTCCGTCAGCAATATCGCGACATCAAGCGGGCGAACAAAGAGCGGCTGGTGAAATTCATCAAGGCCCGTACCGGGATTGAGATTTCAAGCAACGCGATTTTTGATATTCAAATCAAACGTCTGCACGAGTACAAACGTCAGCACCTGAACCTACTGCACATTCTGGCACTGTACAAAGAGATCCGCGAAAACCCGCAGGCCGACCGCGTACCGCGCGTATTCCTGTTTGGCGCGAAGGCGGCGCCGGGCTATTACCTGGCGAAGAACATCATTTTTGCTATCAATAAGGTTGCGGAAGCCATTAATAACGACCCGGCGGTGGGTGATAAGCTGAAGGTGGTTTTCCTGCCGGATTACTGCGTCTCGGCGGCGGAAATGCTCATTCCGGCGGCGGATATTTCCGAGCAAATTTCTACCGCCGGGAAAGAGGCGTCCGGCACCGGCAACATGAAACTGGCGCTGAACGGGGCGTTGACTGTGGGAACGCTGGACGGCGCTAACGTTGAAATCGCTGAGAAGGTGGGTGAAGAGAATATCTTTATCTTTGGCCATACTGTGGAAGAGGTCAAGGCGCTCAAAGCCAAAGGCTACGATCCGGTGAAATGGCGTAAAAAAGACAAAGTGCTGGATGCGGTGCTAAAAGAGCTGGAAAGCGGTCAATACAGCGATGGCGATAAACATGCCTTTGACCAGATGCTGCATAGCCTCGGCAAACAGGGGGGCGATCCGTACCTGGTCATGGCGGACTTCGCCGCTTATGTCGAGGCGCAAAAGCAGGTGGATGCGCTGTATCGTGACCAGGAAGCGTGGACGCGCGCCGCGATCCTCAATACCGCGCGCTGCGGTATGTTCAGTTCCGATCGCTCTATTCGCGATTATCAAGCCCGTATCTGGCAGGCAAAACGCTAAGGGAGCGCGATGGAAAATAAACGTCTCGATAGTGCCGCGCTGGCGGCGGGGATCAGCCCCAGTTACATCAATGCTCATGGCAAACCGCAGTCTATTGGCGCTGAAACCAAGAGACGTTTGCTGGCGGCGATGCACGGCACGACAACAGGACCACAGGCGGTCGTGCCGAATGTGAAGGTTTATACCGCGGGTAAAAAAATGGCGTTGCCGGTAGAGGGGCGCGGTGAGTTTGCCTGGCTGCTGACTACGGAAGAGGGCGTGCATTACAAAGGGCGCGTGACGGGCGGTAAAAAACTTAACCTTCCGGCTACATTGCCGGAGGGCTACCACACCCTGACGTTGACCCAGGATGAACAGCGTACGCACTGCCGGATTATCGTCGCCCCGCCGCGATGCTATGAGCCGCAGGCGCTGCTGGAGGGGAAAAAACTGTGGGGGGCCTGCGTCCAGCTTTATACTCTGCGTTCAGAAAAAAACTGGGGTATTGGCGATTTCGGCGATTTGAAGTCGATGCTGGTCGACGTGGCGACACGCGGCGGCGCGTTTATCGGCCTGAATCCGATCCACGCGCTTTATCCGGCGAATCCGGAGAGCGCCAGTCCCTACAGCCCCTCGTCTCGTCGCTGGCTGAACGTGATATATATCGACGTCAACGCCGTCGAAGATTTCCGCCTGAGCGAAGAGGCGCAGGCATGGTGGCAAATGCCCGCCACACAGCAAAAGCTGCGACAGGCGCGCGATGCGCAATGGGTGGATTACGCTACCGTTACCGCGCTGAAAATCACGGCGCTGCGGATGGCGTGGACGCGCTTTGCCGCTCGCGACGATGCGCAAATGGCGGAGTTTCGTCACTTTATCGCCCGCGAAGGCGAAAGCCTTTACTGGCAGGCGGCATTCGACGCGCTGCATGCGTATCAGGTGAAAGAGGATGAGCAGCGCTGGGGCTGGCCAGCCTGGCCGGAGGCGTACCAGTCGGTAGAGTCTCCCGCTGTAAAACAATTCTGTGAAGCGCACCGCGAAGAGGTGGAGTTTTATCTCTGGCTTCAGTGGCTGGCCTGGCGCCAATTCGCCGCCTGCTGGGATACCTGCCAGAGTTTTAAACTACCGATTGGTCTGTACCGCGATCTGGCGGTTGGCGTAGCGGAAGGCGGCGCGGAAACCTGGTGCGACCGGGAGCTGTACTGCCTGAAAGCATCTGTCGGCGCGCCGCCGGATATCCTCGGCCCGCTCGGTCAGAACTGGGGGCTGCCGCCGATGGACCCGCATATCATTGTCGCCCGGGCGTATGAGCCCTTTATCGACCTGCTGCGCGCCAATATGCAAAACTGCGGCGCGTTGCGCATTGACCATGTCATGTCGTTGCTGCGCCTGTGGTGGATACCGTATGGCGAAACAGCGGATCAGGGGGCTTACGTCCATTATCCGGTAGATGATTTGCTTTCTATTCTGGCGCTGGAGAGCCAACGTCACCGCTGTATGGTGATAGGCGAAGATCTGGGGACGGTGCCAGTTGAGATTGTCGGCAAGCTGCGCGATAGCGGGGTCTATTCTTATAAAGTGCTGTGGTTTGAAAATGACCTTGAGAAAAACTTCCGCGCGCCGGGCGCATATCCGCAACAATCGATGGCTGTCGCCTCGACGCACGATCTCCCCACGCTGCGCGGCTATTGGGAATGCGGTGACCTGACGTTGGGTAAAGCTTTGGGGCTTTATCCGGATGAAGTGATTCTGCGCGGGCTGTATGAGGATCGCGAGCGGGCGAAACAGGGGCTATTGGACGCGCTGCATAAATATGGCTGTCTGCCAAAACGCGCCGGGCATAAGGCATCGTTAATGTCGATGACGCCAACGCTAAATCGCGGACTTCAGCGCTATATCGCCGACAGTAACAGCGGTCTGTTGGGGCTTCAGCCGGAGGACTGGCTGGATATGGCCGATCCGGTTAACGTACCGGGCACCAGCGATCAGTATAAAAACTGGCGGCGGAAGCTCACCGCCACGCTGGAGCAGATGTTTGCCGATGAGGGCGTAAACAAGCTGATTAAGGATTTGGATAAGCGCCGAAAAGCGGCCGCGAAGAAGAAGTAATAAAGCCGGGGATTTCCCCGGCTTTATGATGGTGAGAGCACGTAGGTCTGATAAGCGCAGCGCCATCAGGCAATCCTGGCGCACATTGCTGCCTTATCCGGCCTACAAGCCGCCTCGCTTAAACCACCATACCCAACAGCAGACAGCCGATCAGGCCGCAGACGGAGATGATCGTTTCCAGCATCGACCAGGATTTAATGGTCTCGCCGATAGTCAAATTGAAATACTCTTTGAACAGCCAGAAGCCCGGGTCGTTGACATGAGAGAAAATCACGCTCCCGGAACCGACTGCGATAACCATCAGTTCAGGGCTAACGCCGGTAGTGGCGATCAGCGGCGCCGCAATGCCGCCTGCGGTAATCGCCGCGACAGTCGCAGAGCCCAGCGCGATACGCAGAACCGCCGCGATAGACCACGCCATCAACAGCGGAGAGACATTGGTTTCATGCATCATTGAAGCGATGTATTTATCCACGCCGCTATCGACCAGCACCTGCTTGAATGCGCCGCCGCCGCCGATGATCAGCAGCATCATGGCGATAATTTTGATGGAAGAGACCAGCGTATCGTTAATCTGATCCATTGAACGCCCGCGGTTCAGGCCAAAGGTGAACATCGCAATCAGTACGGCAATTAACGTAGCCATTACCGGGTCGCCCAGGAACTCGGCAACGGGCAGGAAAGCGTGGCCTTTTGGCAGAATCATCTCGGCAATCGCACGCATCGCCATCAGAATAACCGGAACCAGCGACGTCCAGACGCTGACGCCAAAGCCCGGCATCTCTTCTTCCGTAAAAGTTTTCGCGCTGTACAGGCCTTCCGGGATCGGCTTATCGATACCTTTCAGGAAACGGGCGTAAACTGGTCCGGCAAGGATCACGGTCGGGATTGCCAGAATCGTACCAAACAGCAGCGTCTTACCCATATCGGCATGGAAAATCGTGGCGATTGCGGTTGGGCCCGGGTGCGGCGGCAGGAAGCCGTGTGTGACGGAAAGCGCCGCGGCCATCGGCACGCCGACGTACAGTAACGGGATATTCGCTGCTGCGGCAATGGTGAATACCAGCGGCAGCATCAGAACGAAGCCCACTTCATAGAACAGAGCGAAGCCGACGGTAAAGCCGGTTAACACTACGGCCCACTGAATATGCTTTTTACCAAATTTCGCGATCAGGGTAGTGGCGATACGTTGAGCGCCGCCGCAGTCGGCAAGCATTTTGCCCAGCATGGCGCCGAACCCCATAATCAGGGCCAGACTGCCAAGCGTACCGCCGACACCGGCTTTGATGGAGCCGATGACTTTATCCAGCGGCATTCCCTGCATCAACCCGACAGCGAGCGCTACCAGGACAAGGGCGATAAACCCGTTCATTTTGAAGCGGATCATCAGAAGAAGTAACAAGATAACACCGATAGCAACGATGACTAATGGCATGATTTACCTGGCCTTTACTTTGTTATGGGTAACGTCATTGTTTCGACGACAAATTCCTGTTGTTCCCGACGGGAACAGAGTCGCAATAGCACCAATACTGATTACCGTTGAAACGAATGAGCGTAGTCAGATGTTATATGGATGTTAGGTGCCCATAAGAATGATACGGGTAACATATGGGTGTTGAAAATGACCCTGGCAGGCAAAATTTAAATTATGAGACACAGGTCATGTTATCGGTGAAAGGAGAAGGACCATCGTTCTGAGTTGTGGCTGATAGCGCAGGATGGCGGCGTAAACGCCTTATTCGGCCTACGGTGGGGCAGACAAGGCCCGACAGGCGCAAGCGCCATCGGGCATGGATGCGGGGAAAATCTTAGTAGTATGAGTGCTCGCCGCGCTGGTGTTCGGTCAGATCGCGAACCCCTTTCAGTTCCGGGAATTCATTCAGCAACTGTTTCTCGATCCCTTCTTTCAGCGTGACGTCAACCATCGAGCAACCGTTACAACCGCCGCCAAACTGCAGAATTGCATAGCCTTCATCGGTAATTTCCATCAGTGAGACGCGACCGCCGTGGCCCGCCAACTGCGGATTAATCTGCGATTGCAGAGCATATTCCACGCGCTCCATCAGCGGCGCGTCATCGGCCACTTTGCGCATCTTCGCGTTTGGCGCTTTCAATGTGAGTTGAGAACCTAGCTGGTCGGTCACGAAATCAATTTCCGCGTCTTCCAGATAGGGCGCGCTCAGCTCGTCGACATAAGCGGTCAACAGGTCAAATTTCAGTGCAGTATCGGTGGCTTCTACGGCGTCGGGCGGACAATAAGAAACACCGCACTCTGCGTTAGGAGTGCCGGGATTAATGACAAATACGCGGATTTGCGTCCCTTCTTCCTGATTTGCCAGCAGTTTGGCAAAGTGCGCTTGTGCAGCATCGGAAATACGGATCATAGTAATGGCCTAATAGTTGACTATTTTAGTTGGTTATAATACGCCCATCATCGAGGCTCTACAAGGTTCGACACAGGCACCATACCTGGACAGTCGCTGCGCCGTTGCGCAAAAGCAGTTGCGCGATTTCCGCGACGGTACTTCCGGTAGTGACGACATCATCCACAATAACCATATGGAGACCCTGTACCGGCAATTCAAGGCGAAACGCGTTTTTCAAATTGCGTTTCCGTAACCTGGCGCTGAGATGATGTTGTGTTGCGGTCGCCCGTACCCGCGTGATGGTCTGGCTGTCCCACGCGCAGCCCAGCCAGTGCGCTAACGGTTGGCATAACAGATCGCTTTGGTTAAATCCCCGCCGCCAGTGTCGGCGCGACCAGAGCGGAACGCTGACGATTCTGTCGGGAAGCTGCAAGCCAGTGCTGCGGCGCGCCATGAGGACTTCCTGCAACAGTAGACGCGCCAGAGCGGCGGCAATTTCGTTACGGCGGGTAAATTTAAGCTGATGCACCAGTAAACTCAAGGGCGGCGTATAGTTACTGACGCTCACCAGACGCTGCCAGGGCGGCGGTTTTTGCAGGCAGCGACCGCAGGGGAGCGAAGGATGCCTGGCGGGTAATCCACATTGCGGACACACGCTGACGCGCTGGCGGACGGCGCGCGCGCATACGGAACAAATCCCCCAGTGGCTTAACGCCAGCGGCATTCGGCATAGCCAGCATAATCCCGGTACTGTTAGCATAGGTGCATCCTTGTTAGACAAAAGAGAACAGTAACTGATGAATGACATCTGGTGGCAGACCTACGGCGAGGGAAATTGTCATCTTGTGCTGCTGCACGGATGGGGATTGAACGCGGAGGTATGGCATTGCATTCGCGAGGAACTCGGCTCGCATTTTACGCTGCATCTGGTCGACTTGCCGGGCTATGGTCGCAGCTCGGGGTTTGGCGCCATGACGCTTGAAGAGATGACGGCGCAGGTAGCGAAAAACGCGCCGGACCAGGCTATCTGGCTTGGCTGGAGCCTGGGCGGCCTGGTGGCGAGTCAGATGGCGCTCACCCACCCTGAACGCGTCCAGGCGCTGGTGACTGTCGCCTCTTCGCCATGCTTTAGCGCGCGTGAGGGGTGGCCGGGAATAAAACCAGAAATCCTCGGCGGATTCCAGCAGCAGCTTAGCGACGATTTTCAGCGCACGGTGGAGCGTTTTCTGGCGCTGCAAACGTTAGGGACGGAGACGGCGCGTCAGGATGCCCGCACCTTAAAAAGCGTAGTGCTGGCGCAGCCTATGCCGGATGTAGAGGTGCTCAATGGCGGACTGGAAATCTTAAAAACGGTCGATCTACGAGAAGCGCTTAAAAATGTGAACATGCCGTTTTTGCGTTTGTATGGTTATCTGGACGGTCTGGTGCCGCGTAAAATCGCGCCTTTGCTCGATACGTTATGGCCGCACAGTACATCACAGATAATGGCGAAGGCGGCCCATGCGCCGTTTATCTCGCATCCGGCGGCGTTTTGTCAGGCGCTGATGACGCTAAAATCATCGCTGTAACCAGGGCGTTGCCGGGCCCGGACCATTCTGCAAGATTAATGACTTTCAGACGCCAGATCGGCAGGCGCCAGCCCGGTAACCCTAAGCACGGTATCGCGATCGAAACCATCGTTTAGCATGGAGCGGGCAATGCGCAATGCGGCGAGCCGTTGGCCTTCCTGCTTGCCTTGCTGTAACCCGTTACGATGTCCTTCCTGACGTAATCTGTCTGCGATAGTCATGATCTTCTCCTTATGCTGTGGGATACGCATAGCCACCTGGCGGATAAACGTATTGAAGCGCGCGGCGTCGCCAGTGTGCATCATGTAATTAAACAAACTTTGAAGCTGGGTGTCATTAGCGTATCCCTTAACCAGCAGGGCGACCAGCTGTTCGACAAGCCCCATCAGATCGCGCTGGCGGATGTGTTTTTGTATGAGTTCCAGCAGCGCGACCCGTCGGTGTCGCATAATCTCGTCGTCCGGCACGACCGTAATATCGACCAGAGGAAAGGCGGTGGCGTATAGCTTACGCGCCATCACCGGGTCGGCAAATTCATCCAGCCAGCATAATGAGAACGGATACGGGCTGCGGTTTCCGTGATAAAACAGCATTGGCACCACTAACGGCAACGTCTTATGCCCGGCCTCTAGGTGCCGTTGCATTGCAGCCATTGCGTAACGCATCAGCCGAAATGCCATATGCGCGTCCGGCGTACTCTGATGTTCAATAACCACGTAAATGTAACCTTCACCTTCACTTGTTTCCAGCGACCACAGAATATCGGAATAATGGGGGCGTAAATCCTCTTCAATAAAGCTACCGGACTCCAGCTGTAACGTATTCAGATTACAGATTTGACGTAATGTCGTCGGGAGATGGATTTCCAAAAAATCCCGTGCAGTATCGGGGTGGCATAAAAACTGTTTGAATACCGCGTCATGCGGCGTGGATGTTGTTGAGGTCGCCATATCGATCCGTCATCGGTGAAGTTCAATGGCGTGACACTACGCGCAGACCGGGCTGATTGCAGTAGAGGATTAGTGCGCTTGCGAGGCGCGTGGGGAGATAAATGCGCACGGCGGTAACGCTTTCATCTTTGTGGAAGGCATGACGCAAAATTGCCCGGCAGCGTGACGCGTACCGGGCAATATAACGCGGGATAAAGGCCGGATAAGACGCGTTACGTCGCTACCCGGCGAAGGCTAACGCAAGGCCCACCATTCGCGCAGGCAGGCTTTACCTTCCGGACAACTTTTACAGCTGCCTGAAAGGCAGCCGTCCGGTTCTTCCGGGATACGTACCGCTTTACCCATGATCTCCAGTTGATTCAGCATGGCATCGATCATGGGCTGCGGAGCGTGCAGCGTATGGCTGATTTGCGTTGCTTCCATACGCCCCCGCAGCGCCAGTAGATCGCGAACCTGTATCAATGAAGCCATTTTTTACATCCCTTAGTGACAATTGCCCGCAGTGCCCGAACAACAGGAACTGACGTTTTTGCGGGTTGCCAGCAGTTCAATGTCTACACGGCTGCGGGCGCGGCGTAACAGGCTTAACACCACAACGTTAAAGACGATCACTGCCAGAATACAGATCAGGCTGTATGTCGGGTGTTGACTGAAGCTGGTAACCTGGTAGAACAGCGTGGCGAGCGAATAGGCGATATTCAGCCCCCACAGGATGGAGAAGCCCATCCAGCCGCGGCTGGACTCGCGGGCGATAGCGCCCATTACCGAGATACACGGTACGTAAAGCAGGACGAAAATCAGGTAACTGTACGCCGCCGCGGCGCTGCCGAATTTTTGATCCATCACGCCCATCGCGCCGGTCGCCATTTCGCCGTCGCCTTTACTCGCTTCGATCGGGTTAGCCAGTACGCTCAGGCTAAAGGTGTCTTTCAGGCTTTGCCAGGTATCGTCAACCGCGCCCAGCAGTTCATCGCCGAGGTGAAAGTCAGCAGGATTAAACGCTTCGTCCTGAATATTTTCGGCGGTGTAGAGCGTGTTCAGCGTACCGACGACAACTTCTTTCGCCATGGCGCCTGTAAACAGACCCACGGTCGCTTGCCAGTTATCCTCATGGACGCCGATCGGTTTAAAGACTGGTGTGATGACCCGGCTTACAGAGGCGAGGGCGGAGTCATTAATGTTATCGACGATTTTGCCGCTCAGCGAGAAACTGTTAAACGCGCTCAGGAAAATACTCACGATGATAATGACTTTACCGGCGCGTAGTACAAAACCTTTCAGGCGTTGCCAGGTCTGGATGATCAGGCTCTTGATATGCGGGACGTGGTAAACCGGCAGCTCCATCACAAACGGAGAGGCTTCGCCGCGCATAATGGTATGTTTCAGCATCAGGCCGGTTAATACCGCCATGACAATACCCAGCACGTATAGCGAGAAGACCGCCAGCGCGCCGTTTTGCCCGAAGAAGGCGGCGGCAAAGACGGCGAAAATCGCCAGGCGCGCGCCACAGGACATAAACGGCGCCATCATGATGGTCATCAGGCGTTCGCGCGGAGCGTCAAGCGTGCGGGCGCCCATCACGGAAGGTACGTTACAGCCGAAGCCGACAATCAGCGGCACGAAGGATTTACCCGGTAGTCCCAGCGCCTGCATCAGGCGATCCATGACGAAGGCCGCGCGCGCCATATAACCGGAGTCTTCAAGGAAGGAGAGGAACAGGTACATCATCCCGATTTGCGGCACCAGCGGCAGGACGGTATTGATCCCGCCGCCAAGACCTTGCGCCAGGAAGATGGTTAACCAATCCGGGAAGTGCAACGTGTAGCCAATCCATTGAATGCCATGAATAAAGATGGCGACGGAACCGGCATCAAACAGGGGTTGCAACGCGCCGCCGATGTTAATGGCGAGCAGGAACATCAGGTACATCACGAACAAAAAAATCGGTAAGCCGAGGAAGCGGTTCAGGATAATTTTATCGACCGCCCTGGTGAAGCGGCTGGGTTCGGCTGTCAGGGTATTGCTGACCACGTCGCAAATAGCGGCGATACACTGATAACGGGCGTCGGCGATATGCAGCGCCGGGTCGTCCATTTCGTCCTTCAGACGGGCCAGGGAGGTGTCCAGGTTTTGCGCCGCCTCGCCTGCGTAAGCCCGGCTGTAGATATCGCCCTCCAGCATTTGCAGACCCAGCCAGCGGCGCTGTTGTAAAGGCATCTCCTGGGCCATCGCGTCGGCCAGGAAACCCGCTTCGCGCAGCAGCGGCTGGGCATAATGCACCAGTTCGACGTTGTCGTTAGCGTTGTGACGGTCAATGGCCAGTTTCAGCGCCTCGATACCGCGGCCGCGAGTCGATACCAGCGGTACGACAGGGCAACCCAGACGCGTGGACAGAGCGTCGACATCAATACGAACCTGCTGTTTTTCGGCGATATCCAGCATGTTGAGCGCGACAATACAGGGAATACCCAGCTCCAGCAGTTGCAGCGTCAAATAGAGGTTGCGCTCCAGATTGGAGGCGTCCACAACGTTTATCAACAGGTCGGCGTCGCCGCTCAGGATGTAGTGGCAGGCGATCTGTTCGTCGAGAGAGGTTTGTGACGAGATGGTCGTCAGAGAATAGGTGCCGGGTAAATCTACCAGCGTGACCTGGTGGTCAGTTGTCGCGAACTGGCCCTCTTTACGCTCGACGGTGACGCCCGCCCAGTTCCCCACGCGCTGACGCGCGCCGGTGAGTTGGTTAAATAAGGTGGTCTTGCCGGAATTAGGATTACCAATTAAACCAATGGTTAATTTTTTCATTTTTATAGACTCACTGTATTAACAGGAAACCGCTTCCACTTCTATTAACGCCAAATCCTTTTTACGCAAAACCAGACTCACGCGTCGTGTTTCGATATGGATCGGATCGCCTAAGGGCGCGACGCGGACGACATTAAATGAAGAGCCGGGCAACATGCCGAGCGAAAGCAGTTTTTGACGATACGCCGGGCTGATTTCACGCGCAAAGCCGGTGATTTTCCACGCAGTGTCAGGAGTGAATTGCATACGACCTACTTGTTTCTTACTAACTGGATGTATACCTCATGCGGCGCTCAGGGGGGCGGCAGGAGACCCGATGTTTAGCCAACGAAGGAAAGAGTAAATAATCAACAACACAATGATAATGAGAATGGTTTCTATCTTCAACGATTAAAATGTGACGGAATGTACAAATAAGCGATAATTTGCGCCGATGTTGATATGGCTCAACATTTATTTGTCTTTTTGCAAATACCCCTAATGTGCAAATATCCACCGTTTTTAATGTTTAATTAAGGTTTCATCTGTTAATAAAGTGATAATTAATAGTGCGGATAGCAGAAGAAAATTAATTAACAGGTTCTAATGGGTAAGATTTAATTGTTAATTAAAAAAGAAAGGATTGGACGTATTGCAAAATCGCAGGCCGGATAAGAAGTAACCCGGCCTGCGTATTACCCGATTAGCGTTTTTTCCCCATTGCCGCTGCCAGCGCGTCCATCATGGCGCTGTTACCGGCTGGCTGGGCGTCACGACCGCGCGGTTTCGCCGCTTTTGACGCCGGGCGGTTGCCCTGCGCGCGATCGGCGCCGCCGCCGCGGCGAGCGGCGGTTTCGCCGGGCTGTTCGTCCAGACGCATCGTCAGCGCAATACGCTTACGTTGCAGATCCACTTCCAGCACTTTCACCTTCACGATGTCGCCAGCTTTTACCACGGTGTGTGGATCGTCGACGAACTTATTCGAGAGCGAGGAGATATGCACCAGGCCATCCTGATGAACGCCGATATCGACAAACGCGCCGAAATTGGTGACGTTAGTGACCGCCCCTTCCAGAATCATCCCCGGTAGCAGGTCGTTCATGGTTTCAACGCCATCGGCGAATTGCGCGGTTTTAAATTCAGGACGCGGGTCGCGGCCCGGTTTTTCCAGCTCTTTGATGATATCGCTCACGGTCGGCACGCCGAATTTATCGTCGGTAAAATCAGCGGCCTTGAGGTGGCGCAATTCGTTGCTGTTGCCCATCAGATCTTTTAGCGCTTGCTGCGTCGCCGCCAGAATGCGTTCGACAACCGGATAGGCTTCCGGGTGGACGGTGGACGCATCCAGTGGGTTATCGCCGTGGTTAATACGCAGGAAGCCCGCGCACTGCTCAAACGCTTTCGGCCCCAGACGGCTCACCTTCAACAGTTGCTGGCGGTTCTGGAACTGACCGTTCTCATCGCGCCAGGCGACGATGTTTTGCGCCATCATGCGCGTTAAGCCCGCGACGCGGGTCAGCAGCGGCACGGAGGCGGTATTCAAATCGACGCCGACGGCGTTTACGCAGTCTTCGACCACCGCATCCAGTTTACGGGCCAACTGGGTCTGGCTGACATCGTGTTGATATTGGCCGACGCCGATCGATTTCGGATCGATTTTCACCAGTTCCGCCAGCGGATCCTGTAGACGACGCGCGATAGAGACCGCGCCGCGCAGGGAGACGTCGAGATCCGGAAACTCCTGCGCCGCCAGCTCAGAAGCGGAATACACGGACGCCCCCGCTTCGCTGACGATCACTTTCTGCGCCGTCACGTTCGGGAACTGTTTCTGTACGTCGAGATAGAAGCGTTCGGTTTCACGCGAGGCCGTACCGTTGCCAATCGCGACCAGTTCGACGTGGTATTTTTCGCACAACGCGGCGATCACGGTAGCCGCTTTGGCCGCCTGACCGGTATGCGGATAAATGGTATCCGTCGCCACCAGCTTGCCGGTGCCGTCAACGACAGCGACTTTTACGCCGGTACGCAGGCCAGGATCAAGGCCCATCGTGGCGCGCAGGCCTGCGGGGGCTGCCATCAGCAGGTCGTGCAGGTTACGGGCAAACACGTTAATCGCTTCGTCTTCCGCACGTTCGCGCACGGTGCCCATCAGTTCGGTTTCGAGGTGCATTAAAACTTTGATACGCCACGTCCAGCTCACTACGCCTTTGCGCCAGCTATCTGCCGGGGCGTTATTTAGCCGCAGGCCGAGATGGTCCATGATGATTTGCTCGCAGTAGCTCTCTTTCGGCGGCTCATCAAACTGTGGGTCGGCATTGAGCGAAAGTTGCAGAATGCCTTCGTTACGACCACGGAACATGGCCAGCGCACGGTGAGACGGGACGTTAGCAATGGGCTCATGATGGTCGAAATAGTCGCGGAATTTTGCCCCTTCTTCCTCTTTGCCGCTCACGACGGTGGCGACCAGATGGGCGTTCTTCCACAGGTAATCACGTACTTTCGCCAGCAATGCGGCGTCTTCGGCAAAGCGCTCCATCAGAATGTAGCGTGCGCCGTCGAGCGCGGCTTTGGTGTCCGCCACGCCTTTGTCGCCATCAATGTACTTTGCCGCTTCCACGTCAGGATCGTGGGACGGCTCGTTCCAGAGCAGATCGGCCAGCGGCTCAAGGCCGGCTTCAATGGCGATTTGTCCACGGGTACGGCGTTTAGGTTTATAGGGCAGGTAGAGGTCTTCGAGCTCAGTCTTACTTAACGTAGCGTTGATGGCGCCAGCCAGCTCATCGGTCAGTTTGCCTTGTTCGGAAATGGACTTGAGGATAGCCTGACGCCTGTCTTCCAGCTCACGCAGATAGCCCAGACGCGTTTCCAGGTTACGCAACTGCGTGTCATCCAGACCGCCGGTGATTTCTTTACGATAACGTGCGATAAACGGCACGGTGTTCCCTTCGTCAAGCAGGCGAACGGCAGCTTCAACCTGTCCGGCATTTGCCTGGATTTCACCCGCAATAATGCGGCAGAAAGAATCATTCATCATGGGTTAGCTTCGTCTTCAGGATAAAAATCAGGGGATAGTTATACGGATTGGCTGGCAAAAATGCCAGCCATCAGCGGGGGCTTAGGATTCTTCTTGTCTTATTTGACGTATTCGATCGCATTGACGTACCAGTTTGCTTCGCCGACAGGGGTGTTGACCACCGCCAGATCGCCCACTTCTTTTTTCAGTAGCGCCCGCGCCATCGGCGAGTCGATAGAGATGTAATCCTTACGTCCGAAAATTTCATCGTAGCCGACAATGCGGAACTTCAGCGTATCGCCGTCATCATTTTCAATTTCCACCCAGGCGCCGAAGAAGACTTTGCCCTCCTGCTGCGGGGAATAATCCACGATTTTGAGATTTTCCATGCATTTGGTCAGATATCTGACGCGTCTGTCGATCTCACGCAGGCGCTTTTTATTATACTGATAGTCGGCATTCTCGCTGCGGTCGCCCAGACTCGCAGCCCAGGTCACTTTTTTGGTGACCTCCGGGCGCTCTTCACGCCAGAGATAATTGAGCTCTTGTTTGAGTGTTTCGTACCCTTCGCGGGTGATCAGGGGCGTTTTCATCTCGTTGATTTACCTTTGCTGTCGATATTGCGCACACGGGGTATAACGTGATCGTCCCGACAGAATAAATAATGGGGTTGCCGATTAATTGTATATTTAAGCTGCTGTTAAATATGCTTTGTAACAATTTAGCCTGAAATTCATACCAGAATTTGCTGGTGACTCACGTGAGCTTTTTTAAGAATACACACTTACATTTGTTGCGAACCTTTGGGAGTACAGACAATGCAAGAGAATTATAAGATTCTGGTGGTTGATGACGATATGCGTCTGCGGGCGCTACTGGAACGTTATCTGACCGAGCAGGGCTTCCAGGTTCGAAGCGTCGCTAACGCCGAGCAGATGGATCGTCTGCTGACCCGTGAATCTTTCCATCTCATGGTACTGGATTTAATGCTGCCAGGTGAAGATGGTCTGTCGATTTGTCGTCGCCTGCGTAGTCAAAGTAATCCAATGCCGATCATTATGGTCACGGCGAAGGGTGAAGAGGTTGACCGTATCGTCGGGCTGGAAATCGGCGCCGATGACTACATTCCTAAACCGTTTAACCCGCGCGAGCTGTTGGCGCGTATCCGCGCCGTGCTACGTCGTCAGGCAAACGAACTGCCCGGCGCGCCGTCGCAGGAAGAGGCCGTTATCGCGTTCGGTAAGTTCAAACTGAACCTCGGTACGCGCGAGATGTTCCGTGAAGATGAACCGATGCCGCTGACCAGCGGGGAGTTTGCGGTACTGAAAGCGTTAGTCAGCCATCCGCGCGAGCCGCTCTCTCGCGACAAGCTGATGAATCTGGCCCGTGGTCGCGAGTATTCCGCGATGGAACGCTCCATCGACGTCCAGATCTCCCGCCTGCGCCGTATGGTGGAAGAAGATCCGGCGCATCCGCGTTATATTCAGACCGTATGGGGCCTGGGCTACGTCTTCGTACCGGACGGTTCTAAAGCATGAGGCGAATGCGCTTCTCGCCGCGAAGTTCATTTGCCCGCACGCTGTTGCTCATCGTCACCTTGCTGTTCGTCAGCCTGGTGACGACCTACCTGGTGGTGCTGAACTTCGCGATTTTGCCGAGCCTCCAGCAGTTTAATAAGGTTCTGGCTTACGAAGTCCGTATGTTGATGACCGATAAGCTGCAACTGGAGGACGGCACGCAGTTAGTCGTGCCGCCTGCGTTTCGTCGGGAAATCTATCGCGAGCTGGGGATCTCTCTCTACACCAACGAAGCCGCTGAAGAGGCCGGGCTGCGTTGGGCGCAACACTACGAATTCTTAAGCCACCAGATGGCGCAGCAATTAGGCGGCCCGACGGAAGTGCGCGTTGAGGTCAACAAAAGCTCGCCCGTCGTGTGGCTCAAAACCTGGCTGTCGCCCAATATCTGGGTGCGCGTGCCGCTGACTGAAATTCATCAGGGCGATTTTTCTCCGCTTTTCCGTTACACGCTGGCGATCATGCTCCTGGCGATAGGCGGCGCGTGGCTGTTTATTCGTATACAGAATCGACCGTTAGTGGATCTTGAACATGCCGCTTTGCAGGTAGGGAAGGGAATTATTCCGCCGCCGCTGCGTGAATATGGCGCCTCTGAGGTGCGCTCTGTGACCCGGGCGTTTAACCATATGGCAGCCGGCGTGAAACAATTGGCCGATGACCGTACGCTATTGATGGCGGGCGTCAGCCACGACTTGCGCACGCCGCTGACCCGTATTCGTCTGGCGACGGAGATGATGGGCGAGGAAGACGGTTATCTCGCGGAGTCGATCAATAAAGACATCGAAGAGTGTAACGCCATTATCGAACAGTTTATTGACTATCTGCGTACCGGTCAGGAAATGCCAATGGAGATGGCGGATCTCAATTCCGTACTGGGCGAGGTGATTGCGGCGGAAAGCGGCTATGAGCGTGAGATTAACACTGCGCTTCAGGCAGGCAGCATCCAGGTGAAAATGCACCCGCTCTCGATTAAGCGCGCGGTGGCGAATATGGTGGTCAATGCTGCCCGTTATGGCAACGGCTGGATTAAGGTCAGCAGCGGCACCGAGTCGCATCGCGCCTGGTTCCAGGTAGAAGATGACGGGCCGGGCATTAAGCCGGAGCAGCGTAAACATCTGTTCCAGCCTTTTGTACGCGGCGACAGCGCCCGTAGCACCAGCGGTACAGGGCTGGGGCTGGCGATTGTGCAGCGCATTATCGATAACCATAACGGGATGCTGGAGATTGGCACCAGCGAGCGTGGCGGCTTGTCAATTCGCGCCTGGCTACCGGTTCCTGTGGCTCGCGTCCAGGGGACGACAAAAGAGGCATAAGAAAGGGAGGTATTATCCTCCCTTTCTTCTTAACGCTGGATGACGCTGTTCAAAGCCGCCATCCGGCCTGTTCCTTACAGCTTCGGTCCGGCGCTAACCAGCGCTTCGCCTGCCGGGGTATCCGTATACTTCTCGAAGTTCTCAATGAACAGTTTCGCCAGCGCGGTGGCTTTTTCCTGCCATTGTTCCGGCGACGCGTAGGTGTTACGCGGGTCGAGAATGTGGGTATCCACGCCTGGCAGTTCAGTCGGGATCGCCAGATCGAACAGCGGCAGACGGAAGGTTTCCGCGTTATCAAGAGAACCGTTCAGAATGGCGTCGATAATTGCGCGCGTATCTTTGATGGAGATACGTTTGCCGGTGCCATTCCAGCCGGTGTTAACCAGATAAGCCTGCGCGCCTGCTGCCTGCATACGTTTCACCAGCACCTCAGCATACTGCGTCGGGTGCAGCGTCAGGAACGCGGCGCCGAAGCAGGCGGAGAAGGTGGGGGTCGGTTCGGTGACGCCGCGTTCGGTGCCGGCCAGTTTAGCGGTGAAACCTGACAGGAAGTGGTACTGCGTCTGGTTAGCGGTTAAACGGGAAACCGGCGGCAACACGCCGAAGGCGTCCGCCGTCAGGAAGATAACCTTGGTGGCGTGACCTGCTTTGGACACGGGCTTAACGATGTTATCGATATGATAGATCGGGTAAGAGACGCGGGTGTTTTCGGTTTTGGAACCATCGTCGAAATCAACGGTGCCGTCTTCGCGCACGGTGACGTTTTCCAGCAACGCATCACGGCGAATCGCATGATAAATTTCTGGCTCCGCTTCTTTCGACAGTTTGATGGTTTTGGCGTAGCAGCCGCCTTCAAAGTTGAACACGCCGTCGTCATCCCAACCGTGCTCATCATCGCCAATCAGACGACGTTTCGGGTCGGTGGACAGAGTGGTTTTTCCGGTACCGGAAAGGCCGAAGAAGACCGCGACATCGCCTTTTTCACCCACGTTGGCGGAACAGTGCATTGAGGCGATACCTTTGAGCGGCAGCAGGTAGTTCATTACCGAGAACATCCCTTTTTTCATTTCGCCGCCGTACCAGGTGCCGCCAATAAGCTGAATACGTTCAGTCAGGTTGAACGCCACGAAGTTTTCCGAGTTCAGCCCTTGCTCTTTCCACTGCGGGTTGGTGCACTTCGCGCCGTTCATGACAATAAAGTCAGGTTTGAAGCCTACCAGCTCTTCGTCCGTTGGGCGAATGAACATATTTTTAACGAAGTGGGCCTGCCAGGCGACTTCCGTAATAAAGCGCACGGAAAGACGCGTATCGGCATTTGCGCCGCAGAACGCATCAACAATGAATAAGCGTTTACCGGAAAGCTGATGCGTCACCAGACCTTTCAGGTGTTGCCAGGTTTCCTGGGAAAGCGGCTTATTATCGTTTTTACCTTTACCCTTATCGGACCACCACAGCGTATCACGCGTGGTGTCGTCGCGAACAATATACTTATCCTTAGGCGAACGACCGGTAAAAATACCGGTATCAACGGCAACAGCGCCCAGGTTAGTTAACACGCCACGCTCATAGCCTTCCAGACCAGGATTAAGTTCTTCCTGATAAAGGGTGTCGTAGCTGGGATTGTAAACGATATCCTGGACGTCGTTGATACCATAAGCCTTGAGATCTTGCGGGGTTAAATTGTTAACGCGCATATCACTGCTCCTTAGCCAATATATATTACCGAAAATAGTAAGGTTTTTTGAGGTTGGTTAACCGCGACAAGGCTCATAGATTTACGTATCTGGACAAAATCACGATTGACGAAAAACACTGTGACTCCTGTCACGCAGCGGCGGTTATTATGGCAGGAAACCTACTTTTGTTGTGGAAAATGTTCTGAAAACGTTAAAAGGAAGTGTTTTTGACCGACATAATGTGACTGTAATCGCATTCATGTAAGAAAGTTACGTAACACCAACATTAACAATATCGATTCACCTCTCTGCGTTTTTTTCTGAATTATGCATGACGACGTCTGGCGGTGAACAGATGATGCAATAATGCGACTTTCTCATCATTCTGGATAACGACATGGAAAGTGTAGCGCTTTCACGTACTACTCGCTGGGGTATGTTGCTCACCGGTTTGCTGCAGGGCGTTTTGTGCTACCTGCTGATGGCCTGGCTGGTACCACAAAATAGCGACTGGCTGTTCTATGGTATGCCTGCGACGATAGCGTTGTCGTCAATGCTATTGCTTACCGTGGTCTCTTTTAAACAGCGCGCGCTGTGGGGCTGGCTGGGGCTGACCTTTGTGGTCGTGCTGGCAATGAGCGGCTGGCTGAAATGGCAGGTTGAGACGGTGGAGAAATGGCGCCTGGCCGAGCTCCTCTGGCTGTATGGTCTCCGGCTTGTGTTGATGGCGATGCTGGTCTTACCCTGGATGCAATATCAGTTACATTCGCAAACCGGTTCGGCGCGTTATCCCCAGTTTTATCTGCGGTTATGGCATAACGTACTGACATTGTTTATCGTCCTGGTCGCCAACGGACTGTTCTGGCTGGTGCTTCTGCTCTGGAGCGCGCTATTCAGGCTGGTGGGCATCCGCTTTTTCAGCACCCTTTTCTTTGAAAATGAAGCCTTTATTTATGTGACCATCGGCCTGATTACGGCGCTGGCGGTCATTCTCGCCCGCACGCAGTCGCGCCTTGTGGCGGCGGTGCAAAAGCTGCTGACGCTGATCGCGACGGGTTTACTGCCGGTGGTGTCGCTGCTGGCATTGCTGTTTATTGTGACGTTACCCTTTACCGGACTGGAGGCGATTTCTGCGCGTGTTTCCGCTGCGGGGCTGCTATCCACGCTGACGCTGATGCTGCTGCTCCTCGTGGCGATTGTCAATGAACCGCAAAAGCGCGTATTACCCTATCCGCGCGTACTACGCGGCATGATTAGCGCCTCGCTGTGCGTTGCCCCGATATATATGCTGCTGGCGGGCTGGGCGTTATGGGTACGTATTCAGCAATACGGCTGGACGCCGGATCGTCTGTATGGCGCGCTGACGGCGTCTGTCTTGCTGGTATGGTCCTTCGGTTATCTGATCGGTCTGTTACGCCGCGGACGCGACCCTGGTGAGTGGCAAGGCAAGGTGATACTGAGCGTCTCTTTGTTGACGCTGGTGATATTGCTGTTGCTGGCCTCGCCTGTACTTGATGTCTGGCGTATTAGCGTCAACAGCCATATGGCGCGTTACCATAGTGGTAAAATTACTGCGGATCAGATCAGCCTGTATATGCTGGATCACAGCGGCAAACCTGGCCAGGAAGCGCTGAAATCGTTGCGGGATGACGAGGCGTTTACGCAGAACAGAAAGCGCAATCGTGAACTGATGACGTTTTTGCAGAGAAATAAGGTCTCTCCGACGGCGGACGATTTAGCGCGGGTGGTGATGATTGCGCCCGGTAGCCAGAAGCCGGATGCCGCATTTTGGGCGTTTGTCAAAGAGCAGAGCTATTCGGACGATTCCTGCCTTGAACCGGATGCCTGCGTGCTGGTGAGTCAGGATCTTAACGGCGACGGTCAGCCTGAGCAGGTGCTGTATAACTTTATTGTTGCCGAGAGCCAGGTCTACGGCTTAAAAGAGGGGAAATGGACGCAGAAAGCGTTCGCCCGACTGCCGGACGGGTTTTCTAAGACGCAACTGTTGCACGCGATTGCCGGGCATCGGTTAGACTCAGCTCCCAAAGCCTGGCGCGATATCATTGTTGATGGTCAGCGGTTGGATGTGGATTACTACAACGAGTAAGCTTTTTGCCGGATGGCGGCATAAATGCCTTATCCAGCCTACGGAGCGGGATGCTGTAGGCCAGATAAGCGCAGCGCCATCAGGCAATGACGTTGCTGACTACGAGGCGATTAGTGAACCTGTGGATCGGCAGGAGAGGCGTTGTTACGGATCTCCGCGATATCCATCGCATTGAACAGGTAATGATTGCCGCAGTAATCGCAGTGCATATCGATTTCGCCTTCTTCCGCCAGAATGCTGTCCACTTCTTCATCCGGCAATGTTTTCAGCGCGCCCGCGCAACGTTCGCGTGAACAGGTGCATTTGAATTCAACATCTTGCGGATCGTAGAGCGTGACTTCTTCTTCGTGATACAAACGCCACAGCACGTCATTTGCCGGTAACGTCAGCAGCTCTTCGCTTTTAATGGTTTCCGTCAACATAGCCAGATGGTCGAAATCCTCCGCCTGCGCGTTCTGTGCCGGCATCACCTGGAGCAACATTCCACCTGCCGCCGGTTTACCGTCGACATCGCCGGTACGGATAAACAGGCGCGTCGGCAACTGCTCGGAGCGCAGGAAGTAATCTTCCAGGCACGCCGCCAGAGTATCGCCTTCCAGACCCACCACGCCCTGATAGCGTTCACCCTCTTCCGGCGTAATGGTGATCACCAGATAGCCGTTGCCAACCAGCGTTTTGAGATCCGCATTGTCAGGGATATCGCCCTGAACGCGAGCCACGCCGCGCATCTGCTGCTGATTATTGCCATTGATCACCGCCAGGCTTAACGGCCCGTCGCCCTGGAGCTGTACCGTAATGTCACCGGCAAACTTCAGCGTTGCGGTCAGCAGGCTAGTGGCGACCAGCAGTTCGGCCAGTACGGTTTTCACCGGCTGCGGGTAGGTATGATTGTCGAGGATCTGTTGCAAGGTTTCCGAAACGGTCACCAGCTCGCCGCGAACGGCAAAGTTTTCAAACAGATAACGATGTAATTGGTCATGTTGCGGCATAATCATCTCTCTTGCGGGTGACAGTTATTCGCTGTCGCCGTGTTTAAATCGTAACAGGTCGCGGCGCTCTTTCTTGTCCGGTCGCCTGTCCGGATGCGGCATGGTCAGGGCGTTAAGCTTGCGCGCCTGCGCCATTTTTTCGCGTTTTTCCACGCTTTCCGCCGTCTCTTCATACAGAGCGACGGCTTCGCTGGCCGGACGGCGCTGTTCGGTGATGGCTTTAACGATCACCGTCCGTTCGTCATTTCCCTGACGCAGGGTAAGGGTTGCGTTCAGCTCGACGATTTTGCTCGGCTTACTGCGCTGGCCGTTGTAATGCACCTTACCGCCTTCAATCATCTCGCGGGCCAGCGCGCGGGTTTTATAAAAACGCGCGGCCCACAGCCATTTATCCAGTCTGACCTCAACGGAGGACTTTTCTTTCATGGCGTCTCCTTCACATCAGCGAGGGGATCAGACGGCGGTAGTCGTTCAGGGACGGATGGCGCGTATAGTGCTTTTCCGCCAGGCCGGAATCGGGATTCGTCACGCCAAGACAGTAGCGAATACCAAACCGGGCGGCGGCGTCGAGAATCGGTTCGCTGTCATCGATAAACAGCGTTTTCTCTGCGCTTATTCCCGTTTCCTCAGTGACAGCGCGCCATAACCGCTGATCCTCTTTGGGATAACCAAATGTGTGGGTGGAAAGTAATAAATCAAGGTGTGAGGCCAGACCGGTATGCTCCAGCTTCACCGCCAGGTTATGTGGATGCGCATTGGTGAGCAGAATCCGACGTTTTCCGCTGGCTTTTAACGCATTCAGAAACGGTACGGTATCGTCGCGCAAAACGGCGCGCGGCCCTTGCGCCGTCGTCATGGCGCAAATATCCAGACCCAGACGCTCGCTCCAGTAATCCAGACAGTACCAGTTTAGCGTATGCTGTACGGCATGATACTGCTGGCGAATATATTCCTGCGCGTCCTGCGGCGAAATACCCTGCTGCGCGCCGTAGGTTTCCGGTACCAGCTTTTGCCAGAAATAGTTATCGAACGCGAGATCGAGCAGCGTGCCGTCCATATCCAGCAAAACGGTATCCACGTTTTGCCAGTCAATATCAATATGCATGGGGAACTCCAGGGTAACGCAATTTGCGCGACAGGGTAGCATACCCTGTCGCACGGCGGCGCTATCAGATGAGATTTTCCGGAGAGACGGTTAACCTGGGATTGAGGCAGCTTTCATAGTATTCCTGGATATCCGCCATACGGGTACGGTGGCGTTGATAACGTCTGAACGCCTGAATGCCGTTGTAGACCGCGCTCACTATCATTGCCAGCATCAGCAGCGTGGTGCCGAGGTAACGCCACCAGCCGGATTTATCGGGGATACGATGCAGGCTGATATGCTGCGTGCCGTTGGCATCGGTATACACGCTGGTGACAATGCCCTCGGCGCTAAATGGCGTCTGCATGAGCGTTTGCGCCAGACGCTGGAAGGCGCTCCACTGTTCCTGCGCGGGATAGTCATACAGCGGCGTTGACGGCCAGGCCTGATCAACCAGTTCGCTGCCTTCATCGCTGGCGATCAGGAATCCGCCGGGAGCGGGGCTATTCAGCGACTGGGCGGCACGCGCGGTCTCGCGAGAAATAAACGGCGCCGTTGAGGTCGTGACCAGATTTTCCAGCGACTCTGCGCTTACGGGGCGTAGCAGCACGTTGACGCCGTCCAGTTTGCCAGCGTTCGCGCGTTTCACCAGCGCGTTCCAGTCCTTACTGTTACCGAGATTAACCAGCGCATTTTTCAGACGCACGCACTCGTCTTCCGCCGCGCACAAATCAGCGGTTTTCAGAACAATATCGCCAAAGTCATCTAATAATACCATGCCCGATTTTTGGATCGCGGAGCGTAAAGATGCGCTGACGCGCGAGTCGTCTTCGGGTTTTGGATGGAGCTGACGATTTACCGCCTGGCTTAGCGCCATCGCTTTATTCACCAGATCTGATTCCGGCAGCGGTAGCGCAGGCGCGTCATTCCAGATGATTTGCGAGCAATCGAACGGCATAAACGGGGAGTTAGACTGGCCGCTCCAGGTCGCCCCGGAATGAATATTACACATTCCTTTACCGCTCAGGTGCAGCGTATCGCCCACCCGTACGCCAGCCTTTTCAAGCTGTTTTACCGTTGTCGCTTCAATGGTTTGCGCGCCTTTCATCCACGATAGCGTGAACTTGATTGGCATATCCAACGGGATCCAGAACAGCAGCATAAACAACACCAGCAGCGAACCGATAGCAATAACAGTGCTGCGTAACCAGTGCTGCAAGGGAAAGTTTTTCACTTCATCATGCAGGGATAAAAACCGGCCCTGGCGCGCGACATGGCGATCAAGGTAAATATCAATATCCGTTTGTTGCCCAAGATCCTGCGTAATGTAAGGTTGCCAGTGGGCAGGGTAAATAAGGTCGATGATGCCCAGGGAGATATTGTTAATCTGCTCCTGATTATTCTCCCCAAACAGTCCCCAGCGGCGGGGCGTTCCCCGCAGACAGTGAATTTCCCGCAGCGCGCTTTTCGACGGCGGCGCAAAAAGCCCCCAAAGTCCGGCTGCCAGCAGCAGGATAGCGCCGCCTATCATCCACGGTACAAAAACGTCTGGCGTTATCAGACAGAAAAAGAATAACAAAAAGGAGGCGACGATTAACAACGCTTCGCGCAAGCCAGCCGGGCGGCTGAGCGCATATTCTTCGTGGGTCTCCTGACGGATATTCAACAGCTCAATCTGCTCGCTCTCTTCGCCGCGAATCGACGCCTGCGTAGAGGCGGTATTCTGTAGCGCGTAGCCGCGCGACTCCTGCATATACTCTTGCAGCGTATGGCCGTTTAAAGAGATCACCAGCGGCAGCGTATCCGTGAGGATCAGCTCAACGTTGTTTTCATCATTGATGTACTGTTCCCAGAAAGGCGGCAGATGGACTTCGACGGAGTCGAGGTAGTAGCGCCATTTATTAGGATCGTCAGTGGTAATGCCGTAGCGGGTGATGGAGTGGGTCAGTATCACGACACTGTTGCTTTCCGCGTTCAGCGTCAGCGAGATGGGCGCAGCACTGGCGCCTGTCGGCCCCGGAACTTGCTGGATCTGGCTAAGGTTATCGAGATAGTTTTCTACCGCGCTGCGCTCTTCGGGCAACAGTTTACGCGTTTGCGCGTCCTGAAAGGCGCTGATCCACGGTAAACTCCCTCGTCTGGACTTTACCCGGAACCGCCATATTGCCAGTAGAGAGCAGGCCAGCAAAGCAGCTATAAAAATCAGAATGGTGCTCATGCTTTCCCCATCTTACTAAGTCTGTCAGGCGTGGTCAGTCGCACCCTGTCCAATAAACATTTTTCTGTGGTTGGCTATCGGCAAGCGTGGAGTTGAACTTGAGCATTGTAAAGCGCATCCCAGTGAAGGCAAATCATAGCAATACCACCAAAAACGGAATATCAGCAAATTCCTGGAGTTATTTCAACCTATTGACTTTTAATTTGAAATAAGAATTAATTTTTATTACGTTACATAAATGTAAATAAACGGCAATTCGCATTGCCGAAACCGTGCGGTATGTCGCACAATGACCACAGATTACACTGCAAAGATTCTCACAATGAGCAAATCATTACAAAAACCCACCATTCTGAAAGTGGAAACCGTCGCACAATCCCGACTGTTTAACGTAGAAAGCGTGGATCTGGAGTTCAGCAACGGCGTGCGTCGCGTGTATGAACGTATGCGACCATCAACCCGTGAGGCGGTAATGATTGTGCCGATCGTTGATGAGCATCTGATTCTTATTCGTGAGTATGCGGTGGGAACCGAATCCTATGAGCTGGGCTTCTCGAAAGGATTGATCGACCCGGGCGAGACCGTTTTTGAAGCGGCGAACCGGGAGCTCAAAGAAGAGGTCGGGTTTGGCGCGCATAACCTGACCTTCTTAAAAAAACTCAGCATGGCGCCCTCTTATTTTTCCAGCAAAATGAATATCGTGGTGGCGGAAGATCTCTATCCGGAGTCGCTGGAAGGCGACGAGCCTGAGCCATTGCCGCAGGTACGCTGGCCGCTGGCGCATTTAATGGATCTGCTGGAAGACCCCGATTTTAATGAGGCCCGCAACGTCAGCGCGCTGTTTCTGGTACGCGAGTGGTTGAAAGCGCAGGGCCGAATTGCCTGATGGCGCGGCGTTGATCAAGCCAACGGAAAGTTTGTCTCCCCGTTCGCCGTCATCCGCTAAACACAATAAAAAAGGCGCCGGAGCGCCTTTTTTGATCAGAACAGTTCGTGTGTTTCACCATTATCAATAATGGTAGTTCCCACCTCGTGTACCGCCTGTTGTGTCGGCTGCGTGCCTTCGATGAAATACTCTTCACGGCTGTTACCGCCGCTCGCCAGTTGTCCGGTACTGCGGTCGATATTCACCGTGACGATGCCCGGCGGCGGCGTTAGCGGCTGTTCCGGCACGCCTTCCAGCACGGCTTTCATATAGGCGTCCCATGCAGGTTGCGCGCTCTTCGCGCCGCCCTCATAGCCGGAGATTTGATCTTTGATCGCGCCGGAAGCGGTGGTGCGGCCTAAATCACGGCGGTGATCGTCAAAGCCGATCCATACGGAAGTGACGACGCCAGGACCATAGCCGGAGAACCATGCGTCTTTCGAGCTGTTGGTCGTACCGGTTTTGCCGCCGATATCGCGACGTTTAAGGTCACGCGCCGCACGCCAGCCGGTACCCATCCAGCCGGGTTCGCCGAAGATATTGGTGTTCAGCGCGCTTTTAATCAGAAACGCCAGCGGCGTATTGATCACATGCGGCGCGTACTCCTGCGTGCCGTTTTGCGCGACCAGCGCCTGGTTTGCCTGTTCCAGCTCAGGCATCGGTACGGCGCTGTTTTGCTGCTCTTGCGAAACCGCGACCTCTTCCACATTGGTGTTTTCCAGCACGTCGGATTTCTGCGTATTGCCGTAAATGACCGGGATATCGCACTCCGGGCAGGCGATTTTCGGTTTCGCTTCGAAGATCACGCCGCCCTGATCGTTCTCAATCTTGCTGATGAAATACGGGTCGATCAGGAAACCGCCGTTCGCCATCACCGCATAACCGCGCGCAACCTGCATCGGCGTGAAGGAGGCGGAGCCCAGCGCCAGCGATTCGGTATGCACGATATTCTGCGCCGGGAAGCCGAAGCGTTGCAGATACTCCGCCGCATAGTCGACGCCCATGGCGCGCATGGCGCGTACCATCACCACGTTTTTCGACTGCCCCAGCCCCTGGCGTAAACGAATCGGTCCGGCGTACTGCGGCGGGGAGTTTTTCGGACGCCAGTCTGAACCTGCCCCGGCGTCCCAGCGGGAAATCGGCACATCGTTGAGCATACTGGCGAGCGTCAGCCCTTTATCCATTGCGGCGGTGTAGAGGAACGGTTTGATGTTCGACCCCACCTGACGCAAAGCTTGCGTCGCGCGGTTAAATTTACTCTGATTAAAATCGAAACCGCCGACCAGCGCCAGTACCGCGCCTGTTTGCGGGTTAAGCGAAACCAGCGCGGAGTTCACTTCCGGTACCTGCGCCAGCCACCAGTCGTTATCCACCTGACGAACCCAGATTTGCTGACCTGTCTGGACGACATCGGTAACTTTACGCGGCGTCGGCCCCTGCTGTGTATCCGAGCGGTAAGGTCGCGCCCAACGCATTCCTTCCATATGTAGCGAAACGGACGTACCGTCGGCAAGCGCAGCGGTCGCCTCTTGCGGATTAGCGCTGGTGACCACGGCGGGAAGCAGCGGTCCGTAGGTCGGCAACGCTTTCAACGTATCGGTAATTTTTTTACTGTCCCACGCTGTTTCGCCCACTTTCCATAGCACATTCGCCGGGCCGCGATAACCGTGGCGCATGTCATAGTCCAGCACGTTATTACGCACCGCCTGTTGCGCGGCCTGCTGCACTTTGCGGGTGATGGTCGTGTAAATACGATAACCATCTTCGTAGGCGCTTTCGCCATAACGGTTATACATTTCCTGGCGCACCATTTCCGACAGATAAGGCGCGGAGAAGGCGATTTCCGGCGCGTGATAATTTGCGTCGATAGGTTCGCTACGTGCCTGATCGTACTGCGCCTGAGTGATATATCCCTCGCTTAACATTCGCGAAAGCACTACGTTACGGCGCGCTATCGCCCGATCCATCGAGTAGAGCGGGTTAAAGGTAGAAGGCGCTTTCGGTAGCCCGGCGATAACCGCCATTTCGCTTAGACTAAGCTGGTCGACCGTCTTACCAAAGTAGACCTGTGCCGCCGCGCCAACGCCATAGGCGCGGTAGCCGAGATAGATCTTGTTCAGATAGAGTTCGAGGATCTCATTTTTATTCAGCAACTGCTCAATACGAATCGCCAGAAACGCTTCCTTGATCTTGCGCATCAGCGTGCGTTCGGGGCTAAGGAAGAAGTTTCGCGCCAGTTGCTGGGTAATGGTACTTGCTCCCTGCGATGCGTGACCGGAGAAGAGCGCGACGCTGGCCGCACGGAAAATACCTACCGGGTCAATGCCGTGATGCTCATAAAAGCGGCTATCTTCGGTGGCGATAAAGGCGTTGATCATTTCCGGCGGAATTTGATCGAGCGTAACGGGAATACGACGTTTTTCGCCATATTGCGCGATAAGTTCGCCATCCGCGCTGTAAACCTGCATCGGAATTTGCAAACGCACATCTTTCAATGTCGCGACGTCAGGTAGCTGCGGCTCAATATAGCGATAAAGGCCATAAATCGAGCCTGCTCCCAGCAGGATGCAACATACTGCAAGGATCAATAAATACTTTACGAACTTCACTGGAGATTTCCCATTTAGTGTCATTTGGGCAGTTTATAAACAAACGCGCGGTAGTATAAAGGCAAGCCAGACGCATTGATATACCCGTTAACGCGACGGGTGATAAGGAGATCGACCGTTATGGCTTTTAAAACCTGGCAAATAGGATTGCATATTCAGCAGCATGAAGCGCTGGCCATCGCCGTTATTCGCGGCGCATCGGGCTGGTCCCTGCAACGTTGGTGGCGACTGCCGCTAATGAACGCCTCCACGGCAGAGGGTACGATTCCTGACCCGCAATCGCTGGCTCACGTACTGCGACCCTGGAGCCGCGAGCTGCCGCTACGTCACCGTATTTATCTCTCTTTTCCCGCAAATCGGACATTGCAACGCGCTTTTCCACATCCGCCGATGCGTCTGCGGGAACGTGAGCAAGTCGCATGGCTTTCACAAACGATGGCGCGTGAGCTGGATATGGATCCGGACTTATTGCGTTTCGACTTTCAGGACGATGCGCTGAGCCCCGCGTTCAACGTTACCGCCGTGCAAAGCAAAGAAATTTCAGAGCTGTTAACGCTGGCGCAAACGCTCAATGTGCGCATCGCTGCTGTAACGCCCGATGCCTGCGCGTTACAGCGCTTGCTGCCGTTTATACCTTCGGGGCGGCAATGTCTGGTCTGGCGCGATGAGAGCCAGTGGCTGTGGGCGACGCGCTATGCGTGGGGGCGTAAATCGGCGCGCGAGGCGACGACGCTGCATGACCTTGCCGCGACGTTATCCGTCATGCCGGAACATATTTCGTTATGCGCCGAAGACGAATTCGACCCCTGGCGCGCCGTTACCGTCCGCCAACCGCCGGTTCCGCCGGACGGTTATCGCTTTGCGATTGCGCTGGGTTTAGCCATAGGGGAGATACGCTGATGGCGCATTCTGTCAATTTGCTCCCCTGGCGGCGCCAACATTACGTAGCGCGTCTGCGGCTGTGGTGCGTGGTATGGGGCGCGTCCCTGCTGCTGATAGCAAGCCTCGCGACGATCGCCCGGTTGGTTTTTTGGCAGGAGGGGAGGATTAATGAACTGCTACTGACGGCGGAAAACGGACGCACGACGGCGCTTGCGGCGAACATACCGCAGTTGCAGCAGCGTCAGCGACAGCAACAGGCGCGATTACAACGTCAGGCGCAGCGTGAACTGACGCAAGCATGGCAATCTATCTTGACTGACCTTGCCAACCTGTTGCCAGAACAGGCATGGCTGACAAGCCTCAATTATCAGCAAGAGACGCTAGAGCTGGAAGGGCTGGCGAGAACGTTTGACGCCCTGCTCACGCTTGAGACATCGCTTCGTCACTATGTCAGTTTTCCGCTAAACCGCACGGGCGCCACGCGGCAGGATGCGCAAGGGCGCTGGCAGTTCCATTATCAGTTAACGAGGAGCGCCGCCCGTGAACGCGCTCTTTGATATCTGGTACGGGATGTCGCGCCGTGGTCGGGTTTTTTGTTGGTGTGCAGGCGTGCTGTGCCTGACGCTGACGGTTGCGTTATCTGTGGGCTATCCCGGCTGGAAGACGCTGCATACGCAACAAACGCGGTTAAGCCAGCAGCGCGAGGCCGCCCGGCAACAGTGGCGTCATCTGCGCCGTCTGAGCGTCGCGGCTGAACCGCTGTTCGGGCGCACCGTGGAAAATCCGCGTCCTTTTTCGCCGTTAGATTTCCAGGCGCCTCCCCTGCGTTTGCTGCACTGGCAGCCATCGGCGCAGGGGGGAGAAATGGCGCTGAAAACGTCCTGGGATGCGGTGCCGTCGCTGTTTGTCCGGTTAGCCGAAAGCGAGATGAGCGTAAGTCGGTTTTCATTGCGTAGAGAGGGGGCGGAATTATTGATAACGCTGCAACTGGAGCGCCTGGCGAATGAAGGTTAGCCGCGGTGTATTACTCTGTTTTTGTTTGCTGACGTTGACGGGAATGCGCGATCCCTTCCGCCCGCCGGAAGATCGCTGCCGGATAGCCGAACTCTCGCAGTGGCGATATCAGGGCGCGGTGCGTAAAGGCGAGCGATGGACAGGCATTCTTAAAGATAGTCAGCAAAAATGGCGACGAGTGGAAGAAGGGCAGACGCTGGAAAACGGTTGGACGATTGTCCGCCTGACGGCGGAAGCCTTAACGTTAACGACCGGTAAAAATTGTGCGCCGCCGCAGTGGCGGTGGCTACGTCAGGGAGCGGACAATGAAGCGATGGATAGCCATAATACTGATAGCCTTGATGCCCGCCGCGCAGGCGGGAAAAGCGGCGAAAGTGACGCTAGTGGTTGATGACGTCCCTGTGGTGCAGGTTTTGCAGACTTTAGCCGAGCAGGAGCGGCAGAATCTGGTGGTGTCGCCGGACGTCAGCGGGACATTATCGCTACATCTGACGGATGTGCCGTGGAAACAGGCGCTACAGACGGTGGTCAATAGCGCGGGGCTGGTGCTACGTCAGGAGGGGAATATTCTCCATGTTCATTCACAGGCCTGGCAGAAAGAACACAGTGCGCGGCAGGATGCCGAGCGGTTAAGGCTTCAGGCTAATTTACCGCTGGAAAACCGCAGCATTAACCTGCAATACGCCGATGCCGGCGAACTGGCGAAAGCGGGCGAGAAACTCCTGAGCGCGAAGGGAACCATCATGGTAGATAAGCGCACCAACCGCCTGCTGTTGCGCGATAACCGCGCGGCCCTTGCGGAGCTGGAAAAATGGGTATCGCAAATGGATCTGCCGGTGGCGCAGGTGGAGCTGGCGGCGCATATCGTTACCATTAACGAAAAGAGTCTACGGGAACTGGGCGTAAAGTGGACGCTGGCTGACGCGACGCAAGCGGGCGCGGTGGGTGACGTGACGACGCTTTCCAGTGATTTATCCGTCGCCGCCGCCACCTCACGCGTCGGGTTTAACATCGGGCGCATTAACGGACGCTTGCTGGATCTGGAGCTGTCAGCGCTGGAGCAAAAGCAGCAGTTGGATATTATCGCCAGCCCCCGGCTGCTGGCTTCGCATCTACAGCCAGCCAGTATCAAGCAAGGCAGCGAAATTCCTTATCAGGTTTCCAGCGGCGAAAGCGGCGCGACCTCCGTGGAATTTAAAGAAGCGGTACTGGGAATGGAGGTGACGCCCACCGTTTTGCAAAAAGGGCGCATCCGCCTGAAGTTACATATCAGCCAGAATGTTCCCGGTCAGGTACTACAACAGGCTGACGGCGAAGTGCTGGCGATAGATAAACAGGAAATTGAAACGCAGGTAGAGGTAAAAAGCGGCGAGACGCTGGCGCTGGGCGGCATTTTTTCGCGAAAAAATAAATCGGGTAGCGATAGCGTGCCGCTGTTGGGGGATATTCCCTGGCTTGGTCAGCTCTTCCGCCATGACGGCAAAGAGGACGAGCGACGCGAATTAGTGGTGTTTATCACCCCCAGACTGGTGGCGACAGAATAATTTATGCATAAAAAAGCGCTGTTTTTGCACTGAACGCATCTGCGGGATTTGACGTGCGGATGTATTTAGCATACAAGGAGTACCGATTTGAGAGTCGTGCTTTTCGTTGCTTACGCATTGATTAATGCGCTTTGCCTTGCCGAAGGTGTGCATAAGACCGATGATAAACGGCTGAATGTCCGCTGATGCAGACGTATTGGTTCTGCGGATTGCGCACAATTGTTTGAAAGTAGAGCAATTTGTAGGCCGGATATGTTGTTCTGGTCGCCATTCGGCAACGCTAACTCGGGTTTTGCAACAATCAGGCTTGGTGATTTATTCAGTTGCCAAACCCGCTTGAGTATTGAGATAATTTTCAGTCTGACTCTCGCAATATCTTATGAGGTTTCAGTTCATGTCCTGCTGCGCTGGGTGTCTGTGAAGCGGGTTTACCATTAACGAATAGTCTTAGTAGTACCGAAAAAATGGCAGAGAAACGCAATATCTTTCTGGTTGGGCCTATGGGTGCCGGAAAAAGCACTATTGGGCGCCAGTTAGCTCAACAACTCAATATGGAATTTTACGATTCTGATCAAGAGATTGAGAAACGAACCGGAGCTGATGTGGGCTGGGTCTTCGATGTTGAAGGTGAAGACGGCTTCCGTAATCGTGAAGAAAAAGTTATCAACGAATTGACGGAAAAACAGGGTATTGTGCTGGCAACCGGCGGTGGCTCTGTAAAATCGCGTGAAACGCGTAACCGTCTCTCCGCGCGTGGCGTCGTGGTCTACCTTGAAACGACCATCGAAAAACAACTGGCGCGCACGCAGCGTGATAAAAAACGCCCGCTGTTGCAGGTTGAAGCACCGCCTCGCGAAGTTCTGGAAGCGCTGGCTAACGAACGCAATCCGCTGTACGAAGAGATTGCCGACGTCACCATTCGCACCGACGATCAAAGCGCTAAGGTTGTGGCAAACCAGATTATTCATATGCTGGAAAGCAACTAATTCAAGCAGAATACGCTGGGTAAGCGGGCACAAGTAACTAAGGTGGATGTCGCGTCATGGAGAGGATTACAGTCACTCTCGGGGAACGTAGTTACCCGATCACCATCGCGGCTGGTTTGTTTAACGAACCAGCTTCATTCTTGCCGCTGAAATCAGGCGATCAGGTCATGTTAGTGACCAACGAAACCCTGGCGCCGCTTTATCTGGACAAGGTTCGCGGCGTACTCGAACGGGCGGGCGTTAACGTAGACAGCGTGATTCTTCCTGACGGCGAGCAGTATAAGAGCCTGACGGTGCTGGATACGGTGTTTACGGCGTTACTGAAAAAACCGCATGGTCGTGATACCACGCTGGTCGCGCTTGGCGGCGGCGTGATTGGCGATCTTACCGGTTTTGCGGCGGCCAGCTACCAGCGAGGCGTTCGTTTCATCCAGGTGCCAACTACCTTACTGTCGCAGGTTGATTCTTCCGTGGGCGGGAAGACCGCCGTCAACCATCCCCTTGGCAAAAACATGATTGGCGCGTTTTACCAACCCGCTTCTGTGGTTGTCGATCTTGATTGCCTGAAAACGCTTCCCGCACGCGAACTGGCATCGGGACTGGCAGAGGTGATCAAATACGGCATTATACTCGACGCAGACTTCTTCACCTGGCTTGAGGGTAATCTGGATGCGCTATTGCGTCTGGACGGCCCGGCGATGGCGTACTGTATTCGTCGTTGTTGCGAGCTGAAAGCCGAAGTTGTTGCCGCCGACGAGCGTGAAGCGGGCTTACGTGCTTTACTGAATCTTGGACATACCTTTGGCCACGCCATTGAAGCGGAAATGGGATATGGCAATTGGTTACATGGTGAAGCCGTTGCCGCAG
This sequence comes from Salmonella sp. SAL4457, assembly GCF_046548235.1. NCBI lineage: Bacteria > Pseudomonadati > Pseudomonadota > Gammaproteobacteria > Enterobacterales > Enterobacteriaceae > Salmonella > Salmonella sp. SAL4457. Next base: position 361,592 of record NZ_JBGDZO010000005.1, read on the forward strand.
GTATAGTGATGGCTGCGCGCGCATCCGAGCGTTTGGGGCAGTTTAGTTCTGCTGATACGCAGCGCATCATCGCTCTACTCGAACGGGCCGGGTTGCCAGTCAATGGCCCTTGCGAGATGTCCGCGCAGGACTATTTGCCGCACATGCTGCGAGATAAAAAAGTGTTAGCGGGGGAGCTGCGTTTAGTGCTTCCGCTGGCCATAGGGAAAAGTGAAGTGCGCGGCGGAGTGTCGCACGAAGTCGTTCTTAGCGCGATTGCTGACTGTCAGCAGGCGTAACAACAAGAAAGGTCAGACTGATATTGCGTAGATGTCAGTCTTTTAGCTTCAGGTTATGTGCAATGTCGTAAGCATTAACCTTTGAGTGGGGTGTTAAATGGATGAATTCAAACCAGAAGACGAGCTGAAACCCGATCCCAGCGATCGTCGTACTGGTCGTTCTCGTCAATCTTCAGAACGCGATAATGAGCCGCAGATCAACTTTGATGACGTTGATCTGGATGCCGACGATCGCCGTCCGACGCGTACGCGTAAAGCGCGTAGTGAAGAACCTGAAGTTGAAGAAGAGTACGAATCCGATGAAGACGATACGGTGGACGAAGAGCGTGTTGAACGCCGTCCACGTAAGCGTAAAAAAGCGGCCCATAAGCCAGCCTCTCGTCAGTACATGATGATGGGCGTTGGCGTACTGGTGCTGCTGCTGTTGATTATCGGTATCGGCTCCGCGCTGAAAGCCCCCTCAACGTCTTCCAGCGAGCCGTCGGCCTCTGGCGAAAAGAGTATCGATCTTTCCGGTAACGCCGCCGATCAGGCGAATGCGACCCAGCCTGCGCCGGGCGCCACCTCCGCAGAACAAACCGCGGGCAATACGTCGCAGGATATTTCGTTGCCGCCGATTTCTTCAACGCCGACGCAGGGACAGTCACCTGTGGTCGCTGACGGTCAGCAGCGCGTGGAAGTACAGGGCGATCTGAATAATGCGCTGACGCAGAATCCAGAGCAGATGAACAATGTTGCGGTGAACTCTACGTTGCCGACAGAGCCTGCAACCGTCGCGCCAGTTCGCAATGGCAGCACGACGCGTCAGGCGGCGGTTAGCGAACCTGCCGAGCGTCATACCACGCGTCCGGAACGTAAACAGGCCGTCATTGAACCTAAGAAACCGCAGACCACGGCGAAAACTACGACTGCGGAACCGAAGAAACCGGTCGCGCCAGTGAAACGCACGGAACCGGCAGCGCCAGCCGCGACGCCGAAAGCGACCACCACGACGGCTGCGCCGACAGCGACGGCAAGCGCTGCGCCGGTACAAACCGCGAAGCCAGCGCAAGCCTCGACGACGCCTGTCGCAGGCGGCGGGAAAAGCGCCGGCAACGTTGGCGCATTAAAGAGCGCGCCATCCAGCCACTACACATTGCAGCTCAGTAGTTCTTCAAATTACGACAACCTGAACGGTTGGGCGAAGAAAGAGAACCTGAAAAATTATGTGGTATACGAGACGACGCGTAATGGACAACCGTGGTATGTGCTGGTAACGGGGATGTATGCTTCGAAAGAAGATGCTAAACGTGCGGTGTCCACCTTACCTGCCGATGTGCAGGCGAAAAACCCGTGGGCAAAACCGTTGCATCAGGTTCAGGCCGATCTGAAATAATCCAGGCTGTGTCCTGCAATTGCCTGTGAGTGTCGCTGACAGCTATTTTTGTTCAGGACAGGCGCGAGGGGCGCATTTGCTACCGTCAAATGCGCCGTAAAGCAACGCGGCACAGCCTAAAGCGCAGGATGCTGTCGGAGCTTTCTCCACAGCCGGAGAAGGTGTAATTAGTTAGTCAGCATGAAAAAAAATCGCGCTTTTTTGAAGTGGGCAGGGGGAAAATACCCTCTGCTTGATGATATCAAACGACATTTGCCAAAAGGCGAGTGCCTTGTCGAACCTTTTGTGGGTGCCGGATCGGTGTTTCTTAACACCGACTTTTCTCGTTATATCCTCGCCGATATCAACAGCGACCTTATTAGCCTCTATAACATCGTGAAGTTACGTACTGACGAGTATGTACAGGCTTCGCGCGAGCTGTTTATGCCTGAAACTAACCAGGCTGAGGTCTATTACCAACTCCGTGAGGAGTTCAACACCTGCCAGGACCCCTTTCGTCGGGCGGTACTGTTTTTATATCTGAACCGCTACGGTTATAACGGACTCTGTCGCTATAACTTGCGCGGGGAATTTAATGTACCGTTTGGTCGTTATAAAAGACCTTACTTCCCGGAAGCGGAGTTGTACCACTTTGCAGAAAAAGCGCAGAATGCGTTCTTTTACTGTGAGTCATACGCAGACAGTATGGCGCGTGCGGACAAGTCGTCGGTGGTCTATTGCGATCCGCCTTATGCGCCGTTGTCCGCCACGGCTAACTTCACAGCGTATCACACCAATAGTTTTAGCCTGACGCAACAAGCGCATCTGGCGGAAATCGCTGAGAATCTGGTCAGTAACCGGATACCGGTGCTCATTTCCAACCATGATACGGCGCTCACACGCGAGTGGTATCAACTCGCAAAATTGCATGTCGTCAAAGTTAGACGCAGTATAAGCAGCAACGGCGGCACACGTAAAAAGGTGGACGAACTGCTGGCTCTGTACCAACCAGGAGTCGCAACGCCTGCAAGAAAATAATTCTCAAGGAGAAGCGGATGAAACAGTATTTGATTGCCCCCTCAATTCTGTCGGCTGATTTTGCTCGCCTGGGTGAAGACACCGCCAAAGCGCTGGCTGCCGGTGCTGATGTTGTACACTTTGACGTCATGGATAATCACTATGTGCCGAACCTGACTATCGGCCCGATGGTGCTGAAATCCCTGCGTCAGTACGGTATTACCGCGCCTATTGATGTCCACCTGATGGTCAAGCCAGTCGACCGTATCGTGCCCGACTTTGCCGCCGCTGGCGCGAGCATCATTACCTTTCACCCGGAAGCCTCCGAACATGTTGACCGCACGCTACAGCTGATTAAAGAACACGGCTGTAAAGCGGGGCTGGTATTCAACCCGGCAACGCCGCTCAGTTATCTCGATTACGTCATGGACAAACTGGATGTGATCCTGCTGATGTCCGTGAACCCAGGCTTCGGCGGCCAGTCTTTTATTCCGCAGACGCTGGATAAACTGCGCGAAGTGCGTCGCCGCATTGATGCGTCCGGTTACGACATTCGCCTGGAAGTGGACGGCGGCGTGAAGGTGAACAATATCGGCGAGATCGCCGCAGCAGGTGCGGACATGTTTGTTGCGGGGTCGGCAATTTTCGATAAACCCGACTACAAAAAAGTAATTGATGAAATGCGCAGTGAGCTGGCAAAGGTAACTCATGGATAAGTTACAGAATATTCGGGGCGTCGCCTTTGATCTTGACGGTACGCTGGTGGATAGCGCGCCGGGTCTTGCCGCGGCGGTGGATATGGCGCTGTATGCGCTGGAACTGCCGGTCGCGGGCGAGGAGCGCGTGATTACCTGGATTGGTAACGGCGCAGACGTATTGATGGAACGCGCGCTGGCCTGGGCTCGCGAGGAGCGCGCCACGCTGCGTAAGACGATGGGGAAACCGCCCGTTGATGAAGATATTCCTGCCGAGGAACAGGTACGCATTCTGCGTAAACTGTTCGACAGGTATTATGGCGAAGTGGCGGAAGAGGGCACTTTTTTATTTCCGCATGTCGCCGACACGCTGGGCGCGCTGCACGCCAGCGGATTGTCATTAGGTCTGGTGACGAATAAGCCGACGCCGTTCGTCGCGCCGTTGCTGGAATCGCTTGATATCGCCAAATACTTTAGTGTGGTTATCGGCGGCGATGATGTGCAAAATAAGAAGCCGCATCCGGAGCCGCTGTTGCTGGTGGCAAGCCGGCTGGGCATGATGCCGGAGCAGATGCTTTTTGTCGGCGATTCGCGTAATGATATTCAGGCTGCAAAAGCGGCGGGCTGCCCTTCGGTTGGCCTGACATACGGCTACAATTATGGCGAAGCGATCGCTCTTAGCGAGCCGGACGTCATTTATGACAGTTTTAACGATCTTTTGCCCGCACTTGGGCTTCCGCATAGCGATAACCAGGAAATAAAAAATGACTAAGCCCATCGTTTTTAGTGGCGCACAGCCCTCAGGTGAATTGACCATTGGCAACTATATGGGGGCATTGCGTCAGTGGGTAAACATGCAGGATGACTATCATTGCATCTACTGCATCGTAGACCAACATGCTATTACCGTGCGTCAGGACGCGCAGCAGCTACGTAAAGCGACGCTGGATACGCTGGCGCTGTACCTGGCATGTGGTATTGATCCTGAAAAGAGCACTATTTTCGTTCAGTCCCATGTGCCGGAACATGCGCAGCTTGGCTGGGCGCTGAACTGCTATACCTATTTCGGCGAGCTGAGCCGTATGACGCAGTTTAAAGATAAATCTGCGCGCTATGCGGAAAACATTAACGCCGGCCTGTTTGATTACCCGGTGTTGATGGCGGCAGACATCCTGTTGTACCAAACCAATCTGGTGCCGGTAGGCGAAGATCAGAAGCAGCATCTGGAACTGAGCCGCGATATCGCCCAGCGTTTTAACGGGCTGTATGGCGATATTTTCAAAGTACCGGAACCGTTTATTCCAAAATCCGGCGCGCGAGTGATGTCGCTGCTGGAGCCGACGAAGAAAATGTCCAAATCGGACGATAACCGTAATAACGTGATCGGCCTGCTGGAAGATCCGAAATCGGTAGTGAAGAAAATCAAACGTGCGGTCACTGACTCCGACGAGCCGCCGGTAGTACGTTATGATGTGAAAGAGAAAGCGGGTGTCTCTAACCTGCTGGATATCCTTTCCGCCGTGACCGGTCAGAGCATTCCTGAACTGGAAAAACAGTTTGAAGGTAAAATGTATGGCCATTTGAAAGGCGAAGTGGCGGAGGCGGTTTCCGGAATGCTGTCTGAGTTGCAGGAGCGCTATCACCGTTTCCGCAACGACGAAGCGTTCTTGCAGAAGGTGATGAAAGACGGGGCGGAAAAAGCCAGCGCACGTGCGGCCGAAACGCTGAAAGCCGTTTACGAAGCCATTGGCTTTGTGGCGAAACCGTAACGGTAATTGCTTGCCCGATGGCGCTAGCTTATCGGGCCTACCAACGAGCGTAAGTTGGACAAGGCATCTGCGCCGTACCGTTTATCTGACCTGTAAAAAAACCGGGAAAATCCCGGTTTTTTTGTATCTGCGCAGTCGTTTCTATTATTGATCGGCAGCCGGGCCGCAACCGCCAATAATTTTAGAAATAGAAATTGCAGGGTGCAGCAAATAATCGTAGCTGCAGTTATTTTTTTTGTTTTCGATATGACCAGTACAAGCAGTGAGCGTCGCCAGAACCCCTGCCACAACGGCAATTTTTACAAATTTAAACATTTCAAAATCCTTGTTGATAAAACGAGCACTACTGGTGGAATAAATATAAGATCTATTTAGCGTATAGTACGATAGCAATTATTAAACTATACAGGTAGTCCAAATAAGGACTTTATCTTTACCAGGGGATATGATTTAAAAAGGCCGCTTAATAATAAGCGGCCTGTATTAGTGTTATATAATGTCGTTTATTTAACGAAATGTTTTCTTAACGTTAAGCATAAAGCCTTTATCGCTGATACTGTCTTCCTTCCACTGGTATGCATCCAGATGTAGCGCGGTATCATTGCTGCTATATTTCACGCCGATGGTTGCCAGGCCATTAATGCCGCCGCCTTTTTGACCGTCATCCACGCCGAACGATTGACCCGCCGCACCCTGTAATGACGCTGTACGCTGGCTCTTGCTGTAGCTCAGGTTCGGGCCGCCTTCCAGGGTAGCGGTGGCGCTCCAGCCGTCTTTCCCGGCGTAATCCAGCTTCAGGCCGACAATAGAGTCTACCGCCGTTTCGTTGCCAGAGTTCATCGACAGGTTAAAATCTCCGGCGTTGCGCTCTTTGTAGCCTTCTTCCATGGTGTGACGGAATTTCACCCCGGCATACGGCGTGACTTTCAGCGCATCGCCCATCATGGTGAAAGTTTTCGCCCCTTCACTGCGAAACTCAAGGTACTGCTGACGCATGTCGGAATCGGCAATTTTATTGACATCGCCATAGGCGACAGAACGGCTGCTGTCGAGGTTATGTACGTCATAGCGCAGGCTATTGTTCCACGCCAGACCTTCATCAAACGCCATGCTGTGCTTCAGACCAAAGAACTGACTGTAGCCGCCGGTCAGGCCGTTATCGCCCGCGGTTTTCGAACCGTCGCCATCCAGACGCGCAATACCATACTCCAGCGTCAGATTCTGGCTGGCGGTGAGATCCAACGTCTGGCGTAATGCCAGCATGTCGTACTGGGTGTCGTTGCCCAGCTCCGCGCGCGGGTCGCCTTTCGCTACGACGTTAAACGCCAGGCCATCTTTGATCTGCGGCGCGGCGTCGGCCAGCATGGTAAAGCGGTTGCTTAACACCCGGGCTTCACGGAATACCGTGGTGGCTTGAGCACCGCTCACCTGCTTCAGTGCGCTGTTCAGCTCGGCGGTAGTCCCCACATTAAGGCTGGTGTACAGCTCGTTGTTGGTGTAACCGGCGTCCAGCGCACTCGCCACGTCGCTTACCGAGCTGTCGGTGGCCACATCGGCATAGGCGTTTTTGGTCATGGTGACGTCAACGTTGCCGTCGGCATCCTGGCTACCCTGGGCGTTCCACACCACGCTGGTGGAAGTGATGTTGTCCGCGCCCTGGATATTGCTGCCGGTGAAGGCGTTATCCACCACCACGGTGGTATCCGCCGTACCGCTGGTAAAGCCGGTATCCACCTTCACGTTGTCGCCAATCACCAGGTTATTGGCTTTCAGCGTACCGGAGCTACCGTCGGCGTTGGTGCCAACAATATAGTTGGAGAGCTGCTGCGGCGCGTTGGGATCCGCTGGCGGCGTCGGGATGCTGCCCTCGGTCGGGGCGGTAGTCGCATCCGGGATGACGATGTCCGCTGTCCCGTTATGGTCGTTCTGCGTGCCCGTAGTACCCGGCGCGTAGATGTCGCAGCCGCTGTCGCACAGCAGGTTGATTTCGCCGTTGTTGTTGATGGCTTTGGTCTTGCCGCCAAACGCATACGAGTCATCCGCGTAAACGTTGATCACGCCGTCTGCGGTGTTGTTTATGGTGGTGGCATTACCGTTGCCCTTGATGCCGATAAGCCCGGTGCCGTTGGTGCCGTCCTCCTTGCCCTGCTCGGTACCGACGTTGATGGTGCCGCTATTGACCAGGTTAATGACATAACTGCTGGTGCCGCCATTAAGCGCCATCATGCCGAACCCGGCGTTGTTGACGGTAATGTTGCCGGTGTTGATGGCGGTGGCGTCGCCATCGGCATCGGTGGAACCCGCCACCATTCCTGAGCTGGTGAGATAGAGCGATGATGGCTGCCAGTAGCTGGTGCTGGTGATGTTATTTTCATCGTCCAGCGTCGGGACAAGGCCATCCAGATAGATATCGCCTTCGTTTAGTGCTTTACCTCGGCTGGCGGTAACGCCATATACACCTGCCCCCTGCAAATGGATCGTGGCGCCCTCATCGTTAACGACATCGCCATAATCCGAAGCCATCATGGCGTAAAAGGTGTGGGTGTACCATTTCAATGGGTATACTTCAATACCGCCACTGCCCTGCGGCGTCTGATCAGAAATCAGGGTGATATCGCCGCCGGCTTTGTTATGAACAGCCGATCCCTCGCCACTAGCCCTTGTGATGGCTGCACGATCCTCACTACTGTTGCTACTGGTCGCGTAGACAAAAATATCTCCGCTGTTGCTGACTTCCGCGCCGTTATCTGCGCGAATGACGGAATACACGCCATGGCTTGTAATATCGCCTTTATTTTCAATTGATGTGCCTTCGCCATCAGCCATCAGCAACGCGTTGTAGGTGTAATAGCCTGTGGGTATATAACTGACATTAACGTCAACAACTGAGTCATCACCCAGAATCAGGGAGCCGCCGTTGTTGACCCGCGCCAGTACAACGTGACCCCCCACTACCGTGTTGGTATCAATGGTAGAATGACCGTTTAGCGTAACGGTACTGTTACCGCTGACGCTGATGCCGGTAATGTCTGCAGAGGTTCCATCAAGTGGATACTCACTGTGAGTGATATTAATACCGCCGCCAATCTCAACGTCGTTATCATCACCTGTTACGCTCATGCCAACAACGTCCAGGTATTGTCCGCTGGCGGCGGACAGATCGTTGTCATCAATATTCAGCGCGCCATTAAGGGTAACGGTATTGCCGTTGCCGCCGACGACAACGCCAGTTAACGGGGGAGCCCCGGCAGCCAGGTCATCCTGCCCGTAGTCGGCGCTGATATTTACGTTGCCGGTGATATCAACGGCGTTGCTGTCGCCGCTCACGCTCACCCCTGTCGCTGAGCTAAACACGCCTTCGCTGTCCTGGACTGAGACAACGTTAATATCGCCATCCAGCGTAACCTGCGACATATCGCCGCTCACCAGCGCGCCGGTGCCGTTAAGGCTGACGTCAATATCCCCTTTGTTTTTGAAGGTGTTTTTTTCGCCTGCGACCACAAAACCTACCGAGTCCGCATCACGTACGGTGGCGTTGCCGGTATTTTTGGCTTCATTTCCGGTGCCGTGGGTGATGATGCCCATCGCGCCGTCGGTGACCAGCAGATCGCCCGCCTGGGTCAGGCTGCCGTTGTCGCCGTTGATAATCACGGCGGCAGAGCCCGCGCCATCCACCGCGATATCACCGGTATTGGTGGTATGGGCGTCGTCGCCGTCAATGCGCGTACCGACGGCGCCGCCAGAGATAGTTTGATTACCTTCGTTGATAACGAGCGCGTTGTCGCCTTCGATATACAGCGCCGTGGCGTCTGCGCCGCTGACGGTAGTGCTCACGGCGTTATCGATAACCACGTTGTCGCCGGTAATGTGGCCGCCGGTGCCGCCGTCGGTGATGGTCATATCACCGTCATTGTTGACGCGGGCGTTATTGCCGTCAATGACGGTGCCGGTGGAGCCTGCGCCGCTGATGTTAGAGGTACCGGTATTCTTAATCGTGGCGTTGTCGCCGTCGATGATGATGGCGGTGCCGCCGCCGCTCACGGCAATGTCACCGGCGAAATTGGTGGTGGTGCCGTTGCCGGAAATCAGCGCGCCGGTGGCGTTGTCCACCGTGGAGTGGCCCGAAATGGTGTTGGTGGTGCCGTCACCGGAGATAACCATGCCGGTGGCACCGTCGGTCACACTGGAGTCCCCGGTGAGCGTGTTGACGGTTCTATCGCCGGAAATAATCACGCCGGTGCGATCCTGGCCGCTGATATCCATGCCGCGATCGGAATTATGCGCCTGGTCATCGCCGTTGATAACGGTGGTGTTATCGTCGGCAATAATCAGATAGCCCCGGCTGTCGTACTTCCAGTAGAGACCGTTTTCCTGGGTGCCTTCAATCACGGCGGCATTGGCGTCGGTCACGTCCCTGCCGGTGACGTTCAGCGTTTTACCGTCCGCGGTGGTGAGCTGCCACTGGTTGTCCTGTTCTGAATAATTCCACACGGCACCCTCAAGAACGCTGCCGTTATCCAGTTTGAAGCTGTCGAAGGTCAGGGTGTCTTTGCCTTTATCGATGGTGACGCCGTTGCTGAAGGTAATAACAGAGTCATCTGGGGGCGTGTCGTCGTCATCGCCGCTATCATCGGGCGGGGTCACATCGTCATCGCCGCTATCATCGGGCGGGGTCACATCGTCATCGCCGCTATCGTCAGGCGGGGTCACATCGTCATCGCCGCTATCGTCGGGCGGGGTCACATCGTCATCGCCGCTATCGTCGGGCGGGGTTACATCGTCATCGCCGCTATCATCAGGCGGGGTTACATCGTCATCGCCGCTATCGTCGGGCGGGGTTACATCGTCATCGCCGCTATCGTCGGGTGGGGTTACATCGTCATCGCCGCTATCGTCGGGTGGGGTTACATCGTCATCGCCGCTATCGTCGGGCGGGGTTACATCGTCATCGCCGCTATCGTCGGGCGGGATCACATTGTCATCGCCGCCATCGTCAGGCGGGGTGACGTTGCCGCCATCGTCGGGTGGGGTAACGTCGCCGCCATTATCGGGCGTAGGGGGGGTATAAGAATGATTAGAATCTCCGCCACCGTTATTTTCAACGCCAATAGCCACACCTGCGACCAGTGCAGCAACGCCGCCAGCAACCCAGCCCCAGTGATTATCATTTTCAGGTGTAGCAAGGCAGGTCGGTGAGAGTTTTGCGCGTTTTTCTTTAGGCAGGGAGGAGATATTACTGGGACATTCTTTTTCATCATCGTTATTTTCTGCGGCGATGGCCGGAATGTAATAACTTTGTAGCGTTAAAGCGATAGCGATAGAAATAAGTTTTTTCTTTTGCATAGGGTTCATCCTTAATTAATATTTTCCTTGCGTACTAAACATATGCAGAGAGCGATACAGGCAATGATGAAATGGCCAGAAGAAAAATTATGCTTTAGTGTTTATTTTATCACCCGATAACCAGGTCAGGTCAAATTGAGTGCTTAACGGTGTTATTTATTGTATGAATGAATAAGAGGTGAACTTGACGAGTAAAAGGGTTTTTAGGCAGAATTATTATTATTTAAATTTGTCCGGTGTATTTAAAGTTAGTTTCTTAATTCACTTTTAAGTAAAAATAATTTGAGATTACGAGTAGTTGTAAAATAAAGCCCTGTTATTCAGGGCCTTATTTTAATTAATAATTAGAGAACCAATTTAATTTATCGCGTAAGCCAACGACCCGGCCAACGATAATCAGCGCCGGGCTTTCAACCTGTTGCGCTAATTCACCGAGCTGCGTCAGCACACCGTGGACGACGCGTTGCTTCACAGAGGTACCGTTTTCTACCAGCGCAACCGGCATATCGGCCTGCATACCGAATGCGATCAGTTTTTCCTGGATAGTCGCTGCCTGATTCAGCCCCATGTAGAACACCAGCGTCTGTTTTTCTGCCGCCAGGTTTTCCCAGTCCAGCTCGCCGCCGGTTTTCAGGTGACCGGTGACCAGACGTACGCTCTGGGCGTAATCGCGATGGGTTAGCGGAATACCGGAGTAGGCGGAGCAGCCGGAAGCCGCGGTAATCCCCGGCACTACCGAGAAAGGAATACCGGCATGACACAGCGTTTCCAGCTCTTCGCCGCCGCGACCAAAGATAAAGGGATCGCCGCCTTTCAGGCGTACCACGCGTTTACCTTTTTGCGCTTCACGCAGCAGGATCTGGTTGATTTCCTCCTGTGGGACGCAGTGGTAACCCGCGCGTTTCCCCACAAAGACCCGATCGGCATCGCGGCGTACCAGGTTCATAATGTCGTCGGAGACGAGGCGATCGTAAACCACGATATCCGCCTGTTGGATTTGTTGTAACCCTTTCAGCGTCAGCAGTCCGGCATCGCCCGGCCCGGCGCCGACCAGCACGACTTCGCCACGGTGATCCAGCGGTTCGCTAAACAGGCGTTCGGTTGTCGCGTTAACCGCTTTCTCATCGGCATTCGCCAGCGACTGCGCCAGCCGGTCATTGACGAAAAATTTTTCCCAGAAGCGACGACGCTCGCCCATCGTGGCAAACTGCTTTTTCACTCGGGCGCGGAGTTGCCCGGCATAGCGCGCGACCTGCCCCAGATGCTGCGGCAGCAGCGATTCCAGTTTCTCGCGCAGCAGACGCGCCAGCACCGGGGAGGTGCCGCCCGAGGAGACGGCGACCATCAGCGGCGAGCGGTCAATAATGGAGGGCATGATAAAGCTGGCGGCTTTCGGCGCATCCACCACGTTGCAAAAGATACGGCGTGACTCCGCCGCGTCGCTGACGCGCTGGTTGACGGTATCGTCGTCAGTGGCCGCGATCGCCAGCCAACACGAGTCGAGAAGCGTTTCGTCGAACGGTCCCTCAACCAGAGTCAACATGCCTTCATTTGCCCATACGGTGAACTGTGGAATAAAGGTTAGCGCATTGACCGTTAAACGTGCGCCTGCTTCCAGCAGTAACCGTGCTTTGCGTTCTGCGACATCGCCACCGCCGACGATCAGACAGTCGCGGTCGCGTAATTGACAAAATATAGGCAAATGGTCCACGACATTACCCCTTAATGGTTGGCTGTAACCTTAATTTGGTTGGTTTTTTGCGGAACAGGACGCTCCGATTTCGGCGTAGCATACCAATAACCCAATCCCATGAACACGACGCCGGACAAAGTATTACCCAGAGTGACCCATAACAGGTTGTGTCCGATTCCGGACAGGGTATAGGCGTCGCTGTGATGACCAAACCAGGAGAGGGCGAACAGCGTCATATTCGCGACGGAGTGCTCGTAGCCGGAAGCGATAAACGCCAGCAGACACCACCAGATAGCAAGAAATTTTGCCGTGCCTTCGGTGCGGATTGCCATCCAGATTGCCAGACAAACCAGCCAGTTACACAGCGCGCCTTTGAAGAACAGTACCGTGGCGGGCGCGGTGGTTTTCGCCAGCGCGACTGAGTGAACGATACTGGTATCGACCGGCAACAAACTGCCGCCGCCCCAGCTGTAAAGCAGGGCGACAAACACGGAACCAACCAGGTTGCCGAGCCAGGTTTGCGGCAGGATAGCCCACATTTGACCGTGGCTGATGGTGCCTGCTTTGACGCCCAGCGTCAGGAACATGGTGTGGCCGGTAAACAGTTCGGAACCGGCGATGATGACCAGCGTTAAGGCGATACCGAAGGTCGCTCCCATCACCAAAGGACGCACGGACGGGTCGAGCAGATTGCCGAGGGTGAAAATAAGAATGATACCGAGACCGACATAAGCCCCGGCCATTGCCGAACTGACCCAGAAGCCGAGCGGATTATTCGCCGACAGGCGTGCGATGCGCGCAGCGTTAGCCGCACACTTATTAATAGTGTCTGTAAACATTTGATTATCCTTTTCTCACTTCATCCTTTGCACTGCCTCTTTGTTGGCTGCCCTCGCTCATCCCAGTCACATAGTGAACTATGCTCCTGGGGATTAATGAGGGACATCCTTGTCCCTCACCGAAGGCAGCCAGCGGCTGTTCAAATTCGTTCCTGACGAATTTGTTGCTCAGTTGCCGCCGCGATGCAGTACAAATGATTTTGTGATAACAATTAAAATGAAAAAAATACAAAAAAGGGGAGGCGTTGCGCCTCCTAAAAATAATTAACCGCGCAGCTGCACCACGCCGTCTTTTACCCGCGCGTCGTACTGTTTCACAGAGAACTGCTCATCTTCCATGCATAAACCATCGCTCAGGCGGAAGCGCTGCTTTTTCAACGGGCTGGCGACCCACAGTTCGCCCTGGTGTTCCGCAATCAGCCCACGAGACAGCACGCTGGCCTCAAAGAACGGGTCGATGTTGCTGATCGCAAACACCTGATCGCTATGGTAAGGACGGAAAATCGCCACCTGCTCGCCGCCTGACAGCGCGCAGACGCCGGTTCCCGGCAGGATGTCATCGATTTTGCAGATGTTTTGCCACTGACTCATGCGTTTTCCTCCACCAGAGTGACCGGGATACGTTCATACGGCGTGGCCGGACGATGCTGTTCACGTTCAGGCACAACCTGGACGTTCGGGTCGCGTTTGTCGCTGTTGATAAAGTGCTTAAAGCGAACCTGTGCGGATGGGGTGTTAACGGTTTCTGTCCACTCGCAGACCACCGCTGCGCGCAGGCGCGCCATCTCTTCTTCCAGATGTTCGTTCAGGCCCAGCTTATCGTCGATGATGACCGATTTCAGGTACTCGATGCCGCCTTCCAGATTATCCAGCCACGGCGCGGTACGGGTCAGTTTGTCGGCAGTACGGATGTAGAACATCATAAAGCGGTCGAGGTACTTAATCAGCGTGTCGCGATCGAGATCGGCTGCCAGCAGATCCGCATGACGCGGTTTCATGCCGCCGTTACCGCAGACGTACAGGTTCCAGCCTTTTTCTGTCGCGATAATGCCGACATCTTTGCCCTGCGCTTCCGCACATTCACGGGTACAGCCGGAGACGCCGAACTTCATTTTGTGCGGGGTACGAATGCCTTTGTAGCGGTTTTCCAGCTCGACGCCGAAACCGACGCTGTCGCCCACGCCGTAGCGGCACCAGGTGCTGCCGACGCAGGTTTTCGCCATCCGCAGCGCTTTGGCATACGCGTGACCGGTTTCGAAACCGGCTTCAATCAACTGACGCCAGATTTCCGGCAGATCGTCTTTTTGCGCGCCAAACAGGCCGATACGCTGAGAACCGGTGATTTTGGTATAGAGGTTAAACTCGCGGGCGATACGACCCACGGCCACCAGACCTTCCGGGGTGATTTCGCCGCCCGCCGAGCGCGGGATCACCGAGTAAGTACCGTCTTTCTGGATATTCGCCAGGAAGTTATCGTTAGTATCCTGTAGCGGCGTGTGCTGCGGCTTGAGGATGTATTCGTTCCAGCACGACGCCAGCAGCGAACCGACGGTCGGCTTACACACTTCGCAGCCGTAGCCTTTACCGTGTTTCGCCAGCAGTTCTTCAAAGGTTTTGATACCTTCCACGCGGATTAAGTGGAACAGTTCCTGACGAGAATAAGCAAAGTGCTCGCACAGGTTGTTGTTGACTTCAATACCCTGTTTCGCCAGTTCGGCGTTCAGTACCTGCGTCACCAGCGGGATGCAGCCGCCGCAGCCGGTTCCGGCTTTGGTTTCCGCTTTCAGCGCCGCCACGGTATGGCAGCCTTTATTGATAGCGGCGATCAGATCGCCTTTAGTCACATCGAAGCAGGAGCAGATCTGCGCGCTGTCCGGCAGTTTATCCACGCCGATAGCGGGTTTACCACTGCCCGCGTGCGACGGCAGGATCAGCGAATCCGGGTTTTCCGGCAGTTCGATGGCGTTCAGTACCAGTTGCAGCAAATTGCCGTAATCGCTGGTGTCGCCGACCAGTACTGCGCCGAGCAGCGTTTTGTTATCTTCGCTGACAATTAGACGTTTGTAGACTTCTTTGCTTTCATCGAGGTAAACGTAACTACGCGCGCCCGGCGTGCGGCCATGCGCGTCGCCGATGCCGCCGACGTCCACGCCCAGCAGCTTTAGCTTGGCGCTGAGATCCGCCCCTTCAAAGGCGTTTTCACTGCCGAGGATATGGTCAACGGCGACCTGGGCCATTTTATAGCCTGGTGCGACCAGACCGTAAACGCGGTTGTTCCAACTGGCGCACTCGCCGATAGCGTAGATATCTGGGTCAGACGTCTGGCAGGTGTCGTTAATCACGATCCCGCCGCGCTGCGCGACGGCCAGACCGCACTGGGTAGCCAGCTTGTCGCGGGGGCGAATACCGGTAGAGAAGACGATGAAATCGACTTCCAGCTCGCTGCCGTCGGCAAAACGCATAGCCTTACGCGCTTCGTTACCCTGCTGAACAATCTCTTGCGTGTTTTTACTGGTGTGTACACGCACGCCCATGCTTTCGATCTTGCGACGTAGCTGCTCGCCGCCCATTTGATCGAGTTGTTCCGCCATCAGCATTGGCGCAAATTCAATGACGTGCGTTTCCACGCCGAGGTTTTTCAGCGCGCCAGCGGCTTCCAGCCCCAGCAGACCGCCGCCGACCACCGCCCCGCGCTTGCTGCGGCGGGCGCAGGCTTCGATAGCGTTGAGGTCTTCAATGGTACGGTAAACGAAGCAATCCTGGGTTTCGGAGCCTTTAATCGGCGGGATCCACGGATAGGAACCGGTCGCCATGATCAGCTTGTCATAATAAACGGTACGACCCGCGCTGGAGTGAATCACTTTCTCCTGACGGTTAATGGTAATTGCGCGTTCGCCAACCAGTACCTTTACGCCGTGCTTCTCGTAAAATCCTTCACGCACCAGAGAGAGCTCTTCCGCGGTGTGGTGAGAGAAGTAGGATGACAGGTGGACACGGTCATAGGCTTTACGGGGTTCTTCACAGAACACGGTAATGTCGAACAGGCTAGCGTCGGATTTATCAAGGAGATCCTCAATAAAGCGGTGGCCGACCATACCATTACCGATAATAGCGAGTCTGACTTTGCTCATTTTTGCCTCGATTTCTTTTCTATTACCGCCTACCTTAACGATTCAGCAACCCCGCTTATTGATGTAAATCAAATTCACCTTTATATACCTCTTAATGGGTATATGGCTGATTTGTCTGGATTTTTATAAGTGGCGGAATTGTCAGGCTTTTCAGGTTTGTACAAATAACATACAAAATGAGGGGTTTTTAGACCAACAGGCCTACCTCGTCAGGGGGGGATAGAGTGCCGGAGGGCGACGTCGCCTTATCCGGCCTACCAACAGCTTACGCTGTAGGCCGGATAAGACGCATCGCGTCGCCATCCGGCAATGATTATCAATGCGTAGCCGGCACGCTATGCTGACGATGACGGGATACAAAGCCGAGCGCAAAGCACATCACAAAGACCACCGCATACAGACCATTCGCGGTGAGTAACGCCGCCTGTGGACCGCTGTGCGCCACAATCGGGCCGGTGACGACGAAGGTCAGCATCGTTCCGATAGTGCCGCAGGTCAGAATAAAGTTAACCAGCTTAGGCGAGGCCACTTTCGTTTGCTGCGATCCCAGCGTAATGATGGAGGTATAAATGGCGCTGGAGAAGAAGCCCAGCGTCAGAATAAACCACGGCATATGCGCCTGCGTGCCGGTAATAAACAGATACATCAGTACCGCCGCCATACCCGCCAGTACGGTCAGAATGCGTTGCAGATCGAAAAAGCGCAGGATAAAGCTGAACGCCCACATGCCAAACATATAGGACATCCAGAAATCACTCACCAGCGCCCCGGCGTCATTCAGGCTCATGCCGAGGCCTTTGGCGTATTCCGGCACCCAGGAGATAAAGCCTAATTGACCGAGGATATAGCACAGCGCGGCGATGGCCAGAAACAGTACGCCAATGCCCCATTTTTCTTTGACGACAGGCGCCTGAGAGTGCTGCGCATGTTTACCCAGCGCCGGAAATTCACAGCCGAAGGTCAGGATGAAAATCGCCAGGTAGACCAGGCCGATGCAGGCGTAGACCCAGTACCACTCAATACTACGCGCCAGCAGGAAGGCGGCGACCATAGGAAAAATCATCCCCGCCATGCTGAAGAAGGAGTCGGTAAACAGCAGTCGGGAACCGCGCTGACGCCCTTCATACAGTTGCGTAATCAGGAAGGTGCCAATCGACATGGTGATCCCGCTGACCAGCCCCAGCACAAACATCGCAGCTGAGAACAACGCCAGGCTATGGCTGAACATCAGCCCGGCCACCGCCAGCACCATCAGGATAAAACCAAAGCGTAGCTGTGTTTTCAGCGGGACGATTTCCATCAGCCACGCGTTGAGGAAGATCGAGATCAAAATCCCGGCGTTCAGAAAAGTAAAGGTGTTACTCATACTGGAAACGGGCAGCTGAAAATAGTCTGCGATATTTCCCATCACCATCCCGGTGACAATCACCAGCGCCCCGGTCAGGGCGTAGGAAAGAAAGCTGATCCATGTGAGCTTGATGCGGTTGCTGTTAGTCATGTCTGGCCTTGAAGAGAAGTGAAGCGCGTGGAGGGCGCGTTAAGCGGGCAGATTTTAGGCGCTTTTGTGATGCATTTAAATAATTATTAGTGATAGTAATGTTCATTGCATTTTTTAATGTGATGTTTGTCACATCATATTGCAAGGACAAGGCGTTGCGTCGTAACGTTACATTTGTTTCATGTACGTAAAATTAGGTAAAGGGCTGGCCTGGCCCAGGAAGGCTCTTTAGAATCATTCCACTTGCTTTATTTC
This sequence comes from Salmonella sp. SAL4457, assembly GCF_046548235.1. Taxonomy (NCBI): domain Bacteria; kingdom Pseudomonadati; phylum Pseudomonadota; class Gammaproteobacteria; order Enterobacterales; family Enterobacteriaceae; genus Salmonella; species Salmonella sp. SAL4457. The sequence goes on from NZ_JBGDZO010000005.1 coordinate 379,464, forward strand.
TGCTCTCTTTAAGGAAATCTCATGCTCAAATCGACTCTGGCGGCTGTCGCAGCTGTTTTCGCTCTTTCTGCTCTTTCTCCCGTAGCGTTGGCAGCAAAAGGTGATCCTCATGTGCTGTTAACCACCTCCGCCGGGAATATTGAGCTGGAGCTGAACAGCCAGAAAGCGCCGGTTTCTGTGAAAAACTTTGTCGATTACGTCAACAGTGGTTTCTATAACAACACTACGTTTCACCGCGTTATTCCTGGCTTTATGATTCAGGGTGGTGGTTTTAACGAGCAGATGCAGCAGAAGAAACCGAATCCGCCTATTAAGAATGAAGCCGACAACGGTCTGCGTAATACTCGCGGCACGATCGCGATGGCGCGCACCGCAGATAAAGACAGCGCCACCAGCCAGTTCTTTATTAACGTCGCGGATAACGCTTTTCTCGACCACGGCCAGCGCGACTTTGGCTATGCGGTATTTGGTAAAGTGGTAAAAGGTATGGATGTCGCCGATAAAATCTCACAGGTACCGACGCACGATGTCGGGCCTTATCAGAATGTGCCGACAAAACCAGTCGTTATCCTTTCCGCGAAAGTCCTGCCATAAAACATGCCTGCGCGGGTGCGAGCCGCCCGCGTTTTCTCCCTGTCTCAGCGTAACCTGAAATTGCTGCTTATACTTGTGGTCAAGCACAGGCATATTCAGGGAGGCCAGGTGAAGAAACTTACCGATAAACAAAAGTCACGCTTTTGGGAACAGCGGCGCAACGTTAACTTCCAGCAAAGCCGCCGTCTCGAAGGTATTGAGATCCCCTTAGTAACCCTGACCGCCGATGAAGCGCTGGCACGTCTTGACGAGCTTCGGAGGCACTATGAGCGATAAATTTGGCGAAGGGCGCGATCCGTACCTCTATCCGGGGCTGAATGTGATGCGTAATCGGCTGGGGATTCATCAGGCCCAGCGACTGGCGCAAGCGGCATATGAAATGACCGCGCTCCGCGCCGCCACGATTGAACTGGGGCCGCTGGTACGCGGCTTGCCTCATCTGTGCGCAATTCATCGCCAGCTCTATCAGGATATTTTCGACTGGGCAGGGCAACTGCGGGAGGTCGATATTTACCAGGGCGATACCCGTTTTTGCCACTTTGCCTATATCGAAAAAGAGGGCAACGCTCTGATGCAGGATCTGGAAGAAGAGGGCTACCTGGTTGGTCTGGCGCACGAGAAGTTTGTCGAGCGGCTGGCGCATTACTACTGTGAAATTAACGTGCTTCATCCGTTTCGTTTGGGGAACGGGCTGGCGCAGCGCATCTTCTTTGAACAGCTGGCGTTACATGCAGGCTATGCGCTGAGTTGGCAAGGTATTGCGGTTGAAACATGGAAGCAGGCGAACCAGAGCGGCGCGATGGGCGATCTCTCCGCTTTGCGGGCGATTTTTCAGAAAGCGATAAGCGAAGCTCGCGAAACTGAGTAAAATAGGGCGGTTCTACTGACCCGGAGCCGCCATGATCCTGCTTATCGATAACTATGATTCCTTTACCTGGAACCTCTACCAGTATTTTTGTGAACTGGGCGCGGAAGTGCAGGTTCGGCGCAATGATGCGCTGACGCTGGCGCACATTGACGCTTTGAACCCGCAAAAAATCGTTATCTCTCCTGGCCCCTGTACGCCGAATGACGCTGGCATTTCACTGGCGGTCATCCGCCATTATGCCGGACGTATTCCGATGCTGGGCGTTTGCCTGGGTCATCAGGCGATGGCGCAGGCCTTTGGCGCGTCGGTGGTGCGGGCAGCGAAAGTGATGCACGGTAAAACGTCACCTGTTACGCATAATGGACAGGGCGTGTTTCGGGGATTGCCCAGCCCGTTAACCGTGACACGTTACCACTCGCTGATTGTCGACCCTGCCACGTTGCCTGAGTGTTTTGAGATCACCGCCTGGAGCGAAACGCAGGAGATTATGGGCATTCGCCACCGCGAGTGGGATCTGGAAGGCGTGCAGTTCCACCCGGAAAGTATTCTTAGCGAACAGGGACACGCGCTACTGGAAAATTTTCTTCAACGTTGATTAATGGTTGTCATTGAGTGATTTTTTATTCATATTTTATGAGTATAATTTCACTGAATTTTCTGCTTAACCGGGTGGTAATGATATGGCAACTGAACAAACGGCTATTACGCGCGCAACTTTTGATGAGGTGATTCTGCCTGTTTATGCACCGGCGGACTTTATTCCGGTCAAAGGTAAAGGCAGCCGCGTATGGGATCAGCAGGGCAAAGAGTATATCGATTTCGCCGGCGGGATTGCAGTGACTGCGCTGGGCCATTGCCATCCGGCGCTGGTCGAGGCGCTGAAATCCCAGGGGGAAACCTTGTGGCATACCAGTAACGTTTTTACCAATGAACCGGCGTTGCGTCTGGGACGTAAACTGATCGACGCCACGTTTGCCGAGCGCGTGCTGTTTATGAATTCCGGCACTGAAGCGAACGAAACCGCTTTTAAACTGGCGCGTCATTATGCCTGCGTGCGCCATAGCCCGTTCAAAACGAAAATCATTGCCTTCCATAACGCTTTTCATGGCCGTTCCTTGTTTACCGTCTCTGTAGGCGGGCAGCCGAAATATTCCGACGGCTTTGGGCCGAAACCCGCCGATATTATTCACGTTCCCTTCAACGATCTTCATGCGGTGAAAGCGGTAATGGATGACCACACCTGCGCGGTGGTGGTCGAGCCGATTCAGGGTGAAGGCGGCGTGCAGGCGGCTACACCGGAATTCCTCAAAGGGTTACGCGACCTGTGTGACGAGCATCAGGCGTTGCTGGTGTTTGATGAAGTGCAGTGTGGGATGGGGCGCACCGGAGACCTGTTTGCCTATATGCACTACGGCGTCACGCCGGATATCCTCACCAGCGCCAAAGCGTTAGGCGGCGGTTTTCCGGTGAGCGCCATGCTGACCACGCAGGAAATAGCCTCGGCCTTCCATGTAGGTTCGCATGGTTCAACCTATGGCGGCAATCCGCTGGCCTGTGCGGTGGCTGGCGCGGCATTCGATATTATTAATACGCCAGAGGTACTACAAGGCATTCACACTAAGCGGCAACAGTTTGTGCAACATTTGCAGGCGATTGACGAGCAATTTGACATTTTCAGCGATATTCGCGGCATGGGGCTGCTGATTGGCGCGGAACTGAAACCGAAGTACAAAGGTCGGGCGCGTGATTTTCTGTACGCAGGCGCGGAGGCTGGCGTGATGGTGCTCAATGCCGGAGCCGACGTGATGCGTTTTGCCCCGTCGCTGGTGGTGGAAGAGGCGGATATCCATGAAGGAATGCAGCGCTTTGCGCAGGCGGTAGGGAAGGTGGTGGCCTGATGGCGGATTGCCGGATAAGCGTAGCGCATCCGGCAGTCGGTCTTAACCTTTTGTATCCCGTAGCCGCTTACTCAGCCAGATACCGTGATGCGGACGCTGACGCCAGGCCATCGACGAAATGGTGTGCATGGTGTTCAGATGGCCAATGATGCGCTGTAAATGTTGTTCCAGAGTGCTCAATAAGCCATGTGACGGCATGTCCGGCGACTCCAGAATATTGACATCGCCGGAGCCGCCTGGCCTGTCGTACTCCAGGCGCTGCTGGCAGCGCTGAATTGCAATCTCGCAAGATTCCAGATAGCGCTGCGCCAGATCAGGCGTCAGCATGGTGTGTTCCCGCGCCAGCGTCGTCATAGCGTTGATATGCTCGACAATAAACTGGCTGTGCGTGACCCACAGTTTCATATCCGACAGATAGTGGGTATTGAATCCGGGTTCCTGCATTGCCTGATTTAACGAGTTGAATAACGTGTTATGCGCCTGGTTGACCCGCATTCTTTGATAAGCGAGCGGGGTGGCCTGCGGATCGTTACTGAGGATCAGTCGGATAGCTTCTTGATCGGCTTCCAGCGCATCATGGGCGTTTTTACGTAATAGCCCGCTTTGCCATTGCGGCCACAGCCAGACCATGCCGCCAAAGGCAATTAAACAGCCAATCAGCGTATCGATCAGCCTCGGCACAATAAACTGCTCTCCGTTTAACGTCAGTAACTGGATGGTGTATACCGCCGTCACCGTAAAGCCGACCGTCGCCCAGCCGTAGTTTTTACGAATAATCAGATAACTTGCCAGCGTTAGTACCAGCATGACCGCCAGCGTAATGCTTTCGGGAATATGTAAGTGCAGCGTGACGCCGGCAATCACCAGGCCGACCAGCGTTCCGATCGAACGGTGCAGAATACGTACGCGCGTCGCGCCATAGCCGTTTTGGGTGACAAACAGCACCGTCATGAGGATCCAGTACGGTTTAGGCAGGTGCAACGCGCTGCCCATCAGACTGGCGATACTCATCATCACGCTGATGCGTCCGGCGTTGCGTAGCGCCGGCGATTTTAGAGACATATAATTTTTCAGCGCCGGAAGTAGCGGCAGACGACGCTGTTTATCGGCCATCAGGTCGCGGGCGTACAGCGGCCGCTGAGTACGCAGCACACGGGCGATTCGACTGAAGTGCCAATAGCAGAACTGGCCTACCGGATTTTCAGGATGCTGATTGGCGATCTTCTCCAGAGCGCCAATCTGTTTTTCCATGGAGAAGCGCGTAGGCAGACGATGATACAGAATGTCATCCGCCAGCACGCGCAGACGGGCGGCGACCGTTTGCGCATTCCAGCGAATCACCTCTTCCGCATGGCTGCGTTCTACCAGTTTCTGTACCTCTTCCGGCTGATGCAAGCTGACGGAGATGTGCTCCTGCAAATCCATCGCTTCCTGAAAAGCTCGCAACAGGCGCTTGTAATCATTATTGTTGTGCGCCGAAAGCATATGCATCTGTTGGTAACACTGGGTAATGAGATCGACCGCTTTTTGCTGGCGTATCAGCAGGGGAGGCAGCGCTTTTTCCGGATCGATATGTTGGGTGAGCAGGCTGTATTTCGCTTCACAATAATCGGCCAGTTCACGGTATAACAAACTCAATGACTCGCGCAGCGGCTGTTCGCGCCATAGCCAGAACCAAAACCAGTTAAACACGCCGTACCATAGCGTGCCCAGCGCATAAATGAGCAGCGGCTCCCAGACGGGCATGTATCCCGCAAGGCTCAGGGTAAAGATGGCGGCAATCAGCGACGCTGGCAGTAGCCGCGCGTGAAGCGGGCTAATTTCCGCCGTCACGCCAAGCACCAGCGTCAGCCCGGTCAGGATCAACGGCAGGGGGATGGATTCCGCCAGCAGAAGTTGCGTTACCAGACTGCATCCGGCGAACAGCGACGCGCCGATGATCAGGCGTTTAAAAAAACGTTTGTGCGGGGTATCCAGACCTGCAATGTTGCAGCAGGCGGGAACGAGAGAGAAAAGCAAGCCCAGGTGTAGCTGGCCTATCAATAAACCGACAGCCACAGGCAGGCACAGCACCAGCGTTTGCCGTAGTGCGTAATTAATCTCTGGGTGATAAATCAGTCTTCGCCACATCGATGCAAACAAAAATGGCGCATGATAAAACGCGCCATTCTGACGGAATTAACGGGTGCCGTAGACGACGATGGTCTTGCCATGCGCGGAGATCAGGTTTTGATCTTCCAGCATTTTCAAAATACGACCAACGGTTTCGCGGGAGCAGCCGACGATCTGGCCGATTTCCTGACGGGTGATTTTGATCTGCATCCCATCCGGGTGCGTCATGGCATCGGGCTGTTTCGCCAGATTCAGCAGCGTCTGAGCGATACGCCCGGTGACGTCAAGGAAGGCGAGGTTACCTACTTTTTCAGAGGTGACTTGTAAGCGACGAGCCATCTGGGAAGAGAGGCGCATCAGAATATCCGGGTTGACCTGGATTAATTGGCGAAATTTTTTGTAGGAAATTTCAGCGACCTCACATGCGGTTTTCGCACGTACCCAGGCGCTGCGTTCCTGGCCTTCTTCAAACAGGCCCAGTTCACCAATAAAATCACCCTGATTCAGATAAGAAAGGATCATTTCTTTCCCTTCTTCATCTTTGATCAGCACTGCCACGGAGCCTTTAACGATGTAGTACAGCGTTTCTGCTTTTTCACCCTGGTGAATCAGCGTGCTCTTTGACGGGTACTTATGAATGTGGCAATGAGACAAGAACCATTCAAGAGTCGGGTCTGTTTGCGGTTTGCCAAGCACCATGCGCGGTTATCCTCTGTTATAAGCTGTCTCCAGAGCCAGAAAACGGCACTGTCTCTGGGGTTGCAAAAATATACTTCCCGCTACCTGGGAAGGGGGCTACGAAAATAGATTGTAGCCTGTAATGTGATGTCCTCTGCATACATGCAGTACGTCAATGTATTACTGTAGCATCTTGTCTGTTTTAGCATAGCTTTCGCCGTGTGTCTCCTGGTGTCTCGCTTCAGCATGACCCAGGTCGCCTTCCATTGCGAGTTTTGTTGTATGCGCGTAATCTTTCAGGAAAATTGAAACATTGGAGTTACGAAATATGCAAGCGCGTGTAAAGTGGGTTGAAGGGCTCACGTTCCTCGGAGAGTCCTCCTCCGGCCACCAGATTTTAATGGATGGTAACTCCGGTGACAAAGCGCCGAGTCCGATGGAGATGGTATTAATGGCGGCTGGCGGATGTAGCGCTATTGATGTGGTATCAATCCTGCAAAAGGGCCGTCAGAATGTCACCAACTGCGAAGTGAAGCTGACATCCGAGCGCCGGGAAGACGCGCCGCGCCTGTTTACGCACATTAATCTGCATTTTATCGTTACCGGCAGCGATCTGAAAGAGGCTGCCGTCGCGCGCGCTGTCGATCTCTCCGCGGAAAAATATTGCTCGGTGGCGCTAATGCTGGAAAAAGCGGTCAATATTACCCATTCGTATGAAGTGATTGCGGCGTAACATGTGATGCCGGATGGCGGCGTGGCTTTATCCGGCCTACCCGTTTTTATCTCGTAGGCCCGATAAGCGTAGCGCCATCGGGCATTTCACCGCGGTTATTCGATTTTTTTGCCTTCCATTAATCGCTGCACCAGCGGCAACATAATCAGCTCCATCGCCAGCCCCATTTTGCCGCCCGGCACCACTAATGTATTAATGTGAGAAATGAACGAGCCCTGGAGCATCGCCAGGAGCCAGGGAAAATCGATCCCTTCCAGATTGCGGAAATGGATCACCACAAAACTCTCATCCAGCGAGGGAATACCCTTTGCGGCGAACGGATTGGACGTGTCGACGGTCGGTACGCGCTGGAAGTTGATATGGGTACGCGAGAACTGCGGCGTAATGTAATTGATGTAGTCGTCCATGGAACGCACCACGGAATCCATCACCGCTTCACGGGAGTGTCCGCGCTCGCTGGTGTCGCGGATTAGTTTCTGAATCCACTCGAGGTTGACGATAGGCACCACGCCAACCAACAGATCAACATGACGCGCGACATCATGTTGCGGGGTGACGACGCCGCCGTGCAGTCCTTCATAAAACAGCACATCGGTCGGTTCGGGAAGCGGCTGCCAGGGGGTAAACGTGCCGGGAACCTGATTCCACGGTACGGCTTCATCATAGGTATGCAGATATTTACGCGACTGGCCTTTACCCGTCTGCCCGTACTCAATAAAGGTATGTTCCAGTAGGCTGAAGTCATTGGCTTCAGGCCCGAAATAGCTGATATGCCGCCCGGCGTCACGCGCTTTGCGGATCGCCATGTCCATTTCCGGGCGGGTGTAACGATGAAAACTGTCGCCTTCCACCTCGGCGGCGTGCAGATTTAACTGCGCGAAAATTTTACGAAACGCGAGGCTGGTGGTGGTGGTCCCCGCGCCGCTTGACCCTGTTACTGCTATCACCGGATGTTTGGCTGACATGGCAACTCCATGATTGAGCTTTAGTAATAATGTGTTGTCGGCAAAGGCGCTTTATTCGCGAAACTGCTTTTTCGGCATAATATTGACCGTTTCATGTAATTCAGACCATACCAGCACGGCCTCGCCGGATTGCAGTTGGCGTTTTACGTCAGCGACTTTTTGTTCAAGCGAACGTTCATGTTCACCATAATCGGTGCCTTCGCGCAACACAAAGCTTTCGATCAGGTTGTCCAGCGTGTCGGGGGCGAGCCCCTGCCAGGGAATGATCATGATGACGCCTCCAGGTACGTTGTCAGCCAGTCAGGAATTCGGCGTTCCAGCCACATTTCAGGGCGCAGCGGCGTACCGCCGATAAATCCTACGTGTCCGCCATGCTCAGTTAGCTGATACTCCACCTGCGGGGGCAGATCTTCCGCTTTAGGGATCACATGATGATCCATAAACGGATCGTCTTTAGCGTGAATAATCAGCGTCGGTTTAGCAATCTGGTTAAGCAACGGCATGGCGCTACACTGACGATAGTAGTCGATGGCGTCGGCAAAGCCGTGAATTTTCGCGGTGATCAGGTCGTCAAACTCGCGAATTCGGCGCATTGATTTCAGTTGCGCCAGATTCACCGGCAGCGACCCGGGATACGCCGCCAGCTTGCGTGACGCATTCGCTTTTAACAGATTAAGCAAATAACGCTGATAGACGCGGGAAAACCCTTTGTCCATGTGGTAGCTACAGGCTTCGAGAACAAAGGGCGCAGAAACAATCACCGCCGCCTCGATGGGAATATCGCGGCCTTCTTTCGCCAGCAGGCACGCCAGCATATTACCGCCGAGCGAATAGCCCACGGCGGCTGTCGGAACGGCGCCGAACTCCCGCTGTAGCCAGCGTAAAAACCAGGCTCCGTCCTCCGTTTCACCGGAGTGGTAAATACGATTCAGACGGTTGGGCTCGCCGCTACAGCCGCGAAAGTGCATCACCACGCCCAGCCAGCCGCGCTTTTGCGCCGCCTCAATCAGCCCGTGGGCATAGGGGCTGTTCAGGCTGCCTTCCAGACCGTGAAAGACCACCAGCCGCGGTTTATGCTTTGCCTGTTGCGGTTCTTCGCTCCATGCCAGATCGACAAAATCGCCGTCCGGTAGCTCCAGCCGCTGCCAGTGGGCGTTGAACTTCACTTTGCGGCGGATTAAGCGCGGCAGCATAGTTTGTAAATGGCGATTACGAATGCCACGCATGGGAATAAATTCATGCGAGTCATTGACAGGCGGGGTCATTTCTGTGGACGTGATCTCAACCATAGCACCAGAACAATTGATAATTGGAAACAATACTATACCGCGCATAAGGTTCACAGATTAGTCAATATGTGATTTTACGTTCAATTGGTCGTCTGGCGAAATAAAATTGCGCCTCATTTCACCAGAGGGGGCGGTATGCAAGGCGCGCGCAATACCCCACAGAAATCGCGTGAACCTCTGCATCAGCCGAATTAATCGTGGTAGTGTGGCAACACGATAGTTATGTGACCCAAGGAGAAGGCATGTCGAAGACACTTTTACAGATCCATTTTAACTTTAGCGGCCCTTTTGGCGAGGAGATGACTCAGCAACTGGTCGGGCTGGCGGAGTCTATCAATGAGGAGCCGGGCTTCATCTGGAAAATCTGGACAGAAAGCGAGAAAAACCAGCAAGCTGGCGGCATTTACTTGTTTGAATCCGAAGAAACGGCGCAGGCTTATATTAAAAAACACACTGCGCGTCTGAAAAATCTTGGCGTTGATGAGGTGACGTTTGAATTATTTGGCGTGAACGACGCGCTGACGAAAATAAATCACGGCAACCTTTGCTGCTAAATCACATAACGCAGGTTTCTGTTCCGGTGCTGCCGACCGCAACGGTAACCTTTATATCGGGACGAGTACCGAAGAGGCCTTTATGGACGAACAGCGGACCACGAACGTTCTCTTCCAGCGTGTGCAGCGCCTCGGCGGTGCGGGCGATGTTACCCTTCTCCACAAGCATCATTAAGATGGTGAGCTTGCGGAAGGTAATGTCATCGGTAATTGACAGGTTCATCGTCCGCCCCGTGCGTTAGAGCCTATCCCAGTAGGCGTAATTGTTGAAGCCAGTTTGGGGCCGGACAGCGCGCAGAAACCGGAGCGTACACATAGTACGTGAGGATTTCGAGCACTGCCCGGCCCTAAAATGGCGAATAAAATAGCCTAATGGGATAGGCTCTTAGTCGTTCTGCATCATCTGCTCAAGCTGCTCCTGCGCCTCAAGCCATGCCATTTCACATTCTTCCAGCCCGGATTTGGCGCTGGCCTGCAGTTGCAGACACTCGGTCATCTCCGCTTTACGGCTTGGGTCATACAGGCTGCTGTCGCCAAGCTTCTCTTCCGCCTGCGCCAGTTGGGCGTTGAGCTTTTCCATCTCTTTTTCCAGACGGGTAATCTCTTTACGCAGCGGTTGCGTCAGAGTGCGTAGCTCGGCTTCGCGACGCTTCTGATCTTTGCGTGACTGAGCGCTGTTGGCGTTGTTTTCCTTCGGTGCGTCGTCGGCCTGGTTTTCCTGTTTCTGCACGTCACTCAGCCACTGCTGATAATCCTCCAGGTCGCCGTCGAACGGTTCGACCTTTTTGTCGTGAACCAGATAGAGGTCGTCAGTGGTGGAGCGAATCAGGTGGCGGTCGTGCGACACGACGACCAATGCGCCTTCGAAATCAATCAGCGCTTCGGTGAGCGCCTGACGCATGTCGAGATCCAGGTGGTTGGTCGGTTCATCGAGCAGCAGCAGATTTGGACGCTGCCAGACGATCAGCGCCAGTACCAGGCGCGCTTTCTCGCCGCCGGAGAAACGTTGCGTCTCTTCCGTTACTTTGTCGCCCTGGAAACCGAAGCCGCCGAGATAGTCGCGCAGCTTCTGCTCCAGTTCCTGCGGCGCCAGACGCGCCATATGTTGCAGCGGGGATTCATCGGCGCGCAGGAACTCCAGTTGGTGCTGGGCGAAGTAGCCGAGCTTAATGCCTTTGGCGAGGCCGATTTCACCGTGCAACGGTTCCAGTTCGCCCGCCAGCAGCTTGATCAGCGTCGATTTCCCCGCGCCGTTGCGACCCAGCAGGCCGATACGCGAGCCGGGCACCAGGTTCAGCTTGATGGATTCCAGAATGATGCGATCGCCATAACCTGCGCTGACTTTTTCCATCTTCAGCAGCGGGTTCGGCAGGCTTTCCGGCGCGCGGAAGCTGAAATGGAACGGGTTGTCGACATGAGCCGGGGCAATCAACTCCATACGCTCCAGCATCTTGATACGGCTTTGCGCCTGCTTGGCCTTGGTCGCTTTGGCGCGGAAACGGTCGATGTAGCTTTGCAGATGCGCCACACGCTCCTGCTGACTCTCATACATCGCCTGCTGCTGCGCCAGGCGCGTGGCGCGCTGAACTTCAAACGCGCTGTAGTTACCGGTGTACTCGAACAGAGTCTGCTGTTCGATATGGATAATTTTATCCACTATCGGGTCAAGAAAATCGCGATCGTGGGAGATCAGAATCAGGGTGCCTGGATAGCTCTTCAGCCATTTTTCCAGCCAGATAACGGCATCCAGATCGAGGTGGTTGGTCGGTTCGTCGAGCAGCAGTAAATCGGAACGGCAAATCAGCGCCTGGGCCAGATTAAGGCGCATCCGCCAGCCGCCGGAAAAGTCGCTGACCGGACGTTCCAGCTGATCGTTAGAGAAGCCGAGGCCGTGTAACAGGCTGGCGGCGCGCGAGCGAACGGTCCATGCGTCGATGGCGTCCAGCTTACCGTGTATGGAGGCGATAGCATGCCCGTCGTTACGTTCGTTGGCGTCGTTAAGCTGCGCCTCCAGATGCCGGTATTCACGGTCGCCGTCAATGACATACTCAATCGCTGGCTGAGGCAACGCAGGTGTTTCCTGATTCACCCACGCTAATTGCCAGGTTCCGGGCAGGGTAAAACTCCCGGCATCGGCGCTGATTTCATTTTTTAGCAATGCCAGCAGGGTAGATTTACCGCAGCCGTTTTTACCCACCAGGCCGACTTTCTGGCCTGGATTAATGGTAGCCGAGGCATTGTCCAGTAGGACGCGCACGCCGCGACGAATTTGTAACGAGGAGAAAACAATCATAAGGCGCCGTATGTTCAGACTATGTTAATTTATCATTATGATAATGTAATATTCGGGCGTACCGCCGCGCTGGAGCGCAATGGTAGCTCAAAACAACAACGATACACAAAATCATTCAGGTCGCCTTTGGTGAGGGACAAGAATATCTCTCATTAATCCCCAGCGGCGGACATAGAGTACGTTTCTGAGTTGAACAAACGCTGTCAACGTAGAAGCGGCCTGAAGAATGGCATGTATCGACCCAAAACAACCGGGAGGGGGATTGATGTCTCAGCCAGCGAAAGTCTTGCTGTTGTATGCCCATCCGGAATCTCAGGACTCGGTTGCTAACCGGGTACTGCTTAAACCGGCCATACAGCACAATAACGTAACCGTGCACGATCTTTATGCGCGCTATCCTGATTTTTTTATCGACACGCCCTATGAACAAGCCCTGTTACGTGAGCACGACGTCATTGTTTTTCAGCATCCCCTTTACACCTATAGCTGTCCGGCTTTACTGAAAGAATGGCTTGATCGCGTTTTGAGTCGGGGGTTCGCCAGCGGACCAGGGGGAAACCAACTGGTGGGAAAGTACTGGCGTAGCGTGATTACGACCGGCGAGCCGGAGAGCGCTTACCGGTATGACGCGCTAAACCGCTATCCAATGAGCGATGTACTCCGCCCTTTTGAACTGACCGCGGCCATGTGCCGGATGCACTGGATGCCGCCCATTATTGTGTACTGGGCGCGCCGCCAGTCGCCGCAGACGCTGGCCAGTCATGCGAAAGCCTATGGCGAGTGGCTGGCGAATCCTGTGAGCGCGGGAGGCTATTGATGGAAGGTGCTGATTTATTGACCGCGGGAGTGTTGTTCCTCTTCGCGGCGGTGGCGGCGGTGCCTTTAGCCGCCAGGCTGGGCATCGGCGCGGTATTAGGGTATTTGCTGGCGGGAATCGCCATCGGTCCGTGGGGGCTGGGATTTATCAGCGACGTTGACGAGATCCTGCACTTTTCCGAACTGGGCGTCGTGTTTCTGATGTTTATCATTGGTCTCGAACTCAATCCGTCCCGGCTTTGGCAACTGCGGCGCTCTATCTTCGGCGTCGGCGCTGCTCAGGTGCTGTTAAGCGCGGCGGTGCTGGCGGGATTATTGATGCTTGCTGATTTCTTATGGCAGGCGGCGGTCGTCGGCGGGATAGGCCTGGCGATGTCTTCGACGGCGATGGCGCTACAACTGATGCGCGAGAAAGGCATGAATCGTAGCGAGTCCGGGCAGTTAGGGTTTTCCGTCTTACTGTTTCAGGATTTAGCGGTGATCCCCGCACTGGCGTTGGTGCCTTTATTGGCGGGATCGGCCGACGAGCATTTCGACTGGTTTAAAGTGGCAATGAAGGTACTGGCTTTCGCGGTAATGCTGATTGGCGGTCGTTACCTGCTGCGCCCGGTATTTCGTTTTATTGCTGCGTCTGGCGTGCGGGAGGTCTTCACTGCCGCGACGCTGTTGCTGGTGTTGAGCGCCGCCTTATTTATGGATGCGCTGGGACTGTCGATGGCCCTGGGAACCTTCATTGCCGGCGTTTTACTGGCAGAGAGCGAATACCGGCATGAGCTGGAAAATGCTATCGATCCCTTTAAAGGTTTACTGCTTGGGCTGTTCTTTATCTCCGTCGGTATGTCGCTAAATCTCGGCGTACTTTATACCCATTTACTGTGGGTGGCGGCGAGCGTTGTTATTCTGGTCGTCATAAAAATGTTGACGCTGTATCTGCTGGCGCGGCTATATGGAATAAGAAGTTCTGAACGGATGCAGTTTGCCAGCGTGCTGAGTCAGGGGGGCGAGTTCGCTTTTGTGCTCTTTTCTACCGCCTCTTCTCAGCGCCTGTTTCAGGGCGATCAGATGGCGTTATTATTGGTGACTGTCACATTATCAATGATGACCACGCCGCTACTGATGAAAGGGATTGATAAGTGGTTATCGCGCCGTCTTAATGGCCCGGAAGAGAATGATGAAAAGCCGTGGGTTGAGGATGATAAGCCCCAGGTGATTGTCGTCGGCTTTGGCCGTTTTGGTCAGGTGATCGCTCGCTTATTGATGGCGAATAAGATGCGTATCACCGTGCTGGAACGCGATATCGGCGCCGTTAATCTGATGCGCAAATATGGTTATAAAGTGTATTACGGCGACGCTACACAAGTCGAGCTGCTGCGTTCTGCGGGCGCGGAGGCGGCGGAGTCGATAGTCATCACGTGTAATGAACCGGAAGACACGATGAAGCTGGTGGCGCTGTGTCAGCAGCATTTTCCTCATCTGCATATTCTTGCGCGAGCGCGTGGACGTGTGGAGGCCCATGAGTTATTACAGGCTGGCGTCACGCAGTTTTCCCGTGAAACGTTTTCCAGCGCGCTGGAATTGGGACGTAAAACTCTGGTGTCGTTAGGCATGCATCCGCATCAGGCGCAACGCGCGCAGTTGCATTTTCGTCGGCTGGATATGCGAATGTTGCGGGAACTGATCCCGGAGCATAGCGACATGGTACAGATTTCGCGCGCCAGAGAGGCCCGACGCGAGCTGGAGGAGATTTTTCAGCGCGAAATGCAACAGGAACGGCGCCAGTTGGATGGCTGGGATGAATTTGAGTAGGGGTAAAACAATGGCAATCCGTAAACGTTTTATTGCAGGCGCGAAATGTCCGGCCTGTCAGGCGCAGGATACAATGGCGATGTGGCGTGAAAATAATGTCGATATTGTTGAATGCGTTAAGTGCGGGCATCAAATGCGGGAAGCGGATAAAGACGTTCGCGAGCATGTTCGCAAAGAAGAGCAAGTGATCGGGATTTTTCATCCGGACTAGCGATATGCCGCAGGTTTTTTTAAGCTAAGGGGTACACGGCTGCAGAATTCCGCTACAATCTGCGCCACTATTCTTCCCATGCTCAGGAGATATCATGAAAGTAGCAAAAGACCTGGTGGTCAGCCTGGCCTATCAGGTACGTACAGAAGACGGTGTGTTGGTTGATGAGTCTCCGGTGAGTGCGCCGCTGGATTACCTGCACGGTCACGGCTCCCTGATCTCTGGTCTGGAAACCGCGCTGGAAGGCCATGAAGTTGGCGACAAATTTGATGTCGCTGTTGGCGCGAACGACGCTTACGGTCAGTATGACGAAAATCTGGTGCAGCGTGTGCCTAAAGACGTCTTTATGGGCGTTGATGAACTGCAGGTAGGGATGCGTTTCCTGGCGGAAACCGACCAGGGCCCGGTACCGGTAGAGATTACCGAAGTGGAAGACGATCACGTTGTGGTTGATGGTAACCACATGCTGGCGGGCCAGAATCTGAAATTTAACGTAGAAGTTGTTGCGATTCGTGAAGCGACTGAAGAAGAACTGGCTCACGGTCATGTTCACGGCGCGCACGATCACCACCACGATCACGGTGAAGATGGCTGCTGTGGCGGTCATGGTCATGACCATGGTCACGAGCACGGCGGCGAAGGCTGCTGCGGCGGTGGTGGTAAAGGCGGCTGCGGTTGCCATTAATCCCCGTCGTCTTTCAAGCCACCGCGGTGTTGGCTACGCTTTCAAACCCCGGTCACATAGTTATCTATGCTCCCGGGGAATTTTCAAGCTTGCCGCCTTGCTGTGACTCGAAATCCTTAGGGTATTATCATTGGTTCGATAAATCATCGGGCACAAAAAAAGCGGGTTAACCCCGCTTTTTTTTCGTCTCAATAATGCGGCGGCGGCGTTTCTTCTGCCTGAGAGGCGATATTTGACGGCTGACTGGCTTTTAACTTTTCCGTGAGCAAACGCAGATGATCGCGCAGCTTCGCCATCTCCATTTCATGTGCGGTTACCGTCAGGTTTAGTTCTTCTATGGTAATCTCCTGGAACGCCAGACGGCTTTCCAGTTCAGCCAGACGAGCTTCCATCGTGATATCCTGCATGATGTACCTCTTTATGTTGTCTCCGTCGGCGGATTCTACTTAACTTTACCGGCTTTCACAGCAACCATTACGCGCCCTACGAAACTAATTTAAACAAAAAGAGTCTGAAAAGAAGTGATAATAGGGCGTGTTCGTATGTTGATTTGTTCTGCAACGATTTATAGTACGCTTCTTACGTAAGTTAACATGGGGCGAGATGCCCCGGCCCTGGAGATATGGATGAAATCACTGTTTAAAGCCACGCTGCTGGCAACTACGATGGCCGTTGCTATGCACGCACCGATCACTTTTGCTGCTGATGCGGCGAAACCGGCAGCTACCGCTGATAGCAAAGCAGCATTTAAAAACGACGATCAAAAAGCGGCTTATGCGCTGGGCGCCTCGCTGGGTCGTTACATGGAAAATTCGCTTAAAGAGCAGGAAAAGTTGGGCATCAAACTGGATAAAGATCAGTTGATTGCCGGCGTTCAGGATGCCTTTGCCGATAAGAGCAAACTGTCCGATCAGGAAATTGAGCAAACGCTGCAGACGTTTGAAGCACGCGTGAAGAGCGCTGCTCAGGCGAAGATGGAAAAAGACGCTGCCGATAACGAAGCAAAAGGTAAAGCGTTCCGCGACGCTTTTGCTAAAGAGAAAGGCGTGAAAACCTCCTCTACCGGTCTGCTTTACAAAGTAGAGAAAGAAGGCACAGGCGAGGCGCCGAAAGATAGCGATACCGTTGTGGTGAACTACAAAGGTACGCTGATCGACGGTAAAGAGTTTGATAACTCTTACACGCGCGGCGAACCGCTCTCCTTCCGTCTGGACGGCGTTATCCCTGGCTGGACTGAAGGCCTGAAAAATATTAAGAAAGGCGGCAAGATCAAGCTGGTTATCCCACCGGCGCTGGCCTACGGTAAAACGGGCGTTCCGGGTATCCCGGCGAACTCCACCCTGGTATTCGACGTAGAGCTGCTGGATATCAAACCAGCGCCGAAAGCGGATGCTAAACCTGCCGATGCGGCTGACGCTAAAGCCGCAGATGCTGCTAAAAAATAAAAACTGAGAGCCGCCGCTTGTAATAGCGGCGGTTTTTTTTATTCAGGCCGGATATATTACTCACCATAATTTGATTTGCGGATAACGGCGCTTGCGCTGGTCGTTAAGGGCGAGACCGTAGGCTGAATGACCGCCAACGCACACGTAGTCTGAAATAGACGAGCAAATTAGTACTGGAAAGATGAACCCTCACTGTATTAATTTAATCATCCGCGTAAATAATGAGCCTGCCCTGAAAACATAACGACAGGCTCCTGAAAAGGAGTGTTTTTTTTCATGTCCAGGTCGCTTTTAACCAACGAAACCAGTGAGCTTGATTTGCTGGATCAGCGTCCCTTCGAGCAAACCGACTTCGATATTCTGAAATCCTACGAAGCGGTAGTGGACGGGTTAGCGATGCTTATAGGTTCCCATTGTGAAATCGTATTGCACTCTTTGCAGGATCTAAAATGTTCAGCCATTCGTATTGCCAATGGCGAACATACGGGCCGTAAAATTGGCTCGCCGATTACCGACCTGGCGTTGCGTATGTTGCACGACATGACAGGGGCGGACAGTAGCGTGTCGAAATGCTATTTTACGCGCGCGAAAAGCGGTGTCTTGATGAAGTCGTTGACGATTGCCATTCGCAACCGCGAGCAGCGCGTCATTGGTCTACTGTGCATCAACATGAATCTTGATGTGCCATTTTCACAGATTATGAATACCTTTATTCCGCCGGAAACGCCGGAAGTCGGCTCAGCGGTTAATTTTGCCTCCTCAGTCGAAGATTTAGTCACCCAGACGCTGGAGTTCACGATCGAAGAAGTGAATGCCGATCGTAATGTCTCTAACAATGCGAAAAATCGTCAGATCGTCCTTAACTTGTACGAAAAAGGCATTTTCGATATTAAAGACGCCATTAACCAGGTAGCCGATCGTCTGAATATCTCAAAACACACGGTTTACCTCTATATTCGCCAGTTCAAAAGCGGCGATTTTCAGGGGCAGGATAAATAATGCGTTATGCCATTATGGTCACCGGGCCGGCATATGGCACCCAGCAGGCCAGCAGCGCATTGCAGTTCGCCCACGCGCTGCTCAATGAGGGGCATGAGTTAGCCAGCGTCTTTTTCTATCGGGAAGGTGTCTATAACGCCAATCTCCTGACCTCGCCGGCGAGCGATGAATATGATCTGGTACGCGCCTGGCAGAAATTGAATACGCAGCATGGCGTAGCGCTGAACATCTGTGTCGCGGCGGCGCTTCGTCGCGGTATTATTGATGAAACTGAAGCCGGCAGACTGGGGGTGCCGTCCGCCAATCTTCAGCCGGGCTTTACGCTAAGCGGCCTGGGCGCGCTGGCGGAGGCTTCTCTCACCTGCGATCGGGTGGTGCAGTTTTAATGAAACGTATTGCATTTGTCTTTTCCACCGCGCCGCACGGTAGCGCCTCAGGTCGTGAAGGGCTGGATGCGCTGCTGGCGACGTCAGCGCTAACGGAAGCGCTGGGCGTCTTTTTTATCAGCGACGGCGTCTTTCAGTTATTACCAGGACAAAAACCAGACGCTGTGCTGGCGCGTGACTATATTGCTACTTTCAAGCTCTTTGATTTGTACGATATTGATCAATGCTGGATCTGCGCGGCATCGCTGCGCGAGCGTGGTCTGGAAAACGTTAATTTTGTGGTAGACGCCACGCCGCTGGAACCCGTGGCGTTACGCCGCGAGCTTGGCAACTATGATGTCATCCTGAGATTCTGAGGCGTTTATGCTGCATACCTTACCTCATTGCGCTTCGGGCGTTGATTTTCCCGCTTTGCTGCGCCTGCTAAAAGAGGGCGATGCGCTTTTGTTGCTCCAGGATGGCGTTACCGTCGCGATTGAAGGTAACCGCTTCCTTGAAAGTCTGCGCGATGCCCCCATAACAGTCTATGCCTTGAAAGAAGACATTGACGCCCGCGGCCTGTGTGGTCAAATTTCAGACAGTGTCGTCAGGGTTGACTATACTGAGTTTGTCAGACTCACGGTTAAGTATGCCAACCAGATGGCCTGGTGATGGCGGGATCGTTGTATATTTCTTGACACCTTTTCGACACCGCCCTAAAATTCGGCGTCCTCATATTGTGTGAGGGCGTTTTATTACGTGTTTACGAAGCAAAAGCTAAAACCAGGAGCTATTTAATGGCAACAGTTAACCAGCTGGTACGCAAACCACGTGCTCGCAAAGTTGCGAAAAGCAACGTGCCTGCGCTGGAAGCATGCCCGCAAAAACGTGGCGTATGTACTCGTGTATATACTACCACTCCTAAAAAACCGAACTCCGCACTGCGTAAAGTTTGCCGTGTTCGTCTGACTAACGGTTTTGAAGTGACTTCCTACATCGGTGGTGAAGGTCACAACCTGCAGGAGCACTCCGTGATCCTGATCCGTGGCGGTCGTGTTAAAGACCTCCCGGGTGTTCGTTACCACACCGTTCGTGGCGCGCTTGACTGCTCCGGCGTTAAAGACCGTAAGCAAGCTCGTTCTAAGTACGGCGTGAAGCGTCCTAAGGCTTAATGGTTCTCCGTTAAGTAAGGCCAAACGTTTTAAATTAATGTCAAACTAAACTCGTAGAGTTTTGGACAATCCTGAATTAACAACGGAGTATTTCCATGCCACGTCGTCGCGTCATTGGTCAGCGTAAAATTCTGCCGGATCCGAAGTTCGGATCAGAACTGCTGGCTAAATTTGTCAATATCCTGATGGTAGATGGTAAAAAATCTACTGCAGAATCAATCGTATACAGCGCGCTGGAGACCCTGGCTCAGCGTTCTGGTAAATCTGAACTGGAAGCTTTCGAAGTCGCTCTCGAAAACGTTCGCCCGACTGTAGAAGTTAAATCCCGCCGTGTAGGTGGTTCTACTTATCAGGTACCAGTTGAAGTCCGTCCGGTCCGTCGTAATGCTCTGGCAATGCGTTGGATCGTAGAAGCTGCTCGTAAACGCGGTGATAAATCCATGGCTCTGCGCCTGGCGAACGAACTTTCTGACGCTGCAGACAACAAAGGTACTGCAGTTAAGAAACGTGAAGACGTTCACCGTATGGCAGAAGCCAACAAGGCGTTCGCACACTACCGTTGGTAATCCCTTCGGAGTCATAGTCACCAGGCGGGCGCTTCAGGTAAGTCGCCCGTTTTGGATAACTTAACTGAACGCCTAAAGATATCAACGAGGAATCAAATGGCTCGTACAACACCCATCGCACGCTACCGTAATATCGGTATCAGTGCGCACATCGACGCCGGTAAAACCACTACTACCGAACGTATTCTGTTCTACACCGGTGTAAACCACAAAATCGGTGAAGTTCATGACGGCGCAGCTACCATGGACTGGATGGAGCAGGAGCAGGAGCGTGGTATTACTATCACCTCCGCAGCGACTACTGCATTCTGGTCTGGTATGGCTAAGCAGTATGAACCGCATCGCATCAACATCATCGACACCCCGGGGCACGTTGACTTCACTATCGAAGTAGAACGTTCCATGCGTGTTCTCGATGGTGCGGTAATGGTTTACTGCGCAGTTGGTGGTGTTCAGCCGCAGTCTGAAACCGTATGGCGTCAGGCAAACAAATACAAAGTTCCGCGTATTGCGTTCGTTAACAAAATGGACCGCATGGGCGCGAACTTCCTGAAAGTTGTTGGTCAGATCAAAACCCGTCTGGGCGCGAACCCGGTTCCGCTGCAGCTGGCAATTGGTGCTGAAGAAGGTTTCACCGGCGTTGTTGACCTGGTGAAAATGAAAGCCATCAACTGGAACGATGCCGACCAGGGCGTTACCTTCGAATACGAAGATATCCCGGCTGACATGCAGGACCTGGCTAACGAATGGCACCAGAACCTGATCGAGTCCGCCGCAGAAGCTTCTGAAGAGCTGATGGAAAAATACCTGGGTGGTGAAGAACTGACTGAAGAAGAGATCAAACAAGCTCTGCGTCAGCGCGTTCTGAACAACGAAATCATCCTGGTAACCTGTGGTTCTGCATTCAAGAACAAAGGTGTTCAGGCGATGCTGGATGCGGTAATTGATTACCTGCCATCCCCGGTAGACGTACCTGCGATCAACGGTATTCTGGACGACGGTAAAGATACTCCGGCTGAGCGTCACGCAAGCGACGACGAGCCGTTCTCTGCGCTGGCGTTCAAAATCGCTACCGACCCGTTTGTGGGTAACCTGACCTTCTTCCGTGTGTACTCCGGTGTGGTTAACTCTGGTGATACCGTACTGAACTCCGTGAAAACCGCACGTGAGCGTTTCGGTCGTATCGTTCAGATGCACGCCAACAAACGTGAAGAGATCAAAGAAGTTCGCGCGGGCGACATCGCGGCTGCTATCGGCCTGAAAGACGTGACTACCGGTGACACCCTGTGTGATCCGGAAAACCCGATCATTCTGGAACGTATGGAATTCCCTGAGCCGGTAATCTCCATCGCGGTAGAACCGAAAACCAAAGCTGACCAGGAAAAAATGGGTCTGGCTCTGGGCCGTCTGGCGAAAGAAGACCCGTCATTCCGCGTATGGACTGATGAAGAATCTAACCAGACCATCATCGCTGGTATGGGTGAACTTCACCTGGATATCATCGTTGACCGTATGAAGCGTGAATTCAACGTTGAAGCTAACGTGGGTAAACCTCAGGTTGCTTACCGCGAAGCGATTCGCGCGAAAGTTACCGACATCGAAGGTAAACACGCGAAACAGTCTGGTGGTCGCGGTCAGTATGGTCATGTTGTTATCGACATGTACCCGCTGGAGCCGGGCTCTAACCCGAAAGGTTACGAGTTCATCAACGACATCAAAGGTGGTGTAATTCCTGGCGAATACATCCCGGCCGTTGATAAAGGCATCCAGGAGCAGCTGAAATCTGGCCCGCTGGCTGGTTATCCGGTAGTTGATCTCGGTGTGCGTCTGCACTTCGGTTCTTACCATGACGTTGACTCCTCTGAGCTGGCGTTTAAACTGGCTGCGTCTATCGCCTTTAAAGAAGGCTTTAAGAAAGCAAAACCAGTTCTGCTTGAGCCGATCATGAAGGTTGAAGTAGAAACACCTGAAGAGAATACCGGTGACGTTATCGGCGACCTTAGCCGCCGTCGTGGTATGCTCAAAGGTCAGGAATCTGAAGTTACAGGCGTTAAGATCCACGCTGAAGTACCGCTGTCTGAAATGTTCGGATATGCAACTCAGCTGCGTTCTCTGACCAAAGGTCGCGCATCGTACACTATGGAATTCCTGAAGTATGATGATGCGCCGAACAACGTTGCTCAGGCCGTAATCGAAGCCCGTGGTAAATAAGCCGCAGGGTTAAAAACCAAAATCCCGTGCTCTCTCCTGAAGGGGAGAGCGCTATAGTAAGGAATATAGCCGTGTCTAAAGAAAAATTTGAACGTACAAAACCGCACGTTAACGTCGGCACCATCGGCCACGTTGACCACGGTAAAACTACCCTGACCGCTGCAATCACCACCGTACTGGCTAAAACCTACGGCGGTGCTGCTCGTGCATTCGACCAGATCGATAACGCGCCGGAAGAAAAAGCGCGTGGTATCACCATCAACACTTCTCACGTTGAATACGATACCCCGACCCGCCACTACGCACACGTAGACTGCCCGGGGCACGCCGACTATGTTAAAAACATGATCACCGGTGCTGCTCAGATGGACGGCGCGATCCTGGTTGTTGCTGCGACTGACGGCCCGATGCCGCAGACCCGTGAGCACATCCTGCTGGGTCGTCAGGTAGGCGTTCCGTACATCATCGTGTTCCTGAACAAATGCGACATGGTTGATGACGAAGAGCTGCTGGAACTGGTTGAGATGGAAGTTCGCGAACTGCTGTCTCAGTACGACTTCCCGGGCGACGACACTCCGATCGTTCGTGGTTCTGCTCTGAAAGCGCTGGAAGGCGACGCAGAGTGGGAAGCGAAAATCATCGAACTGGCTGGCTTCCTGGATTCTTATATTCCGGAACCAGAGCGTGCGATTGACAAGCCGTTCCTGCTGCCGATCGAAGACGTATTCTCCATCTCCGGTCGTGGTACCGTTGTTACCGGTCGTGTAGAGCGCGGTATCATCAAAGTGGGCGAAGAAGTTGAAATCGTTGGTATCAAAGAGACTCAGAAGTCTACCTGTACTGGCGTTGAAATGTTCCGCAAACTGCTGGACGAAGGCCGTGCCGGTGAGAACGTAGGTGTTCTGCTGCGTGGTATCAAACGTGAAGAAATCGAACGTGGTCAGGTACTGGCTAAGCCGGGCACCATCAAGCCGCACACCAAGTTCGAATCTGAAGTGTACATTCTGTCCAAAGATGAAGGCGGCCGTCATACTCCGTTCTTCAAAGGCTACCGTCCGCAGTTCTACTTCCGTACTACTGACGTGACTGGTACCATCGAACTGCCGGAAGGCGTAGAGATGGTAATGCCGGGCGACAACATCAAAATGGTTGTTACCCTGATCCACCCGATCGCAATGGACGACGGTCTGCGTTTCGCAATCCGTGAAGGCGGCCGTACTGTTGGCGCGGGCGTTGTTGCTAAAGTTCTGGGCTAATTACTCGTTAATTAGTTTTGAATTGAAGAGGGCGCTTCGGCGCCCTTTTTGTTGCCTGCTATTTAGC
Organism: Salmonella sp. SAL4457; assembly: GCF_046548235.1. Classification (NCBI taxonomy): domain Bacteria; kingdom Pseudomonadati; phylum Pseudomonadota; class Gammaproteobacteria; order Enterobacterales; family Enterobacteriaceae; genus Salmonella; species Salmonella sp. SAL4457. The sequence continues at coordinate 403,047 of NZ_JBGDZO010000005.1, forward strand.
CGCTGTTATATTTATTAGCCTTTTTTAACGCTTCTCCCGTGGCGTAAATCGCTTTGTGCTATTGTAATCATAACCATTCTCATTTACACTTTGTGCGGAAATTGAACGGGAGCGATCATGTACGTTTGTTTGTGTAATGGTATAAGCGATAAAAAAATCCGCCAGGCTGTACGACAATTTCATCCACAGTCATTTCAACAGTTACGTAAATTTATTCCTGTGGGAAATCAATGTGGTAAGTGTATTCGCGCCGCGCGAGAAGTGATGCAGGATGAGTTAACGCAAATGCCGGAATTTAAAGAGATCGCCTGAGTCACACTCTTTTTTTTGACATCCCTGTAGCCCCATCTACGCTCTAGAGAGTGGAAGCGGAGGGACTATAAAATGAAAGGTGATGTTAAAATCATAAATTATCTCAATAAACTATTGGGAAATGAGCTTGTCGCAATTAATCAGTATTTTCTTCATGCCCGTATGTTCAAAAACTGGGGCCTGACCCGGCTTAATGATGTTGAGTACCATGAATCCATTGATGAGATGAAACACGCCGATAAGTATATTGAGCGTATTTTATTTCTGGAAGGCATACCGAACCTACAGGATCTGGGCAAGCTGGGCATCGGTGAAGATGTCGAAGAGATGCTACGATCGGATCTCCGACTCGAACTGGAAGGCGCAAAAGATCTACGTGAGGCAATAGCCTATGCCGATAGCGTTCATGATTATGTCAGCCGGGATATGATGATTGAAATTCTTGCCGACGAGGAAGGCCACATCGACTGGCTGGAAACTGAGCTGGATTTGATTGCCAAACTTGGTATGCAAAATTATCTGCAATCACAAATTAAGGTTACCGATTAACCGTCTGGAAAGAAAACTTTCCAACCTGTTATGAAACCCGCCACCGCCAGCCATGGCCCAAAAGGTAGCGGGTTTATTAATGCCGATTTACCTCTCACCAGTAGCGCGACGCCAAACCCGCCACAGGCCAACATAGCGGCAAGGAAAACCAGTAACGGCAGTGTTTCCCAACAATGCCACGCCCCTAAGGCAGCAAGGTACTTGACGTCGCCATATCCGAGCCCCTCTTTCTGATAACGCAGGCGATAGCCCCAGTAAATTAACGCGAATCCGCCATAGCCGGCGATAGCGCCCCAAAGCGCATCCGGTAAACGCTCCGGCAGGCAAATCTGGTGATAAAGCAGACCACCCCACAGCAATGGACAAGTAAACCGGTCAGGCAGCAGACCGGTACGCGCGTCGTATATGCCAAGTAATAAAGAGAACGACGCATAAAAAATGAGAAAGGGGAGGGCAACAAACATAAGCAAATCCTCGTCAAGGCTTGCGCTCACCTTTATAGATTTATGCGACAGCGACAACGACGTATTGCCAGGTTTGCCTGATGCCTTCCAAAGAAAAGATGTGCGTCGCCATCCCATGCGTACCATCTGGAATCGTGCTCGCATAAGAATAAAGCGCTTAATTTCTATCCGACACTTGCGTCAGGCTGAGATTTACGTATAATGCGCGGGCTTGTCGTAATTGACGGCAGGTTCGATTTGAACCTCGAATAGCCGATTTGGCTATTTAACAATGCTCCCAATCGGGGAGCTACGTAAGAACGGTTACACTCTCCCATCAATCGTAATGGGTGTGAGGAGTAATCATTTTCGTTTATAAAATAATTGGAGCTCTGGTCTCATGCAGAACCAAAGAATCCGTATCCGCCTGAAAGCGTTTGATCATCGTCTGATCGATCAATCAACCGCGGAAATCGTCGAGACTGCCAAGCGCACTGGTGCGCAGGTTCGCGGTCCGATCCCGCTGCCGACCCGCAAAGAGCGCTTTACCGTTCTGATCTCTCCGCACGTTAACAAAGATGCGCGCGATCAGTACGAAATTCGCACTCACAAGCGTCTGGTTGACATCGTTGAGCCAACCGAGAAAACCGTTGATGCTCTGATGCGTCTGGACCTGGCTGCCGGTGTAGACGTGCAGATCAGCCTGGGTTAATCAGGTCATCGAGCGATTGAGAGGTTGATACAATGATTGGTTTAGTCGGTAAAAAAGTGGGTATGACCCGCATCTTCACTGAAGATGGCGTCTCTATCCCAGTAACCGTAATCGAAGTTGAAGCAAACCGTGTTACTCAGGTTAAAGACCTGGCTAACGATGGCTACCGCGCTGTTCAGGTTACTACGGGTGCTAAAAAAGCTAACCGTGTCACCAAGCCGGAAGCGGGTCACTTTGCTAAAGCTGGCGTAGAAGCTGGCCGTGGTCTGTGGGAATTCCGTCTGGCTGAAGGCGAAGAATACACCGTAGGTCAGAGCATCAGCGTTGAACTGTTTGCTGACGTTAAAAAAGTTGACGTAACCGGTACCTCTAAAGGTAAAGGTTTCGCTGGTACCGTTAAGCGCTGGAACTTCCGTACCCAGGACGCTACTCACGGTAACTCCTTGTCTCACCGCGTTCCGGGTTCTATCGGTCAGAACCAGACTCCGGGCAAAGTGTTCAAAGGCAAGAAAATGGCAGGTCAGATGGGTAATGAGCGTGTAACCGTTCAGAGCCTTGACGTAGTACGCGTTGACGCTGAGCGCAACCTGCTGCTGGTTAAGGGTGGTGTTCCGGGTGCAACCGGTTGCGACCTGATCGTTAAACCAGCTGTGAAGGCGTAAGGGGATAGCAATGGAATTAGTATTGAAAGACGCGCAGAGCGCGCTGACTGTTTCCGAAACTACCTTCGGTCGTGATTTCAACGAAGCGCTGGTTCACCAGGTTGTTGTTGCTTATGCAGCTGGTGCTCGTCAGGGTACTCGTGCTCAGAAGACTCGTGCTGAAGTAACTGGTTCCGGTAAAAAACCGTGGCGCCAGAAAGGCACTGGCCGTGCGCGTTCAGGTTCTATCAAGAGCCCGATCTGGCGTTCCGGTGGCGTGACCTTCGCTGCTCGTCCGCAGGACCACAGTCAAAAAGTTAACAAGAAGATGTACCGCGGCGCGCTGAAAAGCATCCTGTCCGAACTGGTACGTCAGGATCGTCTGATCGTTGTCGAGAAGTTCTCTGTAGAAGCGCCGAAAACTAAGCTGCTGGCACAGAAACTGAAAGACATGGCTCTGGAAGATGTGCTGATCATCACCGGTGAGCTGGACGAGAACCTGTTCCTGGCCGCACGTAACCTGCACAAGGTTGACGTACGCGATGCGACTGGTATCGACCCGGTTAGCCTGATCGCCTTCGACAAAGTCGTAATGACTGCTGATGCTGTTAAGCAAGTTGAGGAGATGCTGGCATGATTCGTGAAGAACGTCTGCTGAAGGTGCTGCGCGCACCGCACGTTTCTGAAAAAGCGTCTACTGCGATGGAAAAAACTAACACCATCGTTCTCAAAGTTGCTAAAGACGCGACCAAAGCAGAAATCAAAGCTGCTGTGCAGAAACTGTTTGAAGTCGAAGTCGAAGTCGTTAACACCCTGGTCGTTAAAGGGAAAGTTAAACGTCACGGACAGCGTATCGGTCGTCGTAGCGACTGGAAAAAAGCTTACGTCACCCTGAAAGAAGGCCAGAATCTGGACTTCGTCGGCGGCGCTGAGTAAGTCGGAGGAGTAATACAATGGCAGTTGTTAAATGTAAACCGACATCTCCGGGTCGTCGCCACGTCGTTAAAGTGGTCAACCCAGAGCTGCACAAGGGCAAACCTTTTGCTCCGCTGGTTGAAAAAAACAGCAAATCCGGTGGTCGTAACAACAATGGCCGTATCACCACTCGTCATATCGGTGGTGGTCACAAACAGGCTTATCGTATTGTTGACTTCAAACGCAACAAAGACGGTATCCCGGCAGTTGTTGAACGTCTTGAGTACGATCCGAACCGTTCCGCGAACATCGCGCTGGTTCTGTACAAAGACGGCGAACGCCGTTACATCCTGGCCCCGAAAGGCCTGAAAGCTGGCGACCAGATTCAGTCTGGCGTTGATGCTGCAATCAAAGCAGGCAACACCCTGCCGATGCGCAATATCCCGGTTGGTTCTACCGTTCATAACGTAGAAATGAAACCAGGTAAAGGCGGTCAGCTGGCGCGTTCCGCTGGTACTTACGTTCAGATCGTTGCTCGCGATGGCGCTTATGTCACCCTGCGTCTGCGTTCTGGTGAAATGCGTAAAGTCGAAGCAGACTGCCGTGCAACCCTGGGCGAAGTTGGCAATGCTGAGCATATGCTGCGCGTTCTGGGTAAAGCAGGTGCTGCACGCTGGCGTGGCGTTCGTCCTACCGTTCGCGGTACTGCGATGAACCCAGTAGACCACCCACATGGTGGTGGTGAAGGTCGTAACTTTGGTAAGCACCCGGTAACTCCGTGGGGCGTTCAGACCAAAGGTAAGAAGACCCGCAGCAACAAGCGTACTGATAAATTCATCGTACGTCGCCGTAGCAAATAATTTTAGAGGATAAGCCATGCCACGTTCTCTCAAGAAAGGTCCTTTTATTGACCTGCACTTGCTGAAGAAGGTAGAGAAAGCGGTGGAAAGCGGAGACAAGAAGCCCCTGCGCACCTGGTCCCGTCGTTCAACGATCTTTCCTAACATGATCGGTTTGACCATCGCTGTCCATAATGGTCGTCAGCACGTTCCGGTATTTGTTTCCGACGAAATGGTCGGTCACAAACTGGGTGAATTCGCACCGACTCGTACTTATCGCGGCCACGCTGCTGATAAAAAAGCGAAGAAGAAATAAGGTAGGAGGAAGAGATGGAAACTATCGCTAAACATCGCCATGCTCGTTCTTCTGCTCAGAAGGTTCGCCTTGTTGCTGACCTGATTCGCGGTAAGAAAGTGTCGCAGGCTCTGGATATTCTGACCTACACCAACAAGAAAGCGGCTGTACTGGTCAAGAAAGTTCTGGAATCTGCCATTGCTAACGCTGAACACAACGATGGCGCTGACATTGACGATCTGAAAGTTACGAAAATTTTCGTAGACGAAGGCCCGAGCATGAAGCGCATTATGCCGCGTGCAAAAGGTCGTGCAGATCGCATCCTGAAGCGCACCAGCCACATCACTGTGGTTGTGTCCGATCGCTGAGACTCTGGAGACTAGCAATGGGTCAGAAAGTACATCCTAATGGTATTCGCCTGGGTATTGTAAAACCATGGAACTCTACCTGGTTTGCGAACACCAAAGAATTCGCTGACAACCTGGACAGCGATTTTAAAGTACGTCAGTACCTGACGAAGGAACTGGCTAAAGCGTCTGTATCTCGTATCGTTATCGAGCGTCCGGCTAAGAGCATCCGTGTGACTATTCACACCGCTCGCCCGGGTATCGTTATCGGTAAAAAAGGTGAAGACGTAGAAAAACTGCGTAAGGTCGTAGCGGATATCGCTGGCGTTCCTGCACAGATCAACATCGCCGAAGTTCGTAAACCTGAACTGGACGCTAAACTGGTTGCTGACAGCATCACTTCTCAGCTGGAACGTCGCGTTATGTTCCGTCGTGCGATGAAGCGTGCTGTACAGAACGCCATGCGTCTGGGCGCTAAAGGTATCAAAGTTGAAGTTAGCGGCCGTCTGGGCGGCGCGGAAATCGCACGTACCGAATGGTACCGCGAAGGTCGCGTACCGCTGCACACTCTGCGTGCTGACATCGACTACAACACCTCTGAAGCGCACACCACTTATGGTGTAATCGGCGTTAAAGTGTGGATCTTCAAAGGCGAGATCCTGGGTGGTATGGCTGCTGTTGAACAACCGGAAAAACCGGCTGCTCAACCGAAAAAGCAGCAGCGTAAAGGCCGTAAATAAGGAGCGTCGCTGATGTTACAACCAAAGCGTACAAAATTCCGTAAAATGCACAAAGGCCGCAACCGTGGTCTGGCTGCAGGCGCGGATGTTAGCTTCGGCAGCTTCGGCCTGAAAGCTGTTGGCCGTGGTCGTCTGACTGCCCGTCAGATCGAAGCAGCACGTCGTGCTATGACCCGTGCAGTTAAGCGTCAAGGTAAGATCTGGATCCGTGTATTCCCGGACAAACCGATCACTGAAAAGCCGCTGGCAGTGCGTATGGGTAAAGGTAAAGGTAACGTGGAGTATTGGGTTGCCTTGATTCAGCCGGGTAAAGTCCTGTATGAAATGGACGGCGTACCGGAAGAGCTGGCCCGTGAAGCATTCAAGCTGGCAGCAGCGAAACTGCCGATTAAAACCACCTTTGTAACTAAGACGGTGATGTAATGAAAGCAAAAGAGCTGCGTGAGAAGAGCGTTGAAGAGCTGAACACCGAGCTACTGAACCTGCTGCGTGAGCAGTTCAACCTGCGTATGCAGGCTGCAAGTGGCCAGCTGCAACAGTCTCACCTGTTGAAGCAAGTGCGTCGTGATGTCGCACGCGTTAAGACTTTACTGACTGAGAAGGCGGGTGCGTAATGACCGATAAAATCCGTACTCTGCAAGGTCGCGTGGTTAGCGACAAAATGGAGAAATCCATTGTTGTTGCTATCGAACGTTTTGTGAAACACCCGATCTACGGTAAATTCATCAAGCGTACGACCAAAATGCACGTACATGACGAGAACAACGAATGCGGTATCGGCGACGTGGTTGAAATCCGCGAATGCCGTCCGCTGTCCAAGACCAAATCCTGGACTCTGGTTCGCGTTGTAGAGAAAGCGGTTCTGTAATACAGTACGCATTCTCAACGAATAAACGGCTCAGCGATGGGCCGTTTATTTTTTCTACCCATATCTGATTTGCGGTGTTATAATGCCGCGCCCTCGATATGGGGTTTTTTTAACGACCTGATTTTCGGGTCTCAGTAGTAGTTGACATTAGCGGAGCACTAAAATGATCCAAGAACAGACTATGCTGAACGTCGCCGACAACTCCGGTGCACGTCGCGTAATGTGTATCAAGGTTCTGGGTGGCTCGCACCGTCGCTACGCAGGCGTAGGCGACATCATTAAGATCACCATCAAAGAAGCGATTCCGCGTGGTAAGGTCAAAAAAGGTGATGTGCTGAAGGCGGTAGTGGTGCGCACCAAGAAGGGTGTTCGTCGCCCGGACGGTTCTGTCATTCGCTTCGATGGTAATGCATGCGTTATTTTAAACAATAACAGCGAGCAGCCTATCGGTACGCGTATTTTTGGGCCGGTAACTCGTGAACTTCGTAACGAGAAGTTCATGAAAATTATCTCTCTGGCACCAGAAGTACTCTAAGGAGCGAATCATGGCAGCGAAAATCCGTCGTGATGACGAAGTTATCGTGTTAACCGGTAAAGATAAAGGTAAACGCGGTAAAGTTAAGAATGTCCTGTCTTCCGGCAAGGTCATTGTTGAAGGTATCAACCTGGTTAAGAAACACCAGAAGCCGGTTCCGGCTCTGAACCAACCGGGCGGCATCGTTGAAAAAGAAGCTGCAATTCAGGTTTCTAACGTTGCAATCTTCAATGCGGCAACCGGCAAGGCTGACCGTGTAGGCTTTAGATTCGAAGACGGCAAAAAAGTCCGTTTCTTCAAGTCTAACAGCGAAACTATCAAGTAATTTGGAGTAGTACGATGGCGAAACTGCATGATTACTACAAAGACGAAGTAGTTAACAAACTCATGACTGAGTTTAACTACAATTCTGTCATGCAAGTCCCTCGGGTCGAGAAGATCACCCTGAACATGGGTGTTGGTGAAGCGATCGCTGACAAGAAACTGCTGGATAACGCAGCAGCAGACCTGACAGCAATCTCCGGTCAAAAACCGTTGATCACCAAAGCACGCAAATCTGTTGCAGGCTTCAAAATCCGTCAGGGCTATCCGATCGGCTGTAAAGTAACTCTGCGTGGCGAACGCATGTGGGAGTTCTTTGAGCGCCTGATCACTATTGCTGTTCCTCGTATCCGTGACTTCCGTGGCTTGTCCGCTAAGTCATTCGACGGTCGTGGTAACTACAGCATGGGTGTCCGTGAGCAGATCATCTTCCCAGAAATCGACTACGATAAAGTCGACCGCGTTCGTGGTTTGGATATTACCATTACCACTACTGCGAAATCTGACGAAGAAGGCCGTGCTCTGCTGGCTGCCTTTGACTTCCCGTTCCGCAAGTAAGGTAGGGTTACTAAATGGCTAAGCAATCAATGAAAGCACGCGAAGTAAAACGCGTAGCTTTAGCTGATAAATACTTCGCGAAACGCGCTGAACTGAAAGCGATCATCTCTGATGTGAACGCAACCGACGAAGATCGTTGGAATGCGGTTCTTAAGCTGCAGACTCTGCCGCGTGATTCCAGCCCGTCACGTCAGCGTAACCGCTGCCGTCAAACTGGTCGTCCGCACGCTTTCCTGCGGAAGTTCGGGTTGAGCCGTATTAAGGTCCGTGAAGCCGCTATGCGCGGTGAAATTCCGGGTCTGAAAAAGGCTAGCTGGTAATTGTCACCAATTGAATCACGGGAGTAAAGACAGATGAGCATGCAAGATCCGATCGCGGATATGCTGACCCGTATCCGTAACGGTCAGGCCGCGAACAAAGCTGCGGTCACCATGCCTTCCTCCAAGCTGAAAGTGGCAATTGCCAACGTGCTGAAGGAAGAAGGTTTTATTGAAGATTTTAAAGTTGAAGGCGACACCAAGCCGGAACTGGAACTGACTCTTAAGTATTTCCAGGGTAAAGCTGTTGTAGAAAGCATTCAGCGTGTCAGCCGCCCAGGTCTGCGCATCTACAAACGTAAAGATGAGCTGCCGAAAGTTATGGCCGGTCTGGGTATCGCAGTTGTTTCTACCTCTAAAGGTGTTATGACTGATCGTGCAGCGCGCCAGGCTGGTCTTGGTGGCGAAATTATCTGCTACGTAGCCTAATCGGAGGAAAAAATGTCTCGTGTTGCTAAAGCACCGGTCGTTGTTCCTGCCGGCGTTGATGTCAAAATCAACGGTCAGGTTATTACGATCAAAGGTAAAAACGGCGAGCTGACTCGTACTCTCAACGATGCTGTTGAAGTTAAACATGCAGATAATGCACTGACCTTCGGTCCGCGTGATGGTTACGCAGACGGTTGGGCACAGGCTGGTACCGCGCGTGCCCTGCTGAACTCAATGGTTATCGGTGTTACCGAAGGCTTCACTAAGAAGCTGCAGCTGGTTGGTGTAGGTTATCGTGCAGCGGTTAAAGGGAATATAGTAAACCTGTCTTTAGGTTTCTCTCACCCGGTTGACCATCAGCTGCCGGCAGGTATTACTGCTGAATGTCCGACTCAAACTGAAATCGTGCTGAAAGGCGCTGATAAGCAGGTGATCGGCCAGGTTGCAGCAGATCTGCGCGCCTACCGTCGTCCTGAGCCTTACAAAGGCAAGGGTGTTCGTTACGCCGACGAAGTCGTGCGTACCAAAGAGGCTAAGAAGAAGTAAGGTAACACTATGGATAAGAAATCTGCTCGTATCCGTCGTGCGACCCGCGCACGCCGCAAGCTCAAAGAGCTGGGCGCAACTCGCCTGGTGGTACATCGTACCCCGCGTCATATTTACGCACAGGTAATTGCACCGAACGGTTCTGAAGTTCTGGTAGCTGCTTCTACTGTAGAAAAAGCTATCGCTGAACAACTGAAGTACACCGGTAACAAAGACGCGGCTGCAGCTGTGGGTAAAGCTGTCGCTGAACGCGCTCTGGAAAAAGGCATCAAAGATGTGTCCTTTGACCGTTCCGGGTTCCAATATCATGGTCGTGTCCAGGCACTGGCAGATGCTGCCCGTGAAGCTGGCCTTCAGTTCTAAGGTAGAGGTGTAAGATGGCTCACATCGAAAAACAAGCTGGCGAACTGCAGGAAAAGCTGATCGCGGTAAACCGCGTATCTAAAACCGTTAAAGGTGGTCGTATTTTCTCCTTCACAGCTCTGACTGTAGTAGGCGATGGTAACGGTCGCGTAGGTTTTGGTTACGGTAAAGCGCGTGAAGTTCCAGCAGCGATCCAGAAAGCGATGGAAAAAGCCCGTCGCAATATGATTAACGTCGCGCTGAACAACGGCACCCTGCAGCACCCGGTTAAAGGTGTTCACACGGGGTCTCGTGTATTCATGCAGCCAGCTTCCGAAGGTACCGGTATCATCGCCGGTGGTGCAATGCGCGCCGTTCTGGAAGTTGCTGGGGTTCATAACGTTCTGGCTAAAGCATACGGTTCCACCAACCCGATCAACGTGGTTCGTGCAACTATTGATGGCCTGGAAAATATGAATTCTCCAGAAATGGTCGCTGCCAAGCGTGGTAAATCCGTTGAAGAAATTCTGGGGAAATAAACCATGGCAAAGACTATTAAAATTACTCAAACCCGCAGTGCAATCGGTCGTCTGCCGAAACACAAGGCAACGCTGCTTGGCCTGGGTCTGCGTCGTATTGGCCACACCGTAGAGCGCGAGGATACTCCTGCTGTTCGTGGTATGGTCAACGCGGTTTCCTTCATGGTTAAAGTTGAGGAGTAAGAGATGCGTTTAAATACTCTGTCTCCGGCCGAAGGCTCCAAAAAGGCGGGTAAACGCCTGGGTCGTGGTATCGGTTCTGGCCTCGGTAAAACCGGTGGTCGTGGTCACAAAGGTCAGAAGTCTCGTTCTGGCGGTGGCGTACGTCGCGGTTTCGAGGGTGGTCAGATGCCTCTGTACCGTCGTCTGCCGAAATTCGGCTTCACTTCTCGCAAAGCAGCGATTACAGCCGAAGTTCGTCTGTCTGACCTGGCGAAAGTAGAAGGCGGCGTTGTAGACCTGAACACGCTGAAAGCGGCAAACATTATCGGTATCCAGATCGAGTTCGCGAAAGTGATCCTGGCTGGCGAAGTCACTACTCCGGTAACTGTTCGTGGCCTGCGTGTTACTAAAGGCGCTCGTGCTGCTATCGAAGCTGCTGGCGGTAAAATCGAGGAATAAGTAGCAGATGGCTAAACAACCGGGATTAGATTTTCAAAGTGCCAAAGGTGGCTTAGGTGAGCTGAAACGCAGACTGCTGTTTGTTATCGGCGCGCTGATTGTGTTCCGTATTGGCTCTTTTATTCCGATCCCTGGTATTGATGCCGCTGTACTTGCCAAACTGCTTGAGCAACAGCGAGGCACCATCATTGAAATGTTTAACATGTTCTCTGGTGGTGCTCTCAGCCGTGCTTCTATCTTTGCCCTGGGGATCATGCCGTATATTTCGGCGTCGATCATTATCCAGCTGTTGACGGTGGTTCATCCAACGCTGGCAGAAATTAAGAAAGAAGGGGAGTCTGGTCGTCGTAAGATCAGCCAGTACACCCGTTACGGTACTCTGGTGCTGGCGATATTCCAGTCGATCGGTATTGCTACCGGTTTGCCGAATATGCCTGGTATGCAGGGCCTGGTGATGAATCCAGGCTTTGCATTCTATTTCACCGCTGTTGTAAGTCTGGTTACAGGGACGATGTTCCTGATGTGGCTCGGCGAACAGATTACTGAGCGCGGTATCGGTAACGGTATCTCAATCATCATCTTCGCTGGTATCGTTGCGGGACTCCCGCCAGCCATTGCCCATACTATCGAGCAAGCGCGTCAAGGCGACCTGCACTTCCTCGTGTTGCTGTTGGTTGCAGTATTAGTATTTGCAGTGACGTTCTTTGTAGTATTCGTTGAACGTGGTCAACGCCGTATTGTGGTAAACTACGCCAAACGTCAGCAAGGTCGTCGTGTCTATGCTGCACAGAGCACACATTTACCGCTGAAAGTGAATATGGCGGGGGTAATCCCGGCAATCTTCGCTTCCAGTATTATTCTGTTCCCGGCGACCATCGCGTCATGGTTCGGGGGCGGTACTGGTTGGAACTGGCTGACAACAATTTCGCTGTATTTGCAGCCTGGGCAACCGCTTTATGTGTTACTCTATGCGTCTGCAATCATCTTCTTCTGTTTCTTCTACACGGCGTTGGTTTTCAACCCGCGTGAAACAGCAGATAACCTGAAGAAGTCCGGTGCATTTGTACCAGGAATTCGTCCGGGAGAGCAAACGGCGAAGTATATCGATAAAGTAATGACCCGCCTGACCTTGGTTGGTGCGCTGTATATTACCTTTATCTGCCTGATCCCGGAGTTCATGCGTGATGCAATGAAAGTGCCGTTCTACTTCGGTGGGACCTCACTGCTTATCGTTGTTGTCGTGATTATGGACTTTATGGCTCAAGTGCAAACTCTGATGATGTCCAGTCAGTATGAGTCTGCATTGAAGAAGGCGAACCTGAAAGGCTACGGCCGTTAATTGGTCGCCTGAGAAGTTACGGAGAGTAAAAATGAAAGTTCGTGCTTCCGTCAAGAAATTATGCCGTAACTGCAAAATCGTTAAGCGTGATGGTGTCATCCGTGTGATTTGCAGTGCCGAGCCGAAGCATAAACAGCGCCAAGGCTGATTTTTTCGCATATTTTTCTTGCAAAGTTGGGTTGAGCTGGCTAGATTAGCCAGCCAATCTTTTGTATGTCTGTACGTTTCCATTTGAGTATCCTGAAAACGGGCTTTTCAGCATGGTACGTACATATTAAATAGTAGGAGTGCATAGTGGCCCGTATAGCAGGCATTAACATTCCTGATCAGAAACACGCCGTGATCGCGTTAACTTCGATCTACGGTGTCGGCAAGACCCGTTCTAAAGCCATCCTGGCTGCAGCGGGTATCGCTGAAAATGTTAAGATCAGTGAGCTGTCTGAAGAACAAATCGACACGCTGCGTGACGAAGTTGCCAAATTTGTCGTTGAAGGTGATCTGCGCCGTGAAATCAGCATGAGCATCAAGCGCCTGATGGATCTTGGTTGCTATCGCGGTTTGCGTCATCGTCGTGGTCTCCCGGTTCGCGGTCAGCGTACCAAGACCAACGCTCGTACCCGTAAGGGTCCGCGCAAACCGATCAAGAAATAATCGGGGTGATTGAATAATGGCAAAGGCACCAGTTCGCGCACGTAAACGTGTAAGAAAACAAGTCTCTGACGGCGTGGCTCATATCCATGCTTCTTTCAACAACACCATCGTGACTATTACCGATCGTCAGGGTAATGCGCTGGGTTGGGCAACAGCCGGTGGTTCCGGTTTCCGTGGTTCTCGCAAATCCACTCCGTTTGCAGCTCAGGTTGCAGCAGAGCGTTGCGCTGACGCCGTGAAAGAATACGGTATCAAGAATCTGGAAGTTATGGTTAAAGGTCCGGGTCCAGGCCGCGAATCTACTATTCGTGCTCTGAACGCCGCTGGTTTCCGCATCACTAATATTACTGATGTGACTCCGATCCCTCATAACGGTTGTCGTCCGCCGAAAAAACGTCGCGTATAACGCTTCGTTTTCCAGGTTAGTTGGAGAAAGAAAATGGCAAGATATTTGGGTCCTAAGCTCAAGCTGAGCCGTCGTGAGGGCACCGACTTATTCCTTAAGTCTGGCGTTCGCGCGATCGATACCAAGTGTAAAATTGAACAAGCTCCTGGCCAGCACGGTGCGCGTAAGCCGCGTCTGTCTGACTATGGTGTGCAGTTGCGTGAAAAGCAAAAAGTTCGCCGCATTTACGGTGTGCTGGAGCGTCAGTTCCGTAACTACTACAAAGAAGCAGCACGTCTGAAAGGCAACACCGGTGAAAACCTGTTGGCTCTGCTGGAAGGTCGTCTGGACAACGTTGTATACCGTATGGGCTTCGGCGCCACTCGTGCAGAAGCACGTCAGCTGGTTAGCCATAAAGCAATTATGGTAAACGGTCGTGTTGTTAACATCGCTTCTTATCAGGTTAGTCCGAATGACGTTGTTAGCATTCGTGAGAAAGCGAAGAAGCAGTCTCGCGTGAAAGCCGCTCTGGAGCTGGCTGAGCAGCGTGAAAAGCCAACCTGGCTGGAAGTTGATGCTGGCAAGATGGAAGGTACGTACAAGCGTAAGCCTGAGCGTTCTGATCTGTCTGCGGACATTAACGAACACCTGATCGTCGAGCTTTACTCCAAGTAAAGCTTAGTACCAAAGAGAGGACACAATGCAGGGTTCTGTGACAGAGTTTCTAAAACCGCGCCTGGTAGATATCGAGCAAGTGAGTTCGACGCACGCCAAGGTGACCCTTGAGCCTTTAGAGCGTGGCTTCGGCCATACTCTGGGTAACGCACTGCGCCGTATTCTGCTCTCATCGATGCCGGGTTGCGCGGTGACCGAGGTTGAGATTGATGGTGTACTACATGAGTACAGCACCAAAGAAGGCGTTCAGGAAGACATCCTGGAAATCCTGCTCAACCTGAAAGGGCTGGCGGTGAGAGTTCAGGGTAAAGATGAAGTTATTCTTACCTTGAATAAATCTGGCATTGGCCCTGTGACTGCAGCCGATATCACCCATGATGGGGATGTCGAAATCGTCAAGCCGCAGCACGTGATCTGCCACCTGACCGATGAAAACGCGTCTATTAGTATGCGTATCAAAGTTCAGCGCGGTCGTGGTTATGTGCCGGCTTCTACCCGAATTCATTCGGAAGAAGATGAGCGCCCAATCGGCCGTCTGCTGGTCGACGCCTGCTACAGCCCTGTAGAGCGTATTGCCTACAATGTTGAAGCAGCGCGTGTAGAACAGCGTACCGACCTGGACAAGCTGGTCATCGAAATGGAAACCAACGGCACAATCGATCCTGAAGAGGCGATTCGTCGTGCGGCAACCATCCTGGCTGAACAACTGGAAGCTTTCGTTGATTTACGTGATGTACGTCAACCGGAAGTGAAAGAAGAGAAACCAGAATTCGATCCGATCCTGCTGCGCCCTGTTGACGATCTGGAATTGACTGTCCGCTCTGCTAACTGCCTCAAGGCAGAAGCTATCCACTATATCGGTGATCTGGTACAGCGTACCGAGGTTGAGCTTCTTAAGACGCCTAACCTGGGTAAAAAATCTCTTACCGAGATTAAAGACGTGCTGGCTTCCCGTGGACTGTCTCTGGGTATGCGCCTGGAAAACTGGCCACCGGCAAGCATCGCTGACGAGTAACCGGATCACAGGTTAAGGTTTTACTGAGAAGGATAAGGTCATGCGCCATCGTAAGAGTGGTCGTCAACTGAACCGCAACAGCAGCCATCGCCA
Organism: Salmonella sp. SAL4457; assembly: GCF_046548235.1. NCBI lineage: Bacteria > Pseudomonadati > Pseudomonadota > Gammaproteobacteria > Enterobacterales > Enterobacteriaceae > Salmonella > Salmonella sp. SAL4457. Next base: position 418,074 of record NZ_JBGDZO010000005.1, read on the forward strand.
GGCTATGTTCCGCAACATGGCAGGTTCACTGGTTCGTCATGAAATCATCAAGACGACCCTGCCTAAAGCGAAAGAGCTGCGTCGCGTAGTTGAGCCGCTGATTACTCTTGCCAAGACTGATAGCGTTGCTAATCGTCGTCTGGCATTCGCCCGTACTCGTGATAACGAGATCGTGGCAAAACTGTTTAACGAGCTGGGCCCGCGTTTCGCGAGCCGCGCCGGTGGTTACACTCGCATTCTGAAGTGTGGCTTCCGTGCAGGCGACAACGCGCCGATGGCATACATCGAGCTGGTTGATCGTTCAGAGAAAACAGAAGCTGCTGCAGAGTAATCTGTAGTAACGTAAAAAAACCCGCTTCGGCGGGTTTTTTTATATCCTCCTGAACCCCACATATCTACAATAATTGTATTCTTTTCGTTCAATCCCTGGAGCGACGTATGTGGTTACTTGACCAGTGGGCAGAGCGTCATATTATCGAGGCACAGCGTAAAGGCGAGTTTGATAATTTGCCTGGCCGTGGCGAGCCACTTATTCTGGATGATGATTCTCATGTGCCGGCGGAACTTCGTGCGGGTTATCGCTTACTCAAGAATGCGGGCTGTCTTCCCCCTGAACTGGAGCAGCGCAGAGACGCTATTCAGTTACTTGATATCCTCAACAGTATCCGGGAAGATGACCCTCGATACCATCAGGTTAGTCGCCAGCTCTCCCTGCTTGAACTAAAACTTCGGCAGGCTGGGTTGAGTACCGACTTTTTACACGGTGAGTATGCAGAAAAACTGCTGCATAAAATCAACGATAATTAACGGAGCTTGTATGTATCGCATTGGTGAGCTGGCAAAGCTGGCAGACGTAACGCCTGATACCATTCGCTACTATGAAAAACAGCAGATGATGGATCATGAGGTACGTACTGAAGGCGGGTTTCGTCTATATACCGAAAACGATCTGCAGCGTCTCAAGTTTATTCGTTATGCGCGACAGTTGGGTTTCACGCTCGACTCGATCCGCGAGCTTTTATCGATCCGAATTGATCCTGAGCACCATACCTGTCAGGAATCAAAAAGTATTGTGCAAGAGCGATTGCAGGAGGTTGAAGCCAGGATTGCGGAACTGCAAACGATGCAGCGTTCGTTACAAAGGCTTAATGATGCTTGTTGCGGAACGGCCCACAGTAGCGTCTATTGTTCCATTCTGGAAGCCCTGGAACAGGGGGCCAGTGGAGCGAAATCAGGATGTTGATTTATTGAACCGGCGGGGCTACACTCGCGCCGTATAATTTATACAAACGGGAGATATTATGAGTCGTTATCAACATAAGAAAGGGCAGATAAAGGACAATGCCATTGAGGCATTACTGCACGATCCCCTTTTCAGGCAACGCGTTGAAAAAAATAAGAAAGGCAAAGGAAGTTATCTGCGTAAAGGTAAACACGGTAATCGAGGGAACTGGGAGGCCAGTGGCAAGAAAGTAAGTAACTTTTTTACCACTGGCCTTCTGCTTATTAAGAACGGTTATTTTGTTCTTTCAGCAGATCGCGGATTTCGCCCAATAACACTTCCTCTTTAGAAGGCGCTGGCGGAGCTGCCGGCTCTTCTGCTTTTTTACGGTTGAGTCTGTTGATAAGCTTAATGGCAACAAAGATAGCAAAGGCCACAATCACAAAATCAAATACGTTCTGGATAAACACGCCGTAATGCATGACGACCGCCGGAATATCTCCCTGCGCTTCGCGTAACGTAAAAGCAAATTGTTTAAAGTCGATCCCGCCGATTAACAATCCCAACGGCGGCATAATGATATCGGCAACCAGTGAAGAAACAATCTTACCGAATGCCGCGCCAATAATGACACCCACTGCCAAATCCACAACATTCCCGCGCATCGCGAATTCGCGAAATTCTTTAATAAAACTCATTTTTATTCTCCCTATGCAGCTGACGTTATAAGTTTAACAAATGCTAAGGCATTTTCCATTTACGGCTTCTGTTTAGCGAAATAAATTAAACCTTGATAAATAAAGGGAATTAAAAAGGGCGCTGAATGAGCGCCCCTTAAATTAGAGGAAGAAAGGACTTGGCTGGAACAGACGTTCGACGTCGGTAATAAACTTTTTATCGGTCAAAAACATAATGACGTGATCGCCTTGTTCAATGCGCAAATTGTCATTAGCAATCATGACATCATTACCACGAACGACCGCGCCAATAATGGTGCCTGGCGGCAGTTTTATTTCGTCAATGACGCGGCCAACCACGCGGGAAGTGCTTTCATCACCGTGCGCGACGGCTTCGATGGCTTCGGCAACCCCGCGACGCAGTGAGGAAACGCCGACGATATCCGCTTTACGCACATGGCTCAGTAATGCAGAGATGGTGGCCTGCTGCGGAGAAATCGCAATATCTATAACGCTACCCTGCACAAGATCGACATAAGCTCGACGCTGAATCAGCACCATCACTTTTTTGGCGCCCATCCGCTTGGCCAACATCGCGGACATGATATTGGCTTCATCATCGTTAGTGACCGCGATAAAGAGATCGACCTGATCAATATGCTCCTCCGCCAGCAATTCCTGATCGGAAGCGTCGCCAAAAAAGACGATCGTGTTTTGCAGTTTCTCAGCCAGTTCTGCGGCGCGTTGTTGATCGCGTTCGATCAATTTAACGCTATAGTCTTTTTCCAGACGCCTTGCCAGCCCGGCGCCGATATTGCCGCCGCCCACCAGCATGATGCGCTTGTAGGGTTTTTCCAGACGCTGTAATTCGCTCATTACTGCACGGATATGCTGTGAAGCCGCAATAAAGAAGACTTCATCCCCTGCTTCTACGATAGTCGAGCCCTGAGGACGGATTGGTCTGTCATGACGGAAAATTGCGGCAACGCGGGTATCGATATGCGGCATATGCTCTCGCATTGTCGAGAGCGCGTTACCTATTAGTGGACCACCATAGTAGGCTTTAACTACTGCCAGACTGACTTTCCCTTCGGCAAAGTTTACAACCTGTAATGCTCCCGGATACTCGATCAGGCGATAAATATTATCGATAACCAACTGCTCCGGCGCGATCAAATGATCAATCGGAACCGCTTCAGAATGAAAGAGTTTATCCGCATCGCGAACATAGTCCGGGGAACGAATGCGGGCGATACGGTTTGGGGTGTTGAAGAGTGAATAGGCTACCTGACAGGCAACCATATTAGTTTCATCTGAACTGGTGACAGCGACCAGCATATCCGCATCGTCAGCGCCCGCTTCGCGCAACACGCGGGGATGCGAACCATGCCCCTGAACTACGCGTAGATCGAACTTATCTTGCAAACTGCGTAACCGTTCGCCGTTGGTATCAACCACCGTGATGTCGTTGTTTTCGCCGACCAGGTTTTCCGCCAGTGTTCCGCCAACTTGCCCTGCGCCCAGTATGATAATTTTCATCAGTCGTGGCCCGTTATCTCATCACTTCTTGATTAGCTTAGCGTAAAAGAACCCATCACCTTCTTCGCCGCCCGGCAGATTCTGTTGTCCTGGCTGATCAGGTGTTCCCGTTTCGCTGAGCGCGGCATCGGGAGTGCGTTGTAAAAAGGTTTTGATCTGATCGCGGTTTTCTTCCGGCAGTACGGAACAGGTGGCGTAAACCAGCGTCCCGCCGGGCTTCAGGCGCGGCCAGACGGCATCAAGAATTTCCGCCTGTAATTGCGTCAGTTCCGCGATATCGCGATCGCGACGCAGCCATTTGATATCTGGATGACGGCGAATGACGCCGGTTGCGGAGCAGGGCGCATCCAGCAGAATACGGTCAAACTGCTGCTCGCCGCACCATTGGGCGGGATAACGTCCATCCCCTTGTTTAACTGTCGCTTTCATCCCAAGACGCTTTAGGTTGTCGTAAACGCGGGAGAGTCGTTGTTCATCAATATCAACCGCCACCACGTCTGCTTCGGGGGCCACTTCGAGAATATGCGTGGTTTTACCGCCGGGCGCGGCGCACAAGTCTAAAATGTGCTCACCGTTCTGAGGAGCGAGAAAAACCGCACATCCCTGCGCAGAGGCATCCTGGACAGTTACCCAACCCTCAGCAAAACCGGGTAAAGCATGTACCGGAGCTGGCGTTTCCAGACGTACAGCGTCGGGATAATCGGGATGGGGATATCCCTTCATGCCTGCGTCTTCAAGTAAGCCAAGCCAACCGTCGCGGGTGTGGTGTGTACGATTTACACGTAGCCACATCGGTGGACGCTGGTTATTCGCTTCAATAATGCGTTGCCACTGTGTGGGGTAAGCATTTTGCAAACGCTTTACCAGCCAACCTGGATGTAAAAAGCGCGCATCGCTGGTCGCAAACTCATTAAGCAACGTTTCCTGCTGGCGCTGGAACTGGCGCAGGACGCCGTTAATTAACCCTTTCAACTGCGGACGTTTGATGGAGACCGCGCCTTCAACGGTTTCAGCCAGCGCCGCATGGGGAGGAACGCGGGTGTACAGCAACTGATAAAAACCGACCATAATTAAGTAATGCACTGTACGCTGCTTGCCGGTCATTGGACGAGACATCAGCTTATTGATCAGCCATTCCAGCTGTGAAAGAGTTCGCAGGACGCCAAAGCACAGCTCCTGAAGTAACGCTTTGTCTTTATCGGCGACTTTTTGTTGCAGCGGCGGGAGCACATTACTTAATGATTGTCCCTGCTCGACGACCAGTTCAACGGCCTGTGCTGCCAGACTACGTAAATTGTTTTGTTTTTTCATATGTATAAAATAAAAATGCCCGGTAACACCGGGCTTATAAAGACGTGACCGTCAGGCAAGACGGTTACCAGGAATAAACCATTCCCGGCGTGAATTTAACAGATCCTGGGCGCTCATCGCTTTTTTGCCGGCAGGCTGAAGCGAAAGCAAATTTAATATCCCCTTGCCTGTTGCAACCTGAATGCCCTGTTTCGTCGCGGCCAGAATGGTTCCCGGCAGCGACTGCGTGGCGTCCTCAATGACGGACGCCTGCCAGACTTTTACCGGCTGGCCGTCGATTTCCAGCCAGCTCATTGGCCACGGATTAAAGGCGCGAATGCAACGCTCCAGCTGTGCTGCGGAGAGAGACCAGTCGATACGCGCTTCTTCTTTACTGAGCTTTTCCGCATGAGTGACCAGCGCTTCATTCTGCGCTTCAGGCGCCGCTGTGCCGTCCGCCAGTTGTTTTAGTGTGGTAATTAACCCCTGCGGGCCAAGTTCAGCCAACTTATTATACAGTGAGCCACTGGTATCTTCTGCGGTAATCGGGCACGCAAGTTTATACAGCATGTCGCCGGTATCCAGCCCTACATCCATCTGCATAATTGTGACGCCGGTTTCCGCATCGCCTGCCCAGAGTGAGCGCTGAATAGGCGCCGCGCCGCGCCAGCGTGGAAGCAGCGAACCGTGAACGTTGATACATCCGAGACGGGGCATATCCAGCACTGCCTTTGGGAGAATCAGACCATATGCTACGACAACCATGACGTCGGCATGTAAGTCAGCAACCAGATGCTGGTTTTCCTGAGGACGAAGCGACACGGGCTGGAAAACGGGCAGGCCTTTTTCTTCCGCCAGCACTTTTACCGGGCTGGGCATCAACTTTTTGCCGCGACCTGCTGGACGATCGGGTTGGGTAAATACGCCGACAACGTTATGTCCAGAAGTTAACAGCGCGTCGAGATGACGCGCTGCAAAGTCAGGTGTACCCGCAAAAATAATACGTAGTGAATCTGACACGTTGGTTCTTGTCCTTTAAGCCCGGGCGTTCAGGCGGTCGAGTTTTTCTACTTTCTGACGAATACGTTGTTGCTTCAGCGGCGACAAATAATCGATAAACAGTTTACCGACCAGATGATCCATCTCATGCTGAATGCAAATTGCCAGCAAACCATCCGCTTCAAGCTCAAACGGGTTGCCGTCGCGATCCAGCGCGCGGATTTTCACTTTCTCGGCGCGCGGGACTAAAGCGCGCTGTTCCGGAATCGACAGACAGCCTTCTTCTATACCCGTTTCGCCACTTTTCTCCAGCAATTCCGGGTTAATGAGTACCAGGCGCTCGTCGCGGTTTTCCGAAACGTCAATCACGATGATCCGCTGGTGGATATCGACCTGCGTTGCGGCCAGACCGATACCTTCTTCCGCGTACATCGTTTCGAACATATCATCGACGATACGCTGAATTTCTGCATTCACTTCTTCAACCGGCTTTGCGACTTTGCGAAGGCGCTCGTCCGGAATATGTAACACTTGCAAAACTGACATAATTATCCAGAGTTGTGTTCAGGAGTTGAAAAGATTATTACCTCTATTCTAGACAAATCCCCACCTGATTGACAGCATCAGTGACCAATCGCAAAGATTGTTCAGACTGCTTGTGGCAGGGGAGGGAAAGGATGGCCCGTACCGAAATTTGGTTACGTTTAATGTACGTCGGCGACCTTTATGGCGAGGCGATGTTGAACATGGCGAACTCGCTTATTCGCCAGCCTCAGATAAATCGCACGCACCTTCAGGAGGCTGGTCTTACCGCGCGGCAAGCTGAACGTTTTTTACAGCTTCCAGCAGGTGTGCTTGATGAGACATTACGCTGGCTTGAACTACCGCAGCACCATTTTCTGTGTGCGGATAGTGAGATTTATCCTCCCCAACTGCGTGCTATTGACGATTATCCCGGCGCTATTTTTATTGACGGCGATCCTGCCTGTCTGCATACCTGCCAACTTGCCGTCGTAGGGAGCCGGAGCCACTCCTGGTATGGGGAACGTTGGGGACGTCTGCTTTGCGAAAGCCTTGCGAAAAGCGGTTTGACGATCACCAGCGGCCTTGCCCGGGGAATTGATGGCGTAGCACACAACGCCGCGGTGAGTATGGGGGGAAAAAGTGTAGCGGTGTTAGGGAATGGCTTAGCAAAGATTTATCCTCGCCGACATGCCATGCTGGCTGAAAACTTGATTGCCACTGGCGGCGCAGTGGTCTCAGAATTTCCGCTTTCAACGCCTCCGCTACCGCAAAATTTTCCTCGCAGAAACCGTATCATCAGCGGACTGAGCAAAGGCGTACTGGTGATTGAGGCGGCGTTGCGCAGCGGTTCGTTGGTGACGGCGCGCTGCGCGCTTGAACAGGGGCGGGACGTTTTTGCATTACCAGGTCCTATCGGTAGTCCGGGAAGCGAAGGCACGCACTGGTTAATTAAACAAGGGGCTACGCTTGTGACGACGCCGGAGGATATTCTGGAAAATTTGCAATACGGCTTACACTGGTTGCCAACTACGGCGGAAAATTCACTTTATTCACTAAATCAGGATGAGGCGGCATTGCCATTTCCTGAGCTCCTGGCTAACGTAGGAGATGAGGTAACACCTGTTGACGTCGTCGCTGAACGTGCCGGCCAACCTGTGCCAGCGGTAGTGGCTCAGCTACTCGAACTGGAGTTAGCAGGATGGATCGCAGCTGTACCCGGCGGCTATGTCCGATTAAGGAGGGCAAGCCATGTTCGACGTACTAATGTATTTGTTTGAAACATACATCCATAACGAAGCCGAGCTGCGCGTGGATCAGGACAGACTGGAGCGTGATCTCACCGACGCTGGGTTTGATCGCGAAGACATCTACAATGCGCTGCTGTGGCTGGAAAAACTCGCTGACTATCAGGATGGCCTCGCGGAACCCATGCAACTTGCTTCCGACCCTCTTTCAATGCGCATTTATACGGTTGAAGAGTGTGAAAGGCTTGATGCCAGTTGCCGGGGGTTCCTGTTATTCCTTGAGCAGATTCAGGTGCTAAACCTCGAAACACGAGAAATGGTGATTGAGCGTGTGCTGGCGCTGGATACCGCAGAGTTTGACCTGGAAGACTTGAAATGGGTTATTTTGATGGTGTTATTCAACATTCCGGGCTGTGAAAACGCCTATCAGCAAATGGAAGAATTACTCTTTGAGGTAAATGAAGGTATGCTGCATTGATAGGTGTTAATGCTGCATGAGTGAATATGGCTAAATCAGCACTGTTTTCGGTGCGTAAAAATGAGCCCTGCCCGCAGTGCGGGGCCGAACTGGTAATTCGTTCCGGGAAACATGGTCCGTTTCTCGGCTGTTCTCGTTATCCGGAATGCGATTACGTTCGTCCGCTGAAAAGTCAGGCGGACGGACATATCGTTAAAATTCTGGAGGGGCAACTGTGTCCTGAGTGTGGCGCCGTACTGGTGCTGCGTCAGGGGCGCTTTGGCATGTTCATCGGATGCAGTCAGTATCCGCAATGTGAACATACAGTGGTTATTGATAAACCGGATGAAACGGCGATTGCCTGTCCAGCCTGCCAGCAAGGACATTTGGTCCAGCGCCGTTCTCGTTACGGAAAAATCTTTCATTCCTGCGATCGCTACCCGGAATGTCAGTTCGTCATTAACTTCACACCGGTTGCGGGGGAATGCCCCGAGTGCCATTATCCGCTACTCATCGAAAAGAAAACCGCGCAGGGCGTGAAGCGCTTTTGCGCCAGTAAACAATGTGGAAAGCCGGTTCCGGTGGAATAAACAAGTGAATAATAACCTGCCAACAGGATCTATCGCCGCAGCGGTAGATCTCCTGAATAAAGAAAATGTCATCGCTTATCCAACAGAAGCCGTTTTCGGCGTCGGCTGCGATCCCGATAGTGAAACAGCCGTTACGCGCCTGCTGGCGTTAAAACAACGGCCCGTCGATAAGGGACTCATTTTGATTGCCGCCAGCTTTGAGCAGTTAAAACCTTATATTGATGACAGCATACTTACCGCCGCACAGCGTAAAGCGGTATTTGATTGCTGGCCCGGGCCGGTAACGTTTGTTTTTCCTGCGCCCGCGACAACGCCGCGGTGGCTCACGGGACGTTTTGATTCCCTGGCCGTTCGTGTTACCAACCACCCGCTGGTGGTCGCGCTATGCAATGCGTATGGCAAACCGCTGGTTTCCACCAGCGCCAATCTGAGCGGATTACCGCCATGTCGTACCGTTGAAGAGGTGCGTGCGCAATTTGGTGATGATTTTCCGGTGGTTGAAGGCGCAACGGGTGGGCGTCTAAATCCTTCAGAAATTCGCGATGCTCTGACGGGCGAACTGTTTCGACAGGGGTAATATGATGGAAACCTATGCTGTTTTTGGAAATCCGATTGCGCACAGCAAATCGCCATTTATTCATCAGCAATTTGCTCAGCAGCTAGATATTGTTCACCCCTATGGTCGCGTGCTGGCCCCTATTAATAATTTCATTAATACGCTTGATGCCTTTTTCGCGGCAGGGGGAAAAGGCGCAAACATCACAGTACCTTTTAAAGAGGAGGCGTTTGCGCGATCGGATGAGTTAACGGAACGAGCATCGCTGGCGGGAGCAGTCAATACATTAAAGCGGCTGGAAGATGGTCGTTTGCTTGGCGACAATACTGACGGTATCGGTTTATTAAGCGATCTCAAACGTTTAAATTTTATCCGCCCAGGATGGCGTATTTTGCTGATTGGCGCGGGCGGCGCATCCCGGGGCGTGCTGTTACCTCTGCTTTCTTTGGATTGCGCGGTCACTATCACCAACCGTACAGCTTCACGTGCCGAAGCGTTGGCGAAAATCTTTGCTCATACCGGCAGCGTTCATGCCACGGATATGGACAAGCTGGATGGTTGTGAGTTTGACCTGATTATTAATGCGACCTCCAGCGGCATACGGGGCGAAATCCCGGCGATTCCGGCGTCACTTATTCACCCTTCCCTCTGTTGCTATGACATGTTCTATCAAAAAGGGAATACGCCATTTCTCTCCTGGTGTGTACAACAGGGCGCAAAACGCTACGCAGATGGGCTGGGAATGCTGGTGGGGCAGGCTGCACATGCCGTTTTGCTTTGGCACGGTGTATTACCGCAGGTCGAGCCAGTGATTGAGCTGCTACAGCAGGAATTATTAGCGTGAACCAGGCCATACAATTTCCTGACCGCGAAGAATGGGATACTGCCGCCAGTGCTATCATCTTTCCCGCCCTGGTTAATGGGATGCAACTCACGTGTGCAATAAAAAAAGATGTACTGGCGTATCGCTTTGGTGGAGAAACAGCGGAGCAATGGCTGGCCATTTTTCGTGAGTATCGCTGGGACCTGGAAGAAGAGGCGGAAGCATTAATCCTGGCCCAGCAGGAAGATGATCACGGTTGGATATGGTTATCCTGAGAAAGATAGTCGTCTTTCCACTTTACATAGTTATTGGCGGAGTACTGCAGGCCCGATCTCTCAGCATCGCTCAAGGGGCGGATCTGTTTTACCGGACTGCCAAGATATAAATAGCCGCTTTCCAGCCGTTTGTGCTGCGGCACCAGGCTTCCCGCGCCAATCATTACGTCATCTTCTATTATCGCGCCATCCAGCACAATGGAGCCCATACCGACCAGTACGCGGTTACCGATGGTACAGCCGTGCAGCATAACTTTATGGCCAACGGTAACATCTTCGCCAATGATTAATGGGTTGCCGTGTGGATTGGATGAAGACTTGTGGGTTACGTGAAGAACGCTGCCATCCTGAATGTTCGTACGAGCCCCTATCGCAACGTAATTCACATCGCCGCGAATCACCACAAGCGGCCAGATCCCGACATCATCCGCCAGACGGACATCGCCAATAACCACGCTGCTGGTATCGATCATCACGCGCTGACCGATACCAGGAAAAAGATTCTTATAAGGACGTAATGTGTCAGACATGTCTACCTCATCATAAATGAATAGTCATGAAGACTTTGGTTGCTTTAACGGCGTTGTGCAAGGGGAGATAGCATCAAAAAATCGCCACTTTGCGCAGGAATGGAGCGAAAGGGATGAAAAATCAACAAACAGAAAAAAAGATCCAAAAAACGCTTGTGCAAAAAAATGGGATCCCTATAATGCGCCTCCATCGACACGGCGGATGTGAATCACTTCACACAAACAGCCGGTCGGTTGAAGAGAAAAATCCTGAAAATCAGGGTTGACTCTGAAAGAGGAAAGCGTAATATACGCCACCTCGCGACGGTGAGCTGAAAGCCGCGTCGCACCTGCTCTTTAACAATTTATCAGACAATCTGTGTGGGCACTCGAAGATACGGATTCTTGACGTCCTCGGACGAAAAAT
>NZ_JBGDZO010000006.1:0-227121 GCF_046548235.1 Salmonella sp. SAL4457
TTGCCAAAGCAGAACATCCCCAGCAGCGGCGCGGCGTCCGGCAGCAGCAGCGCCACCAGTAGTAACAGCACCACCGGGAAGAGGATTTTTTCCCGCTTACTCACCGTGCGCAGCTGCACCATGCGGATTTTGCGCTCTTTCTCGCTGGTCAGCGCGCGCATAATCGGTGGCTGGATTAACGGCACCAGCGCCATATACGAGTACGCCGCCACCGCGATGGCCCCCAGCAGCTCCGGGGCCAGCTTGCCCGACAGATAAATCGCCGTCGGGCCGTCCGCGCCGCCGATAATGCCGATGGCCGCCGCCTGCGGCAGGGTGAAGGAAATCAGGCCGAAGTAGTTCAGCGTCAGCGCCCCCAGCACGGTGGCGAAGATGCCGAACTGCGCCGCCGCGCCGAGCAGCAGGGTGCGCGGGTTGGCCAGCAGCGGGCCGAAGTCGGTCATCGCGCCCACGCCCATAAAGATGACCAGCGGCGCGACGCCGGAGCCAATCGCCACTTTATAGAACAGCGCCAGCACCCCCGGCGTGTAGCCCATGTCCACCGCCAGGTTCTCCATCTGTCCCTGCACCGACGGCAGCGCCAGCGCTAATGCCTCTTTAATGGCGTGGACGTCCGGCGCGCAGTTCAGCTTCGCGGCAATCACCGCCAGCTGCCCGGCGTCGTGATGCGCCAGCAGGCTTTCCAGCGCGGTCAGCGCCATGCCCGCTTCCGGGATGTTGGAGAGCAGCCCGCCGAAGCCAATTGGCAGCAGCAGTAACGGCTCGAACTTCTTCGCAATCGCCAGCCACAGCAGCAGCAGGCTGACCAGCAGCATGATGGCCTGGCCTGCGCCAAGGTGCATCAGCCCCATGCCCTGAAGCAGGGCGTTCAGACTTTCCATTTCAGTTCTCCGTTACGCCAGCGTCATCAGGGTGTCGCCGACGGAAACCGCGTCCCCGGACTTCACCGCGATACCGCGTACCGTCCCGGCCTGCGCGGCGCGGATTTCGGTTTCCATCTTCATGGCTTCCAGAATCAGCAGCACGTCGCCTTCGGCCACCGTCTGGCCCTCGGTGGCAATCACCTTCCAGATATTCCCCGCCAGCGGCGCGGTGACCGGGGTGCCGGCGCCTGCCGGGGCGGTGGCAGGAGCAGAAGAGGCAGCAGGTGCAGCCGCAGTGAGCTGGCTGATATCGCCGCCGTCGCTGACTTTCACCACAAAGGCTTTGCCTTCCACTTCCACGGTGTAGATACCGGAAGCTGCGGCTTTTGCCGGGGCAGCGGCAGGCTGCGCGGCTTCCGCCTGCGGCAGTGGCTCAAACGCCGCCGGATTATGGCGGTTCTCAAGGAATTTGAGGCCGATTTGCGGGAACAGCGCCACGGTGAGCACGTCGTCGATGGCGTTTCCCGCCAGAGTGATGCCCTTCTCCTGCGCCTGGCGCCTGACGTCCGCTTCCAGTTCAGCCAGTTCCGGCTTCAGCAGGTCCGCCGGGCGGCAGGTCACCGGAGCGCCCCCTTCCAGCACGCGGGCCTGTAACGCGGCGTTCACCGGCACCGGGGTGTGGCCGTATTCGCCTTTCAGAATGCCCGCCGTTTCTTTGGCAATGGTTTTGTAGCGCTCGCCGGTCAGCACGTTGAGCACCGCCTGGGTGCCGACAATCTGCGAGGTGGGGGTCACCAGCGGGATAAAGCCGAGGTCCTCGCGCACGCGGGGGATTTCCGCCAGCACCTGGTCGAGTTTGTCCGCCGCGTTCTGCTGCTTCAGCTGGCTTTCCAGGTTGGTGAGCATTCCGCCCGGTACCTGGGCCACCAGAATACGGCTGTCGTAGCCCTTCAGCTGGCCTTCAAAGGCGTGATACTTTTTGCGCACCTCGCGGAAGTACGCGGCGATATTTTCCAGCTTCAGGATATCCAGCCCGGTGTCGTGTTCCGTGCCGGCAAGCGTTGCCACCAGCGCTTCGGTGGCCGGGTGGCCGTAGGTGGAGCTCATGGAGGAAATCGCCGTGTCCACGCCGTCAACACCCGCCTCGATAGCCTTCAGCAGGGTCATCTCCGCCATCCCGGTGGTGGCATGGCAGTGCAGGTGCAGGCGCACGTCATAGCGTTTTTTGATTTCGCTGACCAGCTCATACGCCGCCATCGGCGTGAGAATGCCGGACATATCCTTGATGGCAATCGAGTCAACGCCGGTTTCCAGCAGTTGCTCCGTTAAATCCAGCCAGGTCTGCAACGTGTGCGCCGGACTGGTGGTATAGCTCAGCGTACCCTGGGCGTGCGCGCCGTGGCTGCGTACCGCCTGCAGGGCGGCCTTCATATTGCGCGGGTCGTTCATGGCATCGAAGACGCGGAAGACGTCCATGCCGTTTTTCACTGCCCGCTCAACGAAGCGTTCCACCACGTCATCGGCGTAATGGCGGTAGCCGAGCAGGTTCTGGCCGCGCAGCAGCATCTGCAGGGGGGTTTTGGGCATGGCTTTTTTGAGCTCGCGCAGGCGGACCCACGGGTCTTCGCCGAGGAAGCGGATACAGGCGTCAAAGGTGGCGCCGCCCCAGCACTCCAGCGACCCGTAGCCCACATCATCGAGCTGAGCGGCAATCGGCAGCATATCATCAAGGCGCAGGCGGGTGGCGAACAGGGACTGGTGGGCGTCACGCAGGACGACGTCGGTAATGGCAATAGTCATGGATCCCTCCGGGAATTAAGCGTTAAGGCGGTGATGGTGAATGGCGGCGGCAATCACCGGCTTTAAGCGGGTGAAGTCGTCCACGGCGGGAACGGCGCGCGGTGCGGGCGCGGCGACGGGTTCCGGGAAGAAGCGAGTAATCACGGCAGACATGCCGCGAATGGCAAAGATCAGCAGGAACAGAAAGCTCAGTACGAACCCCATCCCTAAAAACATCAGGGTGAAACCTTCACCCAGTAATACAGCTTCATTCATGAATCATTTTCCATAATGAGAGGCACGACGGTGGCCTTGACGACAACCTTCCTGGTGAATCCGGCTAAGGAGTAGAGTGGATTTCCCTTGGCCACCTCTGGCTTTGGCCTCTACTTTTCTCCAGGTCGTTTGCTGCCAAGACACCGCCGTGCGTTTTTTTACACCATCATGCTGAACACGATGCTAGCGATAACCAGCACAATACCGCCGCCCAGACGAGAGGAAATTTGTGCATATGAAATGAGGTTCATACGGTTACAGGCGGAGAGCACTTCCAGATCGCCGGAGCCGCCGCGGTTGGCCATACAAAGACCCGCAGTAATGGATGATTCAATCGGGTAGAAGCCAATCAACCAGCCCCCGATAGCTGCGCCAACGACTGCGCCGACCACAATGATTGCGGCGATAACTACGTTCGCGAACGTCAGGGCATCGATGATCTCTTGTAGATCGGTGTAGCAAACACCCACACCTACCATCAGCACCCACAGTAGCTGTTTGGAGAAGAAGTCAGAAAGACGTTTCGCCCCGGCTTTAATCTCCGGTGAGCAAAGACCTGATGCGTTCAGCGCAGCAACAATCAGAACCATCCAGGCGAAGTAGTGAATAGAGACGCCGCCGATGCTTGGCAGAATTTTCTTGGCAACAACATAGGCCAGCAGGAAGCAGGTGGTGGATAACACCATGCCAACCGCCGTTTCACGATGGGTAATCTGACCGGCCTTTTCATCATCTTCGGTTTTGAAGGAAGCCTTACGAACCAACTCACCTTCACCGCTAAGCCAGGTGTATTTTTTGCCTATCATATCGAGGAGGGCGGCGAAAATAATGGCGAAGATATTCGCAATGGTCAGAATAGCAATAGCCGTTGAGTAATACTCTTCGCGAGAACGTCCGGTAACCGAGTGATAAATTTCAGACAGAGGCACGGCGCCCGCGCCGTTACCACCGCCCATAATCGGCAGAACGTACAGCATCATGATACGGTCGACCGGGATACCGAAGCACAGACCAATGACGATACCGAAAAGGGACGCGCCGACAATCCCGGCGAGGATGGTTGGGATATAGCCCAGCAGTGATTTTAATAGCAGCTTACGGTTTACCGACAGGATCGCGCCTGTGATCAACACTGCGATAAACAGGTTAAGGAAGTTGCTTTTATCCATTACGTTGCTGATCGCATCAATTTCTTTCTGCGTAAATATGCCAGCATAGACAAAATAAGCTGCAACCAGAAATATCATAACCGGTGCGCCGCCAATATATTTATTGAAGATCGGTAAACGTTTGCCGATTTCACCAAAAATGGCCCCCATCACAAACATAAGGGCAAAACCACCGACTAAGTCAGTCGGTATAGCATTATAAAAATGAGAAAGTAATAAAGTAATTAATGCAAAGGCATAAAGCGGTAGCGGCATACCAAAGATTTTGAATCTGAGTAAATCGCTAGCCCCCTTTTTCTCCGTCGCCGAAGCTTGGGTCATGTTGGTCATAAACATTTTCCTGTGTATTGATGGGTAACAAGACCCGCGCATACTA
Source organism: Salmonella sp. SAL4457 (assembly GCF_046548235.1). Taxonomy (NCBI): domain Bacteria; kingdom Pseudomonadati; phylum Pseudomonadota; class Gammaproteobacteria; order Enterobacterales; family Enterobacteriaceae; genus Salmonella; species Salmonella sp. SAL4457. The sequence continues at coordinate 4,464 of NZ_JBGDZO010000006.1, forward strand.
ATAAATTCAATGAACCATGAGATGTGACTATCTTCACTGAATGGTTGTGTTTTTAATTAATTTAATTATTTTTATTAACTCTGGTTAATTAAGGAAATAAAAACCATAAAGCTTATAAAAGCAAGGGGGAAAGTGTGATGTCTATTCCAGACGAGTAATACAAACGCTGGCGAAATATGCGACGTTATTTGCTGACGGATGCAGAATAGAGTGAATCTAATATTTAAACGCATTTATTTGCAAAAGGATGTATTGCGTCGCGAGTCGGTCGCCATGTTTCTGGAGGGCGTGGGACTAGCCCTGGAAGACGATTGTGAAATCGCGGTATGCGCATATTGGCAGGGTGAGATAGTCGGGTGCGGTTCTCTGGCCGGGAACGTACTGAAATGCATCGCCGTTTCCCCGGTTTTACAAGGGGAAGGGCTCAGCCTCAAACTGCTGACCGAGCTGCTTACATTGGCCTACGAGTTAAACCGCAGCGAGCTTTTCCTGTTCACTAAGCCGCAAAATCGGTTGCTGTTTTCTGGCGCGGGGTTTTGGCCCATTGCGCAGGCAGGTGAGCTGGCGGTGTTAATGGAGAACAGCAGTGAACGGTTAGCGCGCTTTTGTCGCCAACTGGCGCTTTATCGTCAACCGGGAAAAACGTTCGGCGCCATCGTCATGAACGCCAATCCGTTTACATTGGGCCACCGTTATCTGGTGGAGCAAGCGGCTGCGGCCTGTGACTGGTTGCATCTGTTTGTAGTCAAAGAAGATGCTTCATTTTTTTCCTATACCGACCGTTGGGCGCTGATCGAACAAGGAATCGGGGGCATTGACAACGTCACGTTGCATTCCGGCTCCGCTTATATGATCTCGCGTGCGACGTTTCCCGGCTATTTCCTCAAAGAAAAAGGGGTTGTGGACGACTGCCATTGCCAGATCGATCTGCAACTCTTCCGTGAACATCTGGCTCCAGCGCTGGGGATTACCCATCGTTTTGTCGGCAGTGAACCGTTTTGTCCTCTGACCTGTGCCTATAACCAGCGAATGCACGACATTTTGCACGATCCGAAGCGTAGCGGCCCGGTTATTGAGGTCGTCGAGCTGGCGCGGGTGGAGAAAAACGGCGCGGCTATTTCCGCCTCTCGCGTCAGAAAACTGTATAGCGAACGTAATTGGTCGGCAATAAGCGCGCTGGTGCCTGCTGGCACCCTGGCATATCTGCATCGGCATGCCGCCAGACACACTGAAACCATATGACGTAACACCGTTAACAAGGAACATAACTAATGAAAATCATTAAAGATGCCCTGGCAGGCACGCTGGAATCCAGCGATGTGATGATCAGGATTGGTCCATCCAGCGAGCCAGGAATTCGGCTGGAGCTAGAGAGTCTGGTGAAGCAGCAGTTTGGCGCGGCGATTGAGCAGGTGGTTCGGGAAACGCTGGCGAAGCTGGGCGTTGAACGCGCGCTGGTTAGCGTCGATGACAAAGGCGCGCTGGAGTGTATTTTACGCGCCCGAGTGCAGGCGGCGGCGTTACGCGCTGCAGAACAAACGGAAATTCAATGGAGTGCGTTATGAGACCACGTCGCAGTATGTTGTTTATCCCCGGCGCAAATGCGGCCATGTTGAGCACCTCGTTTGTCTACGGTGCGGACGCGGTGATGTTCGACTTAGAAGACGCCGTAGCGTTACGTGAGAAAGATACCGCCCGTCTTTTAGTCCATCACGCGCTTCAACATCCGTTCTATCAGGATGTTGAAAAAGTGGTGCGCATTAATCCACTGAACACGCCGTTTGGTCTGGCCGATCTTGAGGCCGTCGTGCGTGGTGGCGCGGATATCGTGCGTCTGCCGAAAACCGACAGCAAAAACGATGTGCTGGAGCTGGAAGCGCAGGTTGAACGGATCGAACGTGAATGTGGACGTGAAGTCGGCAGTACCAGGCTGATGGCGGCGATCGAATCAGCGAAAGGCGTGGTCAATGCCGTCGACATCGCCACCTCCAGCCCGCGCATGGTGGCAATTGCGCTGGCGGCATTTGATTACGTGATGGATATGGGCACCAGCCGGGGCGATGGCACCGAGCTGTTCTACGCCCGCTGCGCAGTGCTGCATGCGGCGCGCGTTGCGGGTATTGCCGCCTATGATGTCGTTTGGTCGGATATCAATAATGAAGAAGGCTTCCTGAAGGAAGTGCAGTTGGCGAAAGGGCTTGGTTTTAACGGTAAGTCCTTAGTGAACCCACGTCAGATTGAGCTGTTACATCAGGCTTATTCTCCGACACGTAAAGAAGTTGAGCATGCGTATGAGGTGATTGCCGCCGCTGAAGAGGCTGAGTCTCGCGGTCTGGGCGTCGTTTCACTCAACGGCAAAATGATTGACGGCCCGATTATCGACCACGCGCGTAAAGTGGTGGCGCTGTCGGCTTCCGGTATTCGTGATTAAGGAAGGAACCATGAAAGAGACTGTAACCATGCTCAACCAGCAATATGTCGTACCGGAAGGATTACAGCCCTACCAGGGGGTAACAGCGAACAGCCCGTGGCTTGCCAGTGAAACGGAAAAGCGTCGGCGTAAAATTTGTGACTCGCTTGAAGAGGCTATCCGTCGTTCCGGGCTTAAAAATGGCATGACGATATCCTTCCACCATGCGTTTCGTGGTGGCGACAAAGTTGTCAATATGGTGATGGCGAAGCTGGCGGAAATGGGATTCCGCGATCTGACGCTTGCCTCCAGCTCATTAATTGATGCCCACTGGCCGCTTATCGAACACATTAAAAATGGCGTGGTGCGGCAGATCTACACCTCCGGGCTGCGCGGCAAGTTAGGGGAAGAGATCTCCGCTGGCCTGATGGAAAACCCGGTACAGATCCACTCTCACGGCGGCCGCGTAAAGCTGATTCAGAGCGGTGAGCTGAATATTGATGTCGCTTTCCTCGGCGTGCCGTGCTGCGATGAATTTGGTAATGCTAACGGCTTTAGCGGCAAGTCACGCTGCGGCTCTTTGGGATATGCGCAGGTTGATGCGCAGTATGCTAAATGTGTGGTGCTCCTGACTGAAGAGTGGGTCGAATTTCCCAATTATCCGGCCAGTATCGCGCAGGATCAGGTTGATTTGATCGTACAGGTGGACGAAGTAGGGGATCCGGAAAAGATCACCGCGGGCGCGATTCGTCTGTCCAGCAACCCGCGTGAACTGTTGATCGCCCGGCAGGCGGCTAATGTGATCGAACACTCAGGTTATTTTTGTGACGGTTTCTCGCTGCAAACCGGCACCGGTGGCGCATCTCTGGCGGTCACCCGTTTCCTGGAAGACAAAATGCGTCGCCACAACATTACGGCGAGTTTTGGCCTGGGCGGGATCACCGGCACCATGGTGGATCTGCATGAGAAAGGGTTGATCAAAGCGCTGCTGGATACGCAATCATTCGATGGCGATGCAGCCCGTTCGCTGGCGCAGAATCCACATCATATTGAAATCTCAACCAATCAATACGCGAACCCCGCCTCTAAAGGCGCGGCATGCGAACGCCTGAACGTGGTGATGCTGAGCGCGCTGGAAATTGACGTGAATTTTAACGTTAACGTGATGACCGGTTCAAACGGCGTACTGCGTGGCGCATCGGGCGGCCATAGCGATACGGCAGCAGGGGCCGATCTCACCATTATTACCGCACCGCTGGTCCGTGGCCGAATCCCATGCGTGGTGGAAAAAGTGCTGACTACCGTCACGCCTGGGGCAAGTGTTGATGTGCTGGTTACCGACCATGGTATTGCGGTGAACCCTGCGCGTCAGGATCTGCTTGATAACCTGCGTGCTGCAGGTGTGGCGCTGATGACCATCGAACAACTGCAACAGCGCGCTGAGCAACTGACCGGTAAACCGCAGCCGATTGAGTTTACCGATCGGGTGGTGGCTGTGGTGCGTTATCGCGACGGTTCAGTGATTGACGTGATTCGCCAGGTTAAAGGCTGATGAAGGGCACAGACCTGCTGTACCAGGGCCAGGCAGTTACGCTGGAGGAGATGCTACAAGCGCGCGATAAACGTGCCGCCAGGCAGCGTCAGGCGTTGAACTGCTATCGGCTACCGTTGATTTCCCTCACGCTGGTTGCACCGGGCGCCGTTAAAAACTCAGCGGTCTGGCGGCGTGTCGCCGATTACGCAATTGCCGAAATACTGGCGCTTTGCGAACAGAAGGAGTGGGTCAACGTCTGGGAAATGCAGGTAAATGAACGCAGCGGCCCGGAATGGATGGCAGCGGTCTGTGCGCCGGCAATGGCGTTGAAACAGCACATGTCGACACTAGAGATGAGCCATCCGTTAGGGCGGCTTTGGGACATCGACATTATTGATAGCGACGGTAAGTCGCTATCACGCCGTGAACTCGGGTATCCTGCCCGGCCATGTTTGATATGCCAGCAGGATGCTCATCCCTGTGCCCGGGGCAAGCATCACACCCTTGACCTTTTGTTGGATGAAATTGCACGAAGGATCGAATGCTATGAACGTGAGCGTTGTGACTGAACGGCGTACGCCAGCGTACTCATCGCTGGCGGCTGGCGAACTTAATGGGTTGGTTGCAAGAGCGCTGCTGACGGAAGCCAGGCTGACACCAAAACCCGGTCTGGTCGATATTCGTAATTCGGGAGCGCATAGGGATATGGATCTGGCGGCATTTGAACGTAGTACTACCGCCATTGCTCCGTGGATGGAAAAGTTTTTTATCATGGGCAACAACACGGCGGCGCTGGCGGCAGAAAATGTCCTGGTGATGCTGCGTCCGCTGGGGATGGCCTGTGAGAACGATATGCTACAGGCGACCAATGGTGTGAATACCCATCGCGGGGCGATTTTCGCTTTTGGCCTGCTGAGCGCAGCGATTGGCCGACTTCTCGCGCGGGGAGAACCGTTGGAGCAAAATCGTATCTGCGACCAGGTTGCCCGCCTGAGTCGGAATATTGTTGCCCACGAGCTCTCAGCAAAAAAAGCGGGAAAACTGACAAAGAGTGAAACCCATTTCCAGTGTTATGGCCTGTCGGGCGCGCGGGGAGAAGCGGAAAGCGGTTTTCGAACCGTCAGAACGCAGGCTTTGCCGGTGTTTAACCGGGTCGTGCAGGAGCATGACGATACCCATCTTGCCCTACTGCAAACATTGTTGCATCTGATGGCGTGGAATGATGATACCAATCTGGTGTCACGGGGAGGCCTGGAAGGGCTTTACTACGTGCAGCAGCAGGCACAAAAATTGTTGTGGCAAGGGGGCGTATTGGTTGAGGGGGGCATTGAAGCGATGCAGTCCCTCGATGATGAACTCATCCTGCGTAACTTAAGCCCTGGCGGTAGCGCGGATTTACTGGCAGTGACCTGGTTTTTAAGTCATTTTCCTGCCGGTTCCCTCTATCCTGAGTAAGTTTCTCTTCTTTCATTCTCTCCAGCAATGATTCATCCTGCGGGATGAATCATGTCTTTTACTGATATCGCTCCCTGTTTATCATTAATTTCTAATTATCGGCGATTTTAGATGGCGGCCTCCGGGCGCGCTGGTTACTCTGAAAACGGTTTACGCAATTTTTACAAAAGAGAATAGCTATGCATGAAGCACAAATCCGCGTCGCCATTGCCGGCGCCGGTGGCCGCATGGGACGGCAGTTAATCCAGGCCGCCATGGCGATGGAAGGTGTTCAGCTGGGTGCCGCGCTGGAGCGCGAAGGCTCTTCCTTGCTGGGCAGCGATGCTGGCGAACTGGCAGGGGCGGGAAAGTCCGGCGTGATCGTTCAAAGCAGCCTTGAGGCGGTAAAAGATGATTTTGACGTTTTCATCGATTTTACCCGTCCGGAAGGCACGTTGACGCATCTGGCGTTTTGCCGCCAGCATGGTAAAGGGATGGTGATTGGTACTACCGGCTTTGACGACGCCGGTAAACAAGCCATTCGCGAGGCGTCACAAGAGATTGCGATCGTTTTCGCCGCAAACTTTAGCGTCGGCGTTAACGTCATGCTCAAGCTGCTGGAGAAAGCCGCGAAGGTAATGGGCGACTATAGCGATATTGAAATTATTGAAGCGCACCACCGCCATAAAGTGGATGCACCGTCGGGTACGGCGCTGGCAATGGGCGAGGCAATCGCCGGGGCGCTGGATAAAAATCTGAAGGACTGCGCGGTCTACTCGCGTGAAGGTTATACCGGCGAGCGCGTACCGGGCACGATTGGCTTTGCAACCGTTCGGGCGGGCGACATCGTCGGCGAACATACCGCGATGTTTGCCGATATTGGCGAGCGCGTAGAGATTACGCATAAAGCTTCCAGCCGCATGACGTTTGCAAATGGCGCGTTGCGATCGGCGTTATGGCTAAAAACGAAGAAAAATGGGCTATTTGACATGCGGGATGTGCTGGGGCTGGATGTATTATAGCGACTAAATACCTTCGTGATGTGGTTGTGGTAATCAAGATTAATTGATTACAAAGGGCAATATATTATTGCCCTTTTGTTTTTGCCCCCCGGTTATTCGGTCAGATAAATAACGCCTTTCACCATTCATGTTTCGACAGTTTCTTCTCCCACGACATGTTCTGCCGCAGTGGCTTACCGTATGCAAAAGGCACCTCGACCAGACTGATAAGACTGATATCCATTGGGGGGTTAGTGCTGTTCCACGGGATCGTTTTATCTATTTTGCTTCAATAAGTTAGCTTTTTTATGCTGTAGTGAGGCTGTTTGTGGTCCAATCGTATGCGCCTGTCTTAAAGAAAAAGAAGTTAGATATTAATATCTAAATTTGAGTTGTCATTATATTGTCTTAACTTGCTGTTTTTTGTGATTTTATGATGCGTTTGATTTGATTTTTTCTTTTTATAACAAGTTAATTTTTAAGTTATTTTTGTTGTTAATTTGCTTAATTTTGAATTTTTATTAATTTAATAACATTAATGGCTATTAAATGAATTTTTATCGTTGTTTTTTGTTGTTTTAATGTGAAATTTGACCATTTGGTCCACTTTTTATCATGCCAGCCAGTTTTTTTCGAACTCAAGGAAGCGCAAGCGTTTTCTATCGTCACTTAGTTGATCTTTTTGCCTATTAAACAGAATAACTTCCTTATAATGTGCAAAATAACATAAAAAATACCCTCTTTAAGTTGACTTTTATCCGGCTTAACTTCAGAATGCCGCCGTTTGCCAGAAATCCACGGGTAAGCAAATTTGCATTGCTTCATACTGACTGAATGAATTAATATGCAAATAAAGTGAGTGAATATTCTCTGGAGGGTGTTTTGATTAAGTCAGCGCTATTGGTTCTGGAAGACGGAACCCAGTTTCACGGTCGGGCCATTGGGGCAACGGGTTCGGCGGTTGGGGAAGTCGTTTTCAATACTTCAATGACCGGTTATCAAGAAATCCTCACTGATCCTTCCTATTCCCGCCAAATCGTCACTCTTACTTATCCCCATATTGGTAATGTCGGCACCAATGAAGCCGATGAAGAATCTTCTCAGGTTCATGCGCAAGGTTTAGTGATTCGCGATCTGCCGTTGATTGCCAGCAACTTCCGTAACACCGAAGACCTCTCTTCTTACCTGAAACGCCATAACATCGTGGCGATTGCTGATATCGATACCCGTAAGCTGACCCGACTGCTGCGTGAGAAAGGCGCACAGAACGGCTGCATCATTGCAGGCGATAGCCCGGATGCGAAGCTGGCGCTGGAAAAAGCGAAAGCATTTCCTGGACTTAACGGTATGGATCTGGCGAAAGAAGTGACCACGACGGAAACTTACCGCTGGACGCAGGGTAGCTGGACGCTGAAAGACGGTTTACCGGAAGCGAAATCTGAGGATGACCTGCCGTTCCATGTGGTGGCCTATGATTTCGGCGCCAAACGCAACATCCTGCGCATGCTGGTGGATCGCGGCTGCCGCCTGACGGTGGTGCCAGCGCAAACCTCTGCTGAAGAGGTGCTGAAAATGAATCCGGACGGCATCTTCCTGTCGAACGGCCCTGGCGACCCGGCCCCGTGCGACTACGCCATCGAGGCGATTAAGAAATTCCTCCAGACCGACATTCCTGTGTTCGGCATCTGCCTCGGCCATCAGCTGCTGGCGCTGGCGAGCGGTGCGAAGACCGTTAAGATGAAGTTCGGCCATCACGGCGGCAACCATCCGGTAAAAGATATGGACCGAAACGTGGTGATGATCACCGCGCAGAACCACGGCTTTGCGGTGGATGAAGACTCGCTGCCCGCCAACCTGCGCGTGACCCACAAGTCGCTGTTCGACGGCACCCTGCAAGGGATTCACCGTACCGATAAACCGGCGTTCAGCTTCCAGGGTCACCCGGAGGCGAGCCCAGGCCCGCACGATGCGGCGCCGCTGTTCGACCACTTTATCGAGCTTATTGAGCAATACCGTCAGTCCGCGAAATAATCAGGAGTAATAAGAGCCATGCCAAAACGTACAGATATAAAAAGCATCCTGATTCTGGGCGCGGGCCCGATTGTTATCGGTCAGGCGTGTGAGTTTGACTACTCCGGCGCTCAGGCGTGTAAAGCGCTGCGCGAAGAGGGTTACCGCGTTATTCTGGTGAACTCCAACCCGGCCACCATCATGACCGACCCGGAAATGGCCGATGCCACCTACATCGAGCCGATTCACTGGGAAGTGGTGCGCAAAATCATCGAAAAAGAGCGTCCGGATGCGGTGCTGCCGACCATGGGCGGCCAGACCGCGCTGAACTGTGCGCTGGAGCTGGAGCGTCAGGGCGTGCTCGAAGAGTTCGGTGTGACCATGATTGGCGCCACCGCCGACGCCATTGATAAAGCCGAAGACCGTCGTCGCTTCGATATCGCGATGAAGAAAATTGGTCTCGACACCGCGCGTTCCGGTATCGCGCACACTATGGAAGAAGCGCTGGCGGTTGCCGCTGACGTGGGCTTCCCGTGCATCATCCGTCCGTCCTTTACCATGGGCGGCACCGGCGGCGGTATCGCTTACAACCGTGAAGAGTTCGAAGAAATCTGCGAACGCGGTCTGGACCTCTCGCCAACCAACGAGCTGCTGATTGATGAATCGCTGATCGGCTGGAAAGAGTACGAGATGGAAGTGGTGCGTGATAAAAACGACAACTGCATCATCGTCTGCTCTATCGAAAACTTCGATGCGATGGGTATCCACACCGGTGACTCCATCACCGTGGCCCCGGCACAGACGCTGACCGACAAAGAATACCAAATCATGCGTAACGCCTCGATGGCGGTACTGCGTGAAATCGGCGTCGAAACCGGCGGTTCTAACGTCCAGTTCGCAGTGAACCCGAAAAACGGTCGTCTGATCGTTATCGAAATGAACCCGCGCGTCTCCCGCTCCTCGGCGCTGGCGTCGAAAGCCACCGGCTTCCCGATTGCCAAAGTAGCCGCCAAACTGGCGGTGGGTTACACCCTCGACGAACTGATGAACGACATCACCGGTGGCCGTACGCCGGCGTCGTTTGAGCCGTCTATTGACTATGTTGTCACCAAAATTCCGCGCTTTAACTTCGAGAAATTCGCCGGTGCCAATGACCGTCTGACCACTCAGATGAAATCGGTCGGGGAAGTGATGGCGATTGGTCGCACGCAGCAGGAATCCCTGCAGAAAGCGCTGCGCGGCCTGGAAGTGGGCGCCACCGGTTTCGACCCGAAAGTGAGCCTCGACGACCCGGAAGCTCTGACCAAAATCCGCCGCGAGCTGAAAGATGCGGGCGCTGATCGTATCTGGTATATCGCCGATGCCTTCCGTGCGGGCTTGTCTGTGGATGGCGTCTTTAACCTGACCAACATCGACCGCTGGTTCCTGGTGCAGATTGAAGAGCTGGTGCGTCTGGAAGAGAAAGTGGCTGAAGTCGGGATTACTGGCCTCAACGCCGACTTCCTGCGTCAGCTCAAGCGCAAAGGGTTTGCCGATGCGCGTCTGGCGAAACTGGCGGGCGTACGCGAAGCGGAAATCCGCAAACTGCGTGACCAGTATGACCTGCATCCGGTCTACAAGCGTGTGGATACCTGCGCGGCGGAATTCGCCACCGATACCGCCTACATGTACTCCACTTATGAAGATGAGTGCGAAGCGAACCCGTCCATTGACCGCGATAAAATCATGGTCCTCGGCGGCGGCCCGAACCGTATCGGCCAGGGCATTGAGTTTGACTACTGCTGCGTACACGCCTCGCTGGCGCTGCGCGAAGACGGTTACGAGACCATCATGGTCAACTGTAACCCGGAAACCGTCTCCACCGACTACGACACTTCCGACCGTCTGTACTTCGAGCCGGTGACGCTGGAAGACGTGCTGGAAATCGTGCGCATCGAGAAGCCGAAAGGCGTTATCGTGCAGTACGGCGGCCAGACCCCGCTGAAGCTGGCGCGCGCGCTGGAAGCGGCAGGCGTGCCGGTTATCGGCACCAGCCCGGACGCCATCGACCGCGCGGAAGACCGTGAACGCTTCCAGCATGCGGTTGACCGTCTGAAGCTGAAGCAACCGGCCAACGCCACCGTCACCGCCATTGAACAGGCTGTCGAAAAAGCGAAAGAGATCGGCTACCCGCTGGTGGTACGTCCTTCTTACGTGCTGGGCGGTCGGGCGATGGAAATTGTCTATGACGAAGCCGACCTGCGTCGCTACTTCCAGACGGCGGTCAGCGTCTCTAACGATGCGCCGGTGCTGCTGGACCGCTTCCTTGATGACGCGGTTGAAGTGGACGTGGACGCTATCTGCGACGGCGAAATGGTGCTGATTGGCGGCATTATGGAGCATATTGAGCAGGCGGGCGTACACTCCGGCGACTCCGCCTGTTCCCTGCCGGCCTACACGCTGAGCCAGGAAATTCAGGACGTGATGCGCCAGCAGGTGCAGAAGCTGGCCTTCGAGTTGCAGGTGCGCGGCCTGATGAACGTGCAGTTTGCGGTCAAGGACAACGAAGTCTACCTGATTGAAGTCAACCCGCGTGCGGCGCGTACCGTACCGTTCGTCTCCAAAGCCACCGGCGTTCCGCTGGCGAAAGTGGCGGCGCGCGTGATGGCCGGCAAATCGCTGACCGAGCAGGGCGTGACCCAAGAAATTATCCCGCCGTACTACTCGGTGAAAGAAGTGGTGCTGCCGTTCAACAAATTCCCCGGCGTTGACCCGCTGTTAGGGCCAGAAATGCGCTCCACCGGGGAAGTGATGGGCGTGGGCCGTACCTTCGCGGAAGCGTTCGCTAAGGCGCAGCTGGGCAGTAACTCCACCATGAAGAAACAGGGCCGTGCGCTGCTCTCCGTCCGCGAAGGCGACAAAGAGCGCGTGGTGGACCTGGCCGCTAAGCTGCTGAAACAGGGCTTTGAGCTGGATGCCACCCACGGTACGGCGATTGTGCTGGGCGAAGCCGGTATCAACCCGCGTCTGGTGAACAAGGTGCACGAAGGTCGTCCGCACATTCAGGACCGTATCAAGAATGGCGAATATACCTATATCATCAACACCACCGCAGGTCGCCGCGCGATTGAAGACTCCAGGGTGATTCGCCGCAGCGCGCTGCAGTATAAAGTGCATTATGACACCACGCTGAACGGCGGTTTTGCCACGACGATGGCGCTCAATGCCGATGCCACCGAGAAGGTAACCTCGGTGCAGGAAATGCACGCGCAGATCAAAAAGTCGTAAACAAAGGGTCCGGTGGATATTGCTCTAACCGGACCTGTAATACAATGTTGAAAGGGTTTCTGTAAAGAAACCCTTTTTTTATCTTGCGTAAGGTCATTCCTGGAGAAGTCCGTTTCCGTAACCACATTTTCAATGTAATAAGCACGATATTGCTCACACTAATCAATATTTAAGTCGCATACTATCTTGCATATCCACAATTTTAATATGGCTTAGTTTTTATTAGTTTGGACAGGCCGTAGCCAGATTTTTAATTTGTGAAATGGTGTGCTTATGTGTGAAAAATATGTTGAAAGACCGCTTTATTTGTTAATTGCTGACTGGATGATGGCAGAGAACCGATGGATCACTGCCAGGGAGATTTCCCGTCAATTTGATATTGAACATTGCAAAGCAATTAATACGCTCTCCTATATTCTGTCAGAAGTGGGGGAAATTGTTTGTGAAGTGAAGATGATCCCTAACCAAATTGCAGGACGAGGCTGCCAGTGCCAGCGTCTGGTGAAAGTCGTGAGTATCGACTCTCAACTCTATCGCCGATTGAATCATAATTTGCAGGAAAGAAAAGTGAGCGTGGCGAAAGCGCCGCGACTGTCTGCCGTTCCCCCCACAGAGCTAAACCGTGAGCAGAAATGGCAGATGATGCTGTCAAAAAGTATGCGTCGCTAATTGTCTGTTTAACCTGATGGCGGGGTAAACGGTAATTGACGCGTAGGCCGGATAAGCGTGAGCGCATCCGGCATCAATTACTGTGCTGATTTTGGCTTCACGTCCGTCGTGCCTTTCAGGCGCGGCCGGTTTTCTTCGACCTGCGTTAACGGCTTCGTTTCAGATAACCCCGTTCGACAGCGGACCGCAAGATCCTGATATTCTTTGGTGTTGAGGCGTTTCCAGTGCAGCTCCTGGTCCGTGACCTGGCGTAGTACGCGCGCAGGTGAACCCACCAGCAGTTGCCTTGCCTCACCCTGAAATCCGGCTTTGACAAAACTCATGGCGGCGACAATGCTCTCTTCGCCAATCACTGCGCCGTCCATAATGACGCTGTTCATGCCGACCAGGGCGTCCTGTCCCACCACGCAGCCATGTAGAATAGCGCCGTGGCCGATATGGCCGTTTTCATGCACGATGGTATCGGTATCGCAGTAGCCATGCATAATGCAGCCATCCTGCAGATTAGAGCCTGCCTCCAGGATCAGGCGACCATAATCCCCACGCAATGACGCGAGTGGGCCAATATAAACACCGGCGCCCACGATGACATCGCCAATCAGCACGGCGCTGGGATGGACAAACGCGTCCGGATGCACCACCGGGATCAGTCCTTCAAAGGCGTAATAGCTCATAGTTGTACCTCGGTTTTTTTGCCGGATGGCGGTGTAAACACCTTATCCGGCCTATGGTTGCGCATGTGCTGTAGGCCGGATAAGCGAAGCGCCATCCGGCATAGTCACATTAACGACCTTTCCACACCGGATCGCGTTTTTCGGCAAATGCCTGCGGTCCTTCGAGCGCATCTTCTGAATGCAGTACCGACGGATAATGCTTCAGCACGCCGCTGCGGATGTAGCGGTAGCCTTCTTCTACCGGCATTTCGCTGGTCGCGCGATAAATCTCTTTCAGCGCCGCGATAGCCAGCGGGGCGCTATTGACCAGTTGTTGCGCCAGTTCGCGCGCGCTCTCCATCAGTTCGCTCTGGCTGACAACGCGGTTCACGATCCCCCAACGCAGCGCTTCTTCGGCGCTCATTCGTCTGCCGGTCATTACCATTTCGTTGACGATAGCCGGTGGCAGCAGCTTAGGCAGACGCAATACGCCGCCGCTGTCAGGCACGATGCCGAGCTTTGCTTCCGGCAGCGCAAAACTGGCGTTTTCGGCGCAGACAATAAAGTCCGCCGCCAGCGCCAGCTCAAAACCGCCGCCAAACGCGTAGCCGTTCACCGCGGCGATAACCGGCTTATCGAGGTCAAATATTTCGGTTAAACCGGCAAAGCCGCCGGGACCAAAATCGGCATCCGGCGCTTCACCTTCCGCTGCCGCTTTTAAGTCCCAGCCAGCAGAAAAGAATTTCTCCCCGCCGCCGGTAATGATTGCTACGCGTAATTCCGGATCGTCACGGAAATTAAGAAAAGCTTCACCCATTGCAAAGCTGGTTTTGGCATCAATGGCATTCGCTTTAGGTCGGTCGAGGATAATTTCCAGGATCGGGCCGTTACGGGTCAGATGTAATGACTCACTCATAGTTCATCTCCAGATAAATAGTTTCCCGGCGGGAGGGATTCCTGCCGGAAGGTTTATTTCAGATTTTTTTTGATTATTTTTCCTGAACAGTTGCGCGGCAGGTCGGTTCTGATCTCCATAAAAGAGGGAACCTTGAATTTCGCCATATTGTTTTCGCAAAAGCTGAAAAACTCGGCTTCGCTTAATGTTTCACCTTCATTAAGGACGATAAACGCTTTAATGGCCTCATCACGGATCGCGTCTTTAATACCAACCACCACAATGTCCTGAATTTTCGGATGCGCAGAAATAATATTTTCCAGCTCGACGCAGGAGACATTTTCCCCGCCGCGTTTAATCATGTTGCAGCGTCTGTCGACAAAATAGAAATAGCCATCCTCATCCTGGTAACCCGAATCACCGGTATGTAACCAGCCCTCTGGTTCCAGCGCCCTGGCGGTTGCCTCCGGCTGCATGTAATACTCTTTGAAGATAGTCTTGCCGGGGATGCCTTTAATACAGATTTCGCCAATTTCTCCGGCGGGCAGCGGGCGATTTTGATCGTCGCGAATTTCAGCTTCATAGCTAAAACCCACGCGACCAATGGAAGGCCAGCGCCGTTTGTCTCCGGGACGGTCGCCAATAATTCCGACAATGGTTTCAGTCATACCATAAGAGGTCAGCAGCCTGACGCCAAAGCGTTCGGTAAAGGCGTCTTTTTCCTGCGCGGATAGATTGAGATAGAACATCACTTCGCGCAGATGATGCTGCCTGTCCGTTGGCGCGGCGGGCTGGACCATCAGCGTGCGGATCATCATCGGAATGCACTCGGTCACCGTCGCCTGATATTTACGTACCTGATCCCAGAAGGCCCTGGCGCTGTACTTCTCCAGGAGCACAAAGGTACTGCCGGCGGAAAAGGCTGGCATTGCGGCGGTACACTGGCAGTCGATATGAAAAGCGGGCATCACCGTCATGTACACGTCATCATCGCGCAGGGCGATTTGCCATGCAGAGTAATAGCCTGCAAAGCGCAGGTTATAGTGGGTAATCACCACCCCTTTTGGACGCGAGGTGGTACCGGAGGTAAACAGAATTTCCGCCGTATCGTCAGTGGATAACGCGGGCGTATAGCACAGCGTGGCCGATTGACGTGCTTGCAGTTGGGTAAAGTGGCTCACGCCGTCGTCAGCCGGAAGCTGCTCGCCAATCAGACAGATATGATTAAGCGGAGTGCTATTTTCCTGGCGTATTTCACGGTACATAGGATAAAACTGGGCGCTGGTAACCAGCAGACTCACCTGGCTGTTTTGCAGGATCCAGGCGCTTTCTTCGCCCAGTAAGCGGGCATTAATCGGCACCATAATGGCGCCGATTTTTGCCAGTCCAAACCAGCAAAAGATGAATTCCGGACAGTTATCCAGATGCAGCGCGACCCTATCACCCTTGCGGATCCCTAAGGAATAAAAAAGGTTCGCCGTGCGGTTAATCTCTTCATTGAGCGAAGCATAGCTAAACTGCCGAACGATTCCCTCACAGGATTCGAAAATTAACGCCGTTTTATCTCCGTACACCCCGGCCAGGTCGTCCCACATCTGACGTAAGTTTTGTCCGCCAACGATATCCATATTGCTTTATCCACTGAAATCAGGCGTGAGCGCTAACCGGAAAACCGATTAGCGCATCGCGTTTAATCCTCAACTTTGGCTAGGCCTTTGCCGACCAGTTCCTTAATATCTGCTTCGCTATAACCAATGTTTTTCAGAATGGCGGCGGTATCCATGCCGTGTGACGGCATGCCACGCCAGATTTTCCCCGGGTTGTTTTTAAATTTCGGCATGATGTTCGGCCCTTTACAGGTGCGGCCGTCCATTGTTTGCCACTGAGTAATGGATTCGCGGGCAACGTACTGCGGGTTACCTTCCAGTTCCGGAATGGTGAGCACCTTCGCACAGGCGATATTCAGCTCAGCAAAACGCGCCTGAACGTCGGCGATGGTGTGTGTTGCCAGCCAGGCGTCCAGTTTCTCTTCGACGAGCGGGCCGTAAGGGCATTCCACGCGATGGATGAGCTGCGTGCCTTCCGGAACTTCCGGCGTACCGAGAATATGGGCCAGACCAATATCTTTAAAACACTCGTTGATTTGCGTGATGCCGACCAACTCCATGACGATGTAGCCATCGGCGCATTTATACAGGCCGCAGCCGGCGTAGTAGGGGTCTTTCCCTTTCGTCATACGTGGACAGATTTCGCCGCCGTTGAAGTAATCCATCATGAAGTACTGACCCATGCGCAGCATCACTTCGTACATGGCGATATCGATGCTTTCACCTTTACCCGTTTCGCGTACTTTGTGCAGGGCTGCCAGCGCGGCTGTCGTCGCGGTCATCCCGGAGAAGTAATCGGCGGTATACGGGAAGGCTGGCATCGGTTGGTCAACGTCGCCGTTTTGGATCAGATAACCACTGAATGCCTGCGCGATGGTGTTATACGCCGGAAGATTGGTGTACTCCTCGGTACCATACTGGCCGAAGCCGGAAAGGTGGGCTATCACTAGTTTCGGGTTATGCTCCCACAGCACTTCATCAGTAATACCACGGCGGGCAAAGGCCGGGCCTTTACTGGCTTCAATGAAAATATCGGTGGTTTCCATCAGTTTCAGAAACGCTTCCCGACCTTCATCTTTGAAAATATTCAGCGACAGGGCGTGCAGGTTGCGGCGTGAGAGCTGCGGGTAGTTAGGCTGTACGCGGATGGTATCGGCCCATGCGACGTTTTCAATCCAGATAACCTCGGCGCCCCATTCGGCGAACATCTGTCCGGCGAATGGACCGGCGATTTCGATTCCTGAAAAAACAACGCGTACCCCAGCAAGCGGGCCAAAGGTTGGCATTGGTAAATGATTCATCATTTTTCTCCTGGCATTTTTTGCGGTATGTAGGCCGGATAAGCACAGCGCCATCCGGCATGATTGCCTGATGGCGACGCCCCGCGTCTTATCAGGCCTACAAGGGATCGATTAGCGGTATTGCTTGAGTACCGCACGACCCAACGTCAGGATCTGCATTTCGTCAGAACCACCAGAAACACGGTCAACGCGCAGGTCACGCCAGAAACGCGTGATGCGGTGGTTGCCCGCGATACCAACACCTCCCAGTACCTGCATGGCGGTGTCTACCACTTCAAACGCGGCGTTGGCGCAGAAGTATTTGCACATGGCCGCGTCGCCGGAGGTAATAGTGCCGTTATCTGCTTTCCACGCGGCTTCCAGCAGCATATTTTTCATGGAGTTCAGTTTGATCGCCATATGCGCAAACTTCTCCTGAATCAGCTGGAAACGGCCAATAGCTTCACCAAACTGCACGCGCTGATTAGCGTAACGCGCAGCGTCTTCAAAAGCGCACATTGCGGTACCGTAGTTGGTCAGCGCGACGAGGAAGCGCTCATGGTCAAACTCTTCTTTCACGCGGTTGAAGCCGTTACCTTCCCGACCGAACATGTCTTTTTCGTCCAGTTCAACGTCGTCAAAGGTGATTTCACAGCAGCTATCCATGCGCAGACCGAGTTTCTCCAGTTTGTTGACCTTGATACCTGCTTTGCTCATGTCCACAAACCACTCGGTGTAAACCGGTTTATCCGGCGATGCACCGTCTCTCGCCATGACCACGATGTACGGGGTATAGGCGCTACTGGTGATAAAGCACTTACTGCCATTAAGATAAACCTTACCATTTCTGCGTGTATAAGTGGTTTTCAGACTACCAACATCCGATCCCGCTCCCGGTTCGGTGATAGCAGAGTTCCACATCTGCTTACCGGTGCCCCGGAACGCCATGATTTTATCAATTTGCTCCTGAGTCCCTTCACGCAGGAAAGTGTTAAAACCTCCCGGCAATTGGTACAACACGTAAGTTGGCGCGCCAAGACGTCCCAGTTCCATCCAGACGGCGGCGACGGTAACAAAACCCGCTTCCAGACCGCCGTGTTCTTCCGGGATCAGCAGGCTATCAATACCCATATCCGCCAGCGCTTTTACAAAACGCTCAGGGTAGACGCTGTCACGATCGCACTCGGCAAAATAAGCTTCCCAGTTCTCACTGGCCATCAGTTCGCGAATACCGGCGACAAACAGCTCCTGTTCGTCATTTAAGTTGAAATCCATCTTTCAGCCTCTTGATCAATTGGGTTAATAAGAATTACTTGTCTTTCCAGTGCACTTTGGCGTCTTTAATAAAGGACAGCGTCACCATAATGTTGACGAAGAACAGCGGACATCCTCCGGCGATAATCGCGGTCTGAATCGGCTTCAACCCACCCAGCGCCAGCAGAACGATACCGATGATGCCGACCAGCACTGACCAGCCGATACGCACTAACAGAGGCGGCTCTTCACCATCGCGAACTTCGCGACAGGTCGACATCGCCAGGGTGTAAGAGCAGGCGTTAATCAGCGTGACGGTGGCAATAAAGCAGAGGATGAAGAAGCCCCACATGGTGGCGGTGCTGAGCGGCAAGGCGGCCCAGGTTTCGATAATGGCGCGCGCCACGCCGTGTTGCTCAATCAGTTGCGGAATGTTGAGGATGTTTTTATCCATCAGCAGCAGCGTGTTACTGCCAAGGACAGTCCACAGGATCCAGGTAGACGCGGTCAGACCCATCACCATCCCGAAGCACAGCTCACGTACGGTACGACCACGGGAAATACGGGCCAGGAAGATACTCATCTGGATGGCGTAAATAACCCACCACGCCCAGTAGAAAACGGTCCAGCCCTGCGGGAAGCCGCCTTTACCGATGGCGTCGGTATAGAACAGCATCCGTGGCAGGTGCATTAACAGCATCCCGACGGAGTCGGTGAAGTAGTTCATGATGAAGCTGGCGCCGCTGACGATAAACACCCAGCCGAGCATCAGGAAGCTCAGGTAACTACGCACATCGCTGGCGATTCTGACCCCTTTTTGCAGGCCGCAGGCCACGCAAATCGCGTTCAGAATGATCCAGCAGGTAATGATGATGGCATCCAATTGCAGCGTATGCGGAATACCGAACAGCCATTGCATACACTCGGTGACCAGCGGGGTAGCCAGACCGAGGCTGGTGCCCATCGCGAAGATCAGCGCCACCAGGTAGAAGTTATCGACGATGGTACCGAACAACCCTTTCGCATGCTTTTCACCGACGAGCGGTACCAGCGTGGAGCTGGGGCGGATGACGTCCATCTTGCGTACAAAGAAGAAGTAGGCGAAGGCCACGGAAAGGAAGCTATAGGTTGCCCACGGCAGCGGCCCCCAGTGGAACAGGCTGTACGCCAGGCCTATCTCTTTCGCGCCCGTGGAATTTGGTTCCAGGCCGAACGGCGGGGTGGAGATATAGTAGTAGATCTCAATAGAGCCCCAGAACAGAACCGCAGCGGATGTACAGGAGGCGAACATCATGAAAATCCAGCTGGCGGTGCTAAACTCCGGTTTTTCGTCACCTAATCTCTTTTTGGCATAGGGGCCAAAAACCAGCCAGAACCAGCCGAAGAGCATAACGACCATATACCATTCAAATGCCCAACCCCAGACGTTGGTGACATAACTGAATACCGCATTAATAACGACGTTAGCGGCATCAAGATCTCTGACTGTTAGCCAGCAAAGTATCCCGACAATTATTAATGGCGGAAAAAAAACCTTCGGTTCAATTCCCGATTTTTTCTTTTCATTTTTCATAAGTGAATTCCAGTGTGAAAACGAAATTTATTTAGCGTGCCAGTCCATGAACGTTTGTTTATTTATTATTAATGATTTGTTGATAAGTTTTTAACCTCTGGGACGCCTCAATGAGTAACTCATGATGGGTATTCACTTCGGGTGATTCTGTTATCTTTGTCACACTTTTTTGCGTTGATTATTTTGTGTCTAAATTTTGATTTTTGTTTTATTTATCAATTATTTGATTGTGATTTTTTAAGTTTTTTAAGTGTCTGACGTTCAATATTGTTGAGCCAGCAAACAATATTGAAAATTTTCATATTTGGCATATTTCTTTCAATATTGGTGAGGTGCGTAACACTATTGAAAGTTACGAATATCAATGTGTGACATTTTCAATATTGGTGATTAAGGTTTTATTTCCGAATTAAAGAGCGTGATATCTGTATTTAACACCGCCGATATAAATACGTTTCCTTCATGATTTCTGGAGATGCAATGAAGATAATTACTTGCTACAAATGCGTACCTGATGAGCAGGATATTGCGATTAATAATGCTGACGGAACACTCGATTTCAGCAAAGCGGATAGCAAAATCAGCCAATATGATCTGAATGCAATTGAAGCTGCTTGCCAGTTAAAACAGCAGTTGGGAGACGCTCAGGTTGTCGCCATGAGCGTTGGCGGCAAAGCGCTGACTAATGCAAAAGGGCGCAAAGATGTCCTCTCTCGTGGCCCTGATGAACTGATTGTGGTCATCGACGATCAATTTGAGCAGGCGCTGCCGCAACACACCGCTACCGCGCTGGCCGCTGCCGCGCAAAAATCAGGTTTCGATCTACTTATCTGCGGCGACGGTTCTTCCGATCTTTATGCTCAGCAGGTTGGTTTGCTGGTGGGCGAAGCGCTGAACATTCCGGCGATTAACGGCGTGAGTAAAATCCTCTCTCTTACCGACAGCACATTGACGGTAGAACGCGAACTGGAAGATGAAGTTGAAACGCTGAGCATCCCGCTCCCGGCGGTGATCGCGGTTTCCACCGACATTAACACCCCACAAATCCCTTCGATGAAAGCCATTCTTGGCGCGGCGAAAAAACCGGTTCAGGTCTGGTCGCCTGCGGATATCGGGCTGAACAGCGTCCCCACGTATTCCGCACAACAGGTTGCCGCACCGAAGCAGCGCGAGCGTCAGCGTGTGGTGATTGAAGGTGACGGTGAAGAACAAATCGCCGCGTTTGTCGAGAATCTGCGCAAAATCATTTAATTATCAGGGGATGTTATGAACAAATTTTCCAGTGTCTGGGTATTCAGCGATACCCCTTCTCGTCTGCCCGAACTGATGAGTGGCGCGCAGGCTGTAGGTGAAAAAGTTAACGCGTTCGTACTGAACGAAGCGGACAGCGCGACAGCATGCCATTTGGGCGCGGATCATGTCTGGCTGCTCAGCGGCAAATCAGAAGACCGCATGATCGAAGACTACGCTGCTGCGATGGCTGAGACTATTCGTCAGCATAGCGAGGGCGGCGCGGTGCTGCTGCCGAATACGCGTCGGGGCAAGCTGTTGGCGGCAAAGCTGGGCTATCGCTTGTCGGCTGCGGTTTCCAACGATGCCAGCGAAGTCGCCCTGCAGGATGGAAAAGCGGCGGTTAAACATATGGTCTACGGCGGTCTGGCGATAGGGGCAGAAACCATCGCTTCGCCGTTTGCCGTGATCACGCTCAGCAGCGGAACGTTTGACGCACAACAACCGGATGCTTCTCGCAGCGGCGAGATGCACACCGTGCAGTGGCAGGCTCCGGCCACTGCCGTGACCCGCACCGCAACCCAGGCGCGTCAGAGCAACAGCGTTGACCTCGACAAAGCGCGTCTGGTGGTCAGCGTGGGACGCGGCATCGGCAGCAAAGAGAATATCTCGCTGGCCGAAGCGCTGTGCCAGACGATTGGCGCCGAGCTGGCCTGTTCCCGCCCTGTAGCGGAAAACGAGAAGTGGATGGAGCACGAGCGCTACGTCGGTATCTCCAACCTGATGCTCAAACCTGAACTGTATCTGGCGGTGGGGATCTCCGGGCAGATCCAACACATGGTCGGCGCCAACGGCGCGCAGACGATTTTCGCCATCAACAAAGATAAAAACGCGCCAATCTTCCAGTATGCGGATTTTGGCATCGTTGGCGATGCGCTGAAGATCCTGCCTGCGTTGACGGCTGCCTTAGCGCGATAAACCATTTCGGGCAGGATGCGAAGGTATCCTGCCGCTGACAGGAGTACGTATGTCCGAAGATATCTTTGATGCCATCATCGTGGGTGCAGGTCTGGCCGGTTCGGTTGCGGCGCTGGTGCTTGCTCGCGAAGGTGCACAGGTGCTGGTTATCGAGCGCGGCAATTCTGCTGGCGCGAAGAATGTCACCGGTGGGCGTTTGTATGCACATAGCCTGGAACGCATCATTCCCGGCTTTGCGGATCAGGCCCCCATTGAACGCATGATCACCCACGAAAAACTCGCCTTTATGACCGACAAAGGGGCGATGACGATGGATTATTGCAACGGCGAGGACGCCGCATCGTCGCAAGTTTCTTATTCCGTTTTGCGCAGTAAATTTGACGCCTGGCTGATGGAGCAGGCCGAAGAGGCGGGGGCGCAACTGATCACCGGTATTCGCGTCGATAACGTCGTTCAGCGTGATGGCAAAGTCGTGGGCGTGGAAGCCGATGGCGATATTCTGGAAGCCAAAGTCGTGATCCTCGCTGATGGGGTGAATTCTCTGCTGGCTGAAAAGCTGGGCATGGCCAAGCGTGTTGAGGCATCGCATGTTGCTGTCGGCGTGAAGGAACTGATCGAATTGCCGAAGTCGGTCATTGAAGATCGTTTCCAGTTACAGGGCAACGAAGGTGCCGCCTGTCTGTTTGCCGGGGCGCCAACCGATGGTCTGATGGGCGGTGGCTTCCTGTATACGAATGAAACAACCCTTTCCCTGGGGCTGGTCTGTGGACTTCATCATCTGAAAGACGCGAAAAAATCGGTCCCGCAAATGCTGGAAGATTTCAAACAGCATCCGGCAGTTGCGCCGCTGATCGCCGGTGGCAAGCTGGTGGAATATGCCGCGCACGTTGTACCCGAGGCGGGAATGAATATGCAGCCTGAACTGGTGGGCGATGGCGTGCTGATTGCCGGAGACGCTGCCGGCATGTGTATGAACCTCGGCTTTACCATTCGGGGTATGGATCTCGCCATATCCGCAGGCGAAGCGGCGGCGAAGACGGTGCTTTCGGCGATGAAGCGCGACGATTTTAGCAAGCAGTCGCTGGATGAATACCGTCAGCATCTGGACGAAGGCCCGATGCGCGATATGCGCATGTATCAGAAACTGCCAGCTTTTCTTGATAATCCCCGCATGTTTACCGCTTATCCCGAAATGGCGGTCAGTATCGCGCGCGACCTGTTCACCGTGGATGGCTCCGCTCCGGTGCCGATGCGTAAAAAAATCCTGCGCCATGCGAAGAAAGTGGGCTTCATCAACCTGATGAAAGATGGCCTGAAAGGAGTGACCGTATTATGACATCTCCCGTCAATGTGGACGTCAAACTGGGCGTCAATAAGTTCAATGTGGATGAAGACAGCCCGCACATCATTCTCAAAACCGATCCTGATAAACAGGCGCTGGAGGTGCTGATTAAGGCCTGTCCGGCGGGACTGTATAAAAAGCAGGACGACGGTAGCGTTCGTTTTGATTACGCCGGGTGCCTGGAGTGCGGAACGTGCCGGATCCTCGGCCTTGATACGGCGCTGGAAAAATGGGAATACCCGCGCGGGACGTTTGGCGTGGAGTTCCGCTACGGCTAATAAGTACGAAGTTGTGCCCCCGTTGGCCGGATAAGATGCGGTAGCGTCGCCATCCGGCAATCATGTGGCGCCAATGCCGGATGGCGGCGGAAACGCCTTATCCGGCCTACAGATGCGCTTTGCCCGTGTTGAAACAGGACATCACCATGCAGCAGCCCAGGAACTTTGATGACCTTAAATTCTCCTCCATTCATCGCAGAATTATGCTGTGGGGAAGCGGCGGCCCGTTCCTTGATGGCTACGTGCTGGTGATCATTGGCG
The DNA here is from genome assembly GCF_046548235.1 of Salmonella sp. SAL4457. Lineage (NCBI taxonomy): Bacteria > Pseudomonadati > Pseudomonadota > Gammaproteobacteria > Enterobacterales > Enterobacteriaceae > Salmonella > Salmonella sp. SAL4457. The sequence goes on from NZ_JBGDZO010000006.1 coordinate 28,140, forward strand.
TGGCGCTGGAACAACTGACGCCGCTATTGCACCTTGATGCTGAATGGATTGGCGCGCTCGGCGCGGCTACGCTTGCCGGACTGTTTATCGGCACCTCGTTGTTTGGCTATATTTGCGATAAAGTCGGGCGGCGTAAAATGTTCCTGCTTGATATTATCGCTATCGGCGTTATCTCCGTGGCGACCATGTTTGTTTCCACGCCGCTTGAATTGCTGGTGATGCGCGTTTTAATTGGCATTGTTATCGGCGCGGATTACCCTATCGCCACTTCCATGATTACGGAGTTTTCCAACACCCGCCAGCGCGCGTTCTCCATCGGTTTTATCGCCGCGATGTGGTACGTCGGCGCGACCTGCGCCAACCTGGTGGGTTACTGGCTGTATGACATGGAAGGCGGCTGGCGCTGGATGCTTGGCAGCGCCTTTATCCCGTGCTTAATCATTTTGATTGGCCGCTTTGACCTGCCGGAATCGCCACGCTGGCTATTGCGAAAAGGACGGGTAAAAGAGTGTGAACAAATGATGATCAAACTGTTCGGCGAACCGGTCTGCTTTGACGATGAGCCGCCGCAGGAGACCCGCTTCCTGCAGTTGTTTAACCGCCGTCATTTTCCGTTTGTACTGTTCGTTGCGGCTATCTGGACCTGTCAGGTAATCCCGATGTTCGCTATATATACCTTTGGGCCGCAGATCGTCGGGTTACTCGGCTGGGAACAGGGGCGTAACGCGGCGCTCGGCAATGTGGTGATTAGCCTCTTTTTTATGCTGGGCTGTATACCGGCGATGTTCTGGCTAAACAGTATTGGCCGTCGCCCTCTGCTTATTGGCAGCTTCGCCATGATGACTATCGCGCTGGCGCTGCTGGGGCTGGTGTCAAATCTGGGCATCATACTGGTCGTGGTGGCGTTTGCGGTATACGCCTTCTTTTCCGGCGGACCGGGCATACTGCAATGGCTTTATCCTAATGAACTCTTCCCGACGGATATTCGCGCTTCGGCCGTGGGGGTTATCATGTCGTTAAGCCGCATCGGAACCATTGTCTCCACCTGGGCATTACCGATTTTTATTACTCGTTACGGTATTAATAACGTCATGCTGATTGGCGCGTTGATTTCGTTAGTCGGGCTTGGCGTATCGGTGATGTTTGCCCCGGAAACGCGCGGCTTGACGCTAACACAGACCGGAAACATGACTTTGCGCGGAACGCCATCGGATAACCCGCGTTAAGAGTGTTCTGCATTTCTCCCTGCTTTTCGCCAATAACGCTACAGTTAACAGTCACATGCTAAAACAACTGAAAAGCAGGGAGAACACCATGCAAAAACGTCTTATGACCGCACTGTTTACCGCAGCAACACTATTCACCGTCGCAGGATGCTCTTCTAACCAGGCGGTTGAAACCACGGATGGCAAAACTATTGTCACCGACGGGAAACCCGAGGTCGATAACGATACCGGTATGGTGTCTTACAAAAACGCCGCCACCGGGAAAACCGAACAGATTAACCGCGATCAGCTGAAAAATATGAGCGAGCTGGATAATTAATTCAATCTTTTCTGGTTAGCCGCGCAATAATATTTTCTCTTTATGCGCATCCATTTATTCCCATGCGAATAAACGGATGCCTGAACAGGCAGGGACGCCGGAAAACGTCGAAATACGTTAGACCATTCGCCCGTGTTCCCGCTTTCCCCACCGCGCTGTCCGCTTACATGAGGTTACACTCATCGACATTTCTCTGAACAGCGGCTCAACATTTCCCGGAAAAAAACATATCGCAGGGCATTTATCCTTATGATTAGGTATAAATGATGAGGTATAAGGAACAGGAGTCTGTAATGAAACCAATACCTTTTTATTTGCTCGCGCTATTTTCTGCCGCCTCCGGGGCTACGGAGATAAACGTCTGCAAAGACCTGATCGGAACATGGAAAACCACGGCAGATAACCCGCCTTATACCATGACAATATCGCCGCCAGTAGAAAGCTGCGGGGAAAAATGTGTGAAACTGAACGTGCAGTATGAACTTGACGTGACTCACCGCAACGCGCTTTATTGCCATGAAGGACAAGAGGGGGTAAAAGGGCAGGGACCCATGGTGATAGCATTTGAAGGGGCGTATGGTGGACACGCTATCGGAACCTATAACCGACAGCTGCAATTATTTTGGGCTGGCGTAATACCGAAAAATAAAAAGGGGAAATGGATAACGAAAATGGAAAATTACTGGTTCAGGCAGGTAAAAGCGCATTAAACATCATCTTAAAACAGCCCGCAAAACCGTCTTATTCACGAAGGGCTTACTGCCTGCGCGCATACATTCTACCGACTTGCCTGCCCCGGATGAACTGTTGATAAAAAAGAGGGCCAGCATCTGTTTCCAGACGGCCCTGAGTGGATTGTGACGTAACATGGCACCTTGCTGGCGCTCTCTTATTATTTCATGCCTGTGCCCTCGTTATGGCGCAATCAGAGCTTTATTTCGTCGCATCGTTATAAACTTCGGCAACGGCTTCAAAATTCGGACCATGCTCACGTGCAGCGATAATATGATAATATTTTCCGCCTTTCGCATGGGCTAATTCTGACAGTTTTTCGCGTAGATCAGAGAGTGAGGAAATCTGCCCGCCACTCTGGGACACATTTATGGTGCCGACCTTAACCAGTTTGAAGTGGCTGATTTCTTGCTTAGAGACCTGCTCTGCCGCAAGTGTGCTGAATGAAGCAACCGTTGCCAGTAATGCGGCGGCAATAATGCATTTTTTCATGGTTCTGTTCCTGTTGCATTGATGATAAGGTTTGCGCAATATCAGTAATCCGTAACGAAATTATTTATCCCCTTCATACTTCAGGTTGCTTATGGGTTGGCTACGGATTACCCGGCCCATCCATGGGCCTCGCCCTGACGGACTGTCGCACGCGACGTTCAAATCTGCTCCCGGCAGATTTGTCACTCACCCCAGTCATATAATTATCTATGCTCCTGGGGACTCACTCCCTTGCCGCCTTTAAGCAACTCGAATTATTTTGGGTATATAACCTCGGTTGATTATCTGAAAATAGACTTATTTGGTGTGACCGTCTTATATCTTGTTATAGTCACCTCTTTATGTTGTTGTCAATGTGAAATAATGCACTACCAGCTAAAAAGAAACTTAACCCACTGTAAATAATAGTTTTTATATTATTTCTGGTAATGACGGAATTTTTATTGAATCACGCGGTAATACGCTAGTTTTATTCATAAGCAACATAACAGAATTGAGTTATGTTTTAATTTCCCAGAGTGATATTACCGGTTGTATGTCTATGGTTGCGCGGCCTGTTACTGATAGTGTTTCTTTCGGGGCGATTTTATTGTAGCGGCATAGGGTAATCACCGTAGCTGAAGGGAAAAGGCACGAACACAGCGCTATAGAGTATGTTTAATAATGTATTTTTTTATGAAGTAATGTCTGCAGTTGTATCTCTAAAATAAAAACAATGAACTTTTCATCTAAATGATTTTTCAATGAATTATGCTCATTTATTAATATATTTCTAATTTGAAATACAAATCAATTTATAACACATATTCTTACCCGGAAGGCATTGATACATATCCACGCTTCCTCGTACAGTAATAAATGAATATGTGATAAAGTTACTGACTACAGGTATAATAATATGAGTAATAAAAAAAATCTGTCCGCAGAAGAGACGGATCTTACGCGTAGGAAACTGTTAACCAGCGCCGGTATTCTTGCCGCCGGCGGTATGCTATCCGGCGCGGTAAAAGCTGATGAAAAATGTGCCGTCAAGGCGAAACCGGCGTGGGATAAACCGTTTACCGGCGAAATCCCGGAAAAATTGCCAGAAGGATATAATATTCTGTTAGTCGTGACCGACCAGGAGCGTTTTTTTCCTACGTTTCCTTTCCCGGTACCCGGCAGAGAGCGGCTCATGAAAACGGGGGTGACATTCTGTAATCATCAGAATACCAGTAATGTCTGTACGCCTTCCCGCTCCGTATTGTATACCGGCTTACATATGCCCCAGACAAAAATGTTTGATAATCTGGGCTTACCCTGGATGCCTTATGACCTTGACCCCGCTCTTGGAACCACAGGCCATATGATGCGGGAACTGGGATACTATACGGCCTATAAAGGTAAGTGGCATCTTACAGAAAAACTGGAGAAGCCTTTGCCTGACGAAAAAGATGAGGATATTGATGTCGGGGATATTCCTGAACCAGAATTACATAAAATTATGGAAAAATATGGTTTTGCTGACTATCACGGCATTGGCGATATTATAGGCCATAGTAAAGGCGGCTATTTTTATGATTCAACCACCACGGCTCAGACTATAAACTGGTTAAGATGCAAGGGGCAGCCCTTGAATGACCAACACAAGCCCTGGTTCCTGGCCGTTAACCTCGTTAATCCTCATGACGTCATGTTTATTGATACCGATAAAGAGGGAGAAAAGGTACAGTGGCGTGGCGAGTTGGATCAGGATGATAATACCCTGGCGCCCACGCAGCCGCCGGAAAACGAGCTTTATCAGGCAAGCTGGCCGAACTATCCGCTGCCGGCAAACAGGCATCAATCATTCAATGAGCAGGGAAGACCGCCGGCGCATCTTGAATACCAGACGGCGCGCGCTGCGCTGGAAGGGCAGTTTCCTGATGAAGATCGTCGTTGGCGTAAACTGCTTGACTACTATTTCAACTGTATCCGCGATTGTGATACTCACCTTGACCGGATATTAAATGAACTGGATGCCCTCAAGTTAACTGATAAAACGATTGTTGTATTTACTGCCGATCATGGCGAATTAGGCGGAAGCCATCAGATGCACGGTAAAGGCGCTTCCGTTTATAAAGAACAGATCCATGTACCGATGATTATTTCCCACCCGGCGTACCCCGGTAATAAGAAATGTCAGGCGTTGACCTGTCATCTTGATATCGCGCCGACATTAGTTGGACTGACCGGTTTGCCGGAAGAAAAACAGCACCAGGCGTTAGGCAACCGCAAAGGCGTTAATTTTAGCGGATTGCTAAAAAACCCGGAGGGCGTTGCGGTTAATGCGGTGAGAAATGCCAGCTTATATTGCTATGGCATGATCTTGTATACCGATGCCCATTATCTCCACCGCGTTATCGCGCTACAAAGAGATAAACAAAAAACGGTGGCGCAAATCAAGCAGGAAATATCCCATTTGCATCCTGATTTTAGCCATCGTTCAGGGACGCGGATGATTAACGATGGTCGTTATAAGTTTGCGCGTTATTTCTCGCTAAGGGAGCATAATACGCCGGAAACCTGGGAGGATCTTATTAAGTACAACGATCTTGAACTTTACGATCTTAAAAATGATCCCGATGAGAACCATAACCTTGCTGCTGATAAACAGAAATATCAGGATCTCATTCTTACGATGAATGAAAAACTGAATAAAATTATCAAGGACGAAATTGGCGTGGATGACGGCAGTTTTATGCCAGATGCGGCCCGTGAGCAGTGGGATCTTACCATTGAGCAGTTTAACCGCATGGCGAAAGATTAAGTGCCTGACCCATTAGGCTATTTTATTCGCCATTTTGGGTCCGGGCAGTGCTCAAAATCCTCACGTACTACGTGTACGCTCCGGTTTCTGCGCTCTGGTCGGCCCCAAACTGGCTTCAACAATTACGCCTACTGGGCCAGGCTCTAAGTGTCTGACCCATTAGGTTAATTTATGCGTCGGCGATCTGGCATCCAGCGTGTCTGGAGGTTCAGATGCTGTTGGCGCTGCGCTTATTGGGCCTGTGTCATCATGTAATGGATTGATATTAGAGTCATTACAGGAAAATTTAGCGCAGCGCCGCCCGACAAGAAGGCCTTAAACCGATTTGTCAGCGATTTAAGACTGCTATCATCACCGACCTTTCCACACCGGATCGCGCTTTTCCGCAAACGCCTGCGGCCCTTCGAGGTCATCTTCGGGGAGCAGGATGGCGTCAACTCCTGGCTGGCGTTAATTCAATTTTTTCTGGTTAGCCGCTCAATAATATTCACTATTAGCCTGGCGAATTTGTCACTACACTTTGTAATAAAAAACAGATCATCACAGGCTAATCATGATCCTCATTATTTATGCGCATCCGTATCCGCATCATTCTCATGCGAATAAGCGGATGCTTGAACAGGCAGGGACGCTGGAAAACGTCGAAATACGTTCGCTTTATCACCTCTATCCCGATTTCAATATTGACGTTGCCGCCGAGCAGGAGGCGCTGTCGCGCGCGAGTCTTATCGTCTGGCAGCATCCGATGCAGTGGTACAGCGTCCCTCCTTTACTCAAATTATGGATGGATAAAGTCCTCACCCACGGCTGGGCTTACGGTCATGGCGGTACGGCATTGCACGGTAAACATCTGCTGTGGGCGGTAACGACCGGCGGTGGTGAAAACCACTTTGCTATCGGCTCCCATCCCGGATTTGACGTCCTTTCTCAGCCGCTACAGGCGACGGCGCTCTATTGCGGCCTCAAATGGCTGCCGCCGTTTGCCATGCACTGCACGTTCATTTGCGATGACGACACCTTACAGGCGCAGGCGCGTCAGTATAAACAGCGTTTACTGGCATGGCAGGAGGTGAATCATGGATAGCCATACTCTACTGCAGGCGCTGATCTATCTTGGTTCGGCGGCGCTGATTGTGCCGATTGCGGTACGTTTGGGCTTAGGATCGGTGCTGGGGTATCTGATTGCGGGTTGCATTATCGGCCCCTGGGGGCTACGGCTGGTGACGGACGCCGAATCTATTCTGCATTTTGCGGAAATCGGCGTCGTGCTGATGTTGTTTGTTATTGGGCTTGAGCTGGACCCGCAACGGTTATGGAAGCTGCGCGCCTCGGTATTTGGCGGCGGCGCGTTACAGATGGTGGTCTGCGGCGGACTGATCGGTCTGTTCTGCATGTTTCTTGGCCTGCGTTGGCAGGTGGCGGAACTGATTGGCATGACGCTGGCGCTTTCGTCCACGGCTATCGCCATGCAGGCAATGAATGAGCGTAACCTGACCGTTTCGCAAGTAGGGCGTAGCGCATTCGCAGTGCTCTTGTTCCAGGATATCGCGGCGATCCCGCTGGTGGCGATGATTCCGCTGCTGGCCGCCAGCGGCGCATCCACCACGCTTGGCGCGTTTGCGCTGTCGGCGTTGAAAGTCGCAGGCGCGTTGGCGCTGGTGGTGCTGCTGGGACGCTACGTTACGCGCCCGGCGCTGCGCTTTGTCGCGCGTTCTGGTTTGCGGGAAGTGTTCAGCGCCGTGGCGCTATTTCTGGTGTTTGGTTTCGGCCTGTTGCTGGAAGAGGTTGGGCTGTCAATGGCGATGGGCGCGTTCCTGGCGGGCGTTCTGCTGGCGAGTTCAGAATATCGTCATGCGCTGGAAAGCGATATTGAACCCTTTAAGGGGTTGCTGCTGGGGCTGTTCTTTATTGGCGTCGGCATGTCGATTGATTTCGGCACGCTGGTGGAGAATCCGCTGCGCATTCTGCTGTTGTTGGCCGGTTTTCTGGCAATCAAAATCGTCATGTTGTGGCTGGTCGCGAGGCCGCTGGGCGTACCGGCAAAACAGCGTCGCTGGTTTGCCGTCTTATTAGGCCAGGGAAGTGAGTTTGCGTTTGTGGTTTTTGGCGCGGCGCAAATGGCGGATGTACTTGAGCCGGAATGGGCAAAAGCGCTGACGCTGGCGGTCGCGCTGTCGATGGCGGCAACGCCGATTTTTCTGGTGCTGCTGACGCGCATGGAGAAGACCGCGACGGGGGAAGCGCGCGAGGCGGATGAAATCGACGAAGAGCAGCCGCGGGTTATTGTGGCCGGGTTTGGACGATTTGGGCAGATAGCCGGGCGTCTGCTGCTGTCGAGCGGGGTGAAGATGGTGGTACTCGATCACGACCCCGATCATATCGAAACGCTGCGTAAATTCGGCATGAAGGTTTTTTATGGCGACGCGACGCGTATGGATTTGCTGGAATCTGCCGGAGCGGCGAAGGCGGAGGTATTGATTAACGCCATTGACGATCCGCAAACCAATTTGCAACTGAGTGAACTGGTGAAGTCGCATTTCCCGCATCTGCAGATTATCGCCCGTGCCCGTGATGTCGATCATTACATTCGCCTGCGCCAGGCTGGTGTGGCGATGCCCGAACGTGAAACCTTCGAAGGCGCGCTCAAAAGCGGGCGACAGGCGCTGGAGGCGCTGGGGCTGGGGCGTTATGAAGCCCGCGAGCGCGCGGATCTGTTCCGCCATTTTAATACCCGGATGGTGGAAGAGATGGCGAAAGGGGAAAACGATCCGTTATCTCGCGCCGCCGCCTATAAACGTACCAGCGCGATGTTGAGCGAAATTATTACCGAGGACCGGGAGCATCTGTCGTTGATTCAGCGCCACGGCTGGCAGGGAACGGCTGAGGGCAAACATTCCGGGGAGGTCGCCGATGAACCCGAGGTCAAACCGTCAATCTAAAGTAAAAAATGTGATGTTCTGCAAACTTTACTGCTAATTGGCTGTTTTTGAACTACTGTAATGCTGGCGCTCCACATCAAATGAGTGGCGTCGCCAGCAGAACGAAAAATTTTCGTGCTCATCCTCTTTTCGTCAGTCGACGAAAGATTGCGCTTTACGTATAGTGGCGGCAATTTTTTTTGTATCAGGAAATAATTAATGATCAGTCTGATTGCGGCGTTAGCGGTGGATCGCGTCATCGGTATGGAAAACGCCATGCCGTGGAACCTGCCTGCCGATCTCGCCTGGTTTAAACGTAACACGTTAAATAAACCTGTCGTCATGGGACGTCACACCTGGGAGTCCATCGGTCGCCCCTTACCGGGACGTAAAAATATTGTTATCAGCAGCCAGCCGGGCACCGACGATCGCGTGCAGTGGGTGAAGTCTGTCGATGAGGCGATTGCCGCTTGCGGCGATGCGCCGGAAATTATGGTCATTGGCGGCGGGCGCGTGTACGAGCAGTTCTTGCCAAAAGCGCAGAAGCTTTATCTGACGCATATTGATGCGGAAGTCGAAGGCGATACCCATTTTCCGGATTATGAACCGGATGACTGGGAATCGGTATTCAGTGAGTTTCACGATGCCGACGCGCAGAATTCTCACAGCTATTGTTTCGAGATTCTGGAACGTCGTTAACGCTGTAGTGCCGGATGGCGGCGAAACGCCTTATCCGGCCTACTCTTGAGCCAGATGTAGCCGGATGTAGGCCTGATAAGCGTAGCGCCATCAGGCATAAACCTATCAGGCGTTGACCGCTTCGCCTTCGCCCATATCCATCTGGCGGTTTGACGGCTGCACAAAATACTGTTTATCTTCCCAGCGTAAACAGGTCAACTCCCCGCCCCAGCAGCAGCCGGTATCCAGCGCGTAAATACCTTCCGGCGTCCCTTTCCCTTCCAGCGACGCCCAGTGCCCGAACGCAATACTGTAAGCCTCGCTCACCGGCCCCGGAATGGCGAACCACGGCTTCAGCGGCGCAGGGGCATTTTCCGGCGACGCTTTACTGTACATATCCAGTTGACCGTTAGGAAAGCAGTAACGCATACGGGTAAAAGCATTAGTAATAAAGCGTAGCCGCGCCAGACCGCTTAACTCCGGCGACCAGTTATTCGGCATATCGCCATACATCGCGTCGAGGAAAAACGGGTACGAGTCGCTCGACAGCACCGCTTCAACATCGCGGGCGCACTCTTTTGCCGTCTGCAAATCCCACTGCGGGGTAATACCCGCATGCGCCATGACCAGCTTTTTCTCTTCATCTACCTGCAACAGCGGCTGACGGCGTAACCAATTCAACAGCTCATCGGCGTCCGGCGCTTCAAGAAGCGGGGTCAGCCGGTCTTTAGGTTTGTTGCGGCTAATCCCGGCGAATACGGCCAACAGGTGTAAATCGTGATTCCCCAGCACCAAACGCACGCTATTGCCAAGTGATTTGACGTAGCGTAACACGTCCAGCGAACCGGGACCGCGGGCGACCAAATCGCCAGTCAGCCATAGAGTGTCTGTATCTGGCGTAAATTCCACTTGCTGTAATAAGGCGATCAGTTCGTCGTAGCAACCGTGAACGTCGCCGATGAGATAAGTTGCCATTGTTATAATTTTAGTGAATGAGTGTAGGGACGGCGAGTCGAAACACGGGAATGTCGATGGTAAAGGCGTCGCCATTTTCATCGATCATTTCGTAATGACCCTGCATGGTGCCCAGCGGCGTTTCAATTACCGCGCCGCTGGTGTACTGATACTCTTCGCCAGGCGCAATGCGCGGCTGGACGCCAACCACACCTTCGCCCTGGACTTCGGTTTCACGGCCATGACCATTGGTAATCAGCCAGTAGCGGCCCAATAGCTGCACTGGCGCCCGGCCCAGATTGCGGATGGTTACGGTATAGGCAAAAACGTAACGTTCATCGTCAGGTGAGGATTGCGCCTCAATGTAGACGCTTTGCACCTGAATACACACTCTGGGCGAATTGATCATGTTTAACTCTCCTTCAAAGGCGCGTTTTCCGACAGATAATTGGCCATCTGGCAGTACTGCGCGACAGAGATATTTTCCGCGCGCATTGCCGGGTCAATACCCATTTCCGTCAACGTCTCAACGCTAAAAAGATTGCCGAGACTGTTACGGATCGTTTTACGGCGCTGGTTAAAGGCCTCGGTGGTAATACGGCTCAACACGCGAATATCTTTAACCGGGTAAGGCATTGTTGCGTGTGGAACCAGACGCACCACGGCGGAGTCCACTTTGGGCGGCGGCGTGAAGGCGGATGGCGGCACTTCAAGCACCGGGATCACCTGACAGTAATATTGCGCCATCACGCTTAAACGACCATACGCTTTGCTGTTCGGCCCTGCAACCAGACGATTTACCACTTCTTTTTGCAACATAAAGTGCATGTCGGCAATGGCATCAGTATAGCTAAAGAGATGGAACATCAGCGGGGTGGAGATATTATAGGGCAGATTGCCGAACACACGCAGCGGTTGGCCCAACTGCGCAGACAGTTCGCCAAAGTTCATGGTCATGGCGTCCTGCTGATAAATAGTCAGCTTCGGCCCTAAAAACGGATGGGTTTGCAAACGCGCCGCCAGATCGCGGTCAAGTTCAATGACCGTGAGCTTATCCAGTCGTTCGCCGACCGGCTCCGTCAGCGCCGCCAGGCCGGGGCCGATTTCAACCATCGCCTGGCCTTTTTGCGGATTAATAGCAGAAACAATACTGTCGATCACAAACCGATCGTTGAGAAAGTTTTGCCCGAAGCGTTTACGGGCTAAATGGCCCTGATGGACTCGATTATTCATTGGGTATTAACAATCATTTTGATGGCGAGATTAAGCGCCGTAATAAAACTGCCGACATCCGCTTTTCCACGGCCCGCCAGTTCAAGCGCGGTGCCGTGGTCAACGGAGGTTCGAATAAAAGGTAGGCCGAGCGTAATATTCACTCCCCGACCGAATCCCTGGTATTTTAGCACGGGCAGGCCCTGATCGTGGTACATCGCCAGCACCGCGTCGGCATTATCGAGATATTTGGGCTGAAACAGCGTATCAGCAGGTAGCGGCCCGTTGAGTTTCATCCCCTGCGCCCGCAGCTCGTCGAGCACCGGAATGATGGTGTCTATCTCTTCCGTGCCCATATGACCGCCTTCGCCCGCGTGCGGATTCAGGCCACAGACAAGAATGCGCGGTTCGGCAATACCAAATTTGGTCCGCAAATCGTGATGCAAAATAGCAATCACTTCGTGCAAAAGCGCAGGGGTGATGGCGTCTGCAATCGCCCGTAGCGGCAGATGCGTGGTCGCCAGCGCCACGCGAAGTTCTTCGGTTGCCAGCATCATCACGACTTTTTTCGCCTGCGAACGCTCTTCGAAAAACTCGGTATGACCGGTAAACGAAATGCCTGCGTCGTTAATAACGCCTTTGTGCACGGGGCCTGTGATCAGCGCGGCAAATTCACCGTTCAGACAGCCATCACACGCTCGCGCCAGCGTCTCTACCACGTAGGGGCCATTTTCTACCGTCAACTGACCGGAGATGGCAGGCGCGCGCAGCGAGACCGGCAATAGGGTCAGCGTTCCCGCGGGCTGCGGCGCAGCGGGGACATCAGGCGAGTAAGGGAGAAGCGAGAGAGGCAGGCCGAGCATGGCGGCCCGCTCCGTCAGGAGCGCGCCGTCCGCACAGACGACCAGTTCAATCGGCCACGCGCGTTGCGCCAGTTGGACGACAAGATCGGGGCCAATCCCGGCGGGTTCGCCGGGAGTGATAACAACGCGTTGCGCACTGCTCATTAGTTACTCAAAATCTTAACGTAAGCGCTGGCGCGCTGTTCTTGCATCCAGGTCGCCGCTTCTTCTGAGAATTTACGGTTCATCAGCATACGATAAGCGCGATCTTTCTGCGCCGCATCGGTTTTGTCTACCTTACGCGTATCCAGCAATTCGATCAGATGCCAGCCGAAAGAGGAGTGTACCGGCGCGCTTATTTGGCCTTTATGCAGCTTCGTTAGCGCGTCGCGGAACGCCGGGTCGAAAATATCTGGCGTAGCCCAACCCAAATCACCGCCCTGGTTAGCGGAGCCCGGGTCCTGAGAGTACTCTTTCGCCGCAGCGGCAAAGGTGGTTTTACCACTCTTAATGTCAGCCGCGATTTCTTCCAGCTTCAGGCGCGCCTGCTGATCGTTCATGATCGGCGACGGCTTAAGCAGAATGTGACGAGCGTGAACTTCGGTCACGGAGATACTCTGGCTCTGACCGCGCAGGTCATTTACTTTCAGAATGTGGAAGCCGACGCCGGAGCGAATCGGGCCGACAATGTCGCCTTTCTTCGCGGTGCTCAGCGCCTGGGCGAAAATCCCCGGCAGCTCCTGGATACGGCCCCAGCCCATCTGACCGCCTTTTAACGCCTGCTGGTCGGCAGAGTAGGTAATCGCCAGTTTGCCGAAATCTGCGCCGTTACGCGCTTCTTCAACAATGCTTTCCGCCTGGCGCTGTGCGTCGTTAACCTGCTCGGAGGTTGGGTTTTCCGGCAGAGCAATCAGGATATGGCTCAGGTTCAGCTCGGTGCTGGCGTCGTTTTGGGTGCCAATCTGTTTTGCCAGCGCGTCAACTTCTTGCGGCAAAACGGTGATACGGCGACGAACCTCGTTGTTGCGCACTTCAGAGATAATCATCTCTTTACGAATCTGGTTACGGTAGGTTGAATAGTTCAGCCCATCGTAAGCCAGACGGCTGCGCATCTGATCCATCGTCATATTGTTTTGTTTGGCGATGTTGGCGATGGCCTGATCCAACTGCTCATCCGTGATCTTCACCCCCATCTTCTGACCCATCTGCAGGATAATTTGATCCATAATCAAACGTTCCAGGATCTGGTGACGCAGCGTGGCGTCGTCCGGAAGCTGCTGACCTGCCTGACCCGCGTTGAGTTTGACTGATTGCATTAAGCCATCAACGTCGCTTTCCAGCACGACGCCATTATTGACGACGGCTGCGACTTTATCGACTACCTGGGGGGCAGCGAAACTGGTATTCGCGATCATGGCGATACCGAGAAGCAGCGTTTTCCAGTTCTTCATACTTTTTCCATTTCAATTAACCGCAATGCGGATTACGTTGTAAATCAATCAGATTACATAGAGCTTTGGTACGGCAGAATGTTCGAACGCAACATTTCTTGCGTGCCGAGGCCGTAGTTAGAGCTCAAACCGCGCAGCTCAATGTTGAAGCCAATCGCGTTATCATAAATCGCGTGTTGTTTATCGTTATCCCAACCGTTCAGCTTACGTTCGTATCCGACGCGGATCGCATAGCAGCAAGAGTTGTACTGCAAGCCGAGCATCTGGTCTGCAGGTTTGCTCGAATTGGTATCGAAGTAGTACGCGCCGACAATCGACCAGCGATCGGCAATCGGCCAACTTGCCACCGCGCCCACCTGGTTGATGCCGTTTTTATACTGCTCTGCCGTGGAATAATACGAAGGCAACGTAGCCTGAATATATTCCGGGCTGGCATAGCGGTAGTTCAACTGTACCAGACGATCCTGATCCCGACGGTATTCGAGGCTGCTGCTGCTGGTAGCGACGCTATCCAGACGGGTATCGTACTGCACTCCGCTACGCAGCCCCCAGCGTTCTGAAATACGCCAGTAAGTGTCGCCTGCCCAAACCAGCGAACCGGTTTTGTCGTCATTCTCCCATTTAATGTTGTCATCGCCGGTGCGAGACTCCGTGAAATAGTAGATTTGACCAACAGAAACGTTAAAACGTTCAACGGCGGCATCATCATAAATGCGTGTTGTGACGCCGGTCGTGACCTGGTTGGCGGAAGCAATACGGTCGAGACCGCCATAAGTGCGGTCGCGGAACAGGCCGTTATAGTCGGATTGCAGCAAAGAAGAATCGTAGTTATAGATGCCGCTCTGGTCGCGGTACGGCACATACAGGTACTGCACGCGTGGTTCCAGCGTCTGGGTATACCCCGGCGCCAGCATCGCCATATCGCGTTCGAAGATGAGCTTACCGTCGACTTTAAACTGCGGCATGACGCGGTTAACCGAATCTTCCAGCTTATTTTTATTGTTTGGATCGCTGTTATAGCTGTCCAGATTCGTTTGCTGATAGTGCGTCGCCATCAGCTTCGCTTCGGTGTTCAGGCTGCCCCAGCGGTTGGAGAGCGGCAAATTGATGGTTGGCTCCAGGTGGACGCGGGTCGCTTCCGGCATATTGTCTTTGGTGTTGACGAAATGTACCGCCTGGCCGTAAATCCGGGTATCAAACGGCCCGAGATCGTTATGGTAGTAGTTAACGTCTAACTGCGGCTCCGCAGAGTAGCTGCTGGTGTTTTGATCGTTAAAGACCTGGAATTGTTTGGTCGACACCGTAGCGTCAAAGTTTTGTACGGCGTAGCCGACGCTGAATTTCTGCGTTGCGTAACCGTCGGTACTGGAACCGTACTTACTGTCGAAATCGTTAAAGTAGCTGGAGTCGCTGACTTTGGTGTAATCGACGTTAAAACGCCACACCTGATCCATCACGCCTGAGTGCTGCCAGTAGAATAACCAGCGGTGCTTATCGCCCTCTTTGGGATGATCGTCCTCGTAGACTTTATCAGAAGGCAGATAATCTAATTCCATCACTCCCTCGCCTGCCTGCGTGAGATAACGGAATTCGTTCTCCCACATAATATTGCCGCGGCGGTGCATATAGTGCGGGGTGATGGTGGCGTCCATATTGGGCGCGATGTTCCAGTAATACGGTAAGTAGAACTCGAAATAGTTCTTGGTCGTGTATTTCGCGTTCGGGATCAGGAAACCTGAGCGACGTTTGTCACCGACGGGTAGCTGTAAATAGGGGCTATAAAAGATCGGAACCGGACCTACTTTAAACCGGGCGTTCCAGATCTCCGCAACCTGTTCTTCGCGGTCATGGATGACTTCACTCCCCACCACGCTCCAGGTATCGGAGCCAGGCAGACAGGAGGTAAAGCTGCCGTTTTCCAGAATGGTATAGCGGTTTTCGCCGCGCTGTTTCATGAGATCGGCTTTACCGCGCCCCTGACGGCCCACCATCTGGTAATCGCCTTCCCAGACGTTCGTGTCTTTGGTGTTCAGGTTCGCCCAGCCCTTCGGCCCTTTAAGGATGACCTGATTGTCATCATAATGCACATTACCCAGCGCATCGACGGTGCGTACAGGTTCCGGCTGACCTTCCGCCTGCTTCTGATGAAGCTGCACTTCATCCGCTTGCAGGCGGCTATTCCCCTGCATAATGTCCACGTTGCCGGTAAAAACGGCATCGTCCGGGTAGTTACCTTTAGCGTTATCGGCATTGATAGTAACCGGCAGATCGTTGGTATCGCCTTTTACCAGAGGACGATCGTAGCTTGGCACGCCCAACATACACTGTGAGGCGAGATCGGCTGCCAGCCCCTGATGACTATAAAGGGCGCTGGCGATCATGGTGGCCAGAAGAGTGGGAATACGTTTTTTCATACGTTGTATTTATTGTTCCATCATCGGTAGCGTTGCGCGTGACAAACGGTCACAGCCTAACTTACTCATCTTCGCTGCGCCAGTGTTAATCCTGCCGTTTAGCGTCTGTGGTGTTAGGCACGGCATTGAATGACAGGTATGATAATGCAAATTATAGGCGATGTCCCACAAATGACCGTAGCCTTCATTCGCGGAAAAGCACCTTATTTTGTGGGAGATAGCCTCACCGATAGCGTAACGTTTTGGGGAGTCTATGCAGTACTGGGGAAAGATAATTGGCGTCGCCGTAGCCCTGATGATGGGCGGCGGCTTTTGGGGCGTGGTCCTGGGTCTGCTGGTGGGCCATATGTTCGACAAAGCCCGCAGCCGAAAAATGGCGTGGTTTGCCAACCAGCGGGAACGGCAGGCGCTGTTTTTTGCCACCACCTTTGAGGTGATGGGCCACTTAACCAAATCAAAAGGACGGGTGACGGAAGCGGATATTCATATCGCCAGTCAGTTGATGGATCGTATGAATTTACACGGCGATTCACGTACTGCCGCGCAGAACGCCTTTCGGGTCGGAAAAGCGGATAATTACCCATTACGTGAAAAGATGCGGCAGTTTCGTAGCGTCTGCTTCGGGCGTTTTGATCTGATCCGGATGTTTCTGGAAATTCAGATCCAGGCGGCGTTTGCCGATGGCTCGCTACACCCTAATGAGCGGGAAGTGCTGTATGTGATTGCGGAAGAGTTAGGTATTTCCCGCGTACAGTTCGATCAGTTTCTGCGCATGATGCAGGGCGGCGCGCAGTTTGGCGGCGGTTATCATCAACAGTCCGGCGGCGGCTGGCAGCAGGCGCAGCGCGGCCCGACGCTGGAAGATGCCTGTAATGTGCTGGGGGTTAAAACCACCGATGATGCAACCACCATTAAACGCGCTTATCGCAAACTGATGAGCGAGCATCATCCCGATAAGCTGGTGGCCAAAGGTTTGCCGCCGGAGATGATGGAGATGGCGAAGCAAAAAGCGCAGGAAATTCAGAAAGCGTATGAGCTAATCAAAGAACAGAAAGGCTTCAAGTGATTGAATTGCCGGATGCGGCTAGCGCCTTATCCGGCCTACGTTAATGAATGTAGGCCGGGCAAGCGAAGCGCCCCGGCATAAATTGGCTCAGAATTTAAAAATCTGCCGGGACTTTAAACGTCATGCTGTTACCGTAAGCGGGGTGGGTAATGGTCAGCATTTCGGCGTGTAACTGCAAACGCGGCGCCAGCGACAACGCTTCCGGCGAGGCGTAAAACCGATCGCCTAAAATCGGGTGGCCTAACGCCAGCATATGCACACGAAGCTGATGCGAACGTCCGGTGATCGGCTTGAGCACCACGCGGGCGGTATTATCCGCCGCAAACTCCACCACGTTATATTCCGTTTGCGCCGGTTTGCCGGTTTCATAACACACTTTCTGCTTTGGCCGGTTCGGCCAGTCGCAGATGAGCGGTAAGTCAACCAGCCCTTCCGCCGGGGAGGGATGACCCCATACGCGCGCCACATACTGCTTTTTCGGCTCACGTTCGCGGAACTGGCGTTTTAGCTCCCGCTCCGCGGCTTTGGTCAGCGCCACTACAATCACGCCGCTGGTGGCCATATCCAGACGATGCACCGATTCTGCCTGCGGGTAGTCGCGCTGGATACGCGTCATAATGCTGTCTTTGTGCGCTTCCAGACGCCCCGGCACGGACAACAGGCCGCTGGGCTTATTGACCACCATAATGTGCTCATCCTGATACAGGATAACCAGCCAGGGTTCCTGCGGCGGATTGTAGTTTTCCATCCCCATGTACGGCTCCGTTATTGGTGCGTGACGACGATAAGACGCAGCGCGTCCAGACGCCAGCCTGCCTGATTCAGGCTTTCCAGCACCTGCTGACGGTTGCTGTCGATAGCGGCAAGTTCGTCGTCGCGAATGTTCGGGTTGACGGCGCGCAGCGCTTCCAGACGCGACAGTTCCCCGGACAGTTTTTCATCCGCCTCGCGACGCGCGTTATCAATCAGCGCTCTGGCGGACTTTTCAATCTGCGTCTCGCCCAGTTGCAAAATGGCGTGGACGTCCTGTTGCACGGCGTTAACCAGTTTGCTGCCGGTGTGGCGATTCACGGCGCTGAGCTGACGGTTGAAGGTTTCAAACTCGACCTGGGCGGCCAGATTGTTGCCGTTTTTATCTAACAGCATACGTACCGGCGTCGGCGGCAGGAAGCGGTTCAGTTGTAGCTGTTTCGGCGCCTGCGCTTCCACGACGTAAACCAGTTCGACCAGCAGCGTGCCGACGGGCAGCGCTTTATTTTTCAACAGCGAAATGGTGCTGCTGCCGGTGTCGCCGGAGAGGATCAGATCCAGTCCGTTACGGATGAGCGGATGTTCCCAGGTAATAAACTGCGCATCTTCGCGAGACAGGGCTACGTCACGTTCAAACGTGATAGTACAGCCGTCTTCCGGCAGGCCGGGGAAATCCGGCACCAACATGTGGTCGGACGGCGTCAGCACGATCAGGTTGTCGCCGCGATCGTCCTGGTTAATGCCGACGATATCGAACAGGTTCATGGCGAACGCGATCAGGTTGGTGTCGTCGTCCTGTTCTTCAATGCTTTGTGCGAGCTGTTGGGCTTTTTCTCCGCCGTTGGAGTGGATCTCCAGCAGGCGGTCGCGGCCCTGTTCTAACTGGGCTTTTAGCGCTTCATGTTGCTCGCGGCAGGATTTGATCAGATCGTCAAACCCGTCGGTTTCTTCAGGCGCGGCCAGATAGTTAATCAGATTGGCGTAGGCTGAATCATAAATCGCGCGACCGGTTGGGCAGGTGTGCTCAAAGGCGTCCAGCCCTTCGTGATACCAGCGAACCAGCACCGACTGGGCGGTTTTTTCCAGGTACGGGACGTGGATCTGGATATCATGCGCCTGGCCGATACGATCCAGACGACCAATACGCTGTTCCAGCAGATCCGGGTTAAACGGCAAGTCGAACATCACCAGATTGCTGGCAAACTGGAAGTTACGTCCTTCGGAGCCGATTTCGGAACATAACAGCACCTGCGCGCCGGTATCTTCTTCGGCGAACCAGGCGGCGGCGCGGTCGCGTTCGATAATCGACATGCCCTCATGGAACACGGCGGCGCGGATGCCTTCGCGTTCGCGCAGCACCTGCTCCAGCTGTAACGCGGTGGTCGCTTTGGCGCAGATCACCAGCACTTTTTGCGAACGATGGCTGGTCAGATAGCCCATTAGCCACTCAACGCGTGGGTCGAAGTTCCACCAGGTGCCAGTATCGCCTTCGAACTCCTGATAAATTTGTTCCGGATAGAGCATATCGCGGGCGCGATCTTCCGCGCTTTTACGCGCGCCCATAATGCCGGAGACCTTAATGGCGGTCTGATACTGGGTCGGCAGCGGCAGTTTTACCGTATGCAGTTCACGTTTCGGGAACCCCTTGACGCCGTTACGGGTGTTGCGGAACAGAACGCGGCTGGTGCCGTGGCGATCCATCAGCATCGACACCAGCTCATCACGGGCGGCCTGCGCATCGTCGCGATCGCTATTAGCGGCCTGCAACAGCGGTTCAATATCCTGTTCGCCGATCAGATCGCCCAGCCTGTTCAGTTCGTCGTTGCTGAGTTTATTGCCCGCCAGCAGCATGGCCACCGCATCGGCGACAGGGCGGTAGTTTTTCTGTTCTTCGACAAACTGTTCGAAATCGTGGAAACGGTTCGGATCCAGCAGGCGCAGACGGGCGAAATGGCTTTCCATCCCCAGCTGTTCTGGCGTGGCGGTCAGCAGCAGCACGCCCGGTACGCGTTCAGCTAACTGTTCGATGGCCATATATTCACGGCTCGGCGCATCGGTACTCCACACCAGATGATGCGCTTCGTCGACCACCAGCAGATCCCACTCGGCGTCGCACAAATGTTCCAGACGCTGCTTATTACGGCGGGCGAAATCCAGCGAGCAGATCACCAGTTGTTCGGTTTCAAACGGGTTATACGCGTCGTGCTGCGCTTCGGTATAGCGTTCGTCATCGAACAGCGCGAAGCGCAGGTTGAAACGGCGCAGCATTTCTACCAGCCACTGGTGTTGCAGGGTTTCCGGAACGATGATCAATACGCGTTCCGCCGCGCCGGATAATAACTGTTGATGCAGAATCATCCCGGCTTCAATGGTTTTACCTAAGCCCACTTCATCCGCCAGCAGTACGCGCGGCGCGTGGCGACGACCTACATCATGAGCGATATTAAGCTGATGCGGGATCAGATTGGTCCGCTGACCGCGCAGACCGCTGTATGGCATCCGGTACTGCTCGCTCTGAAATTTACGGGCGCGATAGCGCAGCGCGAACCGATCCATTCGATCGATTTGACCGGCGAACAGACGATCCTGGGGCTTACTGAAAACCAACTTGCTGTCGAGCAGAACTTCGCGCAACGTCACATTGGTCTCTTCGGTATCCAGGCGGGTGCCGACATAAACAAGCAGGCCATTTTCTTCTTTTACTTCATCGATATGTAGCTGCCAGCCTTCATGGCTTGTAATCGTATCGCCAGGGTTGAACATGACGCGGGTCACGGGAGAATCACTGCGCGCATACAGGCGGTTTTCCCCCGTGGACGGGAAAAGTAAGGTGACGGTTCGCGCATCCATCGCAACAACGGTTCCAAGTCCCAGCTCGCTTTCTGTATCGCTGATCCAGCGTTGACCAAGTGTAAAAGGCATATGTGTTCGGCTCTATATCTTTAATTGCAGGCATTACTCGCCATTCCCAGGCGACAGCACTGGATAATTGCGAGTATACGACCCCGCTACCAGGCTAATGTGGTAGTGGCGTTAATTAGGTCCAGGAATGGAAAGGGCGCTATGGTACTGGAAGGCGGCGCTTTCGTCACGCGTCAAAATAGCCCCAGTTGCCCGGTCAGTAGTGTAGCAAAATTATCTTCAACGAAGGGAAGAATTCCTTCCGCCACGGGTTGTAGCTGGCGGGTAAGATAGTGTTCGTAATCCAGCGGCGACTGCTGGTAATCCACGGGCTCGGGGCCGTTAACAGTCCAGACATATTTTATGGCGCCGCGATTCTGATACTGCGCCGGACGACCCTGCTTCAGGTTTTGTTCATCCGCCAGCCGGGCGGCGCGAACGTGCGGCGGAACGTTACGTTGGTACTCATGTAAAGGGCGACGCAGACGCTTACGATAAACCAGCTGTGCGTCCAGTTCGCCCGCCATCAGTTTATCGATAGTCTCACGCACATAGTCTTGATAAGGTTCATTGCGAAAAACACGCAGATACAGCTCCTGTTGAAAGCGCTGCGCCAGCGGCGTCCAGTCGGTCCGCACCGTTTCCAGACCTTTAAATACCATGCGCTGGCTGTCGCCTTCCTGAATCAGGCCCGCGTAGCGTTTTTTACTGCCAGTATCCGCGCCGCGGATGGTCGGCATCAGAAAACGGCAAAAGTGGGTTTCAAACTCCAGCTCCAGCGCGCTGGTCAAATTTTGCTGTTGTAACGTCTGCGCCCACCATTCGTTCACGTGACGCACCAGCCTGTGCCCGATTTCCGCCGCATCGGCTTCTGAATGCGCGCGCCGGAGCCAGACGAAAGTGGAATCGGTATCGCCATAAATTACGTTATAACCCTGCGCCTCAATCAGCGCTTTGGTCTGGCGCATAATCGCATGACCGCGCATGGTGATTGACGACGCCAGACGGGGATCGAAAAAGCGGCAGGCCGTGGTGCCGAGTACGCCATAAAAGGCGTTCATAATGATTTTAAGCGCCTGCGAGAGCGGTTTATTGCCCTGACGTTTGGCTTCATCGCGCCCGTGCCAGATTTGGCTAACAATTTCCGGCAGGCAGTGCTTTTCTCGTGAAAACCAGGCGTCAAGGAAACCTTCGGTACTGTGTTCCGGATCCGGCTGCGCCATGCCTTCGACCAGCCCGACGGGATCAATCAAAAACGTGCGGATAATCGACGGGTACAGGCTTTTATAATCCAGCACCAGTACTGAATCGTATAATCCGGGTTGTGAATCCATTACGTAGCCGCCGGGACTTGCCAGCGGCGGCACTTCGCCGAGATTGGGCGCGACATAGCCGGCGCGGTGCATTCGCGGAAAGTAAAGATGCCCGAATGCGGCGACCGAACCGCCGTGGCGATCGACCGGCAGGCCGTTGATCGTCGCGCGTTCCAGCAAAAACGGCATGATCTCGGTTTTATGGAAAATGCGCGTGACCAGCTCGCAGTCTTTCAGGTTGTAGGTGGCGAGGGCGGGTTTATCCTGGGCAAAGCGGCGATCGATCTCATCCATACGATCCCAGGGATTATCAATGGATTTTCCTTCGCCGAGCAGTTCCTGCGAGACGGCTTCCAGCGAAAAAGACGAAAAATTCCAGAACGCGGATTTAAGCGCGTCGATACCATCGATAATGACTCGCCCTCTGGCCTGGGCGAAAAAAACGCCGTTTTTGAAGCCATGTTCGCGCCACTCCAGTTCGCTATTGTCTCGCCCCAGCCGTAAAGGGATACGGTAGCGTTCGGCATATTTTTGCAGCATACGCAGGTCGAACTGCACCACGTTCCAGCCGATGATGACGTCAGGATCATGCTCGGCAAACCAGGCGTTGAGTTTTTCCAGCAACTGCGGGCGGCTGGCGACATACACAAGCTCGAAGTCCAGTTGGCGGTCATCGCCATTCGCCGGACCCAGCATATAAACGGTACGCTGGCCGCAGCCTTCCAGACCAATGCAATACAGTTCGCCGTGTCGCGTGGTTTCGATATCCAGCGAGACCCATTTTAGCGGCGGTCGATAGTCGGGGTGGGGTTTAAGACGCGCATTGCGGATAACGCCGTTGCGCATCTCGCCGTCTACCCAAACGGGCGACGTAATAAAACGCTCCATCAGGTAACGTTCCGGCGGGCGTACATCCGCTTCATAAACGGTGACGCCGTTTTCGCGCAGCAGTTTCTCCATCCGCATAAGCTGGCGGTGAGTACGGCAATACAGACCGGAGACCGGCTGACGATGAAAGTCTCGCAGCTGGAGCGGCGTCAGGCGATAGTCTTTTTCCGCCTGTAGCAGCGAGGCGGCGCGGGAGGTCTGGCTGGTCGGAATAAACGCCACGGACTCTTGCGGCGCCAGCGTCGCCTGCACAGGGCCGTTGTCTGTCGCCAGCCAGAAAGAGACCTCCGTCCCTTGCGGCGTATCCCGCCAGTGCCGGGTTAAAATGAAACCTGCCTGCGCCACGATGATTACCTGTCTAAAAAATTCACGCTAATTATAACCTGTTTTAGGGGGTAATACTGTTATTTTGTACAGGCATATAACGTAAAAGCCGATATCCGCTGTAATAAAAAGTTTCTCGCAGTAAGAAGCGGGTTTGCGCCCACCAGGATTTATAGCGGGTGGATCGCGTGGGTGATGAGCGGCTATCGATACCATTATCCTGAGCGATAGTTTTCAGACGCAGCATATGCAGCGGATCGCTGACCAGTAACGCTGTGCGCCATTGTTGTTGTCGCAGTATCTGTTTTGCGTAACGAATATTTTCGCGCGTCACGGTAGAGCGCTCTTCAATAAAAATCGCCTTAGCCGGAATCCCTTTTTCCAGAACGTATTGACGGGCTATCGCCGCGTCGGAAACCGTTGCGCCAGCGCCGTAGCCGCCGGTTAATACCAACGCGCGGACAATGTGTTGTTGGTAAAGCCAGATGGCATGATCCAGTCTGGCCTGAAAAACGGGAGAAGGCGTTTTTCCGCTAACGCCTGCTCCTGCGACAATCGCGCAGTCAGCTACGCGCGTCTGGTTTTGCTGACTGAACTGATAAATAGCGATGGCATTATGGATAAACACCGTAGCCATAATGAGAATTATGCCTGCCGCGATTCTGATGATGTAGCGATATTTCATGAATGAGTTCGTTCCCCGTGACGGGTGTAATGGATATTTTAACGATAAAATGGCTTTTAGCGTCAGATATTTTTGCTGACGTATATTTATCAATATATACCCAAAATAATTCGAGTTGCTTAAAGGCGGCAAGGGAGTGAGTCCCCAGGAGCATAGATAACTATGTGACTGGGGTGAGCGACAAATCTGCCGGGAGCAGATTTGAACGTCGCGTGCGACGGCCCGTCAGGGCAAGGCCCATGGATGGGCCGAGTAATCCGTAGCCAACACATAAGCAACTCGAAGTATGAAGGGTATAATGATGCTGGTGTAGACAGCAGATATAATTATCCTATAACTGCTAATTTTGAATCATTTTTATTTACAGTTTTTACCCATGTATTAGCCGTTTTGTGTCAAGTCTGTTTTCATACATTAAGTATTTTTCAGAAAGGCGCTTGTTCGAATCTGTTACTTATTTCTCGGATTAACAAAAAAGCGATATTTTTTGTTTGTTTTAATTAATGAAAAGTGTAACAATTTCATTTGGAACATCCGCACCGTCAGGTAGAAATATAATATTCCAATTGGCCGCTATGGTTAAATAAAAATGGATTACAGTGCGAATTCGTCGGGAACTCTCTGCATAATTTAATTTTTATTTTAGAATATAATTTTATTTTGACTTTCGGGTGCGGGTGTTTTTATCAAAATTTGTGGTATTCGGGAATGATCTTTTATGAATGTGAGTATGCAGGCGCGTCTGGTAGGGAACGACCGTTATCTTTTCGTCAATACTCAACGCGCTAACCCTTCCATAAAAACCGTGAGTCGATTTTTTGAGTATAAAACATGGACAGAACAGATTTGGCGTACCGAGATTATTGAAAACGGCAATGCTTTTTTTCACTGGCAAGGACACGACAGAAAAAACGGACATCGGGATACCATTATTAACTATCTGTTAAATGGGCAACGCTGGCAGTCAACAATCGAAGATTATATTTTCTTCCATGCGCTGGAAGGAAAAGCGTGGCAGGGACATTATGACAATATTATTGAATATGTGAGTTCTGATCATTACGTCTATCAAAGCGCATTTGCTGAATATATCACCGACCAGATTCATCAACGCGCCCCCCATGGGACGCGTTTTTAGAGGCATTACTGCCCGTAATAGGCTTTTGCGCCGTGTTTGCGTAGATAGTGTTTATCCAGCAGGGATTGCTGCATGTCGGGCAACTGCGGCGCAAGCTGGCGGCAGAAGATCCCCATATAGGCCACTTCTTCCAGCACGATGGCGTTATGCACTGCATCCTCGGCATTTTTACCCCAGGCAAACGGGCCGTGCGAATGGACAAGCACGCCGGGCATTTGAGCGGCGTCAATGCCTTGTTTTTCAAAGGTTTCAACAATGACATTGCCCGTTTCCCATTCATACTCGCCATTAATTTCCGCCTCGGTCATTTTGCGAGTGCAGGGAATCGTACCGTAGAAATAGTCGGCATGGGTGGTTCCCGTCGCCGGAATTGGCTGACCCGCCTGCGCCCAGATAGTCGCGTGGCGCGAATGGGTGTGTACGATGCCGCCGATAGTCGGAAATGCCTGGTACAACAGACGGTGGGTTGGCGTATCGGACGACGGTTTCTTATGACCTTCAACGACTTCACCGCTCTCCAGGCTGACCACCACCATATCGTCAGCGGTCATGACGCTATAATCGACGCCGGACGGCTTAATCACCAGTACGCCGCGTTCGCGATCGACGGCGCTAACGTTACCCCAGGTAAGGGTGACCAGGTTGTGTTTTGGCAGCGCCAGATTAGCTTCCAGTACCTGGCGTTTGAGATCTTCTAACATTGTTTTCTCCCTGCCGGATGGCGCTTCGCTTATCCGGCCTACGAGCGACGGTGTGCCGGATGGCGACATAAATGCCTTATTCGGCCTACAGGACCGTAGGCCCGGTAAACGCAGTGCCACCGGGCAATCCGTTTCACCAATTAACGTTTGAACCCGTAATACACCTCGTTCCAGCGCAGCGCGTCCTTAAAGGCCGGCAGATGGGTATCGTTATCAATCACCGCGATTTCGATATCGTGTATTTCTGCAAACTGGCGCATATCGTTCAGATCCAGCGCGTGGCTGAAGACGGTATGGTGCGCGCCGCCAGCCAGAATCCACGCTTCGGAGGCGGTCGGCAGATCCGGCTGCGCCTTCCACAGCGCGTTAGCCACCGGCAGTTTCGGCAGGGAGTGCGGCGTTTTTACGGTGTCAATGCAGTTGACCAGCAGGCGATAACGATCGCCGAGGTCGATCAGGCTGGCGACGATCGCCGGGCCGGTTTGGGTATTGAAAATCAAACGCGCCGGATCTTCCTTGCCGCCAATGCCGAGGTGCTGGACGTCGAGGATCGGTTTCTCTTCCACCGCGATGGACGGACACACTTCCAGCATGTGCGAGCCGAGCACCAGATCGTTGCCTTTCTCGAAGTGGTAGGTGTAATCCTCCATAAATGAGGTGCCGCCCTGCAGACCGGTTGACATCACTTTCATAATGCGAAGCAGAGCGGCGGTTTTCCAGTCGCCTTCGCCCGCAAAGCCGTAGCCTTGCTGCATCAGACGCTGTACGGCCAGACCCGGAAGCTGTTTCAGACCGTGTAAATCTTCAAAGGTAGTAGTGAATGCGTGGAAGCCGCCCTGTTCCAGGAAACGCTTCATACCGAGTTCAATACGCGCCGCCTCCCGCACGTTCTGGCGTTTATCGCCGTGGATTTGGGTGGCGGGCGTCAGGGTATAGCTGCTTTCATACTCGTCAATCAGAGCGTTGATATCGCCGTCGCCGATAGAATTCACCACCTGCACCAGATCGCCGACCGCCCAGGTATTGACCGAAAAGCCAAATTTGATTTGCGCGGCCACTTTATCACCGTCAGTCACTGCGACTTCACGCATATTGTCGCCGAAGCGGCAGACTTTTAGCTGGCGGGTATCCTGTTTAGAGACCGCCTGGCGCATCCAGGCACCGATACGCGTATGGGCCTCTTTATCCTGCCAGTGACCGGTGACGACCGCGTGCTGCTGGCGCATCCGCGCGCCGATAAAACCGAACTCACGACCGCCGTGCGCAGTCTGGTTCAGGTTCATAAAGTCCATATCAATGCTGTCCCACGGCAGGGCGGCGTTAAATTGGGTATGGAATTGCAGTAGTGGTTTGTTAAGGATACTCAGCCCGTTGATCCACATTTTGGCCGGGGAGAAGGTGTGCAGCCAGACCACCAGCCCTGCGCAGCGATCGTCATAATTGGCGTCACGACAAATGGCGGTAATCTCATCCGGCGAGGTGCCCAGCGGTTTTAATACCAGTTTACATGGCAGTTTGGCTTCGGTATTCAGCGCGTTGACCACATGCTCGGCATGTTGGGTGACCTGACGCAGGGTTTCTGCGCCATACAAATGCTGGCTGCCAATCACAAACCATACTTCATAATTATCAAAAATCGTCATTGTCGTGTCCTTAATGAGTCAGGATTGCCTGATTGGCCGGGGTCGTTGGCGCCGGCGCGGCAGTCGGAAGATAATGTTGTTCTGCGCTTAGCGCCCACTGCTGGTAGCGGCGGTAAAGCTGTTCGAAGCGTTGCGCCTGTTCAGGGTGGGGGCGCAGAGTGCGTTCTACCGCGCTCGCCATGCTTTGCTGGGCGGCTGGAATGTCGGCATGGACTTTCGCAGCGACGGCGGCAAAGATAGCGGCGCCTAATGCGCAACACTGGTCGGAAGCGACGATCTGCAACGGACGATTCAGTACGTCGCAGCAGACCTGCATAATGACCTGATTTTTACGGGCGATGCCGCCAAGCGCCATCACGTTATTGACCGCGATACCCTGATCGGTAAAACACTCCTGAATGGCGCGCGCGCCGAAGGCGGTCGAAGCGACCAGACCGCCAAACAGCGCTGGCGCGTCGGTGGCGAGATTGAGATCGGTAATGACGCCTTTCAGACGCTGATTAGCGTTTGGCGTGCGGCGACCGTTAAACCAGTCGAGCACCACCGGCAGGTGATCCAGGGACGGATTTTTCGCCCAGGCGTCGGTGAGCGCTGGCAGTAGCTGCTTCTGGCTGGCGTTAATCTGGGGTTTCAGTTCCGGGTGCTGCGCGGCAAGTTGCTCCAGCGGCCAGCTCAACACGCGGCTAAACCAGGCGTAGATATCGCCGAAAGCAGATTGCCCCGCTTCCAGACCGATAAAGTTCGGCACCACGCTGCCGTCAACCTGACCGCAAATGCCTTTCACGGCGCGATCCCCGACGCTCTGTTTATCCGCAATCAGAATGTCGCAGGTAGACGTGCCGATGACTTTCACCAGCGTATTGGGCTGTGCGCCCGCGCCGACCGCGCCCATGTGACAGTCGAACGCGCCGCCGGAAATCACTACGCTTTCCGGCAAGTCGAGGCGCTGCGCCCATTCGGCGCACAGGGTGCCCACGGGCAGATCGGCGGTGAAGGTTTCGCTAAATAACGGGTAGCGCAGATGACGGTTAATGCACGGATCGAGTTCATCAAAGAAGCTCGCGGGCGGCAGACCGCCCCAGCTTTCATGCCACAGCGTTTTGTGCCCGGCGCTGCAGCGGCCACGGCGGATATCCTGCGGGCGAGTGGTGCCGGAAAGCAGCGCCGGCACCCAGTCGCACAGCTCAATCCACGAGACGGCGGCCTGCGCGACGGCGCTATCCTGCCGGGTGACGTGCAGAATCTTCGCCCAGAACCATTCGCTGGAGTAAATGCCGCCAATATAGCGGGAGTAGTCGACCTTGCCTGGCTTATGGCACAGACGAGTGATTTCGTCGGCCTCTTCCACGGCGGTGTGATCTTTCCACAGCACAAACATCGCATTCGGGTTCTCGGCGAACTCTGGACGCAGCGCCAGGACGTTACCGTCGGCGTCAATCGGCGCTGGCGTAGAGCCGGTGCTGTCAACGCCAATGCCAACGACATTTGCGCGTTGCGCGGCGCTTAATTGTGCCAGAACGGCTTTCAGCGCGGCCTCCATTGACTCCATGTAGTCGCGCGGATGATGACGGAACTGGTTGTTCGGGCCGTCGCAATAACGGCCTTCTTGCCAGCGCGGATACCACTCTATGCTGGTGGCGATCTCGTCGCCGGTGGCGCAGTCCACTGCCAGAGCGCGCACTGAATCACTGCCAAAATCGAGGCCAATTGCAATTGCCATCGTCTTACTCCATCCAGAAAAACAGGTATGGAGAAACAGTAGAGAGTCGCGGCAAAAACCGTCAGGCAGGATCCGCTAATCTTATGGACAAAAATGCTAATGCTTTGCAAAGTGTGACGCTGTGCAAATATTCAATGTGGACATTCCAGCCATAGTTATAGACACTTCTGTTACTTAATTTTATCGCCTGAACTGTACGATTTTGTTACAAAGCGCTTTTCACAAGCGGGGTTGATACGTGCTTTCATCAAGCGCAAAGTCTTGCGGAGACGGAAGCTCTGTCGTCCTGGTCGATATGGACAATTTGTTTCTTCTCTGAACATCGGGGGGTAGAGAAATCATGGCTGAAACGCAAAATGATCCGCTATTGCCGGGATATTCATTTAATGCCCATCTGGTCGCCGGGCTGACGCCAATTGAAGCGAATGGATATCTGGATTTTTTTATCGATCGTCCGTTGGGCATGAAGGGATATATTCTTAACCTGACCATCCGCGGAGAGGGCGTCATTAATAATAATGGCGAGCAGTTTGTCTGTCGGCCTGGCGATATATTATTGTTTCCGCCGGGCGAGATTCATCACTATGGACGGCATCCGGACGCCAGCGAGTGGTATCACCAGTGGGTTTATTTCCGGCCTCGCGCCTACTGGCAGGAGTGGCTGACCTGGCCGACAATCTTTGCCCAGACAGGATTTTTCCGCCCGGACGAGGCGCGCCAGCCGCATTTCAGCGAACTGTTCGGGCAGATCATCAGCGCCGGGCAAGGGGAAGGTCGCTATTCTGAGCTACTGGCGATCAATCTGCTGGAGCAGTTGTTGCTCAGACGTATGGCGGTAATTAATGAGTCGTTGCACCCGCCGATGGATAGCCGTGTGCGCGATGCCTGCCAGTATATCAGCGACCATCTGGCGGACAGCCATTTTGATATCGCCAGCGTCGCCCAGCATGTCTGCCTGTCGCCCTCCCGGTTATCACATCTGTTCCGCCAGCAGTTAGGCATTAGCGTATTGAGCTGGCGCGAAGATCAGCGTATCAGCCAGGCGAAACTTCTGCTTAGCACTACGCGAATGCCGATAGCGACCGTTGGGCGCAATGTTGGATTTGACGATCAGCTCTATTTTTCGCGGGTATTTAAAAAATGCACCGGGGCAAGTCCTAGCGAGTTCAGGGCCGGATGTGAATAAAAAGTGAATGATGTGTCCACAAAGATGTCATAAGCCGTAACTATTCGGATAATTGACGGCTTGACGAAGGGGGACGGGGTAAGCAGAATCCCTGCTTCATCACGCTGACGGACACACTATGCAAGCACTGCTGGAACACTTTATCACCCAATCCACTCTGTATTCGCTCATCGCCGTGTTGCTGGTCGCCTTCCTGGAATCGCTGGCGCTGGTGGGGTTGATTTTACCCGGCACGGTACTGATGGCGGGGCTGGGCGCGCTTATCGGCAGCGGCGAGCTCAATTTTTGGCATGCCTGGCTGGTGGGTATTATCGGCTGTCTGATGGGCGACTGGATTTCGTTCTGGCTGGGGTGGCGCTTTAAAAAGCCGCTACACCGCTGGTCTTTTATGAAAAAGAACAAGTCGCTGCTGGATAAAACCGAACACGCGCTGCATCAGCACAGTATGTTCACGATCCTGGTCGGACGTTTTGTCGGTCCGACGAGGCCGCTGGTGCCGATGGTGGCAGGGATGCTGGATCTTCCCGTGGCGAAATTTATTGGGCCGAACTTGATTGGCTGTTTGCTGTGGCCGCCGTTTTATTTCCTGCCGGGCATTCTGGCGGGAGCGGCAATCGATATTCCTTCCGATATGCAGAGCGGAGATTTCAAATGGCTGCTGCTGGCGACGGCGTTGCTGCTGTGGGTCGGAGGCTGGCTATGCTGGCGGCTGTGGCGCAGCGGCAAAGCGGCAGTCGATCGTTTAACCGCGTATTTCCCCCGCAGCCGTTTGCTGTATCTGGCGCCGTTGACGCTCGGGATCGGCGTGGTCGCGCTGGTGGTGCTGGTTCGCCACCCGCTGATGCCGGTATATATCGATATTCTGCGCAAAGTTGTGGGTTACTAACGATTCCTTTGCCGGATGGCAGCTTCGCCTTATCCGGCCTACAAAATATGGGATTTGATGCCCAATAGCGCTGAGGCGCTGGCTTGACCGCTTAGTAGCTCGTCTGTTTTGCCTTGCCACGCGATACGCCCGTCGGCCACGACGATTGACCGGGGCGCAATTCGCGCCGCATCTTCCACGCTGTGCGAGACCATCAACAGCGTGAGCTGTCGCTCGCGGCAGATATCGCTGACCAACGTCAGCATCTCCTGGCGCAGCGCGGGATCGAGCGCGGAGAACGGTTCATCCAGCAGCAGTACCGGCTGTTCGCGTACCAGGCAGCGCGCCAGCGCTACCCGCTGACGCTGGCCGCCGGACAGTTCGCCCGGTAAACGCGTCATCAGACTCTCAATGCCCATCTGATGTGCGATAGCGTCCCGTTTTTCCCGCTGGCTGGCGTTGAGCGTTAACCCAGGGTTTAGCCCCAGACCGATATTTTGCTGCACATTCAGGTGGCTGAATAAATTATTCTCCTGAAACAGCATTGAGACCGGACGGCGTGAGGGCGGCGTAAGCGTATGATCGTCGCCGGCAATCAGTAGCGTACCGCTGGCAGGCGCAAGAAAACCGGCAATTAAATTCAACAACGTGCTTTTCCCCGCGCCGCTGGGGCCAAGAATCGCCACCTGCTCGCCGCGTTCTACCGCCAGCGTAAAACGCATCGGCAAATGATGGTAAAGCCAGGTGATATCAATCAGTTTTAGCATGTCGGCCCGGTAGTTTCTCTATGAGGGTAAATAACGTAAAGCAGAGCAGCAGCAGTATCAGCGCGGTCACTGCGCCGTCCTGGCTGCGGTAGGAGCCGATCTGCTGATACAGATAAAACGGCAGCGTGCGGAAATTGTCATTGCCGAAAAGCGCGACGACGCCAAAATCACCGATAGAAAGTACGCAGGCAAACGCCAGCGCCTGCGCCAGCGGACGTTTCAGCGCCCGCAGTTCCACGACCTTTAACCGCGACCAGCCTTCAATTCCTAATGACTGGCACAGCATTCCATAACGGGCGGTAATATCGCGCATTGGGTTTTCCAGGACTTTTAGCGCGTAGGGGATTGCCATCAGCGCATTGGTGAAAATCACGATGCCGTCGGCGGATTCCGGTAAGCCAACGCTGCTATTGAGCAGTAAAAAGAAGCCTGTCGCCAGCACGATCCCCGGCATCGCGAGGATCAACATCCCGCTGAGTTCCAGCGTTTGTCCGGCGAATAGTTGCTGGCGTTGGCGTAGCTCGCGGCTACTCCACAGCAGCATCATGGTCAGCACCACACACAGAACGCCCGCCGCCAGCGCAATGCGTAGCGATGTCCAGACAGCCTGCCACAGAATGGGTTGCGCCAGCACCTCCGGCAGGCTGCGGTTGACGCCATCGACCACCACGGCGACCAGCGGCGGAAGCAGCAGCAGCAGCGCCAGCACGATTAATAAGGCGTCCGTCAGACGGCTGTGGAGACGATCGTCAGGATCGCGCCAACCCTGCGTCAGCGTCATCCCCGGCGCAATCGCTTTGCTCAGCCGTTGGCTTAGCAGTACCAGCGCCAGGCAGCAGACCATCTGGATTAATGCCAGCATCGCCGCGCGGGCGGGATCGTAGTCATAACTAAGCGCCTGAAAGATAGCCAGTTCGATAGTGGTGGCCTGCGGGCCGCCGCCGAGCGACAGAACCGTTGCGAAACTGGCGAAGCAGAGCATAAAAATCAGCGCCGCGACGGGCGGAATTTGGCGGCGCAGCCACGGCCATTCGACAAAACGGAAAAAATGCCAGCCGCGCATACCGAGCTGGGCGGCGAGCTGGCGCTGCTCGCCGGGAATGCTTTCCAAAGATTGCAGCAACAAACGGCTCGCCATTGGCAGGTTAAAAAAGGCGTGCGCCAGTAAAATGCCCTGCAAGCCGTAGGGGGAGAATGTCCACTGAAGCCCCAGCATCTGCCACAGCGAGGCCAGCCAGCCCTGACGGCCATACACGCTAAGAATACCGAACACGGCAACCAGTACCGGCAGAATCAGCGTCATGGCGCACAGACGCAGCAGCGCCAGACGTCCAGGAAAACGGCGTCGATAAAGCGCGCGGGCGAGAAAAACCGCCGGGACCACAGACAGCACTGCGGACAGAAACGCCTGCCAGAATGAGAAGCGCACCACATGCCACAGGTAGCTATCCCGCCAGATTGTCGACCACGCGCCCGACGGCGCGTTCAGCCAAAGCGCCAGAAAGGCCGCCAGCGAGACGGTTATCATCAGCGCGGCGGCGCACAGCCCCGGAATCAGCCAGCCGGGAATTAACGGCTGACGGCGCGTTGCCATTCGCTAATCCATGCCTGGCGTTGTGCTGCCACTTGTTGCGGCGTGAATTCCAGCGTTGTGGCGGGTTTTGCCAATGATTCAAACCCTGCGGGTAAGGCGACGTCCGCTACCGGGTACATCCAGTTGCCGGTGGGTATGGCGTTTTGAAACGCCGGAGAAACCATAAATTTGAGGAATTTCTCCGCCAGTTCCGGCTGCTTACTGGCGACGGTACGCGCCGCGACTTCTACCTGTAAGTAATGGCCTTCGCTGAAGTTCGCGGCGGCGTAATTGTCCTTCTTCTCTTCAATAATGTGATACGCCGGAGAGGTGGTGTAACTGAGCACCAAATCGCTTTCACCTTTCAGAAATAAACCGTAGGCCTCGCTCCAGCCTTTCGTCACCGTCACCGTTTTGGCCGCCAGTTTTTGCCAGGCCTGCGGCGCGTTATCGCCATAGACTTTGCGCATCCACAGTAACAGCCCCAGCCCTGGCGTACTGGTACGCGGGTCCTGATAAATCACCCGCCATTTTTGATCGCTCTCGACCAGTTCTTTCAGGCTTTTCGGCGGATTTTTCAGCTTGCTTTTATCGTAGACAAAGGCGAAATAGCCGTAATCGAACGGCACAAATGTGTCGTTTTTCCAGCCGCCGGGCACCTTGACCGCTTCATTCGCCACGCCGCTTTTGGCAAAAAGTTTAGTTTGCGTGGCCGCTTCCAGCAGATTATTGTCCAGCCCCAACACCACATCGGCTTTGCTGTTCTTCCCCTCCATCCGCAGGCGGTTGAGCAGCGAAACGCCATCCTCCAGCGCCACCAGTTTCAGCTCGCAGTTGCAATCGGCTTCAAACGCTTTTTTCACCGCCGGGCCTGGCCCCCAGTCGGCGGCGAACGAGTCGTAGGTATAGACGGTGAGAACGGGTTTGGCGAAAGCAGGCGCCGCGCACAGGAGTAAAAGCGGAAGATATTTTTTTAACACTTTGCACCTCAGTTAAAGAGTGGCAAAGGACTTGAGAGGTAACCTCAAATCCCTTCGCCGGCATTATCCGGATCAGGTTCGACGGGTATTTTCTCAGCGCGCGCATGAGCGCGGCACCCCGTTGAGTTCGGCGTTAGTGTAGTGATTTTGTTGCCGGGCAGCAATTAAGAGCTGGCTTTTAAGGGTCCGGCGGCGCAAACCACGCCGATTTAAAATCAAACCAGCCGAGGGTATTCATGCGCAGCCCGCGCATACTGCGTTGTCCCTGGATAATCAGCCAGTGGTGGATCAACGGCACAATCGCTTTGTTGACCAGCAGTTGCTGGCACCAGTTCGCCAGGTTCATCTCGCCAGCGCGCCACTGCGCGGCGTCGCCCTGCCAGTCGCGCGGAATGCAGTTCTGCAAGAGCGGTACTTCGCACAGGTGCGCGAACAGCGAGAAATCCAGCGGCAGCGTAAAGTTAGCGCTATTGAGCCAGATATCGCTTTCGATCTCGCCGGCGTGCCATTGATCGTAGTCGATCTCTTGAATATGCAGATGCACCTGATGTTCAGCCAGAAGCGCGCTCATGATACGGGCGATAACCCGGTGCTCAATGTGTTCGCGATAGAAGGTCAGCGTGAGGGTTTCCAGACCGGCGGGTTTTTCGCCCGGGCCTGGACGGGCGTGATGCCAGCGCGGTAAAAGCCCATAGGCCGGGAACCAGAGCTGCTGTAGCGGTTCATCGGCATGATAGAGTAAATTGGTGGGGGAGAGGACGTGGCTTACCCATTCTCTGACCTGCGGATGCGCGCCGCGCGGCGTTCTGGCGTCGAATAGCAGGTAATAGCACCCCTCTTCTAGTCGGCTTTCTATCGCTTTTTCACCGCCTTGTATCGGCCCTTCCAGCATCAAGCCGCAGGCCGGTTCTTCACTGATATCCGGCAGTACCCAGACGTTCACTTCGTCTATCAACGCCCGATAGCCGAAGTAGTCATCAAAGGCGAGTATCTTGAGCTGGTTTGGCGTATTACGCCGCACGGCATAAGGCCCGGTGCCGATAGGGTGGCTGGCGAAATTAGCCAGCGTTTCCCACTCCCGCGGCAAAATCATCGCCGGGACCTGGCCCAGCAGCCACGGCAACCAGCGATCCGGCTGGGAAAGATGAATATCCAGCGTCCACGCGGTAGGGGAGTCTATCTTTGTGATGTGCGAGTAAAGTGGAAGCGTATTGATACGCGTCAGCGAGGCGATGACATCTTCCATCTCCAGCTCGCGGCCATGATGAAAATGAATGCCGGGGCGCAGGTAGAAGCGCCACAGTAAAGGGGAAATTTGCTGCCAGTGGTGCGCAATGTCCGCTTCCAGTTCCCCGTTTTCCTCATTTACCCGCGTGAGCGAACTGAAAATTTGCCGGGCAATATGAGTTTCCGAGCGACGTAATGCGGTTCCCGGCAGGAGATTGTGCATCGGACGATAGTAAAGAACCCGCAGAATATGCCGCCCCTGGCGGAAGCTGCGTCCCAGATGGGAAATCAGCATTTGCCTGACAGCGCTTTTATCGCCGACCAGTTGTACCAGTTGATCGATTCGATCTTGTTCCAGCAGGTCTTCCGCCCGCTGCTGTTGCAGCGCCAGTCCGGTATACAGGAACGTCAGACGCGAACGCTTTCCGCGTCC
Source organism: Salmonella sp. SAL4457 (assembly GCF_046548235.1). Classification (NCBI taxonomy): domain Bacteria; kingdom Pseudomonadati; phylum Pseudomonadota; class Gammaproteobacteria; order Enterobacterales; family Enterobacteriaceae; genus Salmonella; species Salmonella sp. SAL4457. Next base: position 64,326 of record NZ_JBGDZO010000006.1, read on the forward strand.
AACTTCGGCTTCCCATGTTAGCCAACCGCGCGCCTGCATCGTATTTAGCAGCGTACGCATATGGCGACGCGAACAGTTCAGCAGATCCGCCAGCTCATTAAGCGTGGTGTCTTGCGTTTTACCGTCACAGCATTGCCAGAGACGGATAAATTGTTGTTGCAGGCGACCTGAGGGCATAAAAGGGGAACTCCGATGAAAAACTCAGCAATTTTATTATCCCTATATTAGGCCAATAATATCTTTCGATGAAGCAAGAGGAAGAGGTCACTATGCGCCAGTTCTGGTTGAGATATTTTGCCGCGACGGAAAAAACGTCCTGGCTGGCTTGCCTGAGCGCACCGCAGCGCTTAAAAATGCTCGCGGAACTGATGCAGTGGGAGGCGACCGATTGAAGCCAATTGCAGACATCATGTGTGACTGAGTATTGGTGTAGGCGATAGCCTAAAATCACCCGCCAGCAGATAATATCTGCTGGCTTTTTTTATTTCGGCTGTTTCTGGATGACGATGATGGGACGGCGTTTCAACGGGATTTATACGGCGGTTTCTGTGGTCACGCAGGTGGTGACCGGGCGAGTAAAAATCGTATAAAAAATGCCGGAATATCCCCGGCATGAGCGACTGATGAGTAACCCGGAGCTTGATGGCGCTACGCTTATCAGGCCTACAGAATATAATGGCAACCGGGTGATATTGCATAACCTGTAGGCCCGGTAAGGCGTCAAGGGTTACCGCATAAATGCCGGTTGTTTATTTTCGTAGGCGGCAATCGCGTCTTCGTGCTGCAGCGTCAGCCCAATGCTGTCCAGACCGTTCAACATGCAGTGGCGGCGGAAGTCGTCGATTTTAAAGCTGTAGGTTTTATCGCCTGCTTTCACCACCTGTGCTTCCAGATCCACTTCAAATTTAATGCCCGGATTGGCTTTCACCAGGGCAAACAGCTCATCGACCTGTGCGTCGCTCAGGGTTACCGGCAGCAGTTGATTATTGAAACTGTTGCCGTAGAAGATGTCGGCGAAGCTTGGCGCGATCACCACTTTAAAGCCGTAATCGGTCAACGCCCACGGCGCGTGCTCGCGTGACGAGCCGCAGCCAAAGTTTTCCCGCGCCAACAGTATCGACGCGCCTTGATATTCCGGAAAGTTCAACACGAATTCCGGATTTGGCTGTTGGCCCTTTTCGTCCAGGAAACGCCAGTCGTTAAACAGATGGGCGCCAAAACCGGTGCGCGTAACCTTCTGCAAAAACTGTTTAGGGATAATTGCATCGGTATCGACGTTGGCGGCATCCAGTGGGACAACCAGGCCGGTATGCTGGGTAAATTTCTCTGCCATGGTAGTTTCCTTATTTGATGCTGCGAATGTCGGCGAAGTGGCCGGTAACGGCGGCAGCGGCGGCCATCGCCGGGCTGACTAAATGCGTGCGACCCCCGCGGCCCTGACGACCTTCAAAGTTACGGTTGCTGGTGGAGGCGCAGCGCTCGCCCGGGTTCAGGCGGTCGTTATTCATGGCCAGGCACATGGAACAGCCCGGTAAGCGCCATTCAAATCCTGCTTCGATAAAGATCTTGTCCAGACCTTCCGCTTCCGCCTGCGCTTTCACCGGACCTGAACCCGGCACCACCAGCGCCTGCACGCCCGGCGCAACTTTGCGCCCTTTGGCGACTTCCGCCGCCGCGCGCAAATCTTCAATGCGTGAATTGGTACAAGAGCCGATAAAGACTTTATCGATAGCAACGTCCGTTAACGGTACGCCCGGCTGTAAGCCCATATAAGCCAGCGCTTTTTCGGCGCTGGCGCGCTCAACCGGATCGCTAAAGGAGGCGGGATCGGGGATGATGTCGGTGACGGAAATCACCTGGCCCGGATTCGTGCCCCAGGTCACCTGCGGCGCGATCTCTTCTGCTCGCAGGGCGACGACAGTATCAAAGGTCGCGCCGTCATCGGTTTTCAGCGTTTTCCAGTACTCGACGGCTTCGTCAAAATCGCGGCCCTTCGGCGCGTGCAAACGCCCTTTTACGTAGTTGAAAGTGGTTTCATCCGGGGCGACCAGACCGGCTTTGGCGCCCATCTCAATCGCCATATTGCACAGCGTCATGCGGCCTTCCATACTCAGCGCGCGGATAGCGTCGCCGCAAAATTCAACCACGTGTCCGGTGCCGCCGGCGCTACCGGTTTTACCGATGATCGCCAGCACGATGTCTTTGGCGGTAATGCCCGGCGCGGCGTTGCCCGTGACTTCAATCTTCATGGTTTTAGCGCGTCCCTGTTTCAGGGTTTGCGTCGCCAGTACATGTTCTACCTCAGAAGTGCCGATGCCGAAGGCCAGCGCACCAAACGCGCCGTGGGTGGCGGTGTGGGAGTCGCCGCAGACGATGGTCATGCCCGGCAGGGTGACGCCCTGTTCCGGCCCCATCACATGGACGATGCCCTGATATGGGTGATTCAGGTCATACAGCTCGACGCCGAACTCGTTACAGTTCTTAATCAGCTCCTGCATCTGGATACGCGCCATTTCACCGGAAGCATTAATGTCTTTAGTCTGCGTCGAGACGTTGTGATCCATCGTAGCGAAGGTTTTCCCTGGCTGACGTACCGGACGATGGTGCGCGCGCAGACCGTCAAACGCCTGCGGAGAGGTGACTTCATGCACCAGGTGGCGGTCGATGTACAGCAGCGGCGTTTCGTTTGGCGCCTCAAAGACCACGTGGGCATCAAATAATTTTTCGTATAACGTTTTGGCCATGATTACACCCCTTCTGCGACATAGCGGGCGATAATATCGCCCATCTCATCGGTACTGACTGCGGCAGCGCCCCTGGCTAAATCGCCGGTGCGAACGCCCTCTTCTAATGCGCGATTGATCGCCTGTTCAATGGCCGTTGCCGCATCGTTGGCATCCAGGCTGTAGCGCAGCAGCAGCGCCAGTGACAGGATCTGCGCAATTGGGTTGGCGATATTTTTCCCGGCGATATCCGGCGCGGAGCCGCCAGCCGGTTCATACAGGCCAAACCCTTGCTCGTTCAGGCTGGCGGAGGGCAACATCCCCATTGAGCCGGTGATCATGGCGCATTCGTCGGACAGAATGTCGCCGAACAGGTTAGAGCACAGCAGTACGTCAAACTGCGACGGGTCTTTAATCAACTGCATGGTGGCGTTATCGATATACATGTGCGCGAGTTCCACATCGGGATACGTTTTCGCGACATCATTGACGATTTCACGCCACAGGATAGAGCTTTGCAGTACGTTGGCTTTATCAATAGAGGTGACTTTACGGCGGCGTTTACGCGCCGATTCAAAGGCGATACGGGCAATGCGCTCGATCTCAAAGCGGTGATAAACTTCGGTATCAAAGGCTTTTTCGTACTGACCGCTGCCTTCACGGCCTTTTGGCTGTCCGAAATAGATCCCGCCGGTCAGCTCGCGCACGCACAGGATATCGAAACCGTTAGCGGCGATATCGGCGCGCAACGGGCAAAATGCTTCCAGTCCCTGATACAGTTTCGCCGGACGCAGGTTACTGAATAATTTGAAATGTTTGCGCAGCGGCAGCAGGGCGCCGCGCTCCGGCTGGCTTTCCGGGGGCAAATTTTCCCATTTCGGGCCGCCGACGGAGCCAAACAGAATGGCATCCGCCTGCTCGCACCCTTCAACGGTGGCTTTCGGCAGTGGATGACCATGATTGTCGATAGCAATACCGCCGACGTCATAGTGGCTGGTGGTTATACGCATATCAAAACGGCTGCGTACCGCATCCATAACTTTCAGGGCTTGCGCCATGACTTCCGGGCCGATACCGTCGCCCGGCAGTACGGCAATATGATAGTTCTTCGACATTACACGGTTTCCTTGTTGTTCTCTTTATTTTGAGCTTTGCGTTGCAATTCTTTTTCAACTTCGGCGGCGCGCCAGATATTGTTCAGTACGTGCACCATCGCTTTGGCGGAGGATTCGACGATATCCGTCGCCAGCCCGACGCCGTGGAAGCGGCGACCATGATGGTTCACGACGATATCGACCTGACCCAGCGCGTCTTTGCCCTGGCCTTTGGCGTTCAGGTCGTATTTAACCAACTCAACGTCGTAGCCAGTGATGCGGTTAATCGCCTGATAGATGGCGTCGACCGGACCGTTGCCGTTCGCCGCTTCGGCCTTGATCTCTTCACCACAGGCCAGCTTCACGGAAGCGGTGGCGATATCGCTGGAGCCGGACTGCACGCTGAAGTAATCCAGACGGAAATGCTCTGGTTCTTCTTGCTGTTTATTAATAAACGCCAGCGCTTCCAGGTCATAGTCGAACACCTGGCCTTTTTTGTCCGCCAGCTTCAGGAACGCGTCGTACAGGTGGTCCATGTTGTAGTCTGTGTCCTTGTAACCCATCTCTTCCATGCGATGTTTCACGGCGGCACGGCCAGAGCGGGAGGTCAGGTTCAGCTGTATCTGGTTCAGACCGATGGACTCTGGCGTCATGATTTCATAGTTTTCGCGGTTCTTGAGGACGCCATCCTGGTGGATGCCGGAAGAGTGGGCGAAAGCGCCGCTGCCGACAATCGCTTTGTTGGCTGGGATCGGCATGTTACAGATCTGGCTGACGGTCTGGCTGGTGCGCCAGATTTCGTGGTGATTGATGTTGGTGTGTACGTTCATGATGTCTTTGCGCACTTTAATCGCCATGATCACTTCTTCCAGTGCGCAGTTACCGGCACGTTCTCCGATACCGTTCATCGCGCCTTCAACCTGACGCGCGCCCGCATGTACTGCCGCCAGCGAGTTGCCTACTGCTATCCCTAAATCGTCGTGGGTATGAACGGAGATGATAGCTTTGTCGATATTGGGGACACGTTCATACAGGCCGGAAATGATTCCCGCAAACTCAAACGGCATGGTATAGCCCACGGTATCGGGAATATTAATGGTTCTCGCGCCGGCGTTTATAGCGGCTTCCACCACGCGCGCCAGATCGTCAACAGGCGTCCGGCCAGCATCTTCGCAGGAGAACTCTACGTCATCAGTGTAATTACGCGCCCGCTTAACCATGTATACCGCGCGTTCGATAACCTCATCCAGCGTGCTGCGCAGCTTGGTGGCGATGTGCATTGGCGAGGTGGCGATAAAAGTATGGATGCGAAACGCGTCGGCGACCTTCAGCGCCTGTGCCGCGACGTCGATGTCTTTTTCTACACAACGCGCCAGGGCGCAAACGCGGCTGTTTTTAATGGTGCGGGCGATGGTTTGGACGGATTCAAAATCACCCGGAGAAGAGACCGGGAAGCCTACTTCCATGACATCAACACCCATGCGCTCAAGGGCCAGGGCAATCTGCAGCTTCTCTTTCGCGCTCAGGCTGGCCTGTAACGCTTGTTCGCCGTCGCGTAAGGTCGTATCAAAAATAATGACTTGCTGGCTCATGATGTGGTCCTTGTCTCCAGGGGCGCCTTGCGTCAGGCATAAAAAAACCCGCGCAACGGCGCGGGTTTTGTTTGACTTCGAGCTGACTTAATGTTGAATGCCGCCCACCGGTCTACCGCGCACAATAAATGCGTTGAGTAGTAGTAGCCCAGTGAAACGAACGATATGTGACATTAATTCAGCTCCAGCGAATGCGTTATGCTTTTAGTGGTACTGGATATGCCGTTTAATGTCAACTCTATTTTCTGTCGCCATTGCATTTTGTTGACGATATCCGGATACGTACTTTAGCTAATTGTGCTGGGCTGCGCGTCCAATAAAGGATAAAAGAACGAGTGGACATTCATACTTTTCATTGTTTGAAATATTTAGGCATTTTTGTTTGCAAATTGGTTAGGGGAATGGCCTGTTAAAGGTATGCTAAAGGTTTGGTTTATCTTTTTGATTTGTTTTATATTTTAACAAATAACCTTGTTTGCTTAATGGATAAGGATAAAGTTATTGATAAATTAATGTTAACTTTTTAGCTATTAATAATATAAACATTTAATTGAAACTTAAATGATCATTCACTTGGTGTATGATTGTGTATTCGCCATAGTTATGGTTATATTGCTTGCGTAATTTAAACATTATGAATCGCAATGGTGTGACTCAGGACACATTACGCTTGCGCTGGCATTCTATTTGTCTCTGTCAGCGTCTTTATGTTTTCCGAATTTTAACGCTTTCCCTTTTTCTTATTTTATATGCATGGTAAATCATATTTTCAGGAATTATTTCTGCCTTCAGCCAGAAAAAGGGAGTTAAGCGTGACAGTGGAGTTAAATATGCCAGAGGTCAAAACCGAAAAGCCGCATCTTTTAGATATGGGCAAACCACAGCTTCGCATGGTTGATTTGAACCTATTGACCGTGTTCGATGCGGTAATGCAAGAGCAGAATATTACGCGCGCCGCCCACACGCTGGGAATGTCGCAGCCTGCGGTCAGTAACGCCGTAGCGCGTCTGAAGGTTATGTTTAATGACGAACTTTTTGTTCGATATGGACGAGGAATTCAGCCGACTGCCCGTGCATTTCAGTTATTTGGTTCAGTCCGTCAGGCGTTGCAATTGGTGCAAAATGAATTGCCGGGATCGGGGTTTGAGCCGACCAGCAGCGAACGTGTATTCAATCTTTGCGTGTGCAGTCCGCTGGATAATATCCTGACGTCACAGATTTATAATCGTGTAGAAAAAATTGCGCCAAATATTCATGTCGTTTTTAAAGCGTCGTTGAATCAGAATACTGAGCATCAGTTACGCTATCAGGAAACCGAGTTCGTTATTAGTTATGAAGAATTCCGTCGTCCTGAGTTTACCAGCGTACCGCTATTTAAAGATGAAATGGTTTTAGTCGCCAGCCGAAAACACCCGCGTATTAGCGGCCCGCTACTGGAAGGCGATGTTTATAATGAACAACATGCGGTTGTTTCCCTCGATCGTTATGCGTCATTTAGTCAGCCGTGGTATGACACGCCGGATAAACAGTCGAGCGTGGCTTATCAGGGCATGGCGCTTATCAGCGTTCTGAACGTGGTTTCGCAGACGCATTTGGTCGCTATTGCCCCGCGCTGGCTGGCGGAAGAGTTTGCGGAATCGCTGGATCTGCAAATATTGCCGTTGCCTTTAAAACTGAATAGCCGGACATGCTACCTTTCCTGGCATGAAGCGGCTGGGCGTGATAAAGGGCATCAATGGATGGAAGATTTATTAGTCTCTGTTTGTAAGCGATAAAACCGGGCAGAATAAATCAGAAACAAATTCTGGTTTATTCTGCTTTTTAGCGTATATCAAAAATTTTATGCTGAATTAACGGTGAGCGATGCTTTTCGTCGCTGTGAAAAATAGATGAATTGCTGTAAGTCTGCATTTATAAGCGATTATTTATTACCAGGTGTGATTCAGACGGAGTATTTCTCCATTTCTTCTCTTCTTGCCTCCTGATTATTCTAACCTTCCCCATCTTTACGTCATTCCACCCAATTGCCAGGCGTGATAGCGAGCGGTTAAGGTGTCCGTCAAACCGTGATGACAGGTATAAAGTGGAGGCAAGCCGTGGAAATGTTGTCTGGAGCCGAGATGGTCGTCCGATCGCTTATCGATCAAGGCGTAAAGCAGGTGTTCGGCTATCCTGGAGGCGCAGTGCTTGATATTTATGATGCGCTACATACCGTTGGAGGGATCGATCATGTGCTGGTGCGTCATGAGCAGGCCGCGGTGCATATGGCGGATGGCCTGGCGCGAGCCACTGGCGACGTTGGCGTGGTGCTGGTGACTTCCGGACCGGGAGCGACCAATGCGATTACCGGGATTGCTACGGCCTATATGGATTCCATTCCGCTGGTGATTCTTTCCGGCCAGGTCGCCACCTCATTGATTGGCTATGATGCCTTTCAGGAGTGCGACATGGTGGGGATTTCCCGACCGGTGGTCAAACATAGCTTCCTGGTCAAACAGACGGAAGATATTCCCCTGGTGCTTAAAAAGGCCTTCTGGCTGGCGGCAAGCGGACGTCCTGGGCCGGTGGTCGTGGATTTGCCGAAAGATATTTTGAATCCGGCGAAAAAAATGCCGTATGCCTGGCCGGAGACGGTCAGTATGCGCTCTTACAATCCCACAACATCAGGACATAAAGGACAAATTAAGCGTGCCTTGCAAACGCTGGCGTCGGCAAAAAAGCCGGTGGTCTACGTTGGGGGAGGGGCGATAAGCGCGGCCTGCTATGCGCCGTTGCGCCACATCATTGAAACCTTTAACCTGCCGGTGGTCTCTTCATTAATGGGACTGGGCGCGTTTCCTGCTACTCATCGCCAGTCGTTAGGAATGCTGGGAATGCATGGCACTTATGAAGCCAATATGACCATGCATAACGCCGACGTGATTTTCGCTGTTGGCGTACGATTTGACGACCGCACGACGAATAATCTCGCTAAATATTGTCCGAACGCGACGGTATTACACATCGACATTGACCCGACGTCCATATCCAAAACGGTTAACGCTGATATCCCGGTGGTGGGCGATGCCCGCCTGGTACTGGAACAAATGCTGGAGCTACTGGCGCAGGATGCGCCGTCTCAGCCGCAGGATGATATTCGCGACTGGTGGCAGCAGATAGAGAGCTGGCGCGCCCGTCAGTGCCTGAAATATGACGCGGAAAGCGAAAGCATTAAACCCCAGGCGGTGATTGAAACCCTCTGGCGTCTGACGAAGGGCGATGCGTACGTGACGTCCGATGTAGGACAACACCAGATGTTTGCCGCCCTCTATTACCCGTTCGATAAGCCACGTCGCTGGATTAATTCCGGCGGGCTCGGCACGATGGGTTTTGGCCTACCGGCTGCGCTGGGCGTTAAAATGGCCCTGCCGAAAGAAATGGTGGTCTGCGTGACCGGCGATGGCAGTATACAGATGAACATTCAGGAGCTGTCGACAGCCTTACAGTATGAACTGCCGGTACTGGTTTTGAACCTGAACAACCGTTATCTGGGGATGGTGAAACAGTGGCAGGATATGATCTATTCCGGTCGCCATTCTCAGTCTTATATGCAGTCGTTACCGGATTTTGTGCGCCTGGCGGAAGCATATGGCCATGTCGGGCTGCAGATTAACCGTCCGGATGAGCTGGAAAGTAAACTCAGCGAAGCCCTTGAGCATGTGCGTAATAACCGACTGGTGTTCGTCGATGTCACCGTTGATGGCAGCGAGCATGTCTATCCGATGCAGATTCGCGGGGGCGGGATGGACGAAATGTGGTTAAGCAAAACGGAGAGGACCTGATGATGCGCCGGATTTTATCGGTATTACTGGAAAACGAATCTGGGGCGTTATCGCGGGTTATCGGCCTCTTTTCGCAACGCGGATATAATATTGAAAGCCTGACCGTCGCGCCGACAGACGATCCGACGTTGTCGCGCATGACTATCCAGACGGTAGGCGATGAAAAAGTGCTTGAGCAAATTGAAAAGCAACTGCACAAGCTGGTTGATGTGCTGCGCGTCAGCGAGCTGGGACAGGGAGCGCACGTTGAGCGGGAAATCATGCTGGTGAAAATCCAGGCCAGCGGCTACGGACGGGAAGAGGTGAAGCGTAATACGGAAATTTTCCGTGGTCAGATTATTGACGTTACGCCAACGCTGTATACCGTTCAACTGGCGGGCACCAGCGATAAACTGGATGCTTTTCTGGCCTCGCTGCGCGACGTGGCGAAAATTGTTGAAGTGGCGCGTTCAGGCGTCGTCGGGCTTTCGCGCGGCGATAAGATTATGCGCTGAGCAGATTCGCCGGATGACGACGCGCGTGCGTTTTATCCGGTCTACTGGCTGATATCTGGCCCAGGTCCGATAAGCGTAGCGCCATCAGGCAGGTTTGCCGGATATCAGCCAACAGGAATTATCGCCCAACCCAATATCATCGGTTGGGCTTTTTTTTGCGAAATCCGTGGTAACCCGGAATAAAAGCGGTTGCCGGAGTGATCAAACTGCGCTTAGATGTTAACGATTTTAACCCATGCCGACATAAAGGTTATGGTTTGTACAATTTACACAAGGGGCAATTGTGAAACTGGATGAAATCGCTCGGCTGGCCGGTGTCTCGCGCACAACTGCAAGCTACGTTATAAACGGTAAAGCAAAGCAATACCGCGTGAGCGACAAAACCGTAGAAAAAGTCATGGCGGTAGTGCGTGAGCACAATTACCATCCTAACGCTGTGGCTGCCGGGCTGCGTGCTGGACGCACACGTTCCATTGGTCTGGTGATCCCGGACCTTGAAAACACGAGCTACACCCGTATCGCAAACTATCTTGAGCGCCAGGCACGCCAGCGTGGCTACCAACTGCTGATCGCCTGTTCTGAAGATCAGCCGGATAACGAAATGCGCTGCATTGAGCACCTTTTGCAACGCCAGGTGGATGCAATCATTGTTTCAACTTCGTTACCGCCGGAGCATCCCTTCTATCAGCGCTGGGCCAACGATCCGTTCCCCATCGTCGCGCTCGACCGCGCGCTGGATCGCGAACATTTCACCAGCGTGGTCGGCGCCGATCAGGATGATGCCGAGATGTTGGCGGAAGAGCTGCGTAAATTCCCGGCGGAAACGGTGCTTTATTTGGGCGCGCTGCCGGAGTTGTCCGTCAGTTTCCTGCGCGAGCAGGGGTTCCGCACCGCATGGAAAGACGATCCGCGGGAGGTGAATTTCTTATATGCCAACAGCTATGAGCGCGAAGCCGCCGCGCAGTTGTTTGAGAAATGGCTGGAAACGCATCCTATGCCGCAGGCGCTCTTTACGACATCGTTCGCGCTATTACAGGGCGTGATGGACGTAACGCTGCGGCGCGATGGAAAACTGCCTTCGGATTTAGCGATTGCGACCTTCGGCGATCATGAGCTGCTGGATTTTCTGCAATGCCCGGTACTGGCGGTGGCGCAGCGTCATCGTGATGTCGCGGAACGCGTGCTGGAGATTGTGCTGGCAAGTCTTGATGAACCGCGTAAACCGAAACCCGGCTTAACGCGTATTCGGCGAAACCTTTATCGTCGCGGCATTCTGAGCCGTAGCTAAAGGACCGGCGGTAAAAGACTCTCTCTTCTGCCGCCGTCAAACAAATGCGTATCAGTAAAAATATCCCTTAAATAATTAAGATTATTCCTTAAAATTATCCGAAAATTCTTTTTTATTACCTTTCTTTTGTCCGAAATCGTCCACATTCCACTAATTAAGACGTAACGAGTCTTTTCCTTTGTATTGTTTTGTTACAAGCAGGCAAGAAATCGTCGAATTAACAGCCACTTTTTGTCTTTGGCGCGACAGTCGCTCGTAGGCGCTGGTATAGCAGGCACCGCACACGTTAAACAGGCACTGTTAACACGGTGCAATATGTCCTAAAATGCCGCTCGCGTCGCAAACTGACACTTTATATTTTTCTCGGATTATATTGAGTCCGTTTTAAACGGCGGTGGGCCTTTGGTTTTTTTCTTACAAATATTCATAACGTTAATTTGGCTTGCACGCTGGGCGGAAATTAATCAACGCAGATATTCGCCGTAAACATTGGCTTTTTTACTTAGGTAAGCGTTGTGACTTGCTTGACAAGCTTTTCCTCCGCTCCGTAAACTCCTTCGAGTGGGAATTTGTGGGATAAAGTGGTAAGAAGGGGTGAGACTGGCATGTTCCGGGGGGCAACGTTAGTCAATCTCGACAGTAAAGGGCGCCTGACCGTGCCGACCCGTTATCGGGAGCAACTGATCGAGAGCGCTACCGGTCAAATGGTATGTACCATTGACATCCATCACCCATGCCTGCTGCTTTACCCCCTGCCTGAATGGGAAATTATTGAGCAAAAGTTATCTCGTCTGTCGAGCATGAACCCGGTAGAACGTCGCGTACAGCGTTTACTGTTGGGCCATGCCAGCGAATGTCAGATGGATGGTGCAGGTCGATTACTGATCGCGCCAGTTCTGCGGCAACATGCCGGACTGACGAAAGAAGTGATGCTGGTTGGACAGTTCAACAAATTTGAGCTGTGGGATGAAACGACCTGGTATCAACAGGTCAAGGAAGATATCGACGCTGAACAGTCAGCTACCGAAACGTTATCGGAGCGGCTGCAGGACTTGTCTCTATAAGATGATGGAAAATTTTAAACACACTACGGTACTGTTGGATGAAGCCGTTAATGGGCTGAATATTCGTCCGGATGGTATCTATATTGATGGCACATTTGGTCGCGGCGGCCACTCGCGCCTGATCCTCTCGCAACTGGGCGAAGAGGGGCGCTTGCTGGCGATCGATCGCGATCCGCAGGCGATCGCCGTTGCGCAGACCATTAATGATCCTCGCTTCTCCATCATTCATGGACCTTTTTCCGCGCTGGCTGATTATGTAGCCGAGCGCGAGCTTACCGGCAAGATTGACGGGATCCTTCTCGATCTTGGCGTCTCTTCTCCGCAGCTTGACGATGCGGAGCGCGGTTTTTCATTTATGCGCGACGGTCCGCTGGATATGCGAATGGACCCGACGCGCGGCCAGTCTGCCGCCGAGTGGTTACAAACGGCGGAGGAAGCGGATATCGCCTGGGTGCTGAAAACATTCGGCGAGGAGCGTTTTGCCAAACGTATTGCTCGCGCCATTGTTGAGCGCAATCGCGAACAGCCGATGACCCGCACCAAAGAGCTGGCGGAAGTGGTTGCGGCGGCGACCCCGGTAAAAGACAAATTCAAACATCCCGCGACCCGTACCTTCCAGGCGGTGCGCATCTGGGTAAACAGTGAACTGGAGGAGATAGAGCAGGCGCTAAAAAGCTCGCTCAGCGTACTGGCCCCAGGCGGGCGGCTTTCAATCATCAGTTTCCACTCGCTGGAAGACCGTATTGTGAAACGCTTTATGCGTGAGCAAAGCCGCGGTCCGCAGGTACCGGCGGGATTACCGATGACGGAAGCGCAGCTCAAAAAACTGGGCGGTCGTGAGTTACGAGCGTTAGGCAAGTTGATGCCGGGTGAAAAAGAGGTAGCTGAAAATCCTCGGGCCCGTAGTTCAGTTCTGCGTATCGCAGAGAGGACGAACGCATGATCAGCAGAGTGACAGAAGCCCTAAGCAAAGTGAAGGGATCGATAGGAAGCAACGAGCGCCATGCCTTGCCTGGCGTGATCGGTGACGATCTTTTGCGGTTCGGGAAGCTGCCACTCTGCTTGTTCATTTGCATCATTTTAACGGCGGTGACGGTGGTCACGACGGCGCACCATACTCGTTTACTCACCGCGCAGCGTGAACAATTGGTTCTGGAGCGCGATGCATTGGACATTGAATGGCGCAACCTGATCCTTGAAGAAAATGCGCTCGGCGATCACAGCCGGGTGGAGCGGATCGCAACGGAAAAGCTGCAAATGCAGCATGTTGATCCGTCCCAAGAAAATATTGTAGTGCAAAAATAAGGATAAACGCGACGCATGAAAGCAGCGGCAAAAACGCAAAAATCGAAACGCCAGGAAGAACAGACCAACTTCATCAGTTGGCGTTTTGCGTTGCTGTGCGGCTGTATTTTACTGGCGCTGGTTTTTTTACTTGGACGCGCGGCGTGGCTACAGATTATCGCCCCGGATATGCTGGTGCGTCAGGGCGATATGCGTTCGCTGCGTGTTCAGGAAGTCTCCACCTCACGCGGTATGATTACCGACCGTTCCGGGCGTCCACTGGCGGTCAGCGTACCGGTTAAGGCGATCTGGGCCGACCCGAAAGAAGTTCATGACGCCGGCGGCATCAGCGTTGGCGATCGCTGGAAAGCGCTTTCTACTGCGCTCAATATTCCACTCGATCAGCTCTCCGCCCGTATCAACGCCAACCCGAAAGGGCGTTTTATTTATCTGGCGCGCCAGGTAAATCCTGACATGGCGGACTACATCAAAAAACTCAAACTGCCGGGGATTCATTTGCGTGAAGAGTCCCGCCGCTACTACCCGTCAGGAGAAGTAACCGCTCACCTCATCGGTTTTACCAACGTCGACAGTCAGGGGATTGAAGGCGTTGAAAAGAGCTTTGATAAGTGGCTTACCGGTCAGCCTGGCGAGCGAATCGTGCGTAAAGACCGCTATGGCCGCGTGATTGAGGATATCTCCTCCACTGACAGTCAGGCAGCGCACAATCTGGCGTTAAGCATTGATGAACGCTTACAGGCGCTGGTTTACCGCGAACTGAACAACGCGGTGGCGTTTAACAAGGCGGAATCCGGTAGCGCGGTGCTGGTCGATGTCAATACCGGTGAAGTACTGGCGATGGCGAATAGCCCTTCCTATAACCCCAACAACCTTGCCGGTACGCCGAAAGACGCGATGCGTAACCGTACCATCACCGACGTGTTTGAACCGGGTTCTACGGTTAAGCCGATGGTGGTGATGACTGCGCTTCAGCGCGGTATCGTCAACGAAAATACGGTGTTGAATACCGTTCCATACCGAATTAACGGCCACGAAATTAAAGACGTGGCGCGCTACAGCGAATTAACCCTGACCGGGGTTCTACAGAAGTCGAGTAACGTCGGTGTATCCAAACTGGCGTTAGCGATGCCGTCCTCAGCGTTAGTAGATACTTACTCACGTTTTGGGCTAGGAAAGGCGACCAATTTGGGGTTGGTCGGAGAACGCAGTGGCTTATATCCTCAAAAACAACGGTGGTCCGACATAGAGAGGGCCACCTTCTCTTTCGGCTATGGGCTAATGGTAACGCCGTTACAGTTAGCGCGAGTCTATGCAACGATCGGCAGCTATGGCATTTATCGCCCGCTGTCGATTACCAAAGTTGATCCGCCTGTACCCGGCGAACGCATCTTCCCTGAATCCACCGTACGCACCGTGGTGCATATGATGGAAAGCGTGGCGCTGCCGGGCGGCGGCGGCGTGAAGGCAGCGATTAAAGGCTACCGTATCGCGATTAAAACCGGTACGGCGAAAAAAGTGGGGCCGGACGGTCGCTACATCAACAAATACATTGCTTACACCGCAGGCGTCGCGCCTGCGAGTCAGCCGCGCTTCGCGCTGGTGGTTGTCATCAACGATCCGCAGGCGGGTAAATACTACGGCGGCGCCGTTTCCGCGCCGGTATTTGGTGCCATCATGGGCGGCGTTCTGCGCACCATGAACATCGAACCGGACGCGCTGGCAACGGGCGAAAAAAATGAATTCGTAATTAATCAAGGCGAGGGAACAGGTGGCAGATCGTAATTTGCGCGACCTTCTTGCTCCGTGGGTGGCTGGACTACCCGCGCGAGAACTGCGAGAGATGACGCTCGACAGCCGTGTGGCTGCGGCGGGCGATCTCTTTGTGGCAGTGGTGGGTCATCAGGCGGACGGGCGTCGATATATCCCGCAGGCGATAGCGCAAGGCGTAGCTGCCATTATTGCAGAGGCGAAAGACGAGGCGAGCGACGGTGAGATTCGCGAAATGCACGGCGTACCGGTTGTCTATCTCAGCCAGCTCAATGAGCGTTTATCTGCGCTGGCGGGCCGCTTTTACCATGAGCCATCTGAAAACATGCGTCTGGTGGCGGTGACCGGCACCAATGGCAAGACCACCACCACCCAACTACTGGCGCAGTGGAGCCAGTTGCTCGGCGAAACCAGCGCAGTGATGGGGACGGTAGGTAACGGACTGTTGGGTAAAGTGATCCCGACGGAGAACACAACCGGTTCCGCTGTGGATGTTCAGCATGTGCTGGCCAGTCTGGTTGCGCAGGGCGCGACCTTCGGCGCGATGGAAGTCTCTTCTCACGGCCTGGTGCAGCATCGCGTGGCGGCGCTGAAATTTGCCGCCTCCGTGTTTACTAATTTGAGCCGCGACCATCTCGACTATCATGGCGATATGGCGCATTACGAGGCGGCAAAATGGATGCTTTATTCCACCCACCATCACGGTCAGGCAATCGTCAACGCCGATGATGAAGTTGGACGCCGCTGGCTGGCGTCGCTACCCGATGCGGTCGCGGTATCAATGGAAGGGCATATCAACCCTAACTGTCACGGTCGTTGGCTGAAAGCGGAGGCGGTGGACTACCACGACCGCGGAGCGACGATTCGTTTTGCTTCAAGTTGGGGTGAAGGCGAAATCGAAAGCCGCCTGATGGGCGCGTTTAACGTCAGCAACTTACTGCTGGCATTGGCGACGCTGCTGGCGCTGGGCTATCCGTTAACGGATTTGCTGAAAACCGCCGCGCGTTTGCAGCCGGTTTGCGGGCGTATGGAAGTGTTCACTGCGCCAGGCAAACCGACGGTGGTGGTGGATTACGCGCACACGCCGGATGCGCTGGAAAAAGCGTTGCAGGCGGCGCGTCTGCATTGCGCCGGAAAATTGTGGTGCGTCTTTGGCTGTGGCGGGGATCGTGACAAAGGTAAGCGCCCACTCATGGGGGCCATTGCCGAAGAATTCGCGGATATCGTCGTGGTGACTGACGATAACCCGCGTACCGAGGAGCCGCGCGCCATTATCAACGATATTCTGGCCGGAATGCTGGACGCCGGGCAGGTCAGGGTAATGGAAGGCCGCGCTGAGGCGGTAACCAATGCCATTATGCAGGCAAAAGACAATGACGTCGTGCTGATTGCAGGTAAAGGGCACGAGGATTACCAGATTGTCGGCACGCAGCGTCTTGATTATTCAGACCGCGTGACCGCAGCGCGTTTGCTGGGGGTGATCGCATGATTAGCGTAACGCTCAGCAAAATTGCCGATGTCCTTGGCGCCGAACACCGCGGGGCGGATCTCACGCTCGATACGGTCATTACCGACACACGGAAAGTGACGCCGGGATGCCTGTTCGTGGCGCTGAAAGGGGAACGCTTTGATGCGCATGATTTTGCTGATAAAGCAAAAGCGAACGGCGCTGGCGCCCTGCTGGTCAGTCGTCCTCTGGATATCGATCTCCCGCAGGTGATTGTAAAAGACACGCGTCAGGCATTTGGCCAACTGGCCGCCTGGGTACGTATGCAGGTACCGGCGCGGGTGGTGGCGTTAACCGGTTCGTCCGGCAAAACCTCGGTCAAAGAGATGACCGCCGCGATTCTTAGCCAGTGCGGAAATACTCTGTATACCGCAGGCAATTTTAACAACGACATCGGCGTGCCGATAACGCTGCTGCGCTTAAACCATGATTATGACTATGCGGTAATCGAGTTAGGCGCTAATCACCAGGGAGAAATCGCCTGGACCGTTAGCCTGACGCGCCCGGAAGCGGCGCTGGTCAATAACCTGGCGGCGGCGCATCTGGAAGGCTTCGGCTCGTTGGCCGGCGTGGCGAAAGCGAAAGGCGAAATCTATACCGGTTTGCCTGAGAACGGTATCGCGATTATGAATGCCGATAATAATGACTGGCTGAACTGGCAAAGCATTATTGGCGATCGTCAGGTGTGGCGCTTTTCGCCGAATGCGGCAAACAGCGACTTTACCGCTGCGAATATCCACGTGACGTCACACGGTACCGAATTTACCCTGCAAACGCCGATGGGCAGCATTGATGTGCTGCTGCCGTTGCCGGGGCGGCACAATATTGCCAACGCGCTGGCGGCCGCTGCTTTATCAATGGCGGTGGGGGCTACGCTGACGGCGATTAAAGCAGGGCTGGCGGCGTTAAAAGCCGTACCCGGGCGTCTGTTCCCGATTCAGCTAAGTGAAAACCAACTGGTACTGGATGACTCTTATAACGCCAACGTCGGTTCGATGACCGCCGCAGTGCAGGTCCTTTCTGAAATGCCCGGCTACCGCGTGCTGGTGGTAGGCGATATGGCCGAGCTGGGCGCAGAAAGCGAAGCGTGCCACCTCCAGGTTGGCGAGGCCGCAAAAGCGGCGGGTATTGATCGCGTGTTAAGCACCGGAAAACTCAGTCAGGCTATCAGCCACGCCAGCGGCGTCGGCGAACATTTTGCCGATAAAGCCGCGCTCATTGCGCGTTTACACGCTCTGCTTCAGGAGCAACCGATGATGACTATTTTAGTGAAAGGATCACGCAGCGCCGCGATGGAAGATGTGGTTCATGCGTTACAGGAGAAAGGTTCATGTTAGTTTGGCTGGCCGAGCATTTGGTCAAATATTATTCCGGCTTTAACGTCTTTTCTTATCTGACGTTTCGCGCCATCGTCAGCCTGTTGACCGCGCTGTTCATCTCTTTATGGATGGGCCCGCGTATGATCGCTCGTCTGCAAAAACTCTCTTTTGGCCAGGTGGTACGTAACGATGGCCCGGAATCGCACTTCAGTAAACGCGGTACGCCAACGATGGGCGGCATCATGATCCTGACGGCGATTGTGATTTCCGTTCTGTTATGGGCTTACCCGTCTAACCCGTACGTCTGGTGCGTGCTGGTGGTATTGATTGGCTACGGCATTATCGGTTTTGTCGATGACTACCGCAAAGTGGTGCGGAAAGATACCAAAGGGCTGATTGCGCGCTGGAAATATTTCTGGATGTCGGTTATCGCGCTCGGCGTGGCCTTTGCGCTTTATCTCGTCGGGAAAGACACGCCCGCGACCCAACTGGTGGTGCCGTTCTTTAAAGATGTTATGCCGCAATTGGGGCTGTTTTACATTCTGCTGTCCTACTTTGTCATCGTCGGTACGGGTAACGCCGTGAACCTGACCGACGGGCTTGATGGTCTGGCGATTATGCCGACTGTCTTCGTTGCCGCCGGCTTTGCGCTGGTGGCCTGGGCGACCGGGAACATGAACTTCGCCAATTACCTGCATATTCCGTATTTACGCCATGCGGGCGAGCTGGTGATTGTCTGTACGGCGATTGTCGGCGCGGGATTAGGATTCTTGTGGTTTAACACCTATCCGGCGCAGGTTTTTATGGGCGATGTCGGATCGCTGGCGTTGGGCGGTGCGTTGGGCATTATCGCCGTGCTGCTGCGTCAGGAATTTCTGCTGGTGATCATGGGCGGCGTCTTTGTGGTGGAAACTCTGTCGGTCATCCTGCAGGTGGGTTCCTTTAAACTACGCGGACAGCGTATTTTCCGTATGGCGCCTATCCATCACCACTATGAACTGAAAGGCTGGCCGGAACCGCGCGTGATTGTGCGCTTCTGGATTATTTCGCTGATGCTGGTGCTGATTGGCCTGGCAACGCTGAAGGTACGTTAATCATGGCTGATTACCAGGACAAAAACGTCGTCATTATTGGTCTGGGCTTAACCGGACTCTCTTGCGTGGACTTTTTTCTCGCTCGCGGCGTGACGCCGCGGGTGATGGATACTCGCGTGACGCCGCCGGGTCTGGATAAGCTGCCGCAAGAGGTTGAGCGTCACGTTGGCGGCCTGAACGACGAGTGGCTCTTAGCGGCGGATTTAATCGTCGCCAGCCCTGGTATTGCTCTGGCGCACCCTTCGCTGAGCGCTGCCGCCAGCGCTGGAGTAGAAATTGTCGGCGATATCGAACTGTTTTGCCGCGAAGCGCAGGCGCCGATTGTGGCCATCACCGGCTCGAACGGCAAAAGCACCGTGACCACCTTAGTGGGCGAGATGGCGAAAGCGGCGGGCGTCAATGTCGGCGTTGGCGGCAATATCGGTCTTCCGGCGCTGATGCTGCTGGATGCCGATCGCGAATTGTACGTGCTGGAATTATCCAGTTTCCAACTGGAAACTACCTCAAGTTTGCAAGCGGCGGCGGCAACGGTGCTCAACGTCACTGAAGATCATATGGACCGGTATCCGTTTGGTTTGCAACAGTACCGGGCGGCGAAACTGCGCGTCTACGAGAAGGCGAAAGTGTGCGTGGTGAATGCCGATGACGCGTTGACGATGCCGGTACGCGGGGCCGATGAGCGCTGCGTCAGCTTTGGCGTCAATATGGGTGATTATCACCTTAATCGTCAGCAGGGCGAAACCTGGCTGCGAGTCAAAGGCGAGAAGGTGCTGAACGTGAAAGAGATGAAGCTTTCCGGTCAGCATAACTATACCAATGCGTTAGCGGCGCTGGCGCTGGCGGATGCCGTAGGTCTGCCGCGCGCCAGCAGTTTGAAGGCGTTGACGACATTTACCGGTCTGGCGCATCGCTTCCAGCTGGCGTTGGAGCATAACGGCGTACGTTGGATCAATGACTCGAAAGCGACCAACGTCGGCAGTACCGAAGCGGCGCTAAACGGTTTGCATGTGGACGGTACGCTGCATCTGCTGCTGGGCGGCGACGGTAAGTCGGCAGACTTTTCTCCGCTGGCGCGCTATCTGACCGGCGATCGTATCCGCCTGTATTGCTTTGGGCGCGATGGCGCGCAGCTTGCCGCACTGCGTCCGGAAATCGCCCAACAGACTGAGACGATGGAAGAGGCGATGCGTTTGCTGGCGCCGCGCGTTCAGCCGGGTGATATGGTGCTGCTGTCGCCCGCCTGCGCCAGCCTCGATCAGTTTAAAAATTTTGAGCAACGGGGCGATGTCTTTACCCGTCTGGCGAAGGAGTTAGGTTGATGCGTTTATCTCTCCCCCGTCTGAGAATGCCGCGCGTACCAGGCTTTGGCCTCCTGGCCTGGCTGTTTGCGGCGCTTAAAGGCTGGGTGATGGCTTCGCGCGATAAAGACGCCGACAGTCTGATCATGTATGACCGCACGCTGCTATGGCTGACCTTCGGGCTGGCGGCGATTGGTTTTGTCATGGTGACGTCGGCCTCCATGCCAGTCGGGCAGCGCCTGGCGAACGATCCGTTTTTGTTTGCCAAACGTGATGCGCTCTATATCTTCCTGGCATTTTGTCTGGCGATGGTCACGCTACGTTTGCCCATGACCTTCTGGCAAAAATACAGCACGACGATGCTGATTGCGTCGATCATTATGCTGCTTATCGTGCTGGTCGTCGGGAGCTCGGTCAACGGGGCGTCGCGCTGGATTGCGCTGGGGCCGCTGCGTATTCAGCCTGCGGAGTTTACCAAGCTGTCGCTGTTCTGCTACCTCGCGAACTATCTGGTGCGTAAGGTTGATGAGGTGCGAAATAACCTGCGCGGCTTTTTAAAACCAATGGGCGTGATTCTGGTGCTGGCGGTGTTACTGCTGGCGCAGCCTGACCTCGGGACAGTGGTCGTACTGTTTGTCACCACGCTGGCGATGCTGTTTCTCGCCGGGGCGAAATTATGGCAGTTCATCGCCATTATCGGGATGGGCATCTCGGCGGTGATTCTGTTAATCCTCGCCGAACCGTATCGTATTCGCCGCGTTACCTCGTTCTGGAACCCCTGGGAAGATCCGTTCGGCAGCGGTTATCAGCTGACGCAGTCGCTGATGGCTTTTGGTCGCGGTGAGATATGGGGGCAAGGGCTGGGGAATTCGGTGCAGAAACTGGAGTATTTGCCCGAGGCGCACACCGATTTCATCTTCGCCATTATTGGGGAAGAACTGGGTTATATCGGTGTGGTATTGGCGCTTTTAATGGTATTCTTCGTCGCTTTTCGCGCGATGTCGATTGGCCGTAAGGCATTGGAGATTGACCACCGTTTTTCCGGATTTTTAGCGTGTTCTATCGGTATCTGGTTTAGTTTCCAGGCGCTGGTAAACGTTGGCGCGGCCGCGGGGATGCTGCCGACCAAAGGTCTTACGCTGCCGCTGATCAGTTATGGCGGGTCGAGTCTGTTGATTATGTCGACGGCCATTATGTTTTTATTACGTATTGATTATGAAACGCGTCTGGAAAAAGCGCAGGCGTTTACACGAGGTTCTCGATGAGTGGTCAACCGAAGCGGTTAATGGTGATGGCGGGCGGTACCGGCGGGCACGTGTTCCCGGGACTGGCCGTTGCGCATCATTTAATGGCCCAGGGCTGGCAGGTTCGCTGGCTGGGTACCGCCGATCGTATGGAAGCGGATTTAGTGCCGAAGCATGGCATCGACATTGACTTTATTCGGATCTCCGGTCTGCGCGGTAAAGGCGTAAAAGCGCTTCTGGCGGCGCCGCTGCGGATTTTTAACGCCTGGCGGCAGGCGCGGGCGATCATGAAGCGATTTAAGCCGGATGTCGTGCTGGGAATGGGCGGTTATGTTTCCGGCCCCGGCGGTCTTGCCGCCTGGTCATTGGGTATTCCGGTCGTTTTGCATGAGCAAAACGGTATCGCCGGGCTAACCAATCAGTGGCTGGCCAGAATCGCGACCACGGTGATGCAGGCGTTTCCCGGTGCGTTTCCGAACGCGGAAGTGGTGGGTAACCCGGTGCGTACCGACGTACTGGCGTTGCCGTTGCCGCAGGTGCGTCTGGCCGGTCGTGACGGCCCGATTCGCGTGTTGGTGGTCGGCGGTTCTCAGGGGGCGCGAGTCCTGAACCAGACGATGCCGCAGGTTGCCGCCAGACTGGGCGATACGGTTACAATCTGGCATCAAAGCGGAAAAGGCGCGCAGCACACGGTAGAGCAGGCGTATGCCGGGGCGGGACAACCGCAACATAAGGTAACGGAATTTATCGATGACATGGCCGCCGCCTATGCGTGGGCGGATGTGGTGGTATGTCGTTCCGGCGCTTTAACGGTGAGCGAGATCGCTGCCGCCGGATTACCGGCGATATTCGTGCCGTTTCAGCATAAAGACAGGCAGCAGTACTGGAATGCGCTGCCGTTAGAAAACGCCGGCGCAGCTAAGATTTTTGAGCAGCCGCAGTTTACTGTAGAGGCTGTCGCCGACACCCTGGCGGGGTGGTCGCGCGAGGCGTTGTTAACCATGGCGGAGCGTGCCCGCGCGGTATCCATTCCGGATGCTACCGAACGCGTCGCCAGTGAAGTCAGCCGGGTTGCCCGGACATAATTTGTGGCGGTGCCTTTTGCATCGCAGGGTTTTTCTACCCTCAATAATTTGGGTTGCAGGCAAGCCAACGCATCTGCAATTTGAAGTATGGCGGGTATTGGAGTTAATGGCGTAAAGAATGAATACACAACAACTGGCAAAACTGCGTTCCATCGTGCCCGAAATGCGTCGCGTTCGGCACATTCACTTTGTCGGCATCGGTGGTGCTGGTATGGGCGGTATTGCCGAAGTTCTGGCCAATGAAGGGTATCAGATCAGTGGTTCCGATTTAGCGCCGAATCCGGTGACCCAGCAGTTGACGAGCCTGGGGGCGACGATTTTCTTTAACCATCGTCCGGAAAATGTGCGTGATGCCAGCGTGGTCGTCGTTTCCAGCGCAATTTCCGCGGATAACCCGGAAATTGTCGCGGCGCATGAAGCGCGTATTCCGGTTATTCGCCGTGCGGAAATGCTGGCGGAACTGATGCGTTTTCGCCACGGCATCGCCATTGCCGGGACGCACGGAAAAACCACAACGACCGCGATGGTGTCCAGTATTTATGCCGAAGCGGGGCTGGACCCGACTTTCGTGAATGGCGGACTGGTGAAAGCCGCAGGCGTTCATGCGCGTCTGGGCCATAGTCGTTACCTGATTGCCGAGGCAGATGAGAGCGACGCGTCCTTCCTGCATTTGCAGCCGATGGTCGCGATCGTCACCAACATCGAAGCCGACCATATGGATACCTATCATGGCGACTTTGAAAATTTAAAGCAGACGTTTATTAACTTCCTGCATAACCTGCCGTTCTACGGTCGCGCGGTAATGTGCGTCGATGATCCGGTCATCCGCGAGTTGCTGCCGCGGGTGGGGCGTCAGACCACGACGTATGGCTTTAGCGAGGATGCTGACGTCCGCGTAGAAGATTATCAGCAGATAGGGCCGCAGGGGCACTTTACGCTGTTGCGCCAGGGAATGCCGGATCTGCATGTCACGTTGAATGCGCCGGGTCGCCACAATGCCCTGAATGCCGCGGCGGCAGTGGCGGTAGCGACCGAAGAAGGCATCGCCGATGACGCTATCCTGCGCGCGCTGGAAAGCTTCCAGGGGACCGGGCGTCGTTTTGAC
Source organism: Salmonella sp. SAL4457 (assembly GCF_046548235.1). Lineage (NCBI taxonomy): Bacteria > Pseudomonadati > Pseudomonadota > Gammaproteobacteria > Enterobacterales > Enterobacteriaceae > Salmonella > Salmonella sp. SAL4457. The sequence goes on from NZ_JBGDZO010000006.1 coordinate 88,126, forward strand.
TTCCTCGGCGAGTTCCCGCTTGAGCCGGTGAATGGTAAAGCCGGGACGGCGATGCTGGTGGATGACTATGGTCATCATCCGACTGAAGTAGATGCCACCATTAAAGCTGCGCGAGCAGGGTGGCCGGATAAAAACCTGGTGATGCTGTTTCAGCCGCACCGTTACACGCGCACGCGCGATCTGTATGACGATTTCGCCAATGTGCTGACCCAGGTCGATGCGCTGCTGATGCTGGACGTTTACCCGGCGGGTGAAGCGCCGATTCCGGGCGCGGATAGCCGTTCTTTATGTCGTACGATTCGTAATCGGGGAAAAATTGACCCGATTCTGGTTTCCGATCCGGCTCAGGTTGCGACAATGTTAGCGCCGGTGCTGACGGGTAACGACTTGATATTAGTGCAAGGCGCAGGAAATGTTGGCAAAATTGCGCGTTACTTATCTGAAATCAAGCTGAAGCCGCAAATCCAGGAGGAAGAGCAACATGGCTGATAAAATCGCGGTCCTGTTGGGCGGAACCTCTGCGGAGCGGGACGTTTCGTTAAATTCCGGCGCGGCAGTGTTGGCCGGGCTACGTGAAGGCGGCATTAATGCGCATCCCGTCGATCCGCAAGAGGTCGATGTCGCGCAGCTTAAAGCAATGGGCTTTCAGAAGGTCTTTATTGCGTTGCATGGCCGTGGCGGTGAAGATGGCACCTTACAGGGAATGCTTGAACTGCTCGGCCTGCCTTATACCGGTAGCGGCGTGATGGCCTCGGCGCTTTCCATGGATAAACTGCGCAGTAAATTGCTGTGGCAGGGCGCAGGCTTACCGGTTGCGCCGTGGGTCGCGCTGACGCGCGCTGAGTTTGAAAAAGGTCTTAGCGAAGAACAAAAAGCGCGAATTTCGGCGCTGGGTTTACCGCTGATCGTCAAACCCAGCCGTGAAGGCTCCAGCGTCGGTATGACGAAAGTAGTAGAAGAAAATGCTTTACAGGGTGCGTTATCATTGGCTTTTCAGCATGATGACGAAATACTGATTGAGAAATGGCTGTGCGGTCCGGAATTTACAGTGGCGATAGTTGGCGAAGAAATTTTACCGTCAATTCGTATCCAACCGGCAGGAACCTTCTATGATTATGAGGCGAAGTATCTCTCTGATGAGACTCAGTATTTCTGCCCTGCCGGTTTAGATGCGTCCCAGGAAGCCGCGCTACAGTCTCTCGTCCTGCAGGCATGGAAAGCTTTAGGCTGCACGGGATGGGGGCGTATTGACGTCATGCTGGACAGCGATGGTCAGTTTTATCTGCTGGAAGCCAATACTTCTCCGGGGATGACCAGCCATAGTCTGGTGCCGATGGCGGCGCGTCAGGCGGGAATGAGCTTCTCGCAGTTAGTGGTACGAATTCTGGAGTTGGCGGACTGATATGTCGCAGGCTGCGCTGAACACGCGAAACAGTGATGAAGAGACGCCTTCTTCACGCCGCAATAATGGAACGCGTCTTGCAGGAATTTTATTCCTGCTGACGGTACTGTGCACCGTGTTTGTTAGCGGGTGGGTCGTGTTAGGGTGGATGGAAGATGCGCAGCGTTTACCGTTATCAAAGCTGGTATTAACCGGCGAGCGTCACTACACGCGTAACGATGATATCCGTCAGGCGATACTGGCTCTGGGCGCGCCGGGAACCTTCATGACGCAGGATGTGAACATTATCCAGAGCCAGATTGAGCGTTTGCCGTGGATTAAACAGGCCAGCGTCAGAAAACAGTGGCCTGATGAATTGAAGATTCATCTGGTTGAATATGTGCCGATTGCGCGTTGGAATGATCAACATATGGTCGATGCTGAAGGGAACACCTTCAGCGTGCCGTCAGACCGCATCGGCAAACAGGTTTTACCCATGTTGTATGGCCCGGAAGGCAGCGCGAGTGAAGTGTTGCAGGGATACCGCGAGATGGGGCAGGTGCTGGCTAAGGATAAATTCACTCTAAAGGAAGCGGCGATGACCGCACGTCGCTCCTGGCAATTGACGCTTAATAACGGCATTAAGCTCAATCTCGGCAGGGGCGATACGATGAAAAGGTTGGCTCGCTTTGTAGAACTCTATCCGGTTTTACAGCAGCAGGCGCAAACCGATGGCAAACGGATTAGCTACGTTGATTTGCGTTATGACTCAGGTGCGGCAGTTGGCTGGGCGCCGCTCCCCCCTGAGGAATCTAATCAGCAACAGAATCAGGCACAGGCAGAACAACAATGATCAAGGCGACGGACAGAAAACTGGTAGTAGGACTGGAGATTGGCACCGCGAAGGTTGCCGCTTTAGTAGGGGAAGTTCTGCCCGACGGTATGGTCAATATCATTGGCGTGGGCAGTTGCCCATCGCGGGGTATGGATAAAGGCGGGGTGAATGACCTTGAGTCAGTGGTGAAATGCGTTCAGCGCGCCATTGACCAGGCGGAATTGATGGCCGATTGCCAGATCTCCTCGGTATATCTGGCGCTTTCCGGCAAACATATTAGCTGTCAGAATGAAATTGGTATGGTGCCCATTTCCGAAGAGGAAGTGACGCAAGAAGATGTGGAAAACGTCGTGCATACTGCGAAGTCAGTGCGCGTGCGCGATGAACATCGCGTGCTGCATGTGATTCCTCAGGAGTACGCCATTGACTACCAGGAAGGCATTAAAAATCCGGTCGGTCTTTCCGGCGTGCGTATGCAGGCGAAAGTACATTTGATTACCTGCCACAACGATATGGCAAAAAACATTGTCAAAGCTGTTGAACGTTGTGGTCTGAAAGTTGACCAACTGATATTTGCCGGACTGGCGGCCAGTTATTCCGTGTTAACGGAAGATGAACGTGAACTGGGCGTCTGTGTCGTGGATATCGGCGGTGGTACAATGGATATCGCCGTTTATACTGGCGGCGCGCTGCGTCATACCAAAGTGATCCCTTACGCGGGGAACGTGGTGACCAGCGATATCGCTTATGCCTTTGGTACGCCGCCGAGCGATGCTGAAGCCATTAAAGTTCGCCACGGTTGCGCGCTGGGTTCCATTGTCGGTAAAGACGAGAGCGTTGAAGTACCGAGCGTAGGCGGGCGTCCGCCGCGCAGCCTGCAACGCCAGACGCTGGCGGAAGTGATTGAGCCGCGTTACACCGAGCTGCTCAATCTGGTCAACGAAGAGATATTGCAATTACAGGAACAGCTTCGCCAACAAGGGGTAAAACATCACCTGGCGGCGGGGATTGTGTTAACCGGCGGCGCGGCGCAAATCGAAGGGCTTGCTGCTTGCGCTCAGCGCGTGTTTCATACGCAGGTGCGTATCGGCGCGCCGCTGAATATCACCGGTCTGACGGATTATGCCCAGGAGCCGTATTACTCAACGGCGGTGGGATTGCTTCACTACGGGAAAGAGTCCCACTTAAACGGTGAAGCAGAAGTGGAAAAACGTGTTACGGCATCAGTTGGCTCGTGGATCAAGCGACTTAATAGCTGGCTGCGAAAAGAGTTTTAATTTTTATGAGGCCGCCAGATATTACGGCCTCAGGCGACAGGCACATGACGGAGAGAGATTATGTTTGAACCTATGGAACTAACCAACGACGCGGTGATTAAAGTCATCGGCGTCGGTGGTGGCGGCGGTAACGCTGTTGAACACATGGTGCGCGAGCGCATCGAAGGTGTTGAATTCTTCGCGGTGAATACCGACGCTCAGGCGTTGCGTAAAACGGCGGTTGGCCAGACCATTCAAATTGGTAGCGGCATTACCAAAGGTCTGGGCGCTGGCGCTAACCCGGAAGTCGGTCGTAACGCGGCGGACGAAGACCGTGAAGCGCTGCGTGCGGCGCTTGAAGGCGCAGACATGGTATTTATCGCGGCAGGCATGGGCGGCGGTACCGGAACCGGCGCGGCGCCAGTGGTTGCTGAAGTGGCAAAAGATTTAGGTATTCTGACCGTTGCCGTGGTGACTAAGCCTTTCAATTTTGAAGGCAAAAAGCGCATGGCATTTGCGGAGCAGGGTATCACCGAGCTGTCCAAGCATGTGGACTCGTTGATCACCATCCCGAACGACAAGCTGCTGAAAGTGCTGGGCCGTGGTATCTCCCTGCTCGACGCGTTCGGCGCGGCTAACGACGTGCTGAAAGGCGCGGTTCAGGGCATCGCAGAGCTGATCACCCGCCCGGGTCTGATGAACGTCGACTTTGCTGACGTGCGTACCGTGATGTCTGAAATGGGCTACGCAATGATGGGCTCCGGCGTGGCGAGCGGTGAAGACCGTGCGGAAGAAGCGGCTGAAATGGCTATTTCTTCTCCGCTGCTGGAAGATATCGACCTGTCCGGCGCGCGCGGCGTGTTGGTCAACATTACTGCGGGCTTCGACCTGCGTCTGGATGAGTTCGAAACCGTCGGTAACACCATCCGTGCCTTTGCATCGGATAACGCCACCGTGGTTATCGGTACTTCTCTGGACCCGGATATGAACGACGAACTGCGCGTGACCGTTGTTGCCACTGGAATTGGTATGGACAAGCGTCCTGAAATCACTCTGGTCACCAATAAACAGGTGCAGCAGCCGGTGTTGGATCGTTATCAGCAGCACGGTATGGCGCCGCTGACGCAGGAGCAAAAAACGGTCGCGAAAGTGGTTAACGACAATACACCACAGGCGGCGAAAGAGCCGGATTATCTGGATATCCCCGCATTCCTGCGTAAGCAAGCTGATTAAGAATTAGCTGGAATTTGGGATTCTGGGCTCTTTGTGCTAAACTGGCCCGCCGAATGTATAGTACACTTCGGTTGGATAGGTAATTTGGCGAGATTATACGATGATCAAACAAAGGACACTTAAACGTATCGTTCAGGCGACTGGCGTCGGTTTACACACCGGCAAAAAAGTCACCCTGACATTACGCCCTGCGCCGGCCAATACCGGGGTCATCTATCGTCGCACCGACTTGAATCCACCGGTAGATTTCCCGGCCGATGCCAAATCTGTGCGTGATACCATGCTCTGTACGTGTCTGGTGAATGAGCATGATGTACGGATTTCAACCGTTGAGCACCTGAACGCTGCTCTGGCGGGCTTAGGTATCGATAACATCGTTATTGAGGTTAATGCCCCGGAAATCCCGATCATGGATGGCAGTGCCGCTCCGTTTGTCTACCTGCTGCTTGATGCCGGTATTGATGAACTGAACTGCGCCAAAAAATTCGTACGCATCAAAGAGACTGTTCGGGTTGAAGATGGCGATAAATGGGCTGAATTCAGACCGTACAATGGTTTTACGTTGGATTTCACCATCGACTTTAACCATCCGGCGATCGATTCCAGCAGCCAGCGCTACGCGATGAACTTCTCTGCGGATGCGTTCATGCGCCAGATCAGCCGTGCGCGTACCTTCGGTTTTATGCGTGATATCGAATATCTGCAGTCCCGCGGCCTGTGCCTGGGCGGCAGCTTCGATTGTGCCATCGTTGTTGACGATTATCGCGTATTGAACGAAGACGGCCTGCGTTTTGAAGATGAATTCGTTCGTCACAAAATGCTTGACGCGATCGGTGACTTGTTCATGTGTGGTCACAATATTATTGGTGCGTTTACCGCGTATAAATCCGGTCACGCATTGAATAATAAATTGTTACAGGCAGTCCTGGCAAAACAGGAAGCCTGGGAATTTGTGACCTTCCAGGACGACACAGAACTGCCGTTGGCTTTCAAAGCGCCTTCGACGGTACTGGCATAACGACATACGCTGTCGTATAAAATTCGACTGGTTAACCTGGCACTCTCTCCGGCCAGGCGAGCCAGTCGTTTTTTTTACTATCCTTTATCTGCGCTTTCCTTAATACAGCCATTTTGACAGGGTTAAATGGAAACACGGCGCGTTCGCTGTTTTCTTAGCCGATTTTCACCTTAGCTTCTCGTCATTACTGCTGTAGCGCGTACGCTTTAATGATAAGATTTGTGCGCAAATTGTTTTGATTCCGTAAGCCCATGAGGGGCATATCAGGTGGCAATGACGTGAGTGGAATACTGACGCGCTGGCGACAGTTAGGCAGACGATACTTCTGGCCGCATCTCTTATTAGGGATGGTCGCGGCGAGTTTTGGTTTGCCCGCGCTCAGTAACGCCGCTGAAACCAATACGCCTGCAAGGACGACCGCCAGCACCGCGTCTAAAGTTAACTTTAGCCATTTTGCGCTGTTAGAAGCCTCTAACCGTCGTCCCAATTTCACCGTAGATTACTGGCATCAGCACGCTATTCGCACGGTGATTCGCCACCTTTCTTTTGCAATGGCGCCGCAAACGCTGCCCGTTGCCGACGCGCCGTCGCCATTACAGGCGCATCATATCGCCTTACTGAATACGCTCAGCGCGATGCTCACGCAGGAGGGCACGCCGCCGGCGATTGTTCGTCGCCTCTCCCTGGCGTATTTTGCGCCACAAACCGCATTTAGCATCCCGGCCTGGATAAGTCAGGCGCAGGGTATCCGCGCCGGTCCGCAACGTCTCAGCTAACGAAAAAAGACCCTTTTACTTTATTTGTAGCTCCGCGGCGCGGGGCATTTGAGACTTTATTATGCTAATCAAATTATTAACCAAAGTATTCGGTAGCCGTAACGATCGTACGCTGCGTCGTATGCGTAAGGCCGTCAGCCTTATTAATGCGATGGAACCGGAGATGGAAAAACTCTCCGATGACGAACTGAAAGCGAAAACCAACGAATTTCGCGCCCGTATTGAAAAAGGCGAAAGCGTAGAGAGCCTGATTCCGGAAGCGTTCGCGGTGGTGCGTGAAGCCAGTAAACGCGTCTTTGGGATGCGTCACTTCGACGTTCAGCTATTGGGTGGTATGGTGCTCAACGATCGCTGTATCGCCGAAATGCGTACTGGTGAAGGTAAGACGCTGACCGCAACGCTGCCAGCCTACCTGAACGCGCTGTCCGGCAAAGGCGTTCATGTGGTGACCGTGAACGACTATCTGGCGCAGCGTGACGCCGAAAACAACCGTCCGCTATTCGAATTCCTCGGTATGTCCGTTGGTATCAACCTGCCAGGTATGCCTGCGCCAGCCAAACGTGAAGCTTACGCTGCCGACATCACTTACGGCACTAACAACGAATACGGTTTTGACTACCTGCGCGACAACATGGCGTTCAGCCCGGAAGAGCGCGTGCAGCGTAAACTGCATTATGCGCTGGTGGATGAGGTTGACTCCATCCTGATCGATGAAGCGCGTACGCCGCTGATTATTTCCGGCCCGGCGGAAGATAGCTCGGAAATGTACAAAAAAGTGAACAAAATCATTCCGCACCTGATTCGTCAGGAGAAAGAAGATTCTGACACTTTCCAGGGCGAAGGCCACTTCTCCGTTGATGAGAAAGCGCGCCAGGTTAACCTGACCGAACGCGGTCTGGTGCTGATTGAAGAGCTACTGGTGCAAGAAGGCATTATGGATGAAGGCGAGTCGCTCTACTCGCCTGGCAATATTATGCTGATGCATCACGTCACCGCCGCGCTGCGCGCGCACGCGCTGTTTACCCGTGACGTGGATTACATTGTGAAAGACGGCGAAGTCATCATTGTTGATGAACATACCGGTCGTACCATGCAGGGGCGTCGCTGGTCTGACGGTCTGCACCAGGCGGTAGAAGCGAAAGAAGGCGTTGAAATTCAGAATGAAAACCAGACGCTGGCGTCTATTACCTTCCAGAACTACTTCCGTCTGTATGAAAAGCTGGCCGGTATGACCGGTACGGCGGATACTGAAGCCTTCGAATTTAGCTCTATCTATAAGCTGGACACCGTCGTTGTTCCGACCAACCGTCCGATGATCCGTAAAGATTTGCCGGATCTGGTCTACATGACCGAAGCGGAAAAAATCCAGGCCATTATCGAAGATATTAAAGAGCGTACCGCGAACGGTCAGCCAGTGCTGGTCGGGACGATTTCTATCGAGAAATCTGAAGTGGTCTCCAGAGAGCTGACCAAAGCGGGCATCAAACATAACGTCCTGAACGCAAAATTCCACGCCAACGAAGCAGGCATCGTTGCGCAGGCTGGTTATCCAGCGGCGGTCACTATCGCTACCAACATGGCGGGGCGTGGTACCGATATTATGCTGGGCGGTAGCTGGCAGGCGGAAGTCGCCGCGCTGGAAGCGCCGACGGAAGAACAGATTGCGCAGATTAAAGCGGACTGGCAGGTACGCCATGACGCGGTTCTGGCTGCCGGCGGTCTGCATATCATTGGCACCGAGCGCCATGAATCCCGCCGTATCGACAACCAGCTGCGTGGCCGTTCCGGTCGCCAGGGCGATCCGGGTTCTTCCCGTTTCTACCTGTCGATGGAAGATGCGCTGATGCGTATTTTCGCCTCCGATCGTGTCTCCGGTATGATGCGTAAACTGGGGATGAAGCCGGGCGAAGCGATTGAGCACCCGTGGGTGACGAAAGCTATCGCTAACGCGCAGCGTAAAGTAGAAAGCCGTAACTTCGATATTCGTAAGCAACTGCTGGAATATGATGATGTGGCGAACGATCAGCGCCGTGCAATTTATACCCAGCGTAACGAACTGCTGGATGTGTCTGACGTGAGCGACACCATTAACAGCATTCGCGAAGATGTCTTTAAGGCGACTATCGACGCCTACATTCCGCCGCAGTCGCTGGAAGAGATGTGGGATATCCCGGGTTTGCAGGAACGCCTGAAAAACGACTTCGACCTGGAGATGCCGATTGCCGAATGGCTGGATAAAGAGCCGGAGCTGCATGAGGAGACGCTGCGTGAGCGCATCCTGGCGCAGTCCATCGAGGTGTATCAGCGTAAAGAAGAGGTGGTTGGCGCTGAAATGATGCGTCATTTCGAAAAAGGCGTGATGCTGCAAACGCTCGATTCCCTGTGGAAAGAGCACCTGGCGGCGATGGATTACCTGCGTCAGGGTATTCATCTGCGCGGCTATGCGCAAAAAGATCCGAAGCAGGAATACAAGCGCGAATCCTTCGCTATGTTCGCCGCGATGCTGGAATCGCTGAAATATGAAGTGATCAGTACCCTGAGCAAAGTCCAGGTACGTATGCCTGAAGAGGTCGAAGCGATGGAAATGCAGCGTCGCGAAGAGGCGGAGCGCCTGGCGCAGATGCAGCAGCTAAGCCATCAGGATGACGATGCCGCCGTGGCTGCCGATCTGGCCGCCCAAACCGGCGAACGTAAGATTGGACGTAACGATCCTTGCCCTTGCGGTTCCGGTAAGAAATACAAACAGTGTCACGGTCGCCTGAGCTAATGCGATAAACTTACCGGCCTGATAAGACATAATGTGTTGCCATCAGGTCGGTGCTGGCATTATTGCCGAAGGGCGCTACGCTTATTCGGCCTGGCATTGAACACAGATAAAAAGGCGCAGGCGACTGCGCCTTTTTTATGGATGCACCAAGATGAAAAAACTGCAAATCGCGGTTGGGATTATCCGCAACCCGAACGACGAAATTTTTATTACCCAACGCGCCGCTGATGCGCATATGGCGAACAAGCTGGAATTTCCCGGCGGAAAAATTGAAGCCGGCGAAACACCAGAGCAGGCGTTGATCCGGGAGCTACAGGAAGAGGTGGGGATTACGCCAACACAGGTGACATTATTCGACACTCTGGAATATCAATTCCCGGATAGACACATTACGCTGTGGTTTTGGCTGGTTGAACGCTGGGAGGGCGAACCGTGGGGGAAAGAAGGACAGCCGGGACGGTGGATCGCGCAAAACGCGTTGAATACGGACGATTTTCCGCCGGCCAATGAACCGATTATTCGTAAATTACGCCAATTTGCGCCTTAGTGGGGGATCGCAACACGATCCCCATCGATCTTATTAGCGATTTAATGTCGACATAATTTCCGGCCAGTAGCGGGGGCCGGCCGCGGCGTCGTGAGGAAAAACCGCCTCAATTGCCGCCAGCTCCTGCGGGCTTAGGGTCAGTGATAACGCGCCGAGGTTTTCATCCACCCTGGCGCAGTGGCGGGTGCCGGGAATGGGAACGATGTGCCTGTTGCGGGCCAGCAGCCAGGCCAGCGCTAATTGTGCGGGGGTACACTCTTTTTCGCGTGCCATTTGTTTTATTGCTTCAGCCAGACGTAAATTGCGCGAGAAGTTCTCACCCATGAACCTGGGATTTGTGCGACGGAAGTCATTCGCAGCAAAATCTTCTGGCGTTTTAATCGTACCGGTCAGAAATCCGCGTCCCAGCGGGCTGTAAGCGACAAATCCTATACCCAACCGTTCACAGGTGGAAAGTGCTGAAATTTCCGCTTCGCGGGACCAAAGCGAATACTCACTTTGCAGCGCGGTAATAGGGTGAACGTTATGGGCGCGTTCCAGCGTTTGCGTTGATGCTTCGGATAGCCCGAGATAACGCACTTTTCCCTCGCGCACCAGGTCCGCCATTGCACCGACAGTCTCTTCTATGGGAACTGATGGATCAACGCGATGTTGATAGTACAGATCGATATGATCGACCCCCAGGCGTTGCAGGCTTTGCTCACAACTACGGCGAACGTACTCCGGTCTGCCATTGACGCCACGCGCCATAGGGTTAGCAGGGTCGAGAACGATACCAAATTTCGTCGCTAAAAATACCCGATCGCGACGATCGGCGATGGCTCTTCCAACTAACCTTTCATTGGTATAAGGGCCATACATATCTGCGGTATCGAGCAGTGTTACCCCCTGATCTAACGCATAATGTAGCGTCTTAATTGAGGTGCTGTCGTCATGAGCGCCGTAAAATGCGCTCATGCCCATACATCCCAGTCCGATGGCTGACACTCGCGGTCCGTTTGCGCCTAATGTACGATATTGCATACTACCTCCATGAGGATATTTTGTGCATGGCAGGCAGTCTATACCTGGCGTATAAGATGAAAAATAGGGGGAATAAGCATGGTTTATGAAGGCTGGCTTAATAATGCGTCATGATGTGATGTCCATATTGCATGCTTTTTGCATGATTGCTGAAAACCATAGCTTCACGCGGGCAGCGGCGCAGTTACATATTTCTACATCGGCGTTAAGTCAGAATATGCGTCAACTGGAGGATGAACTTGGCGTGAAATTGTTGAACCGAACCACCCGGCGTGTCGGTTTGACAGAAGCAGGACATGCCTTTCTTGCCAGTATCAGGCCCGCATTAAACCATATTGATGAGGCGATGGAACATGCCCGCCAGAGCCGCGATATACCCGGAGGGACATTACGCCTGACCGTACCGCGCACGGCGGCTACGCTTCTGTTACAACCTAATCTCGCCGGTTTCATGCGCGATTATCCCGATATTCGGCTGGATATCGATGTGAATGACGGTTTTGTGGATTTAATTAACGAACGCTTTGATGCCGGTATTCGCTTTGGCGATGCGGTACAACTTGATATGAATGTCGTTCCGCTCGGTGATGTTTTACGCCCGGCGATCGTAGCATCCCCTGCATACCTTGCGCGTTTTGGCACGCCGCTGCACCCTCAGGAACTCATCAATCACCGCTGCCTTTGCCATCGTTTTACGCGTGAGAGCGGGCTATATCGGTGGGAGTTTGTTCACGGAGCGCAACGGCTGGAAATTACGCCGGAAGCCGCGTTAATGGTGAATGATAAAGCGTTGCGTCTCTCCGCCGCGCGTGATGGGGCAGGGCTAACCTATGTTTTTGAACAGGATGTCCACGAAGACTTACAGGATGGGCGGTTGTGTTCCGTACTTGAGGAGTGGCTGCCTGCGGCGGACCGGTTTTATTTGTATTATCCCGGCCGCGCGCATATGGCGCCAAAACTACGCGTATTTATTGATTATTTTTGTCATAAGGCGATATTGCCATCTCAACAGAGCCATCACTGTTAGCGCTCTTCGCTCCAGTCGTCGCTATCAGACTGGTCGCCGCTGCTGGCGATTCGTTTCTCTTCGGCGGCCCATTCGCCCAAATCAATTAACTGACAGCGTTTAGAACAAAATGGGCGGAAGGGGCTAATTTCCCCCCAGACGACCGGTTTACCGCAGGTCGGACAGTTTACGACGGTCACGTCAGACATTTTTACTCCTTAGCAACAGGCCAGTTCAAAATCAAGACGCTCCGGCACCAGACCATTTTCACTATCCAGCGGCATAAAGCGAATGGCAAAACGGCTCTTATGGCCGGAAATTTGCGGATAAAGTTGTGAATCGAGCGTCAGCATAAGACGCAGCAAATCGGCGTCGTCCCCGTTATCCTGATAAAAACCGTTCAGGCTGGTTTGCTTACGGAAAGGCGCTGAATTACGGATCAGATCAAGCACCAGCGTCAGCGCCTGGGTGAGGGGATTCAGGCTGGCAAGCCAGGTTTCAATCTGGGCGTCGCGCTGCGCCTGTTGTAGGTGCAACCAGATATGCAGAGTGGGTAAATCGAAACTGCAACAGCCGCCAGGAATACTTAAGCGTTGACGCACAAGGGCAATCAAGCGATCTTCGCGTAGCTGCTGGCCAATCCTCGGGGCGGAGATCAGCACGCTGCCCGCCGATTTTAACTGCTGGCGCAGGGCTTCAATACGGTCTTGATCGACGCCGGGAACCTCAACCCAGGCCTGTAATTTACGCTGCTGGCGCTCCAGTTCTTTCAGCAGTTCGGTACGGACTTCGCCCCGTTCGAACACATCCAGTAGATCGCTGATATTACGGAAAAAATGCAGTGCGCCAGCATGGTCTGCAATTGGCAGGTTGATGGAGAGCTGTTGGATCAAAAACTCTATGCGCAGCCACGTACGCATCTTCTCATTGAGAGGGTGTTCAAATAGGACCTGGGTGTGCATTACGGTTTTTCCTGTGAGACAAACTGCGACGCGAGCTTAAGATAACTGGCGTGCAGGCGGGCCACATCTGATGCGATAGCATCCGGTGCGCCGTTATTATCAATAACATCGTCCGCCACGGCAAGGCGCGCTTCACGCGTCGCCTGCGCAGCGAGAATGTGTTCAACATGCTCGCGCGTAACATCATCACGCTGCATTGTGCGTATGAGCTGCGTTTCGGGCGTCACGTCAACCACCAGTACGCGGTTGGCTTTTTGATACAGCCTGTTTTCAACCAGCAGAGGCACAACCCATAACACATAGGGCGACGTAGCCTGTTGAAACTGTCGTTGGGTTTCCTGCTGAATTAAGGGGTGAAGCAGGGCGTTAAGCCAGGCTTTTTCTTCCGGATGCGAAAAAATACGCTCACGCAGCGCCCGGCGACGTAACGTGCCGTCGGCGGCGATAAGTTCAGAACCAAAATGTTCCGCTATTGCGTTCAGGGCGGGCTGCCCTGGCTCAACCATCTGGCGCGCGATAATATCCGCGTCGATGACGGTTATTCCGAGGTCAGCGAAGGCATCAGCGACGGTACTTTTACCGCTGCCAATACCGCCGGTTAAGGCTACGGTATACCTCATATCTCCAGCTTCCGGAATTTTAGTTTGATAATCAAAAGGTTAAATTTTAAACATACAAAGACAATACGCTCTGAGCATTAACCTACTATTCGCCAGGTAAATTTATGGGATTGTAACGTAAAAAAAGAGAATTTCGCAGTCTTGTACGGCCATGATTAGTGCGTATGATAGCGTCACTGGAGTTGTGAGTTTCGATTTTTCGCCATTAACCCCAGGAATCCGTACATGCGTATTGAAGAAGATCTGAAGTTAGGTTTCAAAGACGTTCTTATCCGTCCTAAGCGTTCTACCCTCAAAAGCCGTTCCGATGTCGAACTGGAACGTCAATTCACCTTTAAACACTCAGGTCAGACCTGGTCTGGCGTACCGATTATCGCGGCCAATATGGATACCGTCGGGACGTTTGAAATGGCGCAAGCATTGGCCGGGTTTGATATTCTGACTGCTGTACATAAACATTATACCGTTGAAGAATGGGCAGCTTTTATCAACACGGCCTCGGCTGATGTTCTGAAGCATGTGATGGTTTCCACCGGGACCTCTGATGCTGATTTCGAAAAAACCGTGCAGATTCTGGCGCTGAATCCTGCGCTGAACTTTGTCTGTATTGATGTGGCCAATGGCTATTCAGAACATTTTGTGCAGTTCGTCGCAAAAGCGCGTGAAGCATGGCCGACAAAAACAATCTGCGCAGGCAATGTGGTAACGGGCGAGATGTGCGAAGAGCTTATCCTCTCCGGCGCCGATATCGTGAAAGTGGGAATTGGTCCCGGCTCCGTATGCACGACGCGTGTAAAAACCGGCGTTGGTTATCCGCAACTGTCGGCGGTTATCGAATGTGCTGACGCGGCGCATGGCCTGGGCGGTATGATCGTCAGCGATGGCGGCTGCACCATGCCAGGCGACGTAGCAAAAGCCTTTGGCGGCGGCGCGGATTTCGTTATGTTGGGCGGCATGCTGGCGGGGCACGAAGAGAGCGGCGGCAGCGTGGTAGAAGAGAACGGCGAGAAATTTATGCTGTTCTACGGCATGAGTTCGGAATCTGCGATGAACCGTCATGTCGGCGGCGTTGCGAAATACCGCGCGGCAGAAGGTAAAACGGTTAAATTGCCGCTGCGTGGGCCGGTGGGCAATACTGCCCGCGATATCCTGGGCGGTCTACGCTCAGCCTGCACTTATGTCGGCGCGTCTCGCCTGAAAGAGTTGACCAAACGCACCACCTTTATTCGGGTGCAGGAACAAGAAAACCGCATTTTCAATAGCCTCTAATATTCTGGCTGGCGTAAATGTGCGCCAGCCTTATCCCATCCCGCTCATCGCGTCTCCCAGATGAAAAATCGGCAAATACATCGCCACCACCAGCGTACCGATAATTAAGCCGGTGATGATCAATAACGCCGGTTCCAACAACGACGCCAGATTATCGGCCAGCGCCAGCGTAGTTTCACTGTGGTGACGGGCAAGGTTATGCAGCATGATATCGAGTGAACCGGACGCTTCGCCCGTTCTGACCAGTTGCAGGCATAGCGGACTAAATTCCTGGGTATTTTTTAGCGCCAACCAGACCGGATTGCCCGCGGCGATCTCCTGATGTACCTGCGTTAAACGCTGTGACCAGTAAGGGCAGCCGAGACTATCGATAGCGCTTTCCAGTCCCTGAAGAAAAGGAATACCTGCGCTTTGGGTTAATGCCAGTACGGTGAATATTTGCGCTAGTTTCTGGCCTCTTATCAGGCGACCCATAACGGGAAGCCGTAGCAGAAGACGCTGCCGCTGCGCTTGCCAGGACGGCTTTTGTTTTACCCTGCGGTGAGCGATAGCAACGAGCATCGTCAGGAACAAGATGAGCCAACCCCATGCCGACCCCCATTGCGCTATCGCAATAATACCGCGTGTCAGAAGAGGAAGCGGGGTATTGAAGCTACGGTAAATGGCGGCAAATTCCGGCAGGACAAAGTGCAGCATGGCGAAAACGACCAGGGCGGCCATTGTTAGAATAATGGCGGGATAGCGCAGCGCCTTTTTCACGCTAACCGTAATCTGCCGTTGCGCTTTTTGCTGACGGGCCAGTTCAAAGCAGCATTCGGCCAGTTTGCCGGTCAGTTCTCCGGTGCGGATCATCGTCTGGTAGAGCGGCGGAAATACCTGCGGCCAGGAGACTAATGCGCTGGAAAAAGGGACGCCCTGTTCAAGCTCGTGAGCCAGCGTGCGCAACAGCGCTTGCCATTGTCGGTGGGGATGCTGTTTCGCAAGGAGTTCCAGCCCTTCTGAAAGCGTCAGCCCGGCATGAATGAGCGTGGCCAACTGATGAATAATTTCAGCGCTTTGCTCTTCTTTCCACAGTGCGGCGTTAACGCCTATGCGCTTGATGCGAAGCGGCATAATGCGCTGATGTTGCAGGGTGATGATCAGCGCCAGACGATTGTCCACCCATACAACGTCTTGTTCCAGTTGACCTTTATCGTTAACGCCTTGCCAGCGCCAGAGCTGTTTAACGCTCATGGGGCATTCCCAGAACGCGCAGTATCTCTTCAAAGGACGTCATGCCTTGCTCAACGGCGCGACAGCCATTTTCAAAAAGCGTCCCTGTACCGGTCTGTTGGAGGTGGGCTTCCAGTGCTTGCGCCGATGCGCCGCTCGCAATTAACTGACGTAATGCCGGGGTAACGGTTAACACTTCGAATAACGCGGTTCGGCCATAAAAGCCGTGGTAGCAATGCTGACAGCCGTTTGCCTGCCAGCGCGGTAGCGCGCTGGGCCAAAGATTGGGCGATAGCACTACGGGATCGCTCAGGCGCTGTTTGCAGTGCGGGCAAAGCTTCCTTACCAGGCGTTGCGCTACCACCAGCGTAAGCGCCGATGAGATCATCCAGCGTGCTACGCCCATTTGCTGCAAACGTATCAGGGTTTCACTGGTGGAGTTCGTATGTAGCGTTGAAAGTACCAGATGGCCCGTTTGTGCCGCCTTAATGGCGATTTCTGCGGTGTCGCCGTCACGAATTTCACCTACCATGATGATGTCAGGGTCCTGGCGTAATAGCGCACGCAGCACATTTTGAAAGGTGAGCCCGGCGCGGGGATGGATCTGCGTCTGGTTAATCCCATCCAGTGGAATTTCTATCGGATCCTCAACGCTACAGAGGTTGATACCCGGCGTATTCCGGGTTTGTAGCGCGCTGTATAGCGTGACCGTTTTTCCGCTACCGGTGGGGCCAGTCACCAGTACCAGCCCCTGAGGTTGCTGTAGGGCTTGTCTAAAAGCGGTAAGTTGTGCCCCGTACATGCCCAGCGTGTCCAGATCCAGCGTTTGTTCAACCTGATGCAACAACCGTAAGACGACTTTTTCGCCTTCTTTACAGGGAAGCGTGGCGATACGAAAAGAGATGCTGTCTCCCGACAGGTCAACGGTAAATTGCCCGTCCTGCGGCAGTCGATGTTCAGCGATGTCCAAATTTCCCAGGACTTTCAATCTGGCCGTCAGCGCAAGCCCCGTCTCTTTGGCGATGTCCTGCAGAATATGAAGAACGCCGTCGATGCGGAGTCTTATTCGGTAGCGGCTGGCGCCGGGTTCAAGATGGATATCAGAGGCGCGTTTCGCCATCGCCGAGCGTAATGTCTGATTGAGAAGCTGGGCTGCGGTTTCTCCGCCTTTCGCGGCGTTTGCCGAGGGTGCCTGATCCGGCTTATGCCGATGATTTTCCATTTGCTGGCGAGTCCAGCACACAATATCAATCTGTTTTTGCGTGGCGAAATGCAGAGCGTCCAGTAACGCATGAGAGGGCGCGTCGACCACCGCAACAGTGATACTGTTGCTGGCGCTATTGATCAGTACAGCCTGATGACGTTGACACAAGGTGTTGAGCTGAGCGTCTTTCATCTTGTCTCCTTAGTTGGCGTCAAAACGGAAGACATCTTCACAAGCCTGTTGTAACGCGCTGTCGCTTTGAATATTGCAGTTACGCGTCCAGCCAGTAATGCCGTTAGCATTGTCCCAGGCGGGCGTCATGATGACGCTAAGCCCGCTCAGACTCTCCTGGCCGGTAAGCGTGATGACGCCTTTTTCCACGCTCATGCCCGAAACATAACGGGTGATGACGGGCGAGGGGATACCGTTGACGCCCGCATCGCATGTGCTCGTCCCACCATGTTCCAGAGCGCAGAGTTCGACGGCAGTACGGTAGGGGACAAACGTTTGCAACATATCCGTCAGCGCCGCTTTACGCAGATAGTTCTGGTAAGCCGGAATGCCAATGGCGCTTAAAATGGCGATGATGCCAATAACGACCATCAGTTCGATAAGCGTGAAACCGCGTTGTTTTTCCATTGTTCGCTCCTTGAGTTAGCTGGCGCTACTGTGGCAAACGCGGGAAGAGCGGGCGAGCGGTAAAAGGTAAAACGGGAAGGCGGATTCTGAAGATTTTCGCTGCGTTACATGACACGGCAACGTTATTGCGAGGCGCTACGAATATTTTACCGAATAATGACGCGGATCTACGGACAGGTGATTTATAGACCCGACGGCGCAGCGCCATCGGGTGGAGAGGATCAGCAAAAACGCATGGAGAGATCGAGCGCGCGCACGTGCTTGGTCAGCGCGCCAACGGAGATGAAATCCACCCCGGTTTCAGCAAATTCGCGTAAGGTTTCCGCGGTGACGTTGCCGGATACTTCCAGCCGCGCCTGGCCGTTGACGCGTTTCACCGCCTCGCGCATCTGGTCGGTGTTGAAATTATCCAGCATGATAATATCCGCGCCTGCTTTCAGCGCATCGTCCAGTTCATCCAGATTTTCGACCTCGACTTCTACCGGCACGTCCGGATGTAGCCAGAACGCTTTTTCCACCGCCTGACGAACCGAACCGGAGGCGATGATATGGTTTTCTTTAATCAGGAACGCGTCAGTGAGGCCCAGACGATGATTGGCGCCGCCGCCGCATAAAACCGCATATTTGAGCGCGGTGCGCAGACCCGGCAGCGTTTTACGCGTGTCGAGCAACTGGGTTTGGGTGCCAGCCAGCAGTCCAACGTAGCGGCGTACTTCACTGGCGACGCCGGAAAGGGTCTGGACAAAGTTTAGCGCCGTGCGCTCGCCGGTCAGCAATACGCGAGCCGGGCCGTTCAGTTCAAACACTGTTTGGTTGGCGTGAATGGCGTCGCCGTCATCGACATGCCAGGTGAGGCGCACATCATCGCCCGCCAGTTGGATGAAGACCTCTTCAACCCAGCGCTTGCCGCAGAAAACGCCGTCTTCACGAGTGATCACCGTGGCATGGGCTTGCGTATCTGCCGGCAAAAGTTGCGCGGTGATATCGTTGCCAGCATCGACTTCTCCACCTAAATCTTCACGCAGCGCCTGAGCAACGGCGGCAGGGATATCGAGATTAATGCGTTCCAGTAGCGCGTCACGTCGGTCGTCTGGGTTATAACGGCGAGGCGGCATGATAAAACTCCAAATTGCTAACGAATCATAAGGTAGAAACATGCTACTCTGAAGCAGCTATAAGCACCACTCAAAAGGAGACTCTGCATGTTGCCAGATAAGGGTTGGTTGGTAGAGGCGCGACGCGTCCCTTCTCCGCATTATGATTGCCGTCCGGATGACGAAAAACCGTCCTTGCTGGTGGTGCATAATATTAGCCTGCCCCCCGGCGAGTTTGGCGGTCCGTGGATCGATGCATTATTCACCGGAACGATAGATCCAGACGCCCATCCTTTTTTTGCAGAAATCGCTCATCTTCGTGTTTCGGCCCATTGTCTGATTCGTCGCGACGGTGAAATCGTCCAGTATGTGCCTTTTGATAAGCGTGCGTGGCATGCGGGCGTGTCAAACTATCAGGGGCGGGAACGTTGTAATGATTTCTCCATTGGTATTGAGCTGGAGGGGACGGATACGCTGGCTTATACCGATGCGCAGTATCAGCAGCTAGCCGCCGTGACGCGCACGCTTATCGCTAGCTATCCGGCGATCGCCGACAATATGACCGGACACTGCAACATTGCGCCTGACCGCAAAACGGACCCTGGCCCTGCCTTTGACTGGCCGCGCTTTCGCGCTTTGGTAGCCCTCTCGTCGCACAAGGAGATGACATGACGCTGTTTACGACATTACTGGTGCTGATTGTCGAGCGCCTGTTTAAGCTGGGCGAGCACTGGCAGCTCGATCATCGGCTGGAGGCGCTATTCCGTCGGATTACGCATTTTTCGATGTTGCGCACGATGGGAATGACGGCGATCGCGATGGTGGTGACTTTTCTACTGCTCCAGGCGTTAAAAGGGCTGCTATTTAACGTGCCGACGCTGGTGGTGTGGATTCTCCTGGGCGTGCTGTGTATCGGCGCGGGCAAAGTGCGAGTACATTATCACGCCTGGCTGAAAGCGGCGTCCCGTAACGATCCGCATCCTTGCGAGGCGATGGCCAGCGAGCTTACGCTGATTCACGGCGTGCCGCCGGATTGTAATGAGCGTGAATTTTTGCGTGAGCTGCAAAATGCGTTGTTATGGATAAATTTCCGTTTTTACCTCGCACCGCTATTTTGGTTTATCGTTGGCGGTCCGTGGGGGCCGGTAACGCTGGTGGGCTATGCGTTTTTACGGGCCTGGCAGACCTGGCTGGCGCGCTATCAGACGCCGCACCAACGTTTGCAATCCGGCATTGACGCTATTCTTCATGTGCTGGACTGGATTCCGGTACGTCTGGCGGGCGTAGTGTATGCATTACTG
Source organism: Salmonella sp. SAL4457 (assembly GCF_046548235.1). Classification (NCBI taxonomy): domain Bacteria; kingdom Pseudomonadati; phylum Pseudomonadota; class Gammaproteobacteria; order Enterobacterales; family Enterobacteriaceae; genus Salmonella; species Salmonella sp. SAL4457. The sequence goes on from NZ_JBGDZO010000006.1 coordinate 108,269, forward strand.
GGGCATGGCGAGAAAGCGTTGCCGGCCTGGTTTGCCTCGCTGGCGGATCTGCATACTTCGCAGTATCAGGTACTCACACGTCTGGCGCAGTTCTCACTGGCGCGTGAACCGCATACTGACAAAGTAGAAACCCCCAAAGCGGCGGTGTCGATGGCGAAGAAGGCCTCGTTTGTGGTGGTGGTGATTATTGCGTTGCTCACCATTTATGGGGCATTAGTGTAGCGTTGTGCCGATGGCGCTAACGCTTATGCTGCCTACAATGGAAAAATCTGTAGGCCCGGTAAGCGCTAGCGCCACCGGGCAGTGCAACGGCTTAGATCGTATCGGCTGGCGGCACGCCAAAATCAGGCATCCCGTTTTCGTCCCAGCGCACCCGTTTCAGACGCGTATGGCGGTTGGGATCGTACAACGGATCGCCTTCAATTTCGGTGTAATTTCTCGCGTGGTACACCAGTACATCTTCACCTTCCGGCGTTTGCGTAAAGCTGTTATGTCCCGGCCCATACTGGCGATTTTCATAGCTGGTGGTAAAGACCGGGCGCGGTGATTTATGCCAGTTGGCCGGATCGCGCGGATCGTCGTTTACGTTAATCCACAGTAATCCCATACAGTAGTTTTCATCGGTGGCGCTGGCCGAATAGCTGATAAACAGCTTGTCGCCATGCACCACGACGGCCGGACCTTCGTTAACCCAAAAACCCCGACACTCCCAGTCGTACTCTGGCTTACTGAGTCTTACCGGCTCGCCTTTAATCGTCCACGGATTTTCCAGTTCAGCCAGATAAATATTTGAGTTACCGGCAATATCCGGCGCTTTTTGCGCCCACAGATACCACTGCTTTCCCTGATGATAAAAAGTGGTGGCATCGAGGGCGAAGGTATCAAACGGTGTTTTAATTTGACCTTTCTCCGTCCACTTGCCGGTGAGTGGGTCGGCATCGGCGCACTCCAGGGCAAACATGCGATGCTGGAACATTCCCAGCTTATCAAGCGCTTGAGTATGGGTAGCGGCAAAATAGATGTACCACTTGCCGTTGATGCGGTGCATTTCCGGTGCCCAGATGAGCTGGCTCATCGGGCCGCTTTCCGGTTTACGCCAGACGACAACGGGGTCGGCGGCGCGCAACCCTTCCAGCGAATTAGCCCGGCGGATTTCCAGCCTGTCATATTCCGGTACGGAGGCAATAAAGTAGTAATCGCTGCCGTCGCGTAAAATAAACGGATCGGCACGTTGTTCAATAAACGGGTTTGGCCAGTTTGCCATCAGGCTTTCCTTACGCTTTCAGCGGCTTTGAGCTCCTGCAACTCACTCAATTCGCGGTAATTAGTGCGACGTTTTTCCAAATCGTCCTGGATTTTTTTCATCAGTTCACGGTCAACTTTCAGCAGACGTACCACGCCTGCGGTAATCAGATAGCCAACGCCGGGGATAACGGTAAACAACAGCATAATACCGTTCATCGCCGAGGCGCTTTGCGCTTTAGCGCTGGCGTCATAACCGTACCAGGAGAGCAAAAAGCCGACCATCGCCCCGGCAATCGCCAGGCCCAGCTTGAGGAAGAACAGGTTACCGGAGAAGCTGATACCGGTAATGCGTTTGCCGGTTTTCCATTCGCCGTAATCATCGACGTCCGCCATCAGCGACCAGTGCAGCGGGGAAGGGATCTGATGCAGAATATTGAGCAGGAAGTAGAGCGCCACTATCATCACGGTGGCTTTCGGATCAAAGAAATAGAACGCGCAGGAGAAAATCGCCAGCGCAATATTGGTCCAGAAAAATACCTTCAATTTACACCAGCGATCGGTTAAGACTTTTGCCAGCATACTGCCGATCATCATACCGACCACGCCAAGGCTAATAAAAAGCGTAGCGAAATGGGGGCTTTGTCCCATCACCCAGGTGACGTAATACATGGTCGCCGCCATACGGATAAACCCCGGGCAGACGTTACATAAGGTCAATAGCAGAATGCGTACCCATTGATCGTTTTTCCACACGTCTTTGAAATCATTCTTCATATCATCGTGCGTCGGAACGGCAGGGCGAACGCGTTCGCGGACGCTGGCAAAGCAGAACAGAAACATACCCATGCCGATAATCGCCAGCACGGTCATCGCCAACTGATAGCCTTTGGCTTTGTCGCCGCCGCCAAACCAGTCCACCATCGGCAATAGCGTTAACGATAGCAACAGCGTCGCGATGCCGACTAACACGAAGCGATAAGCCTGACAGGCCACGCGCTCTTTTGGATCGTTGGTGATCACGCCGCCCAGTGAGCAATAGGGAATATTGATGGCGGTGTAGGTCACGGAAAGCAGAAAATAGGTGACGAAAGCATAGACAACTTTGCTGTTATAGCCCCAGTCCGGCGTCGTGAACATCAGAACGCTGAACAGCGCGTAGGGAAATGCAATCCACAGTAGCCAGGGGCGGAAACGACCATATTTACTTTGGGTACGATCGGCAAGCGCGCCCATCACCGGATCGGTAACGGCATCGATAACGCGTACTGAAAGGAGTAAAACACCGACTAACGCCGGGGCAAGACCAAAAATATCCGTATAAAAATAATTAACAAACAGCATGATAGCACCAAAAATAATGTTACATCCGGCGTCGCCCATGCCATACCCGATTTTCTCTCTTACCGAAAGTCTGCCCTTATCCATTGAGACTTCTCCCCATCAGATGATGGCGGTAATTATTCGCCTGCGAGCTTTTATTTGCGTAGCAGGATCACGCCGCTGATATGGATAAAATGGTTATACGTGGGAAACTGTGAGGCAGATAACACCCTCCCCGGACGGGGAGGGCGGAAAAGTAATGCCACGATCAGTGGGCTTTCACCGTTTTTGCCGTTTTTTCTTTACACAGGTAGCCGACGCCCAGGATGAGCAGCCATACCGGAATCAGCCACACGGAGATCGCCATACCTGGCGTCATCAGCATAATGATCAATACCGCCGCCATAAACAGCAGGCAGAGAACGTTGCCGAACGGATAAAACAGGGCCGGGAAGCGGGTTTTCACGCCCTGTTGCTGTTTCGCGCGACGGAACATCATATGGGCAAGGCTAATCATCGCCCAGTTAATGACCAGCGCGGAGACCACCAGCGCCATCAGCAGTCCGAATGCGGACTCTGGAGCCAGGTAGTTGAGCAGCACGCACAACGCCGTCACGACGGCGGAAACCAAAATGGAGCTCACCGGCACGCCGCGTTTGTCGACGTTCAGCAGCGCTTTCGGCGCATTTCCCTGCTGGGCCAGACCGAACAGCATACGGCTGTTGCAGTAAACGCAGCTGTTATAAACCGATAGCGCGGCGGTGAGAACCACGATATTCAGTGCATTGGCGACAAACGTATCGCCCAGCTCATGGAAGATAAGGACAAATGGGCTGGTATCGGCGGTGACGCGAGTCCATGGCAGCAGCGAAAGCAGAACCGCCAGCGAGCCGATATAAAAAATCAGGATGCGATAGATAACCTGATTAGTGGCTTTGGGGATGCTCTGTTCCGGGTTATCGGCTTCAGCGGCGGTGATCCCTACCAGCTCCAGTCCGCCGAACGAAAACATAATAATGGCCATCATCATCACCAGCCCGGTCCAGCCATGCGGCAGAAAGCCGCCCTGTTCCCACAGGTTGCGCACGGTGGCCTGCGGACCAGCGGTATCGCTGAAGAGTAACCACGCGCCGAACAGAATCATAGCGATGACGGCGATCACTTTAATAATGGCGAACCAAAACTCCATCTCACCGAACACTTTAACGTTGGTCAGGTTGATGGCGTTGATAATCACAAAGAAGGCTGCCGCAGAAGCCCAGGTGGGGATCTCCGGATACCAGAACTGGATATATTTACCCACTGCGGTCAGTTCCGCCATGGCAACTAATACGTACAGCACCCAGTAGTTCCAGCCGGAAGCGAATCCGGCAAAGCCGCCCCAGTATTTATAGGCGAAGTGGCTAAAAGAGCCGGCGACCGGTTCTTCAACCACCATCTCCCCCAGCTGGCGCATAATCAGAAAGGCAATAAAGCCTGCAATCGCATAGCCCAGGATAATTCCTGGCCCCGCCGACTGAATAACGGAGGCGCTTCCCAGGAACAAGCCTGTCCCTATCGCGCCGCCCAATGCGATAAGCTGAATATGGCGGTTTTTCAGGCCGCGCTTGAGCTGCTCGCCGTGCTGCTGACTGTCCATCATAAAACCTCGTGTATCGGGCGCGGTTTATTCATAACGCGCTTATTTTGAACGATGCAGTAGTGCGTGTGTAAGTTTGCAATTCCGCTTTTTGTATTGATTTATTTACAAGCTAGTTTTTTAAAATGTCACTTCAACTCTTTCGTCTTGATCAGAATAATGGTATGTGGCCGCGAATGCACCTGCTTTGTGCAGGGGTGATGACGAGTTGCGTAAAAAGAAAGCACTTGTAAATACCTCCTTTTATTTTCCCTTACAGATGTTAATTTGTTTTTATTCATTATTTATGCATAAAAATGCATTTAATCTACTGTTGAATCGGTTCAGATGAGATTTTTTATCGTTTCAAATACGTTAAATCTACCTCCAGGTGGGTAAATTTAACATTTGTGCACAGTTACAGTTTTGAAACATGATTTCTGTAAAATTGTTAAAATGTGCCTCCTTTACTGATTTCAATCAAAACCTGTATGGACAGAAGGTGAATACTTTGTTACTTTAGCGTCACAGACATGAAATTGGTAAGACCAATTGACTCCGGGCAAATGGCTTAAGACAGGAAATCATGGCCTACAGCAAAATCCGCCAACCAAAACTCTCCGATGTGATCGAGCAGCAGCTGGAGTTTTTAATCCTTGAGGGAACATTGCGTCCCGGAGAAAAACTCCCACCGGAACGTGAACTGGCAAAACAGTTCGACGTCTCCCGTCCCTCCTTGCGCGAGGCGATTCAACGTCTCGAAGCGAAGGGATTGTTGCTTCGTCGTCAGGGCGGCGGAACCTTCGTGCAGAGCAGCCTGTGGCAGAGCTTTAGCGACCCGCTGGTGGAACTGCTCTCCGATCACCCTGAATCCCAGTTTGACCTGCTCGAAACGCGCCATGCTCTGGAAGGCATTGCGGCTTATTACGCGGCGCTGCGCAGCACCGATGAAGATAAAGACCGTATTCGCGAGCTGCACCATGCTATTGAGCTGGCGCAAGAGTCCGGCGATCTGGATGCCGAGTCCGAAGCCGTGCTCCAGTATCAAATCGCCGTCACCGAAGCGGCGCACAACGTGGTATTGCTTCATCTGCTAAGGTGTATGGAGCCGATGCTGGCGCAAAACGTGCGGCAGAACTTCGAATTGCTGTATGCGCGTCGGGAGATGCTGCCGCTGGTGAGTACGCATCGCACCCGTATATTTGAAGCCATTATGGCCGGAAAACCAGAAGAAGCGCGTGAAGCGTCACACCGACATCTGGCGTTTATCGAAGAGATTATGCTGGACAGAAGCCGTGAGGAGAGCCGTCGTGAACGCGCTTTACGCCGCCTGGAACAGCGCAAGAATTAGTTTTTTCTGGCAGAACGTTAACCAGAAGATGTTGTGAATAACGCGCAAAAATGTGCGCGGCAACTAAACGCAGAACCTGTCTTATTAAGCTTTCTGACGAAAGTTTAATGGGACAGGTTCCAGATAACTCAACGTATTAGATAGATAAGGAATACCCCCATGTCAGAACGTTTCCAAAATGACGTGGATCCGATCGAAACTCGCGACTGGCTACAGGCGATCGAATCGGTCATCCGTGAAGAAGGTGTTGAGCGCGCTCAGTATCTGATTGACCAACTGCTTTCTGAAGCTCGTAAAGGCGGCGTGAAAGTCGCGGCAGGCGCAGGGGCCAGTAATTACATCAACACTATTGCCGTTGAAGACGAACCGGAATACCCGGGTAATCTGGAGCTGGAACGTCGCATTCGTTCTGCGATCCGCTGGAACGCCATCATGACCGTGCTGCGCGCGTCTAAAAAAGACCTTGAGTTGGGCGGCCACATGGCGTCCTTCCAGTCTTCCGCCACGATCTATGATGTCTGTTTTAACCATTTCTTCCGTGCGCGCAACGAACAGGATGGCGGCGACCTGGTGTACTTCCAGGGCCACATCTCTCCGGGCATCTACGCTCGCGCGTTCCTGGAAGGTCGTCTGACCCAGGAACAGATGGATAACTTCCGTCAGGAAGTTCACGGCAATGGCCTCTCTTCCTATCCGCACCCGAAACTGATGCCGGAATTCTGGCAGTTCCCGACCGTCTCTATGGGGCTGGGCCCAATCGGTGCTATCTACCAGGCGAAATTCCTGAAATATCTGGAACACCGTGGCCTGAAAGATACCTCTAAACAGACCGTTTACGCCTTCCTCGGCGACGGCGAGATGGATGAGCCGGAATCCAAAGGCGCGATCACCATCGCCACCCGTGAAAAACTGGACAACCTGGTTTTTGTTATCAACTGTAACCTGCAGCGTCTTGACGGCCCGGTCACCGGTAACGGCAAGATTGTTAACGAACTGGAAGGCATCTTTGCAGGTGCTGGCTGGAACGTTATTAAAGTCATGTGGGGCGGTCGTTGGGATGAACTGCTGCGTAAAGACACCAGCGGTAAACTGATCCAGCTGATGAACGAAACCGTTGACGGCGACTACCAGACCTTCAAATCCAAAGACGGCGCTTACGTGCGTGAGCACTTCTTCGGTAAATATCCGGAAACCGCAGCCCTGGTGGCCGACTGGACTGACGAGCAGATTTGGGCGCTGAACCGTGGTGGTCACGATCCGAAGAAAGTCTACGCAGCACTGAAAAAAGCGCAGGAAACCAAAGGCAAAGCGACCGTAATCCTGGCCCATACCATTAAAGGTTACGGCATGGGTGACACCGCGGAAGGTAAAAACATCGCTCACCAGGTTAAGAAAATGAACATGGACGGCGTGCGTTACGTCCGCGATCGTTTCAACGTGCCGGTTGCCGATGCTGATCTCGAAAAACTGCCGTACATTACCTTCCCGGAAGGTTCTGAAGAACACAAATACCTGCATGAACGCCGTCAGGCGCTGCACGGCTACCTGCCAAGCCGTCAGCCGAACTTCACCGAGAAGTTAGAGCTGCCTCAACTTTCAGATTTCGGCGCGCTGCTGGAAGAGCAAAGTAAAGAGATTTCCACTACGATCGCTTTCGTGCGTGCCCTGAACGTGATGCTGAAGAACAAGTCGATCAAAGATCGTCTGGTTCCGATCATCGCCGACGAAGCGCGTACTTTCGGTATGGAAGGTCTGTTCCGTCAGATTGGTATCTACAGCCCGAACGGCCAGCAGTACACCCCGCAGGACCGTGAGCAGGTTGCTTACTACAAAGAAGACGAGAAAGGCCAGATTCTGCAGGAAGGTATCAACGAGCTGGGCGCAGGCGCATCCTGGCTGGCTGCGGCGACCTCTTACAGCACCAACGATCTGCCGATGATCCCGTTCTACATCTACTACTCTATGTTCGGGTTCCAGCGTATCGGCGACCTGTGCTGGCAGGCTGGCGACCAGCAGGCTCGCGGCTTCCTGATCGGCGGGACTTCCGGTCGTACTACGCTGAACGGCGAAGGTCTGCAGCACGAAGATGGTCACAGCCACATTCAGTCGCTGACTATCCCGAACTGTATCTCTTACGACCCGGCTTACGCTTACGAAGTGGCTGTCATCATGCATGATGGTCTGGAGCGTATGTACGGTGAGAAACAAGAGAACGTTTACTACTACATCACCACGCTGAACGAAAACTACCACATGCCGGCCATGCCAGCAGGTGCCGAGGAAGGTATCCGTAAAGGTATCTACAAACTCGAAACCCTCGAAGGTAGCAAAGGTAAAGTTCAGCTGCTGGGCTCCGGTTCTATCCTGCGTCACGTGCGTGAAGCAGCACAGATCCTGGCGAAAGATTACGGCGTAGGTTCTGACGTATATAGCGTGACCTCCTTCACCGAACTGGCGCGTGATGGTCAGGATTGTGAACGCTGGAACATGCTGCACCCGCTGGAAACCCCGCGCGTTCCGTACATCGCTCAGGTGATGAACGACGCTCCGGCTGTAGCATCTACTGACTATATGAAACTGTTCGCCGAGCAGGTTCGTACTTACGTACCGGCTGACGACTATCGCGTACTGGGTACGGATGGCTTCGGTCGTTCCGACAGCCGTGAGAACCTGCGTCACCACTTCGAAGTTGATGCTTCTTATGTGGTTGTCGCAGCGCTGGGCGAACTGGCTAAACGTGGCGAAATCGACAAGAAAGTGGTAGCGGATGCGATTACCAAATTCAACATCGATGCAGATAAAGTTAACCCGCGTCTGGCGTAAGAGGTAAAAGAATAATGGCTATCGAAATCAAAGTACCGGACATCGGGACAGATGAAGTTGAAATCACCGAGATTCTGGTCAAAGTGGGCGACAAAGTGGAAGCTGAACAGTCGCTGATCACCGTAGAAGGCGACAAAGCCTCTATGGAAGTCCCGTCTCCGCAGGCTGGCGTCGTGAAAGAGATCAAAGTCTCTGTCGGCGACAAAACCGAGACTGGTGCACTTATCATGATTTTCGATTCCGCCGACGGTGCAGCTGACGCTGCACCTGCTAAGGCAGAAGAGAAGAAAGAAGCGGCTCCGGCAGCAGCACCTGCTGCGGCAGCGGCGAAAGACGTTCACGTTCCGGATATCGGCAGTGACGAAGTTGAAGTGACTGAAGTGATGGTGAAAGTGGGCGACACCGTAGAAGCTGAACAGTCGCTGATCACCGTCGAAGGCGACAAGGCCTCTATGGAAGTTCCTGCTCCGTTTGCAGGCACCGTGAAAGAGATCAAAGTGAACACCGGCGACAAAGTCTCTACCGGCTCTCTGATTATGGTCTTCGAAGTGGCGGGTGAAGCAGGCGCAGCAGCACCAGCGAAAGCGGAAGCCGCTCCGGCTGCGGCTGCTCCAGCAGCAGCGACGGGCGTGAAAGACGTTAACGTACCGGACATCGGCGGTGACGAAGTTGAAGTCACCGAAGTGATGGTCAAAGTCGGCGATAAAGTTGCCGCTGAACAGTCGCTGATCACCGTCGAAGGCGACAAAGCCTCCATGGAAGTGCCTGCGCCGTTCGCGGGCACCGTGAAAGAAATCAAAATCAGCACCGGCGATAAAGTGAAAACCGGTTCTCTGATTATGGTCTTCGAAGTAGAAGGCGCAGCGCCTGCGGCCGCTCCGGCTAAACAGGAAGCGGCGGCACCGGCTCCGGCGGCGAAAGCTGAGAAGCCTGCTGCCCCGGCTGCCAAAGCCGAAGGCAAATCTGAGTTCGCTGAAAACGACGCTTACGTTCACGCTACCCCACTGATTCGCCGTCTGGCGCGCGAGTTTGGCGTCAACCTGGCGAAAGTGAAAGGCACTGGTCGTAAAGGCCGTATTCTGCGCGAAGACGTTCAGGCTTACGTGAAAGACGCTATCAAACGCGCGGAAGCTGCGCCGGCTGCTGCGGGCGGCGGTATCCCGGGTATGCTGCCGTGGCCGAAAGTGGACTTCAGCAAGTTTGGTGAAGTTGAAGAAGTGGAACTGGGCCGTATCCAGAAAATCTCTGGCGCGAACCTGAGCCGTAACTGGGTGATGATCCCGCACGTTACGCACTTCGACAAAACCGATATCACCGATCTGGAAGCGTTCCGTAAACAGCAGAACGCCGAAGCTGAGAAGCGCAAACTGGATGTGAAATACACGCCAGTGGTCTTCATCATGAAAGCGGTTGCCGCTGCTCTGGAACAGATGCCGCGCTTCAACAGCTCTCTGTCCGAAGACGGTCAGCGTCTGACCCTGAAAAAATACATCAACATCGGCGTGGCGGTTGATACCCCGAATGGCCTGGTGGTTCCGGTCTTTAAAGACGTGAATAAGAAGAGCGTGACCGAGCTGTCTCGTGAACTGACCACCATCTCCAAAAAAGCGCGTGATGGTAAGCTGACCGCTGGCGAAATGCAGGGTGGTTGCTTCACTATCTCCAGCATCGGCGGTCTGGGAACTACCCACTTCGCGCCGATTGTTAACGCGCCGGAAGTGGCTATCCTCGGCGTTTCTAAGTCGGCGATGGAACCGGTGTGGAATGGGAAAGAGTTTGTGCCGCGTCTGATGATGCCTATCTCTCTTTCCTTCGACCACCGTGTGATCGATGGTGCTGATGGTGCGCGTTTCATTACCATTATCAACAATATGTTGTCTGACATTCGCCGTCTGGTGATGTAATGAAAAAGCCGGCCCGACGGCCGGCTTTTTTTTGATAATCTCATGGAGTTTGTGAGGTTATTAGCGAAAGCGATAATTCGTGATCCGTTTGTTGTTTCAAAATTGTTAACAATTTTGTAAGATACGGGCGGATAGAACGACCCGGTGGATGATGGGCGATCAAGTACCCCGGACCGCCGGATACAAATAAAGAGGTCATGATGAGTACTGAAATCAAAACTCAGGTCGTGGTACTTGGGGCGGGCCCGGCAGGCTATTCTGCCGCTTTCCGTTGCGCTGATTTAGGTCTGGAAACCGTAATTGTAGAACGCTACAACACCCTTGGCGGTGTTTGTCTGAACGTCGGCTGTATCCCTTCTAAAGCGCTGCTGCACGTAGCAAAAGTTATCGAAGAAGCCAAAGCGCTGGCTGAACACGGTATCGTCTTCGGTGAGCCGAAAACCGATATCGACAAGATTCGTACCTGGAAAGAGAAAGTGATCACGCAGCTGACCGGCGGTCTGGCGGGTATGGCCAAAGGCCGTAAGGTGAAAGTGGTCAACGGTCTGGGTAAATTCACCGGGGCGAACACCCTGGAAGTTGAAGGCGAAAACGGCAAAACCGTGATCAACTTCGACAACGCGATCATCGCGGCAGGTTCTCGTCCGATCCAATTACCGTTTATTCCGCATGAAGACCCGCGCGTATGGGATTCTACCGACGCTCTGGAACTGAAAGAAGTACCGAAGCGTATGCTGGTCATGGGCGGCGGTATCATCGGTCTGGAAATGGGTACCGTATACCACGCGCTGGGTTCAGAGATTGACGTGGTTGAAATGTTCGACCAGGTTATCCCGGCGGCTGATAAAGACATCGTTAAAGTCTTCACCAAGCGCATCAGCAAGAAATTCAACCTGATGCTGGAAACCAAAGTGACTGCCGTTGAAGCGAAAGAAGACGGTATCTACGTTTCGATGGAAGGCAAAAAAGCCCCGGCTGAAGCGCAGCGTTATGATGCGGTTCTGGTAGCGATCGGTCGTGTGCCGAACGGTAAAAACCTCGACGCGGGCAAAGCTGGCGTGGAAGTTGACGACCGTGGCTTTATCCGCGTGGACAAACAGCTGCGCACCAACGTGCCGCACATCTTCGCTATCGGCGATATCGTCGGTCAGCCGATGCTGGCGCATAAAGGCGTTCACGAAGGCCACGTTGCCGCTGAAGTTATCGCCGGGAAGAAACACTACTTCGATCCGAAAGTTATCCCGTCTATCGCGTACACCGAGCCAGAAGTGGCATGGGTTGGCCTGACCGAGAAAGAAGCGAAAGAAAAAGGCATCAGCTATGAAACCGCCACCTTCCCGTGGGCAGCTTCTGGCCGTGCTATCGCTTCTGACTGCGCAGACGGTATGACCAAACTGATTTTCGACAAAGAATCTCACCGCGTGATCGGCGGGGCGATTGTCGGTACCAACGGCGGCGAGCTGCTGGGTGAAATCGGTCTGGCGATCGAAATGGGCTGTGACGCGGAAGACATCGCGCTGACCATTCATGCGCACCCGACTCTGCACGAGTCCGTCGGTCTGGCTGCTGAAGTGTTCGAAGGTAGTATTACCGACCTGCCGAACCCGAAAGCGAAGAAGAAATAATCTTCTGTAGGTGGCAATGCGCCACCCGATACAAAAAAGCGGCTTTACAGCCGCTTTTTTTATGCATGGCAAATCAGATGTGTCAAATGATGGCGAAGGATAACGAAACCGCAAAATTTATCGTTTCCGCAGCAGTACGTTTTTCAAAGCTTATGCCGTCGGTAGTGCCTTTGTCTGTCATTTTCGACCAACTAATTGTTTCATAAGAAATACCTCTCCTTACTTTGTCATCATCCTGAAATTGGTAACGCTATAAAATAATAGCGAGATAATTATGAGGTTTGATATATGAAACTTTTTCTGACAACAGCAGCGCTAACTGCGACCTTGATTTCCGGCATGGCATTTGCCAGCGATCCCGTCATCCCCTGGGCGACTAACAGCGGCGGTACGGAAAGCACGCATATTGCGGCAATGGGCGAGGATTTGAATGCGCAGCATCAGCAGATCACCCACACGCATGAAGGCGTATGGGCGGCCAATTCCGGCAGCATTCAGGCTGATGAAGCCGCGCTGACCAGCAACAAGCCGCCGGTACAAGGCCATCCGGAATTGATGCCGCATCAGGGCTAATGATCACGGCCTGGCGATAACGCCAGGCGCTTACGGGTTATTCGGCGACCTGCCACTGCGCGTCTGGCGCAAAACGCGTGATAGCCTGAACTTTACTCTCCGTCTCCTTGCCTAAATCCGCCTGATAAATACGATCGTCCTGGTTGACCATAAAACTCATCACCCCGGTTTCGCCGTAATGCATCGGCCAGGCCAGAAGCGCCGCGCCGTGACCGTCGTTATCGCTGATAATACGGAAATGGTAGCCGTGGTAACCCTCGTCTGGCGCTGCGGGACTAAAGTTTGGGCCTAACGGACTGGGGACGTCGCCTGCTTTGGTTGGCCAGTACAGGCCATCTTTTTGGCCTTCGCTACTGATTATCCTGTGCGCCCAGCGATGGTTTTGTAAGTAATAGTCCTGCTGCGCATCAACGTAAGCATGCATGGCCTGTAAGGTAGAAAGTTCATTTCGCCCAATAGTACGGGTGAGGATCTCATTCCCGGCTGCCGCCATATCAAAGCGCCAGCCGCCAGTCTCTTTCACCATGGGCACCGGGAGCTGCCAGTCTTCTCGTCCGACATTCAGGTGCGCCGTATTGTCTTTCTGTACAATGCGATGGCCTTCGCGCCAGTCACGATTGAAGCGGGCCACGGCCTCGGGATCGGCACCTTCCGGCGGCAGAAATTGCCGCCAGTCATCGCCCAGTAGCGCGGTAAGCTGCGTTTCGTTTTTTCCGGCTACCGCCGCGGCGAAGGCGCTGGCGGCCGCTTCCGGGGAGGGGAACCGTTCCTGCGCGTAGCCCAGCAAGGGTAACGACAGTAACAGAGCGCTTAACATAACCTTTTTCATTATCTGCTCCGGTTAACGGCGATGAAATTCATGATGTTCAGAAAAATGTTCCCGCGCGGCGGCGCGTTGCTCGGTGTTTAAGTGACTGCCGCGACGGCTTTCCAGGCCGCGTAGCTGTTGCGATTGCCATGACGGCGATCGACTGTCGTTCCCGCTAAACACATTGGCGTGCATATTCTGGCGAAATGCCTGACGCTGTTGCGGCGTAGAAGATTCAATACGCTGGCGGGCGGTGTCTCTCTGCTGTTGTGAAACAGGGTGCTGCTGGGCTTTAGCCTTCAGCTCGGAACGATGCTGCTGCGTGGTGGATTTATTCAGTGTCTGCTGCGCCGCCTCGCGACGACTGCTGTTTTGTGTTCCGTCATAGCCACGGTAATTATTACGCTGGGCAATTTGATTTAACTGCTGCGATGCCGCTTTGCGCTGTCTATCGCGGGATGTCTCGCCTGACAGGTTAGCGGGTGATGTATGGCTGCGCTGTTGGAATTGCGTCATGGCCGCCTGGCGCTGACTGTCGCGAGACACTGGCGCTTGCTGCGTTGCGCTTAACCCGCCGCTAACATTGGTGGGATGGAACCGTTGCGCAACGGTATTATTCGGATAGGGGACGCCATTGCGCCAGGCGGGATTATGCTGCCAGCCCATCGTTTGGCCCGGCAGGTTTTGCCCGGATATCCGGTTGAAATTATTGACATTGATGTTGATATTATCGCCATTATGTTGATAACCGTTACCACCATGATGGTAATCATCATCATGATGGTCGTCGTCATGGTGGTGATGATCGTCGTCATCCCAGTCTATGCTGCTGAACAACGCATAGGTGGTGGCGACGCCCAGACTATAACCAAAACCTTTAACAAAACTATCGGCAAACTGCTGCCCCGGAGGGGGCGGTAAATACACCGGCGGATAAGCGGTATTGGGCCAGGCGCCATACACCGTCGCGGGGTTATAGTTCGGCACGTACACCACCTGCGGATTCGCGGGTTCAATTTTGATGACGGTCGACGGTGTTGCTGGCGTACTGGCGGATGTGGTGGTGGTTGTTGTCGTGACGGCGGTAGAAGCGCTGGACTTCGGCACGCTGGTGACGGTTTGCTGTGGCGTGGATTTTAGCGAACCGGTTTGTTGAGCGAGCAGACGCAGCCTTTGCACCGCATCCATCACATCCTGTGGCTGGGCTAAGAACGCATCGCCCAGGTTTTGCACCCATTGCGGATTCTCGCCCATAAGCGCCATCAACTGAGGAAAGGCGACCAGCGATTTGACGCTGGGGTCCCACGGTTGGCTGGCCACCGCCTGAATAGCGGCATCGCCCTGCAGCGTGGGGTTATCTCGCGACCACTGGACGGCCTGAACCACGTTCGCCGGGTAGGTGGAGGCCATGAGCACCTGAGAAAGCAGGGCATCGGGATAAAGCGCGACAGGCGCGACCCATTGATCAATTTGCGCAGTGGTAAAGGTCGTTTTCGCGACAGGCGCGGGCACAGCGGTCTGCGTTGGCTCAGAGGCGGGAGCTGCCGCCTGCGCGGGCGCTTCGGGAGCGCGGCTTTTAACATACAGTACGCCCGAAGCGGCAAATAACCCGGCACTGCACACAAGGGCAATGAGATGGGGTTTAAAGGGCAACGTCATTTTATCTCTCCCGATTCCCGAGAATCGCTATGGTCATTATGCCTGCCGCCGACGGGGTGCAGTTTCGCGTGAGTATAAAGGGACGATAGTTTAATTTTTAGCTAATGTTGGGATCGGTAACGTTACGTGACGATCAAAGCACGAAATGAGGTAAGCATTTATGGCTGCAGCTCCCGTCTCAGTAGAGCATTAGACCATCCTTAACGATTCAGCCACTTTTTTATGTTGCTTTTTTGTAAACAGATTAACACTTAAAGAAAATCCTGTTATTGTGCCTTATGCGGTACCGGGCATTTACCCTACTAACTACTGTCTCACAGGAGCGTGAAGAGAATCGCCCATCAACAAAAGCGCCGCATTATGACAATGAGAGCGAGGAGATATCGTCGTGCTAGAAGAATACCGTAAGCACGTAGCTGAGCGTGCTGCCCAGGGGATTGTGCCGAAACCTTTAGACGCAACCCAAATGGCTGCGCTTGTCGAGCTGCTGAAGACCCCGCCTGTGGGCGAAGAAGAATTCCTGTTAGACCTGTTGATCAACCGCGTTCCTCCTGGCGTAGATGAAGCCGCTTATGTTAAAGCCGGTTTTCTCGCTGCTGTCGCGAAAGGCGACACCACCTCCCCGCTGGTATCCCCAGAAAAAGCCATTGAACTGCTGGGCACCATGCAGGGTGGTTACAACATTCATCCGCTGATTGACGCGCTGGACGATGCGAAACTGGCGCCGATTGCGGCCAAAGCGCTGTCTCACACCCTGCTGATGTTCGATAACTTCTACGACGTAGAAGAGAAAGCCAAAGCGGGCAATGAATATGCCAAACAGGTGATGCAATCCTGGGCCGACGCCGAATGGTTCCTGAGCCGTCCGCCGCTGGCGGAAAAAATCACCGTCACCGTTTTCAAAGTGACCGGCGAAACGAATACCGACGATCTCTCTCCGGCGCCGGATGCGTGGTCGAGACCGGATATCCCGTTACATGCGCAGGCGATGCTGAAAAACGCCCGTGAAGGCATTGAGCCGGATCAGCCAGGCGTTGTCGGCCCCATCAAACAAATCGAAGCATTGCAGAAAAAAGGCTACCCGCTGGCCTACGTGGGCGACGTGGTGGGCACCGGTTCTTCTCGTAAATCCGCGACCAACTCCGTGCTGTGGTTCATGGGCGATGACATCCCGAACGTGCCGAACAAGCGCGGCGGCGGCCTGTGCCTCGGCGGCAAAATTGCGCCTATCTTCTTTAACACTATGGAAGATGCGGGCGCACTGCCAATCGAAGTTGACGTTTCTAACCTGAATATGGGCGACGTGATTGACGTCTACCCGTACAAAGGCGAAGTGCGCAATCATGAAACCGGCGAGCTACTGGCAACCTTCGAACTGAAAACCGACGTGCTGATCGACGAAGTGCGTGCCGGTGGTCGTATCCCGCTGATTATCGGCCGTGGCCTGACCACCAAAGCGCGTGAAGCGCTGGGTCTGCCGCACTCTGATGTTTTCCGTCAGGCAAAAGACGTGGCGGAAAGCAGCCGTGGCTTCTCGCTGGCGCAGAAAATGGTCGGTCGCGCCTGCGGCGTGAAAGGCATTCGTCCGGGCGCGTACTGCGAACCGAAAATGACCTCCGTCGGTTCTCAGGATACGACCGGCCCGATGACCCGCGACGAGCTGAAAGACCTGGCCTGTCTGGGATTCTCCGCCGATCTGGTCATGCAGTCGTTCTGTCACACCGCAGCCTATCCGAAGCCGGTTGACGTCACCACGCACCACACGCTGCCAGACTTCATTATGAACCGTGGCGGTGTCTCTCTGCGTCCGGGCGACGGCGTGATTCACTCCTGGCTGAACCGTATGCTGCTGCCAGATACCGTGGGTACCGGCGGCGACTCCCATACCCGTTTCCCGATCGGTATCTCCTTCCCGGCGGGCTCTGGTCTGGTGGCGTTTGCCGCCGCGACCGGCGTGATGCCGCTGGATATGCCGGAATCCGTGCTGGTACGCTTCAAAGGCAAAATGCAGCCGGGCATCACCCTGCGCGATCTGGTCCATGCCATCCCGCTGTACGCCATCAAACAGGGCCTGCTGACCGTTGAGAAGAAAGGCAAGAAAAACATCTTCTCTGGCCGCATCCTGGAAATCGAAGGTCTGCCGGATCTGAAAGTGGAGCAGGCGTTTGAGCTGACCGATGCTTCTGCCGAGCGTTCCGCTGCCGGTTGTACCATCAAGTTGAACAAAGAGCCGATCATTGAATACCTGACCTCCAACATCGTCCTGCTGAAGTGGATGATTGCGGAAGGCTACGGCGACCGTCGTACGCTGGAACGCCGTATCCAGGGCATGGAAAAATGGCTGGCGGATCCGCAACTGCTGGAAGCCGATGCTGACGCAGAGTACGCGGCGGTGATCGACATCGATCTGGCGGATATCAAAGAGCCAATCCTCTGTGCGCCGAACGATCCGGACGACGCGCGTCTGCTGTCTGACGTGCAGGGCGAGAAGATCGACGAAGTGTTCATCGGTTCCTGCATGACCAACATCGGCCACTTCCGCGCGGCTGGTAAGCTGCTGGATAGCCACAAAGGCCAGTTGCCAACCCGCCTGTGGGTAGCGCCGCCAACCCGTATGGACGCTGCGCAGCTGACCGAAGAAGGTTACTACAGCGTGTTTGGTAAGAGCGGTGCGCGTATTGAGATCCCAGGCTGTTCCCTGTGTATGGGTAACCAGGCGCGTGTAGCCGACGGTGCGACGGTCGTCTCGACTTCAACCCGTAACTTCCCGAACCGTTTAGGTACCGGTGCGAACGTCTTCCTGGCTTCTGCGGAGCTGGCGGCGGTGGCAGCGCTTATCGGCAAACTGCCGACGCCGGAAGAGTACCAGACCTTTGTGGCGCAGGTAGATAAGACGGCGGTGGATACTTACCGTTATCTGAACTTCGACCAGCTTTCTCAGTACACCGAGAAAGCGGACGGCGTGATTTTCCAGACTGCGGTGTAACAGAGACGGGCCCGGATTTCCGGGCCCGAATGGCGCTTCTTATTTATTATTACGCTTCACTTCCCGTAGCCCCGGAAAATACGTAATTACCCCGCCCATTATTGCCCCGGCTACAATCGCTGGAATAAGCATAATCAATACTTCACCATATATTAATGGTAGTATGCTTATGTCAAAACCATATCGCGCAAAATTAAACAGCGTCGTGATCAGACCACCTGCAATGGCGCAAAGGATCATCCTGTTAATTATTTTTTGATATAATTTCAGGGGTATCAGCGCGCAGGCGACACCGGTTAACCATGCGGGGAGGAGACTGTATATCCAGCCGGTAATAATCACTAATGCTGGTATTGTTCTGCAGAAATACAACAAAAATGAGTCTGGTCCGCCAATAATGGCGGGTAAAAAGTTTATGATACCTATCGCGATGGCTGCGCCTATTAACGGCCCAAACAGAATAAACCAACCGCTATGATAAATTATTCGTCGAAATACAGACATAATGTATCCTTCCTGAATTTTCCTTCAACCGTCTGACAAAAAATACAACTCACTACGGCTTCTCTGCTGATATCGCCCATTGCTGGAGCTTAGTTGAAAAGCGCTTATCAAGTAGCCAACAATTTCATGACAACGACCCGGATGATAAGGAAGCGTCTGAAAGACTAGCAGGCATCGGCGTGGCAGGGTATTGATGATTTCTGAAAAAAAACGCCAGAGGGACACCGGGCTGGTAATGCTATAACTGGATGAGGGGCAGCCATTTTTAATGACTGCGCTCTTCCGGCACATAATAAAAGGTCATCTAAACGGCGCGCTGCCTGATGTGAAATTTGTCGTCGAGTTTTCGCTTAACGGAGATTAAGTGTATGTAAGCGTGATGGATGATGGACATTTCCTTGCGGCAACGCCTATATCCCCAGCACTTCCGGCACCAGCTCTTCCAGTTGCCTGACCAGTTCAGGGTCCATATAGCGATAATCGTCGGGGATATCGAGTACGTGCAGGGGCTTATTTTCAATAATACGACGATATTCAGCCATCAACCGGTCTTTATGTTTCTGCTCCATAACGCAGATAACATCAGCCCACTGAAGTAACCCGCACGACACGCTTTTTTTGGCATTACGGCTGGTGCCGGCGGAACGGACGCTAAGGCCAGGATAGCGGCGGAACACCTGCTCCGCCGTGGGGCTGCGCCATTGATTTCGGCTGCATATGAAAAGCACATTCATTAAATAAATACTCTTCCAGATCGCGCTTCGCTAACGGCGAGTTTGTGAATCGTGGAGACTTAATACCCCACGGTGCGGCACGTAGCACTTTGTCGGAGTGCGTGTAGATATATTGAAGCGCTAGAGTGACTTTCTGTATGAATAATAAACTGTTTTGGCATTTTTATTTTATCTTTTGTGCGCCCCGCTGTTTTTCTTTCACCGTGCTGCGATAATTACCTTAAGGCGCAATGCGGTATTGGCGCATTGCCAGGGCAGAGGAAAACAATTATGGATTACGAATTTCTGCGCGACGTTACCGGAGGGGTAAAAGTACGAATGTCGATGGGCCACGAGGTGGTCGGTCACTGGTTTAATGAAGAGGTTAAAGACAACCTCTCGCTACTGGATGAAGTAGAACAAGCCGCGCGTACGGTCAAAGGCAGCGAACGCTCCTGGCAACGAGCAGGGCATGAATACACGATCTGGATGGACGGCGAAGAGGTGATGATTCGCGCCAATCAGCTGGATTTTTCCGGCGATGAGATGGAAGAGGGGATGAGTTATTACGATGAAGAGAGTTTATCCCTGTGCGGCATGGAGGATTTTCTGCGGGTCGTCGCCGCGTATCGGGAATTCGTCAGTAAAGCCTGACCCTCTCTTCGTTATTGTCCCACAACGCCAGTCGACGGACAGTTGGGGGCGGTAGCGGAAACGAAATCACCACACATTCCAGCCGGGAGTATCCCGGCTTTTTTATAGCAGAATGATTTTTTGATTTTTATTAATCATTTTAAAACTGTGAACTGACGCGTTTGTGATCTTAATTTGATTGAATATAATCGTTATGATTTTATTCAATCACAACAAGCAACAGGCGGTAAGACCATGAACATCAAAAAAGCAATAGAGCGCGTACCCGGCGGCATGATGGTCGTACCGCTCGTTATTGGCGCAGTCATTAACACCTTCGCCCCGCAGGCGCTTGAGATCGGCGGTTTTACCACCGCCTTATTTAAAAACGGCGCGGCGCCGCTAATTGGCGCTTTTCTGCTGTGTATGGGAGCCGGTATCAGTGTGAAAGCTGCGCCCCAGGCGTTATTGCAGGGCGGGACGATTACGCTCACTAAGTTGCTTGTCGCCATCGGCATTGGCCTGGGCGTGGAGCATCTTTTCGGCGCGGAGGGTATTTTTGGCCTGAGCGGCGTGGCGATTATCGCGGCGATGAGCAATTCGAATGGCGGACTTTATGCTGCGCTGGTAGGCGAATTCGGCAATGAGCGCGACGTCGGCGCTATCTCTATTTTGTCTCTTAATGATGGCCCTTTCTTTACGATGATTGCGCTGGGCGCGGCAGGGATGGCGAACATTCCCATTATGGCGCTGGTGGCGGTGCTGGTTCCGCTGGTTGTCGGCATGATCCTCGGCAATCTTGATCCTCATATGCGCGATTTTTTGACCAAAGGCGGCCCGCTGCTCATTCCTTTCTTTGCTTTTGCGCTGGGGGCGGGCATCAATCTGGAAATGTTACTGCAAGGCGGACTTGCCGGAATTCTGCTCGGCGTGCTGACAACGTTCGTTGGCGGTTTCTTTAATATTCGCGCAGATCGTCTGGTTGGCGGAACTGGCATTGCCGGGGCGGCGGCCTCCAGCACCGCGGGTAATGCCGTTGCGACGCCGCTGGCTATTGCGCAGGCCGACCCTTCGCTCGCCGAGGTGGCCGCTGCTGCCGCTCCGCTGATTGCCGCCTCGGTGATCACCACGGCAATCCTGACGCCAGTGTTGACCTCCTGGGTTGCGAAAAAACAGGCGCGTCAGGCTTCTTTGGAGAAAAACGCATGAAAATGATGGTTATCGCCGATGATTTTACCGGATCGAATGATACCGGCGTCCAGTTGGCGAAGAAGGGGGCGAGAACGGAAGTTATGTTGAGCGCGTCGCAAAAACCGTCCCGCCGCGCCGATGTGTTAGTCATTAACACCGAAAGCCGGGCGATGCCCGCAGATCAGGCGGCATCTGCCGTTTATGCCGCGCTTTCCCCGTGGTGTGAGACATCGCCAGCGCCGCTGGTGTACAAAAAAATCGACTCCACATTTCGCGGCAATATCGGCGCCGAAGTGACGGCGGCCATGCGCGCCAGTCAGCGAAAACTGGCCGTTATCGCCGCCGCGATCCCTGCGGCCGGACGCACGACGCTTGAAGGAAAATGTCTGGTTAATGGCGTCCCGCTACTGGAAACCGAATTTGCCAGCGATCCGAAAACGCCCATTGTCTCTTCCCGTATTGCCGAGGTAGTGGCGTTGCAAAGTGAGATCCCTGTGTATGAAGTCTTTTTGCAGGATGTCCGACGCGGCGGGTTAAGCGCCTTACTTACGGCTTATGCGGCTGAGGGCGAAGGGATTATCGTCGTGGATGCGGTGGAAGAGCGGGACCTGACGTTGATTGCGCAAGCGGCGTGTGAACAACCGTCGATGCCGCTGCTCGTCGGCGCAGCGGGTCTGGCGAATGCGTTGCCGGTTGAACTTTTTATGCAAGACCGGCAGCGGCTGCCGGTGCTGGTGGTGGCCGGTTCGATGAGCGAAGCCACGCGACGTCAGGTGGATAATGCGCTGTGCCGGGGACGTGCGGAGGTCGTGGATATCGATGCCGCGCGCATGGTGTCGGATAGCGCGGAACAGGAAATCGCGTCTGTCGTAGAGCAGGCCTGCGCGCTGTTAAGTCAGCATCGACATACGATTTTACGCACCAGCCGTCGCGCAGAAGATCGACAGTTAATCGACGCGCTGTGCGAAAAATCCGCGATGAGTCGTCAGCAATTGGGCGAGCGACTGAGTCAGCGGCTTGGCGTCGTCACGTTAAACATTATCGAGCAGGCGCGGATTGGCGGGTTGTTTCTGACCGGCGGCGATATCGCTACCGCCGTCGCCGGCGCGCTTGGCGCTGAAGGTTATCGCATTCAGAGCGAGGTGGCGCCCTGTATTCCCTGTGGAACGTTTGTAAACAGCGAAATTGACGATCTGCCGGTCATTACCAAAGCGGGCGGATTCGGTTCAGACAGTACGTTGTGTGACGCGCTTTATTATATTGAGGAGATGTATTGTGGAGACTAAAACCGTTGCCATTACCATGGGCGATCCAGCGGGCATTGGGCCGGAAATTATTGTTAAAGCGCTAAGCGAAGACGGTCTCAACGGCGCGCCGCTGGTGGTTATTGGATGCCTCACAACGTTGAAACGTTTACAGGCGAAGGGCATCACGCCGAACGTCGAGTTACGGGCCATTGAACGGGTCGCCGAAGCGCGTTTTGCGCCCGGCATCATTCATGTGATTGATGAGCCGCTGGCGCAGCCGGAGGCGCTGGAGGCCGGGAAAGTTCAGGCGCAGGCGGGGGATTTAGCGTATCGCTGCGTGAAGCGCGCCACCGAGTTAGCGTTACGGGGCGACGTACAGGCTATCGCTACCGCGCCGCTGAATAAAGAGGCGCTGCACCTGGCAGGGCACAACTATCCGGGCCATACCGAGCTGCTCGCGACCCTGACCCATAGCCGCGATTACGCGATGGTACTTTACACCGATAAACTAAAAGTGATTCACGTTTCAACGCATATCGCGCTGCGTAAATTCCTTGATACGTTAAGTACCGCGCGTGTCGAAACGGTGATTGGCATTGCTGATACTTTCCTCAAGCGTGTGGGTTACGTTAAACCGCGTATCGCCGTGGCAGGCGTGAATCCTCATGCGGGCGAGAATGGCCTGTTTGGCGATGAAGAGACGCGTATCCTGACGCCAGCCATTACCGATGCCCGCGCAAAAGGTATGGACGTTTATGGGCCGTGCCCGCCGGATACTGTATTTCTCCAGGCTTATGAGGGACAGTATGATATGGTGGTGGCGATGTATCATGATCAGGGGCATATCCCGTTGAAATTGCTTGGCTTTTATGATGGCGTGAATATCACCGCGGGGCTGCCGTTTATTCGGACCTCTGCCGATCATGGCACCGCATTTGATATCGCCTGGACGGGAAAAGCAAAATCTGAGAGCATGGCCGTATCGATCAAACTGGCAATGCAACTGGCATAATTCCCTGTTATGAAAGGACAACACCGTCTGGATCTCATTGTGGCGTATCTGAAAAATCATACGCTGGTTACGGTAGAACAGCTGGTTGAGGCGGTTGACGCATCGCCAGCCACTATCCGTCGCGATTTGATCAAGCTGGATGAGCAGGGCGTGATCAGCCGTAGTCATGGCGGCGTGGCGCTGCGGCGTTTTGAACCCGCCCAGCCCACCACCAATGAAAAACAACTGCGATCGCCCGCTGAAAAACGGGCGATCGCACGCGTTGCCGCATCGCTGGTCAATGCTGGCGATGCCGTCGTGCTGGATGCCGGTACGACAATGATGGAACTGGCGAAATGCTTAACCCATCTTCCGCTGCGGGTCATCACCGTCGATCTGCATATTGCGCTGTTTTTAGCTGAGTTCCGGCAAATTGAAGTGACGATTGTCGGCGGTCGTATCGATGACAGCAGTCAGTCCTGTATCGGTGAGCATGGGCGCAAGCTGTTGCGCAGCGTTTACCCGAACATCGCGTTTATGAGCTGTAATTCATGGGGGGTAAAAACGGGCGTGACGACCCCAACGGAAGATAAGGCCGGGCTTAAACAGGAGATTATTGCTAATGCGCAGCGCAAAGTGTTGCTGGCGGACAGCAGTAAGTATGGCGCGCATTCGCTCTTTAATGTGGTGCCGCTTGAGCGCTTTAATGATGTGATTACTGACGTCAATCTGCCGCCGTCAGCGCAGGTTGAACTGAAAGGGCGCGCTTTTGCGCTAATGCTGGTGCAGCCGGAGTGACAGCGCCGTCAGGCGCTGCCAGTGGTGAATCAGACCGCAGAAATATTGCGGCCGTAGTAAATCTCGCGCATCTCTTTCCACAGCGCGGCGGTGATCTCCTGGCGTTCGGTTTCAGTGAGATCTTCCGGTTTGGTGTGAAACATGTAGTGCTTAAGATCGAACTCTTTAAGCAGCATCTTGGTATGGAAAATATTTTCCTGATACACGTTTACATCCACCATGTCATACAGCGACTTCATATCTTCCGACATAAAATTCTGAATAGAATTAATCTCATGATCGATAAAGTGCTTCATACCGTTGACGTCGCGTGTAAAGCCGCGCACGCGGTAATCGATGGTGACGATATCGGACTCTAGCTGGTGGATCAGGTAATTGAGCGCTTTTAGCGGTGAAATCACCCCGCAGGTTGACACTTCGATGTCGGCGCGAAAGGTGCATAGCCCGCCTTCCGGATGGCTTTCCGGATAGGTATGCACGCAGATATGGCTCTTATCGAGGTGCGCCACCACGGTTTCCGGCAGCGGGCCGGGATGTTCGGTTTGATCGATAAGTTTCGGGTCGATCGGCTCTTCGCTCACCAGAATCGTGACGCTGGCACCCTGGGGTTCATAATCCTGACGGGCGATGTTCAGGATGTTCGCGCCGATAATGGAGCAGGTCTCCGACAGGATCTCGGTCAGTCGGTTGGCGTTATAGAGTTCATCGATATAGGCGATATAGCCATCGCGCTCTTCTGCGGTTTTGGCGTAGCAGATATCGTAAATACAAAAACTCAGGCTTTTCGTCAGATTGTTAAAGCCATGCAGTTTCAGCTTTTTCAATTTTTATCACCTCCTTAACGTCACTGTGCGGACAGTGCGTCATGTAGATATTGCGGTAGCGCAAATGCAGCGGCATGAATAGCCGGGTTGTAATAGCGACATTTGAGGCCGGCGGCATGAAAACGCGCCTGAATAATTTCGCTCGACAGGTGACGAAGAGCGTCGTTGTCCGTCGCCCAGGCGAAGGTCATAATGCCGCCGTAATAGGTCGGAATCGCCGCCTGGTAGAAGCCGACATCGCTGAAGTAATGACTCAGCTTTCGGTGGCTGTCGAGCGCTTCATCCTGTTGCAGGAAGCACACGCCGTTCTGGGCAACAAAAATGCCGCCCGGATTCAGGCAACGCTTACAGCCTTCATAAAAGGCGGAGGTAAACAGGCTTTCGCCGGGGCCTATCGGATCGGTACAGTCGGAAATGATCACATCAAAGGTCTGATGGGTCTGATTGACGAAATTCACGCCGTCGTCGATCACTAGCGTAAAGCGCGGATCGTCGTAGCTGCCGGCATTGTGGTTGGGTAAATACTGGCGGCAAAACGAGACTACGCCAGCGTCTATCTCTACCATGGTGATGGTTTCGACGTTTTTATGCCGGGTAACTTCACGTAGCATTGCGCCGTCGCCGCCGCCGATAATCAGAACGTGTTTCGCATGACCGTGCGCCAGCAGCGGGACGTGGGTCATCATTTCATGATAAATAAACTCGTCGCGTTCGGTGGTCTGTACCACGCCGTCCAGCGCCATCACGCGGCCAAAAGCGGCGTTTTCAAAGATGATTAAATCCTGGTGATCGGTTTTTTCATGATACAGAACGTTGTCTACGGCAAAGTACTGACCAAACTGGTCGTGTAGCGTTTCATGCCACATCGTATTTTCGGCCATTGGCTGATACCTCTATTGTTAACACCCGTAAAAAAAGGGCGCAACATCATAGCTAACAATGACCGTGGATGCACGGTCATTATTTCAGCAATAGGATCACGGAGGATTATTTAACGTAGGCTAACAGGCTCAGAGAATCGCGGGCCAAAGCTTTGCATTTTTTAGCGACCGGAATACCGATGCCGCTAAGATCGCGGTAGCTGTCTTCGCCCAACGATTTCATATCGAAGGTGTCGTAGTTACTCAGGTCCCACTGATTTTGCTGGGCAAAAAAGACCAGCGCACGCCGAATCTGACTGTTGGGTAAATTTTGGTAACCACAGTCATTTTTCAGAAAAACGAAAACCGCCGTTAAATCGGCCATATCTTCAGCTTCGGATTCAGTAAGCGCATAGCTATTTGCGCATAAGGCCATCAGGCTGCCAAACAACACGGGTCTGAAAAACGTCTTCATTGCTTCTACCACGGCATCAGGGAAAGTCAACGTTAGCATACTGAGAACGTAGCGACGACTTTTATTATCAGGATTGGTCGCGGTGTTTTCATTCTTATTGTATTGCTGTCAGGAATGGTAAAGACGTGTTGCTGGCTTGACCTTCCCGTTAGGGCAGGGTCTAAGCTTAGACACCCGCCTGTTCATTATAAGGAAATGATTATGTTACGCCGTGATTTCTTAAAATATTCAGTGGCGCTGGGGGTTGCATCAGCGCTGCCGCTGTGGAGCCGCGCCGCTTTTGCCGCCGAACGTCCCGCGTTGCCTATTCCTGACCTGTTAACGGCAGATGCGAGCAACCGTATGCAGTTAATTGTTAAAGCCGGACAGTCCACATTCGCCGGTAAGAACGCGACAACCTGGGGCTACAACGGTAATTTGCTGGGGCCAGCGGTACAGCTTCACAAAGGAAAAAGCGTGACCGTTGATATCCATAACCAACTGGCCGAAGACACGACGCTTCACTGGCATGGTCTGGAGATTCCAGGCATCGTCGACGGCGGTCCGCAGGGGATTATTCCCGCAGGCGGAACCCGTACGGTGACGTTTACGCCGCAGCAACGCGCCGCGACCTGCTGGATTCATCCGCACAAACACGGCAAAACCGGGCGCCAGGTGGCGATGGGCCTTGCCGGACTGGTGCTGATTGAAGATGACGAGATTCGCAAATTGCGCCTGCCGAAACAGTGGGGCATCGACGATGTGCCGGTGATCATTCAGGACAAACGCTTCTCCGCCGATGGCCAGATTGATTATCAACTGGATATTATGACCGCCGCCGTCGGCTGGTTTGGCGATACGCTGCTGACCAATGGCGCTATCTATCCGCAGCATTCCGCGCCGAAAGGCTGGCTACGTCTGCGCTTGCTAAATGGCTGTAATGCGCGTTCGCTGAATATCGCCGCCAGCGATAATCGTCCGCTTTATGTGATCGCCAGCGACGGCGGCCTGCTGGCGGAGCCGGTGAAAGTCACCGAACTGCCGTTATTAATGGGCGAGCGTTTTGAAGTGCTGGTGGATATCAGCGACGGGAAAGCCTTTGACCTGGTGACGCTGCCGGTCAGCCAGATGGGAATGGCGATCGCTCCGTTTGATAAACCGTATCCGGTGATGCGTATCCAGCCGCTGCGGATTACCGCCTCCGGTACGCTGCCGGATACGTTGACGACGATGCCGGCGCTGCCGTCGCTGGAAGGGCTGACGGTGCGCAACCTGAAACTGTCGATGGACCCGCGTCTTGATATGATGGGGATGCAAATGCTGATGAAGAAATATGGCGCTCAGGCGATGAGCGGCATGGATCATGACAGCATGAACGCGCATATGCAGGGCGGCAATATGGGGCATGGCGAGATGGATCATGGCAACATGGATCACAGCGGGATGAATCATGGCGCGATGGGCAATATGAATCACGGCGGAAAATTCGACTTCCATAACGCTAACTTTATCAACGGCCAGGTCTTTGATATGAACAAACCGATGTTCGCGGCGCAAAAAGGCCGACATGAACGTTGGGTGATTTCCGGCGTGGGTGACATGATGCTGCATCCTTTCCATATTCACGGCACGCAGTTCCGTATTTTGTCAGAGAACGGCAAAGCGCCAGCGGCGCACAGAACGGGCTGGAAGGATACGGTACGCGTTGAGGGTGGTATCAGCGAAGTGCTGGTCAAGTTCGATCACGACGCGCCGAAGGAACATGCCTATATGGCGCACTGTCATCTGTTAGAACATGAAGATACGGGAATGATGTTAGGATTTACGGTCTGACCGATGTCTCCGACGCAGGCCGGGTAAGGCGAAACCGCCACCCGGCACAATGCCCGGCATACGCCGGGCATTAATGGTTATTTCGCGTCGTCAGGCAAAGCATAGGCCACGATATAGTCGCCCATCTTCGTACCAAACGAACCGTGGCCTCCGGCAGAAACGACCACGTACTGCTTACCGTTTACCTCATAGGTCATCGGCGTTGCCTGGCCTCCGGCGGGTAAACGTCCCTGCCACAGTTTTTCCCCGTTGCTCATGTTATAAGCGCGCAGGTAGTTGTCGGCGGTCGCGGCGATAAACAACACGTTACCGGCGGTTGAGATTGGCCCGCCCAGCATTGGCATCCCCATGTTGAACGGCACCGGAACCGGCATCGGGAACGGCATACTGTCGCGCGGCGTCCCTATACGTTTCTTCCACACGATTTCATTGGTCTTCAGATCCAACGCGGAAATATAGCCCCAGGCCGGTTGTTTACACGGCAGGCCAAACGGCGAAAGGAACGGATTCAGCGTGACACCGAACGGTACGCCGTACTGTGGCTGAATACCCGCTTCTGTTCCGGTACCTTTCGCGTCTTTCGGCGGCTCCATCGGATTACCCGGGCCGCGTGGGATCAGTTTCGAGACAAACGGCAGCGCCATCGGGTTAGCGATAGCGACCTGACGGTCTGGATCGACGGAAATACCGCCCCATTCAAACATCCCCAGGTTGCCAGGGAATACCAATGTCCCCTGCTCGGATGGCGGGGTGAAGATACCTTCATAGCGCAATTGGTGGAACATAACGCGGCACACCAGTTGGTCGAACATGGTCGCGCCCCACATATCCGCGCCGGAGAGATCTTTTTTCGGGCGGAAGGTTAAATCAGAGAACGGCTGAGTTTTGGCGACATAATCGCCTTTTGCCGCGCCCTGCGGGACCGGTTTTTCCGGAGCGGGCACGACCAGCTCGCCATTACGTCTGTCCAGCACAAAGATATTACCGGTTTTCGCTGGCGCATAGATAACCGGAACGGTAGTACCGTCAACGGTAATATCCGCCAGCGTCGGCTGTGCCGGCAGGTCCATATCCCACAGATCGTGATGGACGGTCTGATAACTCCAGGCCAGTTTCCCGGTGGTGGCATTCAGCGCCAGGATGGAGCTGGCATAACGCTCCTGCTCCGGCGTGCGGTTACCGCCCCAGATATCCGGCGTGGTCACGCCCATCGGCAGATAGACCAGATCCAGTTTCGCATCATAGGCGGCAGGCGCCCAGGAGTTCGGCGAGTTAAAGGTAAAAGCGTGCTCATCGGCTGGAATCGCGTTCGGATCTTTCGCCCCCGGATCGAAGGCCCACAGTAGTTTACCGCTATTAACATCAAAACCACGGATAACGCCGGACGTTTCGCGGGTAGAGAAGTTATCCGTGACCGAACCGGCAATGACAATCGTTTTATCGGTGATAATCGGCGGCGACGTCGGTTCATACAGTCCCGGCGTGGTATCCGGCATATTGGTTTGCAGATTCAGGACGCCTTTGTTGGCGAAGGTTTCACACAGCTTGCCGGTTTCGGCATTCACCGCGAAAAGGCGACCGTCGTTGACCGGGAGGATAATACGGCGCGGACAGTCGGCGATGACCTCCGGCGAGGCGGTATCCGCTTTGGCCTCATGATAAGAGACGCCGCGGCAGGTCACATGCTGGAAAGACGAATCGGTCTTCAACTGAGGATCAAAATGCCACTTCTCTTTACCGCTGGCGGCGTCCAGCGCGAACAGACGCTGGTGAGCCGTACACAGATAAAGCGTATCGCCGACTTTAATCGGGGTCACTTCGTTGGTGATTTCACCCGGATCGTTGGGTTGTTTCAGATCGCCGGTGCGGAAGACCCACGCTTCTTTCAGTTGGTGAACGTTATCCGCAGTGATCTGTTTCAGCGGTGAATAGCGTTGGCCTTCCTGATTGCGTCCATAGGCCGGCCAGTCTTCGTCGGCGATCGACGAGCTTGTTGCGGCGGGCGTGGCGTCGGCGCGAAGCGTACCGTTGATCTCCTGCGGGTCGTTGAAGCCAGCCCAGGTCAGAATGCCGCCACTAATCAGCAGCGCCACGACCAGCGCCGCCACTGCGCCGCTGGAAGGAACCACCAGCCGATGCCAGACAAACGGCAATATTAGCCAGATGCCGAAAAACACCAGAATATCGCTACGCGGCGTGAGCGCCCAGAAGTCGAACCCGACTTCCCACACGCCCCAAATCATTGTCGCCAGCAGCAGGGCGGCATACAGCCACAGTGCGGCACGTTTACTGCGCCATAGCAATCCGGCCACAACCAGCATCACGAGGCCCGCGATGGGGTAGTACCAGGAACCGCCAATAGCAACCAGCCAGACACCTCCGATAAGAAGATACAGCCCACAAAGTGCTGCAAAGAGGGCCGTCAGCGTCACGAGTAATCGTGGCGATCGTGCGTTATTTTCTGCCATAAAAAGACACCATCCCAAATTGTTAATTTTTTAGTAGCAATTAAGTATAGGAATTAACATGTGTGATCGTCATCACAAAATGAGCTTTCTTATCAAATGCCGCGAATGAATACGTTTGCTGTTATACTGCGTGCCTTGCGCGTCAATGCGGCGTTATTAGTCACCGGCATTGAGTGATTTGTTTTTAAATCATATGGTTATAAATATGAAACATACTGTTGAAGTCATGATCCCCGAAGCGGAGATCAAAGCACGTATTGCCGAGCTGGGTCGTCAGATTACCGAACGTTATAAAGACAGCGGCAGTGAAATGGTGCTGGTAGGTCTGTTGCGTGGCTCATTTATGTTTATGGCGGACCTGTGCCGTGAAGTTCAGGTTCCTCATGAAGTCGATTTTATGACCGCCTCCAGTTATGGTAGCGGCATGTCCACCACCCGCGACGTGAAAATCCTCAAAGATCTGGATGAGGATATTCGTGGTAAAGACGTGCTGATTGTCGAAGACATTATTGATTCCGGTAATACGCTGTCGAAGGTCCGTGAAATCCTGGGCCTGCGCGAGCCGAAATCGCTGGCGATTTGTACGCTGCTGGATAAACCTTCTCGCCGCGAAGTGGACGTGCCGGTTGAGTTCGTTGGCTTTTCGATTCCGGACGAATTTGTAGTCGGTTACGGTATCGACTACGCTCAGCGTTATCGCCATCTACCGTATGTTGGTAAAGTGGTGCTGCTGGACGAGTAAGCGCAGAAATGCCGGATGGCGTCGCTAAAGCGACTTATCCGGCCTATAGCTAATGGCTTATTGGTGGGGAATGTATTTCAGACTTAGGGCGGAAATACCCTTATGATAGCCGTTCTCCAGCGTTTCTCTGTTGGTGGCGGTGACGTCAAGATCGCGCAGCAGGCCATCATTGATACTGTACGCCCAGCCGTGAATGGTCACATTCTGACCGCGTTTCCACGCTGACTGCATAATGGTGGAATGCCCCAGGTTATAGACCTGTTCCATGACGTTCAATTCATAGAGCGCGTCCAGACGTTGCTCTTCGGGCATTTTTCCCAACAGCGAGCTATGTTTAAGCCAGATGTCGCGGATATGCAGCAGCCAGTTATTAATCAAGCCCAGCTCAGGGTTTTCTACCGCAGCCTTGATACCGCCGCAACCGGAGTGGCCGCAAATGATAATATGCTCAACTTCCAGAACATCTACCGCATACTGAACCACGGAGAGACAGTTCAGATCGGTGTGAATAACCAGGTTAGCCACATTACGGTGAACAAACAATTCGCCCGGTTCAAGCCCGGTTAAACGCTCTGCGGGAAC
The DNA here is from genome assembly GCF_046548235.1 of Salmonella sp. SAL4457. Taxonomy (NCBI): domain Bacteria; kingdom Pseudomonadati; phylum Pseudomonadota; class Gammaproteobacteria; order Enterobacterales; family Enterobacteriaceae; genus Salmonella; species Salmonella sp. SAL4457. Next base: position 140,021 of record NZ_JBGDZO010000006.1, read on the forward strand.
GCGGCTGTCGGAACATCCAATCCATAGAAAGCGCGGTTTTTGCGCTTGCGCCAGTTTCTCAAAAAATCCGGGGTCCTCTTCCACCAGCATTTTTGACCATAGTGCATTGTTGCTGATGAGTGTATCTATGTCTTTCATGGAAGTTAACGACCTGTAACCAAATAAGTGCGTTGGGCTAATATAGGGCAACTCCGTAATTATTTAAACCATATATAAAGTGTAAGAACGTAAAGTAAGTGAGAATTTATGACCATTGCGCTGGAACTTCAACAACTTAAAAAAACCTATCCCGGCGGCGTTCAGGCGCTGCGCGGCATAGATTTGCAGGTCGAAGCGGGGGATTTTTACGCGCTTCTGGGGCCAAATGGAGCAGGGAAATCGACCACCATCGGTATTATCAGCTCATTGGTTAATAAAACGTCCGGGCGCGTTAACGTTTTTGGTTACGACCTGGAAAAAGACGTGGTTAACGCCAAGCGACAGCTTGGACTGGTGCCACAGGAGTTTAACTTTAACCCGTTTGAAACGGTGCAACAGATCGTAGTGAATCAGGCCGGTTATTACGGCGTGGAGCATAAAGAGGCGGTTTTACGTAGCGAAAAGTATTTAAAACAACTCGATCTGTGGGAAAAACGTCATGAACGCGCGCGGATGCTCTCCGGTGGGATGAAGCGCCGCCTGATGATCGCCCGCGCGCTGATGCATGAGCCTAAACTATTGATTCTCGATGAGCCGACGGCGGGCGTCGATATCGAATTGCGTCGCTCGATGTGGGGATTCCTGAAAGACTTAAACGCCAAAGGCACCACCATTATTCTCACCACCCACTATCTGGAAGAGGCGGAAATGCTGTGCCGCAATATCGGTATTATTCAGCACGGCGAGCTGGTGGAAAATACCTCCATGAAAAATCTGCTTTCAAAGCTGAAATCGGAGACGTTTATTCTGGATTTAGCGCCAAAAAGCCCGCTACCTAAGCTTACGGGTTATCAATATCGTCTGGTGGATACCTCGACTCTGGAGGTGGAAGTGTTACGCGAGCAGGGGGTTAACAGTGTCTTTAGCCAACTGAGCGAGCAGGGGGTTCAGGTATTAAGTATGCGTAATAAAGCCAACCGTCTGGAAGAACTGTTTGTGTCGCTGGTGCATGAAAAACAAGGAGATCGCGCATGATGCAGCTTTACTGGGTTGCCCTTAAAAGCATCTGGGCGAAAGAGATCCACCGCTTTATGCGGATCTGGGTGCAAACGCTGGTGCCGCCTGTCATCACCATGACGCTCTATTTTATTATTTTCGGTAACCTGATTGGTTCGCGCATCGGCGAAATGCATGGTTTTAGCTATATGCAATTTATTGTGCCGGGCCTGATTATGATGGCGGTCATTACTAACTCCTACGCGAATGTCGCGTCGTCATTTTTTAGCGCCAAGTTTCAGCGCAATATTGAGGAACTGCTGGTCGCGCCGGTGCCAACGCACGTGATCATCGCCGGATTTGTCGGCGGCGGCGTAGCGCGCGGGCTATGCGTAGGGATTCTGGTGACGGCGATTTCGCTCTTTTTCGTGCCTTTCCAGGTGCATTCCTGGGTATTTGTCGCGCTAACGCTGATTCTGACCGCGATTCTGTTCTCGCTGGCCGGACTGCTGAACGCCGTGTTTGCGAAAACCTTTGACGATATCAGTCTGATCCCGACCTTTGTGCTGACGCCGCTGACCTACCTCGGCGGGGTATTTTACTCGCTGACGCTGCTGCCGCCGTTCTGGCAAGGGCTGTCGCACCTGAACCCGATCGTCTACATGATCAGCGGCTTCCGCTACGGCTTCCTGGGTATCCATGATGTACCGCTGGTGACGACGTTTGGCGTACTGGTGATCTTTATCGCCGCTTTCTACCTGCTGTGCTGGTCGCTGATCCAGCGTGGGCGCGGGTTGCGCAGTTAAGCGTTGACAGGGGCGTTGGGTTGCGCTTCGCTTCACCCCATCTACGGGGCCGTAATATCAATGGGTTACGGGGCTGTAGGTGGGAGGGCTTGCTGAAACCCAACGCTTCTCTCAGCGAATCTGAATCTCCAGCGTGGCGGTAGCCTGGTATTCTCCGGTGTGGGGAACATGTCCGGTGGTATTGACCGGCGCGGCGGTGAACTCGGTGCTGCCTTTACCGTCGGCGTAATCTTCAATCGGCAATTCAGCGCTGCCGCCGGGAACGATGGTATTATCGTATTTATCGGAAATCCGTATCCCCAAATTCTCATTGTCAGTTTTCAGGTAGTCCGGGTTGTGCGGATCGGTTGCGCCATTTAATGACATCGACAGGTTGGTGCCGTCCGCCACGTTGCTACAGGTAAAGTTTACCTGAGTGGTGACGTGCGAGTTCTGCGGACTGTCGCCGAGGTGACGAATATCTTTGCCCTCAATATCCGGTAGCCTGACCTCGATAACCTGCCCGGCGTTGATGGAGCAGGACTGCGGCACGGTAATGGTCCCGGACATGGTGACGTGCGCCATCGGTGGAACGGAAGGGGGAATATTATCTCCGCTGCTGCCCGGCGTTTTTGACAAATAGAGATTCATAATCGTCGTCTCAGGAATGGTGATTTCACCTACCAGTGGGTGAGTAATATAAATACGCACGTTACCCTTATTCCCTGCGGACATTTTGTTTATGTCCGCGCCCGTACACCCGCCTGCGGTGGGGTCCTGATTACTGATCGCTGAAAAGGGAACGGGGATATACTGTTTCAGGTTACCGACGATGTAGGTTTCCGTACCAATCTCCAGCTTACCCGCGACCAGAACATAAAAATCCATCTGTTGCCCATTGCTACCCGCTTCGCTGTACGTTCCTTTTTGTGTTAAATCGCCGGTCGTGGCGGTGAAATAGTTAACGCCCTGATAATCTTTATTATCGCAGTCGCACCTGGCGCTGTATTCGCCGCCGACCGACCAACTCTCTTTGACTATTTTCCCTGCCTGGTTCTCATCCGTATCGGTAATGGTCTGGTCAAGGGGAAAAAAGAAATTATGCGTGCCGCTGGTGGGTTGACACCAGCCGCTTCCGTTGCCCATCGTTCCGTCTGCCAGCGCATGGCCTGAAAATAGCGACAGCGCCAGCAGCATCCATAAATTCTTCATTGTGTTCCTCACTGGCAGACGGCGTTCGCCATCACTATGCCGTTCATATTTTTGCTGATATCCAGGCGGTAATCCGCGCGGCAAGAGGCGCTTCCCCAGTTCACCAGCAGCAGGCCCTCTTCCGGCAGGCCGCTGAGGAAGACCTGGCCTTTATCGCCGACGATACTGGCCAGGTTCGCATCCTGCCCATCGACGCTTGCCGTCGCGCCAAAGGGTACGGGCTCGCCATTGCTGCGCGTCAGCGTTAACAACACGCGATAGCCCTTATGCGTGTCATACGCCGCGCGCACCACCGCATTACGCGTCGGGTAGACGGTCTGGTTGTTGAGCGGAATATCCACGTTGTCAGCAAACGTGCTGCTGTCGAGCGAGATATCGTAGCGATAATACGGCGTGACGTTGGGGATCACCGTATAACCCCGGAAGTCGGTGGCGACGCCGGTCTGGTTTTCAACCGAAACGCCGCTGGCGCCGGGCGCTTTAATTAAAATCGCCGCGCCGGTAATCGGCTGGCTCAGGGTAATACCGTTTTCGTGCGCCAGAATGCCGCCGCTGATGCCGTAGCTGACCTGTTGGCTATCTGGCGACTGATTGTAACCGGCGTTGAGGTTGGCATAAGTGCCTTTATAGCTGGCGTTTACCCCGCCGGAATCACCGTCTTGTGTGCTGTGGCTTTGCTGTAACGACCAGTTCAGGTTTCTGTCACGCAGCGCGGTGCCGCTAAGGGTGGTGCTGTTCACCGTGGCATCGTGCTTACGCGTGTTCAGCATATAGCTGGCGTATAGCCTGGAATCGAACACCGTAAACGGAACGTGCAGCGACAGCGTGAACAGCCGATCGTTCTGGTTATAACGATCGTCGTCGTTGTCATCATCGTCATTGCCCGAACGGTACTGGTAGGTGTTTTTGTTATAGCTGTAGCTCAGCGTATAGCTCACCGGACCCCAGCTATTGTTGTAGCTGGCGCTCAGGGATTCCATCTGCTGCGCGCTGTGCCAGTAATCTTCTTTGACCCAACTTAGCGTTAAGGAACCGAGCGTATTGCTAATTTGCTGGTTGACCGAAGCTTCGAAACGATTATGGCGCTTGCCGTAGTTATCATAAAAATCGTCGTCCGGGTTGATCACCTCGCTCAGCGAATTGTAGTTTTCGCTGGCGTAACGATAGCCGGCCAGCGAAAACGTGGTGCCCGTACTGACGACGCCCTTGCTGTAGCGGACGCGCCAGGATTGCCCGATTTCTTTGCGGCCATCGTCAAATTTGGCGTGCGACCAGATGCCGTCCAGGGAAATGGCCCCCAGCATCTGCATATTTTGCCCGACGCCGAAGGCGACGGACTGGTATTTATCGCCGGCAATCTGGCTGCCGCCGTACAGGGTGATGCCCCACGGCAGGCCGTACAGCAGGGTCGCCTGGCCGAAGTCGTCCAGCGTGTGGTTGTTATAATCGCGATATTTACCCACGGTCACGCTGTATTTTGCCCGTCCGGTGCGCTGCAGAATCGGCAGCGAAGAGTAGGGCACGATAAAATGCTGTTCGCTGCCGTCGGCTTCTTTTACCGTTACGTCATAGTCGCCGTTGCTGCCGGTGGGAAACATATCGTTGATTTCAAATTCGCCCGGCGAAACGGCGGTCTGATAGGCGATATAGCCGTTTTGCCGCACGATAACCTGCGCGTTTGAGCGGGCAATGCCGCGAATCGTCGGGGCGTAACCACGCTGGCTGTTGGGCTGCATTTGATCGTCAGAGGTGAGCTGGAGGCCGCGAAAAGGTACGCTGTCGAACACGTCGGATGGCGTATTGCTGTCTCCGGCGGTGAACTGGCTTTTCAGCGCGATAATGTCGCGCTGTAAATAGTTATAAACGCTGTTCCAGCTACCGCTCTCGCCGTTATTTGAACTCCAGTTACTGTAGTTGCGAAAACGCCACGGCCCGAGGTTAAAACCCGGCTGGAGAGCGAGATACTTCGATTCCGCATCGTCGGAATCCTCACTGGAACCGTACTCTTTATAGCCGCTGAAGCTGTAGTTCAGCATCAGCGCGGTAATCCCCTCCTGCCACTTTTCCGGCGGTACGTAGCCGCGTGCGTTGTTGGCGATGTAGAGTTGCGGGATGCTTACTGATAATGCCTGTTGCTGAAAATCAAACCGCTGGCTGGCGCCGGGGATAACGCTGAGATCGACGCAGCCTTTTTCACTCTCCAGCGTTGGAAAAAGGTCGGTTTTGACGCCGTTATCTTTTAGTTCCTGGAGCCGTAAACAGCCCTGTAATGCCTGTTGACCGTCACTGAGCGTCGCGAGTTGAAAATCAACGTTTCGTGCGCCGATTTCTGTTTTATTGATATTGATAGTGACGTAATAGGTGCCAGGCAGCTGGCTTTTGTCGTTATCAAATGTCGACAGATCGACGCTTGTGCGACTCGCCTGCCCATGGTTTTCAATAAATGCCGGATTGAAATAGTCGCGCGCCCATGCAACGTGTGCGAACGTGCTGCCCAGCGCGATACACACAGCGCAGCGCGATAAATAAAATACCCGGTGTTGCCTTTTGCGCATCGGCACTCTCATCCCTGTCACTCTTCTCAAGGCGTTTGTTTATGTTCGGGGCCAGTACCGCCAAAATCGTTGATGATAGACCAGACAATCGGGCCGCTGGCGGCGGCAGGCAGCGTGTACTGCGCGTTGCCGAAAGGCGCCACATAGCGCGGGGCTTTCACTTTTTGACTGCCAACGGAAAGGGTGGCGAAGTTCATATAATAGGGCGTGGGGTTCTTCACGGTGAGCGTGCGACCCTGACGCGACCACGTTAACCGATCGGCAACCTCTTCTGGTTTTTGGGTTAACGCTTTTGGCCGGTAAATCAGCTTAAATTCCGCTTTAACGGCCAGCATGAGTGTGTTGTGTTTATTGTCCGGATTGCTGCTGGGAATCGATTTAATATCCAGCCAGTACAGCGACTCGCGATCTTCCGGCAAATTGCCGCCGGTACGGATAATTCGTAGTACGTTCTTTTGCCCGCCATTAAGGCGAAAAAGCGGCGGGGTGACCATAAACGGCGCATCGCCGCTCGCCCCTGTTTCGCTGATCGATTGCGCCCAGGACTGAATTAAATAGGGAACGTTGTCGTTATTGCTTATCGATATGGACGCATCTTTGGCATCGCCGTGAAAAATAACCCGCGTTGTGCCGATGTTTATCCCTGCGGCATGCGCCAGCGAACCGCACAACAGGCAACAAAGCAACCCTGCTTTAGCCAATGAATTCATTGATGACCTCAATAAACAAAGGGGCCAGCCGACGCTGGCCGCCAGGATCAGTTATATTGCAGATAGAATGTTGCGGTTGCATCGACCGTTCCCGACTTAACGGGAACCGCGGTGGAGATATAGCGGGCGGTGAAAGGCATTGAGAGTTCCGTCACCCCCTCTGCTGTAGGGAGGTTGACTGGGGCAGACCATGCCTGAAGATCGTTAAAGGTCATAGGGATGCTAGTTTTATCAAGAATTTGCACGCCAATATTCTCAGCATCATCCTCATTTTTCAGGATGGTCGCATCGGTTCCGTCGAGTGTGCCTTCAAAGCGCGCCTGTACACTGCTGTAGACGTTTGCGTCGCAGTTTTCGAGTTCGATGGTGAAGTCTGTATCCCCTGCCGTCTGCCCTGCGGCAGTGAAAAGAGAGGCAAATTCTTCCTGTAATGTCACCTCTACTGAATCCGTTTTTACCGTACAGGCGTTTTGCTTAATGAGGCCGGTGATATGTACGGTGCCGTCTTTGGCGGTGTCTGCCAGCGCGGCGGGGGAGAGGGTGATGGCAGCCAGTGCCACAGTGAGTGTTTTTAAGGTGAGTTTCATTATCTTTGATCCTTTAAGATATTATAAATATTGACATAGTAACAATATCTATAGTGTGGGAAGTTATTGTTCTTTTTATTGCCGAATGAGTAAATATAATGTCCGATGATTTTTGCGGCGCGAAGAAAAATTCAGAATACATAAATATGAAATATTTATAATATATATTTAATCAATTATTTTGGTGAGTGTTTGTTTAATTGAATCGCCGTGGTTACCCTTTAATGGGCCAGATTCTATGAAGGCTGCTAACAATTTTAAAAATAATGCAAATTTTTTTGAATAAAAAATGATCGTGGTCATAGTGTGTTGTCGGCCAAAAAAACATGCTGACATCATGCAGGATTGGAGCTCAATGGAGGAGAAGTTATGCTGGGATGGGTCATTTCCTGTCATGACGATCGGGCGCAGGAAATGCTCGAAGGTCTTGAAAAGAAGTATGGGCCGTTGGCGCAGTGTCGGGCGGTCAATTTCTGGCGTGGGTTAAGCGTAAATATGCTCAGCCGCATGATGTGTGACGCCCTCCATGCCACCGACTCCGGTGAAGGCGTGATATTTTTAACCGACATTTCCGGCGCGGCGCCTTATCGTGTAGCGTCGCTGATGAGCCATAAACATTCTCAATGTGAAGTTATTTCCGGTGTCAGCTATTCATTGATGGAGGAAATGATTACCTGGCGAGAGTCGATGAGCAGTTCAGCATTTCGCGACCAGATTGTCGCGCTTGGCGCGCCGGATGTCACCAGTCTCTGGCATCAGCAGCAGAAAAATCCGCCTTTTGTGTTGCTGCATGATTCGTATGAGTTTTGATCAATACCATTGACGACGCTTTTGCTACAATGACGGCGTTTTTTCGCCTCGGTTATGATATATGGTTATGCGCGTTGTTCTTATCTTGCTGTTCTTTTTCGCCGGTAATGTGTTGGCTGCCTTGCCCGCTCGTTATATGCAAACGACGAAAGATGCCGCCATCTGGTCGCAGATTGGCGACAAAATGGTGACCGTAGGGAATATCCGCGCCGGACAAATTCTTTCCGTAACGCCTGTTGCGGCTGATTATTATGCCTTTAAATTCGGCTTCGGTGTGGGCTTTATCGATAAAGGCCATCTGGAATCCGTGCAGGGAAAACAAAAAGTGGAAGATGGGCTGGGCGATCTTAACAAGCCGCTCAGCAATCAGAATCTGGTGACCTGGAAGGACACGCCGGTGTATAACGCGCCGGACATCAGTAGCGCCCCGTTTGGCGTATTGGTGGATAATTTGCGTTACCCCATTATTAGCAAGCTGAAAGGCCGGCTACATCAAACCTGGTATCAGATCCGTATTGGCGACAGGCTGGCTTATGTCAGCGCCATGGATGCGCAGGAAGACAACGGCATTCCGATTTTGACCTATCATCACATCTTACGTGATGAAGAGAATACCCGTTTTCGCCATACGTCCACCACGACTTCGGTTCGGGCATTCAGCAACCAAATGACCTGGCTTCGCGATCGCGGCTATGCCACGTTGACGATGTACCAACTGGAGGATTACATCCATAACCGCGCCAATTTCCCGGCGCGCGCGGTGGTTATCACCTTTGACGATGGCCTTAAATCGGTGAGTCGCTATGCATATCCGGTATTAAAGCAGTACGATATGAAAGCGACGGCATTTATTATCTCATCGCGTATTAAGCGCCATCCGCAAACATGGAATCCCAGGTCGCTGCAATTTATGAGCGTGTCCGAATTGCGCAAGATAAGCGATGTTTTTGATTTTCAGTCGCATACCCATTTTTTACACCGGGTAGACGGGCATCGTCGCCCGATTTTATATAGCCGCAGCTACCATAATATTCTGTTTGATTTTGAACGCTCGCGGCGGGCGCTCGCACAGTTTACTCCGCACGTATTTTATCTTTCTTATCCCTTTGGCGGCTATAACGTGACCGCGATCAAAGCAGCAAAAGACGCCGGTTTCCATCTGGCGGTCACCACGGTGAGAGGGAAGGTGAAGCCGGGGGATAATCCGATGTTGCTCAAAAGGCTGTATATTCTGCGCACGGATTCGCTGGAAACCATGTCGCGGCTGATCAGCAACCAGCCGCAGGGATAAGGACTATCAGGCAACCTGTACCGGAATGGCTTTCGCGGTGCGCTTCATTTCGTTGTCGCCTTCAAAATAGGCCACTTTCGGACGCCATGTACGCGCTTCTTCATCAGACATGGTGACGAAGCTGGCGATAATCACAATGTCGCCAACTTCAGCGCAGTGCGCCGCCGCACCGTTCACCGAGATGATTCTGGAGCCGCGTTCAGCCGCAATCGCATAGGTTGAGAAACGTTTCCCATTGGTCACGTTCCAGATATCAATCGCTTCGTTTTCCAGAATACCGGAGGCATCAAGGAAATCCTGGTCAATGGCACAAGAACCTTCGTAGTGCAGGTCCGCCTGCGTGACTTTTACGCGGTGGAGCTTGCCTTGCAGCATGGTGCGAATCATAACTTCTTTACCCTGTCGTTTACCTTGGCTAAGCAGGCGCTTGTGGCCTGCTTTGGAAATTCTCAGGCAGTATTGCCCGATTTTTAACCCTTGTCTACTGGGCTAATGTAACGCTTTGATTATCGATCAGACGCGCCTGACCCAGCCAGGCGGCGGCCAGAATCACTGCGCGTTTGCTGGTTTCCGTCAGCTCCTGCAGCGTGTCGGCATCACGGATTTGAATGTCGTCGGCACGGAAGCCTTTTTCATTCAGTTCCTGTTCGGCAATGGCAATAATCTCTTGCAGCTCACGATTACCCGCAATCAGTTTTTCAGCGATGCTATTCATCACGTTGTATAGACCCGGCGCAATTTTGCGCTGCTCTGCGGTCAGATAAGCGTTACGTGAGCTGAGCGCCAGACCGTCTTTAGCGCGAATAATCGGCACGCCGACGATCTCAATGTCATAACTCATATCCGCCACCATTTTGCGGATCAGCGCCAGTTGCTGGAAATCCTTCTCGCCAAAGCAGGCGATATCCGGCTGGATCAGGTTGAACAGCTTGCTGACGATAGTCGAGACGCCGCGGAAATGACCTGGACGGCTGGCGCCTTCCAGCATGGTAGAGAGGCCGGGAACATCAACGTACGTCTGGCCTTCCAGCCCCTGTGGGTAGATTTCCTCAACGGCTGGCGCAAAGACATAATCGACTTTGCGTTTGTTCAGCTTTTCACAATCTTCCTGCAGCGTGCGCGGATAACGCACCAGATCGTCCGGCCGATCAAACTGCATCGGATTGACGAAAATGCTGACGATCACCACATCAGCCCGGGCTTTTGCCTCATCGACCAGCTTCATATGGCCGTCGTGCAGGTTGCCCATGGTGGGAACCAGTGCGACGCGTTTACCTTCCTGACGCAGACGACGAATATGCTGGCGCAGCAGCGGCAGGGTTTCAATGATTAGCACAACAAAACTCCTTGAGTTGCTTGATGATCCTGCCCGATGGCGCTGCGCTTATCAGGCCTACATCCGTTGAGGATCTGTAGGCCGGATAAGACGCGTCGCGTCGCCATCCGGCACGGTCAGAAAAATTAGTGAAAGCTGTGTTCTTCGCCCGGATAAACGCCGGACTCCACTTCAGCCATATACTGCTGTACGGCGGCGCGCATGTCGCCCGCTTCGGCAAGGAAATTTTTCGCGAATTTTGGAATATGACCGCCGGTGATGCCAAACGCATCGTGCATCACCAGGATCTGACCGTCGGTGACGTTGCCCGCGCCGATGCCGATCACCGGAATCGACAGCGCTTCCGTGACGCGCTTCGCCAACTCAACCGGCACGCATTCCAGCACCAGCAGTTGAGCGCCAGCGGCTTCTAAAGCCAGCGCATCATCCAGCAGTACCTGCCCGGCGTCGCCGCGGCCCTGAATTTTATAGCCGCCGAAGATATTCACCGACTGTGGCGTTAGCCCCAGATGACCACAAACCGGCACGGCGCGTTCGGTGAGCATTTTCACCGTATCAACCAGCCAGGCGCCGCCTTCAATTTTGACCATATTGGCCCCCGCACGCATCACGATAGCCGCGTTTTCAAACGCCTGTTCCGGGGTGGCGTAAGCCATAAACGGCAGGTCGGAGAGCAGCAGGCAGTTCGGCGCGCCGCGGCGTACCGCGCGGGTGTGGTAGGCGATATCTTCCACGGTGACAGGCAGGGTGGAGTCGTGCCCCTGAATTGTCATGCCCAGTGAGTCGCCAACCAGCATCACATTGATACCTTCGTCGGCAAATAACTTAGCGAAGCTGTAGTCGTAGGCGGTAATTGTCGCGAAGCGTTTTTTCTCTTGCTTGCATTTCTGCAGCAGTGAAATAGTGGTGGGTTTCATAACGTTTCCTGATGGTAAAAGTTATATTTCCCGGCATTCTAACAGTCATATTCAGGGGGGCAATTGATTTAAGCAATCGTTTGGCGCTAAAGCAGTAAACGCTAAAGGGGAGGCGATGTTTTACCAGTGGGCGGGTTTTGCAGCACCAAGATGGGTGAGATGCTGATGCAGGCTGATACCATCCGGAAAGATCAGATCAGGAGCGATTTCGAATAACGGCCACAGCATAAAACCGCGGTTTTTCATGTCGTAGTGCGGCACGGTCAGACGGTCGGTGTTAATGACTTCATCGCCAAACAGCATAATGTCGAGATCCAGCGTGCGCGGCCCCCAGCGTTCGGCCTTGCGCACCCGGCCCTGTTGCAGCTCAATGCGCTGGGTATGGTTAAGCAATTCTTCGGGGGCGAGAGCGGTATCCAGCGCCACCGCAGCGTTCAGGTAATCGGGCTGATCCTGTGGGCCAAGCGGCGGCGTGCGGTAAAACGAAGAAACCGCGACGATACGGCTATCGGGAATGTCGGCGATAGCCTTCAGGGCGGCATTGACCTGCTCCAGCGGAGAGGCCAGATTACTGCCAAGCGCGATATACGCGATCGTCATACGGTGCCCTCGCGGCGCGGCGCGCGTTTGCGCGGACGTGAACGACGGCGGCGTGGAGCAGGATCGTCGTCCAGCTCGTTGAGCATCCCTTTTTGTTCCGGCGGCGCGGAAGCCTGAAACTCGGCCCACCACTGCGCCAGACGTTGCAGTTCAGTATTATTTTCCACCTGAGCGCGCAGCTCCAGCAAATCAAACGCGGCGCGGAATTTGGGATGTTCCATCAGCTTCCAGGCGCGTTTGCCCTGACGACGGGACATGCGTAACTGAAGCTGCCAAATATCACGGGTCAGCGTGGTAAGGCGTTTCGGGATCGCCAGTGAACGGCAGGCCTCATCCAGCACGTCATTCATGGCCAGCGCGAAAGCATCGTAATAGGCAAGGCCGCTCTCCTGAGCGATTTTTTGCGCCATCTCCAGCAGCGGATACCAGAACATGGCGGCAAACAAAAATGCCGGGTTAACGCGCATCTCGTTACGGATGCGGTTATCCGTATTCTTCAACACCTGTGCAATGATGCGTTCCATTGCGCTGTCGCCGTTTTCGGTGAAATAACGCGTAATGGTAGGAAACAACGGCTGGAAGAGGTGGTATTCCCGCAGTTGTTGATAGGTTTCGTAACCGTTCCCCGCCTGCAACAGCTTCAGCGACTCTTCGAACAGGCGCGCGGGAGGAATGTCGTTTAGCAAGGTTGCCAGACGCGGGATTGGCTCAGCCGTTTCAGGGCTGATACGCATATTGAGCTTCGCAGCGAAACGCACGGCGCGCAGCATTCGAACCGGATCTTCGCGGTAGCGCGTTTCCGGATTGCCGATCAGGCGAATCACGCCTTCTTGCAGATCCTGCATTCCGCCGACGTAATCGCGCACGGTAAAATCCGCTACGCTGTAGTAAAGGCTATTGATGGTGAAATCGCGGCGCTGGGCATCTTCTTCGATAGAGCCGAAGATGTTGTCGCGCAGCAGCATACCGTTTTGCCCACGCTGGGAGGTCGTACGGTCGCTTTCACTGCCTTCATGATGACCACGAAACGTTGCCACTTCGATAATTTCCGGGCCAAACATCACGTGAGCCAGGCGGAAACGACGCCCCACCAGACGGCAATTGCGGAATAATTTCCGTACCTGATCCGGTGTTGCGTTGGTGGTCACGTCGAAATCCTTCGGCTTTTTGCCGAGCAAGAGATCGCGGACGCCGCCGCCGACCAGGTAGGCTTCATAGCCCGCTTTGTTCAGCCTGTACAGTACCTTGAGGGCATTTTCACTGATATCTTTGCGGGAGATAGCGTGCTGTTCACGCGGGATAATCGTCATATGTGGACGGGCGACGGCTTGTTCTGCCTCGCTCTCCTCGCGGCTTAACACCTTACGGCAAAAATTAGCGACTCGGGTAAAAATAGCGCACCTCGGTAGTGTCATACATTAATAAGATCAACTTACTCTATGTCTTTCGCATTACGGCAGACGGGCGTAAGAGAGCAACGCGACCTGGGCTGTAAGCATCATTAACGCCGCAGCAATGCGAAAGACGATGAGCAAAAATAGCGGCTAATCATAGCTCAGCGAGACGCATTTGAGAATGCCGGATTTACATTAGCCGATGTGGGTACGGCTGTAAGCCTCCAGTGCGTCACCGCAAAGCGCAGCAACTCCTCAACAGACATCTCCTGCCACGCTACGACGTCGCGTTGGCCTAAAAAGCGCAATGCCTGGACCAGTACCGGGCGCGGATCGCCTGTCGCAAGCGCAGGGGCATGATTTTGCTTGGAAAGTTTAGCGCCTTGTTCGTTGAGCGCCAGCGGAAGGTGCACGTAACCTGGCGCACGCCAGCCAAACTGTTTATACAGAGAAAGTTGTCGGACAGTGGGTTCGATTAAATCTGCGCCGCGGACGATCTCCGTCACCCCCTGAAAATGATCGTCGACCACCACGGCCAGATTATAAGCAAACAGTCCGTCGCGGCGGTGGATAATAAAATCTTCGCTCGCCAGCTGTGGGTCAGCCTGGATATCGCCGCGCAAGGCATCATGGAAATGCATCACTGGATGCTGCTGTTTAATTCTGACGGCGGCATTCTCCGGCCCGTGGCATAACGTCCGGCAATGGCCGTCGTAAATACCGCCCAGACGTTGAATGCGCGAGCGGGGGCAAGTGCAGTAGTAGCTCAGTCCCTGCTCGTGAAGCCAGGCCAGCGCCTCGCGATAAGCCTCATGACGCTGTGATTGCCATAAGACCTCGCCATCCCAGTGCAGGCCGTAATGTTCCAGCTGGCGCAGAATGGTCGCTGCGGCACCGGGAACTTCACGTGGGGGGTCGATATCCTCTATGCGAACGCGCCAAATTCCGCGTTGCGCACGGGCTTGTAGATAGCTGCCGAGGGCGGCGATTAACGAGCCGAAATGCAGTTCGCCGGATGGCGATGGCGCGAAACGGCCAATATAGTGTGAGTCAGTCATGCTGCGGGCAATAAAGAATAAGGCGGGAAAACTCCCGCCTGTCATAAATAGGGTAGAAACGAACGGGATTAACCCGCCATCTGTTTTTCGCGAATTTCAGCCAGCGTTTTGCAGTCGATGCACAGATCGGCTGTTGGACGCGCTTCCAGGCGGCGGATACCAATCTCCACCCCGCAGGACTCGCAATAACCGAAGTCTTCATCTTCCACTTTCTTCAGCGTCTTCTCGATCTTTTTGATCAGTTTGCGCTCACGGTCACGATTACGTAACTCCAGGCTAAACTCCTCTTCCTGCGCGGCGCGATCGACCGGATCGGGGAAGTTGGCGGCTTCGTCCTGCATGTGCGTCACAGTGCGATCGACTTCATCCCGGAGTTGATTACGCCATGCTTCAAGAATACGCTTGAAGTGCGATAGCTGGGCTTCGTTCATATACTCTTCGCCCGGTTTCTCCTGGTACGGCTCCACCCCAGCGATGGCGAGAATACTCAGGGACGATGTTTTACGGTTTTGCCCTTCTTGCATGTTGCTTCTCCTTAACACGCACTATCGATCCCCATGTTCGGGGGAAAATCAGGTCGCTATAAATAGCAGATGCTTTTCCGGATAGCAATTATCTAAACGTAACACTTGACAACCCTGTGAGGAAAAGCGTATTTACGCACGCGGCCAGAATACTTAATAATCAGGCTGTTATTCCACTACAACGTTATGGGTACTGGTTCGTTCAGTTCCATTTTTTGGGCTGAAAGTTCTGCTTTATAAGCTAAAACTTCCACGCCTTTATTCTGAGCCTCGCTCAATAGCTGCGCGTATTTTATATCGATATGACGTGCGGGTGAAAAACGTGTAATGGCGGAGTGCAGCACCGCGAACACCACCACTGCGCGATGACCTGCCGCCGCAACGCCCATCAACTCCCGAAGATGTTTTTGCCCTCGTTCGGTGATGGCGTCGGGAAAATAACCGTTTTCTTTTTCCGCTAACGTGACCGATTTCACTTCAATATAGCAGTCCGGGCGGAAATCTGCCTGTAACATAAAATCTATACGGCTGCGCTCGGCGCCATATTTGACTTCACTTTTCAGAATATTGTACCCCGCCAGCGCTGGCAGGCGATTCTCCTGAATCGCTTCTTTCGTTAGCTGGTTCGCCCGCAGCGTATTCACGCAAATGAATGCGCCGGATTGCGTTTCAGTCAATTCCCAGGTATGCGGATATTTGCGTTTAGTATTTTCTGATGTCGAATACCAGACGGTATCGCCAGGCGTGGCGCAGCCGGTCATCGCGCCGGTATTAGGACAGTGCAGCGTAAGCGTTGTACCGTCAGGGGTGATCACATCGGCTAAAAAACGTTTATAGCGCTGAATCAACGTAGCGCGTTGTAAAGGGGGGGAGAATAGCATCGACATTCCTTCATTATTATTCGCCCAGCGTCCAGCGCTGCAGCTCGGCATAGCGGGTACGGCCTTGCCCATACGAAGAGGCGTAAAGCGCAAATGACGTAACCGGAAATGACCAGCAAAAGCCCGGCGGCGGGATAGCCACCGTATGGCTGGCGTCGCGCAGCAGCGTAATATGCGGGTGAAAAGGCTGCGGGCTTTGGTAACAACCGCTGCGGGCGGCCTGCGCGCGCAGCATATTAGCCAACTGCAACAACCCGCGCGGCGGATGGCGCATCCCCAGCCACACCACGCGTGAACGCAGCCACTGACCGGCGTCATCCAGATGTAGCGTAAAGCCCGGCTGGCGAATTCGTCCGGCCAGTTGCGCAAGCGCGCGCTGCTTATCGTTACTGACGTCGCCTAAAAAGGCCAGCGTCAGGTGCAGGTTCGCCGCTGCGACGGGGCGTCCGTCTTCAGACGCAAAATGAGCGGCGCGCCAGGCGATAATTTGCGTGCGCGCGTCGTCGGGTAAGTCAATCGCAAAAAACAGCCGTTTTGGCTCAGACATAGGGATACTCGGTTATGGATTAACACGATGCTACAATGCGGCGCAAAGAAAGTTAACCCCGTGGAGCCGTTTGTGACGTCATTGCCCGTTGCCGCCGTATTGCCTGAATTGTTGACAGCCCTAAAAACCGCGCCGCAGGTTTTGTTGTCCGCGCCTACCGGGGCGGGGAAATCCACCTGGCTGCCGTTGCAACTCCTGCAACAAGGTCCGGTTGCTGGAAAAATCCTCCTGCTTGAACCGCGTCGTCTGGCGGCGCGTAATGTCGCGCAGCGTCTGGCGGAAGCGTTGAATGAAAAGCCTGGCGAAACGGTAGGTTACCGGATGCGCGCGCAAAGCTGCGTGGGGCCGCGTACCCGGCTGGAAGTAGTGACAGAAGGCGTATTGACCAGAATGATTCAGCGCGATCCCGAATTACGCGGCGTGGGGCTGGTGATACTGGATGAATTTCATGAGCGCAGTTTACAGGCGGATTTAGCGTTAGCGCTGTTGCTGGATATCCAGCAAGGGCTCCGTGACGATCTCAGGCTGTTAATCATGTCTGCGACGCTGGATAACGACAGGCTTTGTCAGCGACTGCCTGATGCGCCGATGATCGTCTCGGAGGGGCGCGCGTTTCCCGTGGAGCGACGTTATCAGCCGCTCGCGACGCATTTGCGTTTTGATGAAGCCGTCGCGATGGCGACAGCGGAACTGTTGCGCAATGAAAACGGTTCGCTGCTGCTATTTTTACCCGGCGTAGGCGAAATACAGCGCGTTCATGAACATCTGGCGTCGCGGGTAGGCAGCGATGTCCTGCTTTGTCCGCTGTATGGCGCATTGTCTCTGGAAGCGCAACGCAAAGCGATTGTTCCGGCACCCGCCGGGATGCGTAAAGTGGTGTTGGCGACTAACATTGCCGAAACCAGTTTGACGATTGAAGGGATTCGTCTGGTCGTCGATAGCGCTCAGGAGCGCGTGGCGCGATTTGACGCGCGAACGGGACTGACGCGGCTGGTTACGCAGCGTATCAGTCAGGCATCAATGACGCAGCGCGCGGGGCGCGCCGGACGACTGGCGCCGGGTATCTGTTTACATCTGCTGGCCAAAGAACAGGCGGAGCGGGCGGCGGCGCAAAGCGATCCGGAAATCTTACACAGCGACCTTTCCGGTTTATTGATGGAGGTGTTGCAGTGGGGATGTCACGATCCGGCATCGCTTTTCTGGCTGGACAGGCCGCCGGAGGTGAATCTTCAGGCCGCCCGCCGTTTATTATTGATGTTAGGCGCGCTGGAGGGCGAGCGGTTAAGCGCGCGGGGCCGGAAAATGGCGGCAACAGGTAACGATCCGCGCCTGGCGGCGATGTTAGTCAACGCCGGCGAGGGCGATAGCGCCGCCACTGCCGCCATGCTCGCGGCCATCCTTGAGGACCCGCCGCGCGGCGGCGGTACGGATTTAAGCGTAGTATTTTCGCGGCGACAGCCGGGCTGGCAGCAGCGTAGCCAGCAGCTTTTAAAACGGCTGCAGGTGCGTAATGGCGAGCCGGATAGCGCGCTTATTATGCCGCTGTTGGCCAGAGCGTTTAGCGACCGCATCGCGCGGCGTCGTGGTCAGGAAGGGCGCTATCAGTTAGCCAATGGTATGGGCGCGATGTTAGATGCGGATGACGCGTTGGGACGTCATGAATGGCTGATCGCGCCGCTGTTACTGCAAGGTAGCGCCTCGCCGGACGCCCGAATATTGTTGGCGCAGCCGCTGGATATCGCCTCGCTGATTCAGGCGTGTCCTGATTTACTGCGCCAGTCCGACACGGTTGAATGGGACGAGGCGCAGGGAACGTTGAAAGCATGGCGCAGAATGCGTATTGGACAGTTGACGGTTAGCGTTCAGCCACTGGCGAAGCCGTCTGAAGAGGAGCTTCATCAGGCGATGCTGAACGGCATCCGCGATAAAGGTCTGTCCGTCCTTAACTGGACGCCGGAAGCGGAGCAGTTCCGTCTGCGTCTGCACTGTGCGGCGAAATGGCTGCCGGAATATGACTGGCCTGCCGTGGATGAGGCGTCGCTGCTGGCGACTCTGGAAAATTGGTTGCTGCCGCACATGACAGGCGTACAGTCGTTACGAGGGCTAAAATCCCTGAACGTTAATCAGGCGTTACGGGGACTGCTTGACTATGCCATGCTGCAACGTCTGGATAGTGAACTGCCTGGGCATTACACTGTGCCGACGGGAAGCCGAATAACGATTCGTTATCATGAAGATAACCCGCCCGCGCTGGCGGTCAGAATGCAGGAAATGTTTGGCGAAGCGAAGACCCCAACCATCGCTCAGGGCCGCGTGCCGCTGGTGCTGGAACTGCTTTCGCCAGCGCAGCGACCGCTACAGATTACGCGCGATTTAAGCGCTTTCTGGCAGGGGGCGTATCGCGAAGTGCAAAAAGAGATGAAGGGCCGTTACCCCAAACATGTCTGGCCGGACGATCCGGCGAATACGGCCCCAACGCGGCGCACGAAGAAGTATTCGTGACGTGTTATACGTTGCCTCCAGGCCAGATAAGGCGTTAATCGCCATCCGGCAAAAGGGTAAATTGAGAGATTTCTTCTTCTGTCGTCTGGCGGAAGAATAGAGAATCGGGCCTTTGCGCCTGTATGTTGCGGAGAAAAAGCATGGCGGGGAATGACCGCGAGCCGATTGGACGTAAGGGGAAACCGTCACGTCCTGTGAAACAAAAGGTGAGCCGTCGTCGGCAGCATGACGACGATTATGATGATGACTATGAGGATGAAGAACCGATGCCGCGTAAAGGTAAGGGCAAAGGGCGTAAGCCTCGTGGCAAGCGCGGCTGGCTGTGGCTATTGCTAAAACTGTTTATCGTTTTTGTGGTGCTGTTCGCCATTTACGGCGTCTATCTGGATCAAAAAATCCGCAGCCGTATC
Organism: Salmonella sp. SAL4457; assembly: GCF_046548235.1. Lineage (NCBI taxonomy): Bacteria > Pseudomonadati > Pseudomonadota > Gammaproteobacteria > Enterobacterales > Enterobacteriaceae > Salmonella > Salmonella sp. SAL4457. The sequence continues at coordinate 159,274 of NZ_JBGDZO010000006.1, forward strand.
GATGGCAAGGTCTGGCAGCTTCCGGCGGCGGTATATGGCCGGATGGTGAACCTTGAGCCAGACATGCCTGTCAGCAAAAACGAGATGGTAAAATTGCTGGAAGCGACGCAGTATCGTCTGGTGACGAAGATGACCCGTCCCGGCGAATTTACCGTGCAGGCCAATAGCATTGAGATGATCCGTCGTCCGTTTGACTTCCCGGACAGCAAAGAAGGGCAGGTGCGCGCGCGGCTGACGTTCAGTGACGGGCGTCTGGAAACCATCGTCAATCTGGATAACAACCGCCAGTTTGGCTTCTTCCGTCTCGATCCGCGGCTTATCACCATGCTTTCTTCGCCAAATGGCGAGCAGCGTTTATTCGTCCCGCGCAGCGGTTTCCCGGATCTGCTGGTCGATACGCTGTTGGCGACGGAAGACCGTCATTTCTATGAGCATGATGGCATTAGTCTTTACTCTATCGGGCGTGCGGTGCTGGCCAACCTGACGGCGGGACGCACGGTGCAGGGGGCCAGTACGCTGACCCAGCAGCTGGTGAAGAACCTGTTCCTCTCCAGCGAAAGATCATACTGGCGTAAAGCGAATGAAGCCTACATGGCGCTGATCATGGATGCCCGTTACAGTAAAGATCGTATTCTTGAGCTGTACATGAACGAGGTCTACCTCGGTCAAAGCGGGGACAATGAAATTCGCGGTTTTCCGCTGGCGAGCCTGTATTACTTTGGCCGTCCGGTAGAGGAACTGAGCCTCGATCAGCAGGCGTTACTGGTGGGGATGGTAAAAGGGGCGTCGATTTATAACCCGTGGCGTAACCCGAAACTGGCGCTGGAGCGTCGTAACCTGGTGTTACGCCTGTTACAGCAGCAGAAAATCATCGATCAGGAACTCTATGACATGCTGAGCGCGCGTCCGCTTGGCGTACAGCCGCGCGGCGGCGTTATTTCACCGCAGCCAGCGTTTATGCAGATGGTTCGTCAGGAACTGCAGGCGAAGCTGGGGGATAAAATTAAAGATCTCTCCGGCGTGAAGATCTTCACCACCTTTGACTCCGTGGCGCAGGATGCCGCAGAAAAAGCCGTTGTCGAAGGTATTCCGGCGTTGAAGAAGCAGCGTAAATTGAGCGATCTGGAAACTGCGATGGTGGTGGTGGATCGCTTTAGCGGCGAGGTGCGCGCGATGGTTGGCGGGGCGGAGCCGCAGTATGCCGGCTATAACCGTGCCATGCAGGCGCGCCGTTCCATCGGGTCGCTGGCGAAACCGGCGACCTATCTGACCGCGTTAAGTCAGCCGAACTTATACCGTCTGAACACCTGGATTGCCGATGCGCCGATTTCTCTGCGCCAGCCGAATGGTCAGGTCTGGTCGCCGCAGAACGACGATCGTCGCTACAGCGAAAGCGGGAAAGTGATGCTGGTGGATGCGTTAACTCGCTCAATGAACGTACCGACGGTCAATCTGGGGATGGCGTTAGGTTTACCGGCGGTAACCGATACCTGGACGAAGCTCGGCGTGCCGAAAGATCAGCTCAATCCGGTTCCGGCGATGCTGTTAGGGGCGCTGAACCTGACGCCGATCGAAGTGGCGCAGGCGTTCCAGACTATCGCCAGCGGCGGAAATCGCGCGCCGTTATCAGCGCTGCGTTCGGTTATTGCGGAAGATGGTAAGGTGTTGTACCAAAGTTATCCGCAAGCTGAACGCGCTGTACCGGCACAGGCGGCTTACCTGACGCTCTGGACAATGCAGCAGGTCGTCCAGCGTGGTACGGGGCGTCAGCTTGGCGCGAAATATCCGGGTCTGCATCTGGCCGGTAAAACCGGGACGACAAACAACAATGTCGATACCTGGTTTGCCGGTATCGACGGCAGCCAGGTGACTATCACCTGGGTAGGCCGTGATAACAACCAGCCGACGAAATTGTACGGCGCCAGCGGCGCGATGGCGATTTACCAGCGCTATCTGGCGAACCAGACGCCGACGCCTTTAGTTCTGACGCCGCCGGAAGATGTGGTGGATATGGGCGTTGATTACGACGGTAATTTTGTCTGTAGCGGCGGTATGCGCACTCTGCCGGTCTGGACGGACGATCCAAATACGCTGTGCCAGCAGGGCGAGATGATGCAGCAGCAACAGCAGCCGTCAGGCAATCCGTTCGATCAGTCGTCTCAGCCGCAGCAGCCTGCGCAGCAACAGCCGCCGAAAGAAGAGAAGAGCGACGGCGTTGCCGGCTGGATTAAGGAGATGTTCGGCGGCAATTAATCACGGTAATAGTACCGGGTGGCGCTGTGCTTACCCGGTCTACACCGTTACGACCCCATTATGTGCGACGTAGGCCGAATAAGACGCTTACGTCGCCATCCGGCAAATCCTCCATAAATAACATTTCAGTCTAATTTATTAACCCTTCCTTTTCATCTGGTTATTTCTTAACCCCTTAGTTTTCGTAGGGCCGCGTATCGCTTGCCATTGCGACGATATTTCGCCTATCATGCTGCGGTTATAATAATAATTATCGTTTACGTTATCATTCACTTTCATCAGAGATATACCAATGGCGCGTCTTAAAACTGCTCAGCCAAACTCCTCACTGCGTAAAATCGCAGTTGTAGTAGCCACAGCGGTTAGCGGCATGTCTGTCTATGCACAGGCGGCGGTTCAACCGAAAGAAGAAACCATTACCGTAACCGCAGCGCCTGCCGCGCAGGAAAGTGCCTGGGGACCGGCTCCGACCATCGCCGCGAAGCGTTCCGCCACCACCACCAAAACTGATACACCTATCGAAAAAACGCCACAGTCGGTTTCGGTGGTCACTAACGAAGAGATGCAGATGCATCAATTCCAGTCAGTAAAAGAAGCGTTGGGTTACACGCCGGGTGTAACGGTAAGCAGCCGCGGCGCTTCCAATACCTATGACTTCGTGATTATCCGTGGCTTCTCTTCCGTCGGCCTGAGCCAGAACAACTATCTGGATGGCCTGAAATTGCAGGGGAACTTCTACAACGATGCGGTTATTGATCCCTACATGCTTGAGCGTGTTGAGTTGATGCGTGGCCCAACGTCCGTCCTCTACGGTAAGAGCAACCCGGGCGGTATCATTTCGATGGTTAGCAAGCGGCCGACTACTGAGCCGCTGAAAGAAATTCAATTCAAAATGGGGACGGACAATTTGTTCCAGACCGGTTTTGATTTTAGTGATTCCCTGGATGACAACGGTGAGTTCTCATATCGTCTGACGGGGCTGGCGCGTTCGACAAATGAGCAGCAAAAGAGTTCTGAGTCGCAGCGCTATGCGATTGCGCCCTCTTTTACCTGGCGTCCTGATGAGAAAACGAATTTTACGTTCCTTTCTTATTTCCAGAACGAACCAGAGACCGGCTACTACGGCTGGCTGCCGAAAGAGGGAACGGTTGAACCGTTACCGAATGGTAAACGCTTGCCGACAGATTTCAATGAAGGGGCGTCAAACAACACCTATTCTCGTAACGAGAAAATGGTGGGATACAGTTTCGAGCATGGCTTCAACGACACTTTTACCGTGCGCCAGAATTTACGTTTTGTCGAAATGAAAACCGCGCAAAAAAGCGTCTATGGCACGGGGATTGCGGCGGACGGCCATACGCTTAACCGCGGTACTATCGTTGACAACGAGCGTTTACAGAATTTCAGCGTAGATACACAACTGGAAAGTAAATTCGCGACCGGCGATATTGATCATACGTTGCTGACGGGTGTCGATTTCATGCGTATGCGTAATGATATTAACGCGACGTTTGGTAGCGCGCCGTCAATCGATCTCTATAACAATTACCATCCTGAATACTTTGCTTTCGGCGGCGCTGAGCCGTACCAGATGAACGAAAGTAAACAAACAGGCCTCTATGTTCAGGATCAGGCGGAATGGAATAAGTGGGTATTTACTCTCGGCGGCCGCTATGACTGGTCTAAACAAGCGACAACGGTGCGTCAGAATTCCACTACGCCGACAGAAGGATATATTGAACGTAATGACCACCAGTTCACCTGGCGCGGTGGCGTAAACTACGTATTCGATAATGGAATTTCACCTTACTTCAGCTATAGCCAATCTTTCGAGCCAAGCGCCTTCGATTTGTGGAGCACCCCACGCGTTTCTTACAAGCCGTCAAAAGGCGAGCAATATGAAGCAGGGGTGAAATATGTACCGAAAGACATGCCGGTTGTTGTTACGGGTGCCGTTTATCAGCTGACCAAAACCAATAACCTGACCGCCGATCCAACCAACCCATTAGCGCAGGTGCCGGCAGGCGAAATTCGTGCGCGAGGTGTAGAGCTGGAAGCCAAAGCAGCATTGACGGCTAACATCAATATGACGGCGTCTTACACTTATACTGATGCTGAATACACGAAAGACACTAATCTGAAAGGGAATACGCCAGAGCAGGTGCCTGAACACATGGCGTCGTTGTGGGGCGATTACACCTTCAACGAAGGTCCGTTGTCAGGTTTAACGCTGGGAACAGGCGGTCGTTTTATTGGTTCCAGTTACGGCGATCCGGCTAATAGCTTCAAGGTAGGCAGTGCAGCGGTGATGGATGCGGTCGTCAAGTACGATCTGGCGCGTTTTGGTATGGCGGGCTCCAGCATTGCGGTTAACGTTAATAATCTGCTCGACCGCGAATACGTCGCCAGCTGCTTCCAGACCTACGGCTGTTTCTGGGGCGCAGAACGTCAGGTCGTTGCAACGGCAACCTTCCGTTTCTAATTTCTTTTTGGGCACGGCTTGCCGTGCCCGTTTTACAAGTTGGCTGCGATGCAGGAAAACCACATTCATTCCGATACCACCTTTGCGCTGCGAAGCGTCGCCTTTCGTGTGCCGGGCCGCACGCTTTTACACCCCCTCTCGTTAACGTTTCCCGCAGGTCGCGTCACCGGACTTATTGGTCATAATGGTTCCGGTAAATCCACGCTGTTAAAAATGCTGGGCCGCCATCAGCCGCCTTCCGAAGGGGATATTCTGCTCGACAATCAGCCGCTGGCGAGCTGGAGCAGCAAGGCGTTTGCCCGCAAAGTTGCCTATCTGCCTCAACAATTGCCACAGGCGGAAGGAATGACGGTGCGCGAACTGGTGGCGATTGGCCGCTATCCGTGGCACGGCGCGCTGGGACGCTTTGGCGTCGCGGACCGGGAAAAAGTAGACGAGGCGATTACGCTGGTCGGCTTAAAACCGCTGGCGCATCGTCTGGTAGACAGTCTTTCCGGCGGTGAACGCCAGCGCGCGTGGATTGCCATGCTGGTCGCGCAGGACAGCCGTTGTCTGCTGCTGGATGAGCCGACGTCAGCGCTGGATATCGCCCATCAGGTTGACGTGCTGGCGCTGGTGCATCGTTTAAGCCAACAGCGCGGGCTGACGGTGGTAGCGGTGCTGCACGATATCAACATGGCGGCCCGCTACTGTGATTATTTAGTCGCGCTACGCGGCGGTGAAATGATTGCGCAAGGAACGCCTGCGGAACTGATGCGCAGTGACACGCTGGAACAGATTTACGGTATCCCGATGGGTATCCTTCCGCATCCGGCGGGCGCGGCACCTGTGAGTTTTGTGTATTAATGCGTGATTTATATCCTCTTACTCGCCGCCGTTTATTAACGGCGATGGCGCTCTCGCCGCTGCTGTGGCAAATGAATACGGCGCAGGCTGCCGCTATCGATCCCCGCCGGATTGTGGCGCTGGAGTGGCTGCCGGTTGAGCTGCTGCTGGCGCTCGGTATTACGCCGTATGGCGTGGCGGACGTGCCAAATTATAAGCTGTGGGTTAGCGAACCGCCGTTGCCGGATTCGGTGATTGATGTGGGTCTTCGCACTGAACCCAATCTCGAACTGCTGACGGAGATGAAGCCGTCGTTTATGGTCTGGTCGGCAGGCTACGGACCCTCGCCGGAGAAACTGGCGCGGATCGCGCCGGGGCGCGGGTTCGATTTTAGCGACGGCAAAAAGCCGCTGGCGGTGGCCCGACGCTCGCTGGTTGAACTGGCGCAGACGCTGAATCTGGAAGCTGCGGCAGAAAAACATCTGGCGCAATACGATCGCTTCATCGCCAGCCAGAAGCCGCATTTTATCCGCCGCGGGGGGCGTCCGTTACTGATGACGACGCTTATCGATCCGCGGCATATGCTGGTGCTCGGCCCGAATTGCCTGTTCCAGGAGGTGCTGGACGAGTATGGCATCGTCAATGCCTGGCAGGGTGAAACCAACTTTTGGGGCAGTACGGCGGTTAGCATCGATCGGCTGGCGATGTATAAAGAAGCGGATGTGATCTGCTTCGATCACGGGAATAACACCGATATGAACGCGCTGATGGCAACGCCGCTGTGGCAGGCCATGCCGTTTGTCCGCGCCGGGCGCTTTCACCGGGTGCCCGCCGTTTGGTTCTATGGCGCGACCCTCTCCACGATGCACTTTGTCCGCATCCTGAATAACGTGTTGGGAGGCAAAGCGTGAGCAGAAAACGTGAAATGCCGGATGGCGGCGCGAAAAGCGTCTTATCCGACCTACGGTTCGGGCGCTTTGTAGGCCGGATAAGGCGAAGCCGCCATCCGGCGTTGCTGTTATTGGCGCTGTTTGTTGCCGCCTGCTGGCTGACATGGGTTAACTTCTCCGTTGCGCTACCGCGCAGCCAGTGGCAACAGGCTATCTGGTCACCGGATATCGACATCATTGAGCAGATGATTTTTCATTACAGCCTGCTGCCAAGACTGGCGATTTCGCTACTGGTGGGCGCGGGACTTGGGCTGGTAGGCGTCCTGTTCCAGCAAGTATTACGTAACCCGCTGGCGGAACCGACCACGCTGGGTGTGGCGACCGGCGCGCAATTGGGGATCACGGTGACTACGCTTTGGGCGATTCCCGGCGCGCTGACCACGCAGTTTGCCGCCCTGGCGGGAGCCTGTATCGTCGGCGCGCTGGTGTTCGGCGTGGCGTGGGGCAAACGTCTGTCGCCAGTGACCCTGATCCTCGCCGGGCTGGTGGTCAGCCTTTACTGTGGCGCAATCAACCAGTTACTGGTGATTTTCCACCACGATCAGTTGCAAAGCATGTTTTTATGGAGCACAGGAACGCTAACGCAAACCGACTGGAGCGGCGTGCAGCGTCTGTGGCCGCAGTTGCTGGGCGGTGTGATGCTCACGTTATTGTTGTTACGCCCGATGACGCTGATGGGGCTGGATGACGGCGTTGCGCGTAATCTGGGTCTAGCGCTGTCGTTAGCGCGTCTGGCGGCGCTGTCGCTGGCGATTGTGTTGAGCGCTCTGCTGGTCAACGCGGTGGGCATTATCGGTTTTATCGGCCTGTTTGCGCCGCTGCTGGCGAAAATGCTTGGCGCAAGACGTCTGCTGGCGCGCCTGATGCTGGCGCCGCTCATTGGGGCGCTTATTTTGTGGCTATCCGATCAGATTATCCTTTGGCTAACCCGCGTATGGATGGAGGTTTCCACCGGGTCAGTGACGGCGTTAATCGGCGCGCCGCTGCTCCTGTGGCTGCTGCCGCGGCTTAAAAGCATGAGCGCGCCGGATATGAACGCCAGCGATCGTGTGGCGGCGGAACGTCGGCACGTTCTTGCTTTTGCCGTTGCCGGTGGCGCGCTCCTGCTGCTGGCAACATGGGTCGCCCTCTCTTTTGGTCGCGACGCGCACGGCTGGACGTGGGCGAGCGGAACGCTGCTTGAAGAACTGATGCCGTGGCGCTGGCCGCGGATACTGGCGGCGTTAATGGCGGGCGTCATGCTGGCGGTGGCGGGCTGCATTATTCAGCGTCTGACCGGTAATCCAATGGCCAGCCCGGAAGTGCTGGGGATCAGTTCCGGAGCCGCGTTTGGCGTGGTGTTGATGCTGTTTTTGGTGCCGGGGAATGCCTTCGGTTGGCTACTGCCTGCCGGAAGCCTGGGCGCGGCGGCGACACTGCTGATTATTATGATAGCCGCCGGGCGCGGCGGTTTCTCGCCGCAACGGATGTTGCTGGCGGGGATGGCGCTCAGCACCGCGTTTACCATGCTGCTAATGATGCTCCAGGCGAGCGGCGACCCGCGGATGGCGGAAGTATTGACCTGGCTCTCAGGATCTACCTATAACGCCACTGGCGGGCAGGTTACGCGAACCGCGATCGTAATGGTGATTTTGCTGGCACTTGTGCCGTTGTGTCGCCGCTGGTTAACGATTTTGCCCCTGGGCGGCGATGCCGCGCGTGCGGTGGGCATGGCGCTTACGCCGTCGCGTATCGCGCTGCTGGCGCTGGCGGCGTGTTTGACGGCAACCGCGACGATGACCATTGGGCCGCTGAGTTTCGTTGGACTGATGGCGCCGCATATTGCGCGGATGCTCGGTTTTCGCCGGACGATGCCGCATATGGTCATCTCGGCGCTGGCAGGGGGCGTTTTACTGGTCTTTGCCGACTGGTGCGGCAGGATGGCGCTATTTCCGTATCAGATCCCGGCGGGACTGCTTTCAAGCTTTATTGGCGCGCCGTACTTTATCTATTTGCTACGTAAACAGAGTCGGTAAAAAAAAGCTGTGCCACATTTATGTCGGGTGGCAGCCATGCTCAACCCGACCTACAAATTACACAATATCAATATGTTGTGGCAATATTTTGTAGGCCTAAAAATAGCTGAACGCTATCAGGTGCGAGAGCTGTCCTGTCACGTTTTATCGAGGGAACTCTGCTTTTATTTTCAGCAAGAAGCAGGTGTTATTTTTGTATCGATAAGTCATGAGCTATTTCAGTGGCGCGCCGCTGTCTCGTGAACAGGGTGACTAATTTCAACATATCCAGGCCCGAAACGTTGATGATAAATTGCGGCATGATCTATCCAATAATAAGAATTACCGGTTTCGGTATTAAGCCTTTTTAAATATTAAGATGCGGATGCCGCATCTTTAATGCATCTCGTAAATCAATTTTAATTTAATAATAAATTTTCATTATAAAACTTCGATAATAAAATATTATTTTTTTATCGAAGTAATAAAAAACAACTCTATTAAAATAAATTAATTGCCACGAGTAAACAAAAAAAATGTAATTTAGCATTTTTTGTTTTTTTTTAATGAAATTTATACCAAAAATAAATGTTACGCGTCATTGCTATATATTCAGTACTGTAATTCTGATCTTTTTTTATTCATTTTGACATGTTTATTGTTTTTTTGGCTCTCCCGTCTTGCTTGCTTTGTTTGTTTTTTGAACGGTAAAAATATTTATTATTTAATTCTGATAATCCTTTAAATAAAAAACGCTTGTCTTTAGGTTTTTAATGGAAAATACTTCACCGCGCCTAAGGGATGTTATTTATTAACGTGTTGTTTGCTTCTTTTGAATGTTGCATCGGCAATTTCATAACTCGTCATATAATATATATCTACTAATATAAACATGGGGTATTGAGTATAACTCTGTGTGAATAGCGTAAAAATACTCACCAACTTTTAATAAGGATGAAAAATGAATACAGCAGTAAAAGCTGCGGTTGCTGCCGCACTGGTTATGGGTGTTTCCAGCTTTGCCAATGCTGCGGGCAGTAATACTGGTACGGTGACTTTTACCGGTACTATTGAAGATTCACCGTGTTCAATCGTGGTTGGCGACGAACACCAGACCGTTAACCTGGGCCATATCGGTACCGGTTCTCTGATGGGCGGTAAAGAATCTTCAAAAGTCGATTTCCATATCGGTCTGGAAAACTGCGCATTCACCACTGAGAAAGAAGCGTCTACCGTTTTCTCTGCCATCGGTAACGAATCCAGCGCTAATCCGGGCAGCGTTGCGCTGATGCGTATCGGCGGCGGCGAAATGGCGGGTTCCAGCATTGTTATCGGCAACCACCTGGGTTCCGCGATCAAATTGGGCGACGCTTACAGCGAAAACCTGACGATGAACGGCAGCGTTGCGGCGGCGAAACAGACTCTTAACTTCAAAGCCTGGGTGAAAGGCGATTCTGCTGCCACCACTATCGATACCGGCGAATTCAGCAGCACCGTAAACTTCACGATCAGCTATCTGTAAGTGAAATATCATCCTGCGGCAGTCTGCCGCAGGATGATGCTCAAAGTAAAAAAATAGATTATATATTTCAGGGATAGATTGTCTGATGGCTCACTATAAAAAATTTCGTCTGAGCACGCTTGCGGCCGTGGTGGGTATTGTTCTGGCTGTCGGTCCGGAAAATAGCTACGCGGAAGCGCCCATTCAATTTAATACCCGATTTCTTGATGTTAAAGATGATGCCAGCCTGGATCTCTCCCGTTTTTCCCGTAAAGGCTACATTATGCCGGGGAGCTATCATCTCCAGGTGCTGGTCAATCAGAGTCAAATTGTCCAGGATAATGTTATTACGTATTCCGTTGATAATAACGATCCTGATAACACCTATCCCTGTTTATCGCCTGAACTGGTCTCGCTGCTGGGGTTAAAACCTGAAATAGCAGATAAAATGATCTGGATAAATGCCGGTCAGTGTCTGCAACCAGATCAACTGGAAGGGATGGAAACCCAAACGGATTTAAGCCAGTCAACGCTGACGGTGATTATTCCGCAGGCGTATCTGGAATACAGCGATGAAGAGTGGGATCCACCTTCCCGCTGGGATGAAGGGATTCCCGGCGTATTATTTGACTACAACGTTAACAGCCAGTGGCGACATGCTGAACATGATGACGGCGATGAATATGACATCAGCGGCAACGGCACGGTGGGTGCCAACCTCGGCGCGTGGCGTTTGCGCGCGGACTGGCAGGCTAACTATCGTCACGAAAATGACAGCGAAGATAAAGACAACTTTGGCTCCAGTTCCGAACAGAACTGGGACTGGAACCGCTATTACGCCTGGCGGGCGATCCCGCAGCTCCGGGCGCAGCTAACGCTGGGCGAAGGATCGCTGGAATCCGATATTTTCGACGGCTTTAACTATGTTGGCGGCAGCCTTATCACCGACGATCAGATGTTACCGCCTAATCTGCGCGGCTACGCCCCGGATATATCAGGCGTGGCGCGCACCAACGCCAAAGTCACCGTGACCCAGCGCGGGCGGGTGATTTATGAGTCGCAGGTCCCGGCTGGGCCGTTTCGCATTCAGGATATTAATGAAACGGTATCCGGCGATCTACACGTCAAAATTGAAGAACAAAGCGGTCAGGTGCAGGAATATGACGTCAGCACCGCCTCCATTCCGTTTCTGACCCGTCCCGGCCAGGTGCGCTACAAGTTGGCAGCCGGGCGACCGCAGGACTGGGATCACAATATGGAAGGCGGCTTTTTCACCTCAGCCGAAGCCTCCTGGGGGATCGCTAACGGCTGGTCGCTGTACGGCGGTGCCATCGGTGAGCAGGATTATCAGGCGCTGGCGTTAGGACTGGGGCGCGATCTGGCGCTGCTGGGCGCGTTTTCCGTCGATGTCACCCATTCCCGTGCGACGCTGCCAGAGGGTAGCGCCTACGGCGACGGCACCATTCAGGGTAACTCGTTCCGTGCCAGCTACGCTAAAGATTTTGATGATATAGACAGCCGTCTGACGTTTGCTGGTTATCGCTTTTCCGAAGAAAACTACATGACGATGGACGAGTTTATCGATACGCATAATGACGATAACGATCGTCAGCGCACCGGCCACGATAAAGAGATGTATACCCTGACGTACAGCCAGAACTTTTCGGCAATAAACGTCAACGCCTATATCAACTACACCCATCGCACCTACTGGAATCAACCTAACCAGGACAGCTATAACCTGACGCTGTCGCACTATTTCGATGTCGGTGAGGTGCGCGGGATCAGTCTGTCGGTGAACGGTTTTCGCAACGAATATGACAATGAGCGTGATGACGGCGTGTACGTCTCGCTCAGTATTCCGTGGGGCAACAACCGCACGCTGAGCTACAACGGCTCCTTTAGCGATGACAACAACAGCAATCAGGTCGGCTATTACGAGCGCATTGACGATCGCAATAACTACCAGATCAACGCTGGTCGCGCGGATAACGGTGCGACTCTCGACGGCTACTACCGTCATCAAGCGAGCTATGCCGACATTGACGTCAGTGCGAACTATCAGGAAGGCGACTATACCTCCGGCGGACTGAACATCCAGGGCGGCGCGACGCTGACTGCTAAAGGCGGGGCGTTGCACCGCACCAGCGTCAACGGCGGCTCGCGGCTGCTGGTGGATGTCGGCGATGAAGCGAACGTACCCATCTCCGGCTACAGCACGCCGGTATATACCAACGCGTTTGGTAAAGCCGTCATTGTCGACGTCAACGACTACTACCGCAACCAGGTGAAAATCGACATTACCCAGTTGCCGGAAGACGCGGAAGCAATCCTCTCCATCGCTCAGGCGACCCTGACGGAAGGGGCGATCGGTTATCGCCGCATGGAGGTGCTCAGCGGTAAAAAAGCCATGGCCAGTATCCGCCTGCGCGATGGCGGCACGCCGCCCTTCGGCGCAGAGGTTTACAACAGTCGCCAGCAACAGTTAGGGATCGTAGGTGAAGACGGCAGCGTTTATCTGATCGGCATTAACCCCGGCGAGCGGTTGCAGGTGACATGGGAAGGTAAAACGCAGTGTGAAGCGGCGTTGCCCGATCCGCTGCCGGGCGATCTGTTTAGCAGCCTGTTGCTGCCGTGCATCGGCGACGCTTCATCACCTGAGGCAACGCAGCCCGAAGAGAAACCATTACTCCAGCTTCATACGCAGCGGCGGACGTCTTCGACGCAACCCGAAGCGCTCTCTTCTCGTTATCCAACACATTGATTCAGGAAACCGCATTCATGATGCCATTAAAACGTTATAACCTGGCCGCTGTTTTGCTGCTTTTGCTGGGCGGCTACGGTAGCGCCCAGGCCGCCATCGCGCCCGATCGCACCCGCCTGGTGTTTCGCGGCGAAGATAAATCGATAAGCGTCGATCTGAAAAACGCCAACAGCAAACTGCCCTATCTGGCGCAGTCCTGGGTGGAAGATGAGAAGGGCGTCAAAATCACCTCGCCTTTAATCGTCGTCCCACCGGTCCAGCGCATTGAGCCGTCGGCAATCGGACAGGTCAAAATTCAGGGGATGCCGGCGCTGGCGTCGCTCCCCAAGGATCGGGAAACCCTTTTTTATTACAACGTGCGCGAAATTCCGCCGCAAAGCGACAAGCCCAATACGCTGCAAATCGCCCTGCAAACGCGCATCAAAGTTTTTTACCGTCCGCAGGCGCTGTCGAAAATCGATATGCAGCATCCCTGGCAATACAAAATCACCCTTCAGCGTCAGGGCAATGGCTATCAGGTGAGCAACACAACCGGCTACTACGTGGTGTTAAGTAACGCCAGTAACCGCATGGACGGCACACCAGCCAGAGGCTTTAGCCCATTAGTGATTGCACCAAAAAGCAACGTGACGCTGGGAGGGGACGCCAGTGAATTAGGTCGCTCGCCTGTGCTGACTTACGTCAACGATTATGGCGCGCGGTTACCGCTGATTTTTAACTGTACTGACAACAGTTGTGCGGTAGATGAAGCAAAAAGCAGAAAGTCGTAACCGACAAGGAGACGCAAGATGAGGCAATGGCGGTTACGGCTGGGCACGGTAACGTGTGCGGCCATGCTGAGTGCGGTCAGTATGCCGCTGGCAGCGGGAAGTAAGACGGTCAACATGACGCTGACGATAGTCGTTAATGCCGCGCCGCCCTGTACTGTGACCGGCGGTGAGGTGGAATTTGGCAATGTGTTGACGACGAAAGTGGATGGGGTGAATTACCGGCAGGCGGTGGGCTATCGCCTGAGCTGTAACGGCAGAGTGAGCGATTACCTGAAGTTACAGATTCAGGGGAATGCGGTGACTATCAATGGCGAGTCGGTATTGCAAACCGATGTCGATGGATTGGGGATCCGTCTGCAAACCGCCACGGATGGCGCGCTGATTTCACCCGGCAATACGCAATGGTTGTCATTTCAATACAGCGGTGGCAGCGGTCCGGCCATCGAGGCGATTCCCGTCAAAAATAATGGCGTAACGTTAACAGGTGGCGCGTTTAACGCAGGCGCCACGTTGGTGGTGGATTACCAATGAAAAAAATAGTTTTGACGATGTTAATGGGGGGCAGCCTTGCCGCACAGGCAGCCGATAATCTTAAGTTTCACGGCACATTAATTTCACCGCCGAATTGTACGATTAACAATGATCAGACGATCGACGTTGAGTTCGGTAACCTGCTGATTAATAAAATAGATGGTACGCGTTATGCGCAGAATGTTCCGTATGAGATCACCTGTGATTCAACGGTGCGCGATGAGACGATGGCGATGACCCTGACGCTAAGCGGTTCCGTGAGTGATTTTAATCCGGCGGCGGTAAACACCAGCGTGGCGGGGCTGGGGATTGAACTCAGGCAGAACGACCAACCCTTTACGTTGGGGTCCACCATTACGGTGAATGAACAATCGATACCTGTTCTGAAAGCCATACCGGTTAAAAAGAGCGGTGCTTCGCTGAAAGAAGGCGGCTTCGATGCGACGGCAACATTACAGGTGGATTATCAGTAATGGCTAAAAGACAGGCGTTATTACACGGCGCGGCCTGCATCCTCTGTGGGGCGCTGATATTGCCGGTCTCAGCGGCAGATAACCTGCATTTTTCCGGTAGCCTGGTGGCCAGTCCTTGCACGCTCACGATGCAGGGGACGGGGATTGCCGAAGTCGATTTTTCGTCGCTTGACAGTTCTGATTTCACTCCCGACGGCCAGTCTGCTCGTAAGCCTTTGGTGTTTGAACTCACGGATTGCGATTCGGCGCTGAGTAACGGGGTGCAGGTGACTTTCACTGGAACCGAAGCGACCGGAATGCGCGGTATCCTGGCCATCGATAGCCATTCAGGTGCTTTTGGGATCGGGATTGGTATTGAAACGCTATCCGGCGTTCCCGTGGGCATGAACGATAAAGAGGGTGCGATATTCACGCTGGTGACGGGGAATAACGCGCTAAACCTGAATGCCTGGGTACAACGCCTTCCTGGCGAAGATCTGGTTCCGGGAACGTTCTTCGCAAGCGCACTAGTTACATTTGAGTATTTATGATGAAAATAATACGGACTTTATTTTTGCTGCTGATTGCCGTTTATGGCAGTTCGGTAGTGGCTAAACCCATGCTGAAAGCGACGTTTTCAAGTACCACGCTCTATTACGGCATAGGTCCGAGTACCTTCGATCGCTCGATTCTGCTGAATGTGATGGTGGATACGCATGACGGAGTATACTATGGCACCTGGCAGCTAGGAGGGGTTTTTAAAAATCGTCCGGTACCCTTACAATCCTGGTCGGGGCCAGAGCCCGCGCCGACGGTTGTGTTACGCGATTTCGATAACAGCGTTGCGCGCTCCAGTTGCCAGAATATGCCAGCGAGTTGGCACGATTGTGGCTCTTTTACCGTGGATATTACGGTACAAAGCGATGACTATGGT
This sequence comes from Salmonella sp. SAL4457, assembly GCF_046548235.1. Classification (NCBI taxonomy): domain Bacteria; kingdom Pseudomonadati; phylum Pseudomonadota; class Gammaproteobacteria; order Enterobacterales; family Enterobacteriaceae; genus Salmonella; species Salmonella sp. SAL4457. The sequence continues at coordinate 174,730 of NZ_JBGDZO010000006.1, forward strand.
TGCCCCTGGCTGGCAACGAGTCGTGTCACTGCTGCTGATGGTATCTCTGGCGAAACGTATTCCCCGCCGGATACGCGCAGCTCAGTTTGCCCGAAAGTTCCCGTTGATACTTTTGATATCTCCTGGGATGCGAACGTTTCGAAACAGAAAACAACCCTCATGCTTGATGCCACCGGTGGCACGGTGAATCGCACGTTACATACCTATTTGATGGAGGGGGGGAAACTGTGCGATGGCAGCAAATTTGACAACCGTGGCGCTTATTGCCGTTTTGTCTCATCGGGTATTACGCTCAATGTGCTGGGCTGCGACCAGTCGAGCGTCACGACCAGCGCCGTTGATCATCCGATAACCGATGTTGAGCTTCATGACATTAATGTAGCGGTGAACACCCGCAACATTGGCTCCGGGCAGTTCACGTCGACCTGTAGCTTCCAGTATATTATTGATGAGCTTTAGGGGGGCTGGGTGTTTGGCGAAGATTCACGCTAACCTGGTATGAACCAAAAAAAAGCCGGGTGGCGGCTTCGCCTTACCCGGCCTACGTTGTTTCTGGACGTTCTCTTTTACAGTTTCGCAAACACCCGACGCGCGGCGTCGATGGTGTTATTGATATCTTCTTCACTGTGCGCCACGGACATAAAGCCTGCTTCGAACGCGGACGGCGCCAGATATACGCCTTCCTCCAGCATCAGGTGGAAGAAACGCTTAAAGCGTTCCACGTCGCACGCCATCACGTCCTGATAGCAGGTTACGCTCTCAGCGTCGGTGAAGAAAATCCCGAACATGCCGCCGACATGGTTAACCACCAGCGGAATATTCGCGTCTTCGGCAGCTTCCAGCAAACCTTCCGCCAGACGGGTGGTGAGCTCATCCAGCGTTTCATGAATGCCGGGCTGGGCGACTTCATTCAGGCAGGCGAAACCGGCCGCCATCGCAATCGGGTTGCCGGAAAGGGTGCCCGCCTGGTAAACCGGGCCCGTCGGCGCCAGCGCATCCATTACATCTCGACGACCGCCAAACGCGCCTACCGGCATCCCGCCGCCGATGATTTTACCCAGACAGGTCAGGTCAGGCACGACGCCGTAGTAATCCTGGGCTCCGGCCAGCGCTACGCGAAAACCGGTCATCACTTCGTCGATAATCAGCAGCGCGCCGAACTCATCGCACAAGGCGCGCAGACCTGGCAGAAATTCCGGCAGCGGCGGGACGCAGTTCATATTGCCCGCTACGGGTTCGACGATGATACAGGCGATTTCCTGCGGATATTGTTCAAACGCCGCGCGTACTGACGCCAGATCGTTATAAGTGCAGGTCAGCGTATGTTTCGCGAAATCTGCCGGCACGCCCGGCGAGTTCGGCTGACCAAGCGTCAGCGCGCCAGAACCGGCTTTGACCAGCAGACAGTCTGCGTGGCCGTGGTAGCAGCCTTCGAATTTGATAATCTTATCGCGGCCAGTAAAACCACGCGCCAGGCGAATAGCGCTCATCGTCGCTTCGGTGCCGGAGTTCACCATGCGCACCATGTCCATGGTCGGCACCAGGTTGGTGACCAGTTCCGCCATTTTCACTTCCATTTCGGTTGGCGCGCCGAAGCTTAAACCGCGCTCCGCAGCTTCGATCACCGCATTGCGGATAGCCGGATGGTTATGCCCCAGTACCATTGGTCCCCAGGAACCGACATAGTCGATATATGCTTTGCCATCGACATCGTACAGATACGCGCCGTCCGCTTTTTCGATAAACAGCGGGGTGCCGCCCACGCCAGTGAAGGCGCGAACAGGGGAGTTCACGCCACCGGGGATCAGCTCGCGGGCCGCGCTATAGAGATTTTCAGACTTACTCATGGAAAGATTCCTGGTTCGTAGAAAAAGTGAATACCCGCTATTCTAAGTTATTCAGAGAAGGTTATGAAAGTTTTACGCATTTGAAACAATACGATTTGCAGGGGATTTTCACGGCGTTGGCGAGTAGAATGCCGACTTTAGATTTGTATTACCAATTAATGATCTTCTGATGAAAACAGACACTTCCACCTTTTTAGCTCAGCAAATTGTGCGTTTACGGCGCAGAGATCAGATTCGCCGGTTAATGCAGCGGGATAAAACGCCGCTGGCCATCCTGTTAATGGCGGCCGTTGTCGGCACGCTTACCGGACTGGTTGGCGTCGCCTTTGAAAAGGCGGTTTCCTGGGTACAAAACATGCGCATTGGCGCGCTGGTTCAGGTCGCGGACCATGCGTTTTTGCTTTGGCCGCTGGCCTTTATCCTTTCGGCGTTACTGGCGATGGTCGGCTACTTTTTGGTGCGAAAATTTGCGCCGGAAGCTGGCGGCTCGGGTATCCCGGAAATTGAAGGCGCGCTGGAGGAGCTACGTCCGGTGCGCTGGTGGCGCGTGTTGCCGGTGAAGTTTATCGGCGGGATGGGAACGTTGGGCGCAGGAATGGTGTTAGGGCGCGAAGGGCCAACGGTGCAAATCGGGGGCAACCTGGGGCGCATGGTGCTGGATGTTTTTCGTATGCGCAGCGCCGAAGCGCGGCATACGTTGCTGGCGACCGGCGCGGCGGCGGGGCTCTCTGCGGCGTTTAACGCGCCGCTGGCGGGTATCCTGTTTATTATTGAAGAGATGCGCCCGCAGTTTCGCTACAACCTGATTTCGATTAAAGCGGTGTTTACCGGCGTCATCATGTCGAGCATTGTGTTCCGCATATTTAACGGCGAAGCGCCGATTATTGAAGTCGGCAAACTGTCTGATGCGCCGGTTAACACACTGTGGTTATACCTTATCCTCGGCATTATTTTTGGCTGCGTCGGGCCGGTATTTAATTCGTTGGTGCTACGTACCCAGGATATGTTTCAGCGCTTTCATGGCGGCGAAATTAAAAAATGGGTGCTTATGGGCGGCGCGATCGGCGGCCTGTGCGGTATTCTGGGGTTGATTGAGCCGGAAGCGGCAGGCGGCGGATTTAACCTTATTCCTATCGCCGCGGCAGGTAATTTTAGCGTCGGGCTACTGCTGTTCATCTTTATTGCCCGGGTTGTCACGACGCTGCTTTGCTTTTCTTCCGGCGCGCCGGGGGGCATTTTCGCCCCGATGCTGGCGCTGGGAACGCTGCTTGGTACGGCCTTCGGTATGGCGGCGGCAGTGCTTTTCCCGCAGTATCACCTGGAGGCCGGTACCTTTGCGATTGCCGGGATGGGGGCGCTGATGGCGGCGTCGGTGCGCGCCCCGCTGACGGGGATTGTGCTGGTGCTGGAGATGACCGATAACTACCAGCTCATTTTGCCAATGATTATCACCTGTCTTGGCGCGACACTATTAGCCCAGTTTTTGGGCGGGAAACCGTTATACTCAACCATCCTGGCGCGCACTCTGGCGAAGCAGGATGCGGAACAGGCGGCGAAAAGCCAGAATGCGCCTGCGGGCGAGAATACTTGAACGAATTACCAGGGTATTAGATAATGACTGCCAATATTGGGTGAAAATTTATCCAATTACCGATGTCGTTTGGAGCAAAATATGAGTGATGACGTAGCGCTGCCGCTGCAGTTTACCGACGCAGCAGCGAATAAAGTAAAAAGTCTTATCGCTGACGAAGATAACCCGAATCTGAAACTGCGCGTGTATATCACCGGCGGTGGTTGCAGCGGCTTCCAGTATGGTTTTACCTTTGACGATCAGGTTAACGAAGGGGATATGACCATCGAAAAACAGGGCGTTGGCCTGGTGGTTGACCCGATGAGTTTGCAGTATCTGGTGGGTGGTTCGGTAGATTATACCGAAGGTCTGGAAGGTTCCCGCTTCATTGTAACCAACCCGAATGCGAAAAGTACCTGCGGGTGTGGCTCTTCCTTCAGCATTTGATTGCTGTTCGTTGTGCCGGATGGCGACGCGAGCGTCTTATCCGGCCTACAGGAAAGATGTTCCAGGCCCGATAAGCGTAGCGCCATCGGGCAAAACAATATCAACGTCCGTTTTCATCCAGGGCAAACGTCGGCAATTTCAAATGCCAGCGAATGGCCGCCAGCCGAATGAACAGCGTGACCACCATACCCATCATGCTGGCGCTTTCCAGCGGTACTGAAAACGTATAAAACGCGGTGGCGTGAACAATCCCGCCGATAATACAGGCCGTGGCATAGATTTCGGTGCGTAGGATCATGGGGATCTCGCGTGCCAGAACATCGCGAATAATCCCGCCGCCGACGCCGGTAATCACGCCCATACAGACAGCCACTAATGGCCCCGTTTCAGCGAGGAAGGCTTTATTCACCCCAATGCCGACAAACACCGCCAGCCCGACCGCATCCAGTACCGGCAACATCCATTTCGGTAGACGTCTTGGCTGGCGAACCAGTAGGATGGTCAGCATACTGGTGACCATGGCGACGACCAGATCGGTAGGATCTTTAACCCAGAATACCGGGCCGTTATCCAGCGCCATATCGCGGATTGTCCCGCCGCCGACGGCAGTAACGACGCCGAGCACCAGGACGCCGAACGGGTCCATACGTAATTTCCCGGCCAGCAACACGCCAGAGATAGCAAATACAGCCGTGCCTACAATATCCAGCCAATAGACGAGCATTGTCGAATCCCCACTGGGAGCCTGGTAAGACAGGCTCTAATTCACCTGTGAAAGCGCATTACAGAGTTGTTTTGCGGCGAGGATAATACGCGGGCTTGCGCGTTCAAACCAGTCGCTGTTAAGCGGAATAACCGGAATTTTTAACAGGTTTCCCCAGTATTGTTCAATTTTGAGAATTTCGCCCGCTTTTCCGGCCACGATAATGGCCTGAGGATGCCTTGCCAGCACCTGCTCACGGCTGACTTGCGGCCACGGCACGCGGCTGTCAGCAAAGACGTTTTCTCCGCCGCAGGTCGTCAAAACCTGATGTTGAATAGACCCTTTACCACTGGTAAACAGAGGATTCATGCCAAACTGAAGAAAGACGCGCTTTTTAGCTTTACCGGCATACTCGGCGTTGAGCGCGGCGTACTCGTTTAGCAATGTCTGCGCTGCCTGCTGAGCCTTTTCCGGCTGCGGGCTCCAGGCGGCCAGTTGACGGAGCGTGTCGGCGATCTGTTCGATGGTTACCGCGTCTACCCACATGACCTTAATACCTAATGACGTCAGTTGGTTTACCTGGCGTTCCGCATTACCGCCGCGCCAGGCGACGACCAGATCCGGCTTCAGCGCCACAATGCGTTCCAGATTCATTCCCTGCCAGGTAGAGACTTGTTCTATTTTTTGCGCTTCGGGCGGGTAGTCGGAATAGCTGCTGACGCCAACGGGCGTAATCCCGGCGGCAAAAGCGAGCTCCGTATTGGCGGGAGAGAGGGTAATGACGCGCGGCGCAGCGTAAAGCCACACCGGGAGCGTAAGCAGCAGGGCGACCAGCGCCCTGAACATTTGCTTAGCCATGCGCCAGTTTCTGTACCAGCGTTTCGACCATCAGAGTCGACTGTTTCGCCGCCACCGCGAGGAATTCGTCAAAGCTGAGGTGCGATTGCTGATCGGCCACGTCAGAAATAGCGCGAACCACCACGAACGGCACGTTGAAGTTATAGCAGACGTGTGCGATAGCGGTGGCTTCCATCTCTACGGCGACCGCGTCGGGGAAGTTATGCCGGATTTTCGCCAGCCCGACGGAACCGTTAATAAACGCGTCGCCGCTAACAATAAGGCCGCGTACCGCGTTCAGATTCAGCTCTCTGATGCAGGATTCCGCGGCGGCGATCAGTTTGTCATCGGCCTTAAATCCGGCCGGACAGCCCGGTAATTGCCCGTATTCATAGCCGAAAGCGGTCACATCAGCGTCGTGGTAACGCGCTTCGTCAGAGACGACGATATCGCCGACCTTCAGCGTGGACGCCAGACCGCCTGCGGAACCGGTATTGATGATCACGTCCGGCTTGCAGTGCTCCAGAAGCAACGTTGCGCCCAGCGCCGCCGCGACTTTACCGATACCGGATTTCAGCAACGCCACTTCGGTGCCGTTCAACTGGCCAGTGTAAATTTCGCAGCCGCCCAGCGTAGTCGTCTGACGGTTGTCAATTTTGTCACGCAGCAGCGTAACTTCTTCTTCCATTGCGCCAATGATGCCGATTTTCATAGATTTACTCGCGATAAGTCAGTTTTGGGGGCATAGTTTATCATGCGCTTATGGGGAAGCGCATTTCTCAGGCGGGGAGAGGATATGGCATCGATCGATTTCCGAAATAAAATTAACTGGCATCGTCGTTATCGTTCACCGCAGGGCGTAAAGACGGAACATGAGATCCTGCGGATTTTTGAAAGCGATCGCGGGCGGATTATCAACTCTCCGGCTATACGCCGTTTGCAGCAAAAAACGCAGGTTTTCCCGCTGGAGCGCAATGCCGCGGTGCGTACTCGCCTGACGCATTCGATGGAGGTGCAGCAGGTAGGGCGTTATATCGCGAAAGAGATTTTAAGCCGTCTGAAAGAGCAAGACCGACTGGAGGAGTACGGCCTGGACGCGCTGACCGGTCCCTTTGAAAGTATTGTGGAAATGGCCTGCCTGATGCACGACATCGGTAATCCGCCGTTCGGTCATTTTGGCGAGGCGGCGATCAATGACTGGTTTCGTCAGCGGCTGCATCCGGAAGATGCGGAAAGTCAGCCGCTCACGCATGATCGCTGTGTGGTTTCCTCGCTACGGTTACAGGAAGGCGAAGAAAATCTGAACGATATTCGCCGCAAGGTACGTCAGGATATCTGCCATTTTGAAGGCAATGCACAGGGAATTCGTCTGGTACATACGCTCATGCGGATGAATCTTACCTGGGCGCAGGTCGGCGGAATTTTAAAATATACCCGTCCGGCATGGTGGCGAGGGCCGGTGCCGGATTCCCATCGCTATTTAATGAAGAAACCGGGCTATTATCTTTCTGAAGAGAAGTATATTGCGAGGTTACGTAAAGAACTGCAGTTAGCGCCTTACAGTCGCTTTCCATTAACGTGGATTATGGAAGCCGCAGATGATATTTCTTATTGTGTCGCCGATCTTGAAGACGCGGTAGAGAAAAGAATCTTTAGCGTTGAGCAGCTTTATCACCATTTATATCACGCGTGGGGCCACCATGAGAAGGATTCGCTGTTTGAGCTGGTGGTAGGAAATGCGTGGGAAAAATCACGCGCCAATACATTAAGCCGCAGTACCGAAGATCAGTTTTTTATGTATTTACGCGTAAATACATTAAATAAACTGGTGCCCTATGCCGCTCAGCGTTTTATTGATAATTTGCCGCAGATTTTTGCCGGTACCTTCAATCAGGCGTTACTGGAAGATGCCAGCGGTTTTAGCCGCCTGCTTGAACTCTATAAGAATGTGGCGGTTGAGCATGTGTTTAGCCATCCGGATGTAGAACAGCTTGAACTACAGGGATACCGGGTGATCAGCGGGTTATTAGATATCTATCAGCCGCTATTAAGCTTGTCGCTTAACGACTTTCGCGAGCTGGTGGAAAAAGAACGGTTGAAACGCTTCCCCATAGAATCGCGCTTATTTCAGAAACTTTCTACGCGCCATCGTTTGGCCTACGTGGAAGTCGTCAGTAAATTACCCACGGATTCGGCGGAGTACCCGGTACTGGAATATTATTATCGCTGTCGGTTGATTCAGGATTATATCAGCGGGATGACTGACCTTTACGCATGGGATGAATATCGGCGTTTGATGGCGGTCGAACAGTAAATGGACTTTTGTAAAGATGGACAATAAATTTTTACTTTTTCCAGAAACTTTATTCCGGAACTTCGCGTTATAAAATGAATCTGACGTACACAGCAATTTTGCGTTACCTGTTAATCGAGATTGAAACACATGAAAAAAACCACATTAGCAATGAGTGCACTGGCTCTGAGTTTAGGTTTGGCATTGTCGCCTCTGTCTGCCACGGCGGCTGAAACGTCCTCTTCAGCAATGACTGCCCAGCAGATGCCAAGCCTGGCACCGATGCTCGAAAAAGTGATGCCATCGGTGGTCAGTATTAATGTTGAAGGTAGCACCACGGTGAATACGCCGCGTATGCCGCGTAATTTCCAGCAGTTCTTTGGCGATGACTCCCCGTTCTGCCAGGACGGTTCTCCGTTCCAGAATTCTCCGTTCTGCCAGGGCGGCGGTAACGGCGGCAACGGCGGTCAACAACAGAAATTCATGGCGCTGGGCTCCGGCGTAATTATTGACGCCGCGAAGGGCTACGTCGTCACCAACAACCACGTGGTTGATAACGCCAGCGTGATTAAAGTACAGCTTAGCGATGGGCGTAAATTCGATGCTAAAGTGGTGGGCAAAGATCCGCGTTCTGATATCGCGCTGATTCAAATTCAGAATCCGAAGAACCTGACGGCGATTAAGCTGGCGGACTCCGACGCGCTGCGCGTGGGGGATTATACCGTCGCTATTGGTAACCCGTTTGGTCTGGGCGAAACGGTGACGTCAGGTATCGTTTCGGCGCTGGGGCGTAGCGGCCTGAACGTAGAAAATTACGAGAACTTTATTCAGACCGACGCCGCGATTAACCGTGGTAACTCCGGCGGCGCGCTGGTGAACCTGAACGGTGAGCTGATCGGTATTAACACCGCGATTCTGGCGCCGGACGGCGGCAACATCGGTATCGGCTTCGCTATCCCCAGTAACATGGTGAAAAACCTGACGTCGCAGATGGTGGAATACGGCCAGGTGAAACGCGGCGAACTGGGGATCATGGGGACTGAGCTGAATTCCGAATTGGCGAAAGCGATGAAAGTCGACGCCCAGCGAGGCGCGTTCGTCAGCCAGGTGATGCCGAATTCGTCCGCGGCGAAAGCGGGTATCAAAGCCGGGGATGTCATTACCTCGCTGAACGGTAAACCGATCAGCAGCTTTGCGGCGCTGCGCGCTCAGGTCGGCACTATGCCGGTCGGCAGCAAAATCAGCCTCGGTCTGCTGCGTGAAGGTAAAGCGATTACGGTGAATCTGGAACTGCAGCAGAGCAGCCAGAGTCAGGTTGATTCCAGCACCATCTTCAGCGGGATTGAAGGCGCTGAAATGAGCAATAAAGGCCAGGATAAAGGCGTTGTGGTGAGCAGCGTGAAAGCGAACTCACCCGCCGCGCAAATTGGCCTCAAAAAAGGCGATGTGATTATCGGCGCTAACCAGCAGCCGGTGAAAAATATCGCCGAGCTGCGTAAGATTCTCGACAGCAAGCCGTCGGTTCTGGCGCTGAATATTCAGCGTGGTGATAGTTCTATTTATTTGCTGATGCAGTAATCACCTTTGTCCCCCTTCCGCCATGGAAGGGGGCAACACTTTTCTGTGAAACCCCCCACAACTCCATACTTATTTGCACCGTTTTGTGCATTTGCACAATGTCGAGACCTGTCATCTTCCTTATGCTTGTGCTCTGCTCACAGGAGGGATTTATGGCTGGCTGGCATCTTGATACCAAAATGGCGCAGGATATCGTGGCGCGCACTATGCGCATCATCGATACCAATATCAACGTAATGGATGCCCGCGGGCGCATTATCGGCAGCGGCGATCGGGAACGTATTGGTGAATTGCACGAAGGCGCGCTGTTAGTGCTGTCGCAGGGCCGGGTTGTGGATATCGACGACGCCGTGGCGCGACACCTGCACGGGGTGCGTCAGGGGATTAATCTTCCCTTACGTCTTGAGGGCGAAATTGTCGGCGTGATCGGCCTCACCGGCGAACCAGAGCACCTGCGTAAATATGGCGAACTGGTGTGTATGACTGCCGAAATGATGCTGGAGCAGTCGCGGTTAATGCACCTTTTGGCGCAGGATAGCCGTTTGCGCGAAGAGCTGGTGATGAACCTGATTCAGGCCGAAGAAAATACGCCGGCGCTGGTGGAATGGGCGCAGCGTTTGGGGATCGATTTGAACCAGCCGCGTGTGGCGGCGGTGGTGGAAGTCGACAGCGGCCAGCTTGGCGTCGATAGCGCAATGGCGGAACTTCAGCAGTTGCAGAATGCGCTTACCACGCCGGAGCGTAACAACCTGATAGCCATTGTTTCTCTCACCGAGATGGTGGTGCTCAAACCCGCCTTAAACTCGTTTGGTCGTTGGGATGCTGAAGATCATCGTAAGCGCGTAGAGCAGCTTATCTCGCGCATGAAAGAGAATGGTCAGCTACGTTTTCGCGTGGCGCTGGGTAATTACTTTACCGGGCCGGGCAGTATTGCACGCTCATACCGCACGGCGCGCACCACGATGATGGTCGGCAAACAGCGGATGCCAGAAAGCCGCAGCTATTTTTATCAGGATTTGATGCTGCCGGTTCTGTTAGATAGCCTGCGTGGCGGCTGGCAGGCCAATGAGCTGGCGCGCCCGCTGGTAAAACTCAAAGCGATGGATAACAACGGGTTATTACGTCGGACGCTGACGGCGTGGTTTCGCCATAATGTCCAGCCGCTGGCGACTTCTAAGGCGCTGTTTATTCATCGTAACACGCTGGAATATCGGCTAAATCGTATTTCGGAACTGACCGGGCTGGATTTGGGAAATTTTGACGATCGGCTGTTGCTGTATGTGGCGCTACAACTGGATGAACAGCGTTAAGCCCGGCGGCGCTACGCTTATCAGGCCTACCGGGATATATCTGTAGGCCGGATAAGGCGTAACACGTCGCCATCCGGCAACACACAGCTTACTTACGGGTAAGCTTGTCCAGATCGGCTTCGATTTCACTGATCTTATTCGCGACGACGCTTTCCAGATGGCGCAAGTCGTCGAGGATCTTACGTTTGAGATCGAGTTCTGAGCGGTCGCGCTGGCAGATTTGGTCCAGCTCGTCAATCACATAGCGTAGGTTAGGGCTAATCTCCTGTACTTCTTTATAACCCTGACCGATGCCATCGGCCACCACCGTTTTACGCTGGCGTGGATACTTAAACTTCACGCTTTTAGCAAAGAATTCACCTCTATCCTTTTGAAAATAGATTTTCAGGATATCGTTATTGGCTTCTTGCCGCAGGCTGTAACGATCGATTTCCTCAGGATTGGTAATGCCCAGACTTTTTAGATTGTCATACATAGCGGTATCCTTCATCACACTATAACTTTTGAATAATTAACGAAAAATTGGTTTTTCGCCACCAATGTATACAAAAAAAGCGTAGTTGATCGCAGAAGACGTCTCGGCAACGTCATGAGCAAAAGGGCGGCGGTTATTGATAGCTTAAGTAATTCAACGCGATATTCCGTTTATAGAGAAAGCGTTTGAGGTCAGTGTGGGAAATTGACCGGAGGCAGTGGTCGATAACCTTGAGAGGCGGAATCTATGTCCGGAACGTATAATGCCACTATTCGCCGGGTGGTGATTTCCGCCTGGATAGGAAACTCCATTGAATATTATGATTTTCTATTATATGGCCTGGCAAGCGCGCTGGTATTTGGCCCGCTTTTTTTCCCTGGCGCCAGCCCATTGACTGCAACGTTATCTTCTTTTGCCAGTTTCGGCGTGGGATTTATTTCCCGACCGCTGGGCGCGCTATTTTTTGGCAACAGGGGGGATACGCTTGGGCGTAAAAACACGTTATTAATCACGTTAGGCGGGATGGGCGCGGTCACGTTTCTCATCGGTTGCCTGCCTTCTTACGCCAGTATCGGCGCGCTGGCGCCTGCTTTACTGGTTATTCTGCGTTTTCTACAGGGATTTATGGTTGGAGGTGAATGGGGAGGCGCCATGTTGATGGTCGTGGAATATGCTGCTGGAAAGCACCGGGGGCGGTTAAGCGCGCTATCGCAAACAGGAGGACTCACGGGACAATTATTGGCGACAGGCGTATTTATAGTCGTGACCCAATTACCGAAGGAGGCGTTGTTATCGTGGGGATGGCGTATTCCTTTTCTGCTCAGTGCGCTTTTGGTGTTGCCGGGATTATATATGCGTCATCGTCTGGATGAGACGCCTGTCTTCCGTGCGTTTAAAAAGCAGCAGGCCATTAATCATAGGCAGCAAAGAGAAGAAAGGCCGGTGGTCAAAGTAGTACGAGAACAATGGCGCAGCATTTTGCTGATTATAATTCTGCGTTTTGCGGAAAGCGTTCCCTTTTTTCTTGCTACCGTCTTCGCGGTTTCCTGGGCGACGACGCAGCTTGGGATTGCCAGCCTGACTATTCTGTACATTGTAATGTTCACCTGTCTGCTGGCGTATCCCATGCACGTGCTATTTGGCATCATGTCGGATCGGCGTGGCTGCCGTCAGGTGTATATTTTCGGCGCGCTTTTTGTCGCGGCAATGGCTTTTCCCTTTTTCTGGCTGCTGGAAAGCCGTTCGCTCATACTGATGACAATGGGCTACGTTCTGCTTATTAACATTGGTCATAATTCACTGAATGCCGTGCAACCTTCTTTTTTCGCCGGACTGTTTCATCCGCCTGTACGCTACAGCGGTTCATCAATTGGCGCTCAGTTGGGGGCGGTTGTGGCAGGGGGATTCACGCCGTTTATCGCTAAAGCGTTAAGCGCAGTCTATGATAACAGTTGGACGTTGGTTGCCGGTTATGTCGTTTTGACTGCGCTGGCTTCGGCGTTTGCGGCAAAGATTGCGCCGGAAACCGTGTTACCGCATTCGCCGTAATGCAAAGGGGGGCTGTCGCCCCCGCTTTTCACTCGCTTAATCAATAGTGCGCAATAATTCGTTAATGCCCACTTTACCACGCGTTTTGGCGTCGACTTTTTTCACGATCACCGCGCAGTACAAACTGTACTTACCGTCTTTTGACGGCAGGTTGCCGGAAACGACCACGGAGCCCGCCGGTACGCGGCCATAGTGAACTTCACCGGTTTCGCGATCGTAGATTTTGGTGCTCTGGCCGAGGTATACCCCCATGGAAATGACGGAACCTTCTTCGACAATGACGCCTTCCACGACCTCAGAACGCGCGCCAATAAAGCAGTTGTCTTCAATGATGGTTGGGTTAGCCTGCAGCGGCTCCAGTACGCCGCCGATACCCACGCCGCCGGAAAGGTGAACATTTTTACCAATCTGCGCGCAGGAACCCACCGTCGCCCAGGTGTCAACCATGGTGCCTTCGTCAACGTAGGCGCCGATGTTAACGTAAGACGGCATCAGCACGGTGTTGCGGGCGATAAATGCGCCCTGACGAACGGCCGCAGGCGGAACGACGCGGAAGCCTTCTTTCTGAAAACGCGCTTCGTCGTAATCAGCGAATTTCATCGGGACTTTATCGAAGTAGCGGCTTTCCGCACCGTCGATAACCTGGTTATCGTTAATACGGAAAGAGAGCAGAACCGCTTTCTTCAACCACTGGTGAGTGACCCACTGACCGTCGATTTTTTCTGCGACACGCAGCGCGCCGGAATCAAGTAGAGAAATGACCTGTTTTACCGCCTCTCGGGTCACGGTATCTACATTAGCCGGCGTAATATCGGCGCGGCGCTCAAAAGCGGTCTCAATAACGTTCTGTAACTGCTGCATTGTTAAACTCTTTCATATAAATAAACACACTACCCTTTATCGTTTGGATTGAGGGCCGCTGTCAACCGTTGTTGCACCTCAAGTTGCAGCACATTATTAAGTGCGCGCCGATCCGCTGTGGCGATTATGAATAAATCTTCTACTCGTTCACCAATGGTTGTAATTCGGGCGCCATGAAGCGAAATTCCCAGATCGGCAAAAATTTGTCCGACCCTGGCCAGCAGACCAGGCTGATCGAGCGCGATCAATTCCATGAATGATTTTCTGTCGGTATGGGTGGGCAGAAAATTGACTTCCGTTTCGACCGTAAAGTGCCGTAACTTTGCCGGTTGCCGACGCGGCTGCGGCGGCTGCCAGCTACGCTGCGTAATGGTTTGTTCAAGACCGGTGCGAATAACGTCATGGCGATCCGCCGCCAGCGGGCTGCCGTCTGGTTCCAGAACGATAAACGTATCCATTGCCATGCCGTCGCGAGTGGTAAAGATCTGCGCGTCATGGACGCTTAAATTACGCCTGTCCAGCTCGGCGCAGACGGCGGCAAACAGATAGGGTCTGTCCGGACTCCAGATAAAAATTTCGGTTCCGCCGCGCGTGGCCTGCGGACTGAGCAACACTAACGGTTGGCGCAGATCGTGCTGCAATAAATGGCGTGCGTGCCAGGCGAGCTGATTTGGACTATGACGAACAAAATAGTTAGCGCGACAGCGGGTCCAGATTTTGTGCAGCGCGGCTTCATCAATATTGTCCATTCGCAGCAGCGCCAGCGCCTGAAGCTGATGGTGACGCACGCGCTCACGCATATCCGGCGTATTTTGCATTCCACGCCTGAGCTGTTTTTCAGTGGCGAAGTACAGCTCGCGCAGCAGGCTCTGTTTCCAGCTATTCCACAAGGTTTCGTTGGTCGCGCAGATGTCCGCGACGGTCAGGCAGACCAGAAAACGCAGCCGTGTTTCGGTTTGCACCTCTTCGGCAAACTGCTTGATGACTTCCGGATCCTGGATGTCGCGGCGCTGGGCGGTGACTGACATTAGCAGGTGTTGGCGCACCAGCCACGCGACCAGTTGCGTTTCGCGTGAGTTCAAACCGTGCAGTTCGGCGAAGGTGAGTACATCCTGCGCGCCCAGTACGGAATGGTCGCCGCCGCGTCCTTTCGCAATATCGTGGAACAGTGCGGCGATCAGGATCAGTTCCGGATGGGGAAGCCGCGGCCAGAGATCGACGCATAGCGGATGGCGTTGGCGCGTCTCTTCTTTCGCAAAGCTCTCCAGTTTGAGCATTACGCGGATGGTGTGTTCATCCACCGTGTATGCGTGGAACAGGTCAAACTGCATTTGTCCGACGATGTGCGACCACTGCGGCATATAAGCCCACAGTACGCTGTGGCGATGCATGGGCAGCAGGCCGCGGCTGACCGCGCCGGGATGGCGCAGCATACTAAGAAACAGAGTGCGCGCCTCCGGGATGTAACATAGCGGTTGGCTCAGGTGGCGGCGGGCGTGGCGCAAGTGGCGTAATGTCGTAGAGTAAATGCCGGTGATCGCGCTATTGCGCACCATCATATAAAACATGCGCAGGATCGCTTGCGGTTCGCGGATAAACAGCGTGTCGTCACGCAGATCAATAAGCGTGCCGCGCAGTTGAAACTCATCGTCAACAGGACGTGGTTTTTCATCCGCAGGTAGCGCCAGAATCGCCTCGTCAAATAGCTGAAGCAGCATCTGATTAAGTTCGCTCACCCGACGCGTAACCCGGAAGTAGTCTTTCATCATCCGCTCAACCGGATCATTGCCCTCGCCGCTGTAGTTAAGGCGTTGAGCGACGCTTAACTGGCGGTCGAACAGCAGGCGGTTATCGTAGCGGCTGACCACCAGATGTAGCGCAAAGCGAATGCGCCACAGGATATGCAGGCATTCGTTGAGCTCCGCGCGCTCAGCCGGGGTTAAAAAGCCGAATCCCACCATCTCATCGAGCGAGGTAGCGCCGAAGTGACGTCGGGCGACCCACTGTAACGTATGGATATCGCGCAGGCCGCCGGGGCTGCTTTTAATATCCGGCTCCAGATTATAGCTGGTACCGTGATAGCGCTGGTGGCGCTGGTTCTGCTCTTCTACTTTGGCGGCGTAAAATTTGTCGGACGGCCAAAAACCTTCGCTGAAAATATGTTTTTGCAGTGCCAGAAACAGAGCGACATCACCGATCAGCAGGCGCGTTTCGATGAGGTTTGTCGCAACGGTTAAATCAGACAGACCTTCCAGCAGACACTCTTCCAGCGTACGTACGCTATGCCCGACATCCAGCTTGACGTCCCATAATAAAGTCAGCAGCTCGCCGACCTTTTGCGCCTGTTCATCGGGTAGCTTTTTGCGGCTTAAAATGAGCAGATCAATATCGGAAAGCGGATGCAGTTCGCCGCGTCCATAGCCGCCGACGGCGACCAGCGCCAGATCGGCAATCTGACCGAAACCGGCCTCAATCCACAGGCGTTGCAACAACTGGTCGATAAATTCGGTTCGGGCTTCAATAAGCTGTTCAGCACAAATGCCGCTGTCAAATGCCTCTCCCAGCCAGTGTTGAAAGATGTCGATGCGGGCTTTGATACCGGCGACGGTCAGTTCAGCGCGCGGCCAGACGCCAGGGTTTTGCGGCTGGTCAGGGAGGGTGGGGAGTGCGGTATTCGCGTGCTGTTCAGGAAGAGTATTCATATGCGCCACCCATTAAAAAGCCGGATAATGGCGTGAACGCCTTATCCGGCCTACGTATTTACTCTTCATCCTTCAAGTTGCTTCTACGTTGGCTGCGCTCGTTCACTCCAGTCACGTACTTATGTACGCTCCTGAAGATTCACTCTCTTGCCGCCTTGAGGCAACTCGAATGATTTTGAGTAAAGGTGTAATTTGTAGGCCTGATAAGATGCGAAGGCATCGCCATCAGGCAAAACATTATTCGTCGTGTGTGATGATCGCCGGGATGGTGTCATCTTTACGCAGCGTCAGAATTTCACAGCCGTTTTCCGTTACCACAATAGTATGCTCGTACTGAGCAGACAAGCTGCGGTCTTTGGTTTTTACCGTCCAGCCGTCTTTCATGGTGCGGATACGGTAATCCCCGGCGTTCAGCATCGGTTCAATGGTAAAGGTCATGCCAGGCTGCAACACGACGCCGCCATCGTCTGCATCATAATGCAGCACCTGCGGTTCTTCATGGAAGCCGCGACCAATACCGTGTCCGCAGTATTCACGTACCACGGAGAAACCTTCGCCTTCGGCATATTTCTGGATGGCGGCGCCAATGGTGCGCAGGCGGATGCCCGGTTTCACCATTTTGATGCCCAGATACAGGCTCTCTTGCGTGACGCGGCACAGACGCTCGCCGAGAATGGTCGGTTTGCCGACGATAAACATCTTCGAGGTATCGCCGTGGAATTCATCTTTAATCACGGTCACGTCGATGTTGACGATATCACCATCTTTCAGATGTTTAGCGTCATCCGGAATGCCGTGGCACACCACTTCATTAATAGAGATACAGACGGATTTCGGATAGCCGTGGTAGCCGAGGCAGGCGGAGATCGCGTGTTGTTCGTTAACGATGTAATCGTTACAGATACGGTCCAGTTCGCCGGTGGTGACGCCCGGTTTGATATACGGTTCGATCATTTCCAGCACTTCGGCTGCCAGACGGCCCGCGACGCGCATTTTTTCGATGTCTTCAGATGTCTTGATAGAGATAGCCATGAATTCTGTCCATCAGTGCCGATGATTTCGGCAATAATTGTGTAAGTGCTGACAATGGTATCAGTCAGGGGTGTACCCTGCCAAATTGAGAATCATTCTGAACTTCGCCTTTCGTGCCACAGGTGCGTTGGCGACATTTTTTCACCCCAGTCACTTACTGGCCGTAAGCTCCCGGGGATGCAAAAATTTGCCGCCTGCCTGTAACACGAAATTCATCGTTCAGTTCAGCACTGAGTGCCAACAATTATTGGTGTCGGTGGCGTATTTGTGGTATAAAGCGCGCCGGACTTCCGATCCATTCGAAGACTACACACGATGGACGGGAGCGACAAATCTCACTTTGTGTAACAACACACACGTATCGGCACATATTCCGGGGTGCCCTTTGGGGTCGGTAATATGGGATACGTGGAGGCATAACCCCAACTTAATCTATAGAGGTTTTAAATCATGGCAACTGTTTCCATGCGCGACATGCTCAAGGCTGGTGTTCACTTTGGTCACCAGACCCGTTACTGGAACCCGAAAATGAAGCCTTTCATCTTCGGCGCGCGTAACAAAGTTCACATCATCAACCTTGAGAAAACTGTACCGATGTTCAACGAAGCTCTGGCTGAACTGAACAAGATCTCTGCTCGTAAAGGTAAAATCCTTTTCGTTGGTACTAAACGCGCTGCAAGCGAAGCGGTGAAAGAAGCTGCTAACAGCTGCGACCAGTTCTTCGTGAACCATCGCTGGCTGGGCGGTATGCTGACTAACTGGAAAACAGTTCGTCAGTCCATCAAACGTCTGAAAGACCTGGAAACTCAGTCTCAGGACGGTACTTTCGAAAAGCTGACCAAGAAAGAAGCGCTGATGCGTACTCGTGAGCTTGAGAAACTGGAAAACAGCCTGGGCGGTATCAAAGACATGGGCGGTCTGCCGGACGCTCTGTTCGTTATCGATGCTGACCACGAGCACATTGCTATCAAAGAAGCGAACAACCTGGGTATCCCGGTATTTGCTATCGTTGATACCAACTCTGATCCGGACGGCGTTGACTTCGTTATCCCGGGTAACGATGACGCAATCCGTGCTGTTAGCCTGTACCTGGGCGCTGTCGCTGCAACCGTTCGTGAAGGCCGTTCTCAGGATCTGGCTTCCCAGGCGGAAGAAAGCTTCGTAGAAGCCGAGTAATAAGGCTTGATAACTCCCTAAAATAGTTCGAGTTGCAGGAAGGCGGCAAGCTCGAGAATTCCCGGGAGCTTACATCAGTAAGTGACCGGGATGAGCGAGTGAAGGCAACGCGCCTGCGGCTCGAAATATGAAGGGGAGAGCCCTTATAGACCAGGTAGTATCACGTTTGGTTAGGGGGCCTGTATATGGCCCCCTTTTTCACTTTTATATCTGTGCGGTTTGATGCCGGGCAGATCAAATCTTTCGAGGATTTTAGAATGGCTGAAATTACCGCATCCCTGGTAAAAGAGCTGCGTGAGCGTACCGGCGCAGGCATGATGGATTGCAAAAAAGCGCTGACTGAAGCGAATGGCGACATTGAGCTGGCAATCGAAAACATGCGTAAGTCTGGCGCTATCAAAGCGGCGAAAAAAGCAGGCAACGTGGCTGCTGACGGCGTAATCAAAACCAAAATCGACGGCAACGTCGCTTTCATTCTGGAAGTTAACTGCCAGACTGACTTCGTGGCTAAAGATGCTGGCTTCCAGGCATTTGCTGACAAAGTGCTGGACGCCGCTGTTGCTGGCAAAATCACTGACGTAGAAGTTCTGAAAGCACAGTTCGAAGAAGAGCGCGTTGCTCTGGTAGCGAAAATTGGCGAGAACATCAACATTCGTCGCGTCGCTTCCCTGGAAGGCGACGTTCTGGGTTCTTACCAGCACGGTGCGCGCATCGGCGTTCTGGTTGCCGCTAAAGGCGCTGACGAAGAGCTGGTTAAGCAGCTGGCGATGCACGTTGCGGCAAGCAAGCCGGAATTCGTTAAGCCGGAAGATGTGTCTGCTGACGTGGTAGAGAAAGAGTACCAGGTACAGCTGGACATCGCGATGCAGTCCGGTAAGCCGAAAGAAATCGCAGAGAAAATGGTTGAAGGCCGCATGAAGAAATTCACCGGCGAAGTTTCTCTGACTGGTCAGCCTTTCGTCATGGAACCGAGCAAATCTGTTGGCCAACTGCTGAAAGAGCACAACGCTGACGTGACTGGCTTCATCCGCTTTGAAGTGGGCGAAGGCATTGAGAAAGTCGAGACTGACTTTGCAGCAGAAGTTGCTGCGATGTCTAAGCAGTCCTGATTTTCCTGAGGAGCCGCCTGAGGGCGGCTTCTTTTTGCGCCTCTCTTGTAAAATCAGCCGACGCCTGGCGTCTGCGCTGAAATGCGACGTACAATGTCGCCGGAATTAACTCATATCAATCGTTGACAGTCTCAGGAAAGAAACATGGCTACCAATGCAAAACCCGTCTATAAACGCATTCTGCTTAAATTAAGCGGCGAAGCTCTGCAGGGTACGGAAGGCTTCGGTATTGATGCAAGCATACTGGATCGTATGGCTCAGGAGATCAAAGAACTGGTTGAACTGGGTATTCAGGTTGGTGTGGTGATTGGCGGTGGTAACCTGTTCCGTGGCGCGGGTCTGGCAAAAGCGGGGATGAACCGCGTTGTGGGCGACCACATGGGCATGTTGGCCACCGTCATGAACGGCCTGGCAATGCGTGATGCGCTTCACCGCGCCTATGTGAACGCCCGCCTGATGTCGGCAATTCCTTTAAACGGCGTGTGCGACAACTACAGTTGGGCCGAGGCGATTAGCCTGCTGCGTAATAACCGTGTTGTGATTCTGTCTGCAGGTACGGGTAACCCGTTCTTCACTACCGACTCTGCGGCCTGTCTGCGCGGGATCGAAATTGAAGCGGATGTCGTACTGAAAGCGACCAAAGTGGATGGTGTATTCACTGCCGATCCGGCAAAAGATCCTTCCGCGACCATGTACGATCAGCTGACCTACAGCGAAGTGCTGGATAAAGAGCTGAAAGTGATGGATCTGGCGGCGTTCACGCTGGCTCGTGACCACAAACTGCCGATTCGTGTTTTCAACATGAACAAACCGGGCGCGCTGCGTCGTGTGGTGATGGGCGAAAAAGAAGGGACGTTAATCACGGAATAATTCCCGTGAGCGCCAAATACGGGTAAGATTCTGTTCTATTGACGGGTCTTATTACCTGGCAGAAATTAAACGAGACTATACTTAGCACATCTTTATATTGTGTGACCGTCTGGTCTGACTGAGACTAGTTTTCAAGGATTCGTAACGTGATTAGCGATATCAGAAAAGATGCTGAAGTACGCATGGAAAAATGCGTTGAAGCGTTCAAAACCCAAATCAGCAAAGTGCGCACGGGTCGTGCTTCTCCCAGCCTGCTGGATGGTATTGTCGTAGAATACTATGGCACTCCGACCCCGCTGCGCCAGTTGGCAAGCGTAACGGTAGAAGACTCCCGTACCTTAAAAATTAACGTGTTTGACCGTTCTATGGGGCCAGCCGTTGAAAAAGCGATCATGGCGTCAGACCTCGGTTTGAATCCAAGCTCTGCGGGCACCGACATTCGCGTTCCGCTGCCGCCGCTGACCGAAGAACGTCGTAAAGATCTGACGAAAATTGTCCGTGGCGAAGCGGAGCAGGCGCGTGTCGCCGTTCGTAACGTCCGCCGTGATGCGAACGATAAAGTAAAAGCTCTGCTGAAAGATAAAGCGATCAGTGAAGATGACGATCGTCGCTCTCAGGAAGAAGTACAGAAAATGACCGACGCGGCAATTAAGAAAGTGGATGCGGCGTTGGCAGATAAAGAAGCAGAACTGATGCAGTTCTGATTGATCTGTACGCAGATATAAACTCATTCCACCGCTAAACCTGGCGGATGAGTGGTGTACAAAGCGCCGCGCAGAAGACATTATCAGGTCTCCTGTGCGGCGTTTTGCTTTTTATTCCGTTTCAACACTTCTGGACGTTTCATGAAGCAATTAACCATTCTGGGCTCGACCGGCTCTATTGGTTGCAGCACACTGGACGTGGTGCGCCATAATCCTGATAGCTTCCGCGTTATCGCGCTGGTGGCGGGTAAAAATGTCGCCCGCATGGCGGAGCAGTGCCTGGAGTTCTCGCCGCGTTATGCCGTGATGGACGATACGTCGAGCGCAGAACAGCTCAAAATAATGCTTCAGCAGCATGGCAGCCGCACCGAGGTTCTGAGCGGTCAGCAGGCTGCCTGTGAGATGGCGGCGCTTGATGAGGTCGGGCATGTGATGGCGGCCATTGTGGGCGCGGCTGGTTTACTGCCGACCCTGGCGGCGATTCGCGCAGGGAAGACGATTCTGCTGGCGAATAAAGAATCGCTGGTGACCTGCGGGCGGCTGTTTATGGACGAAGTAAAACGCAGCAACGCCCGGCTTTTACCCGTCGATAGCGAACATAACGCGATTTTTCAGAGTTTGCCGCAATCTATTCAGCATAATCTGGGATACGCTGACCTTGAGCAAAATGGCGTAACGTCGATTTTGCTTACCGGGTCTGGTGGCCCGTTTCGTGAAACGCCAATGTGCGATCTGGCAGCGATGACGCCGGATCAGGCATGTCGTCATCCGAACTGGTCGATGGGGCGAAAAATCTCCGTCGACTCCGCCACCATGATGAATAAAGGTCTGGAATACATTGAAGCGCGTTGGTTATTTAATGCCAGCGCACGTCAGATGGAAGTGTTGATCCATCCGCAATCGGTCATTCATTCGATGGTGCGTTATCAGGACGGCAGCGTCCTGGCGCAGCTTGGAGAACCTGACATGCGTACGCCTATTGCGCATACGATGGCATGGCCGAATCGCGTCACGTCCGGCGCGCAGCCGCTTGATTTTTGCAAACTCAGCGCGCTGACGTTTAGCGCGCCAGATTATCAGCGTTATCCGTGCCTGAAGCTGGCGATGGAGGCGTTTGAGCAAGGTCAGGCGGCAACGACGGCGCTCAATGCGGCAAACGAAATCACCGTTGCCGCGTTTCTGGCGCAACAGATTCGTTTTACCGATATCGCCGGGCTCAATTTAGCGGTGCTGGAGAGGATGGATTTACAGGAACCGGCAAGCGTTGAGGACGTATTGCAGGTTGACGCCATCGCGCGTGAAGTAGCCAGAAAACAAGTGATACGGCTCTCACGCTGACGATTATCCCGCGACAGAAGATCGTGCTATTTGTTAGCGTTGGGCTTCGGTGATATAGTCTGCGCCACCTGATCGCAGGTTTTTGGCTTTTTTCGGTCAGGTTAGCCGTGGTTTTACACGGCTTTTTTGTGGATACACAAAATCATTCAGGACGCATCGGGACGGCAGGCGAATACGTTCCCGGCGTGCGCAGACAGCGCACGACAGGGGCGATGACGCGCAGCCATCCGCGAAGCGGACCGAAGAGAATGTGTATAAAGGCTTCAGTATTCCTGAGTACCGCTAAATCCTTTCAGGGACAAAAAACGCGTTATGTTGTCTGCAACTCAACCAGTAAGCGAAAATTTGCCAGCGCATGGCTGCCGTCATGTTGCAATAATTATGGATGGCAATGGTCGCTGGGCGAAAAAGCAAGGGAAGATCCGGGCCTTTGGGCATAAAGCCGGGGCGAAGTCCGTCCGGCGAGCGGTCTCTTTTGCTGCCAATAACGGTATTGATGCGTTAACGCTGTATGCCTTTAGTAGTGAAAACTGGAACCGACCGGCGCAGGAAGTGAGCGCGTTAATGGAGCTGTTTGTGTGGGCGCTGGATAGCGAAGTCAAAAGCCTGCACCGCCATAACGTTCGCCTGCGTATTATCGGCGATATCAGCCGATTCAACTCACGTTTACAAGAACGTATTCGCAAATCAGAAGCGCTTACCGCCCATAATACGGGTCTAACGCTGAATATCGCTGCGAATTACGGCGGACGTTGGGATATTGTCCAGGGAGTCCGACAACTGGCGGAACAGGTGCAGGCTGGAGTGCTGCGCCCCGATCAGATTGATGAAGAGAGACTAGGCCAGCAAATCTGTATGCATGAGCTGGCGCCTGTGGATTTAGTAATTAGGACTGGGGGAGAGCATCGCATTAGTAACTTTTTGCTTTGGCAAATTGCCTATGCCGAACTTTACTTTACGGATGTTCTTTGGCCCGATTTCGATGAACAAGACTTTGAAGGTGCGCTGCATGCCTTTGCTAATCGAGAGCGTCGTTTCGGCGGTACCGAGCTTGGTGATGACAAAGCCTGATGGGGGTTGCTTTTGCTGAAGTATCGCCTGATTTCTGCTTTTGTGTTAATACCCGCGGTCATCGCTGCGCTTTTTTTATTGCCGCCGGTGGGGTTCGCCATTATTACGCTGGTTGTCTGTATGCTGGCCGCGTGGGAATGGGGACAGTTAAGCGGTTTCGCCGCGCGTTCACAGCGGGTTTGGCTGGCGGTGCTGTGTGGTCTGTTATTGGCGCTGATGCTATTTTTGTTGCCTGAGTATCATCACAACATTCGTCAACCGCTGGTTGAGATGTCGCTTTGGGCATCGTTAGGATGGTGGGTTGTCGCGCTACTGCTGGTGCTATTTTATCCCGGTTCGGCGGCAATCTGGCGCAACTCAAAAACATTGCGTCTCATTTTCGGTTTGTTAACTATTGTGCCATTTTTCTGGGGAATGCTGGCGCTGCGCGCCTGGCACTATGACGAGAATCATTACAGTGGCGCAATATGGCTACTCTATGTCATGATCCTGGTCTGGGGAGCGGACTCTGGCGCGTATATGTTTGGTAAATTATTTGGCAAACATAAGCTGGCGCCGAAGGTTTCCCCGGGTAAAACCTGGCAAGGGTTTATCGGCGGGCTTGCTACGGCTGCCGTGATCTCATGGGGTTACGGTATGTGGGCGAATCTGAATGTTGCGCCTGTTATCTTGCTGATTTGCTCTGTGGTGGCGGCTCTGGCTTCTGTACTGGGCGACCTCACCGAGAGTATGTTTAAGCGCGAAGCAGGAATTAAGGATAGCGGCCACTTGATTCCAGGCCATGGCGGCATTCTGGACCGAATTGACAGCCTGACGGCTGCCGTACCGGTCTTTGCTTGCCTGTTGTTACTGGTGTTCAGGACGCTCTAACGGAAGGTTTTATGCTGAGTATTCTCTGGAATCTGGCTGCATTCATCATCGCACTGGGCGTGCTGATCACTGTGCATGAATTTGGTCATTTCTGGGTTGCCCGGCGCTGCGGTGTGCGAGTTGAGCGCTTTTCCATCGGTTTTGGCAAAGCGCTCTGGCGTCGTACCGATCGGTACGGCACCGAGTATGTCATCGCCCTGATCCCGCTGGGCGGCTACGTCAAAATGCTGGATGAACGCGCCGAACCGGTAGCGCCGGAATTGCGTCGTCACGCCTTCAATAACAAAACGGTGGGCCAGCGCGCCGCAATTATTGCCGCAGGTCCGGTTGCGAACTTCATTTTTGCTATCTTTGCTTACTGGCTGGTCTTTATCATCGGCGTCCCAGGCGTTCGTCCGGTCATTGGCGAAATAACGCCCAACTCGATTGCTGCGCAGGCGCAAATTGCGCCTGGTACGGAACTTAAAGCTGTTGATGGTATCGAAACCCCTGATTGGGATGCCGTGCGTTTACAACTGGTGTCCAAAATTGGCGATCAGCAGACGACGGTGAGCGTCGCGCCGTTTGGTAGCGACCAGCGGCAGGACAAAACGCTTGATTTACGTCACTGGGCATTTGAGCCTGATAAGCAAGATCCTGTATCTTCTTTAGGGATTCGGCCCCGCGGGCCACAGATTGAACCGGTACTGTCAGAAGTGCAGGCGAATTCCGCAGCCAGTAAAGCGGGTTTGCAAGCGGGCGACAGGATCGTTAAAGTCGATGGTCAGCCGTTAACGCAGTGGATGAAATTCGTGACGTTTGTACGCGATAATCCCGGTAAGCCGTTAGCGTTAGAGATTGAAAGGCAGGGGAGCGCCTTGTCGTTGACGTTAACGCCGGATACGAAATCGGTTAACGGAAAGGCGGAAGGGTTTGCAGGCGTGGTGCCTAAAATTATTCCTCTGCCGGAAGAGTACAAGACTATACGCCAGTATGGGCCTTTTAGCGCCATCCTCGAAGCCACGGATAAGACGTGGCAGTTGATGAAGCTGACGGTCAGTATGCTGGGTAAATTGATAACCGGTGATGTGAAACTGAACAACCTCAGTGGGCCGATTTCTATCGCTCAGGGGGCTGGGATGTCAGCGGAGTTCGGGGTGATTTATTACCTGATGTTCCTTGCGCTAATCAGCGTGAACTTAGGGATAATCAACCTGTTTCCGCTGCCCGTTCTTGACGGGGGTCATCTGCTGTTCCTGGCGATTGAAAAGCTTAAGGGCGGGCCGGTATCCGAGCGGGTTCAAGACTTTAGTTATCGCATTGGCTCGATTTTGCTGGTGTTGTTAATGGGGCTTGCACTTTTCAATGATTTCTCTCGGTTGTAAGAGAGTTAGTTAGGAAGAACGCATAATAACGATGGCGATGAAAAAGTTGCTCATAGCGTCGCTGCTGTTCAGCAGCGCCACCGTATACGGTGCTGAAGGGTTCGTAGTGAAGGACATTCATTTCGAAGGCCTGCAGCGAGTCGCCGTTGGTGCGGCTCTCCTCAGTATGCCGGTGCGCACAGGCGACACGGTTAATGATGAAGATATCAGTAACACCATTCGCGCTCTGTTCGCCACCGGCAACTTTGAGGACGTCCGCGTCCTGCGCGATGGTAATACCCTTCTGGTTCAGGTAAAAGAACGTCCGACCATTGCCAGCATCACTTTCTCCGGGAACAAGTCGGTGAAAGATGACATGCTCAAGCAAAACCTCGAAGCGTCTGGCGTACGTGTTGGCGAGTCTCTGGATCGCACCACGCTGTCTGATATCGAAAAAGGTCTGGAAGACTTTTACTATAGCGTAGGTAAATACAGCGCCAGCGTTAAGGCGGTCGTCACGCCGCTGCCGCGCAACCGTGTTGATCTTAAACTGGTGTTCCAGGAGGGCGTATCGGCGAAGATCCAACAGATCAACATCGTCGGTAACCATGCCTTTAGCACCGAAGAACTCATTTCTCATTTCCAGTTGCGTGACGAAGTGCCGTGGTGGAACGTCGTCGGCGATCGTAAATACCAGAAACAGAAGCTGGCGGGCGACCTTGAAACCTTGCGCAGCTACTATCTGGATCGCGGCTACGCGCGTTTCAATATTGACTCCACGCAAGTGAGTCTGACGCCGGATAAGAAAGGGATCTACATCACCGTCAATATCACCGAAGGCGATCAGTACAAGCTTTCCGGGGTTCAGGTGAGCGGTAACCTGGCCGGACATTCCGCTGAAATTGAGAAACTGACGAAAATTGAACCGGGCGAGCTCTATAACGGCACCAAAGTGACCAAAATGGAAGATGACATCAAAAAGCTTCTGGGTCGCTATGGTTACGCCTATCCGCGCGTGCAGTCACAGCCTGAAATTAACGATGCTGACAAAACCGTAAAACTGCGCGTGAACGTCGATGCGGGCAACCGTTTCTACGTGCGTAAGATCCGCTTTGAAGGCAACGATACCTCAAAAGATTCCGTTCTGCGCCGTGAAATGCGCCAGATGGAAGGGGCGTGGCTGGGCAGCGACCTGGTTGACCAGGGTAAAGAGCGTCTGAACCGTCTCGGCTTCTTTGAAACCGTCGACACCGACACGCAGCGCGTTCCGGGTAGCCCGGATCAGGTTGATGTGGTGTACAAGGTGAAAGAGCGTAATACCGGTAGCTTCAACTTCGGTATCGGTTACGGTACAGAAAGCGGCGTGAGCTTCCAGGCCGGCGTTCAGCAGGACAACTGGTTAGGTACCGGTTATTCCGTGGGGATTAACGGCACCAAAAACGACTACCAGACCTACAGCGAACTGTCCGTTACTAACCCATACTTTACCGTTGACGGCGTGAGCCTCGGTGGTCGTATCTTCTATAACGACTTCCAGGCGGACGATGCCGACCTGTCCGACTATACCAACAAGAGTTACGGTACGGACGTGACGCTTGGCTTCCCCATCAACGAGTACAACACGTTGCGTGCTGGTCTGGGTTATGTCCATAACAAACTGTCCAACATGCAGCCGCAGATCGCGATGGATCGTTATCTTGAGTCGATGGGACAATCTGCTGATACCAGCAGTTTTGCCGCTGATGACTTCACCTTTAACTACGGCTGGACCTATAACAAGCTTGACCGTGGTTATTTCCCGACGGACGGCTCGCGAGTCAACCTGACGGGTAAGGTGACGATTCCAGGTTCCGACAACGAATACTACAAAGTGTCGCTGGATACCGCGACCTATGTGCCTATTGATAACGATCACAAGTGGGTGGTTCTGGGGCGTACTCGTTGGGGTTATGGCGATGGTTTAGGCGGCAAGGAAATGCCGTTCTATGAGAACTTCTATGCCGGTGGTTCCAGTACCGTGCGTGGTTTCCAGTCGAATACTATCGGCCCGAAAGCGGTCTATAAAAATGGCGCCCACACTAGTGGGGACGATAATGATGATTACGAAGACTGTACTCAGGAATCAGGCTGTAAATCAGATGATGCGGTAGGTGGTAATGCCATGGCTGTCGCCAGCCTGGAATTTATTACCCCGACGCCGTTCATCAGCGACAAGTATGCCAACTCGGTTCGTACCTCCTTCTTCTGGGATATGGGTACCGTTTGGGATACGAACTGGGATCCGTCATCTGCGCCGTCAGATGTACCGGATTACAGCGATCCAGGCAACATCCGTATGTCCGCGGGTATCGCATTACAATGGATGTCCCCATTGGGGCCGTTGGTCTTCTCCTACGCCCAGCCGTTTAAAAAGTACGATGGAGACAAAGCCGAGCAGTTCCAGTTTAACATTGGTAAAACCTGGTAATTGTTCACTGCAAAGGAATGCATTGGTAGTGTAGCGATGACTTTTGGCGATGCCCCCAGGGATCGCCAGGCCACGCAAAGAGCTGTACCTTCGGGTGCAAATGGGATGGTAAGGAGTTTATTGTGAAAAAGTGGTTATTAGCTGCAGGTCTTGGTTTGGCGATGGTAACGTCCGCACAGGCTGCTGACAAAATTGCAATCGTCAACATGGGTAATCTGTTCCAACAGGTTGCGCAGAAGACGGGTGTATCCAATACACTGGAAAACGAATTTAAAGGCCGTGCGGCTGAACTGCAAAAAATGGAAACCGATCTGCAATCTAAAATGCAGCGTCTGCAATCCATGAAAGCAGGTAGCGATCGTACTAAGCTGGAAAAAGACGTGATGTCTCAGCGCCAGACTTTCGCGCAAAAAGCGCAGGCTTTTGAGAAAGATCGCGCTCGTCGTTCCAACGAAGAACGCAACAAACTGGTGACTCGTATCCAGACTGCAGTGAAAAAAGTGGCTAACGACCAGAGTATCGATCTGGTGGTAGACGCAAACACCGTTGCTTACAACAGCAGCGATGTGAAAGACATCACCGCTGACGTACTGAAACAGGTTAAATAAGTAATGCCTTCAATTCGACTGGCTGACTTAGCAGAACAGTTGGATGCAGAATTACACGGTGATGGCGATATCGTCATCACCGGCGTTGCGTCCATGCAATCTGCAACAACAGGCCACATTACGTTTATGGTAAATCCTAAGTACCGTGAACACTTAGGTTTATGCCAGGCTTCTGCGGTTGTCATGACGCAGGACGATCTTCCTTTTGCTAAGAGCGCGGCGCTGGTAGTTAAAAATCCCTACCTGACCTACGCGCGCATGGCGCAAATTTTAGATACTACGCCGCAGCCCGCGCAGAATATCGCGCCAAGCGCCGTGATTGATGCGACGGCAACGCTGGGTAGCAATGTTTCAGTCGGCGCGAATGCGGTGATTGAATCTGGCGTACAACTGGGCGATAACGTGGTTATCGGCGCAGGGTGTTTCGTCGGAAAAAATAGCAAAATCGGGGCGGGTTCACGCTTGTGGGCGAACGTAACGATTTACCACGACATTCAGATCGGTGAGAATTGCCTGATCCAGTCCAGTACGGTGATCGGCGCGGACGGTTTTGGCTACGCTAACGATCGTGGCAACTGGGTGAAGATCCCACAACTGGGCCGGGTCATTATTGGCGATCGTGTCGAGATCGGCGCCTGTACCACCATTGACCGTGGCGCGTTGGATGATACTGTTATTGGCAATGGCGTGATTATTGATAATCAGTGCCAGATTGCACATAACGTCGTGATTGGCGACAATACGGCAGTTGCCGGTGGCGTCATTATGGCGGGTAGCCTGAAGATTGGCCGTTACTGCATGATTGGCGGCGCCAGCGTGATCAATGGGCATATGGAAATATGCGACAAAGTCACGGTAACTGGCATGGGTATGGTGATGCGTCCCATCACGGAGCCGGGCGTCTACTCCTCAGGCATTCCGCTGCAACCTAACAAAGTATGGCGTAAAACTGCTGCACTGGTGATGAACATTGATGATATGAGCAAGCGTCTCAAAGCGATTGAGCGCAAGGTTAATCAACAAGACTAACGTTCCGCCTTGTAGTTGCCATTCTTTTCCGGCCTGTCACATTCATACGATTGCGGCAGGCCGTGTTATTATTGCCTTTTTGTATATTTGGACAGGAAGAGTATTTTGACTACTAACACTCATACTCTGCAGATTGAAGAGATTTTAGAGCTTCTGCCGCACCGTTTTCCGTTTTTACTGGTCGATCGCGTGCTGGACTTTGAAGAAGGTCGTTTTCTGCGTGCGGTGAAAAATGTCTCCGTCAACGAGCCGTTTTTCCAGGGACACTTCCCGGGCAAACCGATTTTGCCAGGCGTGCTGATTCTGGAAGCGATGGCGCAGGCAACCGGTATTCTGGCGTTTAAAAGCGTTGGTAAACTGGAACCTGGCGAACTGTATTATTTCGCGGGTATTGATGAAGCGCGCTTTAAGCGTCCGGTGGTGCCAGGCGATCAGATGATCATGGAAGTCACTTTCGAGAAAACGCGCCGTGGCCTGACCCGCTTTAAAGGGGTTGCGCTGGTCGACGGTAAAGTTGTGTGCGAAGCAACCATGATGTGTGCTCGTAGCCGGGAGGCCTGATTCGTGATTGATAAATCCGCCTTTATTCATCCTACCGCCATTGTGGAAGACGGCGCTGTAATTGGCGCTAATGCCCACATTGGTCCCTTTTGTATTGTTGGGCCGCAGGTCGAAATTGGTGAGGGAACCGTACTGAAGTCTCATGTGGTCGTGAATGGTCAAACCAAAATCGGCCGCGACAACGAGATTTATCAGTTTGCCTCTATCGGTGAAGTGAACCAGGATCTGAAATATGCGGGTGAGCCGACCCGTGTGGAAATTGGCGATCGTAACCGCATCCGCGAAAGCGTCACCATTCATCGTGGTACAGTGCAGGGCGGTGGGTTGACGAAGGTGGGTAGCGATAACCTGCTGATGATCAATGCGCATGTCGCACATGATTGTACGGTAGGTAATCGCTGTATCCTCGCCAACAACGCCACGCTGGCGGGGCACGTATCAGTCGATGATTTTGCGATCATCGGCGGTATGACGGCAGTTCATCAATTCTGCATTATCGGTGCGCATGTGATGGTCGGCGGCTGCTCCGGCGTGGCGCAGGATGTCCCTCCGTATGTGATTGCGCAGGGTAACCATGCGACGCCGTTCGGGGTAAATATCGAAGGGCTGAAGCGTCGCGGCTTTAGCCGTGAAGGGCTGGTGGCGATTCGTAATGCCTACAAACTGTTGTACCGCAGTGGTAAAACGCTCGACGAAGCGAAGCTGGAAATCGCTGAACTTGCTGAAAAGCATCCGGAAGTGAAGGCGTTTACCGAGTTCTTTGAGCGTTCAACGCGCGGTCCGATTCGTTAATGGCGGCACAGCGTCCTTTAACGATTGCCCTGGTCGCCGGTGAAACGTCCGGCGATATTCTTGGCGCAGGCTTAATTCGTGCGCTGAAAGCGCGCGTACCCAACGCCCGCTTTGTGGGCGTTGCGGGGCCGCGTATGCAGGCCGAAGGGTGTGAAGCCTGGTACGAAATGGAAGAGCTGGCGGTCATGGGCATTGTTGAAGTGCTCGGTCGTTTACGCCGTTTGTTGCATATCCGCGCCGATCTGACCCGCCGTTTTACCGAACTCAAGCCCGATGTTTTTGTCGGGATTGATGCCCCTGACTTCAACATTACCCTCGAAGGTAATCTGAAAAAACAAGGGATTAAGACCATTCATTATGTCAGCCCGTCCGTTTGGGCCTGGCGACAGAAACGCGTTTTCAAAATAGGCAGATCCACTCATATGGTGTTGGCTTTTCTGCCTTTCGAAAAAGCGTTTTACGATAAATTTAACGTCCCGTGCCGCTTTATCGGTCACACCATGGCGGATGCCATGCCGCTGGACCCGGATAAAAATGCGGCGCGCGACGTGCTGGGTATCCCGCATGACGCCCATTGTCTGGCGCTACTGCCAGGCAGCCGTGGCGCGGAAGTGGAAATGCTCAGCGCCGACTTCCTGAAAACCGCACAATTGCTGCGACAGCGCTATCCCGATCTGGAAGTGGTAGTGCCGCTGGTGAACGCGAAACGCCGCGAGCAGTTTGAAAAAATTAAAGCGGAGGTTGCACCGGATCTCGCCGTTCATTTGCTGGACGGCATGGCGCGCGAGGCGATGATCGCCAGCGACGCGGCTCTGCTGGCCTCAGGCACGGCGGCGCTGGAGTGTATGCTGGCAAAATGCCCGATGGTAGTGGGATATCGTATGAAGCCCTTCACTTTCTGGCTGGCGAAACGTCTGGTAAAAACGGAGTATGTGTCTTTGCCTAACCTGCTGGCGGGAAGAGAATTAGTCAAAGAGCTGTTGCAGGAAGAGTGCGAACCGCAAAAACTCGCCGAAGCGCTGTTGCCGCTACTGGCGAACGGTAAAACCAGCCATGCGATGCACGATACCTTCCGTGAATTGCATCAGCAGATCCGCTGTAATGCCGATGAGCAGGCGGCAGATGCCGTCCTGGAGTTAGCACAATGATCGAATTTGTTTATCCACACACCCATTTAGTGGCGGGTGTGGATGAAGTGGGCCGTGGCCCGCTGGTGGGCGCCGTAGTGACCGCCGCCGTGATCCTCGATCCGGCTCGTCCGATCGTCGGTCTGAATGATTCCAAAAAATTGTCTGAAAAGCGTCGTCTGTCATTGTATGACGAGATTAAAGAAAAGGCGTTAAGCTGGAGTCTGGGACGCGCGGAAGCGCATGAAATTGATGAGCTGAATATTTTGCACGCCACCATGCTCGCCATGCAGCGCGCTGTCGCTGGTCTGCATATTGCGCCAGAATATGTGCTGATCGACGGCAATCGCTGTCCGGCGCTGCCTGTGCCGTCAATGGCCGTGGTGAAAGGCGACAGCCGCGTGGCGGAGATTAGCGCGGCGTCTATTCTGGCGAAAGTCACCCGCGACGCAGAAATGGCGGCGCTGGATATCGTTTTTCCTCAGTATGGCTTTGCGCAGCACAAAGGCTATCCAACCGCTTTTCATCTGGAAAAGTTGGCACAGTATGGCGCGACGGCGCACCACCGACGCAGTTTTGCGCCTGTTAAACGCGCTCTGGGACTTGTGTCCTGATTCTTGTATCGAGAAATCTGAAGATGTCTGAACCACGTTTCGTTCACCTGCGGGTGCACAGCGACTACTCTATGATCGATGGGCTGGCGAAGACCGGGCCGCTGGTGAAAAAGGCGGCCTCATTAGGTATGCCTGCGCTGGCGATCACCGATTTTACCAACCTCTGCGGTCTGGTGAAGTTCTACGGAGCGGGTCATGGCGCGGGCATTAAACCCATCGTCGGGGCGGACTTTAACGT
The DNA here is from genome assembly GCF_046548235.1 of Salmonella sp. SAL4457. Taxonomy (NCBI): domain Bacteria; kingdom Pseudomonadati; phylum Pseudomonadota; class Gammaproteobacteria; order Enterobacterales; family Enterobacteriaceae; genus Salmonella; species Salmonella sp. SAL4457. Next base: position 207,850 of record NZ_JBGDZO010000006.1, read on the forward strand.
TCACAACGAACTGCTGGGAGATGAGCTGACTCATCTGACGGTACTGGCGGCGAATAATACGGGATACCAGAACCTGACGTTGCTGATCTCGAAAGCGTATCAGCGCGGCTACGGCGCGGCAGGCCCGATTATCGAGCGCGACTGGCTGGTAGAGCTTAAAGAAGGTTTGATCCTGCTTTCCGGCGGGCGCATGGGCGACGTAGGCCGCTGTCTGCTACGCGGCAACCAGGCGCTGGTGGAGGAGTGCGTTGCTTTCTATGAAGCGCATTTTCCCGATCGCTACTTTCTGGAACTGATCCGTACCGGCAGACAGGATGAAGAGACCTATCTCCATGCTGCGGTTGAATTGGCTGAGGCACGTGGTTTGCCGGTTGTCGCGACAAACGATGTCCGTTTTCTTGAAAGCGATGATTTTGACGCCCATGAAATTCGTGTCGCGATCCACGACGGTTTCACGCTTGACGATCCTAAGCGTCCGCGCAATTACTCGCCGCAGCAATATATGCGCAGCATCGATGAGATGTGCGAACTGTTCGCCGATATTCCGGAGGCGCTGGAAAATACGGTGGAGATTGCCAAACGCTGCAACGTAACGGTGCGTCTGGGTGAATATTTCCTGCCGCAGTTCCCGACCGGCGATATGACCACCGAAGATTATCTGGTCAAAAAATCGAAAGAGGGGCTCGAAGAACGTCTGGCTTTCCTGTTTCCGGACGAAGAAGAGCGCAAAAAGCGTCGCCCGGAATATGACGAGCGTCTGGATATTGAACTACAAGTTATCAACCAGATGGGGTTCCCTGGCTACTTCCTCATCGTGATGGAGTTTATCCAGTGGTCAAAAGATAACGGCGTGCCGGTAGGGCCGGGACGTGGCTCCGGGGCCGGTTCGCTGGTGGCCTACGCGCTGAAAATTACCGACCTTGATCCGCTGGAATTTGACCTGCTGTTCGAACGTTTCCTGAACCCGGAACGTGTCTCGATGCCTGACTTCGACGTTGACTTCTGTATGGAGAAACGCGACCAGGTGATTGAGCACGTCGCAGACATGTACGGGCGTGATGCGGTATCGCAAATTATCACCTTCGGTACGATGGCGGCGAAAGCCGTTATCCGCGATGTGGGCCGCGTGCTGGGGCATCCGTACGGTTTTGTCGATCGTATCTCGAAGCTGGTGCCGCCCGATCCGGGCATGACGCTGGCAAAAGCCTTTGAAGCGGAACCGCAACTGCCGGAAATTTACGAGGCGGACGAAGAGGTCAGAGCGCTGATCGATATGGCGCGTAAGCTTGAAGGCGTCACGCGTAACGCCGGTAAACACGCTGGCGGCGTGGTCATTGCGCCGACCAAAATTACCGACTTTGCGCCGCTGTACTGCGATGAAGAGGGCAAGCATCCGGTTACCCAGTTTGATAAAAGCGACGTGGAATATGCCGGGCTGGTGAAGTTCGACTTCCTCGGTTTGCGTACGCTGACCATCATCAACTGGGCGCTGGAGATGATCAACAAGCGGCGCGAGAAAAACGGCGAGCCGCCGCTGGATATCGCCGCCATTCCGCTGGACGATAAAAAAAGCTTCGACATGCTGCAGCGCTCGGAAACCACGGCGGTCTTCCAGCTTGAATCGCGCGGCATGAAAGATCTGATCAAACGTCTGCAGCCGGACTGCTTTGAAGATATGATCGCACTGGTGGCCCTGTTCCGTCCCGGCCCGTTGCAGTCAGGGATGGTAGATAACTTTATCGACCGTAAGCACGGTCGTGAAGAACTCTCTTACCCGGACGTTCAGTGGCAGCATGAAAGCCTGAAGCCGGTACTGGAGCCGACTTACGGCATCATTCTGTATCAGGAACAGGTGATGCAGATTGCCCAGGTACTTTCCGGGTATACTCTCGGCGGCGCGGATATGCTGCGTCGTGCGATGGGTAAGAAAAAGCCGGAAGAGATGGCCAAACAGCGTTCCGTTTTTGAAGAGGGCGCGAAAAAGAACGGTATCGACGGCGAACTGGCGATGAAAATCTTTGACCTGGTGGAGAAATTCGCCGGTTACGGGTTTAACAAATCGCACTCCGCCGCTTATGCGCTGGTTTCTTACCAGACGCTATGGCTAAAGGCGCACTATCCGGCTGAATTTATGGCGGCGGTGATGACTGCCGATATGGACAACACCGAGAAGGTCGTCGGCCTGGTGGACGAGTGCTGGCGGATGGGACTGAAAATTCTGCCGCCGGATATTAACTCCGGATTGTACCATTTCCACGTTAACGATGAGGGCGAGATCGTCTACGGCATCGGCGCGATCAAAGGCGTCGGCGAAGGGCCGATCGAAGCGATCATCGACGCGCGTAATCAGGGCGGCTATTTCCGCGAGCTGTTTGATCTGTGCGCGCGGACCGACACCAAAAAGCTCAACCGCCGGGTGCTGGAAAAGCTGATCATGTCCGGGGCGTTCGACCGCCTGGGGCCGCACCGCGCCGCGCTGATGAACTCATTGGGCGATGCGCTGAAAGCCGCCGACCAGCACGCCAAAGCGGAAGCTATCGGTCAGGCGGATATGTTCGGCGTACTGGCGGAAGAGCCGGAGCAAATCGAGCAATCCTATGCCAGCTGCCAGCCGTGGCCGGAGCAGGTGGTGTTAGATGGGGAACGTGAAACGTTGGGGCTGTACCTGACGGGCCACCCTATCAATCAGTATTTAAAAGAAATTGAGCGCTATGTCGGCGGGGTAAGGCTCAAAGACATGCATCCGACAGAACGTGGTAAAGTCACCACGGCTGCGGGGCTCGTGATTGCCGCAAGGGTTATGGTCACCAAGCGCGGCAATCGTATCGGCATCTGTACGCTGGATGACCGTTCCGGGCGTCTGGAAGTGATGTTATTTACCGACGCGCTGGATAAATACCAGCAGTTGCTGGAAAAAGACCGCATACTTATCGTCAGCGGACAGGTCAGCTTTGATGACTTCAGCGGGGGGCTTAAAATGACCGCCCGCGAAGTGATGGATATTGACGAAGCTCGCGAAAAATACGCTCGCGGGCTTGCTATCTCGCTGACGGACAGGCAAATTGATGACCAGCTTTTAAACCGACTCCGTCAGTCTCTGGAACCCCACCGCTCGGGGACCATTCCAGTACATCTCTACTATCAGAGGGCGGATGCGCGTGCGCGGCTGCGTTTTGGCGCAACGTGGCGTGTCTCTCCGAGCGATCGTTTACTTAACGATCTGCGTGGCCTCATTGGTTCGGAGCAGGTGGAACTGGAGTTTGACTAATACAGGAATACTATGAGTCTGAATTTCCTTGATTTTGAACAGCCGATAGCAGAGCTGGAAGCGAAAATCGATTCTCTGACTGCGGTAAGCCGCCAGGATGAGAAACTGGATATTAATATCGATGAAGAAGTCCATCGCCTGCGCGAAAAAAGCGTAGAACTGACGCGCAAAATCTTCGCCGATCTCGGCGCATGGCAGGTAGCCCAACTGGCGCGCCATCCGCAGCGTCCGTACACCCTGGATTATGTCCGTCTGGCGTTTGATGAGTTTGATGAGCTGGCGGGCGATCGCGCCTATGCGGATGACAAAGCCATCGTCGGCGGTATCGCGCGTCTGGAAGGGCGACCGGTGATGATCATTGGTCATCAGAAGGGTCGTGAAACCAAAGAAAAAATTCGTCGTAACTTTGGCATGCCTGCGCCGGAAGGCTACCGCAAAGCGCTGCGCCTGATGGAAATGGCTGAACGCTTCAACATGCCGATTATCACCTTCATCGACACCCCGGGCGCTTACCCTGGCGTGGGCGCGGAAGAGCGTGGTCAGTCTGAAGCCATCGCCCGCAACCTGCGTGAGATGTCTCGTCTGAACGTACCGGTCATCTGCACCGTGATTGGCGAAGGCGGCTCCGGCGGCGCATTGGCGATTGGCGTGGGTGATAAAGTGAATATGCTGCAATACAGCACCTATTCCGTTATCTCCCCGGAAGGTTGCGCCTCTATTTTGTGGAAGAGCGCCGACAAAGCGCCATTGGCTGCTGAAGCGATGGGCATCATCGCGCCGCGTCTGAAAGAGCTGAAGCTAATCGATTCCATCATTCCGGAGCCGCTGGGCGGCGCGCACCGTAATCCGGAAGCGATGGCGGCATCGCTAAAAGCGCAGCTGCTGGAAGATTTAGCCGATCTCGATGTGTTAAGCACCGATGATTTAAAAAACCGTCGTTACCAGCGTTTGATGAGCTACGGTTACGCCTAATCATTTACCTCATTTTTCTCAGGAGGCCGGATAATCCGGCCTCTTTTTTTTGGACGAGGAAAAATGAGACGCCGATGAGTTGATGTGATTAAACGCAACGGCATGTTCTCCCTGACACTGTATCAACTGCCAGGCGTGTGGCCAGGGCAGGCAGTGAACTACCCTTCAAGGAGAAAATTATGGGATTGCAAAAAACACTGGCGCTCAGCGCCGTAGCGGCAGGGATCATGTTGAGCTTATCCGGTGCGCAGGCCGCGCCGCTGCTTAGCAGTAGTGAGCCAATGACCATTAACGCCAGCGATCTGGCGGCGAAAGAGAAAGCGCTGACGGATTTTCCGTTAATGGAGGCAGTGAAATCCTCTATCCAGACGTTAGATAACAGCGCGGTCGAACAAATCGAACCGGGGCGCGCCGCTAACCCGGCAAACGTAAAACGCGTTGAAAGTATTCTGAAAGAGGCCGACTGGGATTATCTGTTCCCGATGCGCGCACCGGAATACACTTACTCTAACTTACTGAAAGCGATAGGTAAATTCCCGGCGGTTTGTGGTACCTACACCGATGGACGCGATAGCGACGCTATCTGCCGTAAAACCCTGGCTACTATGTTTGCGCATTTTGCCCAGGAGACGGGCGGTCACGAAAGCTGGCGTGACATTCCGGAATGGCGTCAGGCGCTGGTCTATCTGCGCGAAGTCGGCTGGACAGAAGGGCAGAAAGGCGGCTACAACGGCGAATGTAACCCGGATGTATGGCAGGGCCAGACCTGGCCGTGCGGTAAAGATAAGGACGGCGATTTCCTCAGCTATTTTGGTCGCGGGGCAAAACAGCTTTCTTATAACTACAACTATGGGCCTTTCTCTGACGCGATGTATGGTGACGTTCGCCCTCTGCTGGATAAACCCGAGCTGGTGGCGGATACCTGGATGAACCTGGCGAGCGCCGTCTTCTTCTTTGTGTATCCGCAGCCGCCGAAGCCGTCTATGCTACATGTGATTGACGGTACCTGGCAGCCAAACGATCGCGATAAAGCAAACGGCCTGGTATCAGGTTTCGGCGTCACCATTCAAATCATCAATGGCGGCGTGGAGTGCGGCGGCGCAGATGAGAATGCGCAGTCGCTTAACCGTATCGCCTACTACAAAGAGTTTGCCAACTACCTGAAAGTGCCGGTGCCGGCGGACGAAGTGTTGGGCTGTAAAAAGATGAAGCAGTTCGATGAAGGCGGCGCTGGCGCGTTACCGATCTATTGGGAACAAGACTGGGGCTGGAGCGCCGATACTGCGGACGGTAAAACCTATTCCTGCCAGTTAGTGGGATATCAGACGCCGTATACCGCCTTTAAAGAGGGTGACTACACGAAATGTGTACAGCATTATTTCAACGTTAATGTCGTCGATGATAACGGAACCACTGAACCGGATGTCACGCCAACTCCGGCGCCAGTGACGGATGAAAACGTGGCGCCAGTCGCGCGTATTGCCGGGCCGGTCGGGGCGGTGGAAGCCGGTAGCCCGGTTTCACTCAGCGCGGAAGGATCGACCGACGCGAATGGCGACAAGCTCACCTATACCTGGATGTCGCAGGATGGCAAAACGCTGAGCGGCCAGGATAAAGCCGTTGTGATTTTCAACGCGCCGGATGTCACTCAGAACATCCAGTATGTGGTGAATCTGACCGTTAGCGACGGTACGCTCTCCAGCACTGCGGTTTATACGCTGAATGTGAAAGCGAAGGCCGCCGCTGCGGATGACGAAGATAAGACCACCAGCTACCCTGCCTGGAGCAGCAGCCAGAAATGGAATCCGGGCGACATCGTCAACAATAATGGCGCATTGTACCAGTGCAAACCGTTCCCGGAAGGCTCATGGTGTAATGTTGCGCCTGCCTACTATGAGCCCGGCGTAGGGATTGCCTGGGCCGATGCATGGAACGCATTGTAATAAGATAAATCCTGTCGGTGCTTTGCATCGGCAGGATTGTTACTATGCTTATCTCAGGTTTTTTCAGGAGAAAGCATGAACATCATCGCCATTATGGGGCCGCACGGGGTTTATTATAAAGATGAACCCATCAAGGAGCTTGAGCGTGCATTACAATCCCTGGGATTTCAAATTATCTGGCCGCAAAATAGCGTTGACTTGTTGAAGTTTATTGAACATAACCCGCGCATCTGCGGCGTTATTTTTGACTGGGATGAATACAGTCTCGACCTTTGTAGCGAAATCAACCAGCTAAATGAATACCTTCCTCTCTACGCCTTTATCAATACCAACTCCACGCTGGACGTTAGCGTTCACGATATGCGCATGGCGCTGTGGTTTTTTGAGTATGCATTGGGGCTGGCTGAAGATATCGCGACGCGCATTCATCAATATACAAACGAATATCTCGATAATATTACGCCGCCGTTTACCAAAGCGCTGTTTACCTACGCCAAAGAAGGAAAATATACCTTTTGTACGCCGGGTCATATGGCAGGAACGGCGTATCAGAAAAGCCCGCCAGGCTGTCTGTTTTATGACTTTTTTGGCGGCAATACCTTAAAAGCTGATGTGTCGATTTCGGTGACTGAACTGGGATCGCTGCTGGATCACACCGGGCCGCATCTGGAAGCGGAAGAGTATATCGCCCGTACTTTTGGCGCCGAGCAGAGTTATATGGTGACGAACGGTACGTCGACCTCGAATAAAATTGTCGGTATGTATGCCGCGCCTGCGGGAAGTACGCTACTTATTGATCGTAATTGCCATAAATCGCTGGCGCATTTGCTGATGATGAGCGATGTGGTGCCTCTCTGGTTGAAGCCGACGCGCAATGCGCTCGGTATTCTCGGCGGTATTCCTAAGCGTGAATTTACCCGCGACAGCATTGCGCGTAAGGTGGCGGAAACCTCGCAGGCGCAATGGCCGGTTCATGCGGTTATCACCAATTCTACTTACGATGGTCTGCTGTATAACACTAACTGGATCAAGCAGATGCTGGACGTTCCCTCGATCCATTTTGATTCCGCCTGGGTACCCTATACCCATTTCCATCCGATCTACCAGGGGAAAAGCGGGATGAGCGGCGATCGGGTGCCCGGAAAAGTGATTTTCGAAACGCAATCCACCCATAAAATGCTGGCGGCTTTTTCGCAGGCGTCGCTTATTCATATCAAAGGGGAATATGACGAAGAGACGTTTAACGAAGCGTTTATGATGCACACTTCCACATCGCCGAGCTATCCCATTGTCGCCTCTATCGAGACCGCGGCGGCGATGCTGCGCGGCAATCCAGGGAAAAGATTGATTAATCGTTCGGTGGAGCGGGCGCTCCATTTTCGTAAAGAGGTACAGCGGTTACGTGAAGAGTCCGATAGCTGGTTCTTTGATATCTGGCAGCCGGAAGAGGTTGATGAGGCCGAATGCTGGCCGGTCACGCCGGGAGAAACCTGGCATGGCTTCACCGATGCTGATGACGATCATATGTTTCTCGATCCGGTTAAGGTGACAATCCTGACGCCGGGGATGGATGAACAGGGCAACATGAGCGAAGAGGGGATACCCGCCGCGCTGGTGGCGAAGTTCCTCGATGAGCGAGGCGTAGTGGTGGAAAAAACCGGGCCGTATAATCTGCTGTTTTTGTTCAGCATAGGGATTGATAAGACCCGTGCGATGGGGCTGCTGCGCGGACTGACGGAATTTAAACGCGCCTACGATCTTAACCTGCGCGTCAAAAATATGTTGCCGGATCTGTATGCGGAAGATCCGGATTTTTATCGCAATATGCGCATTCAGGATCTGGCGCAGGGGATCCATAAACTGATCCGCCAGCACGATCTTCCGGGGCTGATGCTGCGGGCGTTCGAGGTTTTACCGGAGATGATCATGACCCCGCACCAGGCCTGGCAGCGTCAGATCAAAGGCGAGGTGGAAACCGTGGCGCTCGATCAACTGCCAGGGCGCGTTTCCGCGAATATGCTCCTGCCTTATCCGCCAGGCGTTCCGCTGTTGATGCCCGGCGAGAGGATCACGCAACAGAGTCGGGCCGTGCTCGATTTTCTGCTGATGCTCTGCTCGATTGGCCAGCATTATCCCGGTTTTGAAACGGATATTCACGGCGCGAAACGGAATGAAGACGGGGTTTACCAGGTACGAGTCTTAAAACACGCCTGTTAGCTTGCCTGACGGGAATGTGACGAGTAACGTACTGATAATCAATAAAGGAGACGCTATGCTGGGATTAAAACAGGTTCATCACATCGCGATCATTGCGACAGACTATGCGGTGAGCAAGGCGTTTTATTGCGATATTCTGGGGTTCGATCTGCTAAGCGAAGCCTGGCGGGAAGAGCGTGACTCATGGAAGGGCGATTTGGCGCTAAACGGGCAGTATGTGATTGAGCTTTTCTCTTTTCCCTTCCCTCCGGCGCGTCCAAGCCGACCTGAAGCCTGCGGCCTGCGCCATCTGGCTTTCAGCGTGGAAAATGTGGAAAACGCCGTTGCGCATCTGGAAAAGCATCAGGTTAAGTGCGAACCGATACGCATCGATCCGTATACCGGGAAGCGCTTTACTTTTTTCAACGATCCGGACGGTTTACCGCTTGAGCTGTATGAGCAGTAAGGCTTGTCATTAAGACGCTCGCCAGGTAACGTTGCCGGGCTAAGTCACTATAAGCATGGATCATGACCACTCTCACGTTGAATACCTCGTTACTCTCTTCTCGCCGTATTCTGGCTGCCTTTAGCGGTGGCCTGGATTCTACGGTGCTTCTGCATCAACTGGTGTTGTGGCGAGAACGCCACCCTGACGTTACGCTGCGTGCTATCCATATTCATCACGGTTTAAGCCCTCATGCTGATAGCTGGGTGCGGCATTGCGAAACCGTATGCGCACGCTGGCAGGTTCCGCTGGTAGTGGAGCGGGTGACGCTGGCAGATAATGGCCTGGGTATCGAGGCCCATGCGCGTGAAGCGCGCTACCGGGCGTTCGCACAGACGCTATTGCCTGGCGAAGTGCTGGCAACCGCGCAGCACCTTGACGATCAGTGTGAAACATTCCTGCTGGCGTTAAAGCGCGGCAGCGGTCCGGCCGGACTTTCCGCGATGGGAGAATGCTCGCCTTTTGCCGGAACTCTGCTTCTTCGCCCGCTGTTGAGAGAAACGCGGAAGACGCTGGAACAGTGGGCTGTGCGGCATGGCTTATGCTGGATTGAAGATGAAAGCAATCAGGATGACGCCTACGATCGCAATTTTTTACGCCTGCGCGCGCTTCCGCTCTTACAGCAGCGCTGGCCGCATTTTCCTGCGGCGGTAGCCCGTAGCGCGACGCTCTGCGCCGAGCAAGAAAGGCTGCTGGACGAGCTTCTGGCCAGCGATCTTACGGACTGTATCACGACGGAGGGAACATTGCGGCTCTCTCCATTAATGTCGATGAGCGATGTGCGGCGGGCGGCGATTTTGCGTCGCTGGCTGGCGATGCGTAATGCGCCGATGCCCTCTCGCGACGCGCTGGAACGTATCTGGCAGGAGGTGGCGCTGGCGCGCGACGATGCCTCTCCCTGTTTACGTTTTGGCGATCACGAGATTCGCCGTTATCAGTCGCAACTGTGGTGGATTAAATCCGTGGCCGGACAACACGAAACGACGGTCGCCTGGCCCGTCTGGCAAACACCGCTGGCGCTGCCTGCCGGCTTAGGGACGGTACAGCTCGTTCCTGGCGGCGAACTGCGCCGACCGCGAGAGGAAGAATCCGTCAGCATTCGTTTTAAAGCGCCAGGCGTGTTACATATTGTCGGGCGTAACGGTGGACGTAAATTAAAGAAAATCTGGCAGGAGCAGGGGATCCCGCCCTGGCGACGAGACACCACGCCGCTGTTGTTTTACGGCGAAACGCTGATTGCGGCTGCGGGTGTTTTTGTGACGCGTGAGGGAGCAGCAGAAGATAAAGAAGGGGTGAGTCTGGTTTGGCATGCCTGATGGCGCTGCGCTTATCAGGCCTACGTATCGCATGGAACGTAGGCCGGATAAGGTGCTTGCACCACCATCCGGCAACAAAATACTCAGGATTCGCTAACTACCACGGTACCAATTTCCGGGTGGCTGAAACTGGCGATTTTATCGAGACGAAGCTCACAAGACTCGCCGGAAACTTCGGCAAGCAGATATTCTACGTTTTTACGTAAGATCAAATCGTTCGCTTTTGCCTGCAAAACCTCGCCATCTTTTAACGTTAGCGTCAGTATTAAATGATGCATGCAGGCAAGCTCAAGACTATCGTAGTCATCGCAATTAATGGGTTGATACGTTTCATTCATTGACATAATCGCTCACCAGTAAGTTCGCGGCAGCATAAGCTGCCTTTTCCCTGACCGACTCTGAAAGGGCGCTATCTGCCGCCACTTCATTAAGCACTTTCAATACACAACCCAGCGCATCCGGGACATACCCTAAGTCTCCGCTGGCGATTTCCGCATACCGCTTGCGTACTAACTCACAATATTTTTCCACATGCCCTCCTGTCAGCATTCTGACTTAACCGTGGATGCAAGTCTAAGCCTACGAAGTTAAATCTTGTTTAGCAAGGTGACTATACCATACTCATTTGCGCAATATCAGCGCCTGACGCGAGTGGGTAAAAGATTCGTTAACAGCCTTTTAGCGCGGTTTTCGCTACAATGGGCGCCTGATTCGAAAGGAGTTTTCTCATGGCGCTTAAAGCGACAATTTATAAAGCCGTCGTCAATGTGGCTGACCTTGATCGCAACCGGTTTCTGGATGCGGCATTGACGCTGGCGCGTCACCCTTCTGAAACGCAGGAGCGCATGATGCTGCGCCTGTTGGCATGGATAAAATATGCTGATGAACGGTTGCAGTTTACACGTGGGCTCAGCGCGGAAGATGAGCCGGAGGCCTGGCTGCGCAACGATCATCTGGGCATCGATCTCTGGATAGAGCTGGGGCTGCCGGATGAGCGCCGTATTAAGAAAGCCTGTACTCAGGCGAGCGATGTCGCGCTCTTTGCTTATAACTCCCGGGCGGCGCAAATCTGGTGGCAGCAGCATCAAAGCAAGTGCGCGCAGTTCGCTAACCTGTCCGTCTGGTATCTGGATGACGGGCAGCTGGCGCAGCTCAGTGAATTTGCCGATCGTACCATGACGCTACAGGCGACGATTCAGGACGGCGCAATCTGGCTTTCTGATGCTCGGAATAATCTGGAAATACAGCTAACCGCCTGGCAACAGCCCTCATGATTGCCATCTCCCGGACGGTCTCCATAGCCGATAATGAGCTGGAAATTACGGCCATTCGCGCGCAGGGCGCGGGTGGTCAGCACGTAAATAAGACCTCTAGCGCGATTCATTTGCGCTTTGACATTCGGGCCTCTGGCCTGCCAGAGTATTATAAACAGCGTTTGCTGACGGCCAGCCACCATCTGATAAGCGATGATGGCGTCATTATCATTAAGGCGCAGGAGTTCCGGAGCCAGGAGCTCAACCGGGAAGCGGCTATCGCCAGGCTGGTTGCCGTCATAAAAGAATTAACCGCGGAGCAAAAAAGCCGTCGCGCAACACGTCCGACGCGTGCCTCGAAAGAGCGCCGCTTGTCCTCAAAGGCGCAAAAATCTTCTGTAAAGGCGCTTCGCGGCAAAGTTCGTCGTCCACTGGATTGACGGGCAGGAATAGCAATTTCATAAGGATTTTATGGTGAGAACAGCAATATTGTCAGTAGCGGCAGCCTGTACGCTATTTGCATTGATAGGGTGTAATAACCGTGCGGAAGTTGACGCCCTGCAACCTGCGCAGGCGGCGGAATTAAAACCCATGCAGCAAAGCTGGCGCGGCGTGCTGCCCTGTGCGGATTGTGAAGGTATTGAAACGTCACTGTTTCTGGAAAAAGACGGCACATGGGTGATGAACGAGCGCTATCAGGGCGTGCGCGAAGAACCTTCCTCTTTTGCGTCATACGGTACCTGGGCGCGGACGGCGGATAAACTGGTGTTAACCGACAGCAATGGCGAGAAATCGTATTATCGCGCGAAAGGCAATGCGCTGGAGATGCTCGACAGAGAAGGCAATCCGGTGGCTTCGCAGCTTAATTATACGCTGGTGCCTGTTACCGCCAGCCTGCCGGTAACGCCAATGCCGTTGCGTGGTATGTATGTATACAGGGCCGATGCGGCGACCTTTACCGATTGCGCGACCGGAAAACGGCTGCCGGTCGCCAGTAACGCCCAGCTTGAGCGCGGCTATCTGGCGGCGAAAGGTGAAGCGGAAAAACCGGTGCTGCTGACGGTAGAAGGGCATTTTGTGTTAGCCGCGAATCCGGACACGGGCGAGCCGGTAAAAACGCTAATAGCTGATAAAAATGTGAAGTTTGCGCCGGGTAAAGATTGCACTCACTAATAAAAGGCCTCGCAGGGTGCGAGGCCTTTACATATCTGCCGGATGGCGCCGGGCAATCCCAACAAAATGTCGTTTAGCCTTTAATCGCCTTGACCAGATAATCAACGATATCGCCGGTTTTAATCAGCGATTTTTCACCGCTACGACGGTATTTATACTCAATATCGTCGTTATCCAGGTTGCGATCGCCAATCACGATAGTATGTGGAATACCAATCAGCTCCATATCGGCAAACATCACGCCCGGGCGCTCTTTACGGTCGTCCATCAGCACTTCAATGCCTTGCGCGCGCAATTCGCTGTACAGCTTTTCCGCCAGCTCCTGCACACGGAAGGATTTGTGCATATTCATCGGCAGAATAGCGACCTGGAAAGGCGCAATGGCGTCAGGCCATACAATGCCGCGCTCGTCAAAGTTCTGCTCGATAGCCGCGGCAACGACACGTGTTACGCCGATACCGTAGCAGCCCATTGTCAGGATCTGGTTACGGCCATCTTCACCCTGAACGGAGGCTTTCAGCGCTTCTGAGTACTTGGTACCTAACTGGAAGATGTGACCCACTTCGATACCGCGTTTGATAAGCAACGTTCCCTGACCGTCCGGACTCGGATCGCCGGCGACTACGTTACGGATGTCGGCAACAACAGGCGTCGCCACATCGCGATCCCAGTTAATACCAAAGTAGTGTTTACCGTCGATGTTAGCGCCAGCGGCAAAATCGCTCATGGCGGCAACGGTACGATCGATGATGACCGGAATCGGCATATTGACCGGGCCGAGGGAGCCAGGGCCGGCATTAATCACGGCGCGAATCTCTTCTTCAGTAGCGAAGGTCAGCGGGCTGGCAACGTGCGGCAGTTTTTCCGCTTTAACTTCATTCAGTTCATGATCGCCGCGAACCAGCAGAGCCACCAGCGGAGACTTGCTGTCTTTCACCGCTTTCACCAGCAGCGTTTTTACCGTTTTTTCAATTGGCAGGTTGAATTGTTCCACCAGCTCCGCGATGGTTTTGGCATTTGGCGTATCGACCAGAGTCATTTCCTGCGTCGCCGCTGCGCGCGGCGTTTGCGGCGCGATAGCTTCTGCCAGTTCAATGTTAGCCGCGTAATCAGAAACATCAGAGAAAACGATATCGTCTTCGCCGCTTTGCGCCAGCACCTGGAATTCATGCGAGGCGTTGCCGCCGATAGAACCGGTATCGGCCTGTACCGCGCGGAAATCCAGCCCCATACGGCTGAAGATACGGCTATACGCGGCGTACATGGCGTCATAGGTTTCCTGCAACGACTCCTGAGAGGTGTGGAAAGAGTAAGCATCTTTCATCAGGAATTCGCGCGAACGCATCACGCCAAAGCGCGGACGCACTTCATCACGGAATTTGGTCTGGATTTGGAAGAAGTTCAGCGGCAACTGCTTATAAGAGCTGAGTTCATTACGCACCAGATCAGTGATAACTTCTTCGTGGGTCGGGCCGAGTACGAACGGACGCTCGCCACGGTCGACAAAACGCAGCAGTTCCGGACCGTACTGTTCCCAACGACCACTCTCTTGCCACAGGTCGGCTGGCTGAACGACTGGCATCGACACCTCGATAGCACCGGCGTTGTTCATCTCTTCACGCACGATGTTTTCGACTTTTTTCAGGACGCGCAGGCCGGTCGGCAGCCAGGTATATAACCCGGAGGCGAGCTTGCGGATCATCCCGGCGCGCAGCATCAGCTGGTGGCTGATAACCTCGGCGTCGGCAGGTGTCTCCTTCAGAGTGGAGAGCAGGTATTGGCTAGTACGCATGTTGTTACGGTTCCAGTTGAACGATCGAACAGGCTCAATGTGAGCCTGATACAAAAAAAGTGATTTAGTTTACCAGCGTGCAAGAGATGTCAAAAGAGAAGGGCGTGAAATTACCGTGGTTCCAGCGCAAACACTTCAAATCCCGAGTTAACCACACGCCAGCGCACGTTAAAATCATGCAGCCAGACGGCATAGGTTTTGCCCGTCTCTTCACCCTTACGATAAGCCGGGCGAGGATCTTGCGCCAGCACATCGCAAATAAATGTCCGTAGCTGCGGATAACGCCTTTCCAGCGTCGTAAGCTGTTGAGCCACCTCAGCGGTAAAACTCACGGGCATTTCAGCTATCGGCGCCTGTTGCGCATAGCTGGCGGCGGCGTCCGGTAAGGCCTCGGCAAACGGTAAATACGGTTTGATATCCACCACCGGCGTGCCATCCACCAGATCCAGACTGCCTAATTTCAGAATTACGCTCTCTTTCCGGCACTCGATACCTTTTAGCGCAACGAGCGACATGCCAATCGGATTGGGGCGGAACGTGGAGCGCGTGGCAAAAACGCCCATTCTGGCGTTACCGCCAAGACGGGGCGGACGAACTGTCGGCCGCCAGCCGCCGTCCATCGTCTGATGAAAAACGAAAAGCACCCACAAATGGCTGAAAGCTTCCAGGCCGCGAACGGCATCGGCCTGGTTGTAAGGCGCTATCAGATGCAGTTCGCCGCAGGCGCTTTTGACCAGACCAGGCTGGCGCGGAACGGCGAATTTTTCTTTATAGGGGGAGCGAATAACGCCGATTTGTTCAAACTGAAAGCTGCTCATTTCGCCGAAATATTCAGGGCGGACCCGATACAAACCGCCTGACGGTAGCAGCCTGGCGTGCCGCTGGTAATTTCACAGCTGTGCAGCAGGACGGCGTTGGCTTTCATTTTAGAGGCATTAATCTGCATACGCTTGCGCGCAGTTGGAATGTTAGGCGGAGAGTCTTGATTTGTTGCCTGGCAGGATTCGCCGCTAACCTCGCCAAGATCGCGGAAAGGTTTGCCGACTAAGTCTTCAGCATTGGTGTAAATCCTGACGGGAGCGGCACGCGACGCTTTAGGTTTCTCCGGCTCCGCTTTTGGCGGGGTTGCGGTGCTTTGAACGGGTTCAACAGGGGATCTGCTTAGCATGGAACAACCGCCCAGCATGAGTGCCAATAAACAGATCGGTAAAGCACGCATAATATTTCCTCAATGAATGTTCTAATTGCCAGATATTGAATCAGGAGCTTGCATAAATGACAAGACGGGCAATAGCCCGTCCTGAATAATATTACAGATTGTGGAATCAGCCTAAAACTTACCAGCCTTTCACCGCACCGCCATTAAAAACTTTATTTGCGGCTTCGTACACTTCATCAGACTGGTAAGCCTGAACGAATTTTTTCACATTCTCGGCGTCTTTGTTATCTTCACGCGTCACGATCAGGTTAACGTACGGAGAATCTTTATCTTCAACGAAGATACCGTCTTTCGCTGGCGTCAGGCCAATCTGGCTGGCGTATGTCGTATTGATGACCGCTAACGCGATCTGCGCGTCATCCAGCGAACGCGGCAACTGCGGCGCTTCCAGCTCAACAATTTTCAGATTTTTCGGGTTTTCCACGATATCCAGCGAGGTAGGAAGCAGACCGACGCCGTCTTTCAGTTTAATTAGCCCTACTTTTTGCAGCAGCAGCAGGGAACGACCAAGGTTGGTCGGGTCGTTAGGCACAGCGACCTGGGAACCGTCCTTGAGCTCATCCAGAGATTTGATTTTTTTGGAATATCCTGCAATGGGATAGACAAAAGTCTTACCAACAGAAACCAGTTTGTAGCCGCGATCTTTGATTTGCTGATCCAGATACGGTTTGTGCTGGAAGGCATTGGCATCGATATCGCCTTTGCTCAGCGCTTCATTAGGCAGAACATAATCATTAAAGGTCACCAATTCCACGTCCAGGCCGTATTTTTCTTTCGCGACTTTCTGCGCGACTTCGGCAACTTGCTGCTCTGCGCCAACGATTACGCCGACTTTAATATGATTCGGATCTTTTTCATCCTGACCGCAACCCGCAAGTGCCAGAGAACCAATCAGAGCACCCACTGCCGCAAAGGTTTTGAATTTGAACGCCATGCTTATTTCCTTAATGAGTATTTGTGTTGTGTTTAACGTTACTTATGCGTGACAGCCCTGACGATGCGATCGCCGGATAACTGAATTAAATAAACCAGAACGACAAGTAATACCAGCACCGTATTCATCACGGTAGCATTGTATCCAATATAACCGTACTGATAGCCGATTTGACCGAGGCCGCCTGCGCCGACAGCGCCGCCCATTGCGGAGTAACCGACCAGGGTGATCAGTGTAATGGTTGCCGCATTCACCAGACCAGGCAGCGCTTCCGGTAAAAGGATTTTACGTACAATTTGCAGCGGCGTGGCGCCCATCGCTCGCGAGGCTTCAATCAGCCCGGCAGGGATCTCTAACAACGCATTTTCCACCATACGGGCGATAAAAGGCGCGGCGCCAACGGTCAGCGGTACAATCGCGGCCTGCAAACCAATGGAGGTGCCGACAATTATTCGGGTAAAAGGAATCATCCACACCAGCAGGATGATAAAGGGAATTGAGCGGAAAATATTGACCACCGCAGAGAGGGAGCGATACAGCCTGGCGTTCTCCATAATCTGCCCCGGGCGCGTAACATACAGCAATACGCCGACCGGCAGGCCAATCACGAAACCGAAGAAACCGGAGACAAAGGTCATCGCCAGCGTTTCCCAGACGCCACGAACCAGTAACCACATCATTGCCTCAGACATAACCCAGTACCTCTACTTTCACATGGTGATCCTGCAGCCAGGCAATTGCGGCTTGCGTCTCTTCTTGTGTGCCGTGCATTTCCGTTAGCATAATGCCGAACTTCACACCGCCCGCGTAATCCATCTGCGCGCTGATAATATTATTGTTCACGTTGAAACGACGCGCGGTTTCAGAAAGCAGCGGGGCATCCACAGACTGTCCGGTGAATTCCATGCGCAGCATCGGCACGCTGTCAGTTTCCGGCGACGCTTTCAAACGCGCCTGGTAATCTTCCGGAATGTCCAGGTGCAGAGTGGACTGAATAAACTTCTGCGCCAGCGGCGTTTTAGGATGCGAGAAGACTTCGCTGACCGTATCCTGCTCAATAAGCTCGCCATTACTGATAACGGCAACGCAGTCGCAGATACGTTTCACGACATCCATTTCATGAGTGATAAGCAGAATCGTCAACCCCAGACGACGGTTGATATCTTTCAGCAATTCCAGAATCGAACGGGTCGTTGCGGGATCAAGCGCGCTGGTGGCTTCATCGCACAGCAACACTTTTGGATTACTGGCTAACGCGCGGGCAATCGCGACACGCTGTTTCTGACCGCCGGAAAGATTTGCCGGATAGCTGTCGTGCTTGTCGCCAAGACCGACTAAATCCAGCAGCTCTGTGACACGGCGTTTGATCTCTTCCTTTGGTGTGTTATCCAGTTCCAGCGGCAACGCGACGTTGCCAAACACGGTACGGGAAGAGAGCAGGTTAAAATGTTGGAAAATCATGCCGATTTGACGGCGAGCTTTGGTCAACTCAGACTCTGAAAGCGTTGTCAGCTCCTGACCGCCGACCATTACGCTTCCTTCAGTAGGACGTTCAAGTAAGTTAACGCAGCGGATAAGCGTACTTTTACCGGCGCCGGAGGCGCCAATGACGCCATAAATCTGCCCGGCAGGCACGTGCAGGCTGACATTATTTAGCGCCTGAATGGTGCGCGTCCCCTGCTGGAACACTTTGGTAATATTCGAAAGTTTAATCATTGATTCTTTATTATCGTAATGAAATGAGCGGAGGCATTTTCGTCTGCCTAATACGGTCAACGCCGTCAACAGAATGGATGTTAAGGCATCCAGACGTCTAAATCAATCAGGCTTTATACGATGAGCACTTTCTTGCCTGCTGAAACATGCGATACTAGCGCCACTTGCTTTACTCAGGAGCTATAAAAGGTGGCAAAGTCTGTACCCGCAATTTTTCTCGACCGTGACGGCACCATTAATGTGGATCACGGCTACGTACATGAAATCGATGCATTTGAGTTTATAGACGGCGTTATTGACGCGATGCGCGAGCTAAAAAAAATGGGCTATGCGTTGGTGGTGGTGACGAACCAGTCCGGAATCGCGCGCGGCAAATTCACTGAGGCGCAGTTTGAAACGTTAACCGAATGGATGGACTGGTCGTTGGCGGATCGCGATGTTGATTTGGACGGCATCTATTATTGTCCTCACCATCCGCAGGGCAGCATAGAAGAGTTCCGTCAGGTATGTGATTGCCGCAAGCCGCATCCAGGAATGCTTATCTCGGCGCGTGATTTCCTGCATATCGATATGGCGGCTTCTTATATGGTGGGAGACAAGCTGGAAGATATGCAGGCGGCAGCGGCGGCAAATGTCGGGACAAAAGTGCTGGTGCGTACGGGCAAACCGGTCACGGCAGAAGCAGAAAACGCGGCGGACTGGGTGTTAAACAGCCTTGCTGACCTGCCATCGGCGATAAAAAAGCAGCAAAAATAAGCGTTATGGATAAAAGATGAGCGGTTAAAACAAAAATGCATTTTTCCGCTTGTCTTCCTGAACCGACTCCCTATAATGCGCCTCCATCGACACGGCGGATGTGAATCACTTCACACAAACAGTCGGTCGGTTGAAGAGAAAAATCCTGAAATTCAGGGTTGACTCTGAAAGAGGAAAGCGTAATATACGCCACCTCGCGACGGTGAGCTGAAAGCCGCGTCGCACCTGC